>NC_020830.1:0-1307500 GCF_000152945.2 Polaribacter sp. MED152 | reverse complement strand
ACTATATGTCCAGCTCTGTTTAATTGTTGAGCCGCTGCTAAACCAGCAGGTCCAGAACCTATAACAGCAATTGTTTTTCCAGTTCTAGTTTTTGGTATTTGAGGTTTAACCCATCCTTCTTTAAAGGCACGTTCGACGATATTCTTTTCTATATTTTCTATGGAAACTGGATCTTCAATAATTCCTAGGACACAAGCTTGTTCACATGGAGCAGGACATAATCTTCCTGTAAATTCTGGAAAGTTATTTGTTGAATGTAAAATCCAAGAAGCTTTTTTCCATTCTCCTTGATGAACCATGTGGTTGAAATCTGGAATTAAATTCCCTAATGGACATCCACTATGACAGAATGGTATTCCACAGTCCATACATCTAGAACCCTGTTTTGTAATTTCTTTATCAGATAAAGGAACCGTAAACTCATTGTAATGTTTTACACGATCCATTACAGACTTATACGTCTCATCCTGTCTTTCAAATTCTTTAAATCCTGTTACTTTTCCCATGACATTATGCTATTGTTAGTTCTTCTACCATTGGTTCTTCTGTTTTTAAACGTTCCAAGGCTCTTTTGTATTCAGTAGGCATTACTTTCACAAAATTGGATAAGCTATTATCCCAATCAGAAAGTAATTCTTCTGCTTTTTTACTGTTCGTAAATAAAAGATGTTTTTCGATATTTGATTTTAATTCTGCTGCATTTTCCTCTGAAATATTTTCAAATTCAATGGTTTCAGTATTACATAATCCGTTTTTAAAATTATCTTCTGGATCGTACACGTATGCAATACCTCCACTCATTCCAGCTGCAAAATTTCTTCCTGTTTTACCTAATACAATAACTTGACCACCTGTCATATATTCACAACAATGGTCACCAACACCTTCTACAACTGCTGTTGCACCAGAATTACGAACTGCAAATCGTTCACCAGCAATTCCATTTATATAGGCTTGGCCATTAACAGCTCCAAAAAGACATACATTACCGACTATGATATTATTCTCTGCTAGAAAATCAGCAGATGCTGGTTTTTTAACAATTAATTTGGCACCAGATAAACCTTTACCCAAATAATCGTTGGTATTACCCTCCAATGTAAATGTTAAACCATAGGCTCCAAATGCACCAAAACTTTGACCAGCTGATCCTGTGAAATTAATATTTAAAGTATCTTCAGGTAAACCTAAATGACCATAAATTTTGGAAATTTCATTACTTACTATAGCCCCAACAGTTCTGTTTGTATTTTTAATTGGATAATTAAGATTCATTTTTTCCTTTCTATACATTGCTCTATGTGAGTCTTTTAGTATAGTGAAGTCTAGAACATCGTCTATATTATGGTCTTGTTTTTCAGTGTTATTCACAGTCATTTTTCTGTAAGAATCAGGTCTGTGTAAAATGCTCGATAAATCTAGACCTTTGGCTTTGTAGTGTTTGATGGCTTTGTTCGCATCTATTTTATGCGTTTGACCAACCATTTCAGCTAATGTTCTGAAACCTAATTGAGCCATAATGCCTCTTAACTCTTCTGCTATGTAGTAGAAGAAGTTAATTACATGTTCTGGAGTTCCCTTGAAGTTTTTTCTTAATTCTTTGTCTTGAGTAGCAATACCTACTGGACACGTATTTAAGTGACATTTACGCATCATGATACAGCCAGAAGCTACTAATGGAGCTGTAGCAAAGCCAAACTCTTCAGCACCTAAAAGTGCTGCTATAGCAACATCTCTACCTGTTTTTAATTGACCATCACACTCTACAACAATTCTACTTCGTAAACTATTCATTACAAGAGTTTGCTGTGCTTCAGCCAAACCAAGTTCCCAAGGCAGACCTGCATGTTTCAAAGAGGTTAAAGGTGATGCACCTGTACCACCATCATAACCAGAAATTAAAACAACATCGGCTTTTGCTTTTGCAACACCTGCTGCAATTGTACCTACACCAACTTCAGATACTAACTTCACGTTAATTCTTGCTTCTCTGTTGGCATTTTTTAAATCGAAAATTAGTTGTGCTAAATCTTCAATTGAATAAATATCATGATGTGGAGGAGGAGATATTAAACCTACAAAAGGTGTTGAATTTCGCGCATTTGCAATCCATGGTAATACTTTATAACCTGGTAATTGACCACCTTCTCCTGGTTTGGCTCCTTGAGCCATTTTAATTTGAATTTCTTTTGCATTGGTTAGATAGTGAGAGGTAACTCCAAATCTACCAGAAGCAACTTGTTTAATAGCAGAGTTTCTACTATCTCCATTACTATCCTTTTGAAAACGTTTTCTATCTTCTCCACCTTCACCTGAATTAGATTTACCTCCAATTCTATTCATAGCAATGGCTAAATTTTCATGTGCTTCTCTGGAAATAGATCCGTAAGACATTGCTCCAGTTTTAAAACGTTTTACAATTTCTGTCCAAGGTTCTACTTCATCTAAAGGAATAGGATCTAGATTATCAAACTCGAACAAACCTCTAATTGTCATTAGGTTTTCTGCTTGTTCATTTATTGCTTTCGCATAAACATCGTAACTTTTTTGATCGCTTAAACGAACTGCTTGCTGTAATTTAGAAACTGTAGTTGGATTAAATAAGTGGCGTTCACCATTTCTTCTCCATCTATAATCACCACCAATATTTAAACCTAAATTTTTATCAATTTGATTATCTGGATAGGCTTGTTTGTAACGCTGATCTATCTCTTTTTCTATTTCATACAAACCAATTCCTTCAATTCTAGAGGCTGTATATGGAAAGTACTTTTCGACAAATTGAGAGTTAAAACCTACAATTTCGAAAATTTGAGAACCCCTATATGAGTGTAAAGTAGAGATTCCGATTTTGTTCATCACTTTTAATAAACCTTTACCAATTGCTGTATTGAAATTATCTACAGCCTTTTGTTCATCCATATCTGTAATGAAACCTTCTTTTACTTGCATCCTGATGATTTCATTCACCATGTATGGATTTATGGCACTTGCACCATAACCAAATAACGTTGCAAAATGATGCGGTTCACGTGGTTCTGCAGATTCAATGATAATATCAAAATAAGAACGTTTGCGTAAACGATTTAATTGATGGTTTACAAACGAACATGCTAATAAAGCTGGAATTGGAGCTAATTTTTGATTAACACCTCTATCTGAAAGAATAATAATGTTTTTCTTAGCTTCTAATGCTTTTTCAACTTGAATAACAATGTCTTCTAGCGCATTTTCAAGTCCGTTTAAACCTTCGCTTTTAGGATATAAAATTTGTATAGTTTCAGCTTTAAAGCTTTCAATATTTATACTTCTAATTTTTTCTAAATCAGCATTTGAAATTACAGGATTCTGAATTCTTAACTTTCTACATTGTCTTTCAGTAATGCTGAAAATATTTCTGTCTTTCCCTAAGTTTAAGCTAATATCAGTTACAATATTTTCTCTAATACCATCTAAAGGTGGGTTCGTTACTTGGGCAAAAAGTTGCTTGAAATAATTTGAAATTAATTGTGGTCTGTCTGATAGAACTGCTAAAGGAGTATCTATACCCATAGAACCTAAAGCTTCTTTACCAACTTGAGCCATTGGTGTAATTACCTCTTGAATATCTTCGAATGTATAATTAAATAAACGCTGACGTGTTTTGATATCGATAGTCTCTATAGGACAAGTTTCACTAGTATATGGAACATCCTTTAGGTGTAAACGAGTTTTATCTAACCATTCTTGATAAGGTCTTTCAGTAACAATTTTACTTTTAATTTCTTTATCTTCAATAATTCTACCTTCATTCATATCTACCAAGAACATTTTTCCTGGTTCTAATCGTCCATGTTCTTTTACGTCTGAAGGATGAATATCTACGACACCAATTTCTGAAGACATAATAAGTTTACCACTTTTGGTAACTGTGTACCTAGAAGGTCTTAAACCATTTCTGTCTAATAAAGCTCCTATATAATCTCCATCTGTAAATGGTACAGAAGCAGGGCCATCCCAAGGCTCCATAATACAGCCATTGTACTCGTAAAATGCTTTGCGTTCTGGAGACATTGTAGCATGTTTTTCCCAAGCTTCAGGAATCATCATCATCATAATTTCTGGCAATGATCTACCTGTATGTGTTAGTAGTTCAACAACCATATCCATAGATGCAGAATCTGATTTGCCTGGTAAAATAATTGGGAATAATTTGTCTATTTGAGGACCAAAGACATCACTTTTCATGATTTCTTCTCTTACTCTCATTCTACTTACATTTCCTCTTAAAGTATTGATTTCTCCATTTTGACACATGTGTCTAAAAGGTTGGGCAAGTTCCCAAGTTGGCATGGTATTCGTAGAAAAACGTTGGTGTACTAACGCCAAACGTGTTACCAAATCTATTTCTTGAAGATCTTTATAATATGGACCAATATCTTCTGGCATAATAATACCTTTATAGATAATGGTGGTAATTGATAAACTTGGAACGTAGAAATAATTACTTTCAGAAATTTTAGAATTACTTATGGTATGCTCTGTAATTTTTCTGGCAGCATATAATTTTGCTTTGAAAGTAGCTTCATCAATATCATCTGATTTAGCAACAAATAATTGCTCAATATTAGGTTCTGATGCTAAAGCGATTTCTCCTAACTGAGAGGAATCTACAGGAACAACTCTCCAACCAATAACGGTTAAACCTTGTTCTGCAATTTCTTTTTCAAATACATTTTTACAGAAATTATACTGATTAGAAACTTTAGGCAAAAACACCATACCAACAGCATACTCTCTCTGCTTTGGAAGCGAAAAATCGCAAACTCTAGTGAAGTATTCATGAGGTATATCTATGAGTAAACCAGCACCATCACCCGTTCTTCCATCTGCACTAACACCACCTCTATGTTCTAGTTTTACTAGAATTTCTAAAGCATCATGTATAATTTGATTTGTTTTATCACCATTCAAATTACATATAAAACCAGCACCACAATTTTCATGTTCAAATTCTGGTAAATACAGTCCTTGTTTCTCCATATCAAATTAAATTATATTTACAAATCTATGTATTTTGTTGAATATAATTTAAGGATATGAGATTTTAAATGTAATTTTTATGATGAAAATAAAATATCAATATTAAAAATATAATAATCATAATTTGAACCAATCAATTTTATCATATTCATAAAAAGAAGAAATATACCTTCAAAATCGGTTTTGAAGGTGTATTTTATCAATAAACAATTAATGTTCGTTTAATCTAAAGTCTGGATATGCATCCATTCCATGCTCATGAACATCTAAACCTTCTAGTTCTTCTTCTTCACTTACTCTAATGCCCATTGTAATTTTAAGTACATAAATAATTACGAATGATGTTACTAAACAAAATGCAGCATAAGAACCTACACCAATTAATTGGCTAATAAACTGATCCATACTAGCTAGGTTACCAAAAATACCAACTGCTAATGTTCCCCAAATTCCACAGAATAAGTGAACAGCAATGGCACCAACAGGATCATCTAACTTTATTTTATCTACTAAACTAACTGCAAAAACAATGATAACTCCAGCAATTGCACCAATAGCAATAGCATCTGTAGGAGACATTTGATCTGCACCTGCTGTAATACCAACTAAACCACCTAAAATTCCGTTTAAAAACATGGTTAAATCTAAATTTTTATAAAGTATTGTAGAAACCATTGAAGCTACAACACCACCAGCTGCTGCTGCCAAACATGTGGTAACTAAGGTTAGTGAAGTTAAGGTTGGGTCTGCAGATAATACAGAGCCTCCGTTAAAACCAAACCATCCTAACCAAAGAATCAATACACCAGCTGTTGCTAAAGGTATGTTATGACCAGGTATAGCTTGGATTTTACCATTTTTGAATTTGCCAATTCTTGCCCCTAAGAGATAAACAGCAACTAAAGCTGCCCAACCACCTACAGAGTGTACTAACGTAGAACCTGCAAAATCATAAAAGGGAGTTGTTAATTGATCTAAAAATCCTCCACCCCATTTCCAAGAGCCAGCTATTGGGTAAACTAAACCTACATATAACAATGTAAAAATCATAAATGGTAAAATTTTCATACGCTCTGCAACAGCTCCTGAAACTATTGTTGCTGCAGTTGCTGCGAACATTCCTTGAAAAAGGAAATCTGTCCAATAAGTATAGCCTTCATTATACATCAAATCCAAAGTTCCAGCATCTGTAACTGGAGAAGTTAAACCAAAACCTGCGAATCCGAAAATACCTAAAGATGATTCTGAAAAACCAGGATACATTAAGTTAAAGCCAACAAAACAGTAGAGTAGTAGCCCTACTGTAATGATAAATATATTTTTAAAAAGTATGTTGATTGTGTTTTTTTGTCTGGTTAATCCTATTTCTAAGAATGCAAAACCTAAGTGCATAAAGAATACTAGGGCTGTACAGATCATCATCCATACATTGTTGATTGTTAATAATTCCATAATTTAATTGTGTAATCTATTTAATTTAATGTTTCTCCTCCTTTTTCACCAGTTCTTATTCTATAAGCTTCGTTAATATCGCTTACAAATATTTTACCATCACCTACTTTACCTGTAGCTGCTGATTTTAAAATTGTATCAATTGTAATTTGTTCAAAATCATCATTAACAACTATTGCAATATGTCTTCTTTGAATATCGCTTGTACTATAACTTACACCTCTGTAAACATGCCCCTCTTTTTCGTTACCTAAACCAGTAACATCCCAATAAGAGAAAAAATTGACACCTACTTCGTGTAATGCTTCTTTTACATTTCTAAATTTTGATTTTCTAATGATTGCTTCAATTTTCTTCATTTTATATATAATTAATTACTATTCTTTTTTCTAAAAGTATAAAATTCTTTACAGTAGAAAATCACGCAACTTAGAAAGTTGCGTGATTTTTATATAAAACTGTAATTAAATTATCTGCTATTTGTCTTCGTCAAATTCTCTTACTCTCTTACCTGGGTAAGCAATAGAACCATGTTCAGAAATATCTAAACCTTCAATTTCTACTTCTTTAGTAACACGTAATCCCATTGTAACTTTTAAGATTTTCAAAACTATGAAAGATAGAACAACAGCCCAAACTGCGTAAGCTAAAACTCCAATTGCTTGAGCTCCTAATTGAGCAGCACCTCCGCCATTGAAAAGTCCGATTCCAGTATCACCATCTACACCCCAAAGACCTATTACTAAAGTTCCCCAAGCACCAGCAACACCATGCACAGAAGCTGCACCAATTGCGTCATCAATTTTTAATTTCTTTTCTATAAACTCAATAGAGAATACTACAATAATACCTCCAATTAATCCAGCAAGCACTGCACCTCCAGCAGTCATGTTACCACAACCAGCAGTTATACTTACTAAACCAGCTAATGCACCATTTAGCGTTTGTGCTAAATTAGGTTTACCATACCAAATCCAAGTGGTAATTAATGCACCTAAACCACCAGCTGCAGCAGCTAAGTTTGTTACTAAAACTACATTTGAAGCTCCAGTTGCATCAGCACCACCCCAAGCTAATTGAGATCCACCATTAAAACCAAACCATCCAAACCATAGAATAAAAACCCCTAAAGTTGCTAGTATTTGATTGTGACCTGGTATAGGTAATACTTTACCGTCAACAAATTTTCCAATTCTTGGTCCTACCATAAATGCAGCTACTAAAGCAGCCCAACCACCTACAGAGTGTACTATTGATGAACCAGCAAAGTCAATAAATTCAGCTGGCATTAAACCATCTGTATCATTTAACCATCCACCATTCCATTCCCAACCACCTGAAATAGGATAGATGATAGCAGTCATTACTAATGAGAAAATGATATATGTTGTATACTTTGTTCTACCTGCTATTGCTCCAGAGACAATTGTAGCTGTAGTTGCAGCAAACATTGTTTGGAAGAATAGATCTGCTCCTTCACCTTGGAATAAACCACTCCAGAAGAACCATCCATTGGAAGTATCTCCATACATTAAAGAATACCCAACTAACCAAAAAGTTATTGATCCAACACAGATGTCTAACAAGTTTTTCATTGCTATGTTAACTGCATTTTTTGCTCTTGTCATACCAGATTCTACTAATGTAAAACCAGCCTGCATTAAGAAAACTAAGATACCAGCAATAAGCATCCATAGCATTCCCATATCTCCATTTACTTGTTCTAAAACTGCAGCAGCTTCAGAAGTGTCTTGGAATAATGTTAGTAATAAACTCATAATTTATAATTTAGTTAATTTTAATAGTTGTAATTGTGTTAGAAAGAGTAAACAGCAGCCAAAGTTGCACCTGTCATACTAGTTTCAGTTGGAAATCCAGGAATGATTAAATCATCTGAAGAATCATATCTTAATTCTGGAATAATAGTTAAAGCGCTTGTTAAAGCAATGTTACCACTTAAAGTAAAAGCAGATACATTAGCATCTCCTGCTCCTGAAGTAGTTTTGAAAAATTCTGGTCTAAATCCTAAAGAAAAAGAATCAGAGAATGTATTTTGTAAGTATAAAGCTACACCTTGGTAACCAGCATCAGCATCGCTTGAATTTGCGTAAGCAGCGTTGATTCCTAAGAAGAAAGAATCAGATAAATCGAAACCACCTGTATAATCTAAATATAATACATCTGTAAAACCGAAACCATCTGAACCATAAGCTAAGTTAAAGTACTGACCTTTGTAACCTGTTTGAAAACCTAATTGGTAATCGTTACTTGGGTTTGCACCAGAAGTTAAACCATGAGGATTAGTTAAAGCAAACATGAAAGATAAATCTTCTGAAGCTGCATAATCTAATTTAAATCCTGTATGAGAGAAAGGACCAGCATTAAATAAGTAAGAAACAGAGTAGTTGAAGTTTCCTGCAGGAGAAATTACTTCATAACCATACCAAGTATTGAACTGACCTAATGTTAAAGTAATTTTTTCTGATGGCTTATAATAAGCGTACAATTGGTTGATTGCTCCTTCGTAAGCATTTGCTGCATTTGCTCTTGGACCAAAAGCTAAATCTGCAACAACACCCGCTTTTCCTTTTTCATAAGCAAATATTGTGTTGGCCATACCTAAACCAAATGCGTTAGGTACTGCAGAACCTCCATAAAGAATTCCAACAGATCCTGGAGAACCACTTTTTAAATTGCTTGTATGATAAACATCTACGCTACCACTTAAAGAAAAAGTTCCTTTGTCATCTTGTGCATTTACTAACAAGCTACTTGCTAAAAATAAAGTGAAAATAATTTTTTTCATAATAATGTCCTTTTAGTTTTTATTGATTTTTTATTATTTGAACGGTGTAAATGTATTGATTAATAATAAAGTAACAAGGGGTGTAAATTTCAAAAACATGGTTTTTAAGGAGGGTACCCTCAAAAAAAAGGGGGTTAAATTGAGATAAATATATTTTGGCTTATCTGAAGGATAGAAAATATTAGGTTCGTAAAAAAATGCAGTATAATTTTAGGATATTCATAAAAATGCCCTTTTTGTAAAAAAAAATGTAATTATTGTATTTTAGCACCTATGAAATATTCAAAAAGTTACTTAATTTCTTTAGGATTTCTCGGTTTTAGGTTTTCTGGTTGGCAAAAGCAGACAAATGCTAAAACTTTACATGATATTGTAGATAAAAGTCTCTCTTTTGTGTTAAAAGATGTTGATTACAAAACAATTGGGGCAGGAAGAACAGATGCAAAAGTATCTGCTAATAGGTATTTATTTCAGTTGTTTACCAATGAAGTTTTACAACAAGATGTATTTCTGAACGAGTTAAACTCCAATCTCCCAGCAGATTTTAAAGCGTATACTGTTTCAGAAGTTGCCACAAAGTTTAATATTATTAATGCTCCAAAAATTAAAGAATACCATTATTACTTCTCATTTGGAGCTGTAAATCATCCTTTTGCAGCGCCTTTTATAGTAAATGAAGAGAGTGAACTGAATATAAAATTGATGAAAAAAGGAGCGAGTCTTTTCGAAGGTGAACACTATTTTCATAAGTATTGTACTAAGCCTTCTGCGAAAACAGAATTTAAAAGAACTATTGAAAGTTGTTCAATTATAGAGAATAGCATTCTTACTGCTAGTTTTTTTCCTCAAAAATCCTACGTTCTAAAAGTAAGAGGAAAAGGTTTTTTAAGATATCAAATACGTTTGATGATGGCAACATTATTTGAATTAGGAAAAGGAAATTTGTCTTTACAATATATAGAAGACTCTTTAAAAGAAGATAATGATAGGCAATTTTTAAGAACTATTGCACCTGGCTCTGGTTTACAACTCTATACTATTGATTTAGAACTCTAGATTTTAAACAAGCCTGCACAAAGGATTGAAGCATTTGTTTGAGCTCTTTTTGTTTTTACAAAAAAGCGAGTGCAGAAAGCCTGACCTGAAAGGTTGTGCCATAAAAAAAATCCATCTTAATTAAAAGATGGATTTTCTATTATATATAAAGTAATGTATTAACCTTTTATTACACCTCTAGAAATTACTATTTTCTGAATCTCTGAAGTTCCTTCATAAATTTGAGTAATTTTTGCATCACGCATTAAACGTTCTACATGGTATTCTTTTACGAAACCATTACCTCCATGAATTTGAACAGCTTCTACAGTTTGTTCCATAGCTACTTTAGATGCGTATAATTTAGCCATAGCAGAAGCCATGTCGTAATTTTCTTTACGATCTTTTTGCCAAGCAGCTTTCATAACTAACATTCTTGCAGCTTCTATTTCTGTATACATGTCTGCTAATTTAAATGCAATGGCTTGGTGGTTACAGATTTCTGTACCAAATGCTTTACGTTCTTTAGAATATTTTAAAGCCAATTCATAAGCACCAGAAGCAATACCTAAAGCTTGAGCAGCAATACCAATTCTACCACCAGAAAGTGTTTTCATTGCGAATTTAAAACCAAATCCATCTTCGCCAATTCTGTTTTCTTTTGGCACTTTTACATCATTAAATTGTAATGTATGTGTGTCTGAACCACGAATACCTAATTTATCTTCTTTAGGTCCAATATCAAAACCTTCCATGCCTCTTTCTACAATAAAAGCATTAATTCCTCTATGTCCTTTTTCTCTATCAGTTTGTGCAATAACTAAATATACGTCAGATCTACCACCATTTGTAATCCAGTTTTTAGTACCATTAATTACATAATGATCGCCTTTATCTATAGCAGTAGTTGCTTGAGAAGTTGCATCTGAACCTGCTTCTGGCTCAGATAAACAAAAAGCACCAATTTGCTCTCCTGTAGCTAATTTGGTTAAGTATTTTTGTTTTTGTTCTTCTGTACCATAAGCCTCTAAACCATAACATACTAATGAGTTGTTTACAGAAACCATTACTGAAGCAGAAGCATCAATTTTAGATAATTCCTCCATTACTAAAACGTAAGAAATAGTGTCCATTCCACTTCCTCCATATTTAGGATCAACCATAATTCCCATAAAACCTAAATCGCCCATTTTGCGAACTAGCTCTTGTGGAAATTCTTGTTTGTTATCTCTCTCAATAACACCAGGTAACAATTCAGTTTGTGCAAAATCTCTTGCAGCATCACGAATCATTAAATGTTCTTCTGTTAAACTAAAATCCATTTGTATATCTGTTTTATTATATTGATAATTTTCGAGTGCAAAGATATCGATTTCGTAACATATTTTCAACAGACTTTTATTAATTTTACATATATGATGAATAATGATGTTTTTTCAATAGGAGTAATGTCTGGCACCTCTTTAGATGGTATAGATTTGGTGTATGTAAAATTTGATACCACTAATTATCAAAATTTTAAGATTTTACATGCAGAAACGATTGCTTATTCTACAGAATGGAAACAGCTATTACAAAATGCAATTCATAATTCTAAAAAGGAAATAACACAGTTTGATGTGATGTATGGAAAGTTCTTAGGGCAAACCATAAAAAACTTCATCAGCAATCATAAAATTGATCAGTTAGATTTTATTGCCTCTCATGGACATACCATTTTACATGAACCAGATAAAGGAATCACTTTACAAATAGGTGATGGAAAAGAAATTGCTAAAATTACCAATACTAAAGTTGTTTATGATTTTAGAACCCAAGATGTAAAATTGGGTGGGCAAGGAGCACCTTTAGTACCTGTTGGAGATGAATTGCTTTTTTCTGAATATGATTTTTGTTTGAATCTTGGTGGATTTTCGAACATATCCTTTCAACAAAATCAACAAAGAATTGCTTTTGATATTTGCCCAGTGAACATTGTTCTGAATCATTATGTAAATAAATTGGACTTGGCTTATGATGATCAAGGTAACATTGCTGCAAGTGGGAAATTAAATCACGAACTTTTAGAGCAATTAAATGGCTTAGAATTTTATAATAAACAGCCTCCAAAATCTTTAGGTTTGGAATGGGTGCAAGAAAAAGTATATCCGTTAATCGATAAAATGGAACAAGATGTACCAGTTATTCTAAACACTTTTGTAGAACATATTGCGATACAAATAAGCAAAGTAATTTTTAATAACGACTCAGTTTTGGTTACTGGTGGAGGTGCTTTTAATACTTATTTGATGCAAAGAATTCAGTTTTATGCTTCAAATCAAATAGATTTGGTAAGCGAAGAACTAATTAATTTTAAAGAAGCATTGGTGTTTTCTTTTCTAGGATTGTTAAAATTAAGTGATGAAGTGAATTGCTTACAATCAGTAACTGGGGCTAGCAAAAATCATTCTTCTGGAGTGGTAATTTTACCATAGAAATTTACAATTCTTTTATATTATTTATTTTAAGAATTACTTTTTTTACAGTAAGTTTGTCTTTGACATCGTAAGTACTATTAATTCTTAAAATAATTTATAATATGAATCAACTTTAACTTCGCTAAGCCACTTTTATTTCGTTAAAAATTGCATAGAAAAACACAGAAGTTGATATAAATCATAACAAATTAAACATGAAAGAATTATTAAAAAAATACGAGAATAAAGAACCAGAAATTATCTTTAATTGGAAAGATTCTGAAACTGAAGCAGAAGGTTGGACAGTAATAAACTCACTTAGAGGAGGTGCAGCTGGTGGAGGTACAAGAATGCGTAAAGGTTTAGATATGAATGAGGTACTATCTTTGGCAAAAACCATGGAAGTTAAATTCACAGTTTCTGGTCCTGCAATTGGTGGTGCTAAATCTGGTATTAATTTCGATCCTTTAGATATTAGAAAAAAAGGTGTTTTAGAACGCTGGTATAAAGCTGTAGCTCCTTTGTTAAAAAGTTATTATGGTACAGGAGGAGATTTAAATGTAGATGAAATTCATGAAGTAATACCTATTACTGAAGAAAGTGGAGTTTGGCATCCTCAGGAAGGCGTTTTTAATGGCCATTTTAAACCTACAGAAGCAGATAAAATTAATAGAATTGGTCAGTTAAGATTAGGTGTTATTAAGGTGATTGAAAGCGAAAGTTTATCACCAGACATTAGCAAAAAGTACACAGTTGCAGATATGATTACTGGTTTTGGTGTCGCAGAAGCTGTACGTCATTACTATGATATTTATGGTGGTTCTGTAAAAGGCAAAAGAGCAGTAGTACAAGGTTTTGGGAATGTTGGTTCTGCAGCAGCTTATTATTTGGCTGAAATGGGTGCCAAGGTTGTTGGAATTATAGATAGAGATGGAGGAGTAATCAATGAAGATGGTTTTTCTTTTGAAGAAATTAAAAACTATTTCCTAAACAAAGATGGTAACACACTTGTGGCAGATAACATGATTCCATTTCATGAAATTAACGAAAAAATTTGGAGCTTACCTTGTGAAATCTTTGCACCATGTGCAGCCTCAAGATTAATCAAGCAAGAGCAAATCAACCAAATGATTGAAACAGGTTTAGAGGTAGTTTCTTGTGGTGCTAATGTACCATTTGCAGATAAAGAAATTTTCTTTGGTTCAATCATGGAGAATACAGACAAACAAGTAAGTTTAATTCCAGATTTTATTAGTAATTGTGGAATGGCTAGAGTGTTTGCCTATTTTATGGAAAGAAGAGTAGAAATGACAGACGAAGCTATTTTTAATGATACTTCAGAAACCATTAAAAGAGCTTTAGAAAAAACATTTGAAAAAAGCCCTTATAAAACAAAAATTAGTGAAACAGCGTTTGAAATTGCGCTAGAACAATTGATATAAATTAAATAAATATATGGAATCAATAATTATAATAGTATTTGTATTAGGTTACTTAGCCATTACATTAGAGCATAACATTAAGTTAGATAAACTTATACCAGCCTTAGTAATGATGGCTGTTTGTTGGGCAATTGTTGCACTTGGGGTAGATAGTTTCTCTAATTGGTTTGACTCAAGCAATCATGCTTTGGTAGATAATTTTGCCTCTTTAGTGCATGATGATAAAATGCATTTGGTAGAAGAAACCTTATTACATCATTTAGGTAAAACTGCAGAGATTTTAGTTTTCCTTTTAGGTGCAATGACTATTGTAGAGATTATTGATTATTTTGATGGATTTTCTACCATTAAAAACTATGTAAACTTTAAGAGTAAAAAGAAGTTATTGTGGATGTTTTCTGTGTTAGCTTTTATCTTATCAGCAATTATAGATAACCTTACAGCAACAATTGTATTAATTTCAATTTTACAGAAAATTGTAAAAACAAGAGAAGACAGAATTTGGTTTGCAGGTTTAATTATTATTGCAGCCAATGCAGGTGGGGCTTTTTCTCCTATTGGAGATGTAACCACAACCATGCTTTGGATTGGCGATAAAGTAAGTACAGGAATGTTATTTATTTACCTTTTCTTACCATCATTATTATGTATGGTAGTGCCTTCTTTTATTGCATCAATGTTACCAGCATTTAAGGGTGATATCGATTTTGATCCTAATGAGGTTGATAAACCAAAAAGTAAGTATAGTGGACGTATGTTACTAATTGGGTTAGGAGCAATCGTTTTTGTACCTGTATTTAAAACAGTTACTCACTTACCACCTTATGTAGGTATGATGTTGTCTTTAGGTATTGTTGCTACTTGTGCAGAAATATACAGTAGAAGAAAATTCTCATTATCTAGTGTAGAAGGTGAGCAAGCAGATGAGCATGATGAGCATGCAGCACATAGTCCTGTACATTCGTCATTATCTAAAATAGAAATGCCAAGTATTTTATTTTTCTTAGGTATTTTAATGGCAGTTGCAGCTTTAGAATCGTTAGGAATTCTATTCAATTTTGCAGATAGTTTAAAAACTAGTGTACCTTTAATGGGTACAGAATTAGAAGGTACTCAAGTATCAGATTTAGTAGTAATTTTATTAGGTGTTGGTTCTGCAGTGATTGATAATGTACCTCTAGTAGCAGCAAGTTTAGGTATGTTTTCAGAACCTTTAGATAATCCTTTATGGCATTTTATTGCATTTTCTGCAGGTACAGGAGGTAGTATGTTAATTATTGGTTCTGCAGCAGGTGTAGTTGCAATGGGTATGGAAAAGATTGATTTCTTTTGGTACTTAAAGAAAATATCTTGGTTAGCTTTAGTAGGCTTTCTAGTAGGTTCTGTATCTTTTATTATTTTAAGAATGTTTGTATAAACAACAGATAAGTATATAAAAATGTCATTTTGAATTTCAGAATGGCATTTTTTTTGTGTTTTTAATTTGTAAACCCTTTTTGAAACAATTTTACAATAGGATAGTCGTTAGTAATATAGAATTAAAATTTAAGAAGAATGATATCATTTTTTCAAGAGAATGCAGCAATAATAGAAGATTCAGTTTCAGAAGAAAAAACCTTGTCTATCTATAAACTTATTATGGATGGTGGTTTAGGAGGTCAAATTATAATAGCCATTTTATTTGTGCTTTTGGCAGTGGCTTTGTACATCTATTTTGAACGTATTTTTGCAATAAAAGCAGCTTCTAAAGTAGATAAAAACTTCATGAATCAAATTAAAGATTACGTTTCTAATGGCAAATTAGAATCTGCTAATGCTTTATGTAACAGTAAAAATACACCAACAGCAAGATTAATATCAAAAGGAATTTCTAGAATTGGTAAACCCTTAGAGGATATAAATACAGCCATAGAAACTACTGGTAAATTAGAAATTTACGAATTAGAAAAAAATGTTTCAGTCTTGGCAACAGTTGCTGGTGCAGCACCAATGATTGGTTTTCTAGGTACTGTAATTGGTATGATTGTAGCCATTCATGAAATTGCAAATGCAGGTGGACAAATAGATATAAAAATGTTGTCTGATGGTTTATACACAGCAATGACTACTACAGTTGCTGGTTTAATTGTAGGTATTATTGCATACATAACATATAATCATTTAGTAGTTAGAACCAATAAAGTGGTGTATCAAATGGAAGCGAAATCTGTTGAGTTTCTAGATCTTTTAAATGAACCTGTTTAAGATGAACTTTGTATGAATTTAAGAGGAAGAAATAAAGTAGACCCATCATTCAATATGTCATCAATGACAGATATTGTTTTTCTGCTGTTGATATTTTTTATGTTAACATCAACTTTAGTCACTGTTAGTGCCATTGATGTATTATTGCCAAAAGCAGGTGGTAAAACAGAGAATAGTAAGTCAGTAGCAGTTTCTATTACCAATAACTCACAATTCTATATTGATAAAACAAAGGTTTCATCAGCTAATTTAGAGAATGAAATATTGAAAAGTGTGGGTTCAGATAAAAAGAAAACCATTGTTATTAGGGGTGATAAAGATGTACCTTATAAAAATGTAATGCAAGTGATAGACATTGCTAACAAGAATAAATTAAAAATGATTCTAGCTGTAAAAGGAAAGTGATCTTTAGGTCAAGCTGAATTTAGTTTAGCTTATCATCGTTTTATGCTCATTTCTGAGAAAGTAAGAATCTATATGTAACAAATAATGCAAATATTAAATACCAATCATAAACGAAAATCTGCAATCATCACATCAATACTATTGGTGTTATTTGTTTTTGCAATTTTTAATTACGGAATGACGTATTTAGATCCTCCAGAAGAATATGGTTTAGCCATTAATTTTGGAGATGCTGAAGTTGGTAAAGGAGAGCCAGATCAAGAAACTAAAAAAGAGCCAACACCTAAAGCAGTTGAAAAAGAAGAGGTTGTTGAAGAGGTAAAGGAAACTCCTGAGGAAATTGTCAAAGAAGATATTATTACAGACGATACTGCTAAAGATATACCTGTTGTAGAAAAAACAAAAGAAGTAATAAAAGAGCCTGTAGAGAAAATTGAAAAGAAAGAGAAAGTTATACCAAAACCCAAACCTAAACCATCAAAAGAAACTACAGATGCATTAAATAGTTTGTTGAATGGTGCTACCTCAGATGGCCAGCAAAAAGGTGAAGGAGATGATACTAAAGATGGTGTGAAAGGCACAAAGAATGGCGATAAAAATTCAAAAAACTATTATGGAAATACCAATGCAGGTTCAGGAGGCAATTACAATTTAGCAGGAAGAACGGCCTTGAAAAAACCTAAAAAACAACCTGAATGTCAAGAAGAAGGTATTGTAGTTGTGGAAATTATAGTAGATAGAAACGGAAAAGTGATTAAGGCTACACCTGGGTTTAAGGGCTCTACGAATACAAATCCTTGTCTTTTAAAGCCTGCAAAAGAAGCAGCATTACAAACCACATGGAATGTAGATAAAAATGCACCTGCAACTCAAGCAGGTACAATTATTTACAAGTTTTCGTTAACTAAATAAACCTAATTTTATATCTTTAGCCTACAATTGGTTATCAGTTGTTTTTTTACAATGAACAATAGATATCGTTTATTTGTCGAAATTTAGGTGGAGAAAAGCTTTAAATTTAGATTTTTGTGAACTATTAATTTGTAATTGAATCGTTTATAATCTGTTTAGAAAGGATTTAATTTTACTCAAAACTTAAAAAAAATGAAGAAAAAAGCAATTATCGTTTCTGGTTATTTTAATCCAATTCACAAAGGTCATTTAGAATATTTTAACAATGCTAAAGCATTGGCAGATGAGTTGTTTGTTATCGTAAATAGCGATTTGCAAAGAGGTTTAAAGGGTTCTAAAGAATTTCAAAAAGAAGATGAACGTTTGTTTATTGTACAGAATATTAAGGCTGTAGATAAAGCAATTATTTCTATTGATAAAGACAGAACTGTGTGTGAATCAATTCGTTCTTTACAAGAAAAGTATGGAGATGACTATCAATTAGGTTTTGCAAACGGAGGAGATCAAGACAATAATTCTATTCCAGAAGCTCCAATTTGTAATGAATTAGGAATACAACTTATTGATGGTTTGGGAGATAAAATACAATCTTCTTCTTGGTTGTTAGGAAAAAAATAAATTTAGAAAAATCAATTATGAAAATAGGAATAACTTTTAGTGCCTTCGATTTATTACATGCAGGGCATATCACGATGCTAGAGGATGCAAAACGCCAGTGCGATTATTTAATTTGTGGGTTACAAACAGATCCAACTTTAGATCGTCCTGAAAAAAACATGCCAGTACAATCTGTAGTAGAACGTTACATTCAATTAAAAGGATGTAGGTTTGTAGATGAGATTGTACCCTATGCTACAGAGCAAGATTTAGAAGATGTATTACGCTCTTTTAAGGTTGATGTAAGAATTATTGGTGAAGAATATGCCAGTAAGCAATTTACGGGTAGAAAATACTGCGAAGAAAAAGGAATAGAATTATATTTTAATAAAAGAGAACACCGTTTTTCAAGCAGTGGACTTAGAAAGGAAGTACAGGAGAAAGAAAATTTAAAAGGTAAAGAGAAATAAACTAGCTCGTTTAATGACCTACCAACAAACCTTAGATTGGATGTTTGCACAACTTCCAATGTATCAAAAGGAGGGAAAAACTGCTTTCAAAAAAGACCTAACGAATATCGTTGCTTTTTCTAAGGTTTTAGAACATCCAGAAAAAAAGTTTAAAAGCATCCATGTTGGTGGGACTAATGGTAAAGGCTCTACATCTCACATGTTGGCTTCTGTTTTGCAAGAGGCAGGCTATAAGGTAGGTTTGTATACGTCACCGCATTTAAAAAGTTTTACAGAACGCATTCGAATTAATGGTGATGAGATTCCGAAAGAAAAGGTAACCTCATTTATTGCAAAACATCAAACGTTTTTAAAAGAACAACAGCTTTCCTTTTTTGAAATGACAGTTGGTTTGGCTTTCGATTATTTTGCTAAAGAGAAAGTAGATGTTACTATTGTCGAAGTGGGTTTAGGTGGTCGATTGGATTCTACAAACATCATCTCTCCAGAAATAGCGGTGATTACGAATATCGGTTTAGATCATGTGCAAATTTTAGGAGATACATTGCCAAAAATTGCATCAGAAAAAGCCGGAATTATCAAACCAAAGATACCATTGGTTATAGGTGAAAGGCAACCTGAGGTTGAACATGTGTTTCTAGAAAAAGCAAAAGCATTAGATGCCAAAATTCAATTTGCTTCAGATACCAATTATGAATATGCAACAGATTTATTAGGGAAATACCAAAAAGCCAATGTGAAAACGGCTGTTACAGCCATTCATAATTTATACACTTTTAAAGTTTCAGAAAAAGCCATCCAAAAAGGATTATTAAATGTGGTTCAGAACACCAATTTACAAGGAAGGTGGCAGATTTTAAAAGAAGCACCAAAAGTCATTTGTGATACAGCGCATAATAAAGAGGGTTTGCAAACTGTAATGAAGCAACTTCAAAAAGAAACGTACCACAAATTACACATAGTACTTGGTGTAGTTTCTGATAAAGACTTGGATGATATTTTACCCTTATTTCCTACAAATGCAACCTATTATTTTTGTATGCCAAATATTCCAAGAGGTTTATCAGCAGAAGCATTAATGCAAAAGGCGTCAAAATACAATCTTAAAGGTAATTTTTTTGAAAGTGTTCAAATGGCGTATCAAGAAGCATTAACAATTGCTAATCAACAAGATGTCATTTATATTGGTGGTAGTACATTCGTAATTGCAGAAATAATATAAAATAAATTTGAATTTATGTTTGGTAGATTTAAAATCTATGTTATATTTGCAACCGCTTAGGGCAATTAGCTCAGTTGGTTCAGAGCACCTCGTTTACACCGAGGGGGTCGGGGGTTCGAATCCCTCATTGCCCACATCAGATACAATCCTGTCGAGAAATCGACAGGATTTTTTTATTTCATAAAAAATCGCATGCTTGCATAGCGGTTTTGTTGAAATAAAAAAATACGTTGCACGCAGTGCCAAGGATTGTATTTGCAGGAGCGGTTTCAACTAGGGATAATATCTAATCCCTTTATATTTATAAACCTACCTGTCATCTAGACCATGTGGAGAGATCTCAAACTATTGGATCTTATTAATAAAAAAGAGATTTCTCGATTCCGCTTACGCTGTACTCGAAATGACAAGAGGGATTTATGTTTTTAGTTCTAAAGTTAAAATAGTTCCTACCTGTCATCTCGACCTTGTGGAGAGATCTCCATGTCAACCAGTAAAAATTACAGAATCTTCAATTATTAAGTCTTATCAAACATAAAGATTTCTCCATTCCGCTAAAAAAAGCTATAGTCGAAATGACAAATTGAATCATGTTGTTAGTTTACAAATTACATTTAAGAACTAAATGTCATCTCGACCCTGTGGAGAGATCTCTAAGCAAACCAATAAAAACTATAGGATTTCAAATTAAAGTTTAAAAAAAAGAGATTTCTCGGTTCCGCTCACGCTGCACCCGAAACCACAAGTAACTTTGAAAATGACACTTAGAATTATAGATTGCACCAAGCCGACATACTTTTCCTATTTGTAGAAATTCAATTCTTATGAAATGGCAAGCGCCAAAAAAATGCAATGGTCTGGGTGCGTTAATGGAATAATAAGTAGAATTTAAATTGCCAAAGCCAAAATATATTTTGGATGTAGGTAGCTCGCGTAGCGAAAAATAAGTCTAGATTTTTTTGGTTCTTTTTTCAGCGATGGAAAAAAGAACAATATCAAAAATGAGTTCTGAGATTTCTCGGCTCCGCTTACGCTGTACTCGAAATGACAAGGCCTATTTATGGTTTTAGTTCTGTAGGTAAAATATTATCTACCTGTCATCTCGACCTTGTGGAGAGATCTCTATGCAAACCAATAATAATTATAAGATTTCAAATTTAAGTTTTGAAAAAAAGAGATTTCTCGACTCTGCTTACGCTGCACTCGAAATGACAATTTGTATCATGCTTTTAGTTTACAAATTACACTTAAGAACTAAATGTTATCTCGACTTGTGGAGAGATCTAAAAACTAAACGCTGACTAAAAAAAATGAAAACTTTTGAATAATAATCGAACTAAAACCAATCAAAAACACAAAGAAATTTTAAAGATTTGACGAGATTTTCACGAAATATATTTTAGACTTATCAACAATTTCGCTAAAAAAACCAAATATTTTTTAGAGTTATAAATCTTTAGAAGAAATAACCTAATGAGTTTTATATCATCCATAATGATACTAAAATGACATATAAATTTAGGTTTCTGATAGATCATTGAATGGCGAAAACACCTTTTTACCTCAATATTTTGTCTGAATTCGGTGCAATCATTCCATTCAAAAATGATACTAAAATTCAATAATATTACAATGATTTATCGTTATTTTATTGCTGTTCAAAGTTAATTTTTGGTTGTTGAAAACTTTGAAGATTTAAAGTTAAAACACTATTGACTTTTGTTGCAAGAGTTCTAATCTTTACAATGTGTAATGAGATACTTAAAATTTCATAAACATAAAAAAAGCCTTAAAGATGTTGCTTTAAGACTTTTAAAACGGTAACACTTTCGTGTTGTATGTGTTTTATCTTCAGACCATAAAAATACAATACTTCCGAAAGCTTACCAAAAAAATGTTTAATTTTTAAAACAGGCCAACATCCTGTAGGGTAAGCACAATGACTTAAATTTTATTTCAACTCCATTACTATTTAAAAATAGTGGTGTCTTTAACTCAAATTCGTGAGTAAAAGAGTAGTGTTTACTGAGTTTTAAAAAGCGTACGGAAGAGGTGTATTTGCAATAGCCTCATTAAAAAAGTATTGTATTAATTTTTAAATTTTTGAAAAATGATTAAACTTAAATCAATTTCACGTCCGAATCCACAGGACAGAACAACGGAAAATAAATTTTATGCGCAAGCCGTATCTACAGGAACAACAGATCTAGAACGATTGGCCTATTTAGTATCCAATCAAAGTACAGTGAGAGAAGCAGATTGCTATGCTGTTTTACTTTCTTTACTGCACAATATTTCCGACGAACTAAAACAAGGAAAAATTGTAAAATTGGATAAGTTGGGTTCATTTCAGATTGGTGTAAATTCAGAAGGAATTTTAAACGAAGATGAATTGACTGTTGCTGCAGTGAAAAAGGCACATATCAATTTTAGACCAGACAAACGTTTGCGAAATGTATTGTCAAGCGTAAGTTATACGCTGAGCTAGGAAAATAGCCTTGCAGTAAGTGGGTTTTGGTTGTGCAAACATCCAAAACCCATTTTTTTTTGCCTTTGTGTTTTGATAAAAAGTAAGGAAACACCAATCCAAAAGTATGGTAACTTTGGTTAAAATGTATCTTAACTTTTGCCAGATTCTATCAATACTTTTTAAATAAGTATGTTTTACAAATATCTTATTTGTAAAAGAGTTTTAATCCTCATTACTATTTTTTTTTTTTTTTTTTTAAGCTTATTGGGCTCCAATATTACATTTTAAATAGGCAAATGTTCCTTTTGGTTTGCTTCGTTTTAAGACAAAAATGTATTTGTTTCACATTCACGCTTTTTGTTTTCCACTTGAGGGGCTGTATTTGCCCTTCTTTTTCTTATTTTTGTTCCTTAGATTTAGTAGGAATTATTTATGAGTACAACAAAAATTGGTGTGATTGGTTTGGGGTATGTTGGACTACCTCTAGCAAATCTTTTTGCGAAAAAGTATGCGGTGGTGGGTTTTGATATTAAGCCAGATAGAATTCTAGCTCTAAAAGAAGGTGTAGATGCGACTTTGGAAGTAGAGAAAAAAGAACTGGTAAACGTTTTGAAGAAGGTTGATGATCAAGAAAACGGATTGTTTTTTACGGATCAATCATCAGACTTGAAAGGATGTGATTATTATATCATTACTGTTCCTACACCAGTGGATATTAACAATCAAGCGGATTTGACGCCATTGATAAAGGCTAGTGAAACTGTTGGGCAGGTAATGCAGAAAGATGCTATTGTTATCTATGAATCAACCGTGTATCCTGGAGTAACTGAAGATACTTGTGTACCTGTTTTGGCAAAAACCTCTGGTTTAAACTATAACTCAGATTTTTTTGTGGGATATTCTCCAGAGCGTGTAAACCCTGGTGATAAAAACCGGTCGATTGAAAACATTTTAAAAATTACGTCAGCTTCTACTCCTGAAATAGCCAAACAAGTTGATCAATTGTATCAATCAGTTATTGTAGCAGGTACACATTTGGCAACAAGTATTAAAGTTGCGGAGGCTGCAAAAGTAATTGAAAACTCGCAACGAGACATTAATATTGCATTCGTCAATGAATTGGCAAAAATCTTTAGTTTAATGAATATCAATACCCAAGAAGTATTGGTAGCAGCAGGTACGAAATGGAATTTCTTGCCCTTTAAACCAGGACTGGTAGGTGGGCATTGTATTGGTGTAGATCCTTATTATTTGGCACAGAGAGCGCAGCAAATTGGGTATTATCCAGGTATTATTTTAGCCGGTAGAAGAATTAATGATAGTATGGGAGATTATGTGGCCTCCCAAGTGATTAAATTGATGGTTTCACGGAAGGTGCCAATCGAAAACGCTAGTATTTTAGTATTAGGAATTGCATTTAAAGAGAATTGTCCTGATATTCGAAATTCTAAAGTTATCGATGTGGTTTCTGCGCTACAAGAATATGGTACAAGGGTAACCGTATTCGACCCTTGGGCTGATCCAAAAGAGGTGGATCAGGTTTATGGAATTGAAGCAGTGAATCAATTGCCAAATAAGAAATACGATGGTATTGTTTTGGCGGTAGCTCATGATGAGTTTCTAAGCATAAATTTAAAAGAAATAAAAAAAGAACTTTCGGTAGTATATGATGTAAAAGGTATATTACCTAAGGAAATGGTAGATAAAAGTTTATAATGAAGAACTTCGGATTAATTGGAGCTGCAGGGTATATTGCGCCTAGACATCTAAAAGCAATCAAAGACACCAACAACAACTTAGTTTGTGCCTTAGATAAATTTGATTCGGTCGGCGTTATGGATTCATATTTTCCTAATGCGCATTTCTTTGTGGAATTTGAACGCTTTGATCGTCACATAGAAAAATTAAAACGAAATGGGCAGTTTCTAGATTATATCAGCATTTGTACTCCGAATTATTTACATGATGCCCATATTCGTATGGCGTTACGTGCTGGGGCTGACGCGATTTGTGAAAAGCCATTGGTGTTGAATCCTTGGAATATTGATGCCTTGCAAGAAATTGAAATGCAGTATGGGAAACAAATCCATACTATTTTGCAATTGCGTTTGCACCCAAGCATCATTCAGTTAAGAAACAAAATTAAAAATCAGCACTCAAAAACCAAACATGAAGTAGATTTAACCTATATCACTTCTCGTGGCAAATGGTATGATATTTCATGGAAGGGAGCTTTAGAAAAATCGGGAGGAATAGCGACGAATATTGGAGTGCATTTTTTTGACATGCTGTCTTGGATTTTTGGAAAGGTTCAAACTATTGAAACACATCTGCATGAACCCCATAAAGCGGCTGGGTATTTAGAATTTGAAAATGCTAGAGTCCGTTGGTTTCTATCCATAGATGCAAATGATTTACCATTAGACATTAAAGAAAAACAACAACGTACGTTTCGTTCTATTACTGTAGGTGGGCAAGAATTGGAATTTAGTAATGGCTTTACGGATTTACATACGTTGTCTTACCAAGAAATTTTAAAAGGCAATGGATTTGCTATCAATGAAGCCAAATCATCAATTGAAATTATTCACGCCATTCGTAGTCAGGGAGAAACTAATAAATATGATAAGCACCCTTTTTTATGAATTTCGAATTAATTTATGGATTAATTTCATTTTTTTGTAGTAAAAAATTCCGACAATCATAATCCACTAAATTTATCAATTGGTTTTGATAACTTTAAAATAAAACTATCTTTGCTGAAAAAAGAAAAAGAAGCAATCCCTAAGTAAAAACTATTTACATAAAATGTAGTTGGTTTTATCTCTTCTATAAAAAGTAGCTTTTATTTATGAATATAATGGTTATTGGTATAGGTTATGTCGGCTTAGTTTCTGCAACTTGCTTTGCAGAAATGGGTAACAAAGTCACCTGTGTTGATATTAATGAAAATAAAATTCAAAAATTAAATAAGGGCATTATTCCGATTTATGAACCAGGCTTGGAACAGATGGTTTTTAAGAATGTGGAAAATAAGAATTTGTTTTTCACAACAGAACTAGGTAAATCAATTGATGATACAGAGCTTGTATTTATTGCAGTAGGTACACCAATGGATGATGACGGTTCAGCCGACTTACAATACGTCTTAGCAGTAGCTAAATCTATTGGAAAGGCTATGAATAAGCGATTAATAGTCGTTGATAAATCTACGGTTCCTGTTGGTACAGCAGACAAGGTGAGGGCTACCATTCAAACTGAATTGGATAAAAGAGGAGAAAATATAGAGTTTCATGTCGTATCCAATCCTGAGTTTTTAAAAGAAGGAGCGGCTATCGATGATTTTATGAAACCAGATCGCGTCGTAATTGGTGCAGATTCCGATTATGCTTTCGATTTAATGAAACAATTGTATTCACCTTTTTTTAGAACTCACGATCGCTTTATAACTATGGATATTCGTTCGGCGGAAATGACGAAATATGCTGCAAACGCAATGTTAGCAACAAAAATTTCATTTATGAATGAGATTGCGAATATTTGTGAACGGGTAGGCGCAGATGCAAATAAAGTAAGAATTGGCATTGGTTCCGATAAAAGAATAGGGTATAGCTTTATTTATCCTGGTACTGGTTATGGAGGAGCTTGTTTTCCAAAGGATGTAAAAGCATTGAAAACGATGGCCGAAGAGAATGGGTATAAAGCAAATTTAATAGCTTCAGTGGAAAAAGTGAATAACAACCAAAAATTAGTAATTGCTCAAAAAATTATAAATCGTTTTGGTGAAGATTTAAGGGGTTTTACTTTTGGCTTATGGGGATTAGCTTTTAAGCCAGGTACAAATGATATGCGTGAAGCACCATCCATTAATGTGGTTAAGGAATTAATTAAAAGAGGGGCAAAAATAAACGCTTATGATCCGAAAGCTATGGGAGAGGCGAAAGATTTTTTCTTTAAAGGAATTAAGGAAGTATCCTATTACAATTCAAAATATGAGGTGCTACCAAACGCTGATGCCTTAATTCTATTAACAGAGTGGAAAGAATTTCGATCTCCAGATTTTCAAGAAATTAAGCAAAAATTAAATTATTCGGTTATCTTTGATGGCCGTAATCAATACAATGCCTTTAATTTAGAAGAAAGTGGTTTTGAATATTATCAAGTTGGAAAGTAGATATGAATAAAGATTCAAAGATTTATATAGCCGGTCATCGAGGAATGGTAGGTTCAGCTGTCTGGAGAGCCTTAGAAAAAAAAGGGTATACAAATTTAATAGGTAAAACTAGTGGAGAGTTAGATTTAAAAAACCAAGTGGCCGTTTTGGAGTTTCTAAAAGAAGCAAAACCAGAGGCTATTATTGATGCTGCTGCAAGAGTTGGTGGCATTTTGGCGAATAACGATTTTCCGTATCAATTTTTAATGGAGAATCTGCAAATTCAAAATAATTTAATTGATAGTGCGCTTAAATGTGATATCAATAAATTTATATTTTTAGGAAGTTCCTGTATTTATCCCAAGTTGGCTCCACAGCCACTTAAGGAAGAGTATTTGCTAACAGATTCATTAGAGCCAACCAACGAATGGTACGCAATAGCAAAAATAACCGGAGTTAAAGCTTGCCAAGCAATTAGAAAACAGTTCAATAAAGACTTCGTAAGCTTAATGCCAACAAATCTATATGGCTATTTTGATAATTTTGATTTGAAAACATCACATGTTTTACCGGCAATGTTAAGAAAGTTTTATGAAGCTAAAATAAATGGAAATTCAGATGTGACCTTATGGGGCAGTGGAACGCCCATGAGAGAATTTTTATTTGTGGACGATCTAGCAGAAGCAGTAGTATATGCTTTAGAGAATAAGTTGCCTGAATATTTGTATAATGTTGGTTCTGGTAAAGACATTACCATTAAAGAATTGGCAGAAACCATGAAAAGAGTTATAGGTCACGAAGGTAATATTGTATGGGATGTTGAGAAACCAGATGGAACGCCAAGAAAATTAATGGATGTTTCTAAAATGGCAGCTTTAGGTTGGGAGTATTCAACTGAATTGCAAGAAGGAATTGAAAAAACCTATCAATGGTTTTTAGAAAATATTGAAGATATTAAAGAAGTAAAGTTAACGTAGACTTTGACAAAGACAAAGACGAAGACGAAGGAGAAAATAGAGACGTATATATTGAGAGATTTTAGAAAATATGATATTTGGACAGATAGTATGGAGCTTGTTGATGCCATTTATACGTTTGTAGAAGCTTTTCCCAATTCCGAAAAATATGGATTGAGTTCTCAGATAACACGATCTGCGGTTTCAATTCCTTCAAATATTGCAGAAGGAGCATCTAGAAATTCAGAAAAGGATTTTGCAAGGTTTTTGGAAATAGGGTTGGGGTCAGCTTTTGAATTAGAAACACAATTAATCATAGCTGAAAGAAGAAAGTATATATCAGAATCTCATTTAGAGGAAAGTATTATGAAGCTAACTAGTTTGCAGAAAAGAATATACGCACTAAGAAGAAAAATTATAAACTAAAAGACAAAGACAAAGACAAAGACAAATTAGTCTAAGTCAAAGTTTATGTTAATGTCATTTTTTGAAACAAAAAATATGAAAGTAGCATTAATTACAGGAATAACAGGTCAAGACGGGTCTTATTTAGCAGAACTTCTATTGGAAAAAGGATATATGGTTCATGGTATTAAAAGAAGGGCCTCTTTGTTTAATACAGATAGAATAGATCACTTATATCAAGACCCACACGACCCCAATCAAAGATTAAAATTACATTATGGCGATTTAACGGATTCAATGAATTTAACAAGAATTATACAGGAATGTCAACCTGATGAAATTTATAATCTAGGTGCGATGTCTCATGTAAAAGTTTCGTTTGACATGCCAGAATATGTAGGTAATGTCGATGGATTAGGGACACTTAGAATATTAGAAGCAGTTCGACTTTTAGGATTGACTGAAAAAACACGAATTTATCAAGCTTCGACTTCAGAGTTATTTGGAGGTTTACCAGAAAATAAAAATGAAAGAGGGTTTTATGATGAGAATTCTCCCTTGTATCCTCGTTCTCCTTACGGTGTTGCAAAGATTTATGGTTTTTGGATAACAAAAAATTATCGTGAAGCATATGATATGTTTGCGTGTAATGGTTTGTTATTTAATCATGAATCACCTAGAAGAGGGGAGACTTTTGTGACCAGAAAAATTACACGTGCTGTGGCTAAAATTGCTTTAGGATTGCAAGATAAAGTGTTTTTAGGGAATTTAGAAGCAAAACGGGATTGGGGACATGCGAAAGATTATGTTCGCATGATGTGGATGATTTTGCAAGCAGATCAACCAGAAGATTGGGTGATTGCAACTGGAGTTACCACTACAGTAAGAGATTTCGTAAAGATGGCTTTTGCAGAAGTAGGTATGCAACTTGAGTTTAAAGGCGAAGGTGTTGATGAAAAAGGATTTGTCAAAAGTATCGACCAAGAAAAATATGCTACTGTCATTTCGACCAGGGTGGAGAAATCTATGCTACCAAATATTGGTCAAGAGGTGCTTTCCGTGGATCCTTCTTATTTCCGTCCTACTGAAGTAGATTTATTATTAGGAGATCCATCAAAAGCAAAAGAAAAGTTAGGTTGGATACCTGAGTATGATTTAGTAGATTTAGTAAAAGATATGATGCAAAGTGACATAAAATTAATGAAAAAAGATGTTGATTTGTTAAAGGCAGGACATGAGATTTTAAAGCAAGTTGAATAGAAGTTTAGATTTTGAAAAATCATTTATTTAATTTTTAATATAGAAATATAAAAAAAGATGTTAAATATCAATCACTTTATATCTAAGCATGTAACGAACAGGAAAATAAGCATGTTCTTAGAAGATATTAAGCAAAATGAAGCCCAATTAAATAAAGAAATAAAAAACAAGACAGTTCTAGTTATTGGAGGTGCTGGTACTATAGGTAGTTCTTATATTAAAGCATTATTACCTTTTCAACCTAAATCTTTGGTTGTAGTCGATATCAATGAAAATGGATTAACTGAATTAACAAGAGACATAAGAAGTACTAACAAAATTGTTGTACCCGAAGAGTATGTCACTTACCCTATGAGTTATTCGGATAGTGTTTTTTATAAGATGTTTAAAAAAAGAGGTGGCTTTGATATTGTAGCCAATTTTTCTGCTCATAAGCACGTTAGAAGTGAAAAAGATATATTTTCTGTGGAAGCCTTAATAAAAAATAACGTGATGAATGCTAAAGGTCTATTAGATGTATTAGTTTCTTATCCGCCAAAACATTTTTTTTGTGTTTCAACTGACAAGGCTGCAAACCCTGTTAATATAATGGGAGGTAGTAAAAAAATAATGGAGGATATGATAATGACCTATTCTACCAAATATCCTGTTACAACTGCACGTTTTGCAAATGTTGCATTTTCGAATGGGTCTTTACCTCAAGGATTTTTGGAAAGAATATCTAAAAAACAACCAATATCAGCACCGAATGACGTTACACGTTACTTTGTTTCTCCAGAAGAAAGTGGGCAGATTTGTTTAATGGCCTGTATTTTAGGTAATACAGGGGACATTTATTTTCCTAAATTGAGGCAAGAACAAGTGATGACCTTTTCTGAGATGGCAACCAAGTTGTTAGAAGAAAAAGGATATGAATTAGATTATTGTACTTCTGATGAAGAAGCAGTTACAAAGGCTTCGGGTGAATTTAGTCATAAATATCCAGTACATTTTTCAGGAAGTAATACTACAGGAGAAAAACCTTATGAAGAGTTTTTTACTTCATTAGAAAATGTAGATTTGGAAAGACATAGAGCACTAGGTGTTGTGGTGGATTTGCAGCCAAAAGCTATAGAGGATATAGAGGCTTTATTAGAAGCGTTTGATAAAGCTTTTCTTAATAGTGATACAAAAAAATCAGATATTGTTAAAATAATGAAAGACTTTCTAGTTAATTTTGATCATAAAGAATTAGGTAAGTCTTTAGATTCTAAAATGTAATGCATAAAGATTTAATAAAATTTGTGAGAAAGGAATTTAACTCAGAGGAATTTATACCTCTACATATTCCAACTTTTAAAGGAAAAGAAAAAGAGTTTTTAGCAGAATGTATCGATTCTACATTTGTGTCAAGTGTAGGTGCTTATGTTAATCTTTTTGAAGATAATTTAAGTGCTATTACAAAAACAAAAAAAACTATAGCAGTAGTAAATGGAACTTCTGCATTGCAAGTCGGCTTAAGATTAGTTGGCGTTAAAAAAGATGATGAAGTTATAACGCAGGCCTTAACCTTTGTGGCCACAGCTAATGCTATAGCATATAATAATGCCAATCCAATATTCTTAGATGTAGATAGAGATACAATGGGGCTTTCTCCAAAAGCCGTTAAGAATTTTTTAGAGGAATTTGGAGAGTTAAGAGAGGATGGTTGTTATAATAAAAAAACAGGAAGAAGAATAAGTGCTTGTATGCCAATGCATACTTTTGGTTTTCCAGTGCATCTGGACGAACTTTTAAAAGTTTGTCAAGATTGGAGCATACCTATAGTGGAGGATGCTGCAGAATCTTTAGGGAGTGAATATAAAGGTAAACCAACAGGTGGTTTTGGAGAAGTTGGAGGCTTTTCTTTTAACGGAAATAAGATAGTTACCTGTGGAGGCGGAGGTGCTATAGTAACAAACAATATTGATCTAGGTAATAGAGGGAAATTTTTGACTACTACAGCAAAACAGGCTCACCCTTACGAATATGTACATAATGAATTAGGATATAATTTTAGAATGCCTAATTTAAATGCAGCACTTGCATGTGCTCAATTAGAGCAATTAAATGGTTTTATAGATAATAAAAGAGAACTTGCTACAAGATACAAAACCTTTTTTGATAGCAAAGGAATTAACTTTAGAACTGAAAGTGAAGACACAAAAGCAAATTATTGGTTGATGTGTCTTGAGTTAAATAATAAAAATGAAAGGGATTTGTTGTTGAGAGAGACAAATAATTCAGGCGTAATGACTCGACCAATTTGGCAATTAATGTTTAGATTACCAATGTATCAACATTGTCAAATTGATAGCCAAGAAAATGCAAAATTTTTAGAAGAAAGAATAGTTAATATTCCAAGTAGTGTTAGATAAAATGAGTTTAAATAAAATTAAAATAGGATATTTTGCCGATGGACCATGGTCCCATTTGGCATTTGAAAAATTAATCCAAGATAAATCTTTAGATATTAAATTTATTGTACCAAGAACGGATACTAAAGATAATACATTGAAAGATTATTCAATTAAATATAATATTGATTATTTATTTCCAGTAAAAATAAATAGTCCAGAGTTTATTGCTAAAGTTATTGATTATAATTGTGATCTATTAGTTTCAATGAGTTTTAATCAGATTTTTAAAAGGCAAATTATTAGTATACCTAAATTAGGTGTTATTAATTGTCATGCTGGGAAACTTCCTTTTTATAGAGGACGGAATATTCTAAACTGGGCATTAATAAACGACGAGAAGGATTTCGGTATTACGGTTCATTATGTTGATGAAGGTATTGATACTGGAGATATTATTAAACAAAAAAAATTTCCCATTAATGACTCTGATAGCTATAACTCACTACTTAAAATTGCATTTATAGAGTGTGCCAATATTTTGTATGAGGCGATTAAAGAAATACAATTAGGTAATTCCAATAGAATTAAACAAAGCTTTATTCACCCTGTTGGTTTTTATTGCGGAAGAAGAGGCGAAGGAGATGAGATTATTAATTGGAATAAAAATTCCAGAGAATTATTTAATTTTATTAGAGCGATAGATAAGCCAGGACCAATGGCGACAACATTTGTAAAGGGTAATGTGGTAAAAATAAACAAATCTAGAATTGTTAGTGAGGCAATAGATTATATCGGTACAAATGGTCAAATATTAGCAAAAACAAATGATGGCTTTTTTGTCAAAACAAAGGATAATTTTTTAGAAATTTTAGAAATTGAAAGTAATTATAAATTAAGAGTCGGAGATAAACTTGGGATATGAGAAAGAAAGTCTTAATTATTGCGGAAGCAGGAGTAAATCATAATGGAGATATCAAAAAAGCTAAAAAACTTATTGATGTTGCATGTAATGCAGGTGTAGATTATGTGAAATTTCAATCATTTAAAGCGGATAAATTAGTTAGTAAGGAGGCAAAAAAAGCAGAATATCAAAAGAAAAACATCAATGATAATGATGACTCTCAATTTGAAATGTTAAAAAAATTAGAATTATCTGAAAAAAATCATTTAGAGCTACAAAAATACTGTACGCAAAAAGGTGTTCAATTTTTTTCAACTGCATTTGATGTAGAAGGTGTTCATTACTTAGATTCTTTAAATTTTAATATTTTTAAAATACCAAGTGGTGAAATAACAAATTATCCATATTTAAAGGCTATAGCCCAAAAGAAAAAACCTGTTATACTTTCTACAGGTATGTCTAATTTAAATGAAATTGAAACTGCTTTAAAAATTATTACTGAAAACGGAGTTGATAAAAAAAATGTTACTATCCTTCATTGTAATACAGAATATCCTACTCCTATGAAAGATGTTAATTTAAAGGCAATGAATACTATTGGAGAAAAATTAAAAGTTAATGTAGGTTATTCTGATCATACATTAGGTATCGAAGTGCCAATTGCAGCAGTAGCTTTAGGAGCAACTGTTATAGAAAAACATTTTACCCTTGACAGAAATTTACCTGGGCCAGATCATAGAGCTTCATTAGAACCTCTAGAATTAAAACAAATGGTTTCGGCTATTAGAAATATTGAAGAAGCTATTTCTGGAAATGGTATAAAAGAACCAAGTAAGAGTGAAAAAAAGAATATAAGTATCGCTCGAAAGAGTATTCATTTAAAGAAAGGTTTAAAAGAAGGAGAAGTGATAAATGAAGAAGATATTATTTCCTTAAGGCCAGGAGATGGTATTTGCTCAATGAAGTGGAATGAAATTATTGGAAAGAAAGTTTCAAAAGATTTAGAAGGTTTTCATAAGTTAACATGGGAAGATTTATTATGAAAATAGGTGTATTAACAAGTTCTAGAGCAGATTATGGCATTTATCTTCCATTACTTAATAAATTGAAGAATGATTCTTTTTTTCAATTAGAAATTATTGCTTTTGGAACGCATTTATCAAAAAGTCACGGATATACTTTAACAGAAATAGAGAAAAAAGGTTATCATTGTATTCATGCTATTTCATCACTAATCTCAAATGATGATGAGCAATCTATTGCAACATCTTATGGTTTAACTGTTTTAAAATTTGCTGATTTTTGGAAAATAAATAAGTATGATTTAGTTTTTTGTTTAGGTGATCGGTTTGAAATGAGTGCAGCGGTCCAAGCAGGGATACCCTTTGGTGTTAATTTTGCACATATTCATGGAGGCGAAACAACATTAGGTGCGATTGACAATATTTATCGTCATCAAATTACCTTATCTTCTAAATTGCATTTAACAGCTACAGATGTATTTACGAATAAAATAGTTCAATTAAATAATTCTAAAGAGGGTGTATTTACTGTAGGTTCTTTAAGCATTGAAGATATTAAAAATTTTATACCAATTGACAAAAGTATATTTTATAAAAAATTCAATATACCCAATCAAGAGTTTGCCTTAATTACATTTCATCCTGAAACAATAGAATCTAATCATAATATTTTGTTTGCAATAGAAATGAGAAAAGCACTTGCCAAAATTGCGACAAAATTATTCTTGATAATCACAATGCCAAATGCTGATACTATGGGTTCTATTTTTAGAGCAGAAATAGAGATTTTAAAAAATTTATTACCCAAGCAAGTACTGTGTATAGAAAATTTTGGAAAAGAAAATTATTTTTCAGCAATGTTTTATTCTAAAATTATGATAGGCAATACCTCAAGTGGTATTATTGAAGCAGCTTCATTTAATAAATATGTAATAAATGTTGGTAATAGACAAAAAGGAAGGATACAAAATAATAATATATTGAATGCTGCTTTTAATAAAGAAGATATCATAGAAAAAACTTTTATTGCTCTTAATTTAGGAGTTTATTCAGGTAAAAATATTTATTATAAAGAAAGAGCAGCCGATAATATTATAGAAATTTTAAAACGTTATGAGGAATTTTAGAGATCATTTAATTGTTTCAAAATCAACAATTAAGAAGGCATTAATAAAGCTAGACTTTTTGGCCAAAGATGCTATTCTTTTTGTGGTAGATAATCAAGATATATTGATCGGATCTCTTACCGATGGAGATGTGAGAAGAGGATTACTAAAAGGAATATCTATAAATGATTCTGTGAATACAATTATTCAAGCTAATCCAAGATTTATAAAAAAAGGGGATAGGGATATAAAGAAAGTAGTTGAATACCGAGAAGGTAATTTTAGGATTTTACCCGTTTTAGATAAAGATGATAAAGTAGTTAATGTTATCAATTTTAGAGAAACAAGATCTTATTTACCTATTGACGCTGTAATCATGGCAGGAGGGAAAGGAACTCGTCTTCGGCCATTGACAGACAACACACCTAAACCTCTTCTGAAAATAGGAGAAAAACCTATTATGGAGCATAATCTAGATAGACTCTGTCTTTATGGCATTGATGATTATTGGTTCTCTGTAAAGTATTTAGGTGAACAAATTGAAGGGTATTTTGGGAATGGAAAAGATAAGAATATAAATATTCAATATGTATGGGAAGATAATCCTTTGGGAACCATAGGGGCAGTATCAAAAATTAAAAATTTTGAACATGATTATATCTTGTTGACCAATTCAGACATTTTAACCAACTTAGATTATGAACATTTTTTTCTTGATTTTTTAAAACAAGAAGCAGATTTTTCCGTAGTTACTATACCGTACAGGGTTAATGTTCCTTATGCTGTATTAGAAACAAGTGATAGAGAAATTACTAGCTTTAAAGAAAAGCCATCCTATACCTATTATTCGAATGGAGGTATTTATTTAATGAAGAAATCTGTCCTAAAATATTTACCTGAAGAAGTTTTTTATAATGCAACAGACTTAATGGAAAAACTAATAAAAGAAGGTAAAAAAGTAGTTTCTTATCCATTATCAAGTTACTGGTTGGATGTAGGGAAACACGAAGACTTTGAAAAAGCACAAAAAGATATTAATCAAATTAAGTTTTAGAATGAATATATTAATTACTATTTGTGCAAGAGGTGGGTCTAAAGGAATACCTGGTAAGAATATTAAACTTATTGGAGGTAAATTTTTGATTGGTTACAGTATAGATTTAGCTAAAAAAATAAGTTTTGGAAATGAAGTAAATATTGCTTTATCTACTGATGATAGCAAAATAAAGAAGTGTGCAGAATCTTTTGGTTTATATACAAAATATGACAGACCTTCATACCTGGCCACAGATGAGGTAGGGAAAATTGAAACAATTAAACATTTATTGAATTATGAAGAAAATTTAGCGAATTTAAAATATGACTATATTCTTGATTTAGATGTAACCTCCCCATTGAGAAACTTAAAAGATATAGAAGAGGCTTTTAGCCATATTGTTAAAAACAGAAAAGCTTTAAATTTATTTTCAGTTAATAATGCAGCAAGAAGTCCTTATTTTAATATGGTCGAAAAAAAATCAAATGGGTTTTATAGTTTAGTAAAAAAATTAGAAAATAACACCATTTTAACAAGGCAGTCGGCACCAAAAGTGTACGACCTAAACGCCTCTTTCTATTGGTACAGGAGAGAGTTTTTTGACTTAGATATTAAATCTGCTATAACAGAAAAGTCATTAATTTATGAGATGGGTCATACTTGTTTTGATTTAGATCATGAGATTGATTTTTTGTTTATGGATTATTTAATCAATAATAAAAAATTAGATTTTGATTTATGAATATATTAATATTAGGTCTAGGATCAATAGCTTTAAAACATATAGATGCAATTAAAAACTTAAATATTGATTACAATCTTTTTGCTTTAAGATCAAAGCCTAACTCCAATAAAATTGAAGATGTAGTTAATATTTACGATTTACAAAATATAATGGTTGATATTGATTTTGCTATAATTTCTAACCCAACATCTGAGCATGCTAAATCAATAAAATCTTTAATTAACCTTGAAGTCCCACTATTTATAGAAAAACCAGTTTTTGATACTATAGATCACGAAGGTATAATAGACGAAATTAATACAAAGAAAATTAGGACATATATTGGGTGTAATTTAAGATTTTTAGAATGCTTAAATTTCATAAAAGGTTTAATAGAAAACAAAAGAATTAATGAAGTAAATGTATATTGTGGTTCCTACTTGCCAGAATGGAGGCCAAACATTGATTTTAGAAAAAATTATAGTGCAAATAAAGAATTGGGTGGCGGCGTACATATAGATTTAATACACGAAATAGATTACATATATTGGCTATTTTCTCAACCAACTACAGTTAGTAGATTTTTTTCTAATAAATCCTCATTAAATATTAGTGCTTACGATTATGCTAACTACTTGCTAAGATATGATAATTTCACAGTAAATGTACAATTAAATTATTATAGGAGAGATCCTAAAAGAACACTTGAAATTGTCTGTGAAGAAGGAACATATTTTATTGACCTACTTAAAAATTGTGTATTTTTGAATGGTAACGTAATATTTGAATCTAAAAATAAAATAGGTGAAACATTAGTTCACCAAATGAACTTTTTTATAAATGAAGTTGTTCATAATAAGAAAAATGATTTTAATAATATTAATGAAGCTTTTAAAATTTTAAAAATATGCTTGGAGGATTAGAGGAAAAAGTGATTATTGTAACAGGGGCTTGCGGATTAATTGGTGCAAGTTTAGTCAAGTTATTAAACAATTTAAATGTAATTGTAATAGCTGTAGATTTAAGAAAAGGCGATTGTAAAGGTGTAAATTATTATATAAGTGATATCACAAAACCCGAGAATATAGATGATTTACTCAACAAAGTTTTAAAAAAATATAATAAAATTGATGGGTTGGTTAATTTAGCATATCCTAGAACTTCAGACTGGGGGCTAAAGTTTGAAAACATTCCTTTAGACTCTTGGAGAGAAAATGTGGATACTCAAATGAATAGTGTTTTTTACCTTAGCCAGAAAGTATTAGTTACAATGGAAAAACAAACATCTGGATCTATTGTAAATATTGGTTCAATATATGGAGTTGTTGGTAATGACTTCAGTCTTTATGAGGATTATGGAGGAACATCGGCTGCTGCATATTCTGCAATAAAAGGGGGTATTATCAATTTTACAAGATATTTAGCTTCTTATTATGGAAAATATGGTATTCGAGTTAATTGCGTTTCTCCTGGTGGAGTTTTAGATACCAAAAATCAACATTCTTCCTTTATAGAAAAATATTCTAAAAAGTCTCCTTTGGGAAGACTTGCTAATCCAGAAGAGATAGCGCCCTCAATAGTTTTTTTACTTTCCGAAAATGCATCTTTCATAACAGGTCATAATTTAATGGTTGATGGTGGTTGGACTATAATTTAAATACTTTATGACTTATTTGTTTCTTGTATATTTTTTTTTAGTTAGAAATAAAAGTTTATTGTTTTTGTTTTTAATATTATTTATTATTTCAACTTTAATATTAGGTTTTCTAATTAACAAAATACCAGATATAGACAGTTTAACAGATGTTTCTATTTTATTTTTTTCTGCTTTAATTTTAATTTTTCTGATTCATGGATTTAAAAATTATGGTAATTTAAAAACGATTATACCTTATGGCAATTATAATAGTTTCAATAAGCTTACAAAAGTATTGATTTTAGTAGGTCTGTTTGTTACGCTAATTAATATATTTATTACTTTTAAGGCATTCGGAGCTTTATTAAGTGAATCTGTAAATGTACAAAGCTATAAAAATGAAGGTGAAGCGGGAGATTTTTTAATTCAATGGGTTGGAGCTGTTCCTCTATTTATTTCTCGCCTCTTATCTCCTATAGGTTATTATGCATTAGGTCTTCATTTTTATTTTTTAATTATAAGAAATGTAAAAAAAAGTTTTATTTTTTTTATCATTTCTTTAAATATACCTTTATTAGGTTTTCATGGGTTATCTAGATCTGCAGCAATTCAATTCATACTCATGTATATTGCTTTTTTTTTATACAGCTACAGTGCATTAGGTAAAAAAATAAGAAGAAAAATGTTGGTATATACTGCTGTTATTTTTACTACATCGTTTTTATTGTTAAATATTATATCCGAATCCAGATTCAGTAAATATTATTACATACCTTCAAGTAGTCCAATACAAGATCCTGTTTTATACTCAACCTTAGATTATGGTTCCCAATGGAACCTTAACGGATTTGAAGTTCTTAAGAATTATTCTGTGGATAAATTGATGTATGGTAGGTCCACTTTTCCAATTATCTCTTTTTTAGGTAATAGAATTGGTTTAAGCTTTACCTCCTTAGCAGATTTACGTTATAAAAATTTAGGAGATAAATATGATGGCACTTTTAATGGTGTCGTAGCAACTCTATTATATGACTTTGGGTACTTTTTTACATTGATTTTTGCCGTTATTTTTTATAAAATAGTAGCAAAGCGTGGACCCAAAAAAGGAATGGTGAAGTTACATCATTTTGTTTCTTTCGGAGTTTTAATACCTTTGCCTTTAATGTTTTTTACAAACAACGCCTATTCTTATATAGCTTTAAATTTGGCGATTATTTATCTAATAATTATTAATTTTTTAATGAAAATCTCAAAAAACTAAATAAAATGAAAAAAGAAATTTATTTCTTCTATTCTTCTTTACCTGGAGCTATGTTGGGTGTTTTATTAGATCAGGCAAAAAAGGCAATGATTGATGAAGGGAAAAAGGTTTATTTTGTGATGTGTGAAGGTTTTTTTTCTCATTGTTTGTCAAATCCAAAAGGAAATATAGGAATTTGTAAGTTATGCAAATCCCAATCAAGAAAAATTATCTTTGAAAATTTAAGTAAAGATATAACATTTTTACAGCTTTCAGATTATTATAAAGGAAGTCACAAGAAGGAAGATATTATTTTGAAAAAAGCGCAAGATGTAAAAAAATATGTGTATAAGGATATAGAGATTGGTTATGGCGTTATCTCAAGTTACATTCATCTTACAAGAAATCAACTTCCGGAAATTAACAATGACTCAATTAAGTATTTCCAAAACCAAATTTTACAGTCTAAACAATTAATTGATGCCTTTGAAAATGTTATTGATGACATAAAACCTGACGAAATATCTAGTTTTAATGGTAGGTTTAATGAAATTAAACCTGTTTTTGAGTTAGGTATTAAAAAAAATATACAAGTAAATCTCTATGAATTTGAAAATATAGGATATAAGAAATATGCTAAAGTAGTATTTAAGAATACCTTACCACATAGTATTAAAGGAAATAGGTGGAAATTTGATTATTTATGGAATGATCCAAATTTATTAAAATCCAAAAAAATAGAATTAGCAAAAGAATTTTATTACAATAAACGAAACGGTATAGCTGCTGGAGATAAAATATACGTTAAAGGAACTACAACGGGAAAATTACCTAATAATTGGGATGAGAAAAAGAAAAATATTATTCTTTTTAATTCTTCCGAAGATGAGTATGTCTCTATTGGTAAAGAATGGGAAGATTTAGCACTATTTGAAAGTCAATATGAAGGATTGAAATACATATTTAATCAACATAAAGATAATAATGAAATTCATTTCTATTTAAGAGTGCACCCTAATTTAAAAAACGTAAAATATAAATACCATACAAAATTATATAATTTTCAAGAGGATTATAATAACGTGACAGTGATTAGCCCTTCTGAAGATATCAATTCGTATGATTTATTAGATGTTTCAGATAAAGTAATTATTTTTGGTTCTACAATAGGGCTTGAAGCCTCGTATTGGGGTAAACCAGTAATTTTATTGGGATGTTCTTGGTATTATTATGAGAATGTTTGCTATATACCAAAAAGTTTAGAAGAGCTAAATGATTTGCTAACTAAAGATTTACAACCAATAAAAAATGAAGAAAATTTTTTAAAACTAGGTTTGTTCTTTTACCATAGGAATGCAACATATATCGACAGGGAAACCATTTTTAAATATGTAGATTTTAATATAACAATCTGTACTATTTTTGGTAACGAAATTTTTGGGTATAATTACCAAAAATTATTAGGTTCTATAAAACTAAAAGCAATAGTTGTAGCAATTATAAAATTACTAAGTTTATATCTAACAAGTAATAAATACAAATTACCAATTAATGAAGAATAAAATGAAGTATAGACTTCATAAAAAACTATTGCAAAGTTATAATAAAGATAAAATAAGATATTTTTATGATTTCGTTATTTTTGGTTTAGGTTTTTTTATTTCATCATTTATTGGTTTAATTATCTCAATTCTTGTAAATAAAGGATTGCCCAAAGAAGAATTGGGTCTTTTTAATTATAATAAAAGTGTTTTAGAATTTTTGACTTATGTTTTTACTTTAGTAATGTATAGAAGTTACATAAGGTTTAATATTACAGGTCTGAATGTATCTTTAAAAAGTAAAGTCAAAAAAATAAATTACTTAGCTTTTATTTTAATTTCCCTTGTAGCGTATTATCTAACTGAAAGTATTTTCTCCTTATTCTTTGCTTTTTTTGTATTTTTTGAAGAAAGGCTTTATCTCTTTAGATCATTAATGTTAGTAAAAAAAGTCAATTTTCTAAAAATTACTGTTTCGTTAATCACTTTAATTTTAATAAGTATTCTTGTATTTACTGACCATTTAAATCCTAACTATATTTTCTTTTGTTATGGAATAGGATTCTTTTTGTCACTTTTTTTTAAAAATAGCAACTATAAAAAACTTGATACAGAAGAAATAAGATGGAAAACAATTTTACTTTATACACTGCCTGTTTTAGGTTCAATGCTAGTAAAGCTATCTTTGGATATTGTTTCTCAATATTTAATCAAGGATAATTTTAATCCTTTAGAACTGTCAAAATACGCTATCGCAACTAGAGTTTTGCTAAGCGTTAAAGTATTTTCAAGTCTTTTTATGATGTTTTTTCCTGTGATTTATTTTAGAGAAATTAAAAAGAAAAATGGTAAATTTATAAATAAATTAAGGTTCTTAATTTCTTTTTCCATGCTTATAATTATTGCTTTTGCTATTTATTATAGAGAATTAATTTATACTCTAATGGGTGCGTCAAAATATATAGAATTCACTAATTTATTTAGTATTTTAGTAGTTTCAGAGTTTATGTTTGTTTTAGGTGGCTTATATGGTGTTTACTTATCCTATGCATTAAAAACACAATATGCATTACTAATATATACTTCAGGTGCTTTATTAAATTTAATAGTACTACATTATTTTTTGAATACACAAGGAATTAATATGGCTGCTTATTCTATATTAATTTCTAATATATTGATGACGGCTCTATTTGTTATTTTCTCATATAGATTAGAATTTAAATATATAAATAGTACATCATGAAGTTAGTTATTATTAAAGACAAATTTTTATGGAATAATATGGAGTTTTCTTTGGATGATTTGCATACTCATGAATTTCATGAATTTTCAAATGAAATTTCGCATAAGTATTACAATAATTCCTTTTTTGTGAATGAATTATTTATAAATTTTATACAGAATTTTTTAGCAATTGAATTTTTTATAATAGAAAATAATATTCTATCAATAAAACTTACTAAAAGTTCTCCTAATCTCTATTATTTGATTAAAGAGGTCGCAAAAAAACACAACTTAAATTTTAATGGCAGCAGGAATATCCATAAGCTTATAAATTTAGGTTGTTTTTATTATTATATTTTCAGCTCAAGTGTTTATTTAATATACTTAATGTTAAAAATTTCTTTTGAAGAAAGTAATGAGATGACTGGTGCAATTGCTATAACAAGAAGGAATTCTTGCTTAAATAGAATGACAAAATTAAATATTAACACTATAGTTGAAGATCCATATGATATTAACTCTATATATAAGTATATTCCTACACTTACAAGAGTAAAATTAGTCTTAATATCAATAAAAGAATCATTTTTTCAACTGAAAGAAATGAAAATTTTAATAACAAGATATATGGGTAAAGAATCTAAATATTTAATAAATTCCTTTTATGGTAAAAGAATTGTTCATACTATGTTATATAAAAATGTATTAAATTTATTTTTCAAGTTAAATAATTATTCAAAATTTTACACAGGAAATAATTTGGATCGCTTTGCTTTTATAGAAGAAAAAATTGCAAAGGAGTATAATTTAGATCTAATTTGTATACCTCATGGATTAGAGTATGGTTTTAAATTTCCAAAATGCTTTACAGGAGATACGTTTTTTGCCACTAGTAAAATAGCAAGAGATTATTTGAATAAGTTATATAATACAACTAAATTTGAATTCGATTTTCCTTTATTAAAAACTATATTTAAATTAGAAACGAAAAAATCAGATAATGCTAGAATAGTATTTTTTTCTGAACCGAGAGAAAAATGGGTGAATCATCAAATTATAAAAGATTTAATTCCATTACTGAATAAAGATAATTTAAAACTACATATAAAGCTCCATCCTTACGATGATATAAAAGATTATAATTATGAAGGTGTTAATATTATAAAGGATTTTAATGAAGCAATTTGTGGCAATATTTGTTTTGCTAGAAAATCGACAATATTAATAGAAGCGTTGTACAATAATTCATCAGCTTCATCAATCTTATTAAATACAAAAGACAAAACACTTTTTTTTAGTTTTCCATCTTTGACAACTAGAAAATTAAATCGAGCTTTTACTATAGATCAATTATATAATTGGATTAAAATAGAATATAAAAAAAATAATTATGAATAAAACCTTTAAAATTTTAGATTGTACCCTGAGGGATGGTGGTTACTATACGAATTGGGATTTTGACAGAGAACTTGTAAAGACTTACTGCAGTTCAATGGAGTCACTGCCTATAGACTATGTAGAGGTTGGTTATAGGAGTATTCCTTTAGAGGGTTATTTAGGTGAATATTTCTATTGCCCTGATTTTGTGATGAAAGAATTGAAACAAATGATGCCTTCCAAAAAATTGGTTATTATTTTAAATGAAAAAGACATCAGAGCATCACATGTACCTGAATTGTTAAAGCCTTGTCAAGGGTATATTTCAATGATCAGGATTGCTGTTGATCCTGCAAATTTTGAAAGAGCAATTGAATTGGCAAAAGCAATTAAAGTTATGGGTTTTGAAGTGGCTTTCAATGTTATGTACATGTCAGAATGGAAAGAAGATAATTCTTTTTTAGATTTGTTAGAAGATTTGGATAGCATAATTGATTATTTCTATATGGTAGATTCATTTGGAGGAGTTTTTCAAGATGATGTAAAAGATATTATCAGGTTAGTAAAGTCAAAAACCAATGTTCAATTAGGTTTCCATGGTCATAATAATTTAGAAATGGCATTGGCTAATACCATCACTGCAATAAATGAAGGTTGTGAGATTGTTGATGCAACGATAACAGGAATGGGAAGAGGTGCAGGAAACCTAAGGACAGAACTACTTATTACGTTCTTAAACAGTAAAGGATATGATGGTATCCCTTTTGGCGATTTAAGTCAAACAGTTACATTATTTGAAGAAATGAAAAAAGAATATGGCTGGGGTACTAATCTACCATATATGTTTTCAGGAGCTTATTCTTTGCCTCAAAAACAAGTGATGGAATGGGTTGGAATGAACAGGTATCCAATAGCTTCTATCGTAAATGCACTGCATAATAAGAAAAGTTTTGTTGATGATAACTTGAGTCTCCCAAACTTAGAAAGTAAAGAAAAATGGAAAGATGTTTTAATTGTTGGTGGAGGAAATTCGGTTTTTGAAAATAACCAAGCCTTAAAAGTTTATTTACAGCAAAATAAAGACGTAAAAGTAATACATACAGGGTTGAAATACATTTCAAACTTTAAGGAAGTGGAAAATGATCAATACTATGCCCTAGTTGGATTTGAAGGAGGTAAATTATTAGATGCTATAGAAGAAATTGATGTATCAAATAAGAAATTTATTTATCCACCACATCCAAGAAAAATGGGAACTTTAATTACAAAAAAAACTAAATCATATTCTTACGAATTATCAAGTATTGATTTTACAAAAGCTTCGGAAGATTCACCATTGGCCATAGCAATTCAGTTAGCAATAAATTTAAAAGCAGAAAATATATATTTTGTGGGTTTTGATGGTTATGACACCAACATTAATAAAGGTCAATTTAAACTAGTGCAAGAAAATCAAAATGTATTTTTGGATTTAATAAGTATTAAAGAGATTAATGTACTTTCACTCACTCCCTCAAAATATGAAAAGTTAAAACACTCATCTATTTATAGCTTGCTAAAATGAAAATTGTAGGAGTTATACCCGCTAGATATCAGTCATCAAGATTTCCAGGTAAACCTTTAGTAGATTTGAATGGAGTTCCTATGATTATTCGTGTTGCTAATATTGTAGAAAAATGTTTAGGTAAAGACAATACTTATGTAGCTACTGATGATAATCGAATAAAAGAGGTTGTAGAGTTTCATGGATTCAAAGCTATAATGACATCTTCTGATTGCCTTACAGGAACAGACAGAGTTTATGACTTTTCTAAACAGATCAAAGCTGATATTTATGTGAATGTTCAAGGAGATGAGCCTTTGTTGAACCACAAAGACATTCAGAAAATTATTAATACTAAGAAAATCAACATGAAGTCTGTGATTAATGGGATGTGTTCTTTAACCTCTGATGAAAATCCACATAATGTGAATATTCCAAAAGTGGTAACCAATAAGTTCAATGATTTGTTGTACATGTCTAGATTGGCAGTGCCAGGAATTAAAAACTTTAAGAATAACGTTCAGCCAGATTACAAAAAGCAAGTTTGTATTTACGCTTTTAGCCAAGAGGAACTCCAAGCATACGGAAGTCAAAAAGAAAAGTCGGTTTTTGAAGGATTTGAAGATATTGAAATTTTACGCTTCTTCGATTTGAATATTCCTATAAAGATGGTTGAGACCTCAGGAAGTTCTTTGGCTGTTGATATTTTAGAAGATGTAGCAAAGGTAGAGGCAGTATTAATTAATATAGAAGGTAAATTGAGAGTATGATTAAAACAATATTATGGGATTTTGATGGAGTTATTTTAGATTCCATGAATGTAAGAGATTGGGGTTTTGAAGAAATATTCAAAGAATACGATCGTCTTTTAGTCGATCAATTATTAGACTATCATAGAATAAATGGGGGTCTTTCTAGGTATGTTAAGATTCGATACTTTTTTGAAGAATTATTAGGACAATCCATTACGGAAGAAGCAGTGCTAGAATATGCAAATAAATTTTCAATTTTAATGAAAAAAGAATTAACTAACAAAAAAAACTTAATTAAAGATTCTGTTGAGTTTATAAAAAATAATCATAAAAAGTATAATTTTCATGTTGTTTCTGGTTCAGATCAAGAAGAGTTGAGATTTTTAAATAGAGAGTTGGGTATGGATCAATATTTTATTTCTATACATGGATCTCCTACACCAAAAAAAGATCTCGTTAGTAAATTAATGAAAAGGTATAATTATAATGTTGAGAAAACTTGTTTGATTGGAGATTCTATAAATGATTATCAAGCAGCTAAATCTAATAAAATAATTTTTTATGGATATAATAATAATATGATAAAACATTTGGGTAAAGCTTATTTGACGTCCTTAACGAACTTTTAGTAATGCTGTCTATCAAATCTTAATAAAACTTTATAGATATTAATGAAAATTTCAATAATAACCGTTAGTTATAATAGTGAATCTACTATAGAAACTACTTTTAAGTCAGTAGCTATTCAAAAATATAAAAACGTTGAGTATATTTTAATAGACGGCGGATCACAAGATAACACATTATCCATTGCTAAGAAATATAATCATATAATTACTAAAATTGTTTCAGAGAAAGATAATGGTCTCTATGATGCCATGAACAAAGGGATAAAGTTAGCAACTGGTGATGTGATAGGAATAATAAATTCAGATGATTTGTTTTGTGACCAGAATGCTTTAGAAAAGGTTATTGATGTCTTTAATAAAAATCAAAATTTAGATTCTGTTTATGCAGATTTATTTTATGTATCGCAATTCAACATAAATAAGATTGTTAGAAGATGGGTTACAGGTAATCAAAAACCTTTTAAAAATGGATGGCACCCTGCCCACCCTACCTTTTATATTAAAAAAAGTGTTTATGATAAATTTGGCTTATTTGACTTAAGCTTTAAATTAGCAGCAGATTTTGAAATCATGTTACGTTTCCTTGACAAGCATAAGATTAGTGCTATTTATTTACAGGAACCATTGGTGAAAATGCGTCTAGGTGGTGAAACAAATAAAAGCTTTAAAAATATTTATAATCAAAATGTAGAATGTATAAGAGCTTTTAAAAAAAATGATTTAAAAGTCAACAAGTTTTTATATCCATTTTTCAGACTTATACCCAAGTTTTTTCAATTTAAAGGATAATGGAAAAAGTATTATTAACTGGTTTTTCAGGTTTTTTAGGAAGTACTATTTTAAACTTTTTAGAAAGTGAAAATTATGAAATTATTAAGGCTGGTCGCAATAAAGAGTCGGACATACAGTTTAATTTGCTAAAAGATACATTACCAAAAGTTGATGTAGAATATGTCATACATGTTGCCGGAAAAGCACATGTCATCCCTAAAACCGAGCTTGAAAAAGAAGCTTTTTTTAAAGTAAACTTTATAGGGACAAGAAATTTGATAGATGGATTAAATTTAAAAAAGCTAAAAACTTTTATTTTTATTAGCACAGTTGCTGTTTATGGTGTCGATTCAGGTGAATTAATTGAAGAAAACCATCCACTTAAAGGAGATACTCCTTATGCACTTAGTAAAATTAAAGCGGAAGAACTTCTGATTGATTTTGGAAAAAGAAATAATATTAAAATCGTAATATTAAGATTGCCCTTAATAACAGGAAAAAATCCAGTTGGTAATTTAAGTAGTATAATTAAGGCTATACAAAAAGGATATTATTTTAGAATAGGAGAAGGAGAAGCGAAACGTTCTTTGATATCGGCATTGGATGTTGCTAATGTTATTCCACATTTAATGCAAATAAGTGGAGTATTTAATTATACTGATTGTCATCATCCAGACATAGCTGAAATAGATTCAATTATAGCAGATAAATACAATAAACATATAAGAAAATTACCTAAAAATTTACTTAGTGTAGTGGCTAAATTTGGTGATATAGTCCCTATCTTTCCTTTCAATTCAAATAAATTCAAAAAATTAACAAGCACTTTAACATTTTCTAATCGTAAAATTTTAAGTGTGATAGATTATCGTCCTGTTAGAGGCATGAGAGATATTTTGTAATCATGAAAGCATACATATTCATTATATTAACCTTGGGAGTATTATCTTATGTCTATTTAAAATTAGCAATTAAATTTAATATAATCGATAAGCCTAATCAAAGAAGCTCACACACGAAGATCACAGTTCGAGGTGGAGGAATTATTTTTCCAATTGCTATTTTACTTTTTTATATTATTCATGATTTTACTTATTCGTATTTTACCTTGGGTATTTTCTTAATTGCGATTGTTAGTTTTTTAGACGATATATATACACTTTCTTCTAAAATAAGATTTCCATTTCAATTCATTGCTGTATTTCTTATTTTGCTAGAAATTGGTTTACCTTATTCACCCATTTATATGTATTGCGCAGCACTACTCTTTGGTGTTGGCATTATAAATATGTTTAATTTTATGGATGGTATTAATGGTATAACTGGGTTGTATAGTTTATCAGTCCTATTGGGATTCTATTTTTTAAATGAAAATGAGCAATTACTTCAAAGTGATTTAATAATTTATTCGATTATAGCACTTTTGATTTTTGGATTTTACAATTTTAGAACGAAAGCTTTATTTTTTGCTGGAGATATAGGTAGTATCGCCATTGGTGCTCTGGTGTTTTTTACGGGATTGTATTTCATGTATTACTTAGAATCTCCGTTAATATTACTTTTTGTTATTGTTTATGGAGCGGATGCAGGTAACACCCTTTTGTATCGTAAATTTTTTACTCAAGAAAGTATATTTGAAGCACATCGTCATCATATCTATCAAAAATTAGTAGATAAAACTAGGTTTACACATTTACAAGTTTCATTTTTATATGCTATTCTTCAATTTGGTATTAGTTTAATCATATTAAAAACATATAAGCTTTCCTTAGAAGTTCAGTGGTTATTATTTTTCGGATTGATTTTGGTTTTTATAATCGCTTATATAATAATTTTCAGGAAATTACAGAAAATAGTAGGCTAAATCCTTGTATCACTCGTAAGTATATATTAAAAAATATTGTAAATTCGCACTTTAGGTTATTTTGCCAATTTTCTATTATGCTAAGAAGTTTCTTATTAAAAACATTAAATAAATATGCTTCCAGGTGGTTGGTATTATGTATTGATGTTATCCTAGTTTGTATCTCTTTTTTGTTGGCCTACACTATTCGTTTTAATATTAGTTTAGACTTTAATACAGATACCTTTCTAATTCAAATACCTGTTGTAGCTTTTGTAGCTTTTATTAGTTTTCTCATTGTAGGTTCCTACAAAGGAATTATTCGTCACACAGGAACGAAAGACGCATTTAATGTTTTTTTGGGGGTAACGATTGCCAGCATTTCTTTAGGGTTTCTGGTTGCTTTAAATTCACTTTTTAAGTTGAATTATTTTACAGTGCCAAATTCTATTATTGTGATTCACTATTTGGTGTCTGTATTTATTTTAATTATCAGCAGATATGTTTTTAAAGCCTTCTATGATGTAATTTCAACTGAAGTAAATACGATTAAAAATGTTTTAATATATGGTGCGGGTGAAGCTGGAATTATTACCTACGGAGCGTTAAATAGAGATAAAAAATACAATTATGATATTTTAGGTTTTATTGATGATGATCCTAATAAAATTAATAAAAAAATTGATCGTATTAAGATTTTCAGCTTTGACAAAATTAACAAGGAGTTTGTTCAAAAAAATGAGTTGACAGAAGTCATTATATCCACCCAAAAAATAAGACCTTCTCGTCTATTGGAAATTACAGATCGCTTGTTAGCTTTAGAAGTTGAGGTAAAGATAGTGCCTCCATTGGTCACTTGGATTGATGGTGATTTACAGGCAAATCAAATCAAACAAATTAATATTGATGATTTACTAGGGAGAGATAAAATTGAAATTAATAATCCTATTGTAAAACGAGATGTAGATAATAAAGTGGTTTTGGTAACTGGGGCAGCTGGTTCTATAGGATCCGAAATCTCTAGGCAGTTAAGTCGTTATAATTTAAAACACTTAATTTTGTTAGATCAAGCAGAATCTGCCTTATATGACTTACAACAAGAACTGCAATTAAATGGTGTTCTTAATTTTTCTGCTTTAGTAGCAGATGTAAGAGACAAAAAGAGAATGCGAGAGGTTTTTAAAAAATATCAACCACATAACGTCTTCCATGCAGCAGCATATAAACATGTTCCATTAATGGAGAAGAGCCCTTATGAAGCCATAAAAATTAATGTTTTAGGAACCAAAAAAGTTGCAGATTTAGCGGTTCGATATAAAGTAGAGCGCTTTGTTATGATTTCTACGGACAAGGCAGTTAATCCAACAAATGTTATGGGAGCTACTAAAAGAGTTGCTGAAATGTATATTAGCTGTTTAAGCAAACAACAATCGGATACAAAATTCACAACAACACGTTTTGGAAATGTGCTAGGTTCAAATGGGTCTGTCATACCCCTATTTAAAAAACAAATTGAAAAAGGTGGTCCTTTAACGGTTACGCATAAAGATATTACGCGTTATTTTATGACAATCCCTGAGGCATGTCGATTAGTGCTTGAGGCGGCCACAATGGGGCAGGGAGGTGAAGTATATATTTTTGACATGGGGAAATCTGTAAAAATATTTGATATGGCGAAACGAATGATTTCTTTATCTGGTTTGACATATCCAGATGATATTGACATACAAATTACGGGGTTGCGACCGGGAGAAAAATTATATGAGGAATTACTCGCGAATGGAGAGAATACCGTAAAAACCTATCATGAAAAAATTATGATTGCGAAAACACAATCATTTCATAAAGAAGGGGTGCAACATGTTATTGAGAATTTACAGAAGCATAAGAATAGTTTGTCAAATACTGAAATTGTAAGTTTAATTAAAACCATAGTTCCTGAATACATTTCTAATAACTCCGAGTTTGAAAAGTTAGATATTAATTAGGTCTATCACTTCAAAATTTGTTATTTTCGCCAAAAACTATTTAATGAAGAAAAGTATCATAGCACTAGTATCGGTATTACTAATAAGCTCTTGTGTTTCTAAAAAAGAAATCATCTACTTTCAAAATGATGAAATAGACCAATCAAAGGTTTCTAACAGTTATAAAACCATTATTAAACCAGACGATTTATTACAAATTAATATTACCGCCCAAGATTTAAAGGCAGTTCAGCCTTTCAATTTATCAGCTGTGGCATACGCCACTTCTACGAATTCGGCAGTAGGGGTTGCTCAACAACAAATGTATTTGGTGGATACTAAAGGTGAGATTGATTTTCCTGTTTTAGGAAAAATAAATATTGGAGGCTTGACTAGAGATGAAGTTATTGCCTTGCTTAGAAATAAATTGGATCCTGATTATGTAAAAGACCCAAATATTAACATTCGTATTGTCAATTACAAAATAGCTGTTCTAGGCGATGTGCAACGACCAGGAAGTTACAATATTCCGAATGAACGTATAACCATTTTAGATGCGTTAGCCTTGGCTGGAGATTTAAATATTTCAGGCCAACGTAATGATATTTTAATTACTCGGGAAGAGGCAGGGAAAAAGGTGCAATATAAAATTGATTTGTTATCTAAAGATATTTTTACATCTCCTGTTTATTACTTACAACAAAATGATGTGGTGTATGTAAAGCAAAATTATGCGCGTATTCAGTCGGCTTCCGCTAATTCAAATACCTCATTATTTATCTCGATTACTAGTGTCATAATCACCTTAGTTACATTAATTACCCGATAATATGCAAGATAATTTGAATAGTTTTCAAAATGAAAACGAGGATACTGTAAATATTCGTGAGGAGGTTGAAAAATATTTACGCTATTGGCGCTGGTTTTTGCTAGGAGCAATAGTTGCAATTGCTGTTGCCTTTTTGTATCTACGCTACAGCACACCTTCCTATAAGGTCTCTTCTACTATAATGATTAAGGACAATCAGAAGTCAGGGATTTCTGACGAGCTAAAAGCTGTAGCCGATTTAGGGATTGTGGGTACGGGTTCGACAAATAATACAGATAATGAAATATTTATTATCAAATCCCGTAAAATCATTGGTACTGTTATTGATTCTTTGGAATTAACAACTAAGTTTTATACGGAAGGCAGAGTGAAACAAACAGAAGTATATTTGAATTCTCCAGTTCGAGTTGAATTTGTAAATAGAAATCAAGATTTTGAATTAAGGGATACAACATTCATTGTTCAGATTTTAGATAAGTCTAATTTTAACTTGTTTAATTTGGACAAATCAGTCAAATCAACTTTTCAATTTGGTGAATCAGTTTCCAACAAAATTGGTACTTTTAGGATTATTTTGTTTGAAGAAAATTTCGATTTTAAATCGGAAGTTTTTGTTTCATTTTTAATTAGAGATGAGGTAATAGATGAATATCGTGAAAAAATAATTGTTTCTCCTGCAGATAAAAATTCGAGTGTATTAAATTTGAGGTTAACAGATCCTGTGAAGCAGAAAGCGGTGGATATATTAAACGAATTGGTCATTCAATACAATTTGGATGCAATTGCTGATAAAAATATTGTTTCTGAGAAAACCAAACAGTTTATAGAAGAACGATTAATCAGTGTAGGAAATGATTTGGCTTTGATACAAGATAATGTTAAGAATTACAAAACGAAATTTGGGATCACTGGATTATCAACAGAGGGTGAGTTGGCTTTAGGCGAGGTAACTCGAAATAACCAACAAATTGTTACTTTAAAAAGTCAATTGAGTTTGGCGGATTGGATACAGAAAAAATTACAGGTTCAAGCGCAGGACAATGACGTGTTACCTACTAATTTAGGGTTTACAGATGAAAGTATTTCTACTGCCATTCAATCCTATAATGACTTAGTGTTACAAAAAAACACCTTATTAACTACTGCAGGTATTAAAAATCCACGTTTGATTGAAATTCAAAATCAAATAAATACCTTACAACAAAACTTATTGTCCAGCATTGCGAATTTAAAGAATTCTTTAGAAATACAATTATCGCAAATAAACGCAGAAGCGAGAAAAGTAAATGCTAAAATTGCAAACATTCCTTTAATTGAAAGAGGGATTATTGACATTGAGCGCCAAAAAGAGATTTACTCTGAATTGTATTCGTATTTGTTAAAGAAAAAAGAAGAAACTGCCATTTCATTGGCGGTAACTGTGCCGAATGCAAAAATTATTGATTATGCCTATGGTTCAGATATTCCGGTTGCACCCAAAAAGAAAATTATTTTTCTTGCGGCTTTATTATTGGGTGTTATTGTACCTTTTATTATTATCTATATCAAAAATTTATTAGATACAAAATTACATACTCGTAAGGATATTGAACAACTGACAACAGTACCTTTTATAGGTGATGTACCGCATTCGGAAACTGAGCAGAAAATTGTAATTAGTGATAATGCTAGAACAAGTACTGCAGAGGCATTCCGTTTAATTAGAACCAATTTAGCGTTCATGTTGCCTGAAAATACAAATAATCTGGGGAAAACTATTTTTATTACCTCTACCACTAGTGGTGAAGGAAAGTCGTTCATCTCTATTAATTTATCTGCAGCATTATCCTTGTCGAATAAAAAAGTTTTATTGTTAGGAATGGATTTAAGAGCTCCGAAAGTAACAGAATACTTAGGATTACCCGAACGCAAGGGAATTACCAATTATATAACGAATAGCCAACTTACTTTAGATGATTTAAAGTTTTCTATACCTGAGATCAAAGGCTTAGATATTATTGCCTCTGGTGTGATTCCACCAAATCCAGCTGAATTGTTATTGACAGATCGTGTAAAACAATTAATGGAAGAAGTAAAGAGAGATTATGATTATATTGTTGTGGATACAGCACCTGTAAACTTAGTTACAGATACTTTATTAATTTCCAAATATGCGGATATGGTATTATATGTTTCTAGGGCAAACTACTTAGACAAGAGAATGTTAGTGGTTCCACAGAAATTATATGAAGAGAAAAAATTACCAAATATGGCTTTTGTTTTAAATGATACAGACATGAAACGTGGCTATGGTTATGGCTATGGTTATGGCTATGGGAATGGTTATTTGGAAGAAGTAACCAAACCTTGGTATAAAAGAATATTTAGTTCTTAATTGAATAAAAAAAAGGGAAGCATTATTGCTTCCCTTTTTTTAGTGAAACACTTTTAAAGAAGAAACTATATGTCATTTCGAGTATTACTGAGATTAAAAGATATTTTAATTGAAAGTAGTGAGAGAAGCTCAGTTTAGTGGAATGGATAGATTTTTTTTTAACTCTCTTCTTTTTTCCATTGATGAAAAAAGAACCAAAAAAATCTAGACTTATTTTATCATTTTTAAATTCTACAATTTATTCCATTAACGCGTCCAGACCACTGCGTTCTTTGGACGCTTACCATTCTATAAATTTTGAATTTCTACAGATGATAAAAATATGTCGAAAAAGGTAATTTCATAAATCCTACTTCAAATTAAACTCAGTCAAGTCAAATAGTAGAATTAAATGATAATTTTGAGATCTTTCCACAAGGTCGAGATGATAGATAGTACTTACTAAGAAAGGGATTTACAATATTATTAGAATCTTCGAAAATCCCAAGAAATAATGAGTGAAAGATTGGAATTGCGGTGCGCAAGCACTACGCATGGAAATCTGAAAAAGAATGGTGCTTTGCAATTTCATAGGGATTCTCTTGTTCTTTTGTCTCTTTTGCAACAAGGTAAAAGAGAAAATTAAATATTTTCATGTCTTTTTTCATTGATGAAAAAAGAATCAAAAAAATCTAGACTTATTTTATCATTTTTAAATTCTACAATTTATTCCATTAACGCGTCCAGACCACTGCGCTCTTTGGACGCTAAACATTCTATAAATTTTGAATTTCTACAGATGATAAAAGTATGTCGAAAAAGGTAAATTTATAAATCTTACTTCGAATTAAATTTAGGTCAGGCAAATAAAGGAGTCAAATGATAGTTTTGAGATCTCTCCACAAGGTCGAGATGACATATAGATTCTTTTTTAAAATTTTAATAAAAAAACTCCCTGTTATTTCGACTGTAGCTTTTTAGCGGAATGGAGAAATCTCTTTGTAAGTATTAAGTATAATTTTGAGATCTCTCCACTAGGTCGAGATGACATTTAGGTATTAATTAAATTATAGAAATATATACATAAAACTACTTGTCATTTCGAGCATAGCGCAAGCGGAGTCGAGCAATCTCTTTGTAAGTATTAAGTATAATTTTGAGATCTCTCCACAAGGTCTAGATGACAGCTAGGTATTATTTAAATTATAGAATTGGATACATAAAACGCCCTGTCATTTCGACTGTAGCTTTTTAGCGGAATGGAGAAATCTACATATATAAATCAAATAGTATCATTAAGAAAGTTCCATTCTGGATTTAAGGATTTAATTAAAGTTTCCTTTTTTACTCTACTCCATTTCTTCAATTGTTTCTCTCTTTTTATTGCAGTTTCTATGCTGTTATAGTGTTCATGATAAATTAAATACTTACAATTATATTTATTAGTAAATTGCCTAGAACTTTCAATTGGAACTGAATGCTCTTCTATTCTTCTTTTCAGATGATTTGTTACACCTATATACAATACTTTCTTTGTTCGATTTGTAAGTATATAAACACAGTAGTTATGAGTGCCTATTGTTTTTTAAATATTATAAAAATAGTGAAACAGAAGGGATCTCTCCACAAGGTCGAGATGACAGCTAGGTATTGATTTAATTATAGAACTGTGTACATAAAACTACTTTTCATTCGAGTATAGTGCAAGCGGAATTGAGAAATCTATTTTAAGTCTCAAAGCTAATGTGTTTAGTAAATAACTTCTTACTTTAAAAACTTTAGATTATTTTCTAATAAATGATTAATTTTTTTAAAGTTCTTTTTAATACTTATACTTTTTAATAAATGCAAATGATTTTTATGATGGGTATCAGTGCCGACAAAATCATATAAATTTTCTTTTAGTAAACGATCTGCGGTTTTGGTAACACCATCCCCATATTGAGGTGTTAGGGAAAGTAAGTTTAACTGAAACAAACATCCTGCTTTTTTAAGTTTGTAATAAATTTCGAAGTTGTTGTGGTAGCTATTGTATCTTTCAGGATGAGCAAGTACAGGCTTGTATCCTTTTAGTTGAATTTGAAAAAGTATGTCAAATAGATTTAAGGGCGGACTGAAATAAGACATTTCTACTAAAATGTAATTATCCTTTAAAGTTAAAATATCATCTTTTTCTAATAGTGCTGAAAATTGTTCATCCATCATGTATTCTGCAGCAGCATTCATTTTGATATCAGTTAAACCTTCATCTTTTAAGGCTGCTCTTACTTCTTCTAATTTCTTTAAAATAGTTTCAGAAGAATTAGGGTATACATCTCCTAAAACATGTGGAGTAGTTATAAAATTTTTAATTCCATAAGAGGCCATTTTTTGTATTAAAGATACAGACTGTTCAATGTCTTTTGCACCATCATCAATACCTGGAAGTAAGTGGGAATGTATATCAATAAAATTAGTAGGGAAAAATTCGGTTAACGGAATTTCTTTCTTTTTAAAAAATAACATAAATATCAAATTATAGTGCAAATTTACAATATTAGAAGGTTCTAATTGTGTTAAATAATAACGAAAACGATTGAAGTTTTTAATACTATTGCTCACTAAAATAACTTGCAATATATTTGACAAAAATAGCAGTATTATGATTTTAATTGCAGACGGAGGATCTACAAAAGCAGATTGGATAGCATTGGATACGAATAAAAATGAAGTATTTCGTGTAAGAACCCTTGGTTTAAATCCGGCTGTTGTAGAGCAAGAGGAATTGAACAACAGAATTGTAAATATGTTTCAACTTATCAATATTAAAGATGAGGTTACTGAAATTCATTTTTATGGAGCTGGATGTGGAACACCTAAGCCATCTAAAATTTTACAAGATGTAATGGAAGCTATTTTTATTAATGCTAAAGTACATGTAGCAGAAGATATGTTAGCAGCAGTGTATGCTGCATCAGGTAAAAAACCTGCATTAGTTTGTATTTTAGGAACAGGCTCTAACAGTTGTTATTTTGATGGAAAAACTGTTCAAATGAATACTCCTTCTTTAGGCTATGTTTTAATGGATGAGGCTAGTGGTAATTATTTTGGAAAAGTGCTTTTAAGAGAATATTACTATAACAAAATGCCTAAACCTATGGCAGAGCGTTTTGAAAATGAATTCAATTTAGATGCAGATTACATCAAACAGAATCTTTACAGAATGCCAAATCCGAATATGTATTTAGCTTCTTTTGCGAAGTTTATGTTTGAATTTAAAGAGGAGAAGTACATTAAAAAGATTATTAAAAGAGGCTTTCAGGAATTCTTTAAATATAGAATACTACCTTTTGAGAAAGATGCAACTACCCCTTTGTACTTCATTGGTTCAATAGCCCATTATTTTAGAGAAACTTTAGAGAAAGTAGCTCAAAAAAACAACCTTCAAATAACTGGAGTTATTCAAAGACCCATTGATAATCTATTGGAATATCATAAAAATAATATTATTTAAGTAACTCTACAACACGTTCTAAGCGCATTCCTCTAGAACCCTTAATTAGAATAGAGGAATTACTAGGTATATTATTTTCAAAGTCATTCTTAAAGTCATCAAAAGTCTTAAAGAGATTTTCATTTTCTTTAGTTTGATAAAAATGTTCTCCAACAAAATAATAGCCATTAAAGTTCATTTGGGTAGCCATATTCACAATCTGTTGATGTTCTTCTAAGCGAGCATCACCGAGCTCAAACATATCACCTAAAATAACAATTTTGTGATCTGCCTTTAAAGCGTGAAAATTCTCTAAGGCAACTTTCATACTTGATGGATTTGCATTGTAAGCGTCTAGAATAATTACATTAGAGTTTTGATTGATGATTTGAGATCGATTGTTAGTAGATTCATAACCTTCTATAGCTTCTTTAATAACATCATCCTTAACTTTAAAATAATTTCCTATAGTAATTGCAATTGCAATATTCGTGTAATTGTAGGTCCCAATTAAATTACTATTTATAACCAGATTATCATAGGATAACTGCACAAAAGGATTTGCTTCTTTTAAGGCTATACTAGGTAGAAAAGGAATTGTTGTGATATTTTTAGTTTTATCAACCTGAATTTTATCATCAGGATTTATAAACGCAATTTTATTATTCTGCTCTAAAAAGTGGTACAACTCACTTTTCCCTTTAATGACACCTTCAACTCCGCCAAAACCTTCTAAGTGTGCTTTTCCAAAATTAGTGATGTAACCGAAATCTGGTTCACAAATACTGCTAAGAAATTCGATTTCTTTTTGATGGTTTGCACCCATTTCTACAATACCCATTTCAGTATCTATAGGCATTGAAAGTAGGGTTAAAGGTACTCCTATATGATTGTTAAGGTTTCCTTTAGTGGCTATGGTTTTGTATTTTTTAGAGAGTACAGCAAATATCAACTCTTTGGTTGTAGTTTTACCATTACTACCTGTTAAACCAATAATTGTAGCTTTAAGTTGTTTTCGATGATAATTGGCCAATTGCTGTAGTGTTTCTAAAACATTTGGCACTAATATAATGGCATCTTGTGTTTGATAAACCTCTTCATCAACAATTGCATAATTAGCTCCTAATTTTAGTGCTTCTTCTGCAAAACTATTTCCATTAAAATTATCACCTTTCAAGGCGAAAAAAATTGTGTTTTTACGAATGTTTCTAGTATCTGTGTTTACTAAATAATGCTGTGTATAAAGGTTGTAAAGCTGTGCTATTTCCATAAAATAAAGGTAAAAAAAACCTCATTATTTAAAAACAATGAGGTTTGAATTCTTTGATATTGTATTAATTATCTACTAGGATTTCTTGCTTTTCTTTTTCCGTTAGAAAGTGGTCCTAATTTATCTGTAACACATCTAAACCCAATATAGTTTGTAGCCATATATTCAGGTAAATATCTTCTTTGTGCTGGATCTAACCAGTATTCTCTATCAGACCATGAACCACCTTTGTAAACACGAGTTCTATCACTAATTAAAGTAGTTCTCTTTTTATCATCGTTTACTAAAACTTCTCTTCCTGTAACAGGATCTATTTCAACAGTAGGCGATTTTGGTGAGTTATACATACTAGGTCTTCTAGCAATTTCATCTTCATCATCTTCGTAAAAACGGGTTGAGTTTGCATCTCCATCTCCAATATTGGCATTATCTGCTTTTGAGAAGTTTCTTCTTAAAGTAGCATCATTTTTGGTAATTGGTACATATTTAATAGAACCAGGTAAATATCTTGGTACTACTTTACCATTTGGTAAGGTGTCATATTCTATTTCAGCTCCACCTTGTTCGCCTGCAAAAACTACATTCCCTTTACTATCTATCATTTTTTTAGTAAATAAATTACCTCTAAAATAGTTAAAGTCGTTTGCTTCATTGTCTATAATAGGTCTATAAACATCAGCAACCCATTCTGCAACATTACCAGACATGTCATATAAACCAAATCCGTTTGGAGGATAAGATTTAATTTCATTTGGTATATCTGCTCCATCAGAGCTCCAACCAGAAGGTCCACTATAATCTCCTTTTCCTTGTTTAAAGTTGGCTAGTTGATCACCCCTGTTTCTTTTATTTTTAGCTCTGGTATATTTACCATTCCAAGCATATTTTTTTCTACCTCTAATGTTATTGTATTCTCTGTTTTCTACATTTGCTTTTGCTGCAAATTCCCACTCAGCTTCTGTAGGCAAACGAAAACGTTGTGTTAAAACACCATCTGCATTTGTAATTTTTCTTCCTTGAAAAGCATCTTTTGCAGGTCTTGCTTCTCCACGTTTTCTTACAGTTCTTCCAATACCTCTTTTATAAACAGTGGTGTCACCGTCAAATAACTTAGAATCATCAACTAAGAAAACATCCGTATCAAAAAAGTTACTTATGGTATCAATATCAAAAATATTTTTAATGTTCCCTTTGTCAATTAAGGTTTTTAAGTTTACTGCATTTGTTCTCCATTTACAATATTCGTTAGCCTGTAACCAGCTAACACCCACAACAGGATAGTCTGCATAAGCAGGATGACGAAAATAGTTTTCAGATAAGATATCTGTATTTCCTAAACTTTTTCTCCAAACTAAAGTGTCTGGTAAAATAGAGCTGTAAATGTTTTTGTATTTCGCTTCAGAAGGAGGAAAAACATCTTTCATATATTGTACATATAAAAAATATTCAGAGTTTGTAACCTCTGCTTCATCCATGTAAAAAGAACGAACGTGTATTTTATTTGGGGTAGTGTTCCAGTCAAACATTACATCATCTTGCACTTGTCCCATAGTAAAAGAACCACCTTCTACACCAACCATTCCTAATGGAGTTTCTTGGCCATCAAAAGAATTGGCTCTAATATAATTACCATTTTTAGGATCGTTAAAAGATAAACCTGTTAACCTAGATTTATTGGATGAAGAACTTTTACAATTCACAAAAAGTAAACTGACAAAAACTATGAATGTTATTTTAAATATGTTTTTCATTATCTAATTTAAAATTGATAGGGTTTTAATATAATGATGCAATTTACAATAAAAAAATACTTTTATACAAGCAAATATACATTTTTAACGCATGCATTTTCTGCATATAATCTTATAAACGATTGCATTTTTACTTTAGTATAATTTATCTTTGTTACTATTAAAATAACTAAGATATAATTGCGTTATTTTTAAATCTAGAATGATTAAAAAAGGATTCCTATTATTAAGTTGCATGTTTTTAATGCAAAAATCAATAGCTCAAGTTAGTAGTTCTGTACTAGCTAGTGGAGATTGGTATAAATTTTCTGTGGATACTACTGGTGTTTTTAAGATTGATAGAAATTTATTGCAGCAGATAGGGATTTCTACCAATAATTTAGATCCGAAGAAAATTCATATTTATGGTAATGGAGGCCAATTATTGCCTGTTTTGAATAGTGATTTTAGATACGATGATCTGCAAGAAAATGCTATTTATATAGATGGTGAACAGGATGGTTCTTTTGATACTAATGATTTTATTCTATTTTATGCAAAAGGCCCTCATGATTGGGAAGTGGATCTTGCCAATGAAACAGCAAGACATAGACAGAATATCTATTCTGATAAAGCATACTATTTTATAACCGTTAATGAAACTGATGGAAAAAGAATTCAGGCAGAAACTCCAATTTCATCAGTGGCTACCAATGCTTTTACCACTTTTGACGATTATACTTTTTTTGAAAGAGAAGAACGAAGTATTTTGGCAGTAGGTACGCAATGGTTTTTTAACGAAGATTTTAATATTGAGAATACCCAATCATTTACAATTCCTTTTACCAATGCAGTTTCTGGAGAAAACATTACAGTAAGAACTAGAGGAGTATCAAATTCGGTAGTGGCTTCTACCATGGATGTTGTTGTAAATGGGCAAGATGCATATAGCATAAATTACCCAGCTACAAATCCTTCTTCATTAACCAAAGCATTTGCCTTAGAAAGAAGTGCATCATTGAACAATACTTCCGAAAATATTACGGTTTCAATTACCTATAACAGTAATGGAAATCCGTCAGCAAATGCATTTTTAGATTATATAGAAGTACTAGGAACCAAAAATTTAAGCTATTCTGACTTTCAGTTCTCGTTTCGAAATTTTGACCAGGCAACTGCTTCAGGAACTATATCTTATGAAATTACAAATGGAGCGAATGCTTTTCAAGTTTGGGATGTTTCCAATTCTATTACTCCAAAAAGGATTCAGAATACTTCATCAGGAAACAATTTTACTTTTAATGCAAATGCAGGTGAATTGAAAGAATATGTTGTTTTGGATGCTAATGACTTTTACACCCCTGAAACAGTAGAAAATGCTAGAGTAACCAATCAAGATTTACATGGTTTAAAAGACATCAACTATTTGGTAATTACCAATTCAGATTTGGCAAATGAAGCACAAAGATTGGTAGACTATCATCAAACAAATTCTAATTTGGTTGGTAAAGTGGTGTTGTTAGATGAAATTTACAATGAATTTTCATCGGGTTCTAAAGACATTACAGGAATTAGAGATTTCATCAAGCATTTATACACCACAAATTCATCACCCTCAACTCAACTAAAATACGTTTGTTTTTTTGGTGATTCGTCTTACGATTATAAAGATCGAATTGCAGCGAACAATAATATTGTACCAGTTAAATTATCAACCATAAGTTTTAATTTGGCGAGTTCTTATGTTACTGATGATTTCTTTGTGATGTTAGATGACAATGAAGGTACAATGTCTACTTCACATACTGTGGATGTGGCATCCAGTAGAATTCCTGTTTCTACAATTGCAGAGGCATCTGTTGTGGTAGATAAAATTTTGTCTTATTACAGTAAAGATGCCATTGGTGATTGGCGAAATACAATTACGTTATTGGCAGATGATATTGATGTAGTTGGAGAGGAAGTTATTGAGCAAGGTGTTGAGTCTATTGCTGATGAAATTAAGGATAACAAGCCTGTATTTAATGTCAATAAAATTTATGCAGATGCTTTTGTCCAAGAAAACTCTTCAGGAGGTGAACGTTATCCAGAAGTGAATGAAGCCATAACCAATGCCATTGAAAAAGGAACATTAGTTTTCGATTATTTTGGTCATGGAGGAGAAGATGGTTTTGCTTCAGAGCGTATTTTAGATGTTTCTCAAATTCAATCTTTTAACAATTTAAATACACTTCCTTTATTAATTACAGTTACTTGCGACTTTTCAAGATTTGACAATCCAAATAGAATTACAGCAGGTGAAATTACTTTTAAAAAATCGGATGGTGGTGCTGCAAGTATGATTACAACTACTAGGGAGGTTTTTATTTCTACTGGTCAGCGATTTAATGAGCAGTTAATTCGTGTTTTACTCTCTTTTAACGGAGAAGATTACTCAATTGCAGAAGCCTTAGCAACAACCAAAAATCAATTTAATAGTACACAAAAATTCTTTATTTATTCTTTTGGAGATCCTGCCATGAAATTGGCAATCCCTAAGCCTAATGTAAGAATTACTAAAATGAACGATGTGCCAATTACCCAATCTTTAGACACTATTAAAGCATTGTCAAAAATTAAGTTTGAAGGTGTGGTTACAGACGATACGAATTCGGTTTTAACCAATTATAATGGAACATTATCTACGACTGTTTTTGATAAGGTAATTGAAAAAAACACCTTAGATAATGATGGTTTTGGAGTAACAATGGTTTTTGATACACAAGACAGTAAGCTATTTAGAGGAAAAGCAACTGTAGAAAATGGTGTATTTAGCTTCGATTTTGTAGTGCCAAAAGATATTAAAATTGCTTATGGTAAAAGTAAGTTGAGTTTTTATGCTGAAGATGGAGAAGTAGAAAAAGCAGGAGCCAATTTTGATGTTACTGTTGGTGGCATAAATGAGAATGCCCCTGAAGATACAATTGGGCCAGAGATTTCTTTATTTATGAACGATGAGTCTTTTATTGATGGTGGTAACACAAATGCATCACCCAATTTAATTGCGGTTTTGTCTGATGCTAATGGTATCAATACTTCAATTACAGCAGTAGATCATGATATTGTTGCCATTTTAGATGGTGATACTGCTAACCCAATAATTCTAAATGATTTTTATCAAACAGAACTGAATGATTTTACAACAGGAAAGGTAAATTATACTTTGAGAGATTTAGAAACTGGCCCTCATACGTTAAAAATTAAAGCTTGGGATACATACAATAACTCTTCTGAAACCACGTTAAACTTTGTGGTTGTTAGTGATGCCATATTAAATTTAGAAAATGTTTTAAACTATCCAAATCCTTTTGTAAATTACACAGAGTTCTGGTTCAATCATAACAAACCTAATGAGCCTTTAGAAGTTCAAGTTCAGATATTTACGGTTTCTGGAAAATTGGTGAAAACCATCAACAGAAATGTACAAACAACAGGTAATTTATCTAGAAATATTACTTGGAATGGCTTGGATGATTTTGGAAACAAAATAGGTAAAGGTGTGTACGTTTATAAACTTACTGTAAAAGCTACAGCAAGTAATTTGGTGTCAGAGAAATATGAAAAATTAGTAATACTTCAATAAAAATTAGATATTTGTAATCAATCGTCAAAAGAAGAAAATGAAAAAATTAAGTATTTGTATTGCACTTTGTGCTTTAGTAGGGGTTAAAGTGGGTGCACAAACCAACACACAACAAACAGGTGGTATTACAACTGCAACTCCGTTTTTATTAATTGTGCCAGATGCAAGAGCAGGAGGTATGGGAGATATGGGTGTTGCCACTTCTGCAGATGCTTGGTCATTATTTCATAACCCTGCAAAAACTGCTTTTGGAGACAGACAAATAAAAACAGGCTTATCCTACTCACCTTGGTTACGTAATTTAACTGATGATATTTTTGTAGGTGCAGCTTCTTACATCAATAGGTTTAGTGAAAATGCAGCTTGGGGTGCAGAATTTAGATATTTTAGTCTTGGCCAAATTGATTTGACAGATAATCAAGGTAACCCAAATGGAACCATAAATCCTAATGAATTTGTATTCTCAGGATCTTATGCTTTAAAGTTAAGTGAAACATTCTCTATGGGAGTTGGTTTAAAATATATAAGATCTAACCTCGCTTTTAATGGTACAGCTGGTAATACTTTACAACCCGTAAATTCATTTGCAGTAGATGTTTCTGGTTACTATCAATCTTATGAAGAAAACTATGGGAATTTTAATGGTAGATATCGTTTAGGATTTAACATTGCAAACATCGGTCCTAAAGTTTCTTATACACCTGGTGAAGAAGATTTTATACCTACAAATTTAAAAGTAGGGGGTGGTTTTGATTTTATTTTAGACGATTATAATATCATTTCTACCAATGTAGAGTTTACCAAACTATTAGTACCAACTCCACAACCTGATGGTTCTGATGAAGAAAAAGGTTGGATTCAGGGTATTTTTGGTTCTTTTGGAGATGCTCCAGGAGGCTTTAGTGAAGAATTAAGTGAAATTACTTATGCACTAGGTGCAGAATATTTATACAACAATGCATTTGCCTTAAGAGCTGGTTACTTTCATGAAAGTCAAGATAAAGGAAACAGACAATATTTTACTTTAGGTGCTGGCTTTAAAACCAATGCTTTAAACGTAGATTTATCCTATTTGATAAATTCTTCTGATGTGAATAATCCATTAGAAAACTCATTACGCTTTACTTTATCTTTCGATTTAGGAGAAATTTACGACAACTACTAGAATTCAGTTTTTTTTAGTAGATTTAAAAAATAATAAAGCAGTCTAATCAGGCTGCTTTTTTTGACTTTTACACATATGAAAAATATCGAAATAAAATCTTCTGCAATAGTATATAATGACATTTCTGAGTTAGACAAGGAAGACAAACAGCTTATGGATAAAGCAATTGAGGCAAGAAAAAAAGCCTATGCTCCTTATTCTAAATTTAGTGTTGGTGCAGCCTTGTTGTTAGATAATGGAGTTGTTGTTTTGGGAAATAACCAAGAAAATGCAGCTTATCCTTCAGGTATGTGTGCAGAAAGAGTGGCTATTTGGAGAGCTGGATCTGAATATCCAGAAATGAAAGTATTAAAGTTGGCTATTTCTGCTAGTTCCGCTATTTCTAAAGTAGATAAACCTGTAGGTCCTTGTGGTGCTTGCAGACAATCATTATCTGAATATGAAATGAAACAAAAACAATCCTTTTCAATTCTGTTTATGGGAGAAATAGGTGAAGTAATTAAAACCAATTCTCTTGCTTCTTTACTTCCGTTTTCTTTTGACAGTTCTTACTTATAATGAAGCCTGATATATCATCAAAAGCGGATATTCATTTCATCATAACCTCCTTTTATAAGAAATTGTTGAGTGATGCATCTATGAGTCCATTTTTCAAGGAAATTGTAACTGAAAATCAATTGGATGTCCATCTTGAATCTATCACTAAATTTTGGAATGATATTCTTTTTGATTCGTTAAGTTATCAAGAAAATGTGATGCAAAAACATCTTAAATTGAATGCAAAAATGGCATTTAAAAAGGCGCATTTTGACATTTGGATATCGTATTTTTTTGAGGTAATTGATGCCAATTTTAATGGTGCTAAAGCTAGGCTAATGAAAAATAGGGCAAGCTCAATTGCAACAGTGATGAAGCTTAAGATGAATATGTTTAAATAATTAGGCTATTTTTTATAAATACTATTTTTTTAAAAGCCTTTTTTGACTTTTCCATTACTATGCATGCATAGTAAATAATTGTAGGTTCATTGTTGTAAATTCGACCTAGAAAAATAAAAACAAAATGATTTCATCAAAAATTACTGGAACAGGTACTTTTATTCCTTCATTAAAAAAGGCAAATAACGACTTTTTAGATTTTGATTTTTTGAATAATGATGGTTCAAAATTTGAGGCTACCAATACTGTGATCATTGAGAAATTTAAAGGAATTACAGGTATTGAAGAAAGAAGGTATGCAAAGCAAACTTACAACACTTCAGATTTGGCATTTTTTGCTGCAGAGAAAGCAATAGCAGATGCAAAAGTAAATCCAGAGGAATTAGATTATATCATTTTTGCTCATAATTTTGGTGATGTAAAACCAGGAGCTATTCAAGGTGATACACTACCAAGTTTAGCTACCAGAGTGAAAGCAAAATTGCAAATTGCCAATCCTAATTGTGTAGCATATGATGTGCTTTTTGGTTGCCCTGGTTGGATAGAAGGTGTAATTCAGGCTCAAGCGTTTATAAAAGCAGGTATTGCTAAAAAATGTTTAGTTATAGGTGCAGAAACATTATCTAGAGTTGTAGACAAACATGATAGAGATTCTATGATTTATAGTGATGGAGCAGGTGCCTGTATTGTGGAACAAACTACAGAGAAAGATTCAGGAATTTTAAGTCATGCTTCACAAACTTTTGCAAAAGAAGAGGCAAATTACTTATTTTTTGGAGGTTCTTACAATCCACAGAATGATAGGGATGTACGTTATATAAAAATGCATGGTCGTAAAATTTATGAATTTGCAATTACGCATGTACCAAAAGCAATGAAATTGGCCTTAGATAAAAGTGGTTTACAAATTGATGATGTTAAGAAAGTATTCATTCATCAGGCCAATGAAAAAATGGATGAAGCCATTATTAAACGTTTTTACAGACTGTTTAAAACACCAATTCCAGAAGGTGTAATGCCTATGAGTATTCATAAATTGGGTAATAGCTCTGTAGCTACTGTACCTACTTTATTAGATTTGGTTTTAAAAGGGCAAATAGAAAATCAAGAAGTAAAGAAAGGCGATGTTGTAATCTTAGCTTCTGTTGGTGCAGGTATGAATATCAATGCTATTGTCTACAAATTCTAGGCAATCATTAGCAAATTCTAAAAGTTTGTAAAATTCTAATATGTATATATGCTAAATCTAATATCAAAATATTATTTTTGCGCATGCAACAACACAACGTACTTATTTTAGATTTCGGTTCGCAATACACTCAATTAATTGCGAGAAGAGTTAGAGAATTAAACATCTATTGTGAAATTCATCCTTACAACCATTTACCAGACAATGTAGATAATTTTAAAGCGGTAATACTATCAGGTAGCCCTAATTCAGTTAGAGGCGAGCTAGTATTACATCCAGATTTATCTGCAATTAGAGGTAAAAAGCCAATGTTGGCAGTTTGTTATGGAGCTCAGTATTTGGCTCACTTTTCTGGAGGAAAAGTTGCAGAATCTAATACTAGAGAATATGGTAGAGCAAACTTATCTTACATTAAAAAAGACGAAAGTTTTTTTAGAAATATAGTAGAAGGTAGCCAGGTTTGGATGAGCCATTCAGATACAATTAAAGAATTACCAACCAATGCAGTTTTATTAGCAAGTACTTCAGATGTAGAAAATGCTGCGTATAAAATAGAGGGTGAAACTACTTACGGAATTCAATTTCACCCAGAAGTGTATCATTCTACAGATGGTAAACAATTATTAGCAAATTTTTTAGTTGATATAGCAGGTCTAGCACAAAACTGGACACCAGATTCTTTTGTAGAAAGTACAGTAGATGCTATCAAAGAAAAAGTAGGTAATGATAAAGTAGTTTTAGGGCTTTCAGGTGGTGTAGATTCTTCTGTAGCAGCTGTTTTATTGCACAAAGCTATTGGCAAAAACTTGTATTGTATTTTTGTAAATAACGGACTTTTAAGAAAAAATGAGTTCGAAAGTGTACTAAAACAATACGAAGGAATGGGATTAAACGTTAAAGGTGTAGATGCCTCAGAACGTTTCTTAACCAAATTAGCAGGCTTAAGTGATCCTGAAGCAAAGAGAAAAGCCATTGGTAATACATTTATTGATGTTTTTGATGATGAAGCGCATCAAATAAAAGATGTAAAATGGTTAGCTCAAGGAACTATTTATCCAGATGTTATTGAATCTGTATCTGTAAACGGAGGACCTTCAGCAACCATAAAAAGTCATCATAATGTTGGTGGTTTGCCAGATTTTATGAAGTTAAAAATTGTGGAGCCATTAAGAATGATTTTTAAAGATGAGGTAAGAAGAGTAGGTGCATCAATGGGAATTGATAAGCAATTGTTAGGCAGACATCCTTTTCCAGGGCCTGGTTTGGCCATTCGTATTTTAGGAGATGTGACTGCAGAAAAAGTTCGTATTTTGCAAGAAGTAGATGCAATCTTCATTAATGGTTTAAGAGAAGATGGTTTATACGATAAAGTATGGCAAGCAGGAGCAATGTTATTACCTGTAAACTCAGTTGGAGTTATGGGTGATGAAAGAACCTATGAAAAAGTAGTAGCATTAAGAGCCGTAGAAAGTACTGATGGAATGACTGCAGATTGGGTAGATTTACCTTATAAATTCTTGCAAAAAACATCAAACAAAATAATCAATCAAGTAAAAGGTGTAAATAGAGTAGTGTATGATATTAGCTCTAAACCACCTGCAACTATAGAATGGGAATAACATATATGAAGCATTTAAAGTTTTTTGTTTTCTTATGTATTTTAACGTTTACAGTTTCTTGTGGACAACAAAAAAAATACATACAGTATAAGGTTAAAAGTGGTGACACTATGAGCAAAATTGCTCAGAAGTTAAATATGCAAACTAAAGATTTAATTCGTTTAAATCCGGATGTTGTGAATGAACCCAAACCAAATACTTTTATTGTTGTTCCAGAAAACAAGCTAAACAATTTTAAAAATAAGGTAGAGGCTAACGAAGAGGATATTACTGATATTTCTTTAGATACAGAAATTACCTTAGATAGTTTAAACGTAAATAATGAGCTTACAGACGATTTAAAAAAGATGTTTGTAATTTATGAAGTTCAAAAAGGCGATACTTTTTACAGTTTAACCAATTTGTACGACGTAAGTAAAGAGCAACTTTTAGTTTTAAACCCTGAATTAAAAGAGGGTTTAAAAGAAGGAATGAGTTTAAAAATTAAGCGAATCTCTAAGGTTGTAAATGCTGATGAGTTTATGTATTTAGATTACATTAAACCAAGACAAGAAATAAAAGCAGCTTTGCTTTTACCTTTTAGAGCCAATAAGTTTGAGGCAGATACGCTTGAATTAAAAGACATATTTGCCAAAAATGCTACGCTCGTAAACATTGCAACCGATTTTTATTTAGGTGCAGAAATAGCAGTAGATTCTTTAAGAAGTAGAGGTGTAGCTGTTGAATTGAATGTCTACGATACTGGAAACAGAAGAAGTAATCAATTTAATAGCATCATTACCCAAGAGAACTTAAATAAGAATGATGTAATCATTGGTCCTTTATATTCAGAAGAGGTAAAAACTTTGGCTTCTAATGTTAGCACTCCAATTGTGTATCCTGTTTATTCAGATGATCAAGTCAATTTCTATGCTTCTAATATCATTAAAACTTCTCCAGACAAAAAGGTTTTTAGAGAAGAACTAGAAAGATATATCAAAGAAAATTTAATTGTAGGTAATGTTATTATTGTAAGCGATGAGAAAGCTTCTTCCATACTAACAGCAAACAAAATGAAAGCTTCTTTATTATCTGGGGCATTTATTAGCAATGTGCATGTATTATCTCCAACAGAAGGATTCATTCAAAAAGATCGATTTTTAGAAGTATTACAACCAAACACAAATAACTGGGTTGTCATTGCTACAGACAAAAATATTGTAGTTTCGGATGTAATTAACAGCCTAATTAGTTTGCCAGAAGAAACTACAGCAAAGGTGTTTACCTTTAATAAAGGTAGAGTTTACGATAATGTGGATAACAGAAAATTAGCAAAATTAGGATTTACCTTTGTAAGTGATGATTTTGATGATACCTCGTCTTTAGCTTCTAGAGTTTTTAACAAGCAGTTTAAGAGAAAAAATAATACATTACCTTCTTATTATGCAACAAAAGGTTTTGACATTACTTTTGATATTTTAATGCGATTGGCTTCTGGTAAAGATTTAAAGAAAACATTTGATGAAGGTGTTTCTCAACGAGTTGATACACGATTCGATTATAGAGATAGCAATACCGAAAATAGAGGTTTGTATATTGTGCAATACAATCCAGATTTAACACTAACAAGATTAAAATAATCTTAATAGTAAAACATAAAAAAAATCCGCTATAAGCGGATTTTTTTTATGTTTTAAAATATGAAACTTAGATTTTCTTCATCTGCTGTTTCATCATGGTCATTTGTTCTTTAAGCATTCCATGTTTGTCTAATTTTTTAGCTTCTGCCATTAAATTAGTTGCTTCACGCTTTCTTCTTTTGGTCATAGCTATACCTGCTAACTGCAATTTTGCCATGGCTAAATCATGATCCATAGCCAAACCTAAACGTACTGCTTTTCTTAAATATTTTTCAGCTTGAGTCATGTTAGTTTGACTAAGCATAATACCATGTAAATAGTTATAGTAACCTTGTTGCTTTGTAGTTAAAGCAGCCTCAGGATTTTTAATGTACCTCAACCATTTTTGAGCTGCAGGAAAGTTTTGTTTACGCAATTGTAAAAACGCCAATAAAATAAACTCATTCTTAAAATATAGCAATACAAAAATACCTGCCAATAAAAGAATTGAAATTCCATTTAAAATATTTCCTTGCGAAAATTCATAAACTGCCCATACAGAAATAAGGACTGCTAATACTAACTTTATATTTTTATTAAACATTGTCTGTTTTTAGTGATTAAAATTGAAATGCAAAAATACATTTTTATAAGAAATAGCCTTACTTCTTATAGTATTTCTTGTATTTAAACCAAGAAAGTGTGCCTAAAATGATTACAAAACCTACAGAATAGTAAACAGAACCTGGTGTAATTACACGATCTCCACTTGCATAAGAGTGTAATCCAGATAAATAAAAGTTTACTCCAAAGTATGTCATCATAATAGATGCATAGGCGATAATCGTCCATAAGTTAAAGGTATATCTACCTCTTAAACCAGGAATTAAACGCATATGTAATACAAAAGCATATACCATAATTGAAATTAGAGCCCAAGTTTCTTTAGGATCCCAACCCCAATAACGACCCCAACTTTCATTGGCCCACATACCACCTAAAAAGTTTCCTATAGTTAGCATTACCAAACCAACAGTAACAGCCATTTCATTAATAATGGTAATCTCTTTAATATTAAGATCCATTTTTTTCTTGTTGTTTTTATTGGTGAATAGAATTAAAAACAAAGAGAAAATTCCAAGAATCATACCTAAAGTTAAAGGCCCATAACTTGCTACAATGATAGATACATGCACCAATAACCACCATGAATTAAGTACAGGTTGTAGGTTTGCAATTTCTGGATCTAACCAGTTCATACTTGCTGTAAATAATATAATTGAGGTAATAAAAGTGGTTGCTGCAATGGTTAATGCTGATTTTCTTCCTAAATAAAATCCGAAAAGCATGGTTGTCCAGGCTACATAAATAATAGATTCATAGGCATTACTCCAAGGTGCATTTCCACTAATATACCATCTTGCAATTAAACCTCCAGTATGTAATAAAAAGAATCCAATTGTTAGTCCAATAAGAACCTTTACTACATAATTAATCCATTTTTTAGAACTAAAAATTTGTGCAACTACAAAACCAATAAGTAATAAACTCATAAAGCCATAATAACGAACTAACTTTTTAAAGATGTTGTATTTATTGTAGGCAATTTCAAGTTCAATTTTATCTTCTGAAGGATAAACTTCTGCACCATAGGTTTTTTGGAATTTTTTAATTCCATCTAAAACTTGATTTGCTTTTGTATAATCGTTTGTTTTTTTTGCAGTTTGTAATAACTGAACATATAATGGAAGCGATTTACGTACAAAAATGGTGTCTGCAGCCTTAAAACCTTTTTCCATCAAAGTTTCTGGTTGAGAAATCCATTTGTTGTTTTCGTCACCTGGAATAGGGTAAATTTTTAAAATTCCACCTCCAATAGCCGAATACAATAAACCAACTCTTCTATCAATTTTAATTAAATCTTTTTCAAATTTATTTTGCACATTTTTTTTCTGAGCTTCAGCCACTTGCTCACGAATTAAATATTCACCTCTATTTGTAAAAAAGTCCGATAAACGAGCATAGGTTGTAGTATCAGCAAGACCTAATTGCTCACGAATTTTCATGTTTTCTTCTTCTAAATAGACAGAAGGAACTTCATACCAAAGTCTAGAGTTTTCTATAATTGATAGTAAAACCTGACTTGGTTGCATGCCATGCAACGTTTCTGCCTGACTTACTTTACGAACTAATTCTGAAGCAAATGTATGTGCAGGTTTCATTCTACCTCCTGCATCTTGAATTACAAGTTTATTAAACTCCTCTGCATGTTCTAAAGATATTTTATTGGCTTGTAAAATAGAATCAATTTGTGCATTAGTAATTCTATTTACCTTATGAGGATCTGCTTTTTGAGTAACAACCTCTGTTTTGGCTGGCTCATGCACATGATTTGGATCTGAATGATCATGATCTGCATCTTGAGCAATGGCAAAAGAAGAAATAAACAATGCAGTAATTAAAGACATTGTTGTTTTTTTAGTTCTAATCTTCTTTAGTGATTTTTTTAAGGTATCAAAACGAGTATGTTTAGCAAAGAAAATACAAATCATACCTGTATACAGTAAAGAATATCCTAAATAGGTAATGAATGTACCCCACCAATCGTGATTTACAGATAAGTGTGTTTGCTCTCTTTCTCCTGATAAATCATAGCTCGATTGAAAAAACTTATACCCTTTATGATCTAAAATATGATTCATGAAAATACGGTAATCAAAAGATTCTTCATTGTCTATGACAGTTACTTCACTTGCGTAAGAGGCTGCACTTTCTGAACCTGGATATTTTTCTAACTGAAAGTCGTTTAATTTAATGCTAAATGGTGCATTTAAAATTTTGGCCCCATACCACATTCTAAAATTTAAACCCTCTAACGTAAATTCTTGTGAATTGTCTACATTAAATTTACCACCAGTTAATTCTACTCTTTTGGTTTGGTCATTTGTAGTTACATCAACCACAATAACATCCAATTTTTCATCGTCTTTAGCACCACTTAAGGTTTTCATGATTCCTTTTTTAGGCAATTCTGGCACTACAAATGGCAATTCTGCAACATTGTACAATGAACGTAAATTAAATTCCTGTACACTATCCTTTTTAACAACACCATCTGTTAAAGTGGCCATTATTTTATAATTACCATCAAATTTTGTTTTAATTTTTAAAGAATCATTCCTTTTAAAAATGTTTATAGAAGCATTGTCATCCTTAGCATTATAACCCACTAAAATATTGTGGATATTGGAAACTGTTCCAGATTTTATGTAGTGTTCATGTCTATTTCCACTAGAAGACTCTACCAAGAATAAATACTCAACACCATTTTCATCATCTACTAATTTTTGCTCTGCCCAAGGAATATAGTCTACCAAATCAATTGAATAATCTGTACCCTTAAAATCGTCTGAATAAGACCAAGAATTAGAACCCCAAGCACTTAATAAAATAGGTTCATGTACATTTTTTTGAACTTCATTATTATCAACAATAACATTTACGTAAGTCGTTTCAGATAAAAACGTGTTTGTAGTTTCACCTTCATCAATTAGCATAATACCTTCGTAACCTATATATCTGGTTACAGCAGCACCAATAATTACAAATAAAAAGGCAATGTGAAACATTAAGGTTGCCCACTTTTCTTTTTTATATAACCTGTATCTAAAAATATTACCAAAAAAGTTAATGACAAATAGCACCATTATTACTTCAAACCACCATGCATTATAAACTAAGGCTTTAGAAGTTTGCGTTCCATAATCGTTTTCAATAAAAGTGGCAACACCCATTGCTACTGCAAATAAGATGAATAAAATTGCCATTAAACGTGTAGAATAAAGGAAGTTTAAAAAGTTTTTCATAAGAAAAAATTAAGCTTTTATAAGAGTTACAAATTTAAGCATAAAAGCACAAAAAAAGGGCTAGATAACCCTATATTTAAGTATTAAAAATGAATTTAAATTATGAATAAAAATCATATAATTCCTGAGGAAATTAGAACGCGAGTAGAAGTGGCTTTGCAATACTATCCTCAACTGGATGATATATATATAGAGTTTAAAATAAAGAAGAATATTAAAAAATCTACAATGCAGGCTAGACCTACTTTTGATAGCTTTTTTAAACCTAAAGAGAAACGTAAATTTTTAATTTTAATTAGTAAAAAATTTAAAATTTCTGATAAAGAATTCTCAACACTAGATATACCAGATGATATTTTTATTGGTTGGATAGGTCATGAGTTGGGTCATATAATGGATTACCAAGATCGAAGTAAATTGAACTTAATTTGGTTTGGATTAAAATATTTGTTTTCTGAAAATCATATTGTAGAAGCAGAGAGAGCTGCAGATAGTTTTGCTGTAAAACATAAAATGGAATCATATATTTTAAAAACAAAAAACTTTATTTTGAATCATGCTGAAATTTCTGAGGTATATAAAGAGCGAATGCGTAAATATTATTTATCTCCTGAAGAAATTATGTTCTTAGTTGAAGACAGAGATAAAATGGCTGAAAAAATTGAAAAAGCACTATAATGTTTTAAAATTTAAGAAAGAAAAAAACCTTTGCAATTGCAAAGGTTTTTTTATGGTTATTAGTCAATCCAAATGGATTTGGTATTCACAAATTCTTTAATTCCGAAGTCTGATAATTCTCGTCCATATCCACTATTTTTAATTCCACCAAAAGGTAATCTTGGATCTGAAGCTACTAGTTTATTTACAAAACTATTTCCTGCCTCTAATTGTAGTGCAATTTTTTCTCCACGTTCAGAATTACCAGTTACAACTCCAGAACCCAAACCAAAGGTTGAGTTGTTAGCTAATTCAATGGCTTCCTTTTCATTTTTTGCTTTAATTACAGAAGCAACAGGGCCAAATAATTCTTCATCAAAAGCAGTCATTCCAGGCTTTAAATCGGCTAATATGGTTGCAGGATAGTAAGCACCTTTTAGGTTTGGGACTTTACCACCCAATATTAGCTTACCACCTTCTTTGATTGTTTTTTCTACTTGTTCATGTATTTCGTCTCTTAAATCTACTCTAGCCATTGGCCCATAATAAGCCTCTTCATTGGTGGGGTCATCCATTTTAGCTTCTTTCATCTTTTTTGTAAAAAGCGCTAGAAAATCATCATAAATTTCTTCTAAAACTATAAAACGTTTTGCAGCAATACACGTTTGACCATTGTTTTGAAGCCTACCATAAGTTGCTAAATCAGTTGCTTTTTCTAAATCTGCATCGTCTAAAATGATGTAAGCATCACTACCTCCTAATTCCAATACTGTTTTCTTTAAGTTTTCTCCTGCAATTTTTGCTACAGACCTTCCTGCAGGTTCACTACCTGTTAATGTAACAGCTACAATATTTTTATCTTCTATAATGGCTTTAATATCATCTGATTCTACATTTAAGTTGGTAAAAACTCCCTCTGGAAAACCAGCCTTTTTAAAAGCGTCCTCTAAAGCAAATGCACAACCTTGCACATTAGAAGCGTGTTTTAAAACACCTGTATTACCTGTCATTACTGCTGGTGCAGCAAAACGAATTACTTGATAAAATGGAAAGTTCCAAGGCATTACAGCCAATACAACTCCTAATGATTGATAAGTAACATAGCTCTTTTTAGCTTCAGTTTCTATAGGTTCATCAGCCAATAATTCATCAATATTTTCTGAATAATATCTACAAATTCTTGCACATTTTTCAATTTCACTTCTAGATTGCCCTATCATTTTTCCCATTTCTTGAGTTGCTAATTGCGCATATTCTTCTTTATTTTCTTCAAAGATATCAGCCAATTTGCTCATTAGTCTAGAGCGTTCTTCAAAAGAGGTTTTCTTCCAACTTTTATATGCCTCATTTGCTTTATTAACTTTTGCTAAAGCTACTTCTGTATTTAATCTATTATAGCTTGCAATCTCTTCTTCAGTTGCAGGGTTTATTGTGGTTACTTTTTTCATAAGTCTAGTTTTTAGTTTTTTCTTTTAATAGTACGTTTAAAATTTTATGATTTAAAGAGTAATCTACAGCCAAATCAATTACATGAACACCTTTTGTATTCAAAGTTTTTTCAAAAATATCTTGAAAGTCTTTTACAGATTTTGGTCTGTAACCATGGGCACCAAAACTTTCTGCATACTTTATAAAATCTGGATTTTGATATTCCAACCCGTATTTTGGGAAACCTTCTCCTTCTTGTTTCCATTCAATCATTCCATAAGCGTTATCATTTAAAATGATAACTACAAGATCTAATTGCATTCTAATGGCAGTTTCTAGTTCTTGTGAATTCATCATAAAGCCACCATCTCCATTTACAGAAACTACCTTTTTATTTGGGTATAATTCTTTGGCCATAATTGCAGAAGCAAAACCAGCACCCATTGTTGCTAAAGCATTGTCTAACAAAAGCGTATTTTGAGCGTAAGCAGGATAATTTCTTGAGAACCAAATTTTATAAATTCCATTATCTAGGGTAACAATATCTTCATCCTTTAAAATATCTCTTGTAATTTTTACCAAACGTTGAGGTAAAATAGGAAAACGATTATCCTCTTCATATTTTGATAAATGATTGGCAACATTTTTCTTTACGTTTAAATAGAAATCTGTGTTCCATTGACCAGCACAAGGTTTTAATTCATTTATCAGCTTTTCAATACTATAAGCAATATCACCAATAACATTTAGTTGAGGAAAATACACTTCGTTAATTTCGGCTGCAAAAAAGTTAATGTGAATTACTTTTCTTTTATCATTGGCATCCATAATAAAAGGTGGCTTTTCTATTGTGTCATGACCAACATTTATAATTAAATCAGCCTCTTCTATGGCTTCATGTATAAAATCGTTAGATGAAAGTGCAGCAGTTCCTAAATACAATTCATTTCGTTCATCAATAATTCCTTTACCCATTTGTGTATTAAAAAACGGAATTTTTAAGGTGTTTACAAATTTGGTAAGTGCTTCACTTGCCCTCTTTCTGTTAGCGCTTGCACCAATAAGCAATAAAGGTTTTTTGGCTGCACTAATCATTTTTTCTGCATTAGAAATAGATGCTAAGTTTGCAGATGGTATTTTAGAATGTACAATATTGAAAAAGTGAGGTTTTGCTACTTCTTCTTTACAAACATCTTCAGGAATTTCTATATGAACTCCACCAGGTCTTTCTTCTTGAGATAATCTAAAAGCCTCTCTTATAATAGCTCCAGAATTTTTACCATAAGTAATTTGCTTAGAGAACTTGGTTAAAGGTTGCATCATTTCTAAAATATCTACAATCTGAAACTTACCTTGTTTACTTTCTTTAATTGGTTTTTGGCCTGTAAGCATCACCATTGGCATTGCACCTAATTGCGCATAAGCAGCAGGTGTCATTAAATTTGTTGCTCCTGGGCCTAATGTAGACATACAAACTCCAGATTTACCAGTTAACCTTCCATAAGTGGCTGCCATAAAACCTGCACCTTGTTCGTGTCTCGTTAATATTAATTTTATTTGATCTGATTTTCTTATGGACTCTAACAAATCTAAATTTTCTTCTCCTGGTAATCCAAAAATATATTCTACGCCTTCATTTTCTAAAGCCTGAATTATAAAGTCTGATGTTTTCATTTTCATGTGTAAATTTTCCTCTAATTTAAGAAAATTTGAGCTCAAAAATTTTATTAGGAAGTACAAAAAAGTGTTAATTTTAAAGGATTACAGAGGATTTTGGTTTTTTTTTAGATGCGTTCATTTAATTCTGAATTGAGTTAATTTCTTAACAATGTATCAGCTATTTTTGATTAATTTTCCTTAAAATAAATTCATGAAAAAGTTAGCGATAATTGGTTTTGGACCTAGAGGATTACATGCTCTAGAAATGCTTTTTTTAGAGCTATCTAAAAAAAATAAATCAGATATAGAGGTTCACATATTTGAAAATGAAGATGAATTGGGTGCAGGACAAGTTTGGAATACAAAACAATCTACAGTAAACTGGACCAATATTACAGTTAGAGCACTTAGAAATTTGGAAGGAAGACCAGAAATAAATTTTGAAAACCTAACAATACCAGCTTTTCCTTCTTACATCAACTCACTATCTGCAGAAGAACAAGAAGCATTAAAACATTTGCCAGACCAATTCCCTCCAAGAAGAGACATAGGAAAGTATTTAAAAGAAAGAGCGCAATCAATTGTAGAAATATTGCAAAAGCACAAATTGGTAAAACTGCATAAAACCTTTGTAACTCAAATTAAATGTGTAGATACTATTTTTGAGTTAGTAGATTTGACTGGAGCTACCTATAAAAGTGATGAGGTTTTGTTAACCATAGGTCATCAACCAACAAAACTTTCTGAAGACCTGACATCTTTTGAAGTGGATAGTTTGGAAAGCAATAAAACTTTCTTTTCTGAAACGTATCCGATTTATAAAATAATTAAATCAGATGCTACAAGTAAATCTAAAAACATTGCAATTAGAGGTTTTGGTTTGGCAATGATAGATGCTGTAAGAGCTTTAACTATAGAAAAAGGAGGGAGGTTTGAAATTTCGAATAAAAATACATTTGCATCAAAATTCATTACTTCTAAGAATGTTGCTGAAAAAATTATACCTTATTCTTTAGATGGTTTGCCAATGGTTCCTAAGCCTTTAAATGAAGAAATAGATCATCAATTTATCCCATCAAAAAAGCAAAAAGAAAGATTTAAAAATGTTGTATTAAAATATGCTAATGGAAAATTGAAAGCAGAAAATGCAAACTTCTTAAAAGAACTATTTGCTGAAATAGGAGTGGCCGTTTATAATAGATTAGAAAATAAGATTGAATGTTCTGATTCTTCAGAAAACTTAATAAAAACCTTGTTGATGTGGTTTGAAAATCAAAAGCATAAACATGAGTGTTTGTTAAATACAGAAAGAAATACTATTTCGTTACTAACTAATTATGTAAGCATGGCTGCCAACGAAATTGAAATTTCTCTAGATTTTTGTGTTGGCCAAGTAATTAGGCATTTACAGCCCACTTTATATGCAGCTTTTTCGCATGCAGCAGTGGAAGACTCGCTTTTTGCAGATGTCATTCAGTTTGATGAATTGATGAAAAGGTATTCTTATGGGCCACCCATAAAAAGTATGCAGCAGTTAATTGCCTTGTATGAAGCTCAAATTTTAGACTTTAGGTTTGTAGATGATCCAAAAATTACTGCACATAAAGATTATTGGAGGTTTGAAAAAGGTGATGCTAGATTAAATTGCGAGGTTGTTATAAACAGTGTTTTAAGTGCACCTAAATTGCTAGAAGTTACAACACCATTAATCATGAATTTATTAAATGATGACCTATTACAGCCTGTGCATTCTAAGTTGGGTATAGAAACAAATTCAGATGCTACTATTGTTTTAGATGATGAAAATAGAGAAATTCCCATTGCTGTTTTAGGAAGATTGGCAAAAGGAAGTGTTATTGGAGTAGATGCTATCTTAGAATGCTTTGGGCCAAGAATTAAAGATTGGGCTAAGGGATTTGTTGATAGATTATAAGTTAGGTTGTTTTTCACTTAAATATTTCCAATAACGTTTAGGAACGTGTCTTACATGCAATTTCATGTTTTTACGTTCTTTAATATTTGTGCTGTCAAAATAGTCTTGCCATAATTTTTGAAAATCAAATTCTTCATCACTAAAAAAGTCTGTATCAGTTTTCGTAAAATCGAAATTCTTAGGGAATTCCATATTCATAAACTCTAAGGATTTTAAATCGTAATGCAAACCATAATTTCTTTTAATATCGTAAATAACCCATTTTTGATCTGCATATCTGCTTTTAAAATGCTTTGCAATTAATGGTAAAACATTAAAATCGGGCTCAATATTTGCAAAATAAATGTTGTCTTTAGTGAGTTTAAAACGAACAAAAGCTTCCATTCTATGCTTTTCTCTGCTTACATTTTTTGCAATTTGCGAGGTTTTTAAAACACTGGGCTGCGTAAAATCGGTATCTACTTTTTGTGTACTGTTAAAAATATATTGAATATAGTCTAGCAATACATTTTCTACTTTAGGTAGTTCACTTAAAAACGCGTAATAGATTTTAGTAGATGATTTTATTGATGCTTTACTTTTTAAGCCTTTCCAAACACGATCTGACTTTTGTTTATCTGTACTAATAATTTCCTGTTCAGCAAACAAATCATTTTGTTGTACAAACTCATTTTGAATGGTTACATGTTGTAATTTGTATTCAAAAACGTAAAAAACACAAGATAAAAAACCTTCAAAACTACCATCGTAAATTAAAGTTTTAGGTTGCATTTAGCTAAAAAGATTTAATTGAGGGCTAAGTAACTTATCGTATTTACTGTTAGAATTTCTTAAAATATTTGCTTTAATTTTTTCTGCGGTTAAATCTCTTCGTTCAAATAGATTGCTATCACAAACTAAAAAATATTGCGCTCTGTTAAATGCAATTCCTATTTTTTTGAGATGATCCCAATTTAACCTTCTGTATTTTCTTGCCATTAAAATTTTAGATACAGATTTCATACCAACTCCAGGAATTCTAGCCAACATTCTTTTATCAGCCTTATTTACATCCACAGGAAACTCGTGCAAATTGCGCAGAGCCCAACTCAATTTAGGATCGATATCTAAGTCTAATTGCTGGTGATTTTGATTTACAATTTCATTAGTTTGAAATCCGTAAAAACGGGTTAGCCAATCTGATTGATATAATCTATTTTCACGCAACATAGGTACTTTACTTCCAATAGAAGGTAATCTATCATCATAAGAAATTGGCACATAGCCAGAATAATAGACTCTTTTTAAGTTGAAGTTTTTATAATAATGTTCTGCCGTTTTTAAAATTTGAAAATCATTCTCTCCACTTGCACCTACAATCATTTGTGTACTTTGGCCTGCAGGAGCATATTTGGGTGTACTTTTTATAATTTTCTTTTCACTTTTATATTGAATAATTTCATTTTTAACCTTTTCCATAGGTTTTATAAAATCATCAAAATTCTTGTCTGGAGCTAATAATTTTAAGCCGCTTTTTGTAGGGATTTCAATATTTACGCTTAATCTATCTGCGTACAACCCTGCTTCACGCATTAATTCATCTGAAGCACCAGGAATGGATTTTAAATGAATATAACCATTGAAATTTTCTTCTAATCTTAACTTTTTGGCAACTGCTACCAAACGTTCCATGGTATAATCTGCACTTTTAAAAATACCTGAACTTAAAAAAAGACCCTCAATATAATTTCTTCGATAGAAATTAATAGTTAAATCAACCAATTCTTGAACTTTAAAAGCGGCTCTTTTTACATCGTTACTTTTTCGAGTAACGCAATAAGCGCAATCGAAAATACAGTAATTGGTTAATAGAATTTTTAGTAAAGAAACGCATCTGCCATCTTCTGTATAAGAATGGCAAATACCCATTCCTGTAGAATCTCCTAAACCTTTATTTTTATTAGATCTTTTGCTACCACTTGAAGAACAAGAAACATCATATTTTGCAGCGTCTGCTAGTATTTTTAGTTTCTCTAAAGTGCGTTCAAAAGACATAAATTACTATTTTTGAGTGATTTAGGTTTTAATTTAAAATGATTAAAACTAATTTGGTGGTGTAGTTAAAAATACAGCTTTTTAATGATACAATTCTTTAATTGAATAACAAAAACGGATAAAAAAAGCGACCTATTTAAGGTCGCTTTTCTTAAGATTAAATTAATGATTAAGCTAGGGCTTCCTCATTAATTCTTTTTTTTGCTAATTCACCCAATTGCTCATCTACGTTATATTTTGGTTCTAAATTAGTTGTTTACAAATTCTTCCCATTCTTTAAATTTATCTTCTTTCATTACACGCGCCATTTTTACTTGGCCACCTTTTTTCTTGTTTAAATCGCTCCAAGCATAAAACTTGTCTACAGGTATTACAGTTACTTTAACGCCTTTTAAAGCTTTGCTTCTGGCAACTCTGTAGTTCTTATTCGCGTCTTTTAAAAATTCATCTAATGAATTTGCAATTTCTTCATCATTAGCGTTAATGTCTGCACCTATATACCAAGAATGATAAAATTCGCCATCTTCAAAACGTTTTGCACAAATGGTATATTCTGTGATTTTTGTGTTGAATTTTTCTTCTAGATTTTTCATGGCATCATCCATCTTATTTACAGATAGTTGAGAACCTACTGTGTTTAAGAAGAATTTTGTTCTACCTGTAATTTTAATCTCGGCCTTTTCGATATTTGTAAATGCAATTGTGTCGCCAATTAAATAACGCCAAGCACCACTAACTGTGCTGATAATTAAAATATAATCTTGGTCTAATTCAACATCCTTTAAGGTTAATGAAGGCGCATTTTTCTTTATTGAACCATCCGCTTTAATATAATCAGGATTCATGGGTACAAACTCAAAATATATACCATTCTCGGTATTCAACTGCATAGCATCAGTTTCTGGTCTGGTTTGTGTAGCTATATATCCTTCAGATGCTAGGTAAGTATCTATAACAGTTACAGGTTTACCTAATAGCGCTTTAAAACTTTTTTCATAAGGACTAAATGCAACTCCACCTGATGTGTACACTTGCAAATTAGGCCAAATTTCATGAATGTTATTTAGATTGTGATATTTAATAACTTCTTGTAACATTAATTCAATCCAAGCAGGTATTCCACTTAAAGCTCCAATATCCCAACTTTTAGCATTTTGGGCGATATGTAAAACGCGATCATCCCAATCATCAATTTTTGCAATTTCTTCTCCTGGTTTATAATATCCTTTAAACCAAAATGGAATATTACTTGCACTAATTCCGCTAATCTCTCCTTCTAAATGATCGTCTTTTTCTTTTAAATCAGTAGAACTGCCCAGCATCATTATTTCTTTTTCGAAAAAGTCTGATGGTAAATTAAAATGATTTAAAGAAAGTACTTGTTTAATTCCAGAGCTTTTTATGGCATCAATCATTGCATCTGTAACCGGAATTCTTTTACTGCTTTTTCCTGTAGTTCCAGAACTTAAGGCAAAGTAAGAAGGTGTTCCTGGCCAAGTTACATCTACTTGACCTTCGTGTAATTTATGCCACCATTTTTCGTTAATTTTATTATAATCGAAATAAGGAACTACATCTGCAAAAGATTCGCAAATGTCATCACTTAAAAGAATAGTTTTAAAATTGTATTTTTTACCAAATTGAGTGTCTTTCGCAGTTTCAAGTAAAGTTCTTAACATTTTCTCTTGAGCTTCTACATGATCAACTTCAGATGATAAACTGTCTGTTAAATTAATTACTCCTTTAATGATGTTTCCTAAAATAGCCATAATGAATGATTTTTAACAAATTTGGTAATTATTTACAACCTGAATTAACGTAAAAAGAAATAAAGTTAATTCATTTCAGTTTTTACTTACTCTGCAATACTATCCATTAGTATTTTAATTAAATCAATGGCAGCTTGTGCAATTTTAGTACCAGGACCAAATACGCCTACTGCACCTGCATCAAATAAATATTGATAATCTTGTGCAGGTATTACTCCACCAACAATTACCATAATATCTTCTCTACCATATTTTTTTAACTCTGCAATAACTTGCGGAACTAACGTTTTATGACCTGCAGCTAAAGATGATATTCCTAGTATATGTACATCATTTTCAACAGCTTGTTTTGTTGCTTCTTGAGGTGTTTGAAATAATGGTCCAATATCTACATCAAAACCTAAATCTGCATATCCAGTAGCCACTACTTTTGCGCCTCTATCATGTCCATCTTGCCCTAATTTAGCAATCATTATTCTTGGACGCCTACCTTCTAATTCTGCAAATTTATTCGCTAAATCTGCAGCTTCTTTAAAAAGTTTATCGTCTTTTATTTCTTTACTATACACACCAGATATGGTTTTAGTTACAGCTTTGTGTCTGCCAAAAACTTCTTCTAAAGCATCAGAAATTTCACCTAAAGTAGCTCTGTTTTTTGCGGCTTTTACAGCTAAATCTAATAAATTACCTTCATTAGTTTTCGCTGCCTGAGTTAAATCTTTTAAACAGTTTTCAACCTTTTTTGTATCTCTATTTGCTTTTAAGGTTGTTAATCTTTCTACTTGAGATTTACGCACAGCTTCATTATCTACCTCTAAGATATGCAAAGGATCTTCTTGCTTTAGTTGATATTTATTTACCCCAACTATTACATCTTGTCCACTATCAATTTTTGCTTGTTTTTGAGCAGCAGCTTCTTCAATTCTTAATTTAGGAATTCCTTTTTCAATAGCTTTAGTCATGCCTCCTAATTCTTCTACCTCTTGAATTAGGTTCCATGCTTTGTTTGCAATTTCTTCTGTTAGTTTTTCAACGTGATAACTACCAGCCCAAGGATCTACAGTTTGGGTAATCTGAGTTTCTTGTTGTAGATATATTTGCGTGTTTCTAGCAATTCTAGCTGAAAAATCAGTTGGTAACGCAATTGCTTCATCCAGTGCATTTGTATGTAAACTTTGTGTGCCACCAAATGCTGCAGCCATTGCTTCTATTGTGGTTCTGGCTACATTGTTAAACGGATCTTGTTCTGTTAAAGACCAACCACTTGTTTGACAGTGAGTTCTTAGTGCTAAAGATTTTGGGTTTTTTGGATTAAACTGTTTTACAATTTTAGCCCAAAGCATTCTTGCAGCTCTTAGTTTAGCAATTTCTGTAAAATGATCCATACCAATTGCCCAAAAGAAAGATAACCTTGGCGCAAAAGTATCTATATCCATACCTGCTTCAATTCCTTTCTTAATGTACTCTAAACCATCAGCTAGAGTGTATGCCAATTCAATTTCTGCAGTAGCACCTGCTTCTTGCATGTGATAGCCAGAAATAGAAATCGAGTTGAATTTCGGCATATTACTACTGGTATATTTAAAAATATCAGCAATAATTTTCATAGAAGGAGAAGGAGGGTAGATGTATGTGTTTCTTACCATAAACTCCTTTAGAATATCATTCTGGATTGTACCTGATAATAATTCTGGAGCTACACCTTGTTCTTCTGCAGCTACAATATAGAAAGCCAAAATTGGTAAAACTGCTCCATTCATTGTCATAGAAACAGACATTTTATCTAATGGAATTTTATCAAACAAAACCTTCATGTCTTCTACAGAATCAATAGCAACACCAGCTTTACCTACATCTCCTTGCACACGTTCATGATCTGAATCGTAACCTCTATGTGTAGCTAAATCAAAAGCGACTGATAGCCCTTTTTGACCTGCTTCTAAATTTCTTCTATAGAAAGCATTGCTTTCTTCTGCAGTAGAAAAACCTGCATATTGTCTAATAGTCCATGGCCTGCGAACATACATTGTAGAATATGGGCCTCTTAAGTTAGGAGCAATTCCAGCCACAAAATCTTCATGTTTGTAACCATCAGAATTTGTTTTGTTGCTCTCTGGTATTTTTATATTTGAAACATCTTTTCTACTCATTGTTTAAGCGTTCTTTTTCAACTGTTTCAGAAAGCCGTTTTCGAACAATTGGAGTGATTAATGTTTTTATATTTCTTTGCTTTACAAAAGGGTACAATTCTAAATCGTGCTTCATCTTATCATCTGCATTGATTTGTAAATTTGTACCTAATAAAACAGTTTTATTAGTACTAAAATTTTCTTCTTCTTTAGCAGCGATTTCATTTATTTTTCTTTGGATGGTGCCTTCTTTTAACTGTTTTAAAAATCCACCTGTTTTTTCTATATTTTTAAAAATATCAAGAGCTTTTTCTGCTAGTTGATTCGTAATTGAATCTATATAATAAGCACCATTTGCAAAACTTTGTGCTTCTTTAAAGTAGCTTTCTTGCTGTAAAATTAACAGTTGATTTCTAGAAATACGCTCTCCAAACTCATTAGATTTATGATATATTTCATCATAAGAAACGTTAGAAATGGTATTTGAACCACCTAAAATTGCACTCATGCATTCAGAGGTTGTTCTTAGCATATTTACATTATAATCGTATAATGTTTTATTGCGCAAGCTAGGTTGTGTAAAAATGTGTGCTGTTTGGTTGGCTGCATCATACTCGTTAAGAAGGGCGCTCCATAAAATTCGAAAAGCTCTTAATTTGGCGATTTCGAAAAAATAATTACTACCTACTGCAAAACTGAAATTAATTTTACTGGCTGCATCTTTACCTAAATGATTCAAATACTCATTTGCATGTGCTAATGCATATGCTAGTTGCTGGGTGCAATTTGCACCTGCATTTTGATATAAATCTGCAGAAACAGTAATGCAATTCTTTGCATTTATAGCAATTGCCTCTAATTTTTTATGATCGTCATTTAAGTTTGTAAACCAATTGCCAGTTTCAGCTAAATTACCAATAATATCTGTTTGAATATAAGTGTTGTTATCATCACAAAATTCAGAAAGTTGGTTTATAAAGTCAGCATCTAAAAAGTTTAACTTAAAGTATAATATAGTTTTACCTGGAAAACCTTTAAGTAGAGGTTTTGGATTGAATGGTTTTGTTGCTTTAAATTGAATAGTATTTGCACCTCTTTTCAACGCATCTAAAGCTAAAGAGTTGGCTATTTTTTCGTCATCAATAAAAATAGTTTGACAAATATTAAACCCATTTTTAGGTAAAGCTATGTTTGTGTTGCTTCTATCTTCTTTGGTGTAGAAAGGTTTTATCGTTATCCCTTCATCAGTTTTAGATAGTAATGTTTTATTATAATCTGCACCTTTTAAATCTACCTGAATTTTTTGTTTCCAAGTAGCTGCTGATACAGGTTCAAATTCATCAAATAGAAATTTACTCATTATTCTTTTATGGTATCAAATTCAATAATATAAATATCTTCATTTTCTTTTTTCATCAAATATTTTTCTCTTGCAAAACGTTCTAACTCTAAAGAATCTTGAAGCTTTTTAATAGTTTCTTTGTCTTTTGCAATTTTATCTTGATAAAAAGAAATGGTACTTTCTAAATCTTCGATTTCGTTATTAAATTTACGATGAATTAAATAAGAATTTTCATCAAAAAATAACATCCAAATGATAAACGGAATTAAAATTATTACAAAAATATTTGTAAAGAATTTAAAGATGGCGTTATTTTTTAATTTTTGAAAAAAGCTCATTTACAAACGTTCGTTAATTACACTTCTAACAATATCTATGGCTACAGTATTGTATCTATCATTAGGTATGATGATATCCGCAAAGTTTTTAGTTGGCTCTATAAATTGCTGATGCATAGGTTTTAACGTATTTTGATAACGATTTAGTACTTCATCAATATCTCTACCTCTATCTGTAATATCTCTACGAACTCTTCTTATTAAACGTTCGTCTGTTTCTGCATGTACAAAGATTTTAATATCGAATAAATCTCTTAATTCTTCGCTATTAAAAATTAAAATACCTTCTACAATAACCACTTTTCTTGGGTGGGTTTTAAAAATATCTTTGGTTCTATTGTGCGTAACAAATGAGTATACAGGCTGATTTACTGTTTTGCCTTTTTTTAAATCTTTTAAATGCTTAATAAGAAGCTCAAAATCTATTGCTCTTGGATGATCGAAATTGATTTTTGTACGTTCTTCATAAGACAAATTATCTGTTGCCTTGTAATATGAATCTTGTGAAATTACACAAACTTCATCTGTAGGAAGTTCTTTTACAATTTGATTTACAACCGTAGTTTTTCCACTTCCAGTTCCACCTGCAATTCCAATAATTAGCATAAATTTATTTGATTTGTTCTTCTTTATTCTACGAAAGTAGTAAAGATTTTACAAATTCATAAAATTATTAATCTTAATATCTTGTGCCTTTAAATCGAACATTAAATTGTACAATCCAAAAAAGGTTCTATTCATATAAATAAAGTGTTTAGAACCTCTACTTGCGTTATAAGATCTTAGTTCTACATTCTTTGAATAGCGATCACCAAATTCAGAAATTTTACCAAAAAAATCGGCATCTGAGAAATCAAAAACTTCTTCGTGAAAAGGTTGAGTAAAGATTGATAGCATTTCATGAAACATCTCATTGAAGAAATCGAATTCCTCTTTACTATCTTCTTTTCTAAGAATATCTAGCTCGAACATTTTTTCTTCGAACAATTTTCTATCTGATAAGGTCTCTTTTCTTGCTAAAACAAAATACGGATTGTAAAAATCTAAAGGAATAGTTTTCATACAACCAAAATCTAAAGCAATCAATTCACCTTTTTTAGAGACTAAGAAATTTCCTGGATGTGGATCTGCGTGTACCTTTTTTAGAATATGGATTTGAAACATGTAAAAATCCCACAAAGCTTGACCTATTGCATTCGCCTTTTCTTGATTGGTATTTACTGCAGTGAATTCTGATAAATGCACACCTTGCATCCAATCCATAGTTATAATCTGTTTAGAAGATAAATCTGGATAGTAAGTAGGAAAAGCCAAGTTTGGTATATGACTACAACTATCTACAATTTCTTGACTTTGTTGCACTTCTAAAACATAATCTGTTTCCTCTAAAAGTTTGTCTTGTACTTCAAAAAAGTATTCATCAGAAGTTTTACCTTTCATGTTAAACATTCTAATAACAAAAGGTTTTAACATGGCTAAATCAGATTTTATGCTATCTGAAACTCCTGGATATTGGATTTTAACTGCTAAGTTTTTACCATCCTTCTCTGCTTTATGCACTTGCCCAATACTTGCTGCATTGTATGCTTTTACATCGAACTTGTCATAGATTTCTGAAGGGAATTTACCAAAGCTTTTTTTGAACGTCTTTAAAACTAAAGCTTCTGATAGTGGTGGTACAGAAAACTGGGCTAAAGAAAACTTCTCTACATAGGCTCTAGGTAAAATGCTTTTTTCCATACTAAGCATTTGTGCCACTTTTAAAGGGCTTCCTTTTAAATCTTTTAAACTGTCGTAAATGTCTTCTGCGTTGTTTTTATTCAACTGCTCTCTTGCATCTTCTTCAGTTTTGGTAATTTTATCACCATAATATTTTAAATAATTCACGCCTACTTTAGCACCTGTTTTTACAAGTTTAGAAGCACGTTGAATTTTTGTAATCGGAATTTTACTCGCTTTTTTCATACCTTAATCCGTATTTCTTTGAAACTTTTCTTTGTAAACAAACTTTCCTAAATCAAATACATTTTTTAGGAACTTGTTTTCTATTAATTCGAAACTGGTATTGATTGATTTTTCTATAAAAATATCTGTCTTTTCAAAAGAGTCAGAGGTATCTTCTAACCAAAATTTAATGGTGATTAATAATTGAATCCATGCAGAATGACTAATAACGTTATTCTGAATTTTTTCTAAACCATCTATAGGTAAGATACTGTCTGTAAGTTCTAAACTATCTATAAAATGAATAAAGCTCTTCTTTAAGCCAGAAAGCGTTTTGTAAGATTGTAGTTTGTTTCTGCAACCTTTTAAAACAACTTCTAAATAGGCTCTATTTAAAGTTAAATTTTCAAAGAAAGTAAAGTATAAACTAATAAGTTTATTTTTAGCATCAAAAGACAAAAACTCCTCACTTTCATTTAGCACCTCTAAAGAATTTTTAAATAATTCTTTAAAAATGGTTTTCTCTACTTTATTTAGAGATTTAAAATGTTCGTAGAAATTGGCTTCGTCTAAATTGGTTTGCTCACAAAAATCTTCAACACTGTCTGGTTTTGCTTGATGCTCAGAAACCAAATCCATATAAAGCGTTAAGATGTCTAATTTTGAACTTTGCTTTTTGTTTTTCATTTTGGCTAAAACTTTAAACAAAAATACGAAACGTTTGCTCGATAAACGCATAACAAACGTTATAAAAACAAAAAACCAAGTTAAATTTTAACTTGGTTTTATTTAGGAGTATTCTGCTGTTAAGCAAATGCTTTTCTTAACTTCTTTTTTCCTTTTAGAAGTTGCTTTTTATAAGCTTCTAAAGTATCGAACATTAAGTTTTGTTTGTTACCTAAAAGTTCAATTCTTCTTTTTAATGCTTTATCTGTAATCTTTTGTAATTGACTTGCAAGATCTATAGTTTCAGTAACTACTTTTTCTGTTGTGTTTAAAGCATAATTGTTTGCTTTTTCACCTGCAGTTTTTACGTTATTAAAAGTCTTTTCTACTTTTTTAGTGATCTTCTTCGTATCTATTTTCTTTGTTTTCATCTCTTAAAATTTTATCAATTATTTTCTTTCCCAATTTTTAACAGCTTCCATATCTCCTTTAAGAGCTAATTTGGCTTGTGCTTTCCAACCAGATAAATCGTAAATTTTTGCATTGATCCCTGCATCAGTTAACAATTTTGTCATGTTTTTAATTGTCATTTTCGCAATCTGATCGTAAGCAGTAACATCTAAATCGTTTAAAGATTTTTCTAATACTGGCCCAATTCCTTTAATCACTTTTAAATCGTCTTTAACATCTGTTTTTTTAACAACGATTTTTTCTTCTACTGCAACTTCTTTTTTAACTACTTTTTTCTTTGCAGGAGTTTTCTTTGTTTTTACAGGCTTAATATCTTCTAACTTTTCGTTTACGTTGTTTAAAGCATCTTCTGTATAATCTTCGATTTTACCTTTTACGTCATCTATAGTTTCAGAAATGTTTTTCTTTAACTGTTCAGACATTTTTTCTGCTTTTTTAACGTACTTGTTGTTAGCTACTTCTTTTTCTATTTTTTCTTTTACTTCTTCAGCTTTCTCAACTAACGGATTTTCTTTTACCATTTTCTTTGCATCTTCTAACATTTTAGGATCGTAACCCACTAATGTTTTTAAACGCTCAGTACTATTTTCTAACTGACCTTTAATAGATTCTGCAGTTTCAACAACCATATTGATTTGTTGTTTTGTTAAAGGCTCTGCTTTCTTAACTAATTTAGCCGTTAATTTTTGCCATTTTTCTCCTGTTTTTACAGTAGTTTCAATAGCATTAAATGAAGCATCAATTAAATCGCTATTAATTCTTTTAACGATTGCTTTTGCTTTACCTAATTTGTCTTCTTGTTTTTTAGACTTTTTTGTTGCCATAATATATTTTTTTTAATGTATTTTAAAATTTATGTAACAAACTTACAATATGAGAGTTACAGATGAGTTGCAATAAAGTATTTACCAATAATTTTAGTGAAACTCTAAATTAAATAATTTTAAGCAAAAATAAATATTTGGAGTTACAAATGAGTTACAGTAAAGTTAAGTATTTGATAGCTAGTTGATTTCTTCTATCTTTTTGAGTAGTTTCTTCGTTTCTGGAAGTGGAGATATGCCATATTCTTCTTCTAGAATAGCTTCACATTTCATATAGGTCTTTATGGCTTGTGGTCTGTTGCCTTTGTTGATGTATGCTTGCATCTGAATTCTGTAGGCATCTTCCCAAGTTGCATCTATGTTCAAGGCATTTTGTGCCAAACGAATACTTTCTAAAGGATTCTCTTCTAATAAAATATCAGCAAGAGTTATGTATGCTCCCAATACTAAAAGTTGTGACTTTTCTCGTTCTTCTGAAGACCAATCTTCATAAATTCTGTTAGGTAAAAAGCTTCCTTTGTACAATACTATTGCTTTTTGATAGGCCTCTTTTGCAATGCTATTATCAATTCCAAAATTTTGATTACCTATAACAATGTATTTCTCTAAAATTTCTACATCTATCCAAACTTTTTCTAAATCTATTTGATAACTTACTCCTTGTCTTACAATAAATTGAGGCTCGGTTCTAGAAGGTCTTTCTGGCTCTAGTGCTTTATTAATGCCATGAAGTGCAACTTTAAAATCTCTATCATTCCAGTCTTCCCAAAGATTGTCCATAATTTTTTCTTTATGAAGTGCATTTCTTTGTCTATAGGAAACTAAATATTGCAATAGTTGTATGGTTTTATCTCTTCCCCAGCTTTTACTTTCAACTTTGATGTTGTTTCTCCAAACTACAAAATTGCCTAGAGTTTCAATACGAATAATGGCATTCGTTTGGAAGTTTTCTAAATCATTAAGTTCTTGCTGAAAATTTGACATTTAAGGTTAGCTCTTATTCATAGAGTCCAATTTAGTACTCAATTTTTTTATTTCTGAGGTTAAGGTGTCTATCTGATTTTGAATTTTGTTAAAGTCAGATCTAGATGCATTTCTCCATTCATTAATTTGAACTTTTTCTGAAATTTCCTCACCAATGTTTGAAATTTGATCTTGAATCTGATCTTGAAAATTTTCGAATTGTTTTTTAGGATCTTTTATGGTGTCTCTAATAACTTTTGGGCCAACATCTTTTATGGTTTTCCACATAGAAAGACTTTTGTTTATTAGATTTTCTCTTTTTTCTGATTTTTCATCTTTAGTAGCTTCGTGAGTTAATTCCGCTAAAGTGTTTTGCATAAAATCTAAAGCGTCTTTAAAATCTGAAAAGCGTTGTTCAGATCCATCCTGGACATGAGTTATTTTACCTCTCCATTGAATTTTAGATTCTCCATTCTCTTCAAAGATTTGCTGTTGAAAACGCACCATGAAAGAGGCATTTTGTTCTTGTTTGTTTTTCATATCTAAAATTTTATCCTGGTTCTTTTTCAGAACCTACTTCATATCTTAATAATCCTTTAAAGGCTTCATTTACAGTGCTTCCTTCGTAAAGTACTTTATAAATTTGTTCAGAAATAGGCATGTCTACTTTGTAAGTTTTTGCGAGTTCCATAACTACTTTAGCCGTTTTTACGCCTTCAGCCACTTCGTTCATTTCATTTACAATTTGGTCAAGATTTTTACCTTTCCCCAATTCATAACCTACATGATGATTTCTACTTTGGGTAGAAGAACAAGTGGCAACCAAATCACCCATACCTGCTAGACCATAAAAGGTTTGTTTTTTTCCACCCATTGCAATTCCAAGTCTTGTAAGTTCTGCTAAACCTCTTGTAATTATTGCAGCTCTTGTATTTTCTCCTGCATCTGCACCATCACCCATACCTGAAGCAATTGCAATAATATTTTTTAAGGCACCTCCTAATTCACAGCCAATAACATCGGTATTTGTGTAAACTCTAAATAAACCTGAGCTAAAAACATCTTGTAATTTTGAAGCTATTGTTTTATCAACCATAGCAATTACAGCAGCTGCTGCATTACCAAAATGAATTTCTTTTGCCAAATTAGGGCCAGTTAAAACTCCTGCAGGATGACCAGGCATTATTTCTTCAATAATTTCTGTCATTCTTTTTTTTGTACTAATCTCTAATCCTTTTGCAAGATTAATTATAGGAACCCAAGGTCTAATATGTGGTTTTGCTTCTTCTAGAACTTCTCTAAAGCTTTGTGCAGGAACACCCATTACAATAACATCTGCTTCTTCTACAGTTTCTTTTATAGAGGTAGATGCAATTAAGCTATGTGTTAATTTTGCATGAGGTAGATATTTTTCATTGGTATGATCATTATTTATTTCATCTACAGTATCTTGATTTCTAGCCCAAAGTATTGTTTTACTATTTTTTGCTGTTAAAGATGCAACAGTAGTTCCCCAAGAACCACCACCTAATAAGCCAACTTGTAGTTTCATATTATTGGTTTGGATGATTAATTTTCTAATTCTTTTACAAATAAATCTCTTACTTCCTCAATGTAAGTTTCTATATGCTTTGGTTTCCATTCTGCAGTATCTACAGGATCTAGAACCACTACTTCTATATGAGTTGGACTAAAGATATTACTTCCCTTAGGCATAGCCATATATGCATTTTTAATAACAATAGGTACAATTGGTACACCTGCTTTCATAGCTAAATGAAAAGCCCCTTTTTTAAATGCACCAAGTTTTTTACTTCCACTTCTTGTACCTTCTGGAGCAATAGCAACAGAGGTTCCGTTTTTAAGTACGTTTGCAGCATTCTTCATTGAGGCTAATGCTTTTTTCTTATTAGACCTGTCTATAAAGATGGCACCCATTGCTTTAAATATTGGGCCAAAAGGAGTAAACTCTAATTCCTTTTTAGCAATACCTGTAACATCCTTTTGTAGTAATTTTAAAATCACGAAGAAATCTGCTGAAGATTGATGGTTAAAACAGAACACAGCAGGTCTATGATCTTCTAAATTATGTTTGTTTTTAACATTAATATCTAAACCTGCTAATTTTGTACCTAAGTCTCCAATACTTGTAATAGTTGCATTAATGCCCTCTCTTTGAGACATCGATAAAGTACCCTTTACTATACCCTTAAGTGCAGATGGATATAAACTTGCTGCTGCTAAGCCAGTTCTTAAGCCATTAACAACAGGCTTTTTAGTATTTTTCTTAAATCTCAAAATCTTCCAGTTATTCTCGAAAGCCAATTGAGATAATTTATTATCCGGATTTGTAGCTACAGGTTTTCCCACAATTTCTAATAAAGGATAATCATCTATACTATCTGTATAAAAGAAACTTTTTGATAAATCTATATTGTTTTCCTTGGCAAATTTTCTACCTGCTCTGGCTTTTCCTTCTGCCCAACACATTTCTGAAATTAGGCCAGTAAATTTGCCTTTTTTAACCTCCATTTCTGTACAATAAATATCAGTAATACCTAATCCGTTTGCGATTGGTGTAACTTGATAACGAGTTGCAGCAGAAACAATAACAACTTTATGGCCTTTTTCAAGGTGAGAGGCTATTAGTGTTTTAGATTCTGGATAAATGGTAGAGATCAAATGATCTTTATAAATTTCTTCTCCTAATTCTTTAAACTGTTTTTCTGAGATTCCTTTAACACCTAATGCCGATATTTTAGTAAGAATTTCAAAATCTCTATTACCTATAGCATAAGCAACTAAAGTCGCAAATTGTGATAATAATTCTTTGGGAGTAGATTTTCCACTTAAAAACCTAGACTTTACAAATTGCTTAGCAGAAAAATCATTAATTAAGGTTCTGTCTAAATCAAAAAAGGCTGCTATATGTGGCCCTTCTTCATCTTCTAAGACTTCTTCTGCAATACTTATAATTTCTGCTCCAGGTACTTTTCTAGTATCGTCTTTTTGCTTTTTTATTTTCTTTAAAGATTCAGATTCTAAGTTCTGTAAGAATTGTAAACGGGCTGTTAATTCCTCTAATTCAGACATCCAGACCTCTAATTTCTTAAACTCTAGCTTTCTATCAATAGGAGTTAAGTTCTTGTTTTTTGCTAAACGTAAAGCACTAATTAAAAATGGTTTTGATGCACTTTCAAGCCTGCTTATTCTATTTTTCCAATGCAATTCCTTTCCTTTAAATAAACAAAGCTCAATAAAATCTTCATCAGAAAAATCATCTTCTAAATCCCAAGATTGTAGTGTTTTACAAACTATTTTATTAGCCTCTAAATAGATTAGTAATAAACCTTTAGATACAAAAAGTTCTTGTTTTGCCAGTAATTTCGTTAGATCTGCATCTTTGTCACTAATCGTTTTACGCCAGTTTTTATCAAATAACTCTAATTCACTTTCAATTTCTGAACTAAATTGAGGCTTGTTGGTGTAAAAGAATTCGAATTTAAAAATATCTCGAAGACGCATAATTTCTTCCCAAAAAGATAATATTCGATTCGATTTTTCATCTTTGATTTTAACCAAAGCAATTTCTATAAATGCTCTATGATACAAATGAGCAGAAGCCATATTTGCATAGTAGGTTGCAGGTAAAAATTCTCTTGTTTCTAAAGTGTATTTAGTTTTATAACCGGCTTTATTTTTTTGAATGATTCCTGAACTCTTTAGAAGGTTCAATGCTTTTTGAACAGATGCACTTATGCTTTTTCCACGTTCAATAAGAACATCATTCTTTCGTTGTTCTATATAGTTCATTAACTTAAGAACACTAAATTCTATCTCTTTTTTGGTTAAAGCAAAGTTGTTCAGTAAAACGTTACATACTAAAGAAACTGTTGTTACAGGCGTAATCATGTTTGCTTTATGAATTAACTCAAAAGCAAAACGTGGTAAGGTGTTTTTATCTGAATAGCTGTCTTCCTCTATATCTGGAATAATCGCATTTTGATGCTCATTTGCTTCTACAGGTTCTCCAAAACGAATAGCAGCTTTACCATATTCATTGCCTAATTTCCTAAAATATTTTACAAAACCTTTAATGTCTTCAGATTGTTTTTCTAAACCTCTACCTTCCTCTGTCATCTGTTTTACATCCGGAATTAAATCGTACACAATAGATACAGGCACATATTTGATTTTTCTGGTGCTTTCTTTAGCACCTTCCATAATGTATTTTAAAATACCCATTTGTGGATACACAATTTTTCCTGTTCTAGATCTTGTACCTTCTATGTTCCAAGTAAGATGATCTCCATTTTCAATGAGACAAGAAATGTAGTGTCTTAGAGAAGCTTTGTAAATTAAATCGTCTTTAAAGCTTCTTCTAATAAAAATTAATCCAGATTTTTTACCTAATTGTTTTAAACCAGGAAATGCCAAGTTGATACCTCCAAAAGTGAAAGGTATAGGCATACCATATTGTGCTAAGGTTGTAACCAAAACAACAGTATCTAAATAGGTTTTATGTGTTAAAATAAATGCGACAGAGTTTTGACGCATTAATTTCATTAGTTTTTTTATTTCTTGAGGATCTACATCAATTTTATTATTGTAGGCTTTAGACATCATAAATTGAAAGCCTTTTACCGATAATAAATTTGCTATAGGATGTTGTTGTGAATACAATTCTTGAATATATTCTTCACCTTTTTGTTGTACTTCACTAATATCAATTTTTTCTGATTTCGCAATTTCTAACAAACTTGCTTGATACTTAGGGTGATTGGTAATATTCTTTAAATTGTTTTCCATAATCAATTAAAAAAAAGATTGGTGAATTTCGAGAATCCTTTCTCTTCCCAAAAATGAGGAAAGAATAAGGTTTCAAATTTTTCTATGATAGATTTTTTAGACGATTTTTCTATGTTCGCGTTCAATGCGTTTGCAACCGTAAGTAAAACAGTTGCATTTGCACCCATGCCACAATGACTGCCAAAAACTTCAACATTTTTAATGTCATCTCTATATGTTTCTGCTTCAGTACAATTTTTCCATGGAATTAAACCATCTGTTTTGGTGTAAATACAGGTTATTGGTACTAAAGGAATTTCTTCTAATTCTTTAATGAATTTATCATTTCGTTCTTTTAGTTTAGTACCTCTAATAAATTCTAAACTTCTAATTATTGGTGTTTTCATATTTTTAACACCCCAAACAGGAGAACCAATTGTAATTAATTGCTCTACTTTTTCTGGATATCGATTTGCAATAATTTTAGCAAATATTCCACCTCCACTCCAACCAACAAGACTTACTTTTTCTTGATGCTTATCGTAAATTTCATCTAGTTTTTCTATGAGTTTTGGGAGCGATTTGGAGTTAATCATATTTACACCAAGATCCCACTTATAGGTTTTGAACCCTAAAGATTTTAAATATTTTCGAACAAAAGTTGTAGAATTATCATTCCCTAAATAAGGAGGCATTAATAGTACTGGCTTGTTTTTTTTGCTTTTATGTTTTGGAATAAAAGGATAAAGCCAAAGCATAGACGTCCATTCTGCTACTGCTCTTGTTTCTAATAGTACATTATAAAGTGGAGGAGGAGGTATGTTTGCATTAATTCTTTCTATTTCTGTTTTAAAAGTATTAATGATATTTGAAATGGTATCTTTTTCAATTTCTTCAAATTCTTCAATCTGATAGATGTTTTCTAGCAAAGAAACGAGTGTAATATAGTCTCTGTCAGGACCAAAATCTTCACAAATTGAAATACAGTTATTGCTTAATATGTTTAAGTTTTCTTTTTCTAGCTTTACTTTTTTTACAATTTTAGAAATATCTTCTTGGTAAGGGTGTCTGTCAAAACTTTTAATAATAAGTTTTTTTGCCTTATTAAGGCTTGCACCTTGAGCAACAGCAATAGCTACTGCTAATTTTGCAAATGATTTATATACAATTCTATTGTTTTCCATAATTTAATTTTTGGCTTCAATTTTACTGTTAAGCCACTCTAGTAAATCTTTTTGAACCACTTTTCGATTTACTTCATTCAACATTTCATGTCTGCCATCTTTGTAGATTTTAAGGGTTACGTCTTTGCTGCCATATTTTTTATAGTTTTTGGCAACTTTTCTAACACCTTTCCCCATTTCTCCTACAGGATCTTTATCTCCAGAAAAAATATAAATAGGCAATTCTTTTGGGGTATTTTCAAAAGTAGCACTTTCGTTAATTTCTTTGCTACCTTTTAAAATATCTAAAAATACGCTTAAAGAAAAGTCCTCTACTCTTAGTGGATCTGCTTCAAATTTATCAATTTGATTTTTATCGCTACTAATCCAATCTACTTTGGTTCTATTTGGTTTAAATTCTTTATTAAATTGATTAAAAAATATATTTTTTAAAATTTCATTACTTCTGTGTTTGCCATTTAGTTTGGTAAAAATTTTGGCACTAATTAAACCAAAAGTGCCAATTCCTTTCATAAAACTCGCAGTTCCAGAAAGTATTAATGCCTCCAAATCATTACCATATTTGGTTGCATAGGCTCTAGATAATAAAGACCCCATACTATGACCTAACAAAATAATTTTTTTATTAGGATGCTCGGCTTTTATAATTTCAGTAAGCTTTCTCATGTCAAAAATGGCATCAGAAAAATAATCATCACCATCATAAAAACCCAAATGAGCATTGGTTTTTACAGATTTACCATGTACTCTATGATCATTGGCATACACTTCATAACCCTGCTTTTTGAGAACCTTGGCTATAGATTTATATCTTGCTGCATGTTCGCCAACTCCATGTGAGATTTGAACAACTCCCTTAATATTTTGTGCATCTTTGGGTTTCCATCTATAATAAAATATTTCTTCATTACCCAAAGAAGTAAACGTACTTGTAATAACTGCCATTAATTTTTATCAAAGAAATTAATGAATAATTTAAATAACTTATCTGTGTTCTTTTTAGTACCCTTTAGCTTTAGCCTGTCTTGAATCATAACTTCATCTAAAAGTAAGTTTTTCTTATAAAGTTGATAAAGTATATCATCATCAATGCTAATTTTTACTAAAGGTTTGGCTGTACTCTTTTTTCGAAATGATAGTTTTTTCTCGGAAATTTCTAACTGATAATTTATTTTTTCGATTGAATTACTTAATTCAAAATCATACAAACCAGCATGTTGTTTGATCAATTTTGGATTGCTTTTTAAATACTTTTTAAAAGCCGTAAAAAACACCCTGCTTTTTAGTTTTACTGATGGAATTTTGTCATCAGTGCCTAATTTTTGTTTGGCTAATATTAGTTCTTCTAATTCATTTGCAGACTCTCTAATATATCTTGCAAAAACATCTGCATCAGGCATTGTTTTAGCATCAGAAGTTGTAGTTAAAGATACTAAACCATTATAACTGAAAGCCGCAATTATTAACCCAAAACCATCTAAAACTGGGGTTAAACCAAAAATTGATAATATTTTATGGCCTCTTAAATACAATGGAATTTGTGGGCCAGGCACATTGGTAATAGTTACATTAAATGGTGGCCTGTGAAATTCTTTAATATTGTACTTGCTATACAAGCCAGCTGCTAAATTGGCTAAGCCAAAAGGCACAGCATCTGCCATTTTAGAAAGTGCTTTAGCACCAATAGCTTTATGTCTTGATTTACCTAAACTAGTTTGTTCTTGAATATATTCTAACCTTTCTATAGGGTTATCTATATGTGTCGCAATTCTAACCAACATGTTAGAAATTTGATTGTCCATCTCTTGCTTTTCTCCTTTTACACGTATGGAAATAGGAACATTTGCTACAAGTGGTTGAACAGGTAGTTTTTCTTTTTCTTGTAAATATTTTCGAATGGCACCAGCACAAATACTTAAAATAATGTCGTTAATGCTAACGTTCATTATTTTTCTTAGTGTATTTATTCTATCAAAAGATAATATAGCTGTACCCCAAGTTCTTTTTGGTGATACAGATTTATTAAAGATTGTATTTGGTGTGAATAAAGAACTTTTTAAAGGCTTTTTTAAACCAACCTGAGTTTTAATATTTCCTTTTATAAAAGAAAATGCAGTTTCTCCTAAAAGTTTCGGAATTTTTAATGGATTTTTCAAAAAGCCAACCGAACTTTTAAGCAATAAATTTAATTCATCTGGTAATGGATTAGGTTCAAAAGGTTTTGGTTTAGGTATTTTTTTGTTTTTATCATCTAAATTTTTATCAAATAAAATACCCATAATTCCTACTCCAGAACTACCATCAATCATTACATGGTGTACTTTAGACACAATGGCTACAGAGCCTTTTGGCACTTGAGATACATTGTCTAAGCCTTCTATAAAACTCATAGACCATAAAGGCCTTCTTAAATCTAATGAGCTGCTGAATATAGATGAGGTTAACTCTCTAAGTGTGCTCCAATCTGCTGGTTCTGGAAGTTTTAAACGATTTACATGCAAATCGATATCAAAATTAGGATCGTCTACCCAATAAGGATAATCTAAATTCATAGGTACATTAAGTAACCTTTTTCTAAATTTTGGTATTAAATGCAATTTAGAAGCAACAATATCTTTAAAGTCTTGATATTCTAATGAACCTTCAACAATGGTTAAAGTTGCAATGTGCATTGGGCTGGTTGGAGAGTCTGCATATAAGAAAGCAGCATCTGAACCAGATATTTGTTGTACAGAATCGTCTAAAGTATTATCTAAAAAATCTTGAATTGCTTTTGTAGGCATATTTTATACTACTATTACAGATTTAAAAAATACGAATAATTTGTAAAAAGTATCAAAATTTTCGCAACTCTGCAATATAATTAATTTTGACTACAATTAGTAATTACAAACTCAAGAAATTGTTGATAATATACTGATGTATTTGTGTGTAAATTAAGTGCTTAAAAAGATTAACTTACTGCTGCCTTATAAACGGTTAAACATCGTTCTCTAGCCGATTTATGATCTATAATTTCTTTAGGATAACTAGATTTTTCATAATCTTTTACCCATTTTTTAATATATTTTAAATCCTTGTCAAACTTCTTAATTTGTGTGGTTGGATTGAATATTCTAAAATAAGGAGATGCATCTACTCCTGAACCAGCTACCCATTGCCAATTACCAACATTACTAGCCATTTCATAATCGTGCAGTTTTTCTGCAAAATAGGCTTCACCCCATCTCCAATCAATCAATAAATGTTTGCATAAAAAACTACCTACTAACATTCTAATTCTGTTGTGCATAAAACCAGTTTCGTTTAATTGACGCATTCCAGCATCTACTAAAGGATAACCAGTTTCTCCTTTACACCAGGCTTTAAATTCCCTTTCATTATTTCTCCATTCAATTCTATCGTACTTGCTTTTAAAGGCTTCGTCTTTTGTATGTGGAAAATGCCAAAGAATTTGCATGAAAAACTCTCTCCAAATTAATTCCTGCCAAAAAACTTCATTCGATTCTGCCATGGCTTTTTTCACCATTTTTCTTACGCTTACTGTTCCAAATCTTAAATGTGGTCCTAAATGTGAAGTTGCGTCTTGAGCAGGAAAATTACGTGTATCTTCATACTCCTTAATTAAGGTAGGAGTAACTGTGTATGGTGTTATTTCTTGATTAGATTTTGTAAACCCAATATCTGATAGACTTAAATTTGGTAATCTTGAATTTTGGATAAGATTATCTAAAACATCATTAGTATAATAAATTTTTAAATCTTCTTTTTTAAACTGTTCTTTCCAAAGCTTCATGTACGGTGTGTAGACTTTGTAGGGGTCTCCATCTTTTTTTACAACTTCATCTTTTTCAAAAATTACTTGATCTTTAAACGTTTTAAATTCAATGTCATTCTCACTTAACAATTGTTCAATAGACTCATCTCTTTTTGTTGCATATGGTTCATAGTCACGATTGGTAAAAACAGCATCAATAGTATAATTTTTAATTAATTCTGAAAAAACTGATTCAGGATTGCCATGAAACATAGCAATGCTGCTTCCATAATTATCTTGTAATTCGCCTCTCATTTCTTGAAGCGTATCATAAATAAAAGTTACTCTAGCATCATCCTTTGGTAATTTTGATAAAATTTCTTTATCAAAAATAAAAATAGGTAAAACTTTGTGTTCAGATTTTAAAGCATTGTAAAAACCAATGTTGTCATCTAAACGTAAATCTCTTCTAAACCAAAAAACAGTAACTGTATCTTTCATGCTTATTTATATTCTCCAAAAAGTTCTAATAACTTTTTTTGTCTGTAATTAAAAATCTCTTCTAATTTTGGCTTAACCAAAATGGGATGCACAAGTTGACCTAAAAAACCTAATGGAACTTTATAATCTATAATATCTTCCATTTCTACACCACCTTCAATTTCCTTAATGAAATGTTTGTGATGCCATAGAGAATATGGACCATACATTTGTTCGTCTACAAAATACTTCTTGTCTTCTATATGTGTAATTTCTGAAACCCATTTTGTTTTAATTCCTAATAAGGGTGTTACAATATATTGAATTATTTGGCCTGTATAAAGAGGTCTGTCTATTTTTGATACAATATCAAAAGACATATAATCTGGAGTGATTATCTTTAAGTTTTTAGGGTTTGAAAGAAAATTCCAAGCTTCATCTAAAGTAATTGGTAGTTTCTGTGATTTGTGAAGAGTGTATATTTTCATAGCAGTTTCTAATGTTCAACGTATTTTTTTTCCAGAATTAGTTCATTAATAGTATTCCATAATTCAATTCTTTGAGTTAAAGATTCTTTAGCAATAAATAGAGTTTCATTCCATTTTATATCATCATCTCCACAAAGTTGTTCAATCATTTGTAAAGATAATGGTCCATGCTCATCACCATCTAATTCTATATGACGTTCTAAATAATACTTTAGTTTTTCTGTTTTTTGCTGATGATTTTCTGAATTATTAATGATACTCAAAAACATGTCTGGTATAATGTCTTCTCTACCGTATGTAAATGCAGCAGCAATTACATGAGGTTGATGTGTATTAATTACGGAAAACGTAAAGTTGATAAAGTCTGCAATTTTTTGAGGTAAATCTGTTTTTTCTATGGCTAATTTTACTGAGCTACCATGATTTATAAATGATAGAAAGTTGTCAATTTTAGTGGTGTTTGCACCTAATTGAATCATTGCATCTAAGTACATTTCAAAATGACTTTTTGCTTCACCTAATTCATTTACATCACTTTCTTCAGCAAATACAATTTCATTTATAAATCTTGCTAATTGTGGCGTTTTAGATGGTGTCCAAGGTACTTGAGTGGTGGTAAGATGGTTTTGTAGACTTTTTAAAAGAGACATAAAATCCCAAACAGCATAAACATGATGTTCCATAAAAATTTTAATATCTTCAATTTCATGAAGATTATTATATAATTTATGGTGTTTAAGTTGATTTCTTAAATCTGATAATCCATTTTCTAAATACTGTATTTTCGTCATTAGTTAGGTTAAAAGTTAGAACCTTAGGTGTACTTAATGCAATAAAATTCAGTAGAAATTAATTTTGAATTCGTTAATTAAAGTACAAGCCTAAAGGCAATCGAAATTAGCGCTAATTTTTTGTTTGGTTGCAAATTGGTTTATTAGTTTACAATAAATTATGCTTTTAAAGCTTCTATCTGTTTTAAAACAGCATCAGCTTCTAAGTATTTCTGATCACTATCACTTCTATTAATAGATTGCAGTTTGTAACCTTCTTCCATTAATTTCTTATATTTTTCTTGAAGCTTTTGCTCTTCTGATTTCTTTTTGAATAGTCCAAACATAATTATGAAATGTGTTTTGTTATTTTAGAACTTAATGGTTTTGTAATAGAAAAATAATAATCAATCAATTTGCCTTCTGGTGAAACTAAATATTTTTGAAAATTCCATTTTACTGAAGAACTCTTTTTACCATTAAAATCTTTAGACGTTAACCAAGTATACAAAGGATGTTGATTTACACCTTTCACGTCTATCTTTTCAGTAATTAAGAAAGTTACGCCATAATTCACCTCGCAAAATTCTTCAATTTCATTTGCATTACCAGGTTCTTGACTTCCAAATTGATTGCAAGGAACGCCTATTACAATAAGTTCGTCTTTGTATTGTTGATGTAACTTTTCTAAATCTTTATATTGTGGCGTAAAGCCACACTTTGAAGCTACATTCACAAAAAGAATGTGTTTGTTTTTAAAATCACCAAGATTGATAGGTTTACCTTGTAAACTATCAATTTTAATATCGTAGATATTAGTCATAAAATGTAAAGTTTTATATTTTGAAGCTTACAATACCACAATCTAATTCAAAAATTTGTCCTGATATAGAGGCTGCTTTTTCTGAGATTAAAAAGTTTGCAAGATCTGCAACTTCATTAGGTTGTAGGTATTTTTTTAAAGGATGACGTTCTGTGATATTTTCTATCATTCTGTCATTTCTTAACAACTTAGAGGCTAAATCTGTGTCTGTAACAGTTGGTGCAATGGCGTTTACACGAATATTAGGTGCAAATTCTGCTCCTAAAGATTTTGTAATTCCTTCTACAGCAGATTTTGCTGCTGCAACACTGGCATGAAAAGGCATACCTAATTTTGCAGCAACTGTACTGAATAATAATATAGATGGTTTGTTACCTTTTTTAAGAGAAGGTAAATAATGTTGTATTGCTTTTACTGCACCAATAACGTTAATTTCGAAGTCACTTCTAAAATCGTCTAATTTTAATCTAGAAATAGGTTTTAGATTTATACTTCCTGGGCAGTAGATTAAGGTGTCTACACTTTCGATATTTGGCAAATCATCTTGCAAAATATCTAAGGAGTGATGTATTAAGTTATTGTGGTCTATTTCTGGTTTTGATCTGCTGATATTATAAACCTTGTTGTTTTCTAGCAAAGAGGTTAAAATTGCGTTTCCTATTCCTTTACTACCTCCAATAACTATAATGTTTTTCATCTTTTTATCGTCTTCCTTTCAAGCGCTTTTCAATTTTTTGTTTAACTGCTGTAAGGCGCTTCATTTGATCCATAATTTCAGGATCTTTTTCTAGTTTATATACTTCGTTTAATTCTAGTATAAGTGCTTTAACTTCTCTTGAAGCTAAAATTCTGTCGCTAGTTGTTTTAAACGAAAATTTTCTGTTTTCGAACTCAGTAGCTCTTTCTAATAATTCCATTATGTAATTTTGGTAATTTTCTAATTTGGCAATATAAATATATTTGTTAGAAAATCAAGCAAAATCTAGGTTTATTATGCTGCTGTTAAAGGTTTACCTTTTAAACGCTTTTCAATTTTTTGTTTTATAACAGTTAAGCGTTTCATTATATCCATAATATTGCTGTCTTTAGTTTGTTTGTAAACTTCATTCAGCTCCAATATTAAAGACTTTGCTTCTCTAGATGCCAAAATACGATCGCTAGTAGTTGGGAATCTTTTTTTTCTGTTTTCGAACTCGATTGCTTTTTGAATTAAATCCATAACTAATAATTTAAAGTGTTTTGTAATTCTGCTATTTTTTCTTGATTGTTGAATTTACCTCCAAAGTATGAGGTAACTGTAGCTGAGGTATCGTCTTTAATTCCTCTAGAAGATACACATAAATGCTTAGCATCTATAATAACAGCAACATCTTCTGTACCTAAAATGCCTTTTAGCTCTTCTGCAATTTGGTTTGTTAACCTTTCTTGCACTTGAGGTCTTTTTGCATAATACTGTACAATTCTGTTTAATTTAGATAAACCAATAACTTTACCAGAAGAAATGTAAGCTACATGTGCTTTACCAATAATTGGTACAAAGTGATGCTCACAGTTAGAGTAAAAAGTTATATTCTTTTCAACCAACATTTGGTTGTATTTGTATTTGTTATCAAATAAGGCAACTTTTGGCTTGTTTGCAGGGTTTAAGCCAGAAAAAATTTCATCAATATACATTTTTGCAACTCTTTTTGGAGTGCCTTGTAAAGAATCGTCTGTAAGGTCTAGGCCCATTACATCCATAATTTCTTCAAAAAGGATAGCAATTTTTTCTTTCTTTTCTTGATCAGAAAGTTTAAAAGCATCTTTTTTCATTGGGGTTTCTAAACCTGTAAATAGATGATCATCACCTACTTCTTCGAATGAAAAACCATTTAATTTTTGGTCTGTTTGCTTTTCTTTAAGTATTACATCTGTAATCATAATAGTATCTTTTTAATGTGCTGTCTTTAAGTACCCTAAACTTAAAAGCAAAGCACTGTTAGTTATCTTTTGGCAATAGAGTTATTAGATATTGATTTCTGTCTAGAACATTTAAACCTGCCTTTTTCAAATGTTCTTAGCTTTTCGTGTTTTGTTTTTCTTCCTTGAACCCTTTTTCTCCACATTCTAAAGCTGCTAGGCTTCATTTCTTTTCTCATTAAATTAATAACCTCTTGTTCTTTTAATCCAAATTGAAATTGAATAGCTTCAAAGGTGGTTCTGTCTTCCCAAGCCATTTCAATAATTCTGTCAATTTGTATGTTGTTTAAAGTTGTCATGTTATTATTATTGAACATTTTGAAAATCAAACTGTTCGTCATTTTTAATTTTTAAATCAATTAATTTGTCGATAAACTTCTTGTTTTCTTTCAACAATTTGTTGTTTTTAAATCGAACAAAATTACCTTGAGCATGAATGCTAAATCCGCTAGTTTTATAAATGTGTAATTGATAAAATGGTATGGCCCAGCTAAAATTCTTTAATCCTTTGTTAATGTGAACCAACAAGCCTTTTTCTCGTAATTCTATATTACCGTAATTAATATCAGCAACAGTATTCATCATATTTTTGAAGCCAATACTTACTTCATCAATAATCATTCTTTTAGAGCCTGTGCCTTTTAATTTTATAGATTGAAAAAAAGAATAAGGTGCACCTAACAAATTGTTAATTGCTTTCTCAGTATCCTTATTATTATGTGTTGTATTAAATATCACATATCAAAGATACGCAAAAAAATGTTTTGTTTAATATATTATTTAATTAGTTAAACAAAAATTAACAAAATATTTTGATTTGTATATTTTAATAATTTATTGGTTTTGAAGTAATTTCTTTCTGTCTAAAAGAGTATGTGTTTTTAGTATTCTATAATTCTCTTTAAGAACATCAGGATCTTTTTTCATGTCCCAAAGAGTTTGTGTTGCTCTTTTTCTTGCAGATTTAAAATCTACAATAGGTTTAGGGTAATCTACACCCAATTTAAAGTTGTTAAATTGCTCATCTAATGGTGTCATTAAATAGGGTTGATGAATAAATGCTGTAGGTAAGTTTGCCAATTCAGGCACCCATTCTTTTATGAAATTCGCATCTTCATCATGTTCTAAACTATTTTTAATTGGGTTGTAAACTCTTATTTCGTTAATGCCAGTTTCTCCTGATTGCATGTTTAGTTGAGGAAAATGAATTCCAGGTTCGAAATCTAGAAACAACTGCGATAAGTGATGAGAAGAGTCTTGCCAAGGCTGCCATAAAATATGCGTAAAAAAAGAGGCTAGCATAGAACGCATTCTAAAATTTAAATAACCAGTTTCTGATAAACAACGCATAGAAGCATCAATAATTGGGAAACCAGTTTTACCCTCTCTCCATGCTTTTTGATATTTAGTAGAAATGTTCTTTTTTAATTTATGATATCCTTTATTGATACTTGCTTCTTCCATAGTATGCTCCATTTCAAATTTTTGAATGAAGTGCGCTTGCCATCTTAACCTACTAACAAAAGCACCTAGTTGTCTTTTGTTTTCATCGTTTTTGAGCATTATAGCTTTTTGATAAACCTGTCTAATAGACAAATTCCCCCAAGCTATGTAAGGTGATAGCCTACTGCAACTTTTTCTAGATAAAGCTGGTTTAGAAATATGGTTCATATAGTTTTTGTAACGTTCTTCAAAAAAACTATTGGCATATCTCCAGCCCATTTTTGATCCTCCTTTTTGAAATTTGGCCTCTTTGGGCGTTTCTAGATCTGTAACAATAAAATGGTTTTCTATGGTTGTTATTTCATCTTCAGAAATTAGATTTCTGTTTTTAAAATCATTTTTGATTTGTGGTTTATACATAAAATTTTCCCACTTTTCTAACCAATCATGTCTGTTTAAAAGTCCTCTTAAAACGCCATTGTTGTTATTCTCTACCCAATTTATTGAGTTGTTTCTGCAGTATCTTGCAAAGTCTTTATCTCTATTGTATGTTTTAAGTAAGCCGGTTTCTTGATGAGAAAATACAGTATCAATTTTATAGAAATTTTGTAGCTGATTAAAAACGGTAATTACTTCTGATGTTACTGTTAAAATTTTAGTGTTAAATGCGGTTAAATCATCATTTAGCTCTTGTATAGATTCTTTAATAAAATTCCAATGACGAATATTATAATGAGGGTCTTCTAAAAGTGAATTTTCGAAAACATAAAGAAATAGCACAGGTTTTTTAGTTAATAAGGCATTTTGAATAGCCTCATTATCTTGCAAACGTAAATCACGTTTAAACCAAACTACATTAATTTCTTCTCTTCTAATATTCATCTAAATTTTCGATAATATGATTTGCTTTCTCTTTTATTTTGGTTCTGTCTTCTGCAGACATTTTATTCAATAAGCTATACATCATTTTTATTCTAAAGTTGGTGCTAAGCTTATCTTGTTTTTCGTCAAGAAAATTCCAGTATAAACTGTTAAATGGGCATGCATCATCACCAAATTTCTTTGTTTTTTTATAACTACAAGAATCACAATAATTGCTCATTTTACTTATATAACTACCACTAGAAACATAAGGTTTTGTTGCTATTTTTCCACCATCTGCAAATTGGCTCATACCTCTTGTGTTTGGCAGTTGAACCCATTCTATAGCATCTACATAAATCCCTAAATACCAAGCATCAATTTCATCAGGATCTATTTGAGTTAATAGCGCAAAATTACCAGTAATCATTAGTCTTTGAATGTGATGCGCATACCCATTATCTAATGAATTGTGAATGGCATTTTTTAGACAATTCATTTTTGTTTTCCCTGTCCAAAAGAAATCTGGTAATTTGTTTTTATTATTTAGAAAATTCTCTTTTTTGTAGTCTGGCATTAACATCCAATACATGCCTCTCATGTATTCTCGCCAACCAATTATTTGTCTTATAAAACCTTCTACCTGTGAAATATCTATTTCATCTTTTCTTTTTCTGTAAGTAGCTAATGTTGTTTCTACAATTTCTTTAGGAGATATCATTTTCGTGTTCATTGCAAATGATATTTTTGAATGAAAAAGAAAAACTTGGTCTGTATGCATGGCATCTTGATAATCGCCAAAATGAACTAACAAATGTCCGCAGAAATAAGAAAGTTGAGTTAGCGCTTGCTTTCTAGAAATAGGATATTCAAAATATTTAGCATTGATTTTACCTATTGTTTCAACCCCAGCTTTTTCAATTTCAGTTACAATTTCAGAAACATCATTATCAAAATTTTTAGCAGACGGAATTAAAGTTTCTCCTTTCCACTTTTTTCTATTCCTAGCATCATAGTTCCATTTTCCTCCTTCAGGTTGCTCATTAACCATTAATATTTGATGTTTTTTACGCATGTTTCTGTAAAAACTTTCCATCAAAAATTGTTTTTTGCCTTTGAAAAAAGAGGCTAAATCATTCCTGTCAGTATAAAAATGTTCAGTAGTATATACTTTGCTTTCTATGGTTAATAAATCACAGAATTCTTTAAGTTGATGATCTAATCTGTATTCATCTGGGGTTAAATATTCAAATTTTTCGAAGTGATGTTGCTCAAGTAAGTAATTAATATTTTCAGTTAAATTTTGAGTATTTAATTCATCATTTAATTTAAAATAGATAACCTTTTTGTTTTGAGTATTAAGCTCTTCTGCAAAATTTCTCATGGCAGCAAAAAAACCTGCTACCTTTTGAATATGATGTTTTACATAATCGGTTTCTTGACGCATTTCAAATAAACAATAAGTACTATTGTCATCATCGTTTGTAAACCAAGAATGCTTGCTGTTTAGTTGATCTCCTAAAATTAAACGTAAGGTCTTCATCTTAAAATAAGGTTTTTTCTAACCACAATTTTCTGAATTTATGGTTTGCGTCATATCTTTCTGCCTGTAATTGAGTATTGAATTTTCTATCTCTAGGATCGTTTCCAACACCAGCAACATACATCCAATTACCATAGTTACTATGCACATCATAATCTAGTAAAAGTGATTCGAAATAGGCAGCTCCAATTCTCCAGTCTTGTAATAATTCTTTGGCAAAGTAAGAAGCAACATTTTGCCTACCTCTGTTACTCATCCATCCAGTTTCTTTTAACTCAATCATGTTAGCATTCACAAAATCATCTTTTGTGTTTCCATTGATCCAATCTTGTATACAATTCTTATCTACATTCCATTGATAATTTCTTTCTAAAATTCCACCTATTTTAAATATTTCATAACCATATTTTAAAGAAATGTACTTGAAATAATCTCTCCAGATTAATTCAAAAATTACCCAATACGTAGATTGATTTGATCCAAATTCAGCTTCGTATTTTTTAATTTGATAATATATAGTTCTAGCAGATAAGCTGCCATTTGCTAACCAAGGAGAGAATTTTGTTGAGTAATCTGTGCCTACCAAACCATTTCTTGTTTTCTTGTAGAAACCTACTTTTTTACTTTCAAAAAGGTAATAATTTAATCGTTCTAAAGCAGCAGTTTCTCCTCCTTTAAAAGGAAATGCTGATTTTTTAGGCATGACAAAATCATTAAAGCCTAACTCTTTAAGCGAAGGTATTTCTGTAGGATTATGTATTAAATTAGAATCGTCATGCTTGTCTATTAAAATTTCTTCTTGAATTTTTACGTATTTCTCTAGCTTTTTTCTAAACTGAGTAAATACATTTGGAATGTTACTAAAGTTATTTGAAACAGTTTCTGGATGGTATAAAAATTGATCATAGTCTTCAACAAAATTTACAGTATCCGACATTGTTTTTAAAACTAATTTATTGGTATCTAATTCTTCTTTTGTCCATTCTTTTTGGGTGTAAATTGTATCAACTTTATAAGTTTCTGTAATATTTAACAACTGATTTTCAGGAGCATCAAAATAGGTAAGAAGTGTTATGTTTAAATCTTTTAGTTGCTGTTTTAAATCAGTTATAGTTTCTAATAAAAACTGTGCTCTGAATTTTGCAGTTTTTTGAAACCCAAATTCATCTTCTTTAAAATATTTTGGGTCAAAAAAATAGATTGCAATTACCTTATCGTGATTTTGTATTGCTTTTTGAATTGATGTATTGTCTTGAGTTCGTAAATTATTACGAAACCATATTAAGCCTGTTGTGTTTTGTTTCTTCTGCATTTTTCGCTACAATATTTTACGTTTGCCCAGTTTTTCTCCCATTTTTTGCGCCAAGTAAATGGTCTATTACAAACAGGGCAATCTTTTGTGGGTAACTGTTGTTTTTTCAAAAGTTTAAACTTTAGCAATTTTATTTATCATTCCATTAAAAATAAACCAATGAAAAGGAACTACTGAGTACCAATATAATCTACCTGCAATTCCATGAGGTCTAAATGTTGCTGTTTGGTATAATGTGCCGTCTTTAATTTTAAATTCTAGCCAAGCTTCTCCAGGTAAAATCATTTCAGCATAGAGTAAAAGTTTACCTTTTTCTTTATCAGCATAAATAACTCTCCAAAAGTCAAGGGCATCACCCGCATTTAGTTCGGTTGGGTGTCTTCTTCCTCTTCGCAAACCTGCTCCACCAAAAAACTGATCTATAAATCCTCTTATTTTCCATAAAACAGTTCCATAATACCAACCTGTTTCCCCACCAATTGCCCAAATTTTATTTAAGGCTTTTTCACGATTGGTAATTTTTCTTTTTTTATAATCTTTAAAGCAACCATACTCAGGTACATTTATAAATTCGTGCACATAGTTTTTTAACTTTCCACTGCTTATGTACGAGTCTTTCCAACTAGAAATAATACTGTTTTGCTCTATCTTTTTAAAAGCTAGTTTTACAGCATCTTTATAGGACATTGGGTTTACATCAAGTATTTTGTTGATGTCGCTTTTTTCTCCAATAACTTCAACGCCCATAGAATTTACCAATGAACTTGCAAGTTTGTAAGAAGTAGAGGTTACAAAATAAAGCCAATAAGATGATAGTTTTGGAGTCATTACTGGAACTGTAAGAATACTTCTTTTAAGTTTTCTAACTTCTGCAAATTGCAAAAGCATTGTTTTGTAGGTTAAAACTTCAGGTCCAAAAATGTCATAAGAAGTATTAAATAATTCTTTTTTACCTAGTGCCTTGTATAAAAATGAAAGCACATCTCTTATTGATAGAGGTTGTGTTTTTGTATTTAACCATTTAGGAGCAACCATTACTGGTAGTTTTTCTACCAAGTCTCTTATAATTTCGAAAGATGAACTTCCAGAACCAACTATAATTCCTGCTTTAAATGTGGTTAATGCGTAATTTCCAGAAGCTAAAGTTTTTTCAACATTTTTTCTAGATAATAAATGTTTAGACAGTTTAGTGTCGTTGGTAATTCCACTTAAATAAATAACTTGTTTAATAGAAGTAGTTTCTGCAAAAGTTTTAAAATTGGTTGCACACTTCTCTTCTAATATGTGAAACTCTCTTGCAGAATTAGACATGGAATGAATTAAATAGTAGGCAGCATCAATATCTTTAGGTATTGCTTCTAGTGTATGTCTGTTTAGAAAATCAGCCTCAATTAATTCAACATTAGTTTGATCTTTATAGTAGTTTTCTGCTCTAATTTTATCACGAACAGGACACACGATTTTATGACCATCGTTTAATAATAACGGAATTAAACGTTTGCCAATATAACCAGTTGCGCCTGTTACTAATATTTTCATTTTTATAGTTTTGTTTCTTTAGGTCTTTGGTAGCTAAGTTGCTTCTTAAATTTAGGAATAGCATACGTGTCTAATCCATTTATTGTGGCAACATTTCCTTTAGATAAATTGATTAACCCATCACTTTCTAATAATTCATCTTGTACATATAATTCTTGAATTTGTGCTACGATTAACATAACATCATTAGAGGGTACATAGATTTCCTCTATGAATTTCATACTCATTTGTACAGGAGCTCCTTTAACAAACGGAGCTTTAAAGTCTCCTTTAAATTCGGGTTCTAAATCAGTCATGTCAAATTCTGAAACTTCATCAGGATATTTAGCAGACGTATGGTGTGCGTCTTCAATAACATCTTCCCAGATATGGTTTATGGTGAAATACCCTAAATCTTTTAAATTTTTGTGTGTATTTCTTGGAACCGTTGTTGGTCTTAAAATAAAACCTAAGGTTGGAGGGCTAGAACCTAGGTGAGTAACTGAACTAAATACAGCCACATTTGTGATGCCTTCTTCAGAAATTGTTCCTAATAAATTAGCTGATTTAAAACCAGAACAACTGTTAATTAAATTGATTCTGTAGATTTTATTCAGTTTAAATATATCTTCTTGATTAAATACTTGCATTACTTTGTTTTAGTTGATTTAAACAAAGATACAAATTGTTTAAAGGATTTTAATTTAAGTTAAACAAAAACTTACGTTAAAGTTTGTTTCAGGCACAAAAAAAAGCCTCTAGAATATATCTAAAGGCTTAAAAGTCGGGGTGGCAGGATTCGAACCTGCGACCTCCTCGTCCCAAACGAGGCGCGATGACCGGGCTACGCTACACCCCGAAACTTAGTCATCAATTTAGGACTGCAAATATAGAATAATATTTATATATTGTATTTAAAATTCTTGAAATTTCTAGATATGTTTTTAAAAAAATCACTTGTAATTATTTCTTGTATTATTTCAATTGCTTTAAGTGCTCAGAGTAAGGAATATGAGGTAATTGTGCCCGAATTAAAAAATCCTTGGGGTTTTGTATTCTTACCAGATAATTCAATGCTTATCAACGAAAAATCTGGAAAAATTATTCATTTTAAAAATGGCGTAAAAACTACAATTAAAAATGGGCCAGAAATTTACTTGAGAGGGCAAGGAGGTTTATTAGATATTGAATTACATCCAAATTTTACCGAAAACGGATGGATCTATTTTACATACGCTTCGAGTATTGGTGAAGGTAGAGGAGGTAATACAACTTTAATGAGAGCACAACTTAAAGATTTTGCTTTAATCAACCAAGAAGTGCTTTACAAGGCTTCTCCTAACTCAAACAGAGGTCAGCATTTTGGGTCAAGAATTGTTTTTGACTCAGACAATCACGTTTATTTTAGTGTTGGAGATAGGGGAAATAGAGATGTAAATCCTCAAGACTTGACCAGAGATTGTGGAAAGATTTATCGCTTAAAGGATGATGGAAGTATTCCTTCAGATAACCCATTTGTTTCAGTAAAAAATGCTAAAAAAGCAATTTATAGTTATGGACACAGGAATCCTCAAGGCTTAGTCATGAATCCTTTTACCAATGAAATATGGTCTCATGAGCATGGACCAAAAGGAGGAGATGAAATCAACATAATTAATAAAGCTAAAAATTACGGTTGGCCAAAAGTAAGTTATGGTGTAAATTATAGTGGTACAAAATTTACAGATAAAACTTATATGAAAGGTATGGAAAGCCCTATTCATTATTGGACTCCTTCAATCGCTCCAAGTGGTATGGCCTTTATTAATAGTGATGTTTATGGTAATTGGAAAGGTAATTTATTGGTTGGTTCTTTAAAATTTCAATATTTGAGTAGATGTATAGTAAAGAAAGATAAAGTTTTTAAAGAAGTTAAGCTTTTAGAAGGCATAGGTAGAGTTCGATCTATAGAACAAGGCTTAGATGGTTTTATTTATGTGGGCGTAGAAAATTTAGGAATTATAAAACTTTTACCACAATAGATTTGGTTAATGAATAGCTATTTTAAACCTCTATTTTTTCATTATTAAAACTTATAAACAATCATTATATAAGGTGATAAAAATCTATATTTTTACTGTTCAAAAAAGAGAATTTAATTATGTCAGAAACTACTGAGAGAATAAAATGTTTAATTATAGGATCTGGTCCTGCAGGTTATACTGCAGCTATATATGCAGCAAGAGCAGATATGAAACCAGTAATGTATACTGGAATGCAAATGGGAGGTCAGCTTACAACAACTACAGAGGTTGATAATTTTCCTGGATATCCAGAAGGAACAGATGGTACTGCAATGATGGAAGATCTTAAAAAGCAATCTGAAAGATTTGGAACAGATGTAAGATTTGGTATGGTAACTGCAGTTAATTTAAGTAACGAAGTTGGTGGTATACATAAAGTTACTATTGACGAGGATAAGGAAATTGAAGCAAATACAATTATCATTTCTACAGGAGCAACTGCTAAATATTTAGGTTTAGAGAGCGAAATGAGATTAATTGGTGGAGGTGTTTCTGCTTGTGCAACATGTGATGGTTTTTTCTATAAAGGTCAAGAAGTTGTTGTAGTAGGTGGTGGAGATACTGCAGCTGAAGAGGCTACTTATTTAGCTAATATTTGTTCTAAAGTGTATCTTTTAGTTCGTAAAGACTACATGAAAGCTTCTAAAGCAATGCAACATAGAGTAGATAAAACTGAAAATATTGAAGTTCTGTATAATACAGAAGTAGAAGAGGTTTTAGGTACAAATGTGGTAACAGGAGTAAAGGCTATTAATAATCAAACAAAAGAGACTAAAGAAATTCCGGTTACAGGAGTTTTTATAGCTATTGGACATACACCAAACTCAGATTTATTTAAAGGTGTTTTAGATATGGATGAAACAGGGTATTTAATTACTCAAGGTAAAACCACTAAAACAAATATGCCAGGTGTTTTTGCTGCTGGAGACATACAGGATAAAGAATACAGACAGGCTGTAACAGCTGCAGGTACTGGATGTATGGCTGCTTTAGATGCAGAACGTTATTTAGGTGCATTAGAATAACAAAAATTCAAAATAATAAAAAAGGAGATTTCTATGTAGAAATCTCCTTTTTTTATTAATCTAATCCTAGTGCCCTACGCTCTTGTGTATCTGCTTTACCATTTTTACTCCAATAAGCAGATTGTATTGTTTTTATTTTTTGAGCAGTGGTAGTTAGTTTTTTACCTCTTTCTAAAATGGTTTCTTCCCAACCTTCAATAGTATATGGGAAATCTTTGGTAAGTTGTATAGATAATTTTCTGTTTAAAGAAGGATAATTTATGGTACAAAAGATAAAACCGTCAGACGAATTTAGGTTTACAATAGCATCATAAGCTTTAATCTTCTTATGTTTTAAAGCTAAATAATCAAAAGAAGGTATCATTTTGTAATTTCCTGTTTTAATAGCATTAGGATTTATTCTTAAGGTATTCCAAATTTCATTTTCCAACTTGTTTTTTTCTAAGGTTATTTCTTTATCAGCATCGCTTTCAAAATATGAGAAAAATTTAATTTCGTAGTTCGATCTATTATTCAGTTGTACAAATGTATTTCCACACCATTCTTGGGCTGAAAAAGAGATTTTGATAGTTTCTTTCTCTAAATCAATAGGTGTAAAAGTACTTGTCATTAATGAATATGGATAAATACCTGTTGTAAATTTCTTGGTACTATTTAGTTTTAATATAGGTACATTTTTATCATTTTTATAGTCTGCTTTTACTTGTTTTTCAGGTAGAAAATCTTCCGTTACAAAAATTAGTACAGCAGTGCCTTCATGTAATTCACCATATCTTGCTTGCAAAAGTTTATAAGAAGTGATTTCTGCTTTTCCTTGATACCAATAGTTATTAAAGTTTTTGTTCTTCTGAACAACTTTTATAGTAGTATTAACTTCTTCTTTTTTTGAATTTTTGGTCTCAGAGCAAAACACAAAAAATAAACTAAGGATAATTGGAGTGTAAAAGTTCATAAATTTCTTCATTTAAATCAATTTAATAAGCACTAATTTACAACTTTTTAAAGTGAAGTTCTTGGCATAAAAAAAGAGATTACTTGGAATAGTAATCTCTTTAATTATAATATAAAAATTTTTTTAGGCCATAGCTGCAGCCTTTTTAGACTTTCTGTATAGGAACTTGTTAAAAATGTTTCTTTTACCAAAGTTGTTGATAGATTTTGCATTGATAAACTTGCCAAACAAAATTTTATTAACTCCAAAATATTCATAAGTATTGCCATCTGTAAAAGTAACTTCTAACAACATACTTTTATGGTGCCAGTCTGCAACTTGGTATTCAGTAATGGTAGTTTTATAAGCTTCTAAGTTCGCTTCTTTTGTTTCTGGAGCTATACTAACCAAGAAATGATAACCATCAATAATTCTGGTACTTATAATTTCAGCTTCAGCTTTTTTTTCAGGATCTGTAAATTTATCAGGATGCCATTCTTTGACCAATCCTCTATAGGTGCTTTTTAATTCTTTAAGGTCTATTTCACCTTCTACATTAAAAAGTTTTTTATATTCTTTAATTCGTTTCATTTATTGTTTCAAATTTCGCGCAAAAGTATTCATAATAAATGAATTAAAGAGATTTGTTTTCGAATCTTTATTTTTAAGAAAGGAGATTTATAAAGCAAAAAAAAGATTACAAATTGTAACCTTTTTTAAATTTTAGTCTTCAGCTAATTCTTCATCAAAGTTTTCAATAGCTTGTATCACTATCTTAACAGCTTCTATATAAAATTCTTGGTTTATAGTACCATAGGTATCTGTGTGTCTGTGATAGTCTCTATGATCTGGAACACCAAAGTATATAAAAGGAATTTTTTCTCTATGAAAAACCCTATGATCAGAAGAAAAGGTCCAATCTGATTGTTCCTTATTATCAGGATCATCATGCCCAAATAATAAAATAATCTTTTCAGATTCAATTTCCTCTAATGGATCTCTTAAATCTGGATAATGGTGTAAACCACTTGCAAATAACTCAGGATCGTAATCGCTATGTGCAATCATATCCATATTGATGTTTAAGCTAATTTTATCTTTATTTAGATAATCTTTTAAAAAGTATTCTGCTCCAATAGAGCCAATTTCTTCACCATCTACAGCAGCAAAAATTAAATTATGCTTTGTTGGTTTGTCTTTAAAATATTTGGCAATTGTAAAAAGAGCAGCAGTACCAGATGCATTATCATCTGCGCCATTGTAAATTCTGCCTTTCCTAACACCTAAATGATCATAGTGAGCAGTAATAACAAAAGTTTTATTGGTTTGCCCTTTAAGCATACCAACAATGTTTGCTCCAGATACAACAGTGTCTTTTACGTTAGATAAGTCTTCTAATGGTTTTTCTATAGGAAAAACTTCTTGCCTAACTTTACCTGTAAAATTATGATCGAATTTGTGTAATAAGTTACCACCAATAACTGGCTGCAAACCAATTTTATTAAATTCGTCTATAATGATTTTTTGAGTTTTCAGATTCCCTTCCTTAGAAAATGCTCTTCCTTGTAGAGAATCATCTGCTAAGATTTTTAAATCAGATAATAATTTATCACTATCAATATCTATAACTCTAGGTTCGCTACAACCCATTAATAGAATAATAATAGTAAAAACAGTAAATAGTTTTGTTTTCATTGGCTTCATGACTCTAATAAAATCGGGGAAAATCCTTGCAAATATAATAAAAAAGACCATTAATAAAAATGGCCTTTTTAGCAAGTAAATAATTTGAATTTTATTTAAAAAGAATATTTGTTTTCAGCTTTCATAATGTCTGCTATTTGGTTACGTAGAGCAACTACATTAGGATAGTTTGCGTATTTAGTAAAACGCTTTAATCCCATCAATAACATACGTTGTTCATCTCCTTCAGCAAAAGAAACAATACCTTCTCTACCATTTTTAGCAACAATTTCTACTGCATTGTATAAGTATAATTTAGCCATTGCAATTTGTCCTGCTTGTGCATCTTCTCCAAAACGTTTAGCATTTTTCTCTGTACGTAATAAAGTTGATTCTGCCATATACACTTCATTTAAAATTTCAGCAGCAGCTAATAATAACTGTTGATGTTGTTCTAAATCTGGTCCGTATTTTTGAATTGCAGAACCTGCAACCATTAAAAATACTTTCTTAAGTTTAGCAATCATTTCTTTTTCTTCTGCAAATAATTCAGAATAATCTGGAGTATCAAAAGATGGTATTCCCATTAATTCATCAGCAACTGCAGTTGCAGGGCCTAATAAATCTACATGACCTTTCATTGCTTTTTTAATTAACATTCCTACTGAAAGCATTCTGTTAATTTCGTTTGTACCTTCGTAAATACGAGCAATTCTTGCATCTCTCCAAGCAGCTTCCATAGGTGTTTCTTCAGAGAATCCCATTCCTCCAAAAATTTGGATACCTTCATCTGCACAGGCTTGAACATCTTCAGATACAGTAACTTTTAAGATAGAACATTCAATTGCATATTCTTCTACACCTTTTAATTCTGCTTCTTGATGAGAGTTACCTGCAGCCATTCTCATTTCGATTCTGTCTTCTATATCTTTAGCAGCTCTATAACTGGCAGATTCACCTGCGTAACAGTTAGTAGCCATTTCTGCTAATTTTGCTTTTATAGCTCCAAAGTCTGCAATAGGAGTTTTAAATTGTTTTCTTTCGTTAGCATATTGTAAGGCAGTTGTTAATACTCTTCTTTGAGAATCAATACAAGCTGCAGCCAATTTAATACGACCAACGTTTAATGCATTTACAGCAATCTTGAATCCACCACCTCTAACAGATAACATATTTTCTGCTGGTACAACAGTATCGTTAAAAAATACTTGTCTTGTAGAACTTGCTCTAATACCTAATTTGTGCTCTTCTTCACCTAAGGTAATTCCATTTGGATTTGCTGCATCATATTCCACAATAAAACCAGTAATGTTTTTATCATCTTCAATACGTGCAAAAACAATCATCAAATTACAGAAACCTGCATTTGAAATCCACATTTTTTGTCCGTTAATCTTATACGATTTACCATCTTCTGATAACTCAGCAGTAGTTTTACCAGAGTTTGCATCAGAACCAGCACCTGGTTCAGTTAAACAGTAGGCACCCATCCACTCACCAGAAGCTAATTTAGGTACGTATTTTTGTTTTTGCTCTTCTGTACCATATAATGTAATTGGCATAGTACCAATACCTGTATGCGCACCAAAAGCAGTACTTAAAGAACCATTTCCACTAGAAATGTATTCACAAGTAATCATAGTAGATACAAAGCCCATACCCATTCCTCCATATTCTTCAGGAACAGCTACACCTAAAAAGCCAAGTTCTCCAGCTTTTTTCATCACTTCTTCTGTTAAAGCATAATCTTTAGCTTCAAAACGATCTCTGTGAGCTACAATTTCTCTATCTGTAAATTCTTTTACAGCTTCTTTCATCATTATTTGCTCTTCAGAAAAATCTTCTGGAGTAAATATGTCTTCGCACTTTGATTCTTTTACAAGGAATTGACCTCCTCTTAAAATTTCTTTATTTGTTGTTTCCATAATTTTGTTTTTTTGGGAAGTTTAATTTAAAAATTCAAAAATACCTGCTGCACCTTGTCCTGTTCCAACACACATGGTTACCATTCCGTATTTGTTATTCATTTCTCTTTTACGCATTTCATCAAATAATTGAACAGATAATTTTGCACCTGTACAACCTAAAGGATGTCCTAAAGCAATTGCACCACCATTTACATTAATGATGTCTTTATCTAAGCCTAATTCACGAATTACAGCTAAAGATTGAGAAGCAAAAGCTTCATTCAATTCAATAAGCCCTATATCATTTTGATTTAAGCCTGCTTGTTTTAATGCTTTCGGAATTGCAGCAACAGGACCAATACCCATAATTCTTGGAGGTACACCTGCAGCAGCATAACTTACCATTCTTGCAATTGGTTCTAGATTTAGTTCTTTAACCATGTCTTCGCTCATAATCATGGCAAAAGCAGCACCATCACTCATTTGAGATGAGTTACCTGCAGTTACACTACCATTTGCTGCAAAAACAGGACGTAATCTAGCTAAACCTTCAATGTTTGAACCCTTACGTGGACCTTCGTCTTTGTTTACTGTATACTTTTTAGTTGCTTTTTTACCATTAGCATCAACATAAGTTTGCTCTACATCAATAGGTACAATTTGATCTTGGAATCTATTTTCCTCTAAGGCTCTTAAAGCTTTTAAATGTGAGTTTAAAGCAAATTCATCTTGATCTTTTCTAGAAACATTAAATTCATTGGCAACTGCTTCTGCAGTATTACCCATACCCCAATAATATTCTTCATGACCAGATGCAACTGTATCATAGTTTAATTCTGGTTTAAAACCTGTCATAGGAACTGAACTCATGCTCTCTGCACCACCTGCAATAATACAGTCGGCCATTCCTGCTTGAATTTTTGCAACAGCCATACCAATTGTTTCTAATCCTGAAGAACAAAAACGATTTACAGTTACTCCAGGTACATCAACAATATCTAACCCCATTAAAGAAATTAAACGTGCCATATTTAAACCTTGAGAACCTTCTGGCATTGCATTACCTACAATTACATCATCAATTCTTTTTTTATCAAAATCAGGCAGTTCATTCATCATATATTGAATGGTTTCTGCAGCTAATTCATCTGCTCTTTTAAATCTAAACAGTCCTTTTGGTGCTTTACCAACTGCTGTTCTATATGCTTTTACTATATATGCTGTTTTCATTTTCTTAGTTTCTTAAAGGTTTACCTGTTTTTAACATGTGTTGGATTCTTTCTAAAGTTTTACGCTCTGTACATAAACTTAAGAATGCTTCACGTTCGATGTCTAATAAATATTGCTCTGATACTTTAGTTGGTTCAGATAAATCTCCACCAGCCATTACATAAGCTAATTTGTTAGCTATTTTTTGATCGTGAGCAGAAATGTAGTTGCTTGCTTCCATAGAATCTGTACCTACTAAGAACATTCCTAATGCTTGCTTACCTAAAACTAAAACATCTTTACGTTTTACAGGTTGTGTATAACCAGCTTCAGCCATTAATACTGCGTGCTTTTTAGCTTGTGCAATTTGTCTGTCTTTGTTTACAACAACTACATCTTTTCCTTTTTGTAATAATCCTAAATCGAAAGCTTCATAAGCAGAGGTTGCTACTTTAGCCATACCAATAGTTAAAAAGTGCTCTTGCAGTACGTTTAATTGTACATCACCTTTATCAAACTTATCAGAAGCTCTTAAAGCCATTTCTTTAGAACCACCTCCACCAGGAATTACTCCAACTCCAAACTCTACAAGACCCATGTAAGTTTCTGCAGCTGCAACAACTTTATCTGCATGTAAAGAAATTTCACAACCACCACCTAAAGCCATTCCATGAGGAGCAGAAATAGTTGGAATTGCAGAATAACGCATACGCATCATTGTGTCTTGGAAATATTTGATAGCCATATTAAGCTCATCATATTCTTGTTCTGCAGCCATCATAAAAATCATACCAATGTTGGCACCAACAGAAAAGTTTGCTGCTTGATTACCAACTACTAAGCCTTGGTAATTTTTTTCAGCTAAGTCTATTGCTTTATTTACTGCAGCTAAAACATCGCCACCAATTGTATTCATTTTAGATTGGAATTCTAAATTTAAAATTCCATCTCCTAAATCTTCAATTACAGCACCTGAGTTTTTCCAAACCTCGTTTGATTTTCTAATGTTATCTAGAATGATGAATGAATCTTGACCTGGCTTTTTAGTTTGCGTTTTAGTAACAACATCATAGTAATATGTTGCTCCATCTTTTACTGTATAGAAAGCATCGTTATTGTTTAATAACATTTCTTCTACCCAAGATGCAATTTCATAACCTTCTGCTTTCATGATTTCTACACCTTTGGCTACACCAATAGCATCCCAAATTTGGAATGGTCCATGCTCCCAACCAAAACCTGCTCTTAAACCATCATCTATTCTATACAATTCGTCAGAGATTTCAGGAATTCTGTTTTGTACGTAGGCAAACATTGCTGCAAATGATTTTCTGTAGAATTCACCAGCTTTATCTTTACCTGCTACAAGTACTTTAAAACGATCAGCAACATTATCTATGGTTTTGGTTAACTCAAGAGTTGCAAACTTTGCACGTTTCTTTTCTCTGTATTCTAACGTATTTAAGTCTAATGATAAAATGTTCTTTTTACCATTAGCGTCTTTTGTCATTTTATAAAAACCTTGTTTGGTTTTACTACCTAACATTTTGTTTTCCATCATATGATTAACAAAATCAGGAATAACAAACTGGTCTCTCATTTCATCCTCAGGACAATTGTCTTTCACTCCGTTTGCAGTATGCACCAAAGTATCTAAACCAACAACATCTATAGTTCTAAAAGTTGCAGATTTTGGACGCCCAATTACTGGACCTGTCAATTTATCTACTTCTTCTATAGTTAAGTCCATTTCTTTAACTACATGAAATAAACTCATAATACCGAAAATACCAATTCTATTTCCAATGAATGCTGGAGTATCTTTTGCTAAAACAGATGTTTTACCCAAAAACTTATCACCATACATCATTAAGAAGTCTGTAACTTCTTGTTTACAATTAGGACCAGGAACAACCTCGAAAAGTTTTAAATATCTTGGTGGATTAAAAAAGTGAGTTACAGCAAAGTGTTTTTGAAAATCTTCACTTCTGCCTTCATTCATAAATTTGATAGGAATACCAGAAGTATTTGAAGTAATTAAAGTACCAGGTGTTCTGTGCTCTTCAATTTTTTCAAAAACAGATTTTTTAATATCTAATCGTTCTACAACAACTTCCATTACCCAATCTACATCTTTAACTAAATGTAAATCATCATCAATATTACCAGTAGTAATTCTACTTGCAAATTTCTGACTATAAATAGGTGATGGTTTTGATTTTAAAGAAGCTGCTAAAGCATCATTTACTAAACGATTACGAACTACTTTGTCTTCTAACGTAAGTCCCTTCGCTTTTTCTTTATCAGTTAATTCTCTTGGAACAATATCCAATAAAAGAACTTCTACACCAATATTCGCAAAGTGACATGCAATACCAGATCCCATAATTCCAGATCCAATAATGGCTACTTTTTTAATTCTTCTTGTCATTTGTTTATAGTTTGATTTTATTTATCTTGATTTATAGGTTCAAAAATTTTCTTTTCAGCAATAAGTTTGTTGATAGTAACCATAACTTTAAAGAAAGATTCTAATTCGTCTTCTGTAACATATTCTCTTACTACATTATTAAATTGGTACACATGGCTTTTAGAAAATTTACGCATTTCTAAACCATAATCTGTAAGCTTAATAATTACACTTCTACCATCTTCAGGGTTTTTTTCTCTGGAGATAGCCCCTTTTTCTTCCATAGATTTTAATATTCTAGAAAGACTAGTAGGTTCCATCCCCATTAAAGGGCCTAAAGCAGTACTTGGTGTGCCTTTTTCTTTATCTATAGTAAGTAGAACAAATGCCATAGACATTGTGCTACTGTAATTTGTAGCTTGTTCGTTATACATTTTTGCAACTGCTTGCCAAGTTGCTCTTAATTGATGATCTATAGATTTATTTTTATCCATGACATCAAAGATATAAAAATTTACTATGCATGCATAGTAAATTTAAAAAAAGTTATGCATGCATAGTAAATTTAACATTTTATTTATTTGTAACATTATCTATGTTTTCTTTACTAATTAAAATATGTAAGTTTGTAAGAAGCGTTCTTATTTTGAAATACAATTAATAAAAAAGCCAATGAGTAATTTATTAGAAATTAATAATGTTGTAAAAAATTATGGGGATTTTAGAGCATTAAATGATGTGTCTCTCCACATACCTAAAGGAAGTGTTTATGGTTTATTAGGACCAAATGGAGCTGGTAAAACCTCTTTAATTAGAATTATTAACCAAATTACTATGGCAGATTCTGGTTCTGTTTATTTAGATGGTGAGCTTTTGGCACCAAAACATACAGCAGATATTGGTTATTTGCCAGAAGAACGTGGTTTGTATAAATCTATGAAAGTAGGTGAACAAGCTTTGTATTTAGCTCAATTAAAAGGTTTGAGTAAAGCTGAAGCCAAAAAACGCTTAAAATATTGGTTTGAGAAGTTTGATATTATGGCTTGGTGGAATAAGAAAATTGAAGAACTTTCTAAAGGTATGGCTCAAAAAGTACAATTTATTGTTACTGTAATGCACAATCCTAAGTTGTTGATTTTTGATGAACCTTTTTCTGGATTCGATCCTATAAACGCTCAAATTATAGCCAAAGAAATTTTGCAATTAAGAGATGAAGGTGCTACTATTATTTTTTCGACGCATAGAATGGAATCTGTAGAGGAGATGTGTGATGAAATCGCACTTATTAATAGATCTAATAAAATATTAGATGGTAAACTATCTGATATAAAACGTGAATTTAGAACTAATACCTTTCAAGTGGGTTTGCATACTGCTAATCCAAAAGAAGTAGAGGCAAGTTTAAAAGAAAATTTCACAGTATTTCCTGCAGATTTTAAACTGTTAGGTAATGAACTTACTATGAATGTAAAATTAGGAGCCAGTGATACTTCTAATGATTTATTATCATTTTTAACAAGCAAAGGTCAAGTGCAACACTTTGTTGAGTTAATACCTAGTGCAAACGATATTTTTATTCAAGCTGTAAGCAAAAATCAATAAGAAAATGAGCAAGTTAAAACTAATTATACAAAGAGAATTTATTGCTAAGGTTCGTAATAAATCGTTTATAGTGATGACTTTTTTAAGTCCTCTAATTATGGTAGGGATGGGTGCTTTGGTCTTTTTCTTAATGAAAAAGAACGATGAAAAAGTGAAACAAATTGTTTATGTAGATAATTCTGGTTTGTTCTCTCAAGATGATTTTAAAAATACCAAAACATTACACTATAAAGATTTTACATCTTATGGTATAGAGGAAACCAAAAAGAAAGTTGAAGAGGGTGATTTTTACGGAGCATTAATTATTCCACAGCAAGACAGTTTAGAAATACTTGCCAAATCTATTGAATTTTACTCAAAAGATTCACCAGGAATGTCTGTAATGAATTCCTTAGAAAGCAAGGTAGAATCTAAAATTCGAAATGAAAAATTAAATAACTTTGGTATTGATATTGACAAGATTAATGCATCAAGAGTGCAATCGGATATTAAGATGTATAATTTTTCGGGTGAAGAATCTTCTAAATTAATTAACGGTTTAAAAATTGGAGTAGGAGCTATTGCAGGTTATTTACTCATGGTTTTTGTAATGGTTTATGGTACTTCTGTAATGAGAAGTGTAATTGAAGAAAAAACAAGTAGAATTATAGAAGTTATAGTTTCCTCTGTAAAACCTTTTCAGTTAATGCTGGGTAAAATTATAGGTAATGCCTCTGCAGGTTTATTGCAATTCTTTATTTGGGGTATCATAATTTTTATAATTACAACTGTAGCTTCTTCTATATTCGGTGTAGATATGGTTGAAATGCAAACCGAAAATATATCCCCAGAACAATTAGAGGCTGCTAAACAGGCTGCAGGAGCAGACAAAATGCAAGTAGTAGTTCAAGAAATCTTAAGATTACCAATTTTAAAATTATTTCTATTATTTATCTTTTACTTCTTAGGGGGTTACATGCTTTACAGTTCATTATTTGCGGCAGTTGGAGCAGCTGTCGATAATGAAACAGATACTCAGCAATTTATGTTACCAATTATGTTGCCTTTAATTTTGGCGGTTTACGTTGGTTTTGCGACAGTAATAAGCGATCCCCATGGTCCAATTTCAGTAGCCTTTTCATACATACCATTAACTAGTCCTATTGTAATGTTAATGAGAGTTCCTTTTGGAGTTTCTTGGTATGAATTGGCAATTTCTATGACCCTACTTTTAGTTACATTTGTTTTTATGGTTTGGTTAGCTGCAAAAATTTACAGAGTAGGTATTTTAATGTATGGTAAGAAACCAACTTATAAAGATTTATACAAATGGTTAAAATATAAAGGATAAATGCAGCAAGAAACGTTAGAAAAAGTTAAGGATACAATTGTAGATGAGACCACCTCAATTTTAGACTTTACATTTGTTTTTAGTGATGAGATAAGTATTACAGTAAGAGGTTTGTTATTTGTGGTAGTGGCCTTATTGGTTACCTCATTTATTCTAAACTTGATTAGAAAATTTATTACTAGAAAAATGCCTAATAATGACAAGCTGAAGTTTGTTAGTGTGTTTGGCTATATTAGATGGATTGTCTTTTTAATTATTTTCTTAATTGCAATGCATACTTCAGGAGTAAATGTTACTGCTGTTTTTGCAGCGTCAGCAGCACTTTTAATTGGTGTTGGTTTGGCTTTGCAAACGTTGTTTCAAGACATTTTTTCTGGAATTATAATTTTAGTAGATCAATCTGTTCATGTAGGTGATATTATAGAGTTAGAGGGTAAAGTTGGGCGTGTTTTAGATATTAGATTACGTACTACTAGAGCTGTAACCATAGACAATAAGGTACTAGTAATTCCAAATCATTTATATTTAACCAACATTTTATTTAATTGGACAGAAAACGGAACAGAAACTAGAGAAAGTGTTGATGTTGGAGTAGCCTATGGCTCAGATGTTCAGTTGGTGAAAAAAATATTGCTAGAGGTTGCAGAGGCACAACCTACTGTTTTAGAAAATCCTGCACCAGTGGTATTATTTACAGATTTTGCAGACAGTAGTCTAAATTTTAAAGTTGCATTTACATTAAATAATAGTTTCGAAGTAAGATTTACCCAAAGCAATATTCGTTTTGAAATTGATAAAGCTTTTAGAGAAAACAACATAACCATTCCTTTTCCTCAAAGAGATGTGCATATGTTTAGCGAAAAATAAGAACTATGAAAAAGAGTTTTTTAGTGCTGCTGTTTGTATTATCAGCAGGTATTACTAATGCCCAGTTAACAGATTTAGCAAGGCTAGAATACTCTTTTATTCCTAAAAGTAATTCAGAAGATCAATACACTAGAATTAGAGCACTACTTAATTATCCTATAGAATTAAAAAAAGATAGGTATATTTTTGTTGGTGCAGAATACAATAGAATTTTTTTAAATTTAAATGATAGTTATCCTTTTGATAAATCACTTTTAGAAACATTAACTGTACTAGATATTAATTTAGGATACACTTTTAAAATTAATGAAAGGTGGAGAACAGGTTTTAAAATTACACCAAGATTAGCATCAACTTTAACAGAAAAAATATCAGGAGATGATCTTTTTTTAAATGGTGGTATATTTTTTGTGAATGATAGAACAAAGGCCACAACTATAAAAAGACCTTACAGACTAATTTTAGGTTTAACCTATAACACAACAACAGGTATACCTTTTCCATTACCATTTGTAAGTTACTTTAGGCAAGTAAATAAATCTTGGTCTTTTAATGCAGGGGTTCCAAAATCGAATGTAAAATATTACTTTAAAGAAAAAAATACAGTACAAGCATTTGTAAGCATAGATGGTTATTTTGCCCATTTACAAAGGCCTACTGCAGTGTTAAATAAGCAAGTAGATAATGTTTCTTTATCGGTTGTGGTTTCTGGTTTAGGTTATGAATATTTACTAAACAAGCATTTAGTTTTGTACGCCTATACAGGGTATACTCTTAGAATGAACAATGTTTTAAGAGATAAAGACAGAGAGAATGTATTTACTTTAGATAGAGTAAATGCCTTTTATTTAAGAACAGGAATAAAATTTAAAATATAGATGTCAAAAATATTAATTATAGAAGATGAAGCTGCAATTCGCAGAGTACTAAAGAAAATTATTTCTGAAGAAAATGATGCATATAATGTAGAAGAGGCAGAAGATGGTTTACAAGGAATGGAAATGATTAAGAATAATGATTATGATTTAGTTCTTTGTGATATTAAAATGCCAAAAATGGATGGTGTTGAGGTTTTAGAAAAAGCAAAAAAGATAAAACCAGAAGTACCTATTGTAATGATTTCTGGTCATGGAGATTTAGATACAGCAGTAAATACAATGCGTTTAGGCGCATTTGATTATATTTCTAAACCACCAGATTTAAACCGTCTTTTAAATACAGTAAGAAATGCTTTAGATAAAAAAGTTTTAGTTGTAGAAAATAAAAGGCTTAAGAAAAAGGTAAGCAAGAATTATGAAATGGTGGGTGAGAGTGATGCAATTTCTCACATAAAAGATATTATAGAAAAGGTGGCTGATACAGATGCTAGAGTTCTAATTACTGGGCCTAATGGTACAGGTAAAGAACTAGTTGCACATTGGTTGCATGAAAAATCTTCACGTTCTAAAGCGCAGATGATCGAAGTTAATTGTGCTGCAATTCCTTCTGAATTAATAGAGAGCGAACTGTTTGGTCATGTAAAAGGTTCTTTTACAGGCGCGAATAAGGATAGGGCAGGTAAGTTTGAAGCTGCAAATGGAGGAACCATTTTCTTAGATGAAATAGGGGATATGAGTTTGTCTGCACAAGCAAAAGTATTACGTGCTCTGCAAGAAAATAAAATTAGTAGAGTAGGTTCAGATAAAGACATTAAGGTTAATGTAAGAGTAGTTGCAGCAACCAATAAAAACTTAAAAAAAGAAATTGCAGAGGGCAGATTTAGAGAAGATTTGTATCATAGATTGGCTGTAATTTTAATTCAAGTACCAGCTTTGAATGATAGGAGGGAAGACATCCCTTTATTGGTAGACTTTTTTGCAACAAAAATTTCTGAAGAACAAGGTACCCCAAGAAAAGTTTTTTCTGAAGAAGCAATTGTCTTGTTACAGAAATACGATTGGACAGGTAATATTAGAGAACTTAGAAATGTTGTAGAACGTTTAATTATTTTAGGTGAAAAAGAGGTTTCTGCAAATGATATTAAATTATTTGCTAGTAAGTAATGGCTGTATTTAAGTTCTTAAATCTTTCAAATTACAATAAACGCGCTTTAATAGGTGGTGTAATTGCTACTATTTTTACAGGAATTGGTGCTTTTGCATTAGGTAATTTAAGCGGTTATGAAGCAAAGGAATTAATACGATCATCCTTACCAGGTTTTAATACGCTTTGTAATACTATTGTTTTAGCATCAGCTACAATTTTAGCGCTTTTACTAACATTAATTAGTGTGAGTTCTGGGTCTAAATCTAAGTTGAATAAAAGTCATTATAAGCATATAATTCTAATTGCTAAGATTGATACAGTTGTATTTGTGGCAGCTATGATTATATTCCAGTTTTTTAATTTACCAGTTACTGAGGCAGATAATGTTCCTAGTGAATGGTATACCTATATTTATTACGCTACTTTAATTATTTCATCAATTTTAAGTGGAGGATTGATTAGCGTTGTTTTAATGCTGTTTAATGCTGTAGTTAGTATTATTAAAGTGGTAGGTTTAGATATAGAGGATCATCCTTTAATTCAAAGTGATGATGAACAAAATGAAGAATAAAAAAAGAGGAAATATTTAAAATATTTCCTCTTTTTAACTTTATAATAATTGGTTTCTATTTTAAATCAAAACGATCTAAGTTCATCACTTTCGTCCAAGCAGCAATAAAATCTTTAACAAATTTTTCTTCAGCATCTGCTGCACCATAAACTTCGCAAACTGCTCTAAGTTCAGTATTAGATCCAAAAATTAAATCAGCTCTAGTTCCTGTAAACTTCAAGGCATTGGTTTTTCTATCCCTACCAATAAATTCTTTTTCATCTGAATTTGTGGCTTTCCAAGTATATGAGAAGTCTAAAATGTTCTTAAAGAAATCGTTACTTAAAGTCTCTTTCTTATCAGTAAAAACTCCATGATTAGATCCATCATAATTTGCACTTAACATACGTAACCCACCAACCAAGACAGTCATTTCAGGTATTGATAACGTTAGTAAGTTTGCTTTATCAATCAATAAATCTTCAGCAGCCATTTTTAAATCAGAATTTATATAGTTTCTGAATCCGTCTGCAATTGGTTCTAAATAGCTAAATGATTTTAAGTCTGTTTGTTCTTGAGTTGCATCTCCTCTTCCTTCTGTAAAAGCTACATTAAAATTGTATCCAGCATTTTTAACTGCTTTTTCTACACCAACAGAACCTCCTAAAACAATTAAATCTGCTATTGAAATTTCACCCTCAAATTTTTTCTGAATTGCTTTATAAGTTGTTAAAACTTTTTCTAATTCTTCAGGATTATTTACTTCCCAATTTCTTTGAGGCTCTAATCGAATTCTACCTCCATTAGCTCCTCCACGTTTATCTGAACCTCTAAAAGTCGATGCAGATGCCCAAGCCGTTTTTACTAATTCAGAAACAGTTAAACCACTTTCTGAAATAAGGGCTTTTAAGGTGTTAATGTCATCATCTGATAATGTGTAATTTACTTTAGGTATTGGGTCTTGCCACAATAATTCCTCACTAGGTACTTCTGGGCCTAAATAACGATCTGTAGGTCCCATATCTCTATGAGTTAGTTTGTACCATGCATTTGCAAAAGCTTCTTCAAATGCTTTATGGTCTTTATGAAAACGTTGGGAAATTTCTAAGTATTTAGGGTCCATTCTTAGTGCAATATCTGCAGTAGTCATCATTAACGCCTGTTTCTTATTAGGATCTCCAGCAGTTGGAGCCATTTTAGCTTTAGACTCTGCTGTTGGTGTCCATTGATAAGCACCTGCAGGACTTTTAGTTAATTCCCATTCATAGTTTAATAACACATCAAAATAGTCAGCATCCCATTGAGTAGGATTTGGTGTCCAGGCACCTTCTATACCACTGGTAATGGTATCATCTAAAACTCCAGATTTAAAAGAGTTTTTCCATCCAGTACTCATTTCTTCAATTTTACCTCTATGAGGTTCGTTACCTACATATTTATCTGGGTCTGCTGCCCCATGCGCTTTTCCAAAAGTATGACCTCCTGCAACTAAAGCTACAGTTTCTTCATCATTCATAGCCATTCTCTCAAATGTTTCTCTTACATTTTTGGCAGAACCTAAAGGATCAGGATTACCATTAGGACCTTCTGGATTTACGTAAATCCAACCCATCATAACAGCCCCTAAAGGAGATTCTAATTCACCATCTTCATATCTTTTTTCATTTGCACCCCATTCTGTCTCACTTCCCCAATAAATATCTTGTTCAGGTTCCCAAACATCTTCTCTACCACCAGCAAAACCTTTTGTAGGAAAACCCATTGATTCCAACGCGCAATTTCCGGCTAAAATCATTAAATCTGCCCAAGAAATTTTATTGCCATATTTCTGTTTTATTGGCCATAGTAATAATCTTGCTTTATCTAAGTTACCATTATCAGGCCAGCTATTTAAAGGAGCAAATCTTTGTGTTCCAGAGCCTGCCCCACCTCTACCATCAATTACTCTATAGGTACCTGCACTATGCCAAGCCATTCTGATCATAAATCCTCCATAATGTCCATAATCTGCAGGCCACCAATCTTGTGAGTCTGTCATTAAATTAAGTACATCTTGCTTTAACTCGTTAAAATCTAAGCTATTAAAAGCAGCTGCATAATCAAAATCTTCACCTAAAGGATTGGATTTAGAAGCATGCTGACGTAAAACGTTTAATTTTAATTCATTTGGCCACCAATCACGATTCGTAGTTCCACCTCCAGCAGTTTTTGTTGGTGTACCATGTAAAAAAGGGCATTTACCAGTATCTTTATTAATATCAAAATTGTCTGTGTTGCTCATAAGATTTGGTTTTTAAAATTTGATAGTTCAAAGCTACAATATTTTTTTAAATAATTTTTATCTATAATTATTATTTTATCATAAGAATAAATGATGGTGATGTTTTGTAAAAAACAAAATAATCAAAGCTTATTCTACTATAAATTAATTAATTCAGGATGCCATTTAAAATGAGAATAATCCAAATATCTTTGCGCCTGTAAAATAGAATAATTATAAACAATAATTAATATGGCAACAGCAGTTGGTAAAAAATTTCCAGATCTTCATGTAAACGCAATGAATGATTTGGGTGATACATTTAAATTAAATGTATTAGAAGAGGCAGTAAACAATAACAAGAAGGTATTGTTATTTTGGTATCCAAAAGACTTTACTTTTGTATGTCCTACAGAGTTACATGCTTTTCAAGAGGCATTACCAGAATTTGAAAAAAGAAACACTGTAGTAATTGGTGCATCTTGTGATACTGCAGAAGTTCACTTTGCTTGGTTAAGTACTTCTAAAGATAATGGAGGTATAGAAGGTGTTACTTACCCAATTTTAGCAGATAGTAATAGAAATTTATCTTCAATATTAGGAATTTTAGACATTTCTAACGAAGTATACGATGAAGAAACTGGTACAGTACAGGTAGAGGGTGATAATGTAACTTACAGAGCTACATATTTAATCGATGAAGAAGGTACAGTATTTCATGAAGGTATTAACCACATGCCAGTAGGTAGAAATGTAAATGAGTTCTTACGTTTAATTGATGCTTATTCTCACGTACAGAAAAACGGAGAAGTTTGTCCTGCAAACTGGGAAGAAGGTAAAGATGCAATGCAAGCAAATGCGAAAGGAACAAAAGAGTATTTAGCTAGTCACTAAATTTAATATAAGTTGTGGGTTGTAGAATTTATTCTACAACCCATAATTCTAACAAAATTATTATGGTACAAGAATTAACAGAAGATAATTTACAAATTATTGTAGAAGGTAATGAAAAAGTAATTGTACAGTATTCTGCTACTTGGTGTGGTAACTGTAGAATTATGAAGCCAAAATTTAAAAAATTGGCTAATGAAAATGACAATATAAAATTTGTAATGGTAGATGCTGAAAAATTTCCTGAAAGTAGAAAATTAGCAGATGTAAGCAACTTACCAACTTTTGCAACTTTTGTAGGTGGAGAGAAAAAAAATCAAACACAAACCAATAAGTTTGATGTTTTAAAAGAATTAGTTTCTGAAATTCAATAAGTTATGAAATTACCAGTAATTAAACATTTAACTAGTTTTATTGAAGAAAACGATCAAGACTACGTCTTAGAAACTATTGAAACCTTAGAAGCTTTAACAGAAGTTCCTTCTTTAAAAGATGAAGAATTAGATGTTATTGGTGAATTAATTTCTAATATGTATGGAGCTATTGAAGTTGATAAAATGATAAAGGAAGGTACTCCAAAAAAAGATGCATTGAATAATTTTATGAAACGTGTTTTGGGGTCTATAGATAAATAGAATCCTAAAATCTATCAATAAAAAAGCTCTGAATTATTATAATTCAGAGCTTTTTTATTTTAATGATGTGTAAGTTTTTTAATAATTGATTGGTGCTGAGGAAATTCTTTTACTAATTCTTTGCAAGAAGGTAAAGTAAAGTCTCTAAAATCGAAACCAGGTGAAACTGTGCAACCTACAAACGAAAATGAATTTTGTTGTAAAACTTCTGCAGCAAAATACCAATGAGCTGGCACTGTAAATTGTGGTATTTCACCCAAGTTAAAATTTGTTCCAATAAGTTGAAAACTGTAATTTCCTTCAGGAGAAATTAGATGCAGTTTTAGTGTAGTTCCTTTATAAAAATGCCAGATTTCATCTTGTTTAATTTTATGGAAAGCAGAGAATTTTTCTGATGTCAATAAGAATAAAATGCTGGTACATAAATTTCTATCTCCATCAAATTCATTAGCCAAGTTTTTTGATTTTGCTATAATATCACTTCTATACGTTTCTTTATAAAAGCCACCTTCTGGATGTTCTTGTAATTGAAAATGTTTAATTATTTCTTTTGCAACCATGTTTGAAAGCTTTTGGTTTTCATGATAAAATTAGCCATATCTTTTCCCCAAAGTTGATAAGTTAGTTTCGAAGGATGCACACCATCACTAAAAAAAGCAGTTACATCATCTCCTAGATTGTATTTTTTTTGCCAACTTTCTAAGGTGATTAATTCGTTATTATAGTAAACGTTTTCCTTGTTTTTAACTCTATTGTGCAAACGTTTTCCAAGCAGTTCACCCAAATTACCAATAATAAATTTTATGGTTTTTGTAAAGGCAGGAAACTCCTTTATTGGAGGCATATTCGTGAAATAAATAGGAGTTTTAGGGTATTTTCTCTTTAAATCTTTAATCAGTTTATTAATTTGAATAATCCAAACATCGGGTGAATTTAATTTAAACGCATCATTACCACCCAAACCAATTACAATTAAATCTGCTGTAGTGTCTTCTATTTTTGGTAGAAGTCTTCTTCTAACCATTTTTGCAGTGTAACCACTTTTTGCATAAACACGCCATAAAACAGAAACCTCATTTTGACCAGCAAGTGTTTTTGCTAAAATTCCTGTAAATCCATTTTCATGAAAATCAACTCCAACTCCTGCAATTGTACTTTCGCCAATAACTAACATTTTTAATGTTTTTGACGATGTTTTTTTAATATATCCTTTAGGATTTTTTGCTTCTGGTAGTTTTGGTACAGATGCTCTAATTTTTTTTCCTTGAAAAATTAAAATGGGTAAAAGCGGTAGAGAAACAATACTACCTAAGTAATATTTTAAACTCATTCTTCGCTCTTCTTTTCTTGATTAACTTTTTGAATAATAGCTTTTAAACGTTCTTTATGAAGTTGTTTTTTTAACTTCACTTTACTGATTTTTTGTTGCATCAGTTTAGAATGTTTTGCTTTATTAAGAGTGTTTTTTTCTTTCCCTTTTTTTGGCATATTTCTTAGGTTTTGGTAGGGACAAGCTGCGTTTAAAAAATCGGTTTCCCAACTGATTTTAAACTTCTAAAGTAATTTATTTTATTTTATTACTGGTTGAATCTCTAAAAATTAATTCAGTTTCTATAATATGTGTTTCGTAGGTAATTTCTTCTTCCTTAGCTTTTTGTTCTAACTCTCTAAATAGAATTTCTGCAGCCTTTTTACCTATTTTGTTTGCGTTTTGTTCTACTGATGAGATTGATGGTGTTGTAACATTGGTCATAAACCAATTACTAAAACCAAAAAGTTCAATTTCATCAGGCACTTTAATGTTGTTTTTGTTAAAATAGTTTAAGGTTCCAATAGAAATTAGATCGTTTACAGTAAAAATTGCATCTACATTATTTTTATGATCTTCCATTAATTGCTTTGCAATTTCTGCACCTTCAACAAAATCATCTCTATTGTTGTTCTTGCATTCATATACTAAAGAAGGATCATATTCAATATTATGATCTGTTAAGGCTTTTTTGTAACCCAAAAATCGATCTATAGAATTTTGAGGATTCAATGCTCCTCTAAAATGTGCAATCCTTTTATTTCCATTTTTAATTAAATGACTTACAGCTTCATACGCCGCTTTTCTATCGTCATTTATAATTTTAGAACATTGTACAGTTTTATCAATTTTATCAAAAAGAATAAGTGGAATTCCTGAATTTTTGATTTTTTTTAAGTGAGAAGTATCTCTTGTTTTATTAGATAAAGAAATTAAAATACCATCTACACCCTTACTTAATAATAGATCTACTTGTTTTTTTTCAAGTTCATAATTTTCATTCGATTGCATGATAATAACCATGTAACCTCGCTCTTCACATTCTTTTAAAATACTATCTATAATATTAGAAAAAAAATAATGCACCATTGTTGGTATAATAACACCAATGGTTTTAGATTCATTAGTTCTTAAATTAACAGCAAAAGAATTTGGTGTATAATTTAATTCTTCAGCTAAATCTAAGACTAGTTTTTTCGTTTTTTCACTAACATCAGAGTAGCCATTTAATGCTTTAGAAACTGTAGCAACAGAAAATCCAAGCGTTTTTGCAATCTCTTTTAAATTAGTCTTATGCATCTTTTAAAACTTTTTAGAAAGGTACCATTTTTATTCTTTATTTAGAAAAATTTAGAGCGTAAACTATATGCTTTTAGGACAAAAATTTATATATTTATTAAATAATCAAATTAACATAGAATGAAACGAATTTTACTAGTATTAATAGGAGCTACCCTCTTTTTTAGTTGTGGAGAAAGTAAGAAAGAAGAAGAGAAATCTGCAGAAAAAAAGGTTACAAAAAAGACAGTGGTAAAGAAGCAAAAGAAAGAGAAAAAACCAACCGTAATTGTAGATGAAAATGGTGTTGCAAATGTATTTATTTCTACGAGTGATAAAATGAAATTTAGTACTAAAGAAATTAATGTAAAACCGAATCAAAAAGTAAAATTAACCTTAACCCATACAGGTAAATTAGATAAAAAAATAATGGGTCATAATGTGGTGATTTTAAAACAAGGTGTAAAAATGTCTACTTTTGCAGCAGCTGCAGCAGCCTCTAAAGAAAATGATTATATTCCTGAATCTTCTGATGATGTTATTGTACATACTAAAATGATTGGTGGAGGTGAATCTACAACTATAGAATTTACAGCACCAGCAGCTGGAGAGTACGATTTTATTTGCAGTTTTCCTGCACATTTTGCAATGATGAAAGGTAAGTTTATTGTGAAGTAAATTAGAAATTGGAATTATTGCAATTCCATAATTTGAATATTTTTAAATTCAATTGGGTGGCTTTCGCTTTGTAAAGAGATGAAGCCACCTTTTAATTTTTCACCACTTCTAGCTTGAATATCGTTTGATGCTGTTTCTAAAAACTGGCCACCAATAGTGGGGTTGTTGTAAGAAATTACCAATTTATTATTGATGTAATGCTCAATGATAGTATCTGTTACTATTATTTCTGCATCTATCCATTTATCATCATAAAAAGTTTCACTATCAGAAATTATACAATGATCTATAATTTTTTCATTATTGATTTCTACATGAGTTCCTGGCGTGCAAAGGTTTCCTGAAGGTCTTTTAATATTTACGTTAGTGCCACCTAACAATTGTGCTTCCAAAGAAATAGGGAATTCCTGCTGCAAAAGCATGGTTTTTGGTTCTTGGCAATACAACATTATTCCACTGTTTTTTGTGGCCCAAGATTCGCCACCATTAACTTGCTTGCCCGCAAATCGATATTGAAGTTTTAGTCTATAGTTTTGATACGATTTTTCATAAAATAGATGGCCAAATTGCTTGGTAAACGTGTCGTAATTATCATAGGAAACTTTTAAAATTCCGTTTTCAACTCTAAAGGTATTTTTATAATTGTTACCTAATGCATAGCCTGCTATCTTAGGTGTCCACCCATCTAGATTTTTACCGTTAAAAATAGATTTCCATTCAGCTTTTTCTGAAGTTGCTTTTTGATTTTTACAGCTAAAAAAAACAGCAAAAAATAAAACGAATATTAATAGATAATGTTGTTTCATTTCTTGCTGTAAAAAATAATGGTTAGTTGATTTTTTTGTTTTGTGTCTTATAAAGAGTACGATTTTCCTCCTGTTAATTCTTGAAGATCTCCACAATAATATGCAGTAGGTATTGGTTCGTAAACCAAAATGTTTTCTCCTACATATTCAGAAGTCAAAAAGGCATTGATCGTCATCCACTTTATTTGTCCTAAAAATTCAGATGTTGTCATCAATTCACCTTCTGGATTAGCCAATCTTTCAGCATCATCTTCTCCTTTTAGAAGAATGTATTTATCTAGTAATGCTGTGTATTGTTCAGTAGTTACATCATCTATAGAGTCTTCTGGATTGCTTTTTGATTTTGAAATAATGTTGGCAAAGCCAGCTCTTGTAATTTCTTGATCTTCTAATTCTAGAACTTCATCAATATATTTATCTATAAATTGAGGTACATTCATTTCTGTTGCAGAAGGTGTATTTTCTGTTTTAGGCAGAATAATATCTACAATATTAATTAATGCTTTTTGTTCATCTTCCTTTAGAAATTTAGGTGTCCAAAGTTTTTCTGTAGTACAGCTTTGTAACATACTCAAAAAACTCGGAGCAATTACTGCAAATCCAGCTGCAAATCCTATATTCTTTATGGCTTCTCTACGTTTCATATTTCTAGTTTTATGAGTTCTTTTTTAATTCGTTAGCTGCATGATTTGCTGCTCTTGCTGTAAAAGCCATATAAGTTAAAGAAGGGTTTTGACAACCAGAAGAAGTCATAAATGCACCATCTGTAACATATACATTTGTACAGGCATGAATTTGATTATTTTCATTCAATACTGAGGTCTTTGGGTCTCTCCCCATTCTTGCAGTTCCCATTTCATGAATACCTAATCCCATAGCCATTCCACCATTATCATAACCTTGAACATCTTTGTAGCCTGCAGATTCTAACATTTTTATTGCTTGCTCTTGCATGTCTTTACGCATTGCAAATTCATTCTTACCAAATTCAGCATCAAAAGTTATAGTTGGTAAGCCCCATTCATCTTTTTTGCTCTCATCTAAATACATTCTATTTTTATGATCTGGTAAAGTTTCTCCAAAAGCTAAAAGGTTAACTCTCCATTCTCCAGGCTTTAAAATTTCTTCTGCTAATTTAGGTCCATACTTTAATTCTGCTACCATTTCTGAAGTAGAAGATCTGCTTGCTCCACCTTGATAACCATAACCTCTAATAAAGGAATCTACATTTGTTTTCCCTCCCAAATTTCTAAATCTTGGAATATATAAACCATTAGGTCTTCTACCTTTAACGTATTTATCTTCAAAACCATCAACTTTTGCAGAGGCTCCAACATGAAAATGATGATCCATAATATTATGGCCTAATTCTCCACTATCATTCCCTAAACCATTTGGAAAACGTTCTGATTTTGATTGCAATAAGATTGAGGCTGATGCAATAGCAGAAGCACATAAAAAGATAACCTTAGCATTATATACGTGTGTTTCTTTAGTTTCTGCATCAATAACTCTTACTCCAGTGGCTTTCTTTGTAACATCATCATAAATAACTTCGTGTACAATTGAGTTTGGTCTAAGTGTCATATTACCAGTTGCAGCTGCAGTTGGTAAAGTAGATGAGTTACTACTAAAATAAGCACCAAAAGGACATCCTCTCATGCATCGATTTCTGAATTGGCAGGTACTTCTACCCATTCCTTCTTTAGTTCCTTCTGTGATATGTGCAGTTCTACCAATGGTTAAAACCCTATCATCATCAAAATTTTCTTCAATTTTTGCTTGTAGGTGTTGTTCTACACAATTCAAATTCATTGGCTTTAAAAGCTTTTGGTCTGGCAATTGTTTAAGGCCTAAGTTTTGTCCACTAACACCTATAAACTCTTCAACCTTATCGTACCAAGGCTCTATATCTTTATAACGAACTGGCCAATCTACAGCAACTCCGTCTTTTTTATTTGCTTCAAAATCAATATCGCTTAACCTATAACTTTGTCTACCCCACATTAAAGATCTTCCTCCAACATGATATCCTCTTATCCAATCAAATCTTTTATCTTCATTATATGGATGTTTTACATCATCAACAAAAAAGTGTTCTCTAGCAGCTTGAGTGGTGTAGCCTGTTCTATGTTGTTTTGGTTTACGATTTATAATTTCTTGAGTAGCTTTACCTCCATTTGGCATATCCCATGGATCTAAATAAGCAGTAGGATAATCTCCATGTTCTACCATTCTTCCTCTTTCTAAAACTAATGTCTTTAAACCATTTTCACAAAGTTCTTTAGCAGCCCAGCCACCAGAAATTCCAGTACCAACTACAATGGCATCATATTGCTGATCTTCCAAATTCTTATTGTTATCATTCATGATATATAGCTTTTTACGTTGATTAATTATGAATTTCAAAAATTAAAATTAAGAAATTTTAATAATTCATAATTCAATATTACTTATTTTGCACTTTTATAATGTTCAATATTTTTCAATGAAATTAAATGTACAAAATATAACACCATTTAAAGTAGGTGAAATTGAGTATCATGCAGACACTTGTTTACCTTTAATAGATGCCGTAAATAGAAATAAATTAAAGTTTAAAGCATTAGCTAGATATACCTATCCTGGAGATCGATTAACAGACGATACATTAGGTATAAATAGTATTGGTTATTGGGATGCTAATAAGCCACAAGATTGGGGTTTAGATTGGCATAGAAACGAAGGCATAGAAATTCATTTCCTTGAATCTGGTACAATGCCTTATGCTCAACAAGGAGAGGAAATGGAGTTGGTACCAAACAGTTTAACCATTACTAGGCCTTGGGAAATGCACAAAGTAGGCAGCCCAGCTATTGGTATGGGTAAATTCTATTGGCTAATTTTAGATTTGAATGTTAGAAGGCCACATCAAAATTGGAAATGGCCAGACTGGATATGTTTAGCTGATAAAGATTTAGAGAAATTAACTACTATTTTAAGGCACAATGAAAAGATTTGTTGGAAAGCAGATAAGAGAATTCGTGAGTGTTTTCAGAAAATAGGGAAAGCTGTAGATTCTGATAATGAAGGAGATAAGGCTTCTAAAATTAGAATTTTGGTTAATAATTTACTCTTGCTTTTATTAGATCTTTTAATTGTTGATGAAGTATCTTTAAACGAAAATTTAACCAATAGTTCAAGAAGTGTAAAGTTGTTTTTAAAGGAGTTAGAGTTAAACCTAACAGAGAATTGGACTGTTGAAAAAATGGCAAGATCATCTGGAGTTGGTTTAACAAGATTTACACATCATTGCAAGCAATTAACCAATTTAACTCCTATGAAATTTTTAATGCTAAAGCGTATAGAAATGTCTAAAAATATCTTAATTGAGCAGCCTGATATCAATATAAGTGACGTTGCATATTTATGCGGATTTTCTACAAGTCAGTACTTTGCAACTATGTTTAAAAAACAGGAAAAATGCACGCCAATAATCTTTAGAAAAAGGGTTTTAGAAAGTGTTTAAAATTTTTCACTGAATAATTATAGACACTAAAATAAACTCAGTTTTATAATTTTAGTTCTCAATCAACCAAAAATATCCTAGAAAATGAACATTATTTTCACTAAAAAATTAAAATTTCCAATTTTACTCATTGTATTTTCTTTATTCTTTTTCAGTTGTAAAAATGAAGCAAAGAAAGGTTTAAAAGATGTCGAAAGTGGAATTACTTCAACTAATGAAAGCTCAGAGCCATTTTTTAAATTGTCTTTAGCTCAATGGTCTTTGCATAGAACTTTTAATGATGAAGGTGTGAGTCCTTTTAAGTTTGCAGAAATGTCTAAAAACATGGGTTTTGAAGGTTTAGAGTATGTGAACCATTTATACATGAATCAAATTCAAGAAATGGGTTTTGATGCTGTTATAGATTCGTTAAATACGTTAAGCAAAAAATATGCAGTAGAGAATGTGCTAATTATGGTAGATGGTGAAGGTGATTTAGCAGATCCAAGTGAAGATGTAAGAAACATGGCTGTAGAGAGTCATAAAAAATGGATTGATGCTGCTGCAAAACTTGGTTGCCATTCAATACGTGTAAATACATTTGGTACCAATGACCCTGCAATTTGGAAAAACGCTGTTGTAGATGGTTTGAAAAAATTGTCAGCTTATGCTGCAACAAAAAACATAAATGTACTTTGTGAAAATCATGGCTGGTTATCTTCGGATGCAGATTTATTAATGGAAGCTATTAATGAGGTAAACATGGAAAATTGCGGAACATTGCCTGATTTTGGTAATTGGTGTGTAAAAAGAAAGGATGGTGCAAAATGGGGTGAATGCGAAGAGGAGTATAAAGATAAATACAAAGGAATTGAGCTAATGATGCCAGAGGCCAAAGCTGTTAGTGCTAAAGCTTATGATTTTGATGAAAATGGAAATGAAACGACTCTAGATTTTGTAAGGATCTTAAATAATGTTAAGAATGCTGGTTATTCTGGTTTTATAGGTGTGGAATATGAAGGTGATAGATTGTCTGAAAAAGAGGGAATAATTGCTATTAAGGATTTATTGTTAAAAGCATCAACGCAACTTAAGAATTAAAAAAGAAAAAGATAATAATGAAAAAATCAATTCAATATCAACTATCATTTATGATGTTCCTCGAGTTTTTTATTTGGGGAGGATGGTTTGTAACTATGGGTACATTCTTAGGAAATAATTTAGGTGCTACTGGTGCAGAAACAGGTATGGCTTATTCTACCCAATCTTGGGGAGCAATTATAGCACCTTTTATAATTGGTTTAATTGCAGATAGGTATATCAATGCAGAAAAGATTTTAGCAATTCTTCATTTAATAGGCGCAGCATTAATGTATTTAATGGCGCAAGCTACAGAATTTGCAGTCTTTTACCCTTATGTTTTAGGGTATATGATAGCTTACATGCCAACATTAGCTTTAGTAAATTCGGTTTCATTTAATCAAATGAAAGATCCAGCAAAACAGTTTCCAATGGTTAGAGTTTGGGGTACAATTGGTTGGATTATTGCAGGTTTGGCTATTAGCTTTGTCTTTAAATGGGATTCTGAAGCAAATATTGCAGCAGGAATGTTGTCGAATACTTTTTTGATGGTTGCTATTGCATCAGCAATTTTAGGTGTATTTAGTTTCTCTTTACCAAAAACGCCACCTTCTGCTAATAAAGATGAAAAAGCATCTTTATCAGATATTCTAGGTTTAGAAGCTTTAAAATTATTTAAAGACAAAAACTTCTTTGTGTTTTTTATCTCATCGTTTTTAATATGTATTCCACTAGCTTTTTATTATCAAAATATTAGTTTGTTCTTAACAGAATATAAGGTTGATAATTCTACAGCTTGGGCTTCTTTGGGTCAAATATCAGAAGTTGCATTTATGTTATTATTGCCTTTCTTTTTCAAAAAATACGGCTTTAAAAAAACGGTTCTGTTTGGAATGTTGGCTTGGGTAATTCGTTACTTACTGTTTGCTTATGGTAATAGTGGCGATTTATTTTTTATGCTGATTATTGGAATTGCATTACATGGTATATGTTATGATTTCTTCTTTGTTTCTGGTCAAATTTATACAGATTCTAAAGCTGGTGATAAAATTAAAAGTGCAGCTCAAGGTTTAATAACCTTAGCAACTTATGGAGTAGGAATGTTAGTCGGTTTTTGGGTTGCAGGTAAAATTGTAGATCAAAACATTATTGCTGATGGCGTTCATGGATGGCAGAATATTTGGATGTTCCCAGCAATTTTTGCTGTTGTAGTGATGCTAATATTTGGTTTTTTATTCAAAAACGAGAAAGTAGAATATAAATCTTAATAAATAATGGGTAAAATTAAATTAGGTATCCTAGGAGGAGGTTCAGACTCATTAATTGGTGTTTTGCACAGAGTAGCATCATCAATGTTTGATAAGTTTGAGTTAATTGGCGGTGTTTTTAATGCAGATTATCAAGAAAACTTAAAGTTTGCTGAGCAATTAGATTTATCATCAAATAGAGTATATAAAGATTTAGATACGCTAATTGAGCAAGAGTTGGCTTTGCCAGAGGCTGAAAGAATGCAGGTAATTTCGATATTAACTCCTAATTTTTTGCATTTCCCAATGGCTAAAAGTCTTTTGGAAAATGGTTTTAATGTTATCTGTGAAAAACCAATGACTACCACTTTTGCAGAAGCTGAAATATTATATCAAACATTAAAAAAAGCACAAACTGTTTTTGCAGTAACCTATACGTATACAGGTTATCCTATGATTCGTCAAATGAAACAGATGATCAAAAATGGAGAGCTAGGAGAAATACAAAAAGTAGATGCACAATATTATCAAGGTTGGATCAATCCAATTATTCATGATAAGGAGCAAAGGTCTTCAACTTGGAGGTTAAATCCAGAGAAATCAGGTATTAGTTGTTGTATAGGAGATATTGGAACGCATGCTTTTGACATGTTAGAATATGTGTCAGGATTAAAAATAGAATCCATTTTAGCCGATTTAAATTACCTATATTCAGACAATCAAATGGATATTGATGGAACAGTTTTATTAAGATGTTCAAATAATGTAAAAGGAGTAATCTGCGCTAGCCAAATTGCAACAGGAGAAGAAAATAGTTTTGTGGTTAAGGTTTACGGAAAGAAGGCAGGTTTAAAATGGGAGCAAGAAAACCCAAATTACTTGTATTTAATGCAAGATGGTAAACCTTTGCAGGTACTAAAGCCTGGCCATGATTACAATTCAGATTTGTCTTTAGATGGTACAAAATTGCCTCCAGGTCATCCTGAAGGAATATTTGATTCTATGGGTAATATTTATAAGGGTGTGGCTAAAGCAATTTTAAAAGAGTCTTATGATTCAGCTGAGTTCCCAACAATTATAGATGGTGTAAGAGGCATGAGCTTTATTGAAAAAGCCGTAGAATCTCATAAAAAAGGAAATGTTTGGGTAGATATCCATAATTATTAATAAGTAAGCTATTTAGAAATATGACTACAATTAAAGGACCTGCAGTTTTCTTAGCGCAGTTTATGGGAGATAACGAACCATTTAATTCTTTAGAGGGCTTGTGCAAATGGGCTGCCAACTTAGGTTATAAAGGTATACAGATACCTACATTAGACAAGTCTATTATAGATTTAGATGTAGCAGCAGAAAGTCAGACTTACTGTGATGAATTTAAAGGGAAAATAAATTCTTTTGGTTTAGAAATTACAGAATTATCAACCCATATTCAAGGCCAATTAGTGGCAGTGCATCCAGCACATGATTTAATGTTTGATGTCTTTGCACCTAAAGAATTGCAAGGCAAACCTAAAGAAAGAACTTTGTGGGCAATTGATCAATTGAAAAAAGCAGGTATTGTGAGCAGAAGATTAGGTCTAAATAACCATGCAACTTTTTCAGGATCTTTATTATGGCCAGTAATGCATCCTTGGCCACAACAACCTAAAGGTTTAGTAGAAACAGGTTTTAAAGAATTAGCTAACAGATGGCTACCTATTTTGGATACTTTTAAAGACAATGATGTAAATGTTTGCTATGAAGTACATCCTGTAGAAGATATTCATGATGGTGATACTTTTGAGCGATTTTTAGCAGCTACAAATAATCATTCAGCTGTAAATATTTTATATGATCCTTCTCACTTTGTGTTACAACAGTTAGATTACATAAGGTATATAGATCATTACCATGAATTTATTAAGGCCTTTCATGTTAAAGACTCAGAGTTTAATCCTTCAGGCAAAAAAGGAATGTTTGGTGGTTATAATGATTGGAAGGATAGAGCAGGTAGATATAGGTCTCCAGGAGATGGTCAGGTCGATTTTAAGAAAGTTTTCTCTAAGCTTACTGAGTATGGATGTGATTTATGGGCTGTGTTGGAATGGGAATGTATCATTAAAAGTCCAGAACAAGGAGCAAGAGAAGGTGTACAGTTTATAAAAGATCATATTATAGAAGTTACTACCAAAAGATTTGATGATTTTGCTGGTAGTAAAGATGAAATTGATCAAAATCACTTGAATAGAATTTTAGGAATTTAAAAACAAAATTTATAAATAAAATAGAATGAAAAAAATCATATTACTTTTTTCAATAGGGTTTTTTGTGCTTAGTTGTAAGCAAAGTACAGAAAAAGAACCAGCAATATTAGAGCAACAAGTAGAAGAACCAACCAAGCCAGAAGAAACAGAAATTTGGGAACCTAAACCACCAACTGTAAGTGTAGATTCTGAAACTGGAATACCTTCAGATGCTATAATTCTTTTTGACGGTTCAGATTTCAACGAATGGATTTCCTCTAAAGATTCTACAGAGGTACAATGGATTTTGAATGAAGATAAAAGTATGACCGTTAAAAATAAAGCGGGTGATATTCAAACAAAACAAAACTTTGGTTCTGTACAATTGCATTTAGAATGGAAATCTTCTGAAGAGGTTAGAGCAGATGGGCAAAATAGGAGCAATAGTGGCGTTTTTCTTCAAAATAGATACGAAGTTCAAATACTAGATAATAATGATAACGAAACCTATGTAAATGGTCAAGTTGGTTCCATTTATAAGCAATCAATTCCGTTAGTTAAAGCTTCATCAAAAACAGGAAACTGGAATACCTATGATATTATTTATCATCAACCCATTTTCGATAAAAATGGTCAAATTGAGCAAAAAGCAACAATTACAGTTTTGCATAATGGAGTTCTAGTTCAAGATAATTTTACATTAGAGGGTACAACAGAATATATTGGCTGGCCTAAGTATAATGCTCATGGTGAGCAACCTATAAAATTGCAGGATCATCAAGATAATAGTGGTGTTAGCTATAGAAATATATGGGTAAGAAGACTCTAAAAACCACATTGCCGAAAACGTTTTAGATAATTTTTTCGGTAAAATTTTATTAATTTCATAACGTAATCATAAAAATTTGTTAATATTACATTAAATTTAATCAGTTTTCATCAATAGCATAATATGTAGTTTTTGAAAAAAATTAACTAAAACCCAATCTTTAAATGAAAAACAAGTTACTTAAAAAATTAATTCTACCATTCCTCTTTTTGGTTGGTGGTATTATGTATGGTCAAACTATTACTGGTGTTGTTTCTGATGCCACAGGTGGTTTACCTGGTGTAAGTGTAAATATAAAAGGCACTAGCACAGGTACTCAGACAGACTTTGATGGAAAATATTCTATTAAAGCAAATCAAGGAGATGTGTTAGTTTTTAGATCTTTAGGATTCAAAACTGAAGAGAGAACAGTTGGTACATCTTCAACAATTAATTTAACAATGGTAGAAGAAAGTAACCAATTAGACGAAATTATCGTTGTTGGTTATGGTAGTACTACCAAAAAAGAAATTACATCTTCGGTTACTAAGGTAGATGAAGAGTCTTTTAACAAGGGTACTGTAAACAGTGCTTCAGAATTACTTCAAGGTAAGGTATCTGGTTTAAGTATCTATAATAAAGGTGGAGACCCAAACACAGACGCAGTTATTCGATTAAGAGGTATTTCTACTGTAGGTTCTAACTCACAACCATTAATTGTTATTGATGGTGTTATTGGTGCTTCTTTAAACAATATCGATCCAAGTGATATTGCTAGTATGACAGTGTTAAAAGATGGTTCTGCTGCTGCAATCTACGGTTCTCGTGGTTCAAGTGGTGTAATTATTGTAACTACTAAAAGAGGTAGAGCAGGTGAAACACAAGTTTCTTATAATGGATCTGTTGCAATGTCATCAATTCAAAATCAAGTTCAGAATATGACTGGTGATGAATTTGTTGCTGCAGGTGGTACAGATTTAGGAAGTAGAACAGACTGGTTAGACTTAGTAACAAGAAATGCTGTAACTACAGTAAATAATGTTGCTATTACTGGTGGTTATGATGATACTAGTTTTAGAGTTTCGGCTAACTTTAGAAATGCAGAAGGTATTTTAAAGAATTCTGGCTTCGATCAATTTAACACTAGATTTCAAGCAAGTACAAAATTATTAAATGATAAATTAAAAGTTGATTTTAATGCATCTTATACGCAAAGAGAATCTGATTTCGGATTTAATGAAGCTTTAAGATATGCAGTATTGTATAATCCAACTGCTCCAGTTTTAGGTGCAGATTCACCTTATCCTTATAATGGAGATCCTTATGGAGGTTACTTCGAAACTTTAGGTTTATTTGATAGTTTTAATCCAGTATCAATTCAAGATCAAAATCAGAATTATGGAGAGAGAAGTGAGTTTACTTATTCTGCAAACTTCAAATATACTGTTACAGATGATATTAGCTTAAATGCATTATACTCTCAACAATCAACAAACTTAACAAATGGTGAGTACTATAAAACTACTTCTTTGTTTAGAGGTGGTGCAGATAACCCATTTCGTAAAGGTTTAGCAAGATTATATACAGAAGACAGAGACTTTAAATTATTTGAAGTTTATGGAGACTATAATTTTAAGCCAACAGACAAATTAGACTTTAAACTTACTGCTGGTTACTCTTGGCAACAAGAAAATTTCTTTAACTATTTCTTAGCTGCAGGAGATTTTCCAAATGATGATTTAGCGTATATCAACGCTTTAGAATGGTCTCAAGATCAATTAAATGGTGGTTTTATTGAAGTTAATAGTAACAAATCTCCAGATCAGAAGATTATAGCATTCTTTACAAGACTAAATGTAACTTTTGATGACGCTATTTATTTTAATGCTTCTATAAGAAGAGAAGGATCTAGTAAGTTAGGAGAAAACAACAAATGGGGTTTATTCCCAGCATTAGGTATTGGTGCAGATCTTAATAAATATTTACAGTTAGACAACGTAGATTTATTCAAAGTACGTTTAGGTTATGGGGTTACAGGATCTTTACCATCTGATTATGGTTTAGCTTACTCTAAATTTGAGCCAACTTCAGATTTATTAAGTAACCAAAGATTAACAGATGCTAACCCAGATTTAAAATGGGAAGAAAAAGCAGAAACTAACTTAGGTTTTGAATTTACGTCTGGTAGATTAAATGCTACTTTAGATTTATATACAAGAAAAGTATCTGACTTTATTTTAGAAAGAGCAGTAGATATTGCTGTATATCCTTCAGGAAGAAGAGTTGAAAATGGAGGAGATTTATCTACTAATGGTTTTGAATTAGCAGTAAACTATGATATCATTAAAAACAACGATTTAACTTATAATTCAGGAATAATCTTATCTAGCTACAAAACTACTTTAGATTCTTATAACCTTCCTGGTTTAAGAGGTAATTTAGGAGCACCAGGACAAAATGATACTAATGTAATCTTAGTTGCAGAAGGTCAAGAAATTGGTCAAATTTATGGAGCTTTATGGGATGGTACTGTGACTAATGGTAGCCAGAACTTTGTTGATGTAAATGGAGATGGTAGTATCGATGTAAACCAAGAATTTGGTAATGCAGTTGATTCTGATGGAGATGGAGTTATTGACGGAGATTTAACGAAATTAGGTAAAGGTATTCCAGATTTCGAATTAGGATGGACACACACTGTTAGATATAAAAATTGGGATTTAAACGCATTCTTTAGAGGAGCATTTGGTCACAGTTTAGTAAACAACTTTAGGGTGTTTTATGAGCCAAGAGTTGGTTCTCAAGGTTCTTATAACTTTATCAACACAGAATATGCAGATCCAAACATCACAAATGCGAAGTTTAGTTCTTTATATGTTGAGAAAGCAGATTTCCTTAAATTAGATAACATTTCTTTAGGATATTCATTCGATATCTCTGAAGATAGCAAATATTTTAAAGATATTAGAGTATCTTTAACAGGACAAAATTTATTTACGATCACTAACTATTCAGGTGCAGATCCAGAACCTGCATTTACGGATAGAGGTTCAGTTGACAATGGAGGTTTCTTAACTGCTGGTGCAGATCCATTAACTCCTGGTATTGATAGAAGATATAATTACTTTGCTTCTAGAACAGTTACATTAGGAATTAACATTAATTTTTAACAACACATAAAAATGAAAAAAATACTTTTATTATTTACAGTTTCTTGTGTTCTGATATCATTCAACGCTTGTACAGATTTAGATGAGGTACTCGTTGGTGAACAAACAGAATCATTTAACGGCTCAGAACCATCTTTTGGTAGTTTTGATGGTGGAGGTGCAGGACCTTCAGACGCAATAAATTCAGCTTTCGCTCAATTGAGAGAATCAGGATCTGCAAACCATGGTGGATATTGGTCAGTACAATCTGTATCTTCAGATGAAATGGCTATTACACAAAAAGGTGGTGACTGGTTTGATGGTGGAATTTGGATAGACATGCACAGACATACGTATACTTCTACTAATGGACCAATTAACGGTGCATGGGGTCAGCAGTATAGTGCAATTGGTGAGTGTAATAACCTATTAGCAGGTAGTTTAGATGCTAATCAAACTGCTCAAGTTAGAGCATTAAGAGCATTTTTCTACTACAGATTATTAGATATGTGGGGTAACGTAAAAATTGTTACAACTCCAGGTGTAGATGCTCCTCAATCAACTAGAGCACAAGTTTTCAATTTCGTAGAAACAGAATTGTTAGCTGCTTTAGGTGTGCCTTCAATTACTTCTAGTATGGATTTATCAGCAAGTCCGTTAACTACAAATCAAGAGGTTTATAGAATTAACCAATTTGCGGCTTTAGGTTTATTAGCTAAATTATACTTAAATGCAGAAGTTTACACAGGTACTCCAAGATATTCAGAAGCTGCAATGGCTGCAGGTTATGTAATTGACAATGGTGGTTATATGTTAGTAGATAGTGGTTATCAAGTAGAAAACCCTGGTAAAAGACCTGCAGTAGCATCAGACCCAGATATGTTAAGTGGTTATGCAACAATATTTGCTCCAAACAACGAAAGCAATCCAGAAATGGTTTGGTCTATTCCTTATGACAATGTTTCAGGTCCAAATATGAACTTTGCACGTATGACTTTGCACTATGCAAATCAGTTTACTTACAACTTATCATCTCAGCCTTGGAATGGGTATTCAGCTTTAGAAGAATTTTATAATTCTTATGATGATTCTGATGTTCGTAAGAAAGCAAACTTTATTATTGGTACTCAATTAGATTACCAAGGTTCAGTAATTGTAGATTATGCAGAATCTTCTGATTTAGAGTTGACATATACTGCAGAAATAAATGAATTAGAGCCAAATGCTTCTAGAGAAGGTGGTGCACGTTTAGGTAAGTTTAGCTTCAGACAAGGAGGACAAGATAACATGGATAACGATTACCCAATTATTCGTTTAGGTGATTTATATTTAATTAGAGCAGAAGGTTTAGCAAGAGCTGCAGGAGACTGGAACATGGCTTTACCAGATGTAAATACAATAAGAAATAGAGCTGGTTTAACAACTCCTTTAGGTTCTTTAACTGCTGATGAATTTTTAGCAGAAAGAGGTAGAGAGATGTTTATGGAGGTTACTCGTCGTCAAGATTTAATCCGTTTTGGAAAATGGGGAGATTCTTGGTGGGAGAAAACCAATAGCGATGCTCACAAAACATTGTTCCCAATTCCACAAGAGCAGATTGATGCAAGTGGAGGAACTTTAACTCAAAATCCTGGATATTAATTTACTAAACTTTGTTTAATATCAAGAACGGGTTGCTTAATTATTAGCAACCCGTTTTACTTTTTTATAATTCTAAATTTTTGGTAACAAAAAGCTGAAATTATCTAAAATTTACCCTCGTCATATTTTTATATTTCAATCAAATAATCGATTTTTATATCTTTCATATATCAATTTATTTTTATCATTTAATGACTATTAATTATAGAATTTATCTAATACTTCTAATAATTTTTGCCTCTTGTAAAGATGTTAAAAATGATAAATCGCTCTTTTTAGAGCAAACCAATTCTGGCATTACTTTTTTTAATGATTTAAAGGTTACAGAAGCTTTAAATCCATATACTTATAAGAATTTTTACAATGGAGGTGGAGTTGCTTTAGGAGATATTAATAATGACGGTTTAGAAGATGTTTTTTTTACAGGTAACTTGGTTGATAATCAACTATACTTAAATAAAGGTAATTTTAAATTCGAAAATATTACTGATATAGCTAAAGTTAATTCTAAAGATAGTTGGTGCTCAGGTGTAAGTTTTGTAGACATTAATAATGATGGCTTTCTAGATATTTATGTTTGTAAAGCTGGGCCTCCAAGAGAACAAAATAGACATAATGAACTGTATATTAATAATGGCGATTTAACTTTTACAGAGCAGTCTGCAAAATATGGATTAGATATTACAGGTTTAGCTGTACAAGCCAATTTTTTTGATTATGATAAAGATGGTGATTTAGACTGTTATTTGTTAAATAACTCAATTCGTTCTGTGGGTAATTATGATTTAATTAAAAACCAACGAAATATACCTTCTGCAAATGGGAATAAACTTTTAAGAAATGATGATGGTTTTTTTACAGATGTTACTAAGGAATCTAACATTTATTCAAGTGCAATTGGTTTTGGTTTAGGAATTACTGTAAGCGATTATAACAATGATTCTTGGCCTGATATTTTCATTTCTAATGATTTCTTTGAGCGCGATTATTTATATATCAACCAAAAAAACGGAAAATTTAAAGAAGAATTAACCAATCAAATGGAATCTATTTCTATGGGTTCTATGGGTGCAGACGCTGCAGATTTAAATAATGATTCTTTCATAGATATTATGGTTACAGAAATGTTGCCTAAAAATTTAGAAAGACAACGTACCAAAACAATTTTTGAGTCTTGGAACAAATATGATGCAGCTGTAAAAAATGGCTATCATCAACAGTTTAGTAGAAATGCCTTACATCAAAATTTAGGGTCTGGAAGGTTCTTAGAAATTAGTAGATTCTCTAATGTTGCAGCTTCAGAATGGAGTTGGTCTTCATTATTATTTGATGCAGATAATGATGGTTTTAAAGATGTTTTTATCAGTAATGGAATTTATAAAGATTTATTAGATAGAGATTATTTAAACTACATGGAAGATGGAGAGCGAATTAAGGAAATGATTAAAGATGGGAGTAATGTAATTCAGAATTTAATTGAGTTAATGCCCTCTCAAGCACTTCCAAATTCTATGTATCAAAATTTAGGTGATTTTAATTTTGAAGATAAAACCAATGATTGGGGCTTGAACAAACCAAGTTTTAGCAATGGTAGTGCCTATGCAGATTTAGATAATGATGGCGATTTAGATTTAGTTGTAAATAATGTAAACATGCCAGCCTTTATTTATCAAAACCAAACAGATAGTTCAAAATATAAAAGTATCACTCTAAAATTAGAAGGAGGTCTAACAAACAAGTTTGCAATTGGTGCAAAAGCAGAAATTTTTTATGACGATAAATACAGTGTTTTAGAAAATTACCCATCAAGAGGTTTTCAAAGCTCGGTAACCACAAACTTAGTTTTTGGTCTAGGAGATACAGATATTATTGATAGTTTAGTAATTACTTGGCCTGATACATCCATTTCTAAGTATAAAAAATTAAAAACCAATCAGCAATACTCATTTCAACAACCAGAAAAAGAAACTAAAGATGTTGATTCTAAAATCAGTTTAAAAGAAGAATACTTCGTAAAAACCGATTCTATTTTTAGTTTTAAACATCGAGAAAATAAATTTGTAGATTTTAACAGAGAACAACTTTTGCCAGAGATGTTCAGTAATGAAGGCCCTAACATTGCAAGCGCAGATGTAAATAAAGATGGAAAGTTAGATTATTATATTGGTGGAGCAAAAGGGCAATTAGGACAGTTGTTTCTTTCTCAAAATTCAGAAAATTTTCAAATTATTAGAGCACCTTTTATTGTAAATAAATCATCAGAAGATACAGATGCAGTATTTTTTGATAGTGATAATGATGGTGATTTAGATCTATATGTAACAAGTGGTGGAAAAGCGTATTCCAAGTTCGATTATTTGTTGCACGATCGTTTGTATATAAATGATGGTAAAGGTAATTTTATTAAAGCCAAAAAAGCATTACCATTCAATCAACCTATAAGTTCATCTACAGTAAGTGTTTATGATTTTGATAATGATGGAGATGAAGATATTTTTGTTGGAGAACGTTTTAGGGTAGAAGCTTATGGTGTGCCTGTAAATGGTTATTTGTTAGAAAATAAAGGCGATAATAATTTTGTAATTTCAGAGCAAAACGCATTGAATAACCTTGGTTTAATTACAGATTCTGAGTGGAAAGACATTAATAAAGACGGAAGAAAAGATTTGATAATTTCAGGAGAATGGATGCCAATTTCTGTATTTCTAAATATCAATGGTCAATTAATTAACAAAACAAAAGAATATAATTTAGATGGTTATTCTGGTTTTTGGAAAACTCTGAAAACTATAGATATTGATAAAGATGGCGATTTAGATATTATAGCAGGTAATAAAGGAGATAATACATTTCTAAAAAATAAGCTACGCATTTATGTGTCCGATTTTGATAATAATGGAAAAGTAGAGCAGATTATTTGTTATGCAAAAAATGGCAAATACTATCCAGTTTTAGATAGAGATGAATTAATTTCTCAAATTGTAAGTTTAAAACCCAAGCTTCGTTATTATAAAGATTATGCAAATGCTAGCATGTCTTCAATATTTAACAAAGAGCAATTAAATCAAGCTATAGTTAGAGATATTATGCTTACAAAATCAGCTTTGTTTTTAAATGAAAATAATACATTTACAATGTATGAGTTGCCAAGTAAAATTCAATATTCAAATATTGAGGCAATTGAAACTGTGGATGCAAATAATGATGGTGTTTTAGATATTATATTTGGAGGAAACCAGTATTTGGTAAAACCACAGTTTGGACGTCAAGATGCATCTTATGGCTGGTTGATGTTAGGGGATGTTTATGGTAAAAAATTTGGAGAAATTACTTCTCTGAATGTAAAAGGCCAAATTAGAGATTTTCATAAAACAAAAATTAATAATAAAAACTATATTTTAACCACAATTAACAACGAAAACTTAGTGTTTTTAAAGATAAATGATAGCAAATAGAACAATGAGAACATTTAAAATTTATAAACTTCTAATTTTTATATTTAGTTTTTTTCTAATCCAATCTTGTCAATCAGATTACACAAAACTGGTTAAAAAAGAGTTGGCGAGTAATAAAAGATACGATTCTATTTTTCACGGCCTAAAGTTTGGGCAAACAAGAAAAGAATTTTATGATATTTGTTGGCAATTGAATAAAGAAGGTGTTGCTACTCATGGCCAGAATAATGATTATGTACAAACTATTTTAGAGCCAAAAGATAGCACACAAGCTACTAAAAGAATGGTAATGTTGTTCTATGCAAGATTTAATGCGTACAACAAAATTACAGCTATGGATATGAAATTCTCTTATTCTGCTTGGGCTCCTTGGAATAAAGATTTACAATCAGATAAATTATTACCTGTAGTTAAAGATACGTTACTAAAATGGTATCCAGGAAACGAGTTTATCACTACCAAAAACAATGCTATTGTAAAAGTAGATGGCAACCGACAAATTCAGGTTAAAATAGAATCAGATAGAGATATTTCTGTGTTAATCGAAAATTTAGAATACAAATACAATTCACTAGTTAAATAAAAGAATGTTAAGAAAACTCCCATTTATTCTACTACTAATAATTTTTGCTTGTAATAATGAGCAAAAAGAAATAACACAATTTAAATTATTACCACCAGAAGTAACTGGTATTAATTTCGAAAATAACTTAGAATCTACGAATGATTTTAATGTGTATAAATATCGAAATTTTTATAATGGTGGAGGTGTAGCTATTGGTGATATCAATAATGATGGTTTGCAAGATGTGTATTTAACCTCAAATTTATCAGATAATAAGTTATACTTAAATAAAGGTAATTTTCAATTTGAGGATATTTCTGAAATTGCTAAAATAGTAGGTACAAAGGCATGGTCTACAGGTGTTTCTATGGTAGATATTAATGCAGATGGTTTTTTAGATATTTATGTTTGTAATTCTGGTGATGTTCAAGGAGATAACAAACAAAATGAACTATTTATCAATAATGGCGATTTAACCTTTACAGAAAGAGCAGAGGAATATGGTTTGGCAGATTTAGGCTTTTCTACACATGCATCTTTCTTTGATTATGATAAAGATGGTGATTTAGATGTATACCTTTTAAATAACTCTTATCAAGCTATTGGAAGTTTTAACCTTACCAAAAACGAAAGACCAAAAAGAGATGTTTTAGGAGGTGATAAATTTTTCGAAAACAGAGATGGAAAATTTGTAGATGTAAGTGAAAAAGCCGGAATTTATGGCAGTGTAATTGGTTTTGGTTTAGGAATTACAGTTAGCGATTTTAATAATGATGGTTGGGAAGATATGTATATTTCTAATGATTTTTTCGAGAGAGATTACTTGTACATCAATCAGCAAAATGGTTCTTTCAAAGAGCAGTTAACTACTTCAATTAATTCAATTAGTGGTGCATCTATGGGTGCAGATGCTGCAGATATTAATAACGACGGTTTTAATGAAATCTTTGTAACAGAAATGTTACCAAGTGAATATGAAAGATTAAAAACAGTAACCACTTTTGAAGATTGGAACAAATACCAATACAATCTAAAAAACGATTATTATCATCAGTTTACCAGAAACATGTTACAACTGAATAATACAGATTTAACTTTTAATGAAGTAGGTAGATTTAGTGGCGTAGAAGCATCAGATTGGAGTTGGGGTGCCATCTTTTTTGATATGAATAATGACGGTTTAAAAGATTTATTTATCGCAAACGGAATTTATAAAGACCTTACAGATCAAGATTATTTAAGATACGTATCAAACCAAGAAATTATTCAATCTATCGTTACTAATGACAAGGTAGATTATAAAAAACTAATTGATATTATTCCTTCTAACAAGGTAAAAAATCATGCATACCTAAATCAGGGAAATTTAAAATTTGAACTAACACAAAATGGTTTAGATACCAAAGGCTTTTCTAATGGTGCAGCTTATGGTGATTTAGATAATGATGGTGATTTAGATCTTATTGTGAATAACGTAAATATGCCATTGTTTGTTTACCAAAACAATGTAGAGAACACGCATTTTTTAAAAGTAATCTTAAAAGGAGAAGGAGCTAATAAAGATGCTATAGGAGCTAAGTTAGAATTAATTAACGATACAGAACACTATTTTTTAGAGCAACAACCTGTAAGAGGTTTTCAGTCTTCTATGGATAATAGACCAAATTTTGGTTTTATAAACCCTGGTGAATTGTCATTAATCGTTACTTGGCCTTCAGGTAAATCTACTTTCGTTAGTGATTTGCAAGCAGATCAAACAGTAACATTATTCGAAAAAGATGCTACAGATGCAGTAGCACCTTCAACGTTTAATGATATCCTGTTTACGAAAGCAGAGAATGTTTTAGATTTTAAACATAAAGAAAATAACTATGTAGATTTTAACGTAGAACGTCTATTGCCTTTTATGAGAAGTACAGAAGGCCCTAAAATGAGTGTTGGAGACGTCAATAACGATGGTAAAGATGATATTTTTATAGGAGGTTCTAAAGGAAAAGCATCTACCCTATTTTTACAAAAAGATAATAATTTTGTGCAAAAAGAGAACGAAAGTTTCAACCTACAAAGAGCTGCAGAAGATGCAGAGAGCATTTTGTTTGATGCAGATTCAGATGGTGATTTAGATTTATATGTTTGTAGTGGGGGTATAGAAACTACAAAGTTTAGTGCAAACTATTTAGATAAGTTGTATATAAATGATGGTTTAGGTAATTACACCTTATCAAAACAAAAATTACCTACCAAACAAGGTTACCATAGCTCTAGTACAGTTACAGTTGCTGATGTAGATAATGATAATGATTTAGATCTGTTTGTAGGTGAAAGAGCAATACCTAATTCTTATGGGATACCAGGTTCAGGTTTTTTATTACTAAATGATGGTAAAGGAAATTTTGAAAATTCAAACACAAACGTCTTTAAGGATTTAGGAATGATTACTGATGCTTTATTTATCGATATAAATAAAGATGGTTTTGAAGATTTAGTGGTGGTTGGCGAGTTTATGGGAATTCATGTTTTTCAGAACAAAAACGGCGTATTCTCTAAGTTGCAAAATCATCCACTTGCAGAATTAAAAGGATGGTGGAATACTTTAGAAAAAGCAGATTTAGATAATGATGGAGATTTAGATTTGGTACTAGGAAATCATGGTTTAAATAGCAGATTTAAGGCCAGTAAAGAAAATCCTATTCAATTGTTTGTTAATGATTATGATAAAAATGGATTCTTAGATCCAATATTATCATTAACAGGTGAAGATGGTAAATTATATCCTTATGCACTTCGCCATAATTTAGTAGATCAGCTAAAATATTTGAGTAAGAAATATCCAGATTATCAATCATTTAAAAACGCATCAATAACAGATATTTTTACAGAAACACAGTTGCAAGAGAGCACAAAGCTAGAGGCAAATACATTAAATTCTTTAATAGTAATCAACCAAGGAGATTTTACCTTCGATATTTTAAATTTACCTTTAGAAGCACAACTTTCTCCAGTTTATGCAATAGCAATATCCGATTTTGATAATGATGGTGATCAAGATATTATTTTGGGTGGTAATTTAAATGGAGTAAAACCAGAATTTGGTAGATATGATGCCTCATTTGGTACTTATCTAGAAAATAATGGAAACCTAAATTTTGAATTATATAAGTCTGGAAAAGGTTTAAAGGTAAAAGGTCAAATAAGAGATTTTAAAATTATTAATAATCAATTATTTATCACTAGAAATAATGATTCTATAAACGTTTACAACTATTAATTATGATTAAAAAATTAGGTTTAATAACGTTACTTGCTCTAATTGGCTGTTCTCAAAATAAAGAGAATAAAGATTCAGAAAATCAACTTGGCACTAAATTTAAAGATGTTAAAGCTAGCTTTTCTGGCGTAGATTTTTCAAATGATTTATCACCAAAAGGAGATTTAAATATTATTGAATATCTATATTATTACAATGGTGGTGGAGTTGCTCTGGGTGATATTAATAACGATGGTTTAGACGACATTTACTTTACAGCCAACCAAAAAGCAGATAAATTATACTTGAACAAAGGGAATTTAAAGTTCGAAGACATTTCTTTAGCCAGTAATATTAGTAAAGAAAATTCTTGGTCTACAGGAGTAACAATGGTAGACATTAATAATGATGGTTTGCTAGATATTTACGTTTGTAAAGTGGGTAATTACAAAAGCTTACAGGCTAAAAACGAGCTGTACATTAATCAAGGAAACAACACCTTTAAAGAGCAAGCCAAAGAATATGGTTTAGATTTTTCTGGATTTTCTACACAAGCTTCTTTCTTCGATTATGATAAAGATGGTGATGTAGATATGTATCTTCTAAATCATTCTGTACATTCCACATACTCTTATGGTAATAAAGAGTTAAGAAATAAAAGTGATGTTTTAGCTGGAGATATTTTGTTTGAAAATCAATCAGAAAAAGGTCAAATTAAATTTAAGGATGTAACCAAAGACGCAGGTATTTATAACAGTGCTTTGGGTTATGGTTTGGCAATTACAACAACAGATGTAAATCAAGATGGTTTTATCGATATTTATGTTGGGAACGATTTTCATGAAAATGATTATTTATACATCAATAATGGCGATAAAACTTTCACAGAATCTAGTGAAAGCTATTTTAATCATACTTCTAGATTTACAATGGGTGTAGATTCTGGCGATTTAAATAATGATACAAAACCAGATATTATTACTCTAGACATGATGCCTTACAAAGCAGATGTATTTTTAAAATCTGGAGGTGAAGATTCAGATAAAGTAAATGAAATTAAAAAGTCTTTTGGTTTTCAGCAGCAATACTCTAGAAATCATTTGCAATTAAATCATGACACTTATTTTAAAGATGTAGCCCTTTTTACAAATACACATGCTACAGATTGGAGCTGGTCTCCTCTTATTTTAGACTACAATAATGATGGATTAAATGATATTTACATTACAAACGGAATATACAAAAGACCAAATGATTTAGATTACATCAATTACATAAGTAATGTCGATTTTGCAAAGTATACAGAAACTTTGCAAGATACTTTAGAGCAAAAGTTAATAGATGTAATGCCTACCTTAAAACTTCAAAATGTTTTGTTTACAAATAAGGGTGATTTAAAATTTAATAAAAGCAAACAAAGTTACTCAGAAACCTATTCTAATGGAGCTGCTTATTCAGATTTAGATTTGGATGGAGATTTAGACATTGTTGTCAATAATATAAATGAAAAGGCAACAATTTTAGAAAATAAATCTGAAAATAGTAATTATCTTACTTTAAATATTTTTGAGGAAAATAAAGGTTTAAATTCAAATGGAACTAAGCTTTATTTGTTTGCAAATGGAAAAACATTTTACAAAGAACAGCATACTGTAAAAGGCTTTTTATCTAGTTCTACTCGAAAAGTACATTTTGGTTTAGCAGATATCGCAAAAATAGACTCCCTTCAAATTATTTGGAACGATAATACTAAGACCGTCTTAAAAGACCTTGCTGTAAATAAAGAACATGAGGTTGTAAAGAAGCAAACATCAGCTTATGCTTACAATAAAGTTGATAAATCTCAACCTCAAGAATTTTCGTATCAGCACAAAGAAAATACTTTTTTAGATTATGAAAAAGAAGGTTTAATTCCAGAAAAACTGTCTACAGAAGGGCCTTCTTATGTACAAGCAGATTTTGATGGAGATGGTTTAAAAGATCTTTTTATAGGAGGTGCAAGAAACCAAGAGCCAGTATTATTTATGCAAAATGCAAAAGGAAATTTTACTCCAAAAGAATTGCCCATCTTTAAAGAGGATGCTATGTACGAAGATGTAGATGCAATTGCCTTAGATATAGATAATGACAATGATTTAGATATTTACGCTTTAAGTGGTGGAAGTGATTATGAAGAGGGAGATCCTTTATTAGAAGACAGAGTTTATATTAACGATGGTAAATCCAACTTTACAAAATTGAATGCTACACTTTTGGCAACAAATGGTGGTTCTGTTTCTTCTTATGATTATAATAATGATGGTTTACAAGATTTATTTATAGGCAGTAGATCTATTCCAAATGCTTATGGTTTATCACCTTTTAGCTACATTTTAAAAAACACTGGAAACAACAATTTCGAAATTCAGTTTAAGAAAAGATTCGGAATGATTACAGACAGTAAATGGGCCGATTTAAATAATGATGGTTTTGTAGAACTTATTCTTGCAGGAGACTGGATGCCCATAACTGTTTGGTCTATCAATAAAGAGGGTAATTTAGAAAATAAAACAAAAGAATTTGGTTTAGAAAACACCAATGGAATGTGGAATGTTATTGATTTAAAAGATTTAAATAACGATGGTAACTTAGATATTTTAGCAGGGAATACAGGTCAAAATTTTAAATGGAAGGCTAGTGTTGCAAAACCAGTAACGATGTATGTAGATGATTTTGACAAAAACTACAAAATAGACCCAATCATTTTTTACAACTATTTTGGAACAAACGTACCTTTTGCAACTAAAGAAAAACTTATTCAGCAGTTACCAATAATCAAGAAAAAGTTTTTAAAATATGCTACTTTTGCAGAGGTAAATTCTATTAAAGATTTAGAGTTAAAAGAAGAAAAAGATATTTTAACTACTAAAACTCTTTTTGAATTACGTTCTATGGCATTTATAAATGATGGTAAATCATTTATAAAAATTCCTTTACCAAAAGAAGCTCAGTATAGCACAATTGAAGATTTTTATGTCAATGGAAATCATATTTATTATACTGGTAATTTTGATGGTTTTGTAACAGAATTAGGTAAAAGTAGTTCAAATTCAGGAGGTTCGTTTCAATTTGTAAATGGTGATTTTAACCAGAATAAATCGTTACAACTTCCAAGAAATTTCTGTGGTAGAAAAATTATTCCGATTAATAAAGATAGTTTGTTAGTGCTATCTAATAATGGGCAATCGTTCATTACAAATACTAATAAATAAGTATAATAGAAGTATGAGTAATTTATTAAAAAACGTTTTAAAAACAGTAAAGTTTGTGTTTGTGATTGCAGTTCTCCATAGCTGTAATACTTCTAACGAACCTATAAATATTTCAGCAGAAGACTATCATGCTTCAGTAGATCAAGTATCTCAAATAATGATTCATGATATCTTTTCTCCACCAGTAGCAAGTAGAGTTTTTGCTTATCCAAATATAGCTGCTTACGAAATTATGGTACAAAAAGATAGTGTATATTCATCTTTAGCAAATACAGTTACTGGTTTAAAAGCAATACCTAAAGCAAACAGTGATGCCCCAATTAATTTAAAATTATCAGCACTAATTGCTCATATGGAAATTAGCAAAATGTTGGTTTTTTCGGAAGATAAAATTGATATTGTAAAAGATTCTTTATTTGCAAAGTGGGAAAACAGTAATAAGAAAGAATTTCTTGCGTCTAAAAATTACGCATCAGAAGTAGTAAAACATGTAAAATCTTGGATGGATAAAGACAATTATAGCGAAACAAGAACCATGGAAAAATTTACTGTAGATACAGACGATCCTTCTCGTTGGCAACCAACACCTCCTGCATATATGGAAGGTATAGAACCTCATTGGAATAAAATAAGACCATTTCTGTTAGAAACTGCAGACCAGTTTAAGCCTATTCCACCACCAAAATTTTCTTTAGATAAAGACTCAGATTTCTATAAAGAATTACTAGAGGTATATACAATTAGCGAAGAAATTACGAAAGAAGGTGATACATCAGAAGAGATTGCAATTGCCCAATTTTGGGACTGTAATCCTTTTGTATCAGTAACTAGAGGTCATTTTATGTTTGCTACAAAGAAAATTTCTCCAGGTGCTCATTGGATTGGAATTGTAAAAATTGCAGCAAGAAAAACCGATGCAAATTTTATGGAAACTGTAAATGCATACACTAAAACCTCTTTAGCTATAGCAGATGCTTTTATTAGTTGTTGGGATGAGAAATACAGAAGTAATTTAATTCGTCCAGAAACATTAATAAATCAAAATATAGATCCAGATTGGGTGCCAATTTTACAGACACCACCTTTTCCAGAATACACAAGTGGACATTCTGTAGTGTCAGGAGCAGCTTCAACAGTGTTAACCTCAATTTTTGGCGATAACTTTGCTTTTGATGATGATACAGAAGTACCTTTTGGATTACCAATTAGAAGTTTTGATTCTTTTGCAGATGCTGCAGATGAAGCTGCAATTAGTAGAATGTATGGAGGTATTCATTACAGAGCTGCTGTAGAAGTGGGTGTAGAACAAGGTAGAAATGTAGGTTCTTATATTACTCAAAAATTAGCTGCTACAAATTAAAGTTATAAGAGAATTTATAATTTAGAAAAGGTCTTATTCAGTAAAAAATGAATAAGACCTTTTTAGTTTATTTAGAAATTAAATATTAAATTGAAACGATTTAGAAAGCATCTAAATCGTTTTCGGTGTTTCAATTTAATTTTATTTTTAATTAATTCTGATTTATAATAATAATTAAATAGATTGCTGATACACGCTTAATTAACCAATACTTACAACTTGTCTAAAAATCAATTTTATTGATAAAATAATGAGTGTTTATAAAGGCCAAATTGGGTTTTTATTTTAAAGATTAAATTACAAAATATGAAACTAGCCAAACCAAAATTATCTTTCTGGCAGATTTTTAATATGAATGTCGGGTTTTTAGGAATTCAATATAGTTTTGGATTGCAACAAACAGCAATAAACCCCATTTTCTTATACCTTGGAGCTCCAGAAGATATGCTTCCAATTTTAAATATTGCAGGTCCTGTAACAGGTTTAATTGTACAACCAATTATTGGAGCTATGTCAGACAAAACTTGGTCTAAAAGATGGGGGAGAAGAAAACCTTACTTTTTAATAGGAGCCTTGTTAGGTAGTATTTGTTTGTTTGCATTTCCTCATAGTCCTGTACTTTGGTTTGCAGTTGGTTTACTATGGATTTTAGATGTGGGTAATAATATGGCTATGGAGCCTTACAGAGCTTTTGTGGGCGATAAATTGCCAGAAAAACAACTAAGTTTGGGTTATCAAATGCAAAGTTTATTTGTAGGAGCAGGAATTTTATTGGCCAATGGCTCTATAGTTCTTTTTCAATATTGGTTTGGAGGAGAATCTGTAGAAGAAGCAGGTACAATTCCTCAGTGGTTGTATTATTCCTTCTTTATAGGTGCGTTTTTATCACTTACAACTATTTTATACTCTGTATTTAAAACACCAGAAATTCCGCCAGCAGAAGAAGAGTTAGAAGAAATTAATAAGATTAAAGGTTTGCCCTTTACTCAAAGAATTACACAGCCATTTGCAGAGATTATAGATGCTGTAAAAGAAATGCCAAAGTTTATGTGGAAAATTGGAGGTGTTTATCTTTTTCAATGGTATGCGTTATTTATTTACTGGCAATTTACAACACCACTTTTTAAAAAGACCTTAGGCTATACAACATCAGAAGCGGCTTCTCAAGCAGCAAAAATGAGTTTAACTTACAATACAGTAACAATGCTTGTTGCTTTAGCATTGGTGCCGTTAACTCTTAGATTTGGAGGTAAAAAAATATATGCTTTAAGTTTGTTGGGTACTGCAATAGCGCTATTTGCAATTCCATATATTTCAGATCCAAATCTAGCTTTAGTGCCTATGGTTTTATTTGGTATTGGCTGGGCTGCAATGATGGGAATTCCATATACTATGGTTTCTAAAATTGTTCCTCAAGATCGAAGAGGAGTTTATATGGGAATTTTAAATATGATGATTGTAATTCCAATGTTTATTCAAACATTAAGTTTTGGACCAATCTATAAATATATCTTAGGTGATAATGCAGTTAATGCAATGTTATTTGCAGGTGTGTTTTTTGTGATATCTGCTTTTTTAGCTAGTCGTTTAAATGTTCCAAAAACTTCAATTGATAATGATGCAGAAGTAGTTAAGGAATAATTAAAGCTGAAATTTATGAAAAATCTAGGAATCAAAATTTCAATTTATTTAAATTACTTTGTATTTGCTATTCTTTTAAATAGTGTTGGTATTGTTATCGCAAAATCTATAAATGTTTATGGCGTTTCTGAATCACAAGCTTCGGTTTTAGAGGCGTTTAAAGATTTGCCAATTGCAATTGTATCCTTTTTTATAGCCTCGTTTTTACCAAGGTTTGGTTACAAAAAAGCAATGTTAACAGCTTTAGCAATTGTTTTCTTTGGTTGCTTAGTAATGATTTTTGGTAACTCATTTGTGTATACTAAAGTCCTGTTTTTATCAATTGGTGTTAGTTTTGCACTAATCAAATTATCTGTGTATTCCTTAATTGGGTTGGTTACAGAAACAAAAGAAGAACATTCATCATTAATGAGTTCTATAGAAGGCTTTTTCATGGTTGGTATTGCATTAGCCTATATTTTATTTCCATTCTTTTATTCAGATGATCCCAATAGCTGGTTAAATGTTTATTACGTTTTATGTTTTTTAATTTTGATTTCTTTTTTATTCCTGTTTTTTTCAAAGGTGGAATATCAAGTTGAAACGTCAGGAAATGGTTTACAAGAAGATATAAAAGCATCTGCTAAATTAATTATAGTGCCTTTGGTTTTAGTCTTTATCATTTCTGCTTTTCTATTTGTGATGATAGAGCAGGGAATTATGACATGGCTTCCACGTTTTAACGAAAAGATTTTCTTTTTCTCAGAAAAATTAAGTGTACAAATGGCTATAATTTTTGCACTCTCTTTGGCTCTAGGACGATTTGTAGCAGGTTATTTAACCAAACGAATTTCTTGGGTAATATTGGTAGTAATCTGCATTGTAATTTCTGGGGCAATTTTACTTTTTGTACTACCTCAATTAAAAGAAAGTACAGATCTTGTAGAAATTACAGCCATTGGTGATGTTCCATTTTTAGGTTTTATTTTGCCGTTAATAGGTTTGTTTATAGCTCCAATTTATCCACTATTAAACTCTACAGTATTAAGTTCTTTACCCAAAAGATTACATTCTGCAATGTCTGGACTAATCATCATTTTTTCTGCTTTAGGAGGTACAATTGGCTCTAGAGTAGTTGGTGAATTATTTGAAACTGTTGGTGGTGCAAATGCATTTTACTTTTTATTAATTCCAATGATTTTGCTAATCATTTTTGTTTTATTGATAGATAGAATGTCTAAGAAAAAAACGGTGGTTGCCTAATGACTTTTAAAGTTCATATACAAGATAATATTAACAATCTGTTGAATCAGGAAGATACAGATGGTGATAAAAAAATTACCATTGAAGATCAAGGTCCAAAGGCGTTTAACTTAATTTCAGAAGATGGCCAATCAATGGTTATTGAGGGTACTTATCATTTATCAAACTTATTACAAGAATTAGTAATTCAGAAGCAATTAGGTAAAACCTTTGCTGAAATAAAATATGAAAATATTAATGAATTACCTGCGAATAGGATTTCTAGAATGATAAAAGATTTCTATTGGAAAGGCCTAACAAGAAGTATGGATGAATTAGGTATTGAAGCCTTAATTACTGATACTAAAAATGATGAACTTACTGCAAGTATTTTACCAGTATATGTACCTTTTTTAGATGATTTGGCTTACACATACTACACAAGTTTAGAAAATAAATTACCAATTAAAACAACCAAGTTACCCGTTAATATTACTCCAGAATTTGTAAAATCAATTAATAATAAACCTGGCATACTAAGCTTGAAATTAGAGGAAAATCAAAACGAAATTAAAGCAGTGCCATTTGTAGTTCCTGGAGGTAGATTTAATGAAATGTATGGTTGGGACAGTTATTTTGAGGCTGTTGGTTTACTTTGCGATGGTAAAGTTGATTTAGCAAAAGCAATGGCAGATAATTTTCAATATCAGATTGAGAATTATGGTAAAATTTTAAATGCAAATAGAAGTTATTATTTAACTAGAACTCAACCCCCATTTTACACAAGTTTAATTTTAGAGGTGTTTGAGGTTACACAAAATACTAATTGGTTAGAGAGTCATCTTAGAACTGCAATTAAAGAATACGAAACTGTTTGGATGATTCAAGGTAAACGATTAACAAATAATGGTTTAAATAGATATTTTGCAGAAGGTTTAGGGATTCCTCCAGAAACTGAAAAAGGTCATTTTGATGATGTCTTAGCTGGTTTTGCTGAAAAACATAGATTGAGTATTGAAGAATTTATAGAGCAATATCAATTAGGTAAAATTAAAGAATCAGAATTAGATAGCTATTTTACACATGATAGAAGTTTACGTGAATCTGGTCATGATACATCATGGAGATTAGATAATGTTTGTGCAGATTTAAATACGGTAACACTCAATAGTTTACTGTATAAATACGAATCTGATTTTGCACATATTATAGCTACTTATTTTAATAATAAATTCGATAAATACACTTCTACTGAATGGAAAAATAAGGCTGAGAAAAGGCTAGAAACAATGTATGCCTTGATGTGGAATGAAGAAAAAGGGCAGTTTTTTGATTATAACTTTAAAAATAAACTACAAACTCATTTTGTAAGTGCTTCTAATTTTGTTCCTCTTTGGACAGGTATTCACGAAAACGATGCTCCAAAAATGGTTCATTCTCTAATGAGTCAACTAAGAGAATCAGGTGGTATTGCAGGTACTTCAAGAGCCATGAATGCTAACTTACCTAAAAATGCAATTCAACGTCAATGGGATTATCCTAATGGTTGGGCTCCTCACCAAATGATGATTTGGAAAGGCCTAAAAGCCCATGATTTTCAAAACGAATTACAAGAATTAGTGTATAGATGGTTGTATATGATAACCATCAATGCAGTAAATTATAATGGTACAATACCTGAAAAGTACGATGTTGTAGCTGCAACTCACAAAGTGTTTGCAGAATATGGAAATGTAGGTACCGATTTTGAGTACATTACCCAAGAAGGTTTTGGTTGGATGAACGCTTCTTTTCAATTTGGTTTATCACTGCTTTCAGAAGCTAATATTTCATCTTTAAATAAATTAGTAGCACCAGATAAACTATTTTAAAAATCTTAGTTAATTGTGTAAAATGAATTTTTCTAAACTACATAGCATTACAAAATATATCATTATGATAAGTTTGATTGTATTTGTCATTTTTGCATGTAGTAAAGATGAACCAACTGATAATGGTATATCTGAGGGGTATAATATCTCTGACGATAAAATCTTGCTAAATGGAAAGAACTTGCAATTAATAGGGGCAAACACTTTGCAAAGTTTTGGTGTGGGTAGCAAAGATTTACAAACTTGGAATTTAGACATTACAAGAGAATTTATAGGTAATGTTAAAGAAAACCCTATTAATGGTGCACCAATTCTAGACGCAAACAATCAATGGCTACATTCTTTAGAAGCTATTGTCGCAGAAAATAGAGCTAATAATTTAATTACTATTTTATGTCCTTTTGGTTGGGATGGAACACCTGATCATTTATTTACAGGCAAAAGGCCTACTGAAACTTTTTTTTATAACGAGTTTAAAGCAAAATTAGAATTATGGGCTGCTACTTTTCAGAATGACGATGATGTTTGGATTGAAGTTTGGAATGAACCCTATCGTTTTGACAGAGCAGATGGTTATACAGATGAAATTTGGATGAACGACATGACTGAATTGTATAATCTTGTTCGTAGTAAATCTTCGAATATTGTATTAATTCCGTGTGCAGAGCAAGGTCAAGATGAAAGCGTTTTACTCAATGTTGGTAATTCGTTTTTAAGTGGCAAAACAAATGTTTTGTTTGATATTCATGCCTATGAAAAATGGTTGTTAGAATCTGAAGACGATATTTCTCAACGACTTTTGGCTCTAGAAAATAAGCAGTTACCTATATTTTTTGGTGAAATAGCTCCTGTAAATTCAGGTGTGCTTATGAATCCAAGTATCATGTTAAATCTTTTAAGTGAGTCTGGAGTTTCTTTAACGGCTTGGTTATGGAAGTACGATGAAGATGATCAAGATGCATTATTAACCAAAGATGGTCATCCAAATAACGTAAATAACAATAATTGGGGAAGTACTTATAGAACGCTTGCTTTAAAAGAACGAAATCCCAAGAATTAAAATTAAATAATCATGAAAATAAAATTTTACATCTTAAGTATTTTGTACTGTTCAATTTTGCAAGCACAAGATTTAGAGCAATCTCCTTGGCATATTGTAGGTAAAAATATTGATGCCAATAATTACTATGGAATAACGGTTGCAAATGGAATGGTAGGTATGGTTTCATCTCCAGAACCTTTAAAAGTAAATGAAGTTATTCTTAATGGCGTTTACGACTATTATCAAAGAGGTAGGGTAAGTAATATTTTAAAAACCTTTAGTCATATGAATATGCATTTAGAGGTAGATGGAAACCGTATTTCTAAAAATACAATATCAGATTACAGGCAAACTTTAAACATGCAAACAGCTAAGTTAATTACTACTTTTAATGTAGGTGATAAAATTAGTGTTAAGCAAGAAATGATGTCACTAAGAAATTTACCATTCAATTCTATGGGTATTGTAGAGATTACTGCAAAAAAAGATGTAGAAATTGTGCCAATTAACTTTATTTCTGCTCCAGATCATTTACAAGATGTTCGCAATTTATATGCAGAAATAGATAGACCTCATGTTTTAATTCCTTTAATGTCTTCTGTAGCTTTTAGTCCTGGAAGAAAAAAAGTAGCCACATCAACTTCTTTCATTTTTCCTGAGGATCATGGAAATGAACCAAAAATTATTCACGAAGATTGGGATTACAACATGCACTTAATGAAGTTTAAGAAAAAATTAAAGGCAGGTGAAACCTATAGATTTGCTTTAGTGGGTAGTAGTATGTCTTCTGTGCACAATAACGATCCTCATAATGAAGTAGAGAGGTTAACTATTTTTGCAAGATTAGAGGGTATAGATCGTCTTGAAAATGCTCATGAAAATGCATGGAAAAACTTATGGAAAAGTGATATTGAAATTGATGGCGATTTAAGATCACAAAAAGCAGTTAGGTCTGCATTATATCATTTGTATAGCTTTGCCAGAAAAGGTACAGCTTATTCATTATCACCTATGGGCTTATCTGGTTTAGGTTATAATGGTCATGTTTTTTGGGATACAGAATTATGGATGTATCCACCATTATTGGTGTTACAACCAGAAATTGCAAAATCACTTTTGGAATACAGGTTTGAAAGACTACAAGCAGCAAAAGATAATGCATTTGCGCATGGTTATGATGGGGCAATGTTTCCTTGGGAATCTGCAGAAGATGGTTCAGAAGATACTCCTGTTTGGGCATTAACTGGCCCATTTCAACAACATATTACAGCTACAGTAGGTTGGGCTTTCTATAAATACTATCAAGTTACAAAAGACAAAGAATGGTTGGCTTCAAGAGGATACCCAGTTTTAAAAGAAGTTGCCGATTTTTGGTCGAGTAGAGTAGAAAGAAATGGCGTAAACAATTACGAAATTAAAAATGTAATTGGCGCTAATGAGTGGGAAGAAAATATAGACAACAATGCCTTTACAAATGGTATGGTAAAAACGGTTTTAGAATATGCATCTAAAGCTTCTGAAGCCTTGGGTAAAACTCCAAATCCTGATTGGAGACATGTAGCTAAAAATATTCCTATTTTAAAATTTCCTGATGGCACAACAAAAGAAAACGCAACCTATGATGGAGTAATTATTAAGCAGGCAGATGTTAATTTATTGGCATATCCTTTAAAAGTAGTAACAGATAAAGAAAATATTTTAAAAGACTTAGAATATTACGAACCTAAATTGTCTAAAACAGGACCAGCAATGGGTAATGCAATTTTGTCTGTATTGTATGCTAGGTTAGGTGATGTGAAAAAATCATATAATTTATTTGAGAAAAGTTATCAGCCAAATGAGTTGGCTCCTTTTGGAGTCTTAGCTGAAACTGCTGGTGGTACAAATCCGTATTTTGCTACAGGAGCAGGTGGTATGCTGCAATCTGTTTTATTTGGTTTAGGAGGTTTAGACATTACAGAAAAAGGTGTAGAAGAGTTAAAAGTAAAGTTGCCAAAAGAATGGAACTCTTTAATTTTAAAAGGAGTTGGAGTAGATGAAAAAACAATTTCTATAAATAAATAATTAGATGAATTCTTTAAAACTCATTCTTACGAACAAAAGATATTTCTCAGTAGTTTGGGTTTTTTGTTCTTTAAATATAATGATTGGTACTTGGGTGCTTTACATACCCAATGTAAAAGCAAATCTAAATTTAAATGATGCTCAAATTGGTTTTGCATTATTTTGTGTTGCTCTGGGTATCATATCCTTTTTACCTTTAGTACCCCTATTAATAAAGAAGATAGGCTTAGGTAAACTAACTTTTTTAGGAATAGTCATTTTTGCTTTAGCTTTTACTTTACCTGTTTTTGTAACGAGTTATGTTGCCCTATGTATTTCACTTTTTATTGTGGGTATATTTTCTGGAATTACAGATATAGCAATGAATGCCTTAGTATCTGAAATTGAAAAGAGAGACAATATAAACATTATGTCTTCAGCACATGGTTTTTTTAGTTTGGGTGGCGTAATTGGGGCATCAATTGGTAGTATTTTAATTGGTATAATTAATGTGCCTTTCTATCATATGATTTTAATTGCAGCATCAATAATTCTCGTGAACCTATTTCTGTTTAGAAATTATGTATTTATCAATGAAGCAGATCAAACTAAAGAAAATAATAGCTTCTCTTTTAAAGTATTAAAGCCAGTAATACCTATTGCAATTATTGCTTTGGTTATTATGAGTAGTGAAGGTGCAATTGAACATTGGAGCAGTATTTATTTATTAGAAATTGTAAATATTCAAAATACGAGTTTATCTGGAATTGGCTTTTTGCTATTTTCTATTATGATGACTATTGGTCGTTTTTTCGGTGATGGAATAAGTGCAAAAATAGGATCTGTAAAAATTATATTCTTAGGGAGTCTTTTTGCTATTGCAGGTTATAGCTGTGTATTAACAACTAACTTTATGATAACAGCAATTGGTTTTGGTGTAATTGGGTTAGGATTATCTGTAATTATTCCTGAAGTATTTAGAGTTGCTGGTAAAATTGATGGTGTAAAAGCATCTGTAGGTATTTCTGTGGTTTCAGGAATTGGTTTTGGTGGTTTTCTTTTAGGGCCAGTAGTTTTAGGATATATTTCTAATACCTTTAATTTAAAAATAAGTTTTCTAACGCTTTTAGTTCTTACAATTGTAGTTGCTCTAATTACAGTAAAGCTGATGATGAGTTCAAAAAAAGATTAAATACTTAAGATTTATATTTTCTAATTTGAGCCTCCCAAGGTTGTAAAAAGGCATCAAAATTTTCTGAATAATTAGATAAAGCAAGATCAGTATTCGCTAAATCATATTTTGCGAAATCTAAAGGTTGTTTTTTATTACTAAAGTTTAATAGTATAATGTAAGTTTCTTCATCATTATATCTTTTGTAAAAATAGAGGTTGGTATCATCTTCATTCAAACACTCATAATCACCATAAACCATTACTTTGTTTGCTTTACGAAATGCGCTCATTTTTCTATAAAAATGTAAAATAGAATCTTTGTCTTTCTCTTGATTTTCTACATTGATTTGTTTGTAATTAGAATTGACTTCTAACCAAGGCTCAGCATCAGAAAATCCTGAGTTTTTAGAGGAATTCCATTGCATAGGAGTTCTTGCATTATCTCTACTTTGCCTATGTACTAATTTAAGAAAAGCATCCATGTCTCTACCTTTAGCCAATGCCTCTTTGTAGCTATTTAAGGTTTCTACATCATTGTAATAACTAATATCAGGATAAGCTACGTTTGTCATGCCAATTTCATCACCTTGATAAACATATACTGTTCCTCTCATGGTAAATAATAATAGCGCCAATAATTTAGCTGATTTATTATGATATTCTTCTGTGTTACCAAAACGTGAAACCATTCTAGAAAAATCATGATTGCCTAAGAATATACTACCCCAACCTTTAGGATAAATTTTAGCATCCCAGTCATTAAAGACTTTTTTAAATGTTGGTAATGAAACCTCAATAGGATCGTATTTGCCACCAACACCATTGTCTATAAACATATGACCAAAGTGAAAAATCATGTTCAGTTCATTTCTATCCTCATGAACATAATCTAGCCCTGTTTCTAAATCAATTCCTGGGCCTTCGCCAACAGTCATAATATCATATTTAGACAAAACTTTTTGGTTTAGTTCATTTAAATATTGATGAATTTTTGGTCCATTTGCATAATAAGTTTTAATTGTTTCTCCATAATTATCTGGAACATGACTATCAGGAAAATCGGTTTGTTTAGAAATTAAAGAAATTACATCCATTCTAAAACCATCGACTCCTTTCTTACACCAAAATTCAACAATATTGTGAATTTCTTTTCTAACTTTGGGGTTTTCCCAATTTAAATCGGGTTGTTTTTTAGTGAATAGATGCAGAAAATATTCATCTGTAATATCATCCTTTTGCCAAACAGAGCCACTGAAAAAGGATTTCCAATTATTTGGTTCCTTGCCGTTTTTAGCCTCTTGCCAAAAATAATAATCACGATAAGGATTGTCTTTAGATTTTCTAGATTCTTTAAACCATTTATGTTCATCAGAACTATGGTTTAAAACTAGATCCATTACTAGTTTTAAATCTCTTTTATGCATTTCTTTTAGCAAACTATCAAAGGCGTCATTACCTCCAAACTCATCAGAAATATTTCTATAATCAGAAATGTCATAACCATTATCATCGTTAGGAGATTCATAAACAGGGCATAGCCAAATAATATCTACACCTAAAGATTTTATGTAGTCTAACTTTTCTATTATTCCTAGAATATCTCCAACACCATTACCTGTATTGTCTTTATAAGATCTAGGATAAATTTGATAAACAATACCTTCTTTCCACCAAGTTTTTTTCATGACTTTTAGTTTAGAAAATGATGTAAGTTCCTAAAACAAGAATTGCAATTATAACTCCAAAAATAATGGTATATCTCCAAGGAGTTACGTCTAAAGAATCTGTAACTTTAGGTATATAAGCGTCTTTTTTAGGTTTAATTTTGCTAGATACAAACATTACCAACACATTAAAAACAAATAAAATGCCCATTACATGCAAATAATGAGGGTAAGCCTCTGCTTTAATAATGCTTAGTTGGGCAGCATCTGTAATATTTTGAGCCATAGCTTCTTCTACAGCAGCATTTCTATATAATGGTTCTAAGATTAAAAGGCTCACTAAATACAAACCAACACCAATAGTTAAAACAATTTTAGCTCCAATAGCAGGTACTTTCTTAGAAAAAACACCAACTACTACAACAGCTAGAATTGGCACACTTAAACTACCTAAAGATTGTTGTATGTAACTAAATAAACCATCTGGAGCATGCACTATAAAGGGTGCAATTGTCATAGAAATTACAGCTACTAAAAGTCCAAATCGTTTACCTGCTTTTACAGTTTCTTGCTCTGTTGCATCTTTTTTAAAGTACATTTTATACAAGTCAAAACCGAATAAAGTTGCACTACTATTTAATAAACTATTAAAAGAACTTAATACTGCACCAAATAATACTGCTGCAAAAAAGCCAACAAAAGTAGTGGGTAATACTTTTTTAACTAATGCAGGATAAGCCTGATCTGGATTACCCAACTCATTTCCAAAAATATGGAAAGCAATAATACCTGGAACTACTACTATAATCGGAATTACAAATTTTATTAAAGCAGCCAACATCATTCCTTTTTGGCCTTCTTTTAAACTTTTGGCAGCAAAAACACGCTGTAAAATAGATTGGTTTGTTCCCCAATAATAAATTTGAGCCAACATCATACCTGTAAATAGCGTGCCAAAAGGTATAGAAGAATCTACAGCACCTTCCATATTAAATTTCTCAGGATTGCTATTCCATAACATTTCTAATCCATCAGCAATACTGCCATCACCAACTAATAATAATCCAAAAACGGGTATTAAGAGTCCACCAACTAAAAGTCCTATTGCATTTATCAAATCTGAAACAGCAACTGCTTTCAAACCTCCATAAATGGCGTAAAAAATTCCGATTATTCCTATACTCCATACACAAACCCAAATTACACTCCACTCAGAAATACCAAAAACTGCAGGTAAATCAAACATAGTACTAAAAGCAATAGACCCTGAATATAAAATAGTAGGTAACAATACTATAGCATAGGCAATTAAAAATAAAAGAGATAAAAGGCCCTTAGTTTGCTTGTCAAATCTTGTTTCAATAAACTCTGGAATAGTGGTAATACCAGACTTCATGTATTTTGGTAGTAGAAAAATGGCTGCAAAAATTATTGCAATAGCTGCCAAAGTTTCCCAAGCCATAACCATTAATCCTTCTTTAAAAGCAGCACCATTTAAACCAACTATTTGTTCTGCAGATAAATTGGTTAGTAATAATGAGCCTGCTATTGTAATTGCACCTAAACTTCTGCCTGCTAAATAGTAACCATCTGCAGTGGTTTCATCTGTTTTTCTTGTAGCATACCAGGCTATAAAAGCAACCAGGGCTGTAAAGCCAATAAAAGTAATTATTGATAACATTCAATATAATTTAGTTGATTAGAATTACAAGATAGAAAAAAATACCATTTAATATTTTATTTCAAAAAATACTTGATTTTTACATTTACGAAAACCATTTCGTAAGGTTAAACGTTAATTATTTTCAGAACATTATCTCATAAATAATAATGTATTGTAGTTTTAGACGAAACTAAATACGTATTATTTTGTCTAAGTCTATTGATATTTTATGTGTAGGAGAGGTGCTAATCGATTTTATTGGGCATCAATCTGAAAAGAAGATTAACGAAACCAAAGATTACCATAGGTATCTTGGAGGTTCACCCACAAACGTTGCTATGAACACTGCTAGGTTAGGTTTAAATACCTTCCTCATTTCTACAGTTGGTAAAGATGGTTTTGGAGATTACGTTTTAGATAAATTAAATGCGGCTAATGTTAAAACAGATTATGTTCAAGTTATAAAAGACAAGCCTACATCTGTTATTTTTGTGTCTAGAACTTCTGGAACTCCAGATTTTATACCGTTTAGAGAAGCAGATTGTGTTATAACAGAATCGCAAATTAGCACAGAGGCATTAAAATCGGCTAAAGTTTTTCACACAACTTGTTTTGCATTAAGTAAAAAACCAGCGCAAACTACAATCATTGCTAAAGCAGAAGAAGCTTATAGATTAGGATGTAAATTAAGTATCGATTTAAACTTTGCCAATAAATTATGGGATAATAAAGAGGAGGCTGTAAACATAATACAAGCTTATTGCAAGTATAAACCCTTACTAAAAATTAGTGAAGATGATATGCGCAGATTCTTTGGAGAAATACTGCCACATGATGAAATCTTCACCTATTTTCATAATGCTGGTGTAGATTTAATTTGTTTAACCTTAGGTAGTAAAGGCGTAAAACTTTCTCAAAGAGATAAGGAAATTATAGAAATGCCAGCTGTAAAGATTGATAAAGTATTAGATGCAACAGGTGCAGGAGATGCTTTCTGGTCTGGATTTTTGTATGCATATATTCAAAAAATGGATATCGAAAAATGCCTGAAAATCGCACTAAATTTGGCAGCTTTAAAACTTCAGAATGTTGGCAGATTGCCAGAAGAAATTAATTTGAAAGAATAATTATTGTATGAAAGATCAAGCAATTTCTAATGGAGTAATGTTTAATGCATATCCAGATAGTATAGGTACTAAACTTAGTGATATCGTAAAACTTTTTCAAAGACCAGAGTTTAAAGATGTTTTTTCTTTATTCTATGTGCTGCCTACTTTTTTTAATAGCGATTTAGATAGAGGGTTCTCTATCATCGATTATAATTTAAATGATGAATTGGTTTCTCAAGAAGATTTAGTTGACTTAAAGCAATTAAATATCGAATTAAAATTCGACATAGTTCTAAATCATTTATCAGTTGCATCACCTCAATTTAAAGATTTAATTGAAAAAGGTGAAGCTTCTAAATACAAAGATTTTTTTATCAATTGGAATACCTTTTGGGAAGGTAAAGGGTCTTTAGATGAAAATGGAATCATGATTCCAGATAAGGAATATTTAGATAAGCTTTTTATGCGAAAATCTGGCTTACCAGTTTTGCAAGTTCCATTTCCTGATGGATCTCTAAAACCTTATTGGAATACCTTTTATCAAAAAATTACTCCAAATCCTATCAAACTAAAAGATCTCGAAAACATAGTTCAAGAAAGTAATGTTAAAGTAGATCAATTGTTGAATGATATTAATCAAGCAATTGAGGATGGAGAGAATCTAGAGACCATAAACTTTGGTTCTTTCGATAACTTTAAACAAGAACTTTTACATCATGTTTATATGAATTCGACCTTTTTAGGTCAGATGGATGTAAATGCAAAATCTGATTTAGTTTGGGAGTTTTATCAAGAAACTCTGAAAAAGGTAAGCAACTTTGGAGGAAAAATTTTAAGATTAGATGCTTTTGCGTATTTACACAAACAAGTAGGTGAAACTAACTTTTTTAATAAGCCAGGAACTTGGAATTATTTACGTAAAATTAAAACTATTGCAGATGATTATAACTTAATGTTATTGCCTGAAATTCATGCAGAATATGGGGTAAAATTGCATGAAGAAGTAGCAAAAGAAGGTTACTTTATCTACGATTTTTTCCTGCCAGGTTTAACCATTCATACCATAGAATCTAAGAATAATAGAGCCTTATTTAAATGGATTCATGAAATTATTGACAAAAACTATAAAACTGTGAATATGCTAGGTTGTCATGATGGAATACCAGTTTTAGACTTAAAAGGTAAAGAGGTTGAAGGTGATTATAACCAAGGACTTTTAAAAGATGAGGAAATTGAGAATGTAATGACAACCATATTAAATAGAGGAGGTAGGGTTAAAAATTTATATGATGCAGAAGGCAATAAAATATCTTATTATCAAGTAAATGCTACTTATTTTAGTGCTTTAAATGAAGATGAAACTAAGCTTTTAATTGCAAGAGCAATTCAAATGTTTATGCCTGGAATTCCTCAAGTTTGGTATTTAGATTTATTTGCAGGTAAAAATGATTATGAAGCTGCAGACAAAGCAGGAAGTGGAGGTCATAAAGAAATTAATAGAACTAACTTATCCTTAGATCAAATCAACATAGGTTTGCAAAAAGAGGTCGTTTTAAAACAACTAGACCTAATTCGATTTAGAAATACATCTAACGTATTTTCAGGAACAATAAATATAAATTCAAAAAGTGATGATGTAATAGATATTACTTGGTCTTTAGCAAACGAAAAAGCCTCTCTATATATAAATCTAAATACTTTAGAGTTAAGGGTAAATCATAATGATAAAGAAGGGCTTATAACATCTATTATTTAGTTGTAAGTGTAAACAGTTTCAGCAATAGTTATATTATTTGATGTTACTTCAACAGTTAAAGGGTATTCTTCTAAACTAAAGGTATACTTGTACTGCTTATCAAAAGACGAAGCATCTTTGGCCAATTCAGCATGAACAAAATAAGTATTGTTGGTAGCCACAATTTGGCTAAAATCACTCATTAAAATATGATGAGGAAAAGCATCTAAAAAAGGTAGATTTATATTTTTTAAAAAATCAGGAATTTCATTATTTCTGTAAGCAAAATCACTATAAATTTCACCATTAATAGAAAGGCTTTCTAGGTTATTAGAACTGTCAAAAATTGCTTCTTGAACAACTTCAGAAAGTGCGTCAATGTTGGTAGTTGTTAATATTGGCCCTTTAGAAGATTGTTTGTAAATTTTACCAGTATTATCTTTTAATAATTCTATTTCATTGTAATATACCAAACCAAAACTGTCATAATATTCAACTCGTTTGTTAATTGCATCATTTACATAATTAAATACGTATTTGGTTAGCACATCTCCAAAACTATTTCTATAATTTATTTCAATAACTTCATTATTAGCATTGTAAAGAAAATTATAAGTATTTACAATTTTTACGTTTGCATTTAAATCAGAAAAACTTTCCGTTTGTACTTCAGTTACTAGGTTAAAAGAATTGTAAACGTAATTTAAATTAGTAGTGTATATGTAGTTTTTTGTAGGATCATCATTAAAATAATGAAACACAGTATTGTTTACAGCAACAATTCTATCATCACTTATGGTTAAATTAGAAGTATATGTCCTTGTGGCTGGTTCATTATCGTACAAATAATTATAGTAAGTATGGTTTATGGCCCTTAAATTTTTACCTGCAACACTAATTACCTCTTTTTCTCTAATTTCACTTTCACATGAAAAAAGCATTAAAACAATAAAAATAGAAAGGTATCTCATTAGAAAAACTTTTTAATCAATTTGTTATCAAGATTGTAAAGTTAGTTATTTTTAGAGATAATTTATTAAGAAAAAATTAAGACTTTTTCCTAAAAACCATCTGCTAAAAACGAGGTTAGAAGTACTAATTTATTTATATTTAAAGAATAATTTATTTACGAATGCAACTAGAAAAATATAAAGTAAAAAATACTGTTAAACTAAATCAGTTTGAAACGAAAGAAGTAATAACTGATGCTAAAAAAAGTTTAAAAAAGCTTCGTAAAAAAATATCAGAATTGCAAGATACCATGTATGCAGAAGGCAAATTTGGCTTTCTAATTTGTTTACAGGGCATGGATACTTCAGGTAAAGACAGTTTAATAAGAGAAGTATTTAAAGATGTTAATGCAAGAGGTGTAGAAGTGCATAGTTTTAAAGTTCCTACAGAACAAGAGCTAAAGCACGATTTTTTATGGAGACATTACATAGCGCTGCCAGAAAAAGGTAAAATTGGTGTTTTTAATAGAACACACTATGAAAATGTTTTGGTAACTAGGGTACATCCAGAATATATTTTTTCAGAAAACATTCCATCTGTAAGCAGTATTGATGATTTAGATGATGATTTCTATTTAGATAGAATGCACAGAATAAATCAATTTGAAAATCATTTGGTAAAAAACGGAACAAAAGTTTTAAAGTTTTTCTTGAATCTTTCTAAGGATGAACAAAAAAACCGACTATTGAGAAGGCTAAATTTACCAGAGAAAAACTGGAAATTTTCTCCTAGTGATTTAAAAGAACGCAAATTGTGGGATGAATATCAAACTTGCTACGAAGCTGTTTTAAACAACACTTCTAAAGAAGAAGCACCTTGGTTTGTAATTCCTGCAGATGATAAACCAACTGCTCGTTTAATTTTTGCAGAAATATTACTAAAAGAAATGGAGAAATGTAATTTTAAAGCGCCTAAATTGTCTAGTAAATTAGTAGAAAAGTTAGATAGTTTTAAAGCGGAATTAAATAAAGAATAAGAACATTAAAACGATAATTTTTAAATAAATATTTAAGAATTAACCAAACCTACATATGAATTTAAACTTAACCAAACCTATTGTATTTTTCGATTTAGAAACAACAGGCGTAAATATTGCCACAGATAGAATTGTAGAAATTTCAATTCTAAAAGTGTTTCCAAATGGAAATAAAGAAAGTAAAACATGGCTTGTCAATCCAGAGATAGAAATACCTCAAGGCGCAACAGACGTTCATGGTATTACGAATGAAAAAGTAGTTACAGAACCAACGTTTAAAGAGTTAGCTGGTAAGGTTAGTGAAATGATTGCTGGTTGTGATTTGGCTGGTTTTAATTCAAACAGATTCGACATTCCTTTGCTAGCAGAAGAATTAATGCGTGCAGGAATCGATTTTGATATGCAAAACAGAAAGGCCATAGATGTTCAAGTAATTTTTCATAAAAAAGAACAAAGAACTCTAAGTGCTGGTTATCAGTTTTATTGTGGTAAAGAATTAGAAGGTGCTCATGGTGCAGAAGCAGATACCAATGCTACCTACGAAATTCTGTTGGCACAAGTGGAAAAATACGATGATATAGGCAATTCTGTAGATGCTCTAAGTGAGTTTTCAACACATGGAAAAAGAGCCGATTTTGCAGGTTTTATTCTGTTTAATGATGAGAATCAAGAGATTTTTTCTTTCGGAAAATATAAAGGAAGAACAGTAGAAGAGGTGTTGACAGAAAATCCTGGGTACAATAATTGGATTCAAAATGCAGATTTTCCTCTATATACCAAAAAGGTATTAAAACAAATAAAAGAAAGAATGTCTGCACCAAAAGACACTATGTCTGATGAAGACAAGTTAAAAGCTTTACAGCAGAAGTTTAATTTAAGATAATAGCGAAATTCTAATAAGCAAAAAATATGTTTACAGAATATAAAAATTTACCGAAAAATGCTCGAGTTTGGATTTATCAAGCAAACAGAGAATTTACAAATAAAGAAGTTGATTTTTTATCGACCAAAACACAGCAGTTCATTAATTCTTGGACAAGGCATGGAGATAATTTAAAAGGATCGTTCACCATAAAATACAATCAATTTTTAGTATTGGCTGTAGATGAAAGTTTTAACAATGTTTCTGGTTGTTCTATAGATAGTTCTGTGCATTTTGTACAGCAGTTGCAGAACGATTTAAATATTGATTTAATGGATAAAATGAATGTAACATTCAAAGATAATGACACCATTAATTTAGTGAAGCTATCTGATTTTCAGAAGTATGCTAAAGAAAATAAAATAACAAAAGACACTATTGTATTTAATAACATGGTAAATACAAAAGAAGATTTTGAACAAAATTGGGAGGTTCCAGCAAAAGATAGCTGGCATAACCGTTTTTTGGTATAAATGTTGAAGTTGAAAAAGAATATGAGAAAAAGAATAGTGCTATTATTTTTGATTGTTTTTGCTTATCAAGCACAATCGCAAAGAGTAGATCCTTTACTAACTAATGATTATGAAGCCCAAGAAATTTGGGTTGATAGTATCATGAATTCCATGACCATTGATGAAAAAATTGGTCAGCTATTTATGGTGCAAGCCTATTCTAATTTAGATCAAAAACACGAAGATTTTATTACAAATATGATTACTAAATATCATGTTGGTAATTTAATTTTTATGCAAGGAACTCCACAGAAACAAGCTGAATTAAACAACAAATATCAAGCAGTTTCTAAGTTGCCATTGATGATTGGTTTTGATGGTGAGTGGGGTTTAGATATGCGTTTAGATGATACTTATAGATTTCCTTGGAACATGACTTTAGGTGCTATTAGAAATGATTCATTAGTAAAAGAATTTGGCGAACATTTAGGGCAACATTGCCAAAGGTTAGGTATCCATATTAATTTTGCACCAGTTTTAGATGTTAATGTAAACCCAGAAAACCCTATAATTGGTAATCGTTCTTTTGGTGAGAGTAAAGAAAATGTAACTCAAAAAGCAATTGCTTTTACACAAGGAATGCAAAAGTATAAGGTTATGGCTAATGGAAAACATTTTCCAGGTCATGGGGATACAGCAGCAGATTCACATCACACATTACCTTTGCTAGATTTTGATAAAGCAAGGCTAGATTCTATAGAGCTTTATCCTTATAAGAAAATTTTTGATGCAGGAATAGGTAGTGTAATGACAGCGCATTTAAATATTCCTAGTTTAGAATCTAATGCGAATTTACCAACTTCACTTTCTAAAAATGTGGTTACAAATTTGTTGCAGCAAGAATTAGGTTTTAATGGCTTAATTATTACTGATGGTTTAAATATGAAAGGCGCTAGTGATTATGCAACTTCTGCAGAAATAGATTTAGCAGCCATTCAAGCTGGTAATGATATGTTGTTAATTCCACAAGATGTGCCAGCAACTGTAAATATTATTAAGCAAGCGCTATTACTAAATACACTTACAGAAGAGCGCTTAAATTTTTCTGTTCGTAAAATTTTAAAGGCTAAATATTGGATGGGCTTAAACAATTATCAGCCAGTAGTTTTAGAAAATTTACGCAATGATTTAAATAGAGTAGAAGATGAATTATTACATAGAGAATTATTAAAAAATTCAATTACACTTATAAAAAATGAAAATCAAAGCATTCCTTTCTCAAATTTAGAAAAACAAAAAATAGCTTATGTTAAATTGGGTGATGCCAATGGTGTTGATTTTCTAAAAATGCTTAAAAACTATACAAAAATAGATGTTATTTCTGCCACAAACTTAAGCGATTTAAAAAAGAGATTAGACCCTTACAATAAGGTTATTATTGGGTTTCATAAGTCAAACAATCATCCATGGAAAAGTTACAAGTTTAAAAGCAAAGAATTGGTATGGTTGCAAGAAATTGCGAGAGAAAAAGAAGTTATTTTAGATGTATTTGCAAGTCCTTATAGTTTACTTCAAATTAAAAGTTTTACCAATATTGAGGCAATTGTAGTATCGTATCAAAATAGTAAACAAGCTCAAGAGCTCTCTGCACAAATGCTTTTTGGTGCTTTTGCTGCTAATGGAAAATTACCAGTTTCAATTAAAGATGATTTTAAAGAGGGCTTTGGTTTGCAAACGTATAGTTTAAGCAGAATGGAATATACAATTCCAGAAGCTGTAAATATGTCTTCTATAAAATTGAAAGAAATTGACAGTTTAGCAAATGTTATTTTAGAAAAAAAAATGGCACCTGGTTTTCAAGTATTGGCAGCGAGAAATGGTAAGGTTTTTCTGCAAAAAAGCTATGGCTATCATACAGAAAAGCAAGAAAGAAAAGTACAGAATTCAGATGTATATGATTTAGCTTCATTAACTAAAATTTTGGCCTCATTACCATTAATTATGAAAGCTGAAGAAGAAGAGAAAATTCCGCTTTCTGCAAGTTTACAAGAAATTTTGCCAAGCTTTAAAAATACAAATAAAGCAGATGTTTCTGTTAAAGAGATTTTATCTCACATTGCTAGGTTAAAAGCTTGGATTCCCTTTTATAAAGCAACTCAAGATAGCACAACAGGTTTAAATTCTGAAGAATTTTACAGCAGAAGGAAAACTAAAAATTACGATGTTAAAGTAGCCGAAAATTTATACTTAAAGCATTCTTATAAAGACAGTATTTATAAATTTATAAAAGAGGTAGAGCAGAGAGATAGAGAAGGTTACAAGTATAGTGATTTGGGCTATTATTTGTTTAAAGAAGCTTTAGAAGACAAATATGATAAGCCTTTAAATAAGTTAGTAGATGAAGAGTTTTACGCCTCCTTGGGTGCAGATAGAATGACGTACTTGCCTTTGAAGAAGTTTTACAAATCTGAAATTATACCAACAGAAAAAGACGATTATTACAGAAATCAAGTCATTCATGGAAATGTTCATGATATGGGAGCTGCAATGTTGGGAGGTGTAGCAGGTCATGCTGGTTTGTTTTCTAATGCAAATGATGTTGCTAAGGTTATGCAAATGTATCTTCAAAAAGGATTTTATGGGGGTAGAAGATATTTAAAGTCAGAAACTATAGACAAGTTTAATACACGTTATTATGAAGATAAAAAAGTAAGAAGGGGTCTAGGTTTTGATAAGCCACAATTGAATCCGAAAGTAGAAGCAACTTGTGGTTGTGTTTCAGACGAAAGTTTTGGTCATTCTGGTTTTACAGGAACTTATACTTGGGCAGATCCACAAAGTGGAATTGTATATGTATTTTTATCTAACAGAACTTATCCTAATATGAGTAACAGAGGTTTAATTAAATCGAATATGAGAACTAATATTCAGCAAGTTATTCAAGATGCTATTTTAGATTAATACTCACTAATTTTTAAAACCTTAATCTAATCTTCAGAATTCTATTTTTCTGCATTAACAGGCGCTAATTTCGTATAGCTATAAACTAACAGAACTGATGCAAATAAATAAATTATAGCATATTTTGATGGTGTAAAATAAGATATAATAAATGCTTGAAGGATATAAAATAATGGAAAAGTGACCACATTTATACCATATTTTAGAGTGTCTACAAATTCAATTTCGCCAATATTTTTTGAGAATTTTTTCCAAATAAAATAAGGGATGATACTATTTGCAAGAATTAAATAAAATAATGGTTTTAGATAGTTTTGTTTTTTGTTGATAGGTTCAGGAAAAACTTGCTTTTGAATCATTTTATTAACACTTTCAACATCTGTAAAATCTACATTAGCCGCATTTAATTTTTGCAATGTTTCTTTATATTTTTCATCATCAGGTATATGAACCGTCAATTTTTTTAATTGATGACTCACTTGTTCTTTTAAAATATTTATGGCTTTCGCTTTTTCATTGTTATCATAAATATTTCTAGAATTTATTGGTTTACCAAATTGAACACAAACCTTACTTGGATAAGTAGATGAATTTTGATAGGTAATTCCAGTTGGAATAACACTAATTTCGAGATTTTTATTCTGTTCTAAGGCACCAAATACAATTCTGGTAAAACCTTTACTTAATGGTTTAATATTTCTATCTCTTGAATGACCTCCTTGTGGAAAAATTATTAAGGTTTGTTCTTTGGCTAGAATATTAAAACATTTATTGAATATTTCTTCGTTATTAGAAAGTTGTTTTCTACCATCTCTAATTCTATAAATTGGCATCAGATTTAAAGAAGCCAATGCTTTTTTTATTAATGGTTTTTTAAAGACATCTGCTCTAACTAGAAAATGATTTTCTCTTGGATTAAATGTAGTAACAAACAAAGGGTCCATCAATGCATTAGGATGATTTATTGCGAATAAAATGGCTCCTTTTTTAGGAATGTTTTTTCTGCCAATAATTTTAATTTCTTTAGCATAGAAGTTCAAACTTATTCTTAAGAATAGTTTTACTGAATTATACCATATTTTTTTTAAAATCATAAGTATTTTTTAAATCATGATAAAAGTCATAATTAGTTTCTAGCTTTAGTTGTAAATTTAAATAACAAGAGTTGATGCCCCCAATTCATTTTTTCTTAAGTGAGGAGCATTCCCTAATTCTCACTTAAGATTTTTTTAGAGATACTTTTTTATCTCTACCCCAATAGGTAGCTAGAATCATTCCTGAGAAAACATCCCAAATACCCCAAAAAGCAGCCAGCAAAGCCATGCCTCCTAAACCATCAAAAAAGCCAAAGATCAATAACAAGCCAAGACCACCATTTTGAATTCCTGTTTCCATTGAAATTGTTTTACAATCTTGTTTGTTTAACCCGAAAGCTTTGGCTGTAATATAACCCAAAATAAAGGCAAAAATATTATGCAATACCACCAATAATAAAACATGATGAATGTGATTTACAAAGACATCTAAATTTTGTGAAAAGGCAATAAAAATTAAAGCGATAAATACTAGCATAGATAATGGTTTTAAAACTTTCTCTATTTTACCTGCCATTTCAGAATGGTAATGTTTTATGAGCATTCCACACAGCAAGGGAATTCCTAAAATCAATGAGACTAATTTTAATAAATCAACCCAGTTTAGTTCTACCGTTTTTAATATTTCGTTGGTTGGTTCATACAAACTACCCCAAAATTGTAAATTAAAGGGTGTCATAAAAATGCAAATTAAAGTTGCAAATGCTGTTAAACTAACAGAAAGCGCTGCATTTCCTTTCGCCATTTTGCTAAAAAAGTTAGATACATTTCCTCCTGGGCAAGCTGCAATCATCATCATTCCTAATGCAAAACTAGGATGAGGCTTTATTAATAAAATACCTAGAAAAGTAAACAGAGGTAAGAGTATGAATTGAGATAAGACTCCAACAAAAACTATTTTTGGATTTTTTAGTAATCTCTTAAAATCATCTACAGTAATTGCTAGTGCAACACCAAACATTATAATGGCAATAGCAATATTTAAAACCCATAACCCACTAGAATCGAAGTTAATTTTAATATCATCAATATTAATATTGGCACTAGTTTGTAAAAGCATATTCTATAATGTTAGATCCCATTTTTAAAGCTTTTTCCCTTACCTTTTTAGGATTATTATGAATTATTTCATCTTCCCAACCATCACTTAAATCGGTTTCATAATCATAAAAAACGATAAGTCTACCTTCGTAAAACAGTCCAAAACCTTGCGCAGATTTTTTATCATGCTCATGAATTTTTGGAATTCCGTTTGGAAATTTAAAGGTCTGATTATAAATAGGATGATTGCTTGGAATTTCTTTAAATTCTAAAGACGGAAATACCTTTTTCAATTCTCTTCTAATAAATTTATCTAAACCATAATTGTCTGAAATATGTAAAAAGCCTCCAGAAATTAGGTAGTTTCTAAGGTTAGAAGTTTCTTCATCTGAAAAATATACATTTCCATGTCCTGTTAGAAACAGAATAGGAAAATTGTAAATATCATTGCTGTTTACTGCCACTGTTTGTGGATTCTTAGAAATGTTCGTTTTTATATTTTGGTTGGTAAAAGCTACTAAATTGGGTATAGCTGTTGGATTAGCATACCAATCTCCACCACCATTATATTTTAAAATAGCAACATCTTGAGCGTAAATGCTAAATGTTAAGATGGTTGCAAGTAAAAATAAGCGTTGCTTCATATTTAAATTAAATAGAAAAGCAAGATAACAAAAATGATTTTACTCTTGTACTAAAGAAATTGTATTTACAGCGACTAATGCAGCAGTTTCTGTTCTTAATCTACTTTCACCTAAAGAAATTGGTGTAAAGTTTGCATTTAATGCTTTTTTAATTTCATCAACAGAGAAGTCTCCTTCAGGACCAATAAGTATGGTAATTTTATCGGTATTTTTTGCAACTAATTTTAAAGAGTTTTTTTCTTGATCTTCACAATGCGCAATGCATTTTAAGCCTGGTATGTCTTGCTGAATAAATTCATTGAACTTTATAGCTTTGTTTAACTTGGGAAGTGTAAATTTTAGTGACTGTTTCATGGCAGATTGAATAATCTTTTCAAATCGTTCTAATTTTACAACTCGTCTTTCTGAATTACTGCAAATAATTGGTGTAATTTCATCTATACCTATTTCTGTAGCTTTTTCTAAAAACCATTCTGTTCTATCATTGTTTTTAGTAGGTGCAATTGCAATGTGCAAATAGTAAGGCCAAGGTTTTAATTTTTCGGTTGCAGACTTAATTTGTACAATACATTTTTTATCACTTGCAAATGTAATTTCGGCATCAAATAGATAACTCTTACCATTGGTTATTTTTAAGATGTCACCCTCTTTTTTTCTAAGCACTTTTACAATATGCCTACTTTCTATTTTATCAAAAATAATTTGAGTAGTTTCTTTGATCAGTTCAGCATTGTAAAATAGTTGCATAATATTTTAATTGTAGGGAGTTAATCTTCTAAAATTAAACGATATTTTTTCTGTAAGTTCTTCTGCGCTTGTGAGTGATGGGGTTAAAGTTTTCCCATATTTTTTTGATGGCTTCATTATCTTCTAACTCAGGTGTTCTAATACAATTAACAATACCTTTTTCTTTAAAAGTTGTAGCATATTGATCAAAAATTACAGCAGTTACTCCTTTATTTTGATAGTCTGGATGTACACCTATTAAATAAAAAGTAACGTCTTTAGAATGCTTTCTTGCATTTAGTAATCGTAAAAAACCGAACGGAAAAAGTTTTCCGTTCATTTTTTGCAAGGCTTCAGAAAAAGAAGGCATTACAATAGCAAAAGCAATTAATTTCTCATTTTCATTAACCACAAACTTTATATATTCAGGATTTATAAATGAGATGTATTTCTTTTTAAAATAGGCTATTTGAGCATCAGAAATGGGTACAAAAGTAGATAGCTTAGAATAGGTTGCATCAAAAACTTCGAACATTTCATCAACATAAGGTAAAATATCTTTGGTTTTTGTAAAATCTAAAGCTTTTAGCTTAAATCTTCTTTGTATAATGTTACTAATGCGTTTGTAGTAAGTACCATCTACATTTTCAAATTTGAACTTATTTTCTAAATATTCTTTTTCTTTTACAAAACCTAATTGTTCTAAATGTACTTTGTAATAAGGGTGATTGTACCAAGTAATCATAGTGCCAATATGATTAAAACCATCAATTAAAACCCCTGTTTTATCTAAATTATTAAAACCTACAGGACCTTCTATATAATCTAAATTATTTTGCTTCCCTATTTCGTTTACTTTCTCTAAAAGTACTTTTGTTACTTCAATGTCATCTATAACATCAAACCAACCAAAACGCATTTTTTTTATTTTCTGTTTATTAACTTCATACCAATTGATGATCGCAATTACTCTACCAACAATTTTATTGTTTTTATAGGCTAGAAAAAAGCGAGCATCTGCATTTTTAAAAACAGGATTTTTATTAGCATCAAAATTGGCAATTTCATCTTTTATTATTGGTGGTACCCAATAATCATTATCCTTATAAATAGAAAAAGGAAATAAAACAAATTGTTTCATTTCACTTTTTGTGGTCACTTCTTTTATGCTAATCATTTAATGATGCTTACTTTTATTAGTTTCTCTTTCTTTTTACTCTTTTCCTAGTTTTTTTCTTGCTTTTATCTTTGGTAAAAATACTAAAAAGCCTATTAAAAAAGCCATTCTTTCTTTTGTTATACTCAGAAATTGGTGAGTCTTTTATTTCCTTACCATTTTCATCTAACTCCTTAAAACTATCTTTATGCTTGTCTATTCTATAAGACACTCCAAGTCCTGCAAAAAAGCCTTGAGATTTACCTTCAAACAAAAATCTTCCTGATGCATTTATTTGTAAATTTCTACTGTACAAAAAGGCTAATCCAGTACCTAAATTTGAGTTTGTTTGTTCTTTTTGAAATATGGTTTGATTTTCAAAAAATGTAGACCATCTGTCGCTAATATTAATGGTACCAGTTAAGATGTAAGAAAACTCAGCAAAATCAGTTCCAATTTTGTCATAAAACACATTGGTTATAATATTAAAATCAGAGCTCAAATTATTTTGAAGTAAGATACCTGCTTTAGGAGACATGCTTCCAGTTTTGTAAATATCATTAACCATGTCTGTATTTAGTCCAGCATAAATGGCTACAGAAGGTATTAACCTTTTTTTATCGAAGGCATTTCTTCTTTTCCAACTTCTTACCTCTTTTGTTTTGTCTTCATATTCTTGCTGAAAAAGTAGGTATTTAGCTCCAATTGTAAATCTACCTAAGCCATTTGTATAATAAGAAGAGGTGAAAATATTTTTGAATGCAATTTCATCTCTTTGATAACTAATCTGAGTATTTAACTCTAGTTTTTCAGACAAAAAACTTGTTCTAAATAATAAATCGATTCCAAATGAGCTTGGAGTAGAAAAAGTTGGTTCTATAGAAGTATTTCTGAAAAATAGGTTTGTTTCAAATTGATAAACTCCTTTTCCAACACTATAAGGGCTTTCTGAAAAACCTGGTTTATTAGAGTTTATAACATTTGTATATTGGCCATAAATTGATGAAAAGCTAACAAGAAATAAGAAAATTAAGAATTTCGATTTTTGATTTCTCATCATCAAAAAAATAGTTTTAAATTTATATGATAAACAAACATAGAACAAAATTGCTATTTTAAAAAGCAATGTATACTTTTTTACAATTGTTAAAGTTTTATAGTTTGTTAACGCAACAATTGTTGTCAAATTGTTATTTTTGATTCTTATTTAAAGCATGTACTAAATGGGTTTATTAAAAACTATCTTTTTTATATTATTATTTTACTATGCTTTTAAGGTAATCGCCAAATTTTTAGCGCCTTTTTTATTGAGTAAAGTTGCAGATACTATGCAGAAAAAGGCCGAGCAACAATTTGGGGGGCAGCAACCTAAAAGTAATATTAGAGAAGGTGAAACGATTATAGATAAAGCACCTAGAAACCAATCACAAAGTAAAAATTCAGTTGGAGAGTATGTAGATTTTGAAGAGATTGAATAGCGCTACTGTTTACATATTTTTTACACATCACATTAAATTTTAAGCTTGAAACCAAAAAAGATTTTACCATACGTTATTGCAATTGTATTATTCATAGTTGCTTCTCTATTATATTTTCATCCTGTTTTAAAAGGACAAAAATTATCGCAATCAGATATTACTCAGTTTACAGGTATGGCTAAGGAGATTGTAGATTATAGAGCAGAAAATGATTCTGAACCTTATTGGACAGGAGCTTCTTTTAGTGGAATGCCTGCTTATCAAATTAGTGCCTATTATCCATATGATTTTGTAAGATCGTTAGATAAACTTTTACGTTTTTTACCAAGACCAGCAGATTATACATTTTTGTATTTTTTGAGCTTTTTTATTCTAATGCTGGCTCTAAAGGTAAAATGGAGATTGGCAATTCTAGGAGCATTAGCCTTTGGCTTTTCAACGTATTTGATAATCATTTTTATTCCTGGTCATAATTCTAAAGCTCATGCAATTGCATATATGCCATTAATATTAGCAGGTGTTTTACTTGTTTTTAGGCGAAAATTTGTGCTAGGTTTTATTGTTACTGGTTTAGCTATGGCTTTAGAAATTTTTGCAAACCATATACAAATGACCTATTATTTAGGATTCTGTTTGCTAATTCTGGGAATTGTAGAATTAATTCATGCCATTAAAGAAGATAAATTATCAACGTTTATTAAACAGGCTGCAGTTATTATAGCTGCTGTTATTTTAGGTATTGGTGCAAATGCTCCAAGACTTATGGCAATGAAAGAGTATACCGATTATAGTACAAGAGGAAAATCTGAATTAACAATAAATGCAGACGGTTCTAAAAAAGTAGAAAAACAAGGTTTAGATAAAAACTATATTACACAATACAGCTATGCAAAATTAGAAACTTTCAATTTGTTTATTCCAAGATATATGGGTGGAGGAACAGTAGAAGAGTTGGGAAACGATTCTAATTTTTATCAATTAATTGAAAAAACAGCTGGTAAAAAAGTTGCTAATGACTATTCAAAATCAGTATTAACTTATTGGGGAGATCAACCTATAATAGAAGCTCCAGCTTACATAGGCGCAGTTATTTTCTTTTTGTTTTTCCTAGGAATTTTCTTGGTAAAGGGTAAGCTAAAACAATGGTTAATTGCAGCTACAGTATTTTCTATTTTATTAAGTTGGGGTAGAAATTTTGAAATTTTAACTAATATTTTTATTGATTATGTTCCCCTATATAACAAATTTAGGGCAGTGTCATCCATACAAATAATAGCAGAGTTATGTGTGCCAATTTTAGGAGTTTTAGCATTAAAACAGTTCTTTTCAAAAGAAGTTTCCAATAAAGAAAAAAAGAAAGCTTTAGAGAATGCATTCTTCACATTTGCAGGTTTAATTGTCTTTGGTTATTTGTTGGCTCAGAGTTTTTCAACTTTTGAAGGATTAAGAGATTCTAATTATAATGAGTTGCCAGGTTTAATTGATGCGGTCATCGCAGATAGAAAATCTATGTTGTTGGTAGATTCTATTAGATCGATCATATTTGTAATATTAACAGCGGGTATTTTAAGGTTTACTTTGAAAGATAAATTGAAAAAACAGTATGCAATAATTGCATTAGTTGTATTTATTTTGGTTGATTTACTTTCTGTAGACAAACGATATGTAAATGAATCTGATTTTAAGTCTTCTAGAAAGGTAGAAAAGCCATTTATAGCTACAAATGCAGATAAACAGATACTAAAAGATACATCTCATTATAGGGTGGCAAACTTTACTATAGACCCAATGCAAGATGGTTCAACCTCTTATTTTCATCAATCAATTGGAGGGTATCATGCAGCAAAAATGGGTAGGTATAAAGAATTGTTCGATTACCAAATAGCAAAGAATAATATGCGTGTTTTAAATATGTTAAACACTAAATATTTTATTGTTGCCAATCAAAATAATCAACCACAAGCTCAATTAAATCAAGACGCTTTTGGTAATGCTTGGTTTGTAAATAACGTAGTTCTTGTAGATTCTGCAGATAAAGAAATGAATGCTTTAGATACTTTAAATACAAAAACTGCTGCAGTTATAGATCGAAGTAAATTAGAGGAAAGTAATTCGTTTAACTTTGAAAAAGATTCAACAGCTAATATTTCTTTAGAAAGTTATGATGTTACAAAGCTGACTTACAATTCAAAAACACAAAAAGAACAGTTTGCAGTTTTTTCTGAAATTTATTATAAAGATGGCTGGAATGCTTATGTTGATGGAGAATTAACACCACATTACAGAGTAAATTACGTTTTAAGAGGAATGATAATTCCTGCAGGTGAGCATCAAATTGTATTTAAGTTCGAACCTAAAGTAATTCAAAAAGGAAGCTTGGTTTCTTTAATTTCTTATGGATTGTTAATTGCAATTACGATTGGTTGGTTATTTTATGATGATCGTAAAAAGAAAAAAACGACTTTAAATGTACAGTAAATTACCAACTAAAAGATATCAGCATACACTAGAATTTCTTCAAAAAGTTTTACCAGCACCAGCTACAATTTTAGATTTAGGAATACGAAATCCTTTTTCTGAAATTATGGAACAAAATGGTTATACTGTGATAAATACTAATGGTGAAGATCTAGATTTATTACCAGAAATTGTAAAAGAGCATAAGGTAGATGCTGTAACTGCTTTTGAAATTTTTGAGCATTTATTGGCTCCTTTTAATGTATTGAGAGCTATAGAAGCTACTACTTTAATAGCAACAATACCATTAGATTTATGGTTTGCCAAAGCATATAGAAGTAAAACGGATATGTGGGATAGGCATTATCACGAATTTGAAGATTGGCAATTTGATTGGTTGTTAGAAAAATCAGGGTGGTCGATTCAAGAAAAAGAAAAATGGACAAGTCCAATAAGTAAAATAGGATTTAGGCCAATTTTAAGGAAATTTACTCCAAGATATTATGCAGTTCATGCAATAAGAAATTAGATGACGAAAAAAATATTGATTGTAGTTGGTACTAGACCCAACTTTGTAAAAATTACACAGTTTAAAAAAGTAGCAAAGAATTTTCCAGATTTAGAAGTGAAAATTGCGCACACAGGTCAGCATTATGATGAAAAAATGTCTGCTGTCTTTTTAAAGCAATTTAATATTGAAATTGATTATTTTTTAGGAGTTTCAGCTACATCTGCCAATAGCTTAATTGGTGAAATTATTATTGCATTAGAAAAGGTGATTCAATCTTATGAGCCAAATATTTTACTATGTGTGGGTGATGTAAATTCTACTTTAGCTGCAGCAATATCAGCCAATAAATTAGGAGTTAAATTAGGTCATTTAGAAAGTGGTTTACGAAGCTTAGATAGGCAAATGCCAGAAGAAGTAAACCGAATTTTGACTGATGAAATTTCAGATATTTGTTTTGTTACCGAAAAAAGCGGAATAGAAAATCTTAAACAAATTGGTAAAGCTGAAAATCAAATTGCCTTTGTAGGAAATACAATGATAGATACTTTGGTTCATTTTAATAATGAAATTGAAGCATCTTCAATATTAGAAGAAATAGCGTTGAAAAAAGGTAAGTATATTTTAGTTACCATGCATAGGCCAAGAAATGTAGATACAAAAGAAGCTTTATTAAAAATTATAGATTTATTTAAAAACATTACTAGTAAGCATTTGGTGGTTTTTTCCATGCACCCTAGAACTAAGAATAGCTTTGAAAAGTTCAATTTGATAAATGAATTAGAAAGTATCAATCAATTAAAAATAATTGAACCTCAAAATTATTTTGCTTTTCAAAAATTAATTAAATATTCATTTTGTGTAATTACAGATAGTGGAGGTATTCAAGAGGAAACAACATACCTTAAAATACCTTGCATTACTTTAAGAGAAAATACAGAAAGACCATCTACTTTAGAGGAAGGTACCAATGTTTTATTGTCTTTTAATACTCAAAAAATTGCAGAGACTATTTTAGCTATTACTAATGGTACTTTTAAAAATGGCGAGGTTCCAAAATTTTGGGATGGTAATGCTACAAAACGTGTTTTAGAAACCATACAGAATTTATAAAATGAAGTATATCTGCATGATTGTTGATGGTGCTTATCCTAATGATATTAGAGTAAGAAAAGAGGCAGAATCTTTAGCTGAAAATGGTAAAAATGTATTGGTTGTTTGTCCTAGAAAAAAGGATGATGTGCAATCTGAAATTATAAATGATGTAACTATTTTTAGAATTGGAACTAATTATACCAATTCAAAAAAAGGCATTTATGATATTATTGAAAGTGTAACCAATATCAATCCACTTTTTTATAAAGGATTAAAATTGGCTTTTCAGAAATATCAGATAGCGTATTTACATGTGCATGATTTACCCTTGGCAGGTACAGGTTTTATGTTTAAGAATCACGTAAAGCGTATTTATTTAGATTTACATGAAAATTACCCAGAAGCTTTAAAAACTTGGTTTTTGTGGAAACAAAGTAAACTAATCCAGTTCAAAAATAGGCTATTCATGAACCCTAAATTATGGTCTAAGAAAGAAGAAAAGTACTGTAAAAAATATGATAAAGTTATTTGTGTGGTTGAAGAAATGAAAACCAAATTAATTGCAAATTTCGGAATTGATGAACGCAAATTAGTGGTGGTTTCTAATCATGAGAAAAAAGAATTTGCTGATAATTTTAAGCATGCTGTAGCTCAAAACATTATTACTGATAAAGAGTTTTCTATAACTTATGTTGGTGGATTTGGGCCTCATAGGGGTTTGCAAACAGCCATAGAAGCAATGCCAAACATTCTTAAAAATATTCCTGAAGCGAAGCTGTTTTTAATTGGAAAAGGTAGTGTAGATGTAGAGCATACTTTAAAGCAATTGGTTGTAGAACACAATCTTCAGAATTCGGTTGTTTTTGTTGGATACAGGCCTTTTGATGAAGTTTCAACCATTATGCAAAAAACCAACATCAACATTATTCCTCATTTAGCAAACGAACATACAGATAATACAATTCCACATAAATTATTTCAAATTATGATGAGTAAAAGCTTACTTTTAGTAAGTTCTTGCAAACCCTTGCAAAGAATCGTAAATAAATACGATGCAGGTATTGTTTTTAAAGCAAATGATACCAATGATTTTGCTAAAAAAGTTGTGGATATTTATCAGAATTATAGTACATATCAATTAAAAACAGAAAATGCATTTAATGCAGTAATGCAAAAAAATGAAAATTGGGAAGCAGAAAGTATTAAATTATTAAGTTTATACATAGATTAAATTTTATTGAAAGTATTAATTATAACATATTATTGGCCTCCTGCAGGTGGTTCTGGCGTTCAACGTTGGTTAAAATTTGTAAAGTATTTACAAAATTTTGACATTGAACCTATAATTTATACAGTAGAAAACGCGAATTATCCAAAAGCAGATGCTTCTTTAGAAAAACAAATCCCTAAAAATATTACCATTCTAAAACAGCCAATTTGGGAACCTACTGATGTTTTGTTTTGGAAAAATAAGCAACAACAAAAAAAGGATATTTCCAATAGTACTAATAATGGGTTGTTAGCATTTATAAGAGGGAATTTTTTTATTCCAGATCCTAAAATATTTTGGGTAAAATCTTCTGTTAAGTATTTAAATAAATACCTAAAGAACCATAAAGTTGATGCAATAATTTCTACAGGTCCTCCTCACAGCATGCACCTTATTGCTAAACAACTGCAAAAGTTACACAAACTAAAATGGATTGCAGATTTTAGAGATCCTTGGACAAATTTATATTACAATAAAGAATTTAATCAACTTTCCTTTGCCAAAAAGAAACATTTAAAATTAGAAAAAAGGGTTTTACAAAATGCAGATTGTGTAATTACAGTTAGTAATTCTTTAAAAAAGGAATTTGAAGTTAATTCAAAAAGAGTAGAAGTAATTACAAATGGTTTTGATGATGAAGTTCTGCAGAGTACTGAGGTTATCTTAGATTCCAAATTTTCTATTTCTTATATTGGTTTGCTACCTAAGCAGAGTAATCCTAAAATATTATTTGAAGTATTAAAAGAAATTAGTTTAGAAAAAGCGAATTTTAAGAATGATTTAGAATTGAATTTCATTGGTGATATTTCTAATGAAGTTTTAAAAGAAATAGAGCGAAATCAGTTAAAAGAGAATGCAAATTTTATTGGTTACGTATCTCATGAAAAGGCAATTCAATATCAAAAAAAATCACAAGTTTTATTATTATTGATTCCGAATGTAGAAAATGCAAATGGTATTTTAACAGGAAAACTTTTTGAATATTTAACTGCAAAAAGACCTATTTTAGCACTTGGGCCAAAAAATGGTGATCTGTCTGTAATTTTAGAAAATACAAAGGCTGGTGAGGTTTTTAATTATGAAGATAAACTGGCATTGAAGAATAAAATTTTAGCACTTTATTATGATTATTTAAAGGATGATTTAAAAGTAGCTTCTAAAAATATTGATCAATTTCATAGAAAACAGCTCACAGAGCAACTAGCAACAATTATAAAATCTCTTTAAATGGGAATTGTATTAAAGCAATCTTTTAAAAACACCTTATTTATTTACCTTGGCTTCGTCTTTGGTGGAATAAATACCTTGTTTTTATACACTCGTTTTTTAGAAGATGAATACTATGGGTTAGTTACTTTCTTGCTCTCATCATCTAACTTATTAATGCCTTTGATTGCATTAGGTATACATCATACCATCGTTAAATTTTTCTCGAGTTATTACACAAAAGTTGAAAAGGATAAGTTTTTATCTGCAATTTTATTTTTACCATTATTGGTGGCTTTACCTATGGGTTTTTTAGGTAATGCGTTTTATGAACAGATTAGCAATTACTTGTCAGAAGAAAATCCAATTATAAAAAATTATACGTTCGTAATCTATCTTATTGCTTTTACTTGTGCTTATTTCGAAGTTTTTTATGCTTGGGCTAAAGTGCAATTTCAGTCTGTATTTGGTAACATTTTAAAAGAATTATGGAATAGGGTAGTGGTAATGATTTTGCTTTTTGCTGTTTATTTTGAGTTCATCTCTAAAGCTGAATTCATTTATTACTTAACAGCTGCTTACTTTCTAAGAATGTTTGTTATGATGTTTTATGCATTTCGTTTGTACTTTCCAAAGTTCACATTTTCAAGACCAGAGAATTTTAATGAAATCATGCGTTATTCTATTTATATTATTCTTGCAGGTAGTGCAGGTGCTATCATTTTAGATATCGATAAATTTATGATTCCAGGTAAAGAGTCTTTAGAAAAAGCTGCCTATTATTCTGTTGCTGTTTTTATAGGTTCGTTTATAGAAGCACCAAGTAGAGCTATGTTAAATATTTTACAGCCTTTAACATCAAAGACTTTGAATGAAGAAAATCATGCTGAGGTTGCTTCACTTTACAAGAAAAGCTCTATAAATTTACTTTTAATAAGTGGTTTCTTTTTTGTAATAATCAATACAAATGTTCAGCAATTATTTAATTTATTACCTCAAGAATATGCAGGTGGTGTATTAGTTGTATTTATGATTTCTTTACTTAAAATGTATAATGGATTTTTAGGTAATAATGGTGCTATTATTAATAATTCGAAGTACTACAAAGTAACTTTACCTTTTAGTGTAGGAATGGCCTTATCTGTTTACTTTTTAAATAAATTATTTTATTATGATTTAGAGATGGGTACAGATGGTTTAGCTTTAGCAACATTAATTGTAATTTTTACAGCAAATACAGGTAAGATATTGTTTGTGAAAAGTAAATTTTCTATGACTCCATTTACCAATAAATCTTTCATTATGATTTTAATTATTGCAATGATGTATTTGGTATTCAATTTTTGGGATTTTAATGTGCCTGTTGTTGAATTATTTGGTTTTCCCATTCATCCAATAATCAATATTGCCCTAAAAAGTCTTTTAATAACTCTAATTTACTTTTTTATAATTATTAAATTCAATATCTCTAATGATATTACAAGATTGTACAATCGTTTTACAAATAGCAATCAATAAGATCTGTAAGCATATGGAATAGCAAAGCTATTGCCAATATTCTTGTTTTTTTAAAAAATAGGCCTACAAAATAAATAGCCATTGCATAATAAGTATGCAAAGGATGGAAATTGATGCTACATCTGTTTTCTGCAAAGATTGGGCTTGCTAACAAATGATCTAAATCTACTAGCATAGAAGCAAGAAAAATAAAATAAACAGTTTTCCATTTCTCTTTAAAGAAGATATAGGCTATAGCCAAAGGAAATAAGAAATGTAAAGAGTAATGAATTATAAATTTTACCATAAAAAAAAGGTTTATTAAAAATAAACCTTTTTTCAAAAATAATATTGGGGGACATTAATTATTATCTATCTCAAATTTAACAAATAATATCCCAGTTTATCTAAACATATGTTAAGAACCGCTATTTAGAGTATATTTCCTTTCTAATTCTGCTTAATTGCACAGGCGTAATATTTAGGTAAGATGCAATTTGATATTGAGGTATAAGGTTTTCTATATTAGGAATTTCTTTTTTCATATCTAAATATCTCTCTGTAGCATTAAGTACAGCTAAATCATAAATTTTAGATTCTAGCTGTAGATATAAATTTTTTAAGACTTTATTATACAAGTTTGTTAAATGGATATCATCTTTTGCAAAATCCTCAAATTTTTGAAAATCAAACTTATATACTTCACATTCAGTTAAGCAGTCGTAAGTTAAATTACATGGTGTTTTCTCTATTAAAGAGCGCAAACACCCAGTTGTAGAGCCTGGAGTAAATATTGTTCTAATGTATTTTTTGCTACTTTGATCTGAGTAAAAAGAGCTAACTAATCCTTTTTTTAATAGGTAAAAATTTTTGGTAAACTTATTTACTTCTGCAAGTAAATACCCTTTTTCATAAGTTTCAATAGAGGCAATACTTATTAATTTTTCTAAACTCTCTTCTGGTATTGGGTGAATTCTAAGAAAAGCATTTTTAAGATATTCCATACTATTTTAAGCTTTCTTAAAGGTAATAAAAAAATGAATAGCAATTACAAATAACTAATTGCGTTCGGGCCTTCCATAAAAATTAGGTCTAATATTGATAAGTTTGGCAGAAACCCATGCTTGTCATCAAACATTTGTATGTAGGGCTCAATCGTTTTTTTAGGTTGATGTTTTCTATCGGCAAGAACCCTAAAATCCCTAGTAACACTTTCTGTTTGATATGAATTAGTCTTCTTAAAAGTTTGATCTAATTGCAATGTATCTTTCACAAACAAAAAGGTGTCTATATTCACATCTTGTAAATATTTATATTTTTTATAGAAAATAGGTGCAATATCATCTTCTAGAAAATCAAAAAAAGGTGATGTTCTATAAGCAGATTTTAATGATTTGAAATGATGGTCTTGCCAAGGAAAATCATTTTCTACAAGAGTATCTTTGGTTTTTTTACGACCTTCTTTGTTGATGTGTTTTACTGGTATGCTTAATAATTGTTTACCATTAGAATTGTAGATATAACATCTGTTTCTATAGCTTTGCTTCTGAAAATTATCCTCCATTTCAAATACTATTTCATTCGATTTAATTATTTCTGAATATTGAGAAATAGGTGAGAAATAGGTAGGAATGAATAACGACATTGGTCAGTAAGTGTTAAAAGGGTTATAGTAATTTTACTTTTCAGTCTTTTTCTTTTTTCCTTTATAAAAACTATAACCTATGTATAATGCAATTAAAGCAAAGACAATGTATCTGTAAGAAACAGGCTCTCCATCTCCATGCACAGTGGTAAACATTCTGTCCCATCTAATAGACTTTAATTTTGCAGCGAAAGAAGGTGCATCTGCATCCCAACTAAACCAAATCATTACTGGTTTTCCTAAAACATGATCAAAAGGTACATAGCCCCAATAACGAGCATCTAAAGAGTTGTGTCTGTTATCTCCTATTAAGTAGTAATAATCTTGTTTAAAAGTGTAGCTAGTAGCTTTTTCTCCATTAATAAAAATATCTTCTCCATTAATAGCTAAATCATTCGATTCGTAATTCTTAATAATCTGCTCATAAAAAGGAATTGTTTCTGAATTTAGTGCTACAGTAGCTCCTTTTTTAGGGATGTATATTGGACCAAAATTATCTTGACTCCAACCTAATTCTTCAACATGAGGAAATATTGCTTTATCTGCACCATGATTTACCTTTTTTATAGATACTGTTAATGAATAGTTTTTAAGCCTTTCTACTTCTTCAGCTGTCATATTAATGTTGATTTTATTCTCGACATTAATCATTTTTAAGCGCTGTGCAAATTGCGGATTTATACCTCCTGCAACTTCTGTGTATAAAGAATCTTCTCCAATTTTAGATAAACTTCCGTTTTCTTTTATGGCTTTCTGAACTTTGTCATTGTTCCAATATTCAGATAAAATTTTATAAACACCTGTTCTTTCTTTATCTAATAAAAACTTTGGAAACGTACTTTGACTAATAGGCTCTTTACTTTCGAAAGTATAGTAAAATTGAAGTTTTGCTCTATAAGGCAGGTCGTTCTTTTTACCATTAATGTAAATATAACCATCTCTCATTTCTAAGGAATCACCAGCTATACCTACAGAACGTTTTACGTAATTTGTCTTTTTATCAAAAGGTTTGTAAGTGAATTTACCTGAAGTATCACCCCACATTGTAGCTAATGAATCTGCAGGCCAATTGAAACAAACAATATCATTATTCTTAATTTTTTGTAAACCTGGTAATCTTGTGTATGGTAATTGAGGTTTATTTAAATAAGATTTTGTACCTGTAAATGGCAGAGAATCATGAACCATAGGTGCAGCAATAACTGTAGATGGTACTCTTGCCCCATAATGAAATTTGCTAACAAATAAATAATCTCCTACCAATAATGATTTCTCTAAAGAAGAAGTTGGTATAGTAAAAGGCTGCATAAAATAAGTATGCACTAAAGTAGCTGCAATAATGGCAAATGTTATAGAGCTTATCCATTCTCCTAATTCAGATCTTGGTTTTAAACTTCTTTCTGCATTGTAATTAGCTTCTGCAGCATAGTTGATGTAATAAATGTAAAAACCTAATGTAACTATAACCAGCAGAGAATCTAATTTCTTGTAAAAACCAAAAGTTCTTATAGTTTCAATCCAAATTACAGGGAACATTAATAAGTTTACAATAGGTATAAATAATAAAATTACCCACCATTTTGGGCGATTAATAATTTGCATTAATACTACAGCATTGTAAACAGGTACTGCTGCTTCCCAAGCCTTTCTACCAGCTTTTACATACAATTTCCAAGTTCCTAAAAAATGAATTAATTGTACAGCTAAGAAAAATAGAAACCATTGTGTAAATGTCATAACGTATATTTTATTTCTTTAAAAAAGAAAGGACTATTAATGTTTTATAGGGCGCAAAATAATAAAAAAAGTTACAGTATTTAAGAGATGTTTAACACATCTTTCATTGTAAATACTCCGTTTTTACCAAGAAGCCATTCTGCAGCAACTACAGCACCTAGAGCAAAACCTTTTCTATTGTGAGCAGTATGTTTTATCTCAATACTATCAACATCGGAATTATACCAAACTGAGTGTGTGCCAGGAACTTCTGGAATTCTTTTGGCAACTATTGGAATATTATTTTCTGATGATGCTTTATCTAAGTCCCAGTTTTCTTTAGAGGTGTTTTCTATAATACCTTCTGCCAAAGTAATTGCGGTTCCACTTGGTGCATCTAGCTTTTTGGTGTGATGAATTTCTTCCATAGCAATAGAGTAATTTTCTATGTTACTCATCATTTTAGCAAGTTGCTTATTTAATTCAAAGAAGATATTTACACCAACACTAAAATTAGAAGCATATATAAAAGCACCATTATTTTCCTTACAAATTGTAAGAGCTTCATCATATTTATCTAACCAACCTGTTGTGCCAGAAACCACAGGAACTCCACTTTTAAAACAATTTGTAATATTTTCAAAGGCAGAAGTTGGTACACTAAAATCAATAGCAACATCAGCTTCAGTAATATCTATTTCTGTATCTGCTTCTTTACGAATTACTATTTCATGTCCTCTAGAAATTGCAATTTTCTCAATTTCTTTACCCATTCTTCCATAGCCTAATAGTGCAATCTTCATTTAAAAGTTATATTTAATAGTTAAACCAACTGTGGGTGCATCAAAAGAAATTGGATCTTGAATCAAGGTTGGTTTAAAAGTTAGATTATCATCCGTGTTAAATTGCATTAAATGTGCATTAACGCTTGCTTCTACAATTTGTAATATGTAAATAACGATACCTGATAATAAAGAGAAATCTCTATTTTCACTAAGTTGTTCTTGTGCTGTTTCTAAAGTTTCTGTAGATACTGTTTCTACGCCATCTATAGTAAACTCGTCTGTTAAACCATTTTGCCTTAATCTGTATGCAGTTCTAAATCTTCTATAATCTCTATTATTAATTTGATAATAGTACACAGGTATAGCCATGGCTCCCCAAACAATGGGGGCTTTCCAGTATTTCTTGTTATAAATTTGACCTAAACCAGGAAAAATAGCAGAATAAAAAGCTGCTTTAGAGGGTGCTAAAGGATCGTACATGCCTTGAGAAGTATTAATGTTACCTTTAATTTTTAAATCTTGAATTTTTGTTACATCTGTAATTGAATCTTTCTGTGAATACAAACTCACAGAAAAAAATACAATAGCAAAAAAAAGTATCGATTTTTTGAGAAACACTTACTCTAGTAATTTTTTAATTCTATTAAAATCTTCTTCCGAATGAAAGGGAATTGTAATTTTTCCTTTACCATTAGAACCTACACTAATATCAATCTTATGACCAAAAAAGTCATTAAACGTTTGTTTATTATTCTTCACAAAAGCAGGTATAGTCTTCTTTTTAGGTTTGGTAACTTTACCTGTTTTTAAACTTTTAACGAGTTCTTCTGTTTGTCTAACAGATAACTTTTCTCTTAGAATTTTTTCATAAATGGCTAATTGATCTTCTGTATTATCTACATTAATCATTGCACGTCCATGACCCATTGATATAAAACCATCTCTCATACCCGTTTGTAAAATTGGGTCTAATTTTAATAGTCTTAAATAATTAGTTACTGTAGAACGTTTTTTACCAACTCTTGTGCTCAACTCTTCTTGTGTCAATTGAATTTCATCAATTAATCTTTGATAAGAAAGTGCTACTTCAATAGGATCTAAGTTCTTACGCTGAATATTTTCTACCAATGCCATTTCTAGCATTTCTTGGTCGTTTGCAATTCTAATGTAAGCAGGTACTGTTTTGTTACCTATTAATTTTGAGGCTCTAAATCTTCGTTCTCCAGAAACTAGTTGAAATTTATTGCCTTCTAACTTTCTTACTGTAATTGGTTGTATTACACCCAGCTCTTTAATTGAACTTGCAAGTTCTCTTAAGGCTTCTTCATCAAAATAAGTTCTTGGTTGATATGGGTTTACTTCAATAGCACTTAATTCTATTTCAATAATATTACCCACTAATTTATCTGCATTTTTGTCTGATGCAGAATTTATATTAGGGCTTTCTTGTAACAAAGCAGATAATCCTCTTCCTAAAGCCTGTTTCTTGGTTGCTTTTGCCATGTTATGAATTCTTTTTTAATAATTCTTGTGCTAAATTTAAGTAATTTACTGCACCTTTACTAGTTGCATCATAGGCAATGATACTTTCACCATAACTTGGTGCTTCTCCTAAACGTGTATTTCTTCTAATAATTGTATTGAAAACCATACTAGAAAAATGTTTTCTAACTTCATCTACAACTTGGTTAGATAAACGTAAACGCGAATCGAACATGGTTAAAAGTAGACCTTCTATATCTAAATCTGCATTGTGTATTTTTTGAACACTTTTAATAGTATTCAGTAATTTACCCAAACCTTCTAATGCAAAGTATTCACATTGAATAGGTATAATAACAGAATCTGCAGCTACTAATGAATTCAAAGTGATTAAGCCCAAAGAGGGTGCACAATCAATTATGATATAATCATACTCATTTTTAAGTGCTTCAATAGACTTTTTAAGCATGTATTCTCTCTCTTGCTTGTCTACCAATTCAATTTCTATAGCTACTAAATCTATATGAGCAGGAATAATATCTACGTTAGGAGAACTTGTACTTACAATAGCGTCTTTTGCAGAAATTGTATGTTCTAAAACTTGATACGTTCCATACTCAACAGCTTCTACATCTATACCTAAACCAGAAGATGCATTTGCCTGAGGGTCAGCATCTATCAGTAAAACTTTTTTTTCTAAAACACCTAAAGAAGCTGCTAAGTTTACGCTTGTAGTAGTTTTACCTACACCTCCTTTTTGATTTGCAATAGCTATAATTTTTCCCATGAAAAGTGGTTATGACTGAAGAGTAAAATTACATTTTTTTCTGTTTAAATTAAATGAAAGATGTTAACAAAACTATAAAAGACTAGTTCTTTGTGAATTAGTTCATTAAACCTCTTTTTCTAAAGTTTTTAAACAATTTATCATCTAAACCTAATTTTAGCACAAGACTATTTTAAATTAGCCTTTTTTAGGTATGTTTTTTAAAACTTCAATTAACAATTTCCAAAACTTTTGTGTTGATGAAATTTGTGCTCTTTCATCTGGAGAATGAGCTCCTTTTATATTTGGTCCAAATGAAATCATTTCCATTTCTGGGTAATTTTTACCTAAAATTCCGCATTCTAAACCTGCATGACAGGCAGCTACGTTTGGTTGTTCATTAAATAGTTTTTTATATGTACTCTCAACCACTTTTAAAATTGATGATTTCATGTTTGGTAACCAACCAGGATATGAACCTGAAAAATCTACTGTAAAACCTGCAAGTTCAAAGGCAGATCTTATAGCGTTGGCTAAGTCCCATTTATTACTTTCTGAAGAGGATCTTGTTAGGCATAAAATTTTAATTTCGCCATTCTCTACTGTAATTTTAGCGACATTATTAGAAGTTTCCACTAATCCTTCAACATCAGGACTCATTCTATATACTCCGTTTAAAGTAGCGTAAGTTGCTTTAACCAAGTTGCTTTGAGAAAGAACATCCATAATATTCTCTGGCATTTCAGTTTCTAAAATATCGATGCTCAAGCTTTCTTCTAACGATGCATACTCATTTTTAATTTTAGCAATCAATTCTTTGCTTTCCTCTAAAAATGATTTTTCTGATGCCTTGTCAATTACTATAGTTGCAAAACTTTCTCTAGGAATTGCATTACGTAAGCTACCCCCATTTAATTTAGCAATTCGTAATCCATATTTTTCATACCCATCAAAAAATAATCGATTCATTATTTTATTGGCATTACCTAAGCCTTTAATAATATCCATGCCTGAATGACCACCATTTAAGCCAGTTACTTCAATTTTAAATGCTTTAGTATTTTCTGGTATTGGCTCTAAAGTATAATTACCAGTTGCTGTAACATCTACACCACCTGCACAACCAATACCAATTTCATCATCTTCTTCAGTATCTAAATTCAATAAAATTTCACCTTTTAAAACATTGGCCTCTAAACCCATTGCACCTGTCATCCCAGTTTCTTCATCAATAGTAAAAAGCGCTTCAATTGCAGGGTGTGCAATATCAGTAGATGATAAGACAGCCATAATTGCTGCAACTCCTAAACCATTATCTGCACCTAAAGTGGTTCCTTGAGCTTTTACCCAATCACCATCAACAAACATTTTAATACCTTCTTTTTCAAAGTCAAAATTAGTGTCTGCATTTTTTTGATGTACCATGTCTACATGACCTTGCATTACAATAGCTTTTCTATCTTCCATGCCAGAAGTAGCTGGTTTTTTAATAATAATATTACCAACTTTATCTACGGAGGTTTCAAGTTGTAAACTTTTACCAAAATCTACCATAAACTGTATTACTCGTTCCTCTTTTTTAGAAGGTCTTGGTACTGCATTTAAATCTGCAAAGTGATTCCATACTATTTCTGGTGCTATATTTCTGATATCTTGGTTCATAAAGATGTTTCTATTTTTAGACCTCAAAAATACGCTTTTTACGGGCCAAAAAAAAGCCTTCTTTATAAAGAAGGCTAGCTATTTTAGTTAAATTCTATGACAACATCATCAGTATTTTTTCTCACCTTTTTAAGGTCTTTCATATAATCATCATCTGCTCTAAAACCAACTGGTAACGCTAAGGTTGATGTTAAGTTTTTTTCATGTAAGCCTAAAACTTCATCATATTTTTCGGGTATAAAACCTTCCATTGGGCAAGCATCAATTTTTTCTAAAGCACAAACTGTAAGTAAATTACCTAAGGCTAAATAAGCTTGATTTTTGTTCCAGCTTAATAATTCTTCTTGCGATTTTTTATCAATCTCTGCTGTTAAGAATTCTTTAAATGGTTTTATAATTTCAATAGGTGTATTTCTAACTTCTTGAACTAAATTAAAATAGCCTTCAACCTCATTTTTCGAAAAATTAGTAGGAATACAAATTACCAATAGGTGAGAGGCTTCTAAAACTTGTGGTTGATTCCATGAATGCGCAACCAATTCTTTTTGAATTTCTTTATTTTTTATGACCAAAAGCTTTAAAGGCTGCAAGCCATAAGAGGTAGCTGTTAGGTTAAAAGCTTCTTTAAGAAGGTTTATTTGCTTTTGGCTAAGAAATTTTTCTTTATTAAATTTCTTAACAGCATATCTCCAATTTAAACTTTCTATTGTGTTCATCTTTTTTATTTAGACTGCAAAAATAGTGCATAAAACGCAATACGTTTTGCTATAATCATTGCTTAAATTTATGAGCTTATAAATTTTTTGTACATTGAAAATAAAAAGCGATGAAAGAAGAATTCTTGTATTACGTTTGGCAATACAAACTTTTCTCTAACTCTAAATTATACACAGCACAAAATGAATTAATTGAGATAAAAAAGGCAGGAACTTTAAATAAAAATGAAGGTCCAGATTTTTTAAATGCTCAATTAATTATTGATAGTCAATTGTGGGCTGGTAATGTGGAAATGCTTGTAAAAGCTTCAGATTGGTATTTGCATAAACATGAAACAGATGCTAATTATGATGCAGTTATTTTACATGTGGTTTGGGAAAATGATGCGATTATATATACTCAAAATAATGCACCATTAGCTACATTAGCACTTAAAGATTATGTTGCCAATTCAGTATTGAAGAATTATAATAATTTACTTTATACGAACAAGTATTGGATTCCTTGTGAAAGTCAATTGCAAACACTTGATTCTTTTTTAGTAAAAAATTGGCTGGAGCGTTTGTATTTTGAAAGGTTAGAGCAAAAGGCAATTGGAATAGAAGCGTTATTAATTGATCTTAAATTTGATTATGAAGCAGTATTATTTCAATTAATAGCTAAAAACTTTGGTCTTAAAATTAATGGTGAAGCTTTTTTAGATTTGGCAAAATCTGTTCATTTTTCCATAATTCGAAAAGTGGCACATAATAAAAAAAGTCTTACTGCTTTGTTTTTTGGAATGGCAGGATTTTTAACTAAAGATATTGAAAATGAATATTACCAATCTTTAGTAGTAGAATTTAATTATCTAAAACACAAATTTCAATTAACACCTAAGACCAGTAATATTTTCCAATTTTTTAGAATGAGGCCTTCAAATTTTCCAACAATCAGAATTGCACAATTGGCAGCCTTATTTTCTGAACATCAGAATTTATTTTCTAAGCTAATGAATATTGATAAAAAAGAAGATTTTTACAAATTGTTCTCTTTCAATTTAGATGATTTTTGGAAAGTGCATTATACTTTTGAAACTTCATCAAAAAAATCAGCTAAGAAACTAACCAAGTCTTTTATCGATTTAATTTTAATAAATACGATTGTTCCTTTACAATTTGTTTATTTAAAAAATAGAGGAGAGGTTAATGAGGAAACTTTTTTAAGTTTAATTCAACAAGTATCGTCTGAGAAGAATAATATCATTTATAAGTTTTCTGATTTAGGAATAACTGCTAAAAATGCTATGGAAAGTCAGGCATTACTGCAGCTTAAAAACAACTATTGCACAGAAAAGCAATGCTTAAACTGTGCAATAGGTAATAATTTGTTAAGAAGTTAATGCTTAATTAGGATTTAAAGCTTCCTTAATTTTTGCTATACAATCTCTATAATGGTATCTGGTAATTCTATTCACCTTTCTGTTTTTTGCAAGTGTTAATTGAAAGTTTAGTGATTCTAATTCACCTCTAACAATAGAATTAATATCTGCATGTTGTGCGTTTTTAGAGTTAAGTAAGTAGCTCATTCTGTCAATAAACGATTTCTGTAAATTACGTCTAAACACATCTACATTTCTTGTATAATTTGCTTCTTTAAAAATTCCGTTTCTTAAATCTCTAATCATGTCAATCGCTTGGTATGTTGTAGGTTCAATAACAGAAGCATCAATCATTCTTTCTAATTTTGATTTGTTTAATAAACCATTTAGCTGCCTGTTTTGTAAACGTAACATTCTGTTGGTATAACCACTCTCATCAATGTTTGCTAAGATTTTATCATCTAGCAGCCAATCTTGCGTTTGAAATGCATTTTCTTGCAACCAAACCATGGCTTCTTTTTGTTTTTCTTTAGAAACCGATTTGTATACAAAACCATTCTGGGTTGGTTTTTTATTGTATTCATAAATTCCTCCAATATTTCCAGAAACATGCCCTACATATCTGCTCCAAACACCCAGTAATTCACCATACAATTCTGATAAATCTTCATAGTTATTGGTTTGATTTGAGGTCCAAGCAGGTAGATTATTAGCAACTATTTTAAGGTTTTTTATACCATAAGTAGATGCCTTTACTTGATCATTTCCTATACCTTCTGTTTGTGCTGATGGGTCAAAACGTTGACCACCAAACCTGTAAATAGGATCGTTAGCTTTACTTTCAATCCATTTATCTAAAGTTTTAACTTCATCTTCTGGGTTTTTAGCCCAAGAAAGTTTACGATACCCCCAATTGATGGCATAATGATCATAAGGTCCTAATTGACGAATAAATCTAATGTTTTCATCTCCAGGTTGTGCTACATAATTATAACGAGCATAATCCATAATTGTAGCAGCAATTCCCATTTTCTGTGTGAATTTTCCAGAACGTAAAGAATCTACAGGGTATGCATAACTAGCTGCCATATTATGAGGTAACCCAAGTGCATGACCAACTTCGTGTGAAATTACCATACGCATCATTTCACCAATTTCTTCTTCAGGTGTATCTAAAGTTCTTGCAGAAGGGTTTGCAGCCCCAGTTTCTAATAAATATCTATTTCTATATGAGCGTAAATGGTTGTGATACCAAATAATATCGCTCTCTAAAATTTCTCCTGTTCTTGGGTCAGAAACACTTGGCCCTGTTGCGTTTCTAGTTGTACTGGCAACATATCTAATAGATGAATAACGAACATCTTCCATACTAAATTCTGGATCTTCTTCTTTAGTTGGTGCATACTTAGCCATAATTGCATTTTTAAACCCAGCTGTTTCAAAAACTTTTTGCCAATCGTCTACACCCTGCTTAATAAATTTCTTTAATTTATCTGGAGTTGCAGGATCTAAATAATATACAATAGGTTTAATTGGCTCTACCAATTCTCCACGATTATAAGCGTCAATATCTTTTGGCTCAAGCCTCCATCTTCTAATATATCTTTTGGAATCTGCTTTTAAAGCTTCAGAGCTGTAATCTACATTTCCAATAGAAAAATATCCAACTCGTTTATCGTAAATTCTAGGCATCATTTTATCTTCTGGTAAAACAATCATAGATTGATTTACACGAATTGTAATAGTATTCGTTCTAGAATTGCTAGGAGGTGCATCTGCATCAAAAGTAAAATCTTGCACTACTTCTATATTGTTTGGGTAACTTTTAATTGAGTTGATAAAACTTCTAGACGCATCTAATCTTCTCACTTTATACGTTCTTCTATATCTTGCAGGTAAAGCAGAAATTGCTTTAATATCTGAAGTAAAGAACTTAGTTATATCTACTAAAACTGATGTAGAATCTGTATTTTCTGTTTTAACGTCAAATGCATAAATTATAGGTTCTAAATTGTTAGCTTTTACAGATTTGTAAATGGGTAAAGAGTCATTTGCAACTGCATTATAAGACTTTACTTTTAATAAAATTTTGTTTTGGAATTTTTCCCAAACTACAACTTGTGTATTTATTTTTGAACCAGCGTTTACATAACCACCACCTAAACCTGCAGGAATATCTTTAATTCTGGTAACCAATAACATTTCTTTTCCAAAATGAGTTTTTGGAATTTCGTACATAAATTTTCCATTGTTGTTATGTACTTTAAATAAACCATCATCGGTTTTTGTGCTTGATTTTACAAAATCTGAATATTTTGGTTTTTTATTCTTTTTCGGTTTTGGAGCAACTTGTTCAGTTTGTTTTTTTCTTGATTTCTTTTTTTGAGCAATAACTTCAGTTTGAAAAGAGAAGGTTAAAATCAAAGAAAATAGTAGTAGTTTTCTCATGAAAGTTTAGTTTGAATTTAAGTTTTCTAAATTAAGAAAAACTAAAAAGAAATGGAATATAGATTCTGTTAAAATAAAAATCCCAATCATTGCTGATTGGGATTTCTTTTATAATTGAAAGCTTAATATAAACTCTTGAATTTATTAGGATTAAACTCATGCATAATAGCATAAATTTTTTCAAAAATATCTTCTGAAGATGGTTTAGAAAAGTAATCACCATCTGTACCATAAGCTGGTCTATGCGCTTTTGCAGACAATGTAGCAGGTTTACTATCTAAATATTGGTATCCATTTTGTGTTTCTAAAATTTCTTGTAAAATATATGCTGAAGCTCCTCCAGGTACATCTTCATCAACCACTAATAATTTATTAGTTTTTGCAAGGCTTTTTACACAATCGTGATTTAAATCGAAAGGTAATAAACTTTGTGCATCTATAATTTCGATATCTATACCAACTTGTGCTAAATCTTTAGCTGCATCTTCTACAATTCTTAAAGTTGAACCATAAGATACTACTGTAATATCCTTACCTTCTTTAATGGTTTCCACAACTCCGATTTTAGTTTTAAAATCTCCTAAGTTTGTTGGTAGCTCTTCTTTTAATCGATAACCATTTAAACATTCTATTACTAAAGCAGGATCATCACCTTCTAAAAGTGTGTTGTAAAATCCTGCAGCTTTAGTCATATTTCTTGGTACTAAAACATGAATACCCCTCAAGCTATTAATAATAGCACCCATAGGTGAACCTGCATGCCAAATACCTTCTAGCCTATGACCTCTTGTTCTTATAATTAATGGTGCCTTTTGCTTACCATATGTTCTATAACGTAAAGTAGCCAAATCATCACTCATTATTTGAAGTGCATACAAAAGGTAATCTAAATATTGAATTTCGGCAATTGGCCTTAAACCTCTCATTGCCAAACCAATTCCTTGGCCTAAAATGGTAGCTTCTCTAATTCCTGTATCAGAAATCCTAATGTCTCCAAATTTTTCCTGTAAACCTTCTAAACCTTGATTAACATCACCAATAAAACCTGCATCTTCACCAAAGATTAGAACATCTTTGTGCTTGGTTAAAATGGCATCAAAATTGTCTCTCATAACAATTCTAGCATCTACTAGATTTTGTTCTTGAGCATACGTTGGTGCTTCTTCTAAAACTTTTAAAGCACTTGCTTCTGTTTCACTTAATAAGTGAGATGAATATTTATCATGAGCTTGAGTTAATGCATCTTTAATAAAGTTTTGCAATTCTATTTTAGCAGCAATATCTTCATCTCTAACATACCATAAACATTTTCTAGCTACAGATAAAACATCTTTTCTAGTTGGTTCTGTAATTGCATTTAAATCGTTAATGTACTTGTTGATAAAGTTTTCATTAACACTTTTTGCAGCTACTCTTTTTAGTATGTCTGAAACTTCTAAAAGTTCTGATTTTATTTCATTTAAAAAGGCATTCCATGCATTTCTTTTTGCATTGGTAACCTCTTTTTTAGCTTCTTTTTCTAGAATGATTAATTCTTCTTCACCTTCTACAAAACGTAATGTTTCTCCAGTTTCTGTTTCTAGTTCAAAATCTAAAATCCATTCGCGCATTTTAGTTAAACAGTCATGATCCTTTTCCCATTTTAAACGGTCTTGATCTTTGTAACGTTCATGAGAACCAGAGGTTGAATGACCTTGTGGTTGTGTTAATTCTTTTACATGAATTAATACTGGTACATGTTCTTCTCTTGCAATTTTAGAGGCTTTTTGATATACATCCATCAATTGAACATAATCCCAACCATTTACAACAAAAAGTTCATAACCTTTATTTTTCTCATCTCTCTGAAATCCTTTTAAAATTTCAGAAATACTTTCTTTCGTAGTTTGATGTTTTGCGTGTACAGAAATACCATATTCATCATCCCAAACATTCATAACCATTGGTACTTGCAAAACACCAGCAGCATTAATCGTTTCAAAAAATAAACCTTCACTTGTACTTGCATTACCAATTGTACCCCAAGCAACTTCATTTCCTTTATTTGAAAAATTAGTATTATGAGCTACACTTTTTTCATTTCTATAAACTTTAGAGGCTTGTGCTAAACCTAATAAACGAGGCATTTGGCCTGCAGTTGGAGAAATATCTGAACTTGAATTGTATTGTTGCGTAAGGTTTTTCCAGCTACCATCTTCTTGCAGACTGTGTGTTGCAAAATGCCCACCCATTTGTCGACCTGCAGACATTGGGTCTGCTTCAATATCTGTATGTGCATATAAACCTGCAAAAAATTGCTGAGCACTTAACTCACCAATCGACATCATAAAAGTTTGATCTCTGTAGTAACCAGATCTAAAATCTCCTTTTTGAAAAGCCTTAGCCATGGCTAATTGTGGTACTTCTTTACCATCTCCAAAAATTCCAAACTTAGCTTTACCTGTAAGTACTTCACGTCTTCCTAACAAACTACATTCTCTACTAATTTTTGCAATTTTATAATCTTGCAATACTTCTTTTTTAAAATCACTGAAAGAAATTTCTTGAGAACTCTGTGTAGCAGTTTTAGTTGACATATATTTTTAGTTTTTTACGAATGCAAAGATAGTTTTTTTAGTTGATATTTAAAAATATTTGATTTGGTTAAGAATATGTTAAAATGGACGAGATAAAACTAGGTTTTGTTGAGAATTATACAATTAAACCTCTTTTGTTTGTTATTATAGGAATCCTCTTCTAAAGAAATTGTAAATCTGGTTTACGTTGGCTGTAAGTGTAAACCTAATTTTTTGAGGATAGGCTTCTTGACTAATTTCCCAGCCATTGTTAGAGTAGATAGGAAAATAAACTTCCAAAATATTATGTATAAAGTTCAAACGGATACCATTATTGTAACCAAAATATAAGGGATTGTCTCTGTTTTTTAAAAAGGCTACATCGTTATAAAATTCAACCCATTTCCAAATACCAAAACTCGAGTTGAAAGCCATCATGTATTGATTGGCAAACCTAACTGGTAATACAGATTTAAAACCACCCTCTGCAATGATAAATTGCTGACTAAAAATTCCTGTATCTTCAGATCTACCAAAGTAGTTCAACTGAAACAAGTAGTCATTAGCTCTGTCTAAACCAAAACTAAAGTAATCTCCAGTTGAATTGTTTTTTAAGAAAGCACCCACAAAGACTCTAAAGTCTAGTTGTGTGTCTGATGATGACAAAGTTCTGTACCTAATATCTGCAGTTAATTTAGAGAATTTTGCTGCTACTTCTAAACCAAAATCATATCTAAATTCTTTTATAATATCTGGATTTACATAATTGTAACGCAAACTAAAAACACTGTAATTATCTTCGTTTGTTCTAATTTGTCCTTCAGGAATTTCTTTATCAATATGCACTAATTTTGCTCTAATCGATTCTGATGTTGCATCTCGTAAACTTTTTCTTTTAAATATAACATTCACAAAAGGAAGCAAAGATTGGTAACTTAAGTTAGGTGCATAATCTAAATTTACACCAGAAATACCATACATAATTTTGTAAATCTTGGTTTTTTCGAAATATTGATTATATACCCCAGAAAAAGAACCAATTATACTATTGCTTTTAAAAGCATAAGAAGGTTTAAATGCAAATTCGAAATTACGTTTAATTAAAGCCTTGTTGTGTAGTTTTACACCAAGAATAATTCCATTATAAAAATTATAGCCAAAGCTTGGTTGGTAAAAAACTTGATTATAGTAAGAATCATTTACATCTTTAATTAAACTCATTTTTAATGGTTTGTTAAAGATTTTATTTTCGAGACTTTTCCAGTTGTCAAAGGTGTTTAATTCTGGATAATAATTTTCATAGTTTAAGGCCACTTTATTTATGCCTTCTTTAGGAATATTTACAGTGTCTAATTTGTCAATATCATTTACCCATTTTTTATATTTAATTTCACGATCGTTTAAACCGTATAATAAAACAGGTGTGGTAATATTTCTTTTATTTTTAATAGAAACAGCTATACTGTCGTCTTTAATTTGTACATCTTTAATGGTGTAATCTATCTTTTTATTTGTTTGGATAAAATCGGCAAAAAACCAATCTATTTCTTTGTCTGTTTTAGATTTTATCAATTTTTTAAAATCAGAACTAGCAACAATTGTATTTCTGTTTTCTTGATAAAATTCTTTAATACTGCTGTTCAATAAGCTATCTCCTAAATAACCTTTTAAATATTTAAAAGCCAAACCAGCTTTGTATCTGTTTGCTATTTTTCTATTAAAATTTGATAAAGAATCTGCTGATGTTGTAAGTGCTTGATCTAAAAACCTTCTTGAACTAAATTGATATACTAAAGGATATTTATCGTTAAACTCTAATTTAGATAAATTAAAAGATCTTAGAAACCAATAATCTGAATAACGTCCTAAAAGTTTTGTGTTTGGGTAGGTTTGCTCTATATATTCTAACATTAAATAATTATGCAAACCGTCTAAAAACCAGTAATCTTTTCGCTTGTTAAACAGTAAAGTGTTCTCAATAAATTTTCTACTAAGGGCTTTAAATAAAGTGAAATCCCATTTAAAATTTTCTGGAAATGGACTTAAAAAATCTGGTAATTGGCTCAACCCGTGAACAGGGTCTTTGCTCTGTGTAATTCTATCAATATAAATTTCATTGTAAGGATATTTGCCTAAAAATTTTTCTATGAATTTTAACTGTTTGTTTAAGATTTCTGTAGATACTTTTTGTGTGATATCATCATCAGAAATATCTGTGTAAACATTAATGTTATTTGTTTTATATACAGTATAAATTTTCTTTTTATTAATACTTAAAATAACATCAGTTTTGCTTTTGCCTATTAAATAATAATCGTCTGTACGTTCCTTTTCTGTTTTGTATTGGTATAAAGTACTTTCTAAAACATAACCTTTAGGTACACTCATTTGAATATCAAAATCTGTTGCTTTTTCGTACAAATCATCAATATTTAAATTGCTCATAAGTTCCCAACCTTCATGATAAACTGCTGGAGTTATATACCAAAATCTTAAATGATAACCATTTTCTGTTTTTCCATAACCTGTAAATTCTGCACTTGGAATTTTAATCGTGTAAGTGATGTTAATTTTTACAGTATCATTCTGTTTTAAAGGTTTTGATAATTCTATTTTAAGAATATCTGCTCTATCTTCTACCTCTTTAAAAAAGATGTTTTCGAAGTCTACGCTTAAGTTTTTAATGTTGCTGTAACCTAATTTGTAGGCAGGAGCAAAGTATAAGTTTTTGTTGTAGTCTTTGATGAACCTTTTAGAAAGTGGAGTTTTTCTATCTCTAAAACTATTGGCCCAGTTGTGAAGGTAAATATTACTTAAAATTGAATCTGAACTATTATAAAAAAGTATTTCTTGCTGGACAAGTATTTGGTTTTCAAGTGGATTTAAAGAAGCTTTAATCTTAATAGCATTCTGTTGCGAAAAACATGCAACGCAAAAGAAAATGCCAAATAAGATATTAAAAACTTGTTTCAAATTAAATTTTTATAAATTTCTGAACTTTATAGTTGTCTATTTTAATGTAATAGACCCCTTTTTTAAGGGTTTCAGTATCAATTTTTAAAGTTTTCGAATTTACATTTTTTAAATGAATTATTTTCTGACCAAGTTGATTATAAATAAAAATTCGATTTACTTTTTCAGATACATTGAATTGAAGGTTATTCTTGACAATATTTGAGCTTAAAAAGCTAACGCCTTCATTACGTTCTACACTTAAAGCACTTGGATTAAATTCCATTTCTAAAGTTATAGGCAAATGATCGCTAAAAAAGTACAATGCATTTCTTAGATTTTGAGAAAATTCGCCTGTACAAGTTGAATTACTGACAAATGAATTGTAACAATTACTGTTGTTGCCTACTGTTTTATAGCTATCAGGTTTGTAAGAAAGAGTAGAGCTAGTGGTAAAATTTTTAGACATCATTATAAAATCAAACCTATCATCCATTCCACCTCCAGAGCCATCGCCATTTACTTGGCCATTTCTCGTAGATTGAGAGTGCACATCAGCAAAAGATTCGTTGTTCCAGAAATAAGTTGAGTCGAAATTGTTTTCATTAAAATAATCTACACCATCATTTGGAAAAGATGGGCAAAGTCTATTTATAGGATCGATTAGTTGAATCGAATTATTCTCGTCAATAATTTTTTGAAAACCAGGCTCGTTGCTTGTGTAAAAGTTAAAATCTCCAGCAAATAACACAAAACTATCTTTAGGTAATCTGTCTAATTCTCTTGTGAAATTTTCTACAGAATTTAGTCTTTTCTCCATATTATCAAACCCTCTAGAGGCTTTAAGATGCGTTACAAAAACTTCAATTCTTACATTTTCATTATTGTCATCTTCGCTTTTTACAATAAAAGTATAATGATTAATGTCTCTGATACCTGTAGGAATTACCTCATTAAACTCTAATTCTAGTTTGTTAGAATTGTAGTAAATCATTTGTAAAAGACCTGTTGCTGGTGATTCACTTGGTTTAAATTCTGCCTTCTTAAAGTTAGCATTAAAAGGTAAAATAGCATTGTCAAACATATAGTTTGAGGCTATTTCATTCTTTAACTCACAAATCATAAAAATGTCTGGTTGCAAATCATCTAAAATGGTTTTTAGATAAGGAGTACGTTCCTGACTTTGTGTGTCTGAATTATAGTTTAAGGTGTTGTAAAACATGGCTTTAATGTTTGTTTGACCGTTTAAAAGTGATGCAAAACAAACAAATAAAACAAGCAGATGCTTCTTTAGAAACATGGGTTTAGAAGTTTGGTTTCAACTTATATTTAGCATAGAATTTATTAAAGTGCTCTACAGCTTCCTCTGCTGTATCTACAACTCTAAACAAACTCAAATCTTCTAATCCTATATTTTTTTCTGTAATTAATGTGTCTTTGATCCAATCTAATAAGCCACTCCAAAATTTAGAACCAACCAATACAATAGGAAAACGACCTATTTTTTTAGTTTGTATTAAAGTGATTGCCTCAAAAAGTTCATCCATAGTTCCAAATCCACCAGGCATTACTACAAAACCTTGAGAGTATTTTACAAACATTACTTTACGAACAAAGAAGTAATCAAAATCTAAACTTTTACCAGGATCTATCCATGGATTATCATGTTGTTCGAAAGGCAATTCTATGTTTAGACCTACAGAAAGACCTTTACCTCTATTGGCACCTTTGTTACCAGCTTCCATAATTCCTGGTCCTCCACCTGTAATCACTCCAAAACCAGCTTGCGTTAATTGAAAACCAATTTCTTCTGCTAACTTATAATAAGGATGGTCTGGTTTTGTTCTTGCAGATCCAAAAATGGAAACGCAAGGCCCAATTTTACTTAAACGTTCATAACCTTCTACAAACTCAGCCATAATTTTAAAAATGGCCCAAGAGTCATTGGTTTTAATTTCGTTCCAAGTTTTTTGTTGAAGTTTTTCTCTTATTTTTCTATCGTCGTTATTCATAAGTCTTTTTTTTTAAGGCTTGCTAAATTAGTTAATTAAAGCTTATTTAAAAGTTTAATTTAATTCCTTCTTTAAAAATTTAGCTGTGTAGCTTGTTTTGTGTTTTGCAACTTGTTCTGGAGTACCTTTGGTTAAAATTTTACCACCTTTTTTACCACCTTCCATACCAACATCAATAATGTAATCTGCTAGTTTAATTACATCTAAATTATGTTCTATAATAAGTACAGTGTTTCCTTTATCAGCTAGTTTGTTAAGCACATCCATTAAAACACGTATATCTTCAAAATGTAATCCTGTAGTAGGTTCATCAAGAATATAAAAAGTGTTTCCAGTATCTCTTTTAGATAATTCTGATGCTAACTTAATTCGCTGAGCTTCACCACCAGAAAGTGTTGTTGATTGTTGGCCAAGGGTTATATAACCTAGCCCAACATCCTTTATTGTTTTTAATTTTCTATGAATTTTAGGAATGTTTTTAAAGAAATCTGTAGCATCTTCTATGGTCATTTCTAAAACATCAGAAATTGATTTTCCTTTGTAACGTATTTCTAAAGTTTCTCTGTTAAATCGTTTTCCTTGACAAGTTTCACACTCAACTTGTACATCAGGTAAAAAGTTCATTTCAATAACTCTAACTCCTCCTCCTTGACAAGTTTCGCATCTACCACCTTTTACGTTAAATGAAAAACGACCTGGTTTGTAACCGCGAATGGCAGCTTCTGGAGTTTTTGCAAACAAGCTACGAACTTCATCAAAAGTTTTTGTGTATGTTGCTGGGTTAGATCTTGGTGTTCTACCAATTGGAGATTGATCTATATCAATTACTTTATCTACGTGTTCTAAGCCTTCAATTTTTTTGAAAGGCATAGGTTTTTTAACTCCTCTATAAATATGCGCATTTAATATAGGGTAGAGGGTTTCGTTAATTAAAGTCGATTTTCCACTACCAGAAACTCCAGTAACACAAATCATTTTCCCTAAAGGAAACTCAACAGAAACATTTTTTAAATTGTTACCTGAAGCACCTTTTAGTGTGATAGATTTTCCATTTCCTTCTCTACGTTTTTTAGGAACCTCAATTTTTTTTCTGCCTGTTAAATAATCTGTGGTTAATGTTTCGTTTTTTATGATGTCTTCATAAGTGCCAATACTTACAATTTCTCCTCCATGCTTTCCTGCACCAGGCCCAATGTCTAAAACATAATCTGCTTTTTTCATCATATCCTCATCATGCTCAACTACCAAAACAGAATTACCAACATCTCTTAATTTTACAAGAGAGTCTATTAGTTTTTGATTGTCTCTTTGATGTAAACCAATACTTGGTTCATCTAAAATATAGAGTACACCTACCAATTGTGAACCAATTTGGGTAGCTAATCTTATTCTTTGTGCTTCACCACCAGAAAGTGATTTAGATGTTCTGTCTAAAGTTAAATAATCTAAACCAACATCTAATAAAAACTGAATTCGAGTTCTTATTTCTTTTAGTATTTCTGATGCAATTGTGTTTTGTTTTTCGGAAAGAAATTGTTCTATATTTTCAAATAATTTAGCCAATTCTGTAACATCCAATTGGGCTAAATCACTAATGTTTTTATCAGTAATTTTAAAATGTAGCGCTTCTTTTTTTAAACGTTTGCCTTCGCAAGTTTTACAGGTAACTTCATCCATAAAACCCTTTGCCCAACGTTTTATAGAGGTGCTTTCAGCATTATTGTACTGATTATCTATGAATGAAATAATGCCTTCAAAATCAATCTTATAATTTCTGGTAACTCCAGCAACTTTAGATTCTATATTAAAAGATTCATTGCCACCATTTAAAATAATGTTTAAAGCGTCTTCAGGAATATCTTTAATGGCATCTGTTAATTTAAATTGATAACGTTCTGCAATATTTTGAATTTGCTTAAAAATCCAGCTGCTTTTTTGTTCTCCTAAAGGAGCTATACCACCTTTTTTAATAGAAATATTATCATCAGGAATTACTTTTTTAAGATTAATTTCTTGAGTTGTGCCTAGGCCATTACAAGTAGCACAAGCACCTTTAGGTGAGTTAAATGAGAATGTATTTGGTTCAGGATTTGGATATGCAATTCCTGTTGTTGGGCACATTAATTCTCTACTAAAATAACGAGGTTTTTCATCATCAACATCAATAACCATCATTATATTATTACCCGAATACAATGCTGTTTTTATGGTTTCTTCTAGTCTTTTTTCTGATTTTTCATTCACCAAAAGACGATCGATTACTACTTCTATATCATGCGTTTTGTACCTGTCTAAACGCATGCCTTTTTCTATTTCTCTAATTTCACCATCAACTCTTACTCTAACAAAGCCTTGTTTAGATATTTGCTCAAAAAGTTCTCTATAATGCCCTTTTCTAGATTTAATTAATGGCGCTAAAACTGCAATTTTTTTGTTGGCGAAATCAGTAGTAATTAATTGCTTAATTTGCTCATCAGAATAACTTACCATTTTTTCTCCAGTGTTGTAAGAGTAGGCATCTGCTGCCCTTGCAAAAAGAAGTCTTAAAAAATCGTAAATTTCTGTAATGGTACCAACAGTAGATCTTGGACTTTTATTTGTTGTTTTTTGTTCTATAGAAATTACTGGAGATAGGCCATCAATTTTATCTACATCAGGTCTTTCTAAACCTCCCAAAAATTGACGTGCATAAGCAGAAAACGTTTCTATGTAACGTCTTTGACCTTCAGCATAAATTGTATCGAAAGCTAAAGATGATTTTCCACTACCACTTAAACCAGTTATTACAACCAGTTTTTCTCTAGGAATTTTTACATCAATATTTTTTAAATTATGTGCTCTTGCTCCGTAAACTTCTATGTATTCTTGATCTTTCAAATAAGGTGTTTTTTGCAAAACAACAAAGTTAAGGATTCCTAAGCATTTTTAATTTAAAACTGAAGAACAAAAATCATTAGAATTGTTATCTTGCATTAAAATGAAAAACAACAAGTTTATACATACAATTCGTCATTTTTTTGAAAGACATGGTTTTGGTTTTTTTCAAAGATTAGCAGATAGATTAGGAATGCGTGCTAAAAACGTACGTATCTATTTTATCTATGTTACGTTTTTTACTGTAGGTTTATCTTTTGGGTTTTATCTAACCTTTGCTTTTGCAATGAAATTAAAAGATTTAATTTATACAAAAAGAAGCTCTGTATTCGATTTATAATTATGCGTGTTTTAGATTCAAAAATCAATAGAATTGTTTTTCTAATATTATCTGTTTTAGGTACAGGAACTATTGGTTATATGGTTTTGTCTAAATATTCTTTTGTAGACGCATTGTATATGACTGTAATAACTGTAACAACAGTTGGTTTTAGTGAGGTTAAACCTTTTACACCTCAAGATAAAATATTTACCATTTTCTTAATTTTAACAAGTATTTTTATTTTAGGTTATGCAGTATCTACTTTTTCTGAATATTTGGTAAGTGGTAAGTTATTTGATTATTTTAAACATAGAACAGTGGAGAAAAAAATAACGAAATTAACAGGACATTCAATTGTTTGTGGTTATGGAAGAAATGGAAGACAAGCCATTGTAAAATTGATGAATTACAATAAAGAATTTGTTGTAGTCGAAAGAAACAAAGAACTTGTTGAAGAAATTGAAGCTGCTGGGCATTTATGTATTCAAGGTGATGCTACTTTAGATGAAACTTTAATAGCAGCTGGTATTTTAGAAGCAGATAATTTAATTACGGCTTTACCTTCAGATGCAAATAATTTATTTGTGGTGCTGAGTGCAAGGCAATTAAATAGTCAAATGAAAATTATTAGTAGAGCATCGAATGAAAGTTCTTATAGTAAACTTAAAATTGCAGGTGCAGATAATGTAATTATGCCAGATAAATTAGGAGGAGATCATATGGCTTCTTTAGTAACTACTCCAGATGTAATAGAGTTTGTAGATCGATTAACAATTGAAGGCGAAACAACTGCTAATTTAGAAGAGATTATTGTAGATGATTTGCCACAAAAATATAGAGGTAAAACAATATTAGATTTAGATTTAAGAAGGCAAACAGGGTGTACAGTAATTGGTTTTAGAAATCCAGATAAAGATTATGTGATAAACCCAGAAGCATCTACTGTTTTGGTTGATAGTGCTCACCTAATTGTTTTAGGTAGGCCAGAACAAATAATGAAATTAAGAGAATTGTTTTAAATGATTAAAATTGTAATAACAGGCAGTAATGGTTTATTGGGTCAATCTCTTTTAAATTTATTGCTGAAGGAGAATGATAAATATGATGTTTATGGTTTTTCTAGAGGAGTGAATAGAAGTGGTAGAAATGATTTTCAATACATTTCAATAGATATTACCAATAAAAGTCAGCTTACTGAAGAACTACTAAAAATTAAGCCAGATTATATCATAAATACAGCTGCAATGACTCAAGTTGATGCGTGTGAAAATGATAAAGCAAAATGTGATATTTTAAATGTTGAGGTTGTAGGGTGGTTGGCAGTTATTTGTCAAGAATTAAGTGCGCATTTAATTCATATTTCTACAGATTTTATTTTTGATGGTAAAAAAGGTTGGTATAAAGAAATAGATGAACCTAATCCATTAAGCTATTATGGCTTGTCTAAATTAAAGTCAGAACAGGTTTTAGAAAAATCGAACATTAATTATACCATTTTAAGAACCATTTTGGTGTATGGTAAAGTGTTTGATATGAGCAGAAGTAATATTGTGCTTTGGGTTAAAGAGTCTCTAGAAAACAAAAGAGAAATAACTATTGTAGATGATCAATATAGAACCCCAACCTATGTAGAAGATTTAGCTTTGGCTTGTAAAATTTCTATGGATAAGAATGCAACAGGTATTTTTAATATCTCATCTTCAGAATTGTTAAGTATTTTTGATATTGCAAAGCAAATTGCAGCAGTTTTTAATTTAGATGATTCTTATATAAAATCAATTTCTACTGCAACATTAAATCAAACTGCAAATAGACCAATTAAAACAGGGTTTGATTTATCAAAAACAAATAAAGAACTCAACTTCTATCCAAAGACATTTAAAGACGATTTACAGAGATTTAAAGAAACCTTAATGTAAAAATCATATTTAACGTATAAAAGTTGTCAAAACTTCAATTTTTTAAGATATTGCGCCTTACTAATTCAAAATCTAACATAGATATATTATGAAGAAAAAATTTCTTTCATTACTTTTTTTAGCAGTTCCATTATTTACAATCGCCCAAGAAAAAGGCTTAGATCAGCAAATTGATGAAGCTTTTGGTAGCGCAACAGGATGGTTCGTAGACTTTATTTTTTATCAAATTCCATTTACAGATACAATTAGCATTTATTGGGTATTGTTCCCTCTAATATTAGGAGCTATGTATTTTACTTTCTATTTCAATTTTATCAACTTTAGAGGTTTCTTTACTTCTGTAAATATTGTAAGAGGTAAATACGATGGTTTAGAAGGAAAAGGTGAAGCAAAAGCAATAGAAGTAGATGGTAATGTGTCTACCACAGATACAGGTGATAACCCTGACACTGTAAGAGTTGAAGGTCATGATGGAGAGGTTTCTCATTTCCAAGCATTAACAGCAGCACTTTCTGCTACAGTTGGTTTAGGTAACATTGCTGGAGTTGCAATTGCAGTTTCAATTGGTGGAGCAGGAGCAACTTTTTGGATGATAATTGCTGGTTTCTTAGGTATGGCTTCTAAATTTGTAGAATGTACTTTAGGGGTTAAATATAGGGATATTGCTGCAGATGGAACCGTTTATGGTGGACCAATGTATTACTTAACTAAAGGTTTAAAATCTAAAGTATTAGGTAAAATTTTAGCAGGTGCATTTGCCATATTCGTAATTGGTGGTTCATTTGGAGGTGGTAATATGTTTCAAGTAAATCAAGCATTTCAATTAGTACAAAATATAACAGGAGGTAATGAGTCTGTTTTAGCAGGTAAAGGATGGTTGTTTGGTTTAATCATGGCTGTTTTAGTAGGTATTGTAATTATTGGTGGTATTAAGAAAATTGCTAAAGTTACAGATAAAATTGTACCCTTCATGGTAGCTATTTATGTAGGTGCTGCATTATTTGTAATTTTTGCAAACTATGATATGATTGGAGCTGCATTTGGTCAAATTTTTAATGGAGCATTTAGCCCTGAAGGAATTGCAGGTGGTGCAGTTGGAGTTTTAATTCAAGGTTTTAGAAGAGCAGCTTTCTCTAATGAAGCAGGTATTGGTTCTGCATCTATTGCACACTCAGCTGTAAAAACAAAGTATGCTGCAAGTGAAGGTATGGTTGCATTATTAGAGCCATTTATAGATACTGTTGTTGTTTGTACAATGACAGCTTTAGTATTGATTATTACTGGTTTTGTAGATCCATTAAATCCACCAGCAAATGATGCTCAAGCAATTTTATTAACGTCAAGTGCATTTGCATCATCTATATCATGGTTTCCATATGTATTAACAGTTGCTGTTGTATTGTTCGCATTTAGTTCAATGATTTCATGGTCTTACTATGGTTTTCAAGGTTGGGTTTATTTATTTGGTAGATCTAAAAAAATGGAATATACCTATAAAGTGATCTTTTGTATATTCGTAGTAATTGGTGCTGCAGCAAGTTTAGGATCAGTAATTGGTTTCTCTGATGCTATGGTTTTTGCAATGATGGTTCCAAACATGATAGGTCTAATAATATTAGCTCCTAAAGTAAAAGAAGAGCTAAAAAAATACATGAATGCTATTAAAAGTAGCGAAGCATAAGGTTTAGTTTTATGAAAATATTTAAATCCCATTTCTGGTATAACAAAAGCCAAAGAAATGGGATTTTTCTTTTAGTTGTTTTAATAGCAATTCTACAGGTCTTCATATTTTTTAAACCTTTTTCGTCTGAAGAAAAGGTAACTATAAATGATAATGATTTAATTGCTTTTCAACATAGAATTGATAGTTTAAAAATTGTTGAAATTGAAAATAGAAAGCCTAAAATATATCCTTTTAATCCAAATTATATTTCAGATTTTAAAGGCGAACAATTGGGCATGTCTCTAGAAGAGATTGATAGGTTGCACGCTTTTAGAAAATCGAATAAATTTATAAATTCAAAAGAAGATTTTCAAAAGATTACTAAAGTTTCGGATTCCTTATTAAACAAAATTTCACCCTATTTTAAATTTCCAGATTGGGTGGTAAAAAGAAATAACGCACTAAAGCAAAATCAAAATAAAAATAGGTCTAATAATGCTAATTCAACTGATAAAACAGTTGCTTACAAATTGTCTACTAATGATATAAACAAAGCAACAGCTGAAGATTTAAGGTCTATAAACGGAATTGGGCCATCATTCTCAGAAAGAATTATTAAGTATCGTTCTAAATTACAAGGTTTTTCATACCCATCTCAATTGTATGAAGTTTGGGGTTTAGAGCCAGAAATCGCAGATAAAGTATTAGCCGTTTTTAAAATAATTGAATTACCTGTAATTAAAAAACAGAATGTAAATACTGTTGAGTTCAAGCAGTTACTCAAAAATCCGTATATAGATTATGAGTTGTGTAAGAAAATATTTAATTATAGAGATGAAGTTGCAGAGCTTCAAAACATATCAGAATTAAAAAATATCAAAGGGTTTCCTTTAGATAAATATGATAGAATAGTCTTATATTTGATAGCTGAATAATAATTAAAAATTCACTTCAAATGAGCAGTATGTATTTTACTGAAGAGCATGAAGCTTTTCGTGCTAGTTTCAAAGATTTTTTACAAAAAGAAGTTGTGCCTCATATAGAAAAATGGGAGAAAACAGGTTCTATAGAGCGTTTCATCTGGAAGAAGTTTGGTGAAATGGGTTACTTTGGTTTGTCTACCCCAGAAGAGTTTGGAGGTATGGATTTAGATCTATTTTATACTGTGATTTTTCTAGAAGAATTACAAAAAATTAACTCAGGTGGTTTTGCTGCTGCAATGTGGGCTCATGAATATTTAGCCATGACACATTTGAATAAAGAAGGTAATCAGCAACAGAAAGAAAAGTATTTGGTGCCTAGTGTAGAAGGAGATAAGATTGGCTGTTTATGTATTACAGAACCATTTGGTGGTTCAGATGTAGCAGGTATGAGATCTACTGCTGTTAAACAAGGAAATAAGTATATTTTAAACGGATCTAAAACATTCATAACAAACGGAGTTTATTCAGATTACTTAATTGTAGCTGCAAAAACAGATCCTTCAGATAAGTATAAAGGAATAAGTATTTTTGTTGTAGATAGAGATTCTAAAGGAATTTCAGCAACCAAATTAGATAAATTAGGTTGGAGAGCATCAGATACAGGAGAAATCGCTTTTGATAATGTAGAAATTCCTGCTGAAAATTTGATGGGAGAAGAAGGTTTGGGTTTCCCTTATATTATGCAACATTTTGCATTAGAACGCTTAATAATGGGTGTTAATGCACATGCAAGAGCGGAGTTTGCAGTAGATTATGCAATGCAATATATGCAAGAAAGAATCGCATTTGGTAAATCCTTAGACAAGTTTCAAGCTTTAAGACATAAAGTTGCAGAAATGGCGAGTAAAGTAGATATGTGTAGAGAGTATAACTATTCTATTACCAAAAGATTAGATCAAGGTACTTACGTGGTTAAAGAAGCTAGTATGTCTAAATTACTGTCTACAAAAATAGCAGATGAAGTTATTTACGATGCTCTTCAATTGTTAGGAGGTTATGGTTATATGGAAGAATATCCTATGGCTCGTTTATTAAGAGATAGTAGACTTGGTCCAATTGGTGGTGGTACATCAGAAATTTTAAAAGAGATTATCGCAAAAATGGTAATTGATAAAAAGGAATACAAACCAGCAACGTAATATTTTAAATTAGCTTTTTGCGAAAATAATCCTAAGATTATCGCAAAAATGGTAATTGATAAAAAGGAGTATAAACCAGCAAGATAGTTTTTTTTGTGAGCTAGTTTGTTTTCGGATAATATTAAGAAAGCACTCAGATTTTTGGTAAAAGAAAATAGGAGTGCTTTTTTATTTATTAGAGCGTTACCTAAAGGTCGGGCTTTTCATTATATCTTTTTTGAGAAAAACAAAAAAGGATGCCATTTCAATCCCTAGCGCAAATTGCAACTCTAAAATAAAGTCATATAAAAATTTGTATTTCATTTTTTATAAGTACATTTGCAGTCCAAAAATTACAAATCAGCAGTTTAACTGCAATTAAAATATTTAAGATACTTATGAAGGGAGGTGCCAACTTATGTTAATTATACCTGTAAAAGAAGGAGAGAATATAGATAGAGCTTTAAAACGTTATAAGAGAAAATTCGACAGAACAAAGACGATGAAGAACTTACGTAACAGAAAAAACTTTACAAAGCCTTCAGTAGCTAAAAGAGCTCAAAGAATAAAAGCTTCTTACGTTCAAAGATTAAGAACACAAGAAGAAGTAGGTTAGTCAATTAACCTCAAATAAAACTAGACTCGTATCAATTCTTTTGATACGAGTTTTTTTATGCTTCTATTTTTGTAAATTTATCCTCTACACAAAAAGAATAATTTTGATTAAAGCCTTCTTAGATTATTTATCTCATGAGAAAAACTACTCAAAACATACTGTAATTGCCTATCAAAAAGATTTAAATTCTTTTAAAAGTTTTATCCGAATAAATTTTGATCAAGAGGATTTGCTAGAAGTAAATTATTCGCAAATAAGAAGTTGGATTGTAAGTTTGGTTGAAGAGGAGATTTCAAATAGAACAATTAACCGAAAAATTAGTTCGTTAAAATCATTTTATAAGTTTCTCCAAAAAACAGAGCAGATAAAAAGTAATCCACTGCAAAAGCATAAAGCCTTAAAAGTTGCAAAAAAAGTGCAGGTGCCTTTTTCTCAAAAAGAGGTAGCAACTGTATTGGAGTCAAATACAGAAAATAGTTTTGTTTCTATTAGAAATAAATTAATGGTAGAAATTTTCTATTCTACAGGTATTAGAAGGGCTGAGTTGATAAATATTCAATTAAAAGACATAAATAGTGGCAGCAACGTTTTAAAAGTCCTAGGAAAGCGAAATAAGGAAAGGTTGGTGCCAATTTTAAATTCAGTTTTAAAGACTCTGAATCTTTACTTGGGTCACAGAAAGAATATAAGTAATAATTCGGAATACTTATTCATTACAGAGAAAGGAAACAAAATATATGAAACCCTTGTTTATAGAGTTATAAATTCCTACTTTAGTAAAGTCTCCTCAAAAGTAAAAAAGAGTCCACATATGCTGAGGCACTCTTTCGCAACTCATTTGCTGAATGAGGGGGCAGATTTAAATTCTGTTAAAGAGTTGTTAGGGCATTCCTCTTTAGCTTCTACTCAAGTCTACACTCACAATAGTTTAGATGCGATTAAACAAGTGTATAACCAAGCTCATCCTAAGAGCAAAAAAAATGAATAGATTATGAAAGTATTTACCCAATCAGTCAATTTCAATGCAGATAGTAAGTTAATCAGTTTCGCTGAGAAAAAAGTAGAGAGCCTTGTAAAGTTTCATGATAAAATTGTTGATGCAGAAGTTTTTCTAAAAGTTCAAAATACAAGCGATAAAGAAAATAAAATTACAGAAGTTAAAATTAATATTCCTGGAAGTGAATTAATGGTAAAAAGAGAAACAAAAACCTTTGAAGAAGGCATCAATTCAGCGGTTGATAATTTAAAGAGGCAGTTAAAGAAATCGAAAGAGAAATTAAGAGATTCTTTAATTTCATAAAAAAATAAAAAAATAATAATAAAAAGTTTTGGAATTTAAAAAAACTTTATACATTTGCAATCCGTTAGAAATAGCGGGTTGTTTTTTTCAACTAAAAGCCGATGTAGCTCAGCTGGCTAGAGCAGCTGATTTGTAATCAGCAGGTCGTGGGTTCGAGTCCCTCCATCGGCTCTAATAAAAGAAACAAAAGTTCATTAAAATAGTAAGTTTGAGGGGAGATACTCAAGCGGCCAACGAGGACGGACTGTAACTCCGTTGACTATGTCTTCGCAGGTTCGAATCCTGCTCTCCCCACAATTTACATTTTTGCGAAAGTAGCTCAGTTGGTAGAGCGTCAGCCTTCCAAGCTGAATGTCGCCGGTTCGAACCCGGTCTTTCGCTCTAAAAGATCAACAAAGCCGGTGTAGCTCAGTTGGTAGAGCGCATCCTTGGTAGGGATGAGGTCATGGGTTCAAATCCCATCATTGGCTCATTTAAAAAGTATTATTAGACACTAAATATATTTAAACTAAGAATTAAAATCAATAATTATGGCAAAAGGAACTTTTGACCGTTCGAAACCACACTTAAATATTGGTACTATCGGACACGTAGATCACGGTAAAACAACTTTAACTGCGGCTATTACTAAAGTATTAGCTGATGCAGGATTCTCTGAAGCTAGATCTTTTGATCAGATTGATAATGCACCAGAAGAAAAAGAAAGAGGTATTACAATTAACACTTCTCACGTTGAATATCAAACAGCTAATCGTCACTATGCTCACGTTGACTGCCCAGGTCACGCGGATTATGTAAAGAACATGGTAACAGGTGCTGCACAGATGGACGGTGCTATTTTAGTTGTTGCTGCAACAGATGGTCCAATGCCACAAACTAGAGAGCATATCTTATTAGGTCGTCAGGTAGGTATTCCTCGTATCGTTGTTTTCTTAAACAAAGTTGATATGGTGGATGATGAAGAGTTACTGGAGTTAGTAGATATGGAAGTAAGAGAATTATTATCTTTCTATGAATATGATGGAGATAATGGTCCTGTAGTTTCAGGTTCTGCTTTAGGAGCTTTAAATGGTGAGGAAAAATGGGTTAATACTGTTTTAGAATTAATGGAGCAAGTTGATGCTTGGATTGAAGAGCCGTTAAGAGAAGTTGATAAAGATTTCTTAATGCCTGTTGAGGATGTATTCTCAATTACTGGTCGTGGAACTGTTGCTACAGGTCGTATCGAAACTGGTATTGCAAATACAGGTGATGTTGTTGATATTATTGGTATGGGTGCTGAAAAAATGTCATCTACTATTACTGGTATCGAAATGTTCCGTCAAATCTTAGATAGAGGAGAGGCTGGAGATAACGCTGGTATCTTATTAAGAGGTATTGCTAAAGAAGATATTAAAAGAGGTATGGTAATCTGTAAGCCAGGTTCTGTAACTCCTCATGCTAAGTTTAAGGCAGAGGTTTATGTTCTTAAGAAAGAAGAAGGTGGACGTCATACTCCATTCCATAATAACTATCGTCCACAGTTTTATGTTAGAACTACGGATGTAACAGGTACTATTAATTTACCTTCAGGTATTGAGATGGTAATGCCAGGAGATAACTTAACAATCACAGTTGACTTGATTCAACCAATTGCATTAAATGTAGGTTTACGTTTTGCAATCCGTGAAGGTGGTAGAACTGTAGGTGCAGGTCAAGTAACTGAATTATTAGACTAATAAATTTATTAGTTTTATTATTTCAAAATTATAAAGGTATTCCGTTTTTTACGGAATACCTTTATCAATGAATAAGAAACGGGCGTAGTTCAGCGGTAGAGCACTGGTCTCCAAAACCAGCTGTCGGGAGTTCGAATCTCTCCGCCCGTGCAAATAAAAATATAGTAATATGAACTTTATTCAATATATCAAAGACTCTTTTGATGAGCTTAGCAACCATATGACATGGATCTCTAAGGAGGATGCGCAGAAAACTACAGTTACAGTGGCAGTATTTACTATTGTGTTTGCTTTAGCTGTTGCAGGTATTGATTATGTTTTTCAAACAGGGTTAGATAACTTTTTTAAATTATTTTAATAATTAACTATGGCTGATTCGGTAATGAAATGGTATGTTGTTAGAGCCATTGGAGGACAAGAGAATAAAGTAAAAAATTATATAGAAACAGAAATTTCTAGAGTAGGTTTATCAGATTATGTTAATCAAGTTATAGTCCCTACTGAAAAGGTTGTTCAAATCAGGAATGGTAAGAAGGTGAATAGAGAGAGAGTTTATTTCCCTGGTTACATTATGGTTGAGGCTAATTTATCTGGTGAGGTTCCGCATGTTATCAAAGCGATTACTGGAGTTATTGGATTTCTTGGTGAGGTAAAAGGTGGTGAACCTGTTCCTATGAGAAAGTCAGAAGTTAATAGAATGCTAGGTAAAGTAGATGAACTTTCTGTACAGGATGAAAATATTGCAATTCCTTATAATGTTGGAGAAACTGTTAAGGTTGTAGATGGTCCATTTAACGGTTTTGATGGTACTATAGAAAAAGTAAATGAAGAAAAGCGTAAGCTTGAAGTAATGGTGAAAATATTCGGAAGAAAAACACCATTAGAGTTAAGTTATATGCAAGTAGAAAAGATATAATTGTTACACAGATATATATCGATTTATTTTTTGGCTTCCAACTTAAAATAAATCATTAAACATTTTTAAAATGGCAAAAGAAGTTAGTAAAGTAGTTAAATTACAAGTAAGGGGAGGCGCAGCGAATCCATCGCCGCCGGTTGGACCCGCTTTAGGAGCTGCTGGTGTTAACATTATGGAGTTTTGTAAACAGTTCAATGCAAGAACGCAAGATAAGCAAGGTAAAGTTTTACCTGTGGTTATTACTGTTTTCAAAGACAAATCGTTTGATTTTGTTGTAAAAACTCCTCCTGCAGCAGTTCAGTTACTAGAAGCGGCCAAAATTAAAAAAGGTTCAGGAGAACCAAATAGGAAGAAAGTAGCATCAGTTACTTGGGATCAGATTAAAGTAATTGCAGAAGACAAAATGGTAGATTTAAATGCCTTTGAAGTAACTTCAGCAATGAAAATGATAGCAGGTACAGCACGTTCTATGGGATTAACGGTAAAAGGGAATGCACCAGCATAACTTTATAAAAAGTAGTAAAATGGCAAAATTAACAAAAAAGCAAAAGGAAGCTTACGCTAAGGTTGATAATACTCAATCTTATGATTTAGCAGCTGCTTCAGCGCTAGTCAAAGACATTACTAATGTAAAGTTTGATGCTTCTGTAGATTTAGCGATTCGTTTAGGAGTAGATCCGCGTAAAGCTAATCAAATGGTTAGAGGTGTAGTAACTTTACCTCATGGAACTGGTAAGGATGTAAAAGTTTTAGCATTAGTAACTCCAGATAAAGAAGCAGAAGCTAAAGAAGCAGGTGCTGATTACGTTGGGTTGGATGAATACCTTCAGAAAATTAAAGGAGGTTGGACAGATGTTGATGTAATTATTACAATGCCTAGTGTAATGGGTAAATTAGGTCCATTAGGAAGAATTTTAGGTCCTAGAGGTTTAATGCCTAACCCAAAAACAGGTACAGTAACTATGGATGTTGCTAAAGCAGTAACAGATGTTAAAGCTGGTAAAATCGACTTTAAGGTAGATAAAACTGGTATTGTTCATGCTGCAATTGGAAAAGTATCTTTCGATGCTAAGAAGATTGAAGAGAATGCAAATGAATTAATCCAAACAATTATTAAATTGAAACCTACAACAGCAAAAGGAACGTATGTAAAAAGCGTTTTTATGTCTAGTACTATGAGTCCTAGTATACCTGTTGAAGTGAAAACTGTTTAATACGTTAAAACTTATAATTATGACTAGAGAAGAGAAATCACAAGTAATACAAGATTTAACAGCAGTATTAGCAGATACAAATACACTTTATTTAGCAGATATTTCTGGATTAAATGCACAAACTACTTCTAATTTAAGAAGAGCATGTTTCAAAGCAGGAGTTCAGTTATCAGTTGTTAAAAATACATTACTTGCGAAAGCAATGGAGGCATCAGATAAAGATTTTGGTGATCTTCCAACAACATTAAAAGGTAATACATCAATGATGATTGCTGAGGCAGCTAATGCACCAGCAAAATTAATCAAGGAATTTAGAAAGAAATCTAAGAAGCCTATTTTAAAAGGAGCTTTTGCAGAAGAATCTATTTACATTGGTGATGATCAATTAGATGCTTTAGTAGATATTAAATCTAGAGAAGAGTTAATTGGTGAAATCGTTGGATTATTACAGTCACCTGCTAAGAATGTTATTTCAGCATTACAATCAGGAGGACAAACACTTTCAGGTATTATTAAAACTTTATCTGAAAAAGAATAAGCGCACAAATAAACTATAATAAAACACAAAATTTTAAAAACAATTAAAATGGCAGAATTAAAAGATTTCGCAGAACAATTAGTTAACTTAACAGTAAAAGAAGTTAATGAATTAGCTACTATTTTAAAAGATGAGTATGGTATTGAGCCAGCAGCAGCAGCAGTAGCAGTAGCAGGACCAGCAGCAGGTGGTGGTGATGATGCAGCTGATGAGCAAACTGAATTTGATGTTATCTTAACAGCAGCAGGTGCTTCTAAATTAGCAGTTGTAAAATTAGTTAAAGAATTAACTGGTTTAGGATTAAAAGATGCTAAAGGTATCGTAGATAGCGCACCAGCTCCAATCAAAGAAGGTGTATCTAAAGATGAGGCTGAAGGTCTTAAAAAATCTTTAGAAGAAGCAGGAGCAGAGGTAGAGCTTAAATAAGCTTTTACTTCTCGAGTTTCGAACAGTGATATCGAAATCGAGAAAACAAATTTAGGTTTAGGTACTAAGAACTAAGGTTTTTAGGCCTAAACCATTTTGTGTATATATTCGTTCTTTATTTTAATTCATATTTTAATCAAAAAAAATATTCTCTTTTGGCAACGAAAAACACTACTGAAAGAATCAACTTCGCTACTTCTCAAATGATTAAAGAATATCCAGACTTTTTGGATATTCAGGTAAAATCTTTTCAAGATTTTTTCCAACTTCAAACTAAGGCAGAAGAAAGAGGAGAAGAAGGTTTATACAAAACCTTCATGGATAACTTTCCAATTACAGATACAAGAAATCAATTTGTATTAGAATTTTTAGACTACTTTGTAGACCCACCAAGATATTCAATCCAAGAATGTATAGAAAGAGGTCTTACACACAGTGTTCCTTTAAAAGCACGTCTTAAATTATATTGTACAGACCCAGAACACGAAGATTTTGAAACAATTGTACAAGATGTTTATCTTGGTACAATACCTTACATGACAAATTCAGGTACTTTTGTAATCAATGGTGCTGAGCGTGTTGTGGTTTCGCAATTACACAGATCTCCAGGTGTATTCTTTGGTCAATCATTCCATGCAAATGGAACTAAGTTGTATTCAGCAAGAGTAATTCCTTTTAAAGGATCTTGGATAGAATTTGCAACAGATATCAATCAAGTAATGTATGCTTATATTGATAGAAAGAAAAAATTACCTGTAACTACTTTATTCAGAGCAATTGGTTTTGAAAGAGATAAAGATATTTTAGAAATTTTTGACCTTGCTGAGGAAGTTAAGGTTTCTAAGGCAGGTCTTAAAAAAGTATTAGGTCGTAAATTGGCTGCTAGAGTTTTAAAAACTTGGCATGAAGATTTCGTAGATGAAGATACAGGAGAAGTTGTATCTATTGAGAGAAATGAAATTATTTTTGATCGTGATACAGTTTTAGAAAAAGAACATATAGATGAAATTATAGAGGCAGGAGCTAAGACGATTTTACTACATAAAGTAGATAATCATATGGCTGACTATGCTATAATTCACAATACTTTACAAAAAGATCCTACAAACTCAGAGAAAGAAGCTGTAGAGCATATTTATAGACAATTACGTAATGCAGAACCGCCAGATGAAGAGACTGCAAGAGGTATTATCGATAAATTATTCTTCTCTGAACAAAGATATAATTTAGGAGAAGTTGGTCGTTTTAGAATGAATACCAAACTTCAATTAAATGAGCCTATAGATCAAAAGGTATTGACAAAATTAGATATTATAACTATCATTAAATATTTAATTGAGTTAATTAACTCTAAGGCAGAAGTAGATGATATTGATCACTTATCTAACAGACGTGTAAGAACTGTGGGTGAGCAATTAGCAGGTCAGTTTGGTGTTGGTTTAGCAAGAATGGCGAGAACAATTCGTGAGCGTATGAATGTACGTGACAATGAAGTGTTTACTCCAATTGATTTAATTAACGCAAAAACATTATCATCGGTAATTAATTCTTTCTTTGGTACCAATCAATTATCTCAATTTATGGATCAAACAAATCCATTAGCTGAGATTACCCACAAACGTAGATTATCTGCATTAGGGCCAGGTGGTTTATCAAGAGAAAGAGCAGGTTTCGAGGTTCGTGATGTACACTATACACATTATGGTCGTTTATGTCCGATTGAAACACCTGAAGGACCAAACATTGGTCTAATTTCTTCGCTTTCTGTTTTTGCGAAAGTGAATAATTTAGGATTTATCGAAACTCCTTATAGAAAAGTAAACAATGGAATTGTTGAAGGTGAAGAGCCAATCTATTTAAGTGCTGAAGAAGAAGAGGGTAAGAAAATTGCGCAATCTAATTTAGAACTTAAAGAAGATGGTAGCATTGTTTTAGATAGAGTTATTGCACGTGAGGAAGGTGATTTCCCAGTAGTTAATCCTGAAGTGATTGATTATATGGATGTTGCACCAAACCAAATTGCCTCTATCTCTGCATCTTTAATTCCTTTCTTAGAGCATGATGATGCCAACAGAGCATTGATGGGATCAAACATGATGCGTCAGGCAGTGCCATTATTAAGACCAGAATCGCCAATTGTTGGTACTGGATTAGAAAGAAGAGTTGCTAAAGATTCACGTATTTTAATTAATGCAGAAGGTGAAGGTGAAGTAACTTATGTAGATGCAAATAAAATTACAATTAGGTATGATAAAACAGATGAAGAAAGACTAGTAAGTTTTGATTCTGATGAAGTATCTTATGACTTAATTAAATTTAGAAAAACCAATCAAGGTACATCTATTAACTTAAAGCCAATTGTAGAAACTGGTGATAGAGTTCAAGAAGGTCAAGTACTTTGTGAAGGTTATGCAACACAAAAAGGAGAATTAGCTTTAGGTAGAAACATGAAAGTAGCCTTTATGCCTTGGAAAGGGTATAACTTTGAGGATGCAATTGTGATTTCTGAAAAAGTAGTTCGTGAAGATATATTTACATCTATTCATATTGATGAGTATTCTTTAGATGTTAGAGATACAAAATTAGGAACTGAAGAGTTAACTAATGATATTCCTAACGTTTCTGAAGAAGCTACAAAAGATTTAGATGAAAATGGAATGATTAGAATTGGAGCAGAAGTAAATCCTGGTGATATCTTAATTGGTAAAATTACACCAAAAGGAGAATCTGACCCAACTCCAGAAGAAAAATTATTACGTGCAATTTTTGGTGACAAAGCAGGTGATGTAAAAGATGCATCATTAAAAGCTTCTCCATCATTAAGAGGTGTAGTAATTGATAAAAAATTATTTAGAAGAGCTGTAAAAGATAAAAACAAAAGAATTAGAGATAAAGAAGCAGTGGCTACTTTAGAACAATCTTTTGTTTCTAAATTCGAAGGTTTAAAAGACGAGTTAATTGAGAAGTTATTTACTTTAATTAGTGGAAAAACATCTCAAGGGGTCTTTAACGATTTAGGAGAAGAAGTTTTACCAAAAGGTAAAAAATATACGCTTAAAATGTTAAACTCAGTAGACGATTATGTTCACTTAACAGGTTCTTGGACAACTGATAGTGACTTAAATGCTTTAGTTGGTGAATTAGTTCACAACTATAAGATTAAGGTTAATGATTTACAAGGTTCTTTAAGACGTCAGAAATTTACAATTTCAGTTGGAGATGAATTACCAGCAGGAATATTAAAATTAGCTAAAGTTTACATCGCTAAAAAACGTAAGTTAAAAGTGGGTGATAAAATGGCTGGACGTCATGGAAACAAAGGTATTGTAGCACGTATTGTAAGAGCAGAAGACATGCCGTTCTTAGAAGATGGTACACCTGTAGATATTGTATTGAATCCATTAGGGGTACCTTCACGTATGAACATTGGTCAAATTTATGAAACTGTTCTAGGTTGGGCAGGTGAGAAATTAGGAACTAAATATGCAACACCTATTTTTGATGGAGCATCTTTAGATCAGATTAATGAAATTACAGATGAAGCAGGAGTACCAAGATTTGGACACACTTATTTATATGATGGAGGAACTGGAAAACGTTTCGATCAACCAGCAACAGTTGGTATCATTTATATGATTAAGTTAGGGCACATGATTGAAGATAAGATGCACGCTCGTTCAATAGGACCATATTCTTTAATTACACAACAACCATTAGGAGGTAAAGCACAGTTTGGTGGTCAGCGTTTTGGAGAGATGGAAGTTTGGGCACTTGAGGCATATGGAGCATCAAGTATCTTAAGAGAAATCTTAACTGTAAAATCTGATGATGTAATGGGTAGAGCTAAAACATACGAAAGTATAGTTAAAGGGGAAGCTATGCCAGAACCAGGTTTACCAGAATCGTTTAACGTATTAATGCATGAACTTAAAGGTTTAGGATTAGACGTTAGATTAGAAGAATAAATTTTTTCAGTAACCAGTTTTCAGTAGCATTCGTTACTGAAAACTGAATACTGCCAACTGAATACTTATTAAAAGACATGGCAAGAAAACAAGAAAAGTACACTGTAAAAAAGTTTAACAAAATCTCAATTGGTTTATCATCACCAGAAGCTATTTTAGAAGTTTCTAAAGGTGAAGTTTTAAAGCCAGAGACTATAAATTATCGTACACACAAACCAGAAAGAGATGGTTTATTCTGTGAGCGTATTTTTGGTCCTGTTAAGGATTATGAATGTGCCTGTGGAAAGTACAAAAGAATTCGTTACAAAGGTATTGTTTGTGATAGATGTGGTGTAGAAGTTACAGAAAAGAAAGTACGTAGAGATAGAGTTGGGCATATCAATTTGGTAGTGCCTGTTGCTCATATTTGGTACTTTAGATCATTACCTAACAAAATGGGTTACCTTTTAGGTTTACCTTCTAAAAAGTTAGATATGATTATTTACTACGAAAGATACGTAGTAATTCAACCAGGTATTGCAAAAAATGTGGAAGGAGAGCCATTACAAAAAATGGATTTCTTAACTGAAGAAGAATATTTAGATATTGTTGATGAGTTACCACAAGAAAATCAATATTTAGACGATTCAGATCCAAACAAGTTTATCGCTAAAATGGGTGCTGAATGTTTAATTGATTTATTAGCTAGAATTGATTTAGATGAATTATCATTTCAATTAAGACATAAAGCAAATACTGAAACTTCTAAGCAAAGAAAAACAGAAGCTTTAAAGCGTTTAAACGTTGTTGAAGCATTTAGAGATTCTCAAAAGAATAGAGAAAATAATCCAGAGTGGATGATTATGAAGGCAATTCCGGTTATACCACCAGAATTAAGACCTTTAGTTCCATTAGATGGAGGACGTTTTGCAACTTCAGATTTAAATGATTTATACAGAAGAGTTATTATTAGAAACAATCGTTTAAAAAGATTGGTTGAAATAAAAGCTCCAGAAGTTATTTTACGTAATGAAAAACGTATGTTACAAGAATCAGTAGATTCATTATTTGATAACACACGTAAATCATCAGCAGTAAAAACTGAATCTAACAGACCTTTAAAATCTTTATCAGATTCATTAAAAGGTAAACAAGGTCGTTTCCGTCAAAACTTACTGGGTAAGCGTGTTGATTATTCTGCACGTTCTGTAATTGTTGTTGGACCAGAAATGAAATTGTCTGAATGTGGATTGCCAAAAGATATGGCAGCTGAACTTTACAAGCCATTTGTAATTAGAAAACTAATTGAAAGAGGAATTGTAAAAACAGTTAAATCTGCAAAGAAAATTATTGATAGAAAAGAACCAGTTGTTTGGGATATTTTAGAGAACGTAATTAAAGGTCACCCAGTATTATTAAACAGGGCTCCTACTTTACACAGACTAGGTATTCAAGCTTTCCAACCAAAATTAATTGAAGGTAAAGCTATACAATTACACCCATTAGCATGTTCTGCATTTAATGCGGATTTTGATGGAGATCAAATGGCTGTTCACTTACCATTAGGACCAGAAGCTATTTTAGAAGCACAATTATTAATGTTGGCTTCTCATAATATCTTAAACCCTGCAAATGGTGCTCCAGTAACTGTACCTTCTCAGGATATGGTACTTGGATTATATTACATGACCAAAGAAAGAATATCTACTCCAGAAATGCCAATTAAAGGAGAGGGCTTAACTTTCTATTCTCCAGAAGAAGTTACAATAGCTTTCAATGAAGAAAAAGTAGATTTAAATGCATCTATTAAAGTTAGAACTCAAGATATTGAAAATGGAGAGCAAGTAACTAAGATTATAAAAACTACTGTAGGTAGAGTTTTATTTAATGAAAAAGTTCCTGCTGCAGCTGGATATATAAATGAAGTTTTAACTAAGAAAAACTTACGTGGAATTATTGGTGGTATTTTAAAAGCTACAGATATTCCTACAACAGGTGCTTTCTTAGATGAAATTAAAAATATGGGTTATAAGTTTGCATTCCAAGGTGGATTGTCTTTCTCATTAGGTGATATTATTATTCCTAAAGAAAAGCAAGCCATGATTGATGAAGCAAACAAAGAAGTAGATGGTATTGTAGGTAACTATAATATGGGTATGTTAACGCAGAAAGAGCGTTACAATCAGGTAATTGATGTTTGGGGTTCTACCAACAACAGATTAACTGAATTGTCTATGAAAAATTTACGTGAAGACCAACAAGGATTCAACTCAGTATATATGATGCTTGATTCTGGAGCTCGTGGATCTAAAGAACAGATTCGTCAGTTAACAGGTATGCGTGGATTAATGGCAAAACCGAAAAAATCTACTGCTGGAGGTGGAGAAATTATCGAGAACCCAATTCTTTCTAACTTTAAAGAAGGTTTATCAATTCTTGAATACTTTATCTCAACTCACGGTGCTCGTAAAGGATTAGCAGATACCGCTTTAAAAACGGCAGATGCTGGTTACTTAACACGTAGATTAGTAGATGTATCTCAAGACGTTATTATTAACGAAGAAGATTGTGGTACATTAAGAGGTTTAGAAGTTGCTCCATTAAAGAAAAACGATGAGATTGTAGAGTCTTTATCAGACAGAATTGAAGGTCGTATTTCTTTAAACGATGTTTATCACCCAGTTACAGAAGAATTATTATTAGAAGCAAATCAATCTATTACTTCTCAATTAGCAGATGCTGTACAAGCATCAGGTATTGATTCTGTAGAAGTAAGATCTGCATTAACTTGTGAATCTTCTAGAGGTATTTGTGCAAAATGTTATGGTTTAAGTTTATCAACGCGTAACAAAGTACAAATTGGTGAGGCAGTTGGTGTAATTGCAGCACAATCTATTGGAGAGCCAGGTACACAGTTAACATTACGTACATTCCACGTTGGTGGGGTTGCAGGTAACATATCAGAAGAGAATAAGTTAATTGCCAAATTTGATGGTAAAGTTGTTATCGATGATTTAAGAACTGTAGTTGGTAAAGATAATGAAGGTAATGAAGTAGATATCGTAATTTCGAGAACTGCTGAAATTAAAATTATTGATAAGAAAACTGATATCACTCAGAGTACAAATATTTTACCTTATGGTTCTATCATTTTTGATAAAGATAGAAAATCAATCAAAAAAGGAGATGTTATTGTACAATGGGATCCATTTAATGGTGTAATTGTTTCTGAGTTTAATGGTAGAGTTAAGTTCGACAATTTAGAGCAAGGTATGAACTATGCTGTAGAAATTGATGAACAAACAGGTTTCCAAGAAAAAGTAATTACAGATTCTAAGAACAAAAAAATCATTGCATCTTTAATTATTGAAGATGAAGATGGTAATGCATTACGTTCTTACAGTTTACCAGTAGGTGCTCACTTAATGGTTGATGATGGAGATGTTGTAGAAAGTGGAAAAACATTAGTTAAAATTCCTAGAAAATCTGGTAAAGCAGGTGATATTACAGGAGGTTTACCACGTGTAACAGAATTATTTGAAGCACGTAATCCTTCTAACCCATCTGTAGTTTCAGAAATTGATGGTGTTGTTTCTTTCGGAAAAATTAAAAGAGGTAATAGAGAAATTATTGTTGAGTCTAAAACAGGTGAGATTAGCAAATATTTAGTAAAGCTTTCTAATCAAATTTTAGTTCAAGAAAATGACTTTATCAAAGCTGGTATGCCATTATCTGATGGTGCTACTACACCTTCTGATATTTTAAGAATTAAAGGGCCATCTGCAGTACAAGAATACTTAGTAAATGAAATACAAGAAGTATATCGTTTACAAGGTGTGAAAATTAACGACAAACATTTTGAAGTTGTTGTTCGTCAAATGATGCGTAAAGTTAAAATTATAGATTCAGGAGATACTCTTTTCTTAGAGAATCAATTGATTCACAAGAATGACTTTATTGAAGAAAACGATGCAATTTACGGAATGAAAGTTGTTGAAGATGCTGGAGATTCTGAGAATTTAAAGCCAGGTCAAATAATCACTGCACGTCAATTAAGAGATGAGAATTCTTTATTAAGAAGAAATGACAATAACTTAGTTACTGCAAGAGATGCAAGACCAGCAACAGCAGAACAAGTATTACAAGGTATTACAAGAGCATCTTTACAAACGAAATCATTTATTTCTGCGGCTTCTTTCCAAGAAACTACAAAAGTATTAAATGAGGCAGCTGTAAATGGTAAAATAGATACTTTAGAAGGATTGAAAGAGAATGTAATTGTAGGTAAGAAAATACCAGCAGGTACAGGAATGAGATCTTATGATAAAGTAATTGTTGGACCAAAAGATGAAATAGAACAAAGTTTCTAATACATAACGTTTAAACGTTTATAATTTAAAGTTGAATTGTTTATTGTAATTATTTTACAGTATTCAATTCAACTTTTTTATTTTTTGTACTTTTATTTAAATAATTAAAACTGATGGAAGAAAATAATAATAAAGACGGCCAATTAAATATTGAATTAGGCCAAGATGTAGCTGAAGGAACATACTCAAATTTGGCAATTATAAATCATTCAATATCTGAGTTTATTGTAGACTTTATAAATATAATGCCTGGGGTGCCTAAGGCAAAAGTGAAGTCTAGAATTATATTAACTCCACAACATGCAAAAAGATTATCTAAAGCGTTAGCTGATAATATTAAAAAGTTCGAGCAACAAAATGGAGATATCAAAGATTATGAGCAACCTCCAATTCCGATGAATTTTGGGCCAACAGGTCAAGCATAAAAAAAATCCCAAATTTTACAATTTGGGATTTTTTATTTTAAGATTCACTTTCTGTTCTTGTTTCAGGTTTTTTCTTGCCTTTTTTAATTTTAATGGTAAGCTCGTCTTTAGCTTCATCAAAATCCATGGCTATTGTATCACCCTCAGTTAATTTAGAATTCACAATTTCTTCAGCCAAAGCATCTTCAATATATTTCTGGATAGCTCTTTTAAGAGGTCTTGCTCCATACTTTTTATCAAATCCTTTGTCTGCTATATAATCTTTAGCTTTTTCGCTTAGATTTAAAGTATACCCTAAATCAGAGATTCTATTTAATAATTTGTCTAACTCAATGTCGATAATTGAATGAATATCTTCTCTTTCTAAAGCGTTGAAAACAATTACATCATCAATTCTATTTAAAAATTCAGGTGCAAAAGATTTTTTCAATGCACTTTCAATTACCGATTTTGCATGTGCGTCTGCTTGTTCTTTTTTAGAAGCAGTTCCAAAACCAACTCCACCACCAAAGTCTTTTAATTGACGAGCACCAATATTAGATGTCATGATAATTATCGTATTTCTAAAATCAATTTTTCTACCTAAACTATCTGTAATATGACCATCATCTAAAATCTGTAATAACATATTAAACACATCTGGATGCGCTTTTTCAATTTCATCTAATAGGATAACTGAATAAGGTTTTCTGCGCACTTTTTCTGTTAATTGTCCTCCTTCTTCATAACCAACGTAACCTGGAGGTGCACCAATTAAACGTGAAATTGCGAACTTTTCCATGTATTCACTCATGTCAATTCTAATTAAAGAATCATCAGAATCAAATAATTCACGAGCCAGTACTTTTGCTAGTTGTGTTTTACCAACACCAGTTTGACCTAAAAAAATAAATGAACCAATAGGTTTGTTCGGGTCTTTTAAACCAACTCTATTTCTTTGAATAGCTTTAACAACTTTCGTAACAGCTTCATCTTGTCCAATAACCTTACCTTTAATTAAAGAAGGTAGTTCATGTAGCCTGTGGCTTTCTGCTTCTGCAACTCTATTCACAGGAATACCTGTCATCATAGAAACTACTTCTGCAACATTATCTTCGGTAACGATTTCTCTATTTAATTTAGAATCATCTTCCCACTGTTTTTGAGCAGAGTTTAAAGCAGCCTCCATATTCTTTTCATCATCTCTCAACTTAGCAGCCTCTTCGTACTTTTGGCCATTCACAGCTTTCGTTTTCTTATCTCTAATTATTTCTAATTGAGATTCTAACTCTAAAACTTGTTTCGGAACAACGATATTGGTAATATGAATTCTAGATCCAGCCTCATCTAAAGCATCAATAGCTTTGTCTGGTAAATATCTATCAGTCATATATCTATTAGTTAATTTTACACATGCTTCAATAGCATCGTCTGTAAAATCTACATTATGATGTTCTTCGTATTTCCCTTTTATATTTTGTAAAATCTGAATAGTTTCTTCAACAGAGGTTGGGTCTACAATTACTTTTTGAAAACGACGTTCTAAAGCACCATCTTTCTCAATATTTGTTCTAAACTCATCTAAAGTTGTGGCACCTATACATTGTATTTCACCTCTTGCTAAAGCTGGTTTTAACATGTTAGATGCATCTAAAGAACCTGTAGCACCACCTGCACCAACTATTGTATGAATTTCATCAATAAAAAGAATAATATCATCATTCTTTTCTAATTCGTTCATTAAGGCTTTCATTCTTTCTTCAAACTGACCTCTGTACTTTGTTCCAGCAACTAAACTAGCTAAATCTAGAGATACTATTCTCTTATCAAATAAAATTCTTGATACTTTTCTATCTACAATTCGTAAAGCTAAACCTTCTGCAATAGCAGATTTACCAACACCTGGTTCTCCAATTAACATTGGGTTGTTTTTCTTTCTACGACTTAAAATTTGAGAAACTCTCTCTATTTCTTTTTGACGCCCAACAACAGGATCTAGCCTCCCATTTTCCGCCAAATCTGTTAAATCTCTACCAAAATTATCTAAAACTGGAGTTTTAGATTTTTTTGAAGCTTTGCTTTTCTGGGGCTGATCAAAAGGATTCGATTTTTCTGAAGCATATTCATCATCAGAAGGTGTTTCTGCAATAGGGTTTACTGGTAAATCAGCATCAACTTCGTCTACATGTAATTGTTTGTATAAAGCTTTTGCTTCATCATAGTTTACATGATATTTCTGAATTAATTTAGTTGTTGGGTCATTTTCGTTTCTTAAAACGCACAACAATAAATGTGCTGTATCTATAGCATCACTTTGATATAACTTAGCCTCTAAAAAAGTTGTTTTTAACGCTTTTTCAGCTTGTCTTGTTAAACGCAAGCTAGGTTTATCTGTACTCTCTACAAACGTTGGGTTTGCAGGGTTTAATTGTTCTAATTTTTTTCTTAGCAAAGTTAAATCAACATCAAACGCTGTTAATATCTCAATAGCTTTACCTTCGCCTTTTCTTATTAATCCTAGTAAAAGGTGTTCAGTTCCAATAAATTCGTGCCCTAATCTTAAAGCCTCTTCTTTACTAAAAGTGATTACATCTCTAACTTTTGGTGAAAAATTATCGTCCATATTTCTTTCTATCTAAAATTGATGTGTTGTAAATTTAGTCCTTTTTTTTTGAGATTATTACAAAAAAGATGCCAATGCTTTAAAACTGACAGTTTGACTACCATTACAAGGTAGAAAACAATTGGAAATCAAACAAGTATAATAGTGTTAAAAATTATCAAAAAATGTTGATAACTAAGAGGGTTTAGAGACGTTATAATCTTTGTAAAAAGCATTAGAAACAGTATCTTGCCTTGTTTTAAATTTTTGATTAAATAATAATAAAATATATATGGCAGAAGGCGAAAAGTTAATTCCAATTAACATAGAAGAACAGATGAAATCTGCATACATTGATTATTCAATGTCTGTAATTGTATCTAGAGCATTACCAGATGTTAGAGATGGTTTAAAACCAGTTCATAGAAGGGTTTTATATGGTATGCACGAATTAGGAATTAAGGCAACTGGAGCGTATAAAAAATCTGCAAGAATTGTAGGTGAAGTTTTAGGTAAGTATCATCCTCATGGAGATACTTCTGTATATGACTCTATGGTAAGAATGGCACAAGATTGGAGTGTGCGTTATATGATGGTTGATGGGCAAGGAAACTTTGGTTCTGTAGATGGTGACTCTCCTGCAGCAATGCGTTATACTGAGGTTAGAATGCAGAAAATTTCTGAAGAAATGTTGGCAGATATTGAAAAAGATACTGTAGATCATTCTTTAAATTTTGACGATACTTTGCAGGAGCCTGTTGTGTTACCAACTCGTATACCTAACTTATTGGTAAATGGCGCTTCTGGTATTGCAGTAGGTATGGCTACAAATATGGCTCCTCATAACTTAACAGAAGTTATTAATGGTACTGTAGCCTATATAGAAAATAGAGATATTGAGATTGATGAGTTAATGCAACATGTTACTGCACCAGATTTTCCAACAGGTGGAATTATTTATGGTTATGATGGAGTAAGAGATGCTTTTCATACAGGTCGTGGACGTATTGTAATGCGTGCAAAAGCGGTTATTGAAGAAGTAAAAGGGCGTGAGTGTATCATTGTTACTGAAATTCCTTACCAAGTGAATAAAGCAGACATGATTAAGAAAACTGCTGACTTGGTTAACGAGAAAAAAATATCTGGTATTGCCAATATTAGAGATGAATCTGATAGAAATGGTATGCGAATTGTTTACGTGTTAAAACGTGATGCAATTCCTAACATCGTTTTAAATAAATTATTTAAATATACGCAATTACAAACTTCTTTTAGTGTAAATAATATTGCGTTAGTTAATGGTAGACCTGAACAATTAAATTTAAAACAACTTATTCATTATTTCGTTGAACACAGGCATGAGGTTGTTGTTCGTAGAACAGAATATGAATTAAAGAAAGCAGAAGCTAGAGCACATATTTTAGAAGGATTAATAATTGCATCAGATAATATTGATGAAGTAATTAAAATTATTAGAGCATCTTCTAATGCAGATGAAGCAAGAGCTAGTTTAATTGAGCGTTTCGAATTGACAGAAATTCAAGCTAAGGCAATTGTAGAAATGCGTTTACGTCAATTAACGGGTCTAGAGCAAGACAAATTAAGAGCTGAGTTTGATGAAATTATGGTTACGATTGCTGACTTAAAAGATATTTTAGCCAACGAGCCTAGACGTTATCAAATAATTAAGGACGAGTTATTACACATCAAAGAGAAATATGGAGATGAAAGAAGATCTACTATAGAGTATGCTGGTGGTGATATGCGTATTGAAGATATGATTCCAGATACAAAAGTGGTAGTAACCATTTCTAATGCAGGTTACTTAAAACGTACAAATCTAGATGAATACAAAGTTCAAAATAGAGGAGGTAGAGGTCAAAAAGGCGCTACTACTAGAAATGAGGATTTCTTAGAACATCTATTTGTAGGTACCAATCATCAATATATGATGTTCTTTACTCAAAAGGGTAAAGTATTTTGGATGCGAGTTTATGAAATTCCAGAAGGTGGTAAAAACACGAAAGGAAGAGCAATGCAAAACTTAATCAATATTGAGCAAGATGATTCAGTTAAAGCATTCTTAGTTACACAAGATTTAAAGAACGAAGAGTACATCAACAGCCATTACGTAATTATGGCCACTAAAAAAGGTCAAGTTAAAAAGACATCCTTAGAGCAATATTCTAGACCAAGAACAAACGGAATTAATGCAATTACTATTAAGGAAGGTGATGAACTTTTAGAAGCTAAATTAACAACTGGTGATAGCCAAGTAATGTTAGCTCTAGCTTCAGGTAAATCAATTCGATTTGAAGAAGCTAAAACAAGACCAATGGGTAGAACTGCATCTGGTGTAAGGGGTATTACTCTGCAACATGAAAACGATGAAGTTATTGGTATGGTTGCTGTAAATGATATGGAAAGTAACATTTTAGTGGTTTCTGAAAAAGGATATGGTAAACGTTCTAGCCTAGAAGATTATAGAATTACAAACAGAGGAGGTAAAGGTGTAAAAACGTTAAATATTTCTGAAAAAACAGGTAATTTAGTAGCCATTAAAAACGTAGATGATTCTAACGATTTAATGATTATTAACAAATCTGGTTTAGTAATTAGAATGGCAGTAGAAGACTTAAGAGTTATGGGGCGTGCAACACAAGGTGTTCGTTTAATTAATATTAAAGATGATGATAGTATTGCTGCAGTAGCCAAAGTTGTTCATGAAGAAGAAGCAGAAGAAGAGTCTGCAGATGAAACTGAAAATGGCACGAATATTGAAAATAATACAAGTGATAATCAAGAATAGAAAACAAATTTAATACAGAAACAAAATGAAAAAACAAATATTAGCGCTTTCTTTAGGATTGATGACGATTGGAGTATCTGCGCAAAAAAACGAACTAAAAGTTGCTGAAAAAGCACTTAAAAAGAATGATATAGCTACAGCTAGAACTGCTATTCAGTCTATAGAAAGTATGGAAGGTTCTATGGAAGATAAGTATAAGGGAAAATATTACTTTCTAAAAGGGCAAGTTTATGGTAAAACTGATGTTAAAAAGGCAGTAGAAGCTTACAATAATTTATTTGATTTTGAGAAAGCAACTAGAAAATCTAGATATACAAGTGAAGCTAAAAATAAAGTTATTGAGCTTACTCAGTTTGTATCTCAAAAAGCACTAAAAGCTTATAATGAAACTAAAGATTATAAAACTGCTACTGAAAACTTTTATTTAACGTATCAACTAAGTCCTTCAGATACTACTTTTCTTTATAATGCAGCAGTAAGTGCTTCTTTGCAAAAAGATTATGATTCTTCTTTAGCTTATTATAACAAGCTTCAAGAGTTAGGTTATACAGGTGTTACTATGCAGTATATGGCAACTAACAAAGAAACAGGAGTTAAAGAAAATCTAGGAGGAAAGACGCAAAGAGATTTAATGGTAAAATCTGGCGATTATATTGCTCCAGAAGATGTGCCAACAAAATCAAGACAAGCAGATATTGTAAAAAATATTGGTTACATTTTAATTGCTCAAGGTAAAACGGATGAAGCAATTGTTGCAATCAAAAAAGCAAGAGAAAACGATCCTAAAGATTTAAACTTAATTTTAAATGAAGCTCAATTATATATACAGCTGAAAGATATGCAGAAGTTTGGAACTTTAATGAAAGAAGCTATAGAGTTAGATCCAAATAACCCAACATTATTTTTCAACTTAGGAGTTGTAAATCAAAATGAAGGTAAAAAAGAAGAAGCAATTGGTTACTACAAAAAAGCAATTGAATTAGATCCTGAATATGGAGATGCTTATATGAATTTAGCTGTTGCAATTTTATCTGGTGAGCAGGCAATTGTAGATGAAATGAACGAAAATTTATCAAACTTTAAAAAGTATGATGAATTACAAGGAAAGCAAAAAGAATTATATAGAGAAGCTTTACCTTTTTTAGAAAAGGCTGATAGTATTAGTCGTTCTGAAGATACTGTAAAATCTCTTTTAAATATTTATGATATTTTAAGAATGGAAGAGAAAGCAGATGCTTTAAGACCAATCTATAAGAAAATGAGAGGAATGTAATTTTCGATCTCAATGTATAAAAAAACCGAAACTTTAAAGTTTCGGTTTTTTTTATTTTAGATAATCTTTTTAATTACTCTTAGCTTATGCGTATGTTTTTGAAGGTCAGCATTAAAAATTCCACTGTGATCTAAAGTGTCAATTCTAACCTTGCCATGAGCGTGGATAATAGTATAATTATTCAATATTATACCAACGTGTATAATTTCACCTTCTTCGTTGTCAAAAAAGGCTAAATCTCCTGGCTCACTTTCTTCTATAAAACTTAAAACTTCACCTTGTGTAGCTTGTTCATTTGCGTTTCTTAAAAGTTTGTAACCACATAATTTGTAGACCATTTGCGTAAATCCTGAACAATCTATACCAAAAGGAGTTTTACCACCCCACAAATAGGGTGTGTTTAAATACACGTACGCCTTTTGCAATATTTCTTCTTTACTTGCTACTTGGTCTAAAATAGCACCCTCAAATTGATAATTTTCTTTATTTAAAATAAAACTTTCATTGTTGTAATTAGGCAGGTTTGCTCCTAAAGGGATTGTAAAGAATTCTCTAGCTGAATTTGAAATAAAATCGATAATCTCTCCAGAATAAACTGGCTTAGCCTCTTGTAAATTTTGATATTCAGCATATTCAATTTCCTGAAATTGTTTATTGTCAACAAAACCTTCACAATCATCAAAAGCCAATTTAATTTTACTCCAGTTTTTATCTTTTTCAAGTATTGTAAAAAATTCACCAAACAAAACCTGACTAACCATTTCTGATTGATCTGTTGGTTCTTTCCTTAAAGGAACAATACTTAAATTACAAATTCCGTACAAAAACTATCTTTTATAAATTAAATTCTTTCTAGAATTAGAGCACTAGCACCTCCACCACCATTACATATTGCAGCTGCACCAATTTTGGCGTCATTTTGCTTTAAAATAGAAGTTAAAGCAATTACAATTCTTGCTCCAGAAACACCCAAAGGATGCCCTAAAGAAACAGCACCACCATTTACGTTAGTGTTTTTATCAGAAATACCTAATATTTTCATGTTTGCTAAGCCAACTACAGAAAAAGCTTCGTTTAATTCAAAATAGTCAACATCATCTATGCTTAAATTAGCTTTAGCCAATGCTTTTGGTAATGCTTTTGCAGGAGCTGTAGTAAACCATTTAGGTTCATGAGCAGCATCTGCATAACTTTTAATTTTTGCAATTGGTGTTAAATTTAATTCTTGCGCTTTTTCAGCAGACATTAAAACCAAAGCAGCCCCACCATCATTTATTGTTGATGCATTCGCAGCAGTAACAGTTCCTTCTTTTGTAAAAGCAGGTCTTAAAGCAGGTATTTTTTCTTTCTTAACATTCTTATATTCTTCATCTTCAGAAAATAGAATAGGCTCACCTCTTCTTTGTGGTATTGAAACAGGTACAATTTCATCATCAAATTTACCTGAAGCCCAAGCATCAGCAGATCTATTGTAAGATTGTATTGCAAAGGCATCTTGATCTTCTCTTGAGAATTCATATTCTGCAGCACATTCATCTGCACAAACACCCATAGCAACCTTTTCATAAGCATCTACTAAACCATCTCTTTGCATGCCATCTTCCATAGTAATTGGTCCGAATTTAGATCCGTTTCTAGCATGTTGATAATGAGGTATAGAACTCATGTTTTCCATTCCACCTGCTACAGCAATGTCAGCATCACCTAAAGCAATTGTTTGGGCTGCAAGCATAATAGATTTCATACCAGATGCACAAACTTTATTTACTGTAGTACAAGGTACAGAATCTGGAATACCTGCATGAATTGCTGCCTGTCTTGCAGGAGCTTGTCCTAAACCTGCAGAAACTACATTACCCATAAATACTTCTTGAACCAAATTGGCATCTAAATTTATTTTGTCTAAAGCACCTTTAATGGCAATAGCACCTAATTTTGTAGCTGGAATAGAAGATAAACTTCCCATAAAACTTCCAATAGGTGTTCTTGCTACAGATACAATTACTACTTCTTTCATACTATATATTTTTTTCTTTAAATCGTTTCTTTGTCTTGCGAAAATAACCATTTTAAATCAAAAAGAAATCTTAATTTTTGGGCTTCATTTTTTTACTGTAAGTTTGTTATAATAACACTGTTACTTATGAGTGATTTCATCAATAAAATATATAGAAATAACACAATTATTTATAAAGTTATTCTATTTCTAATAACTACTGTTGCCATTGTTTATTTGTTTCCAAAAGGGGGGCAGTTTAAATATGATTTTAGCAATGGTCAGCTATGGAAGTATGATAACTTATATGCTACTTTCGATTTTGCTATACAAAAAACAGATGAAGAAATTAACGTTGAAAAAAAGCAAATAGAGGTAAATGCCAAATTGTATTTTCAATATGATGCAGAGGTTGTAAACCAAGTTAGGGCTTCGTTTAATGATAAAATTTTAAGTTTAAAATTGAATGACTCCTTAACAGAAGCCAAAAGATTATCACTAAAAAGAGTAGGAGAGAACATTATTGAAGAGGTTTATAACTATGGATATTTAGAGGTAATTAGTGAAGACAGAGTTTCGGAGTTAGATGAAATTGTTGCACTTAAAAAAGAAAATGAAGTGCAAGATATTTTGTTTAAAAACCTATTCAACTCAAAAGAAGTTTTAGCATTGATTAATACTGAAATTGGATCGAAAGAATTATCCTATAACCAGAACTTATTACTAAATATTTTGGCAAGCGTTATTAAACCTAACGTGTCTTATGATAAAGAGTTTACAGAGAAAATAATTCAAAATGATATTGACCATATTTCTTACACAAAAGGTAAAGTTTCAGAAGGTGAATTAATCATTTTAAAAGGTGATATAGTAGAGGGTAAAAAGTTGGCTATTTTAAATTCCTTAAAAAGTGAATCAGAATCTAAAATCTGGACAGATTCTAATTACAATTGGATTGTTTTAGGATATACCATTTTAGTATCTCTGGCCCTATTAATGTTATTGCTTTTTTTACATAAATATAGAATTGAAATTTATGAAAATAACAACAAAGTAACATTTATCTTTTTTAATGTATTTGCCATAATTTTTATACAAACTTTGGTAATTAAATATAACTCCGATTATTTGTATATAGTTCCTTTAAGTATTTTACCAATTATTATTAAGGCTTTCTTTGATGCTAGATTGGGTTTATTTAGTCATGTATTAACAGTGTTGCTTTTGGGATACATAGTTCCAAATAGTTTTGAGTTTATTTATCTACATATCATTGCAGGTATTGTAACCATACTTACAGTTTCTGAACTATACAAAAGAGCCAATCTATTTATATCTGTAGCTCAAATAACAGGTATATATATGTTAACCTACTTTGCCTTTTCAGTAATTAAAGAAGGTAATGTATCTCAAATTAATTGGGATTATTTTGTGCTTTTTGCCATGAACGGATTGCTTTCATTTCTTTCAATTATATTAATTTATATTTATGAAAAGGTTTTTGGACTGGTATCTGATGTTACCTTATTAGAGCTTTCTAACACCAATACAAAGCTTTTAAGACAATTGAATGAAGAAGCTCCAGGAACATTTCAGCACTCTATGCAAGTAGCTAATTTAGCAGAGGCTGCAGCCAATGAAATTGGTGCTAATTCCATGTTGGTAAGAACTGGAGCGTTATATCATGATGTAGGTAAAATGCTAAATCCGATGTATTTTATAGAAAACCAATCTACAGGTGTAAATCCACATAATGATTTATCACCTAGAGATAGCAGTAAAATAATTACAGATCATGTTATTAAAGGGGTAGAGTTAGCTAAGAAAAATAATATACCAGATAGAATTATTGATTTTATCAGAACGCACCATGGTACAAGTTCTACTTACTATTTTTATAAAAAAGAGCAAGAACTAAATCCAGATACCGAAGTTGATATTGAAAAGTTTAAATACAAAGGTCCTATACCATTTTCTAAGGAAACTGCTATTTTAATGATGTGTGATGCAGCAGAAGCCGCATCGAAAAGTATCAAAAATCCAACAGCTCAGTCTATTAGCGATTTAATTGATAAAATTATTGATAAACAAATGTCCGATAACCAATTTGTAAACTCAGATATTACTTTCAGGGAAATTAAATTGATTAAAAAAGTGATCAAGAAAAAGTTGATGAACATCTATCATTTAAGGGTAGAATATCCAGAATAAAAAAACTTAATAAAAACATTAAAAAATCTTGGTAAATTGTAATTCTAATATTACATTTGCACTCGCAATTTAATTCAACTATTTAATAGTGGAATTTTTTGGAGAGGTGGCAGAGTGGTAATGCAGCAGATTGCTAATCTGTCGACCTTTTTGGTCGCCAGGGTTCGAGTCCCTGTCTCTCCGCAAATTGCACTCGGGGTGTAGCGTAGCCCGGTCATCGCGCCTCGTTTGGGACGAGGAGGTCGCAGGTTCGAATCCTGCCACCCCGACTTTGTTTTCGTAGAAACATAAAAACTACGGGCTCTTAGCTCAGCTGGATAGAGCACCTCCCTTCTAAGGAGGCGGTCGAAGGTTCGAATCCTTCAGGGCTCACTTAAACCACACTATAAATAGTGTGGTTTTTTGTTTTATTCAATAGCTTCATCTTTATATTCGTCTCAATTCGACTGCATTTAAAAGCCACTTGGCGAAAATTTCTAATTTCAGCTAATTTATAGGGTAAATTTGTTGCAGATAAATACCCTATTTATGAAAACGATAAAAAAAATCTCAACCCTATTCTTATTACTTGTTGGAATATTTTCCTTCACTACAATTGAAACTAAAACTTCTAAAAACGGAATTAATCTAGATCAGATTGATGTAATTGAAGCTTTAAATAAAGAATATTTTGAATGTAGGCCTTCATCAAAAATTATGTTTTATGTGGAGTCTACAGTTGAAAAAAAATCTAGAGGATATAATGTTGTTAAAGCAGATATTAAAGTATTAGACAGACAGACAGGTAATACCAAATTATTGGCATCTCAAAGTATTGTGATAGCAAATAATAAGGATGCTATATTAGAAATTCCTGAATTGAGTGATGCAAGAAGTACTACAGAGCTTACAAATGGCGATATTTTACTACATAAAAATAACACCAACAAATATCAATTTAATGATTTGGTGAAATACAACTCGCTTTATAATAGTTATGTGAATTCTACTAATAAACTATTAAACACTTCTAGATTAAATAAATAACTATTAGTGAACTACACTGCTATTATATTGTAAAGCGATTTAAAAAATTTATAGACTAATTTTACTGAATTAATTATAAATGGAAACAGGGTTATGAAAAATAACATAACCATAAATGCGTCTAAAAGATTCTCAATACCTTCATTAGATGCTAAATGAAATCCAGAAAAATATAAGGCTGTTGCTGTAACTAAAACGACTATCGCTTGTTTAATGATAAGTTTACTCATTGTTGTGGGGGATTACAATTTAAAGTAAATGTACAAAAAATAATTTTATAGTTACAAATTTAAAATTCTTAGCCTAAAACTTTTTTGAAACATTTAAACGTTAATGAAGCAAAATTGCCCAAAAAAGGGAAAAAAGCTAAAAAGAAAACGATCACTACAAAACCATCTGATAGGTTTTTTAAGTTTCCAATAGAAATTAAATGAAATCCTGAGAAATAGAGTATTACTGAAGTGAATGCAAGCACGCACAATTGTTTTATGGTTTCTTTATCCATAATTAAGGGGTTAAGGGGTTAAAAAGTGTTGCAATATAATATATTTTATAGAAAAACGGTATTCAAAAGACTAATTGTTAATAACTTATATATTTATTTACACGGATTACAATCCAATTAAAGGGAGAAGGTCAGCTATTGGATAGAGCATAATTACCAAGCTAAATTTGTAGGGTAATTTTCATCAATATATTTCTTAACTATTGATATATCGTCTTTTGCGGTTAAATCTGGAACATGTTCAGAAACAGGAATTGTTAAAAAACTCTTTGGATGATCTTTGATGCAATTTAATACAACAGTTGGTAATTCTTTTTCATTTCTTTTTGGATGAATGGGACAATTTTTTAAATACTCAAAAATTATTGGCCCATCTAATTTAAAGATATTCATGCTTACTCTTATCTTGCCATCTTTGTCTTGATAATTTTCAGCTTCCTCTTTTGTGGGTTTTTCAATAATATCTTTCAAGTAATTCTGCTTATCCAAATTCATAATAGCAAAAGAGTATATTTTTTCTAATGAAAATTCTAAACTTTTTCTATCATATGAAATAAGTGAATTTACACTTTCAGAATTTCTCAATAATTCTAAAACTTTAATTGAATATAGATTATCGCTATTGCAAACTGTAAATGATTCTTTTTTTAATTTAGGAAATTGTTCTATTGCTTGATAAACTGCATCTGCTGTTCCAAAAGGTTTTTCTCTAAAGTCTGGTATTTTTTGAATCGGAAATGAAATGTTTAATCCTTTAAATTCATTGTTGGCTGATTTAGTGCCATAAAAAGTTTTGAAAAGATTCCCATTTTTATTGATAACAATATAAATGTTTTTATAGCCTGCTTTTTTAGCGTTGTAAAGTAAGTAATCCATTAATGGTCTGTTTTCTTTTCCAACTCCAATTAAACTTTTACTTCGAGAATTAGCCTCGTTAATTTTTTCTTTGTTGATGTTTTTTGAGGTTGATGGCTTCTTCATTCTTGAAGACATGCCACCAGCTAAAATTATTAAATTGTTATGCATATTATTTAATTAATCTTGCTCCAGGATCAACGTTAGCAAAGTAAACACTTTTAGCGCCAGCATTATTCAAAGCTGCTATAATTTTATTTTTATTGGTTTCATCAGAAATAACTGCAATACTTCCTCCACCACCAGAACCAACTATTTTGGCTCCTAAAGCTCCAGCTGATAATGCAGCATCTATCATTTTATCAATTTTAGGTACTGTAATTTTGAGAAGCTCTTTTAAATAATAGTGATGCTTATTCATTAAAGAACCTATTAAATTAAGATTTAACCTTTCTTTTTTAAATTCTAATAGTGCAGTTTTGGTAACAGTGTAATTGCCAAGAGCTGCTTCTAAATAGGGTTTTAAATCATCACTTAAATAGTTAAAATATTCATCTAGATGCGCAAGATTTGCAGTTTCTATGGTAAAATGAGGAATATGTTTTTGAACCTCTTTAATGGCTTTCCAAGAATTAGTTTTTAAGCGATGTAATAGGGCAGTGGTTTCTTTTGGTACACCAGAATCTGCCATAATTAAACCAGGAATAGGATTTTTTAAAACTTGATAAGAAAAATCTTCACCCGTTTCTAAATAAATGATATTTCCTAAACCTATACTGTATTGATCCATTTTACCTCCTGGAGCATTAAGTTCTAAAACTTCAGCTTCGTAGGCTAATTGAGATAATTTTTCTGGTGATAAAAGTTCTTCTGGCCCAAATGCTTTTAATAAAAACTGAATCCAAGCTACTGTTAATGCAGATGAACTAGAAGTTCCTGAATTTATTGGAATAGTTCCTGTAATTAAAACATCATAGCCACAATTGGGTATGCAATTGTATCTTTTTAAAACCTGTAAACTAGATTGCAAAAAATCTCCTTGTTCTAATTCGTTTTGTTGTTGATGAATAGAAATTGTTCTTTTTTGATTGATATCTGGCAAGTCAATAACAAAATTTTCTTTATTATTCTTAACAGCCTTAATGGTAATGTGTTTATCAATTGCACATGCAATTATTGGTAACCCTATGTAATCTTGATGATCGCCAAATAAACAAGTTCTTCCTGGAGCAATAGAAATTATTTCTTTCAAGTTAAATTATTTTTTTTCTACAAATTCATTAGGTGCATAGAATATGCCTTTAGATGCCCATCTATCTTGTAAATTTTTAAGACTTATTTTAAAAGCACTAAAATCTTTATTTTCTAAATCGGTCCAACCTATTTCTGCATAAGCAGCTATTCTTGGAAAAACTTTATAATGCATTTCTCCATTTGTAGGAATCCATTCCCCCCACATTTGGCAACCTAAACCAATCACTTTATTATGATATTTTATATCTAAATCTTTAGGAATTGGGTTAAAAGCATATGCTTTTGATAAAGGGAGATTTTTATATCTATAATCTAGATAGGTAGAAGAATGTAAAGAGTTTACAATTTCATACCCGTTTTTTGCTGCAGTTGTTGCCAACTCAACATCTCCTTTCCAGAAATGTACAATACTTTCTTTTGCTAATTTTTGAGAAGTCTTGGTGTCATTTTCATCCTGATATTCATGTAAATTATGCCCCATAATTTCGTTCCAACCCATCATTCTTCTACCTTTACTTTGTAGGTAATTAGATATTGAATTAGTGAAATAAACCTGTAAATCAGCAGGTGTTTTTAATTTTTTCTCTTTCATGTATTGCTGAACAGAGGACGAATTTTTCCAATGGTTGTATTTTACTTCATCTCCACCAATGTGAATAACTTTTGATGGAAATAATGTCATAACTTCATCTAATACGTCTTTTAGAAATTGTGTTACTCTTGGGTTTGTAACATCGTAAACATCTTTTCCAACTCCGAATTTTATGGGCACTTCTATTTCTTTTTTAGAAGTTCCTAACCAAGAATAAGAAGCTATTGCAGCAGTTGAATGACCAGGCATTTCTATTTCTGGAACAATAGTAATGTTTCTTGCTTGGGCATAAGCCACAATTTCTTTAATATCTTCTTGGGTATAAAAACCTTCATGAGGCTCTGCAGATTGTATTGGGCTTTCCCACTGTAAAGGGCCAATTTGTGTGCTTTTTCTTTTAGATCCAATTTCTGTCAATTTTGGATATTTTTTAATTTCAATTCGCCAACCTTGATCATCTACCAAATGCCAATGAAACGTATTCATTTTTAAAAAAGCCATTTCATCTAAAAGTAATTTCACTTGTTCTTTACCTTTAAAATATCTAGCTTCATCTAACATAAAAGCCCTCCATTTAAATCTTGGAGCATCTTTTATTTTAATACTCTTTACTTTAATTTGATTTTCATATTTCGAATAATGTGAGTTGTAAGAAAGTAATTGTATTAAGGTCTGTTTGCCATAAAACCAACCAGCTTTGTTTTTAGCACAAACAGTAATTTTATCATCTTCTACAGTTAATTCATAAGCCTCATTTTGCAAGTTTTCATCTATTTTAAAAGTGATGAAATTCTTTTTCGCAAAACCTTGCTTGGCAGTTTTTAACGATAGATTAAACTCATTTCTAATATAATTTGCTAAATCCTGTTCTATCAATTTAGCATCATTTGATGAGACAATTTTAGTGTTTTCATTTATTATAAATGATTTTTTACCATATATAATGGTGTTTGGCTGAGGTATAATTTGTATGTTTTGAGCTTCTATAATTAATGAATTTAGAAATAGGATAAAAAATATAAGGTTTAAAAAAGGTTTTTTCATAATTAGATTTACTTTACTTCTTCATTTTTAAAAATGATATATGATATTTTAATCCGAAATTAAAAGCTGTACTACTTAAAGATCCACCTTTAGCTTTTACATAACCAGCAGCACTTCTAAAACTTAAATTATCATTTAATTGGTAATTAAAACCTACACTTGGTTTTACAATTAATCCTTGTCCTGTACTTATATCTCCTCCACCAGCAGCTCCTCCCAAAGCTTGTAGAAATATAGATACTTTATCATTCATAAATGAATTAGTTTGTACGCCTAAACCTACAATTCCTTCAGCATAAGCACCTGCGTTTCCAAAATTGGCAAATGACGTTTGCCCAGTGATGTATATGTTTTTATTTAGGTTTAAATTAATTTGAAGCGAGATTTGGTGTAAATCTTCTGTAGGATTAGAATCTCTATCTGCATTGAAATAAATATCATGTTTTGTAATAATTTCTAGTCCTTTAAATTTACCTGAGCTGAATTTTTTATCAGAATTAGTACCATTTCTTTCCACATAATACTTTAAACCAACTCCTAGTGAAGATGTATAAAAATGTGAATTAGGAGACATTACAAACCCTTTATTTACGGAGATATAGATGTCTTTAAAAATACGTTGTTCAAGAGATAAATCTGGATAAATTAAGAAACCTCCTTGAGAATCGATTCCACCTCCACCACCAGCACCTGCTCCAAATTTGGCAAGTATATTTGTGCTGTTGTTATTGAATGATAGGTGATAGCCACCACCTAAAAATACATCCATATAACCTGCTTTAATACCATCAAAGGCACCATCAACTTTTAGAAATGCAAACCAGTTTTTGGTGAAATAGGTACCTAATTCAAAACCTGCTAATTTTATAGTTTTTCCGTTATTAATACCTTGCGTTTCTCCTTTTATTTTTAAGGTATTTAAATGCAGCATTAAAGAGGTTCTCTTTGAGTTTACATTCCAATCAGACTGCTTAAGACTGTTAAAATTGTATTCGGTTTCAGAAGCTCTGTAAGAGGCATAATCGTAATTTAAGGGTATTTCTAGACTAAAATTAATTTGGTGATTTTGGATTAAACCACCATCAAAAAAGTCAACATAACTCCAACCTGAATTTATAGAGAAGTGTTCAAAATCATAACCAAGATTTGCGTGAGGTAAAATAAATGCGCCTCCACCATCAGGAGCAGCAGCACCTCCACCACCTCCAAAATGAAAACCAGCATCAACATAAAACTTAGGACTTAAATATTTTTTAATTCCTGCATTTACGCCTAAAGTAAAAAAGCCACCTCTTTCACCAGTTACAGCTCCATAAATACCAAGACCAGCATAAGCCCAATCGTTCAACATTAAATTATAATGAATACCAGAAAAGCCCATGTTTTTTTCATTAGGAATGCTAGTTTCTGGCATTTTTATTGACAAAAAATCTAATTTCGCAAACGCTTTCTGAGTTTGTTTTTTAGGAATTTCAATAGTTTGTGCATAACTATGATAACTTAAAAATAGGAATAGAAATAAACTTAGAATTTTCTTCATTTTATCTTTTATGGATTGTAATAATTACAGTTTTTGATGTTGGTGTATTACTAGTTCTACCTGTGCTTTGTATAGGTACTAATACATTTGCTTCAGGAAAATACGTTGCAGAACATTGTTTTGGAATGTTGTACGGAATTGCTATAAAACCCTTGGCTTCTCTAATTTCATCATCAAAGTGGCTTCTTAAATCTACGATGTCTAATTTCTTAATATTGTATTTTTCCATATCAGAACTATTCATAAATATAACTCTTCTCTCGTTTAATACTCCTCTATACCTATCATTCAAACCATAAATTGTGGTGTTGTATTGATCGTGAGTTCTTATAGTCATCATTATAAATTGATCTTCTGTAAGCTTTAAATCAGAAGTAGCATTTACCGTAAAATTTGCCTTACCTGTTGCTGTGGGCTTAAAGTTATTTGCTCTTGCATTATTGGGTAAGTAAAAACCAGCATCTTCTCGAACTCTTTTATTATAGTTATTAAAGCCAGGAATAACAGCTTCTATTTTATTTCTTATATAATCATAATTAGATATAAGTTCATCCCAATTTACTTTTGAGTTTTTTAGAGTTGCTTTGGCTAAACCAGCAACAATTGCAGGTTCACTTAACAAATCTTCAGAGCAAGGTTCTAAATGGCCTTGAGATTTATGAACAATTCCCATAGAATTTTCTACAGATATAAATTGCTCTCCAGAAGTTTGGTAATCTTTTTCTGATCTTCCTAAACAGGGCAAAATTAAAGCCTTTTTACCATGAATTAAATGACTTCTATTTAGCTTTGTAGAAACGTGAACAGTTAAATTGCAATTTCGTAAACCTTCTGCTGTATATTCTGTATCTGGAGTTGCAGACACAAAATTACCACCCATACCAAAAAATACTTTGGCCTTTTTTTGATGCATGGCTTTTATAGAATTTACAACATCAAAACCATGCTTTCTTGGAGATTTAAAGTTAAACTCAGAATCAATTTTATCTAAGAATGTATCTGGCATTTTTTCCCAAATGCCCATAGTTCTATCTCCTTGTACATTAGAATGTCCACGCACAGGACATGTTCCTGCACCTTTTTTTCCAATGCTACCTTTTAGAAGTAAAATATTTACAATTTCTCTAATGTTGTCTACAGAGTTTTTATGCTGAGTTAAACCCATTGCCCAACAAATGATAATTTTTTTATTGTTTATAATTAGGTCTGCAGCCGTTTTAATTTTTTTTAAAGTTAACCCTGTTTGAGGCAATAGATAATCAATTGAATAGGTTTCTAAATCGTCTATTAAAGCTTCAACTCCATGGGTTTTTTCTTTTATAAATTTATAATCAAAAACAGAACCTGTATCTTCTTCCTCTTTAGCAATCATTAATTTTAAAATGATTTTTAGAAGAGCTACATCTCCGTTAATTTTAACTTGTAAAAACAAATCTGTTAAATCTTGTCCTGAACCTACCCATTTTAAAGGATTTTGAGGGTCTTTGTAATTCATTAATCCAACTTCAGGTAAAGGATTAATGGTTATAATTTTACTTCCATTCTTTTTGGCATCACCTAATGCAGTTAACATTCTAGGATGATTTGTGCCAGGGTTTTGCCCCATTACAATTATTAAATCTGTATGATTAAAATCATCTAATGTAACAGAACCTTTACCAATACCCAATGTTTCAGAAAGTGCTGCACCACTTGCCTCATGACACATGTTAGAACAATCAGGTAAATTGTTTGTACCAAATTGTCTTACAAATAATTGATATAAAAATGCAGCTTCGTTACTCGTTCTTCCTGAGGTGTAAAAAATGGCTTCATCAGGAGAATCTAGACTATTAAGTTCACTTGCAATAAGCTTAAAAGCATCTTTCCAAGAAATTTCTTTGTAATGGTTTGCGCCTTCAGGTAAATAAACAGGATGTGTAATTCGACCTTTTTTTCCTATTTCATAATCAGAAAGTTTGGCCAAATTACTCACTGAGTAAGTTGCAAAAAATAGTGGGGAAACTTTATTTCTTGTTGCTTCTTCAGCAACTGCTTTTGCACCATTTTCACAATATTCAGCTAGAAAGGCTCTTTTTTCATCAGGGTCTGGCCATGCACAGCCAGGACAATCAAAACCATAGGTTTGATTTAAGTTTTTTAATAAGCTCATTCCTCTAAATAGTCCTGCTTCATTTTTTACATGATTTATAGAAGATTTTATGGCCTTAAAGCCAACTGCTGAATGAGGAATTTCTTTTAATTCTATTCCTGTATATTTTTCTGGATTTTGAGCATTTGTTTTTTTAATCATGTGCTAAAAGATTAATTGCGTTTGTGTTGGAATAGATGGTTAGTTTGTTTTCTCTAGTGAAGCCAATTAAGCAAATACCAAATTCTTTGGCAAAATCTACAGCTAAACTTGAACATGCAGAAACTGCAACAATTACGGGTATTTTTGCAATAAAAGCTTTTGTGACTATTTCGTAAGAAACTCTTCCACTAACAAGCAAGTAATGCGCTTTTTTTAAGTTTTCATTTATGAGTAAATTGCCAATAGCTTTATCAACAGCATTGTGTCTACCAATATCTTCCTTTAATGTAAGAAGATTATTGTCTTTAGAATACAATGCAGCTGCATGGCTTCCTCCAGATTTGTTATAAGTCTTTTGAAGTGTATGCATAACTTCATACATTTTATGTAGTTGATTCGCAGTTAATTGATACCTATTCTCTAAATTATTACCAGTTACTTTAATGTCATTTAACTCCTTTTTACCACAAATACCACAAGATGAGACAGATAGTAACGTTCTTTTATTCAAATAACCTTTGCCTAAATGATCTTTAGATATAGAAACATCAACTATTTTGGGAATATTATCTTCTTGTTTAAGAATATTCATTGCTAAAGGTGCTTTCTGTTTGTAAATATCTTCGGCAAACAATAAGCCTCTAATTAACTCAAAGTCATCATCAGGAGTTCTCATAACTACTGTATATGGCTCGTTATTGATATTAATTTGGAGTGGAGCTTCTACAACAAGGAAATCATCAACTTTTGTGTAGTTTGATTTTGAAACTTTTAGACCTTGATATAGGGTAGATTGCATAGGTATGAAGAATATATCTTTCTATACAAACTTAATGAAAAAGTACTAGCAAAAAAAAAGTCTCGATATCGAAATCGAGACTTGGGCTTTAGTGTCTTATACCCCTAAAAATAAAACACATAAAGTGGTTACAAATATAAATAATTATTTCAATTAAGAACAAAAAAATTAAGGAATGTTAACAAATTAACAATTTTAGCTTAAATTTTACTACAAATAATAGTTATTAGGTCACTTTTATTGATTTTTGTGAAAAACACATAAATAGCTCCACCATCTTTAATTTTAGTCTCTTTTCTTAGCTGTGCTACTGTTTTTGGGAAATTTCTAGTCGTAAAATTCGCCTTATTCTCTGGTAACAATTTCTTTAATTTCTTTTTATCGTATTTTAAAATGGTATCTATTTTAAATGCTCTTCCAGGAAAAGTTATTAACATTTTAGATGTAAAAAGATGCGAATGTTGATGTAATTTAAAACTATTTGTATGCTTTGCAATTTGTTGAAATGCACCAGCTTTTAAAATGGCACTATTGGGTTCGTACAAATAATCTAATGGTTCTGAATAACTTGCTTGTACTTCATCTTTATAAGCAAAATCATAACTTTGAAGTTGGTCTTTCTGAAAATTAATTGTTTTAATTTTTATAGTATTGTTATAGTCTTTTTCTAGTAAAAACAGTAACTCTTTAACTTCATTATTTACAGCAACTACATGTACTTCTTTTACATTTTTTAGGTCATTAATTGTATTTGTAATATCTAAGATTGGTGATACTTTAATTAAAATGTTATTTGCTTTAGTAAAAAAGAAATCTATTTTTGGAGGTACATAAGGCAAACAATCTTTAAGCAAAAACACCTTACCTTTTACATCACTTCTTCTACTTGGATCTATATAAATACAATCATAATGTTGCTTTGTATTTTTGAGAAATTCAAAACTATTACCTGCAATTGTTGTAATGTTAGAAACATCTAATTCTTTATAATTATGTGATACAATTTTAGATAGCTCTTCATTAATTTCACAATGAGTTACTTTATTAAATGTTTTAGCAAAGTAAAAACAGTCTACTCCAAAACCACCAGTAATATCTATTATCGAAGATCCCTCTATAATTGCTGATTTGTATTTAGCAGTAATTTCTGATGAAGTTTGCTCAATACTTAATTTAGGAGGATAATAAATTTTGCTTGTGTTAAACCAAGTAGGTAATTTCTTTTCGGATTTTTGTTTTGCAATAACCTGATTTGCTAATTCTTGAGATGAAATGTCTTCAAATGGGCTTCCTTTTAAGATTAGTTTTGTAATCTCTGATTTTAAATTATCAGTAATATATTGTTGTACGTTTTCCTCTAAGATATTTAAATTCAATAGTAATTAAATGTTTTTGGTTAAGGATTTTACAATCTTATTTTCAGATAAAAATTCTTTTAAAATAACTTTTAAAGCAGTGTAAGAAGGTACAGCTGTAATCATACCTATAACACCAAATAACAAGCCTCCAATAATAATTACCAAAAAAATTTCTAAAGGATGAGATTTTGTGGTTTTTGAGAAAATCACAGGCTGACTTACAAAATTATCTAATACTTGTGCTAGAAAGTAAAACACCATAATTTTTAAAGATGTTGGTAAAATAAATGCTTGAAAATCATTACCAATATTGCTGGTCATAGATAGAGTAAACATTAACAAACCTCCTATAATTGGCCCAACATAAGGTATAAGGTTTAGCAAAGCACACAAAAATGCAATAACGACTGCATTTGAAATTCCGAAAAATAAAAGTACAATTGTATAGATGATGAATAAGATAGTTATCTGAAAAATTAGACCTATAAAGTATCTCGATAAAAGGTTATTTATAACTTCTAACGAATGAGAAAATTTATTTTCGCTATTATTAGGGATTAAGGTTAATATTCCCTTTTTAAACAATCTACTATCTTTCATAAAGAAAAAACAAATAAATAAAACCGAAAATAAGCCAACACTTAAGTTACCTAAAGTTCCTAAGATGCTATTAAAAATATTGGGAATCGTTTTAAATTGATTTGCAAAGTCGATACTTTTTAATTCCTTTAAAACATCTATACCTTTAGATGAGAAATAGGCTGTGATTTGATTAAAGATAGATTGTACATTGTATTGCAATTGATCAACCTCTAATAGTGATAAACTTTTACCTTGTTCTATAATAAGAGGTATAAATAATACTACAATTCCTGTTAATAAGCTTAACATCAGAATCATTGTGGTTACAACAGCTAGCGTATTTGGAAATTTTAGTTTTTTTCTTAAAAATAAAATTATTGGACGCCCAATTAAAGATAAAACTGCTGCAATTATAATGTAAGTAATAACAGATTGAATTTCTATTAAAAAGAGAATTAGCAGCACAATACCAAGTATTATACCCAATGCTCTTAAAATTCCGTTTGCTATTATTTTTGATGTCATTAATTATAACCTTTTACATCTCCCATGCTTAAAGTAGCACCATTAGAAAAAGTATGATTTGTAGGCAATAAGGTACCACTTTCTGTGGTAATCCAACTTTCCCAAGTTGCAGGTGTACCGTTCATTCTGCCATTTTTTAAATACATTTTATAACTTTTAGGAATAAAGTTTTCATCTAAAAGCCACACATAACTGTCTCCAGGAGTTGTTCCTCCAGAAGTGTATGTTACTCTTAAACCTGTTTCACCATCAATAGATTCTAAAGTTCTAATTACACCATCATCAAATAATTTATGAGGAGCAACTAACCAGAAAGAATCATTATTAAAAATATCCCAAGCTCTTTTCACAATTTTTTCATCTGTATCTTCTTGCTTTTCGCCTTCAAAGTAAACGGTGCTATTGTCTAAATCTTCAGGATTTAAGTTCACACGAAAATCTTCCCAAGAAACATCAACAATATGGCTCTCTTTATTCCATTTAAAATTTCTTCTGCCTCCAAAACTCCATTCTAAAAATTTAGTGTTCTTATAATTTTCGTGTTTTATGGCAGTTAAAATTTTATTTGCTAAATCATTTGCTTGCTTATTGTAGGCTTTAGCATTCCCTATAGGAATCTCTAAACCAAATAAAGACAAGGTATGGCTTTTAGGCAGTAAAATACCAGCCTCAGTTCTTTTTAGATTAGACCAAGTTGCTGCTACACCACCAATTGGTATAATTGAGGTCCACATTTTATAAGAAGTAGGCAAATAGTTTTCATCTAAAATCCATAAGTAAGAATCTCCAGGAGTAGAGCCTCCAGAAGTGTAGGTTACCATTAAAGCATCTTTACCTTCATAATTTACGATGCTTCTTTCTGTGCCAGCGTCAAAAATTTTGTAAGGTGCAATTAACCAAAATGAATCGTTATTAAAATAAGACTGTGCTGTTGCAATTAATTCTTTATTGTCTGATTTTTTATCATCTACATAAACTTCAGATTTAGAAGCATCTTTTGTGTTTAAATTCACTTTATTATTATCCCAAGTTACTTCAACACTATTTTTCTGTTTGAACCATTTGTAAAAATGAGCATTTCTAAAATTCCACTCAATGATTTCGGTATTTTCAAAAGCTTCATGATTTATTGCATTAAACATTTTTATGGCTAAGGCTTCTGCTTCTTTTCCTTTTTTACCTTCAGGTAAATCTTCATTATTAGCAAAATAATAGATGGTTAAAAATCCAATTATTAAAATAAGTATAACTGCTAAAATTTTAAAAAATTTCTTCATAGAATTATTAAGTGTTGTAAAACACAAATTTATTAATTTAAAATAACAAGTGAATTGTTTTAGAACTATTAATGTTTTGTTTAATCTTTAGAAGTTTTATCTCTCTGAGGGCTTGATGTTTATAAATATATTTGTATTGATTTTAGCCTTTTCTAAAGCTTTAGGTTTAAAGATTTCAATTGTTGATGCAGGATATTTCTCTAACATTTTCGAAGGTCGAATTGGACGCTCTACAAAATTGCCAGAACAACTGGGGCATACATTTTTGAAAATCTCTGATGCACAAGTTTTGCAATAGGTGCACTCAAAAGAGCATATCATAGCTTCTGTAGAATGGTTAGGTAATGCTTTGTTGCAATGTTCACAAGTAGGTCTAATTTGTAGCATCAATTTTATATTTTACTCGATATTGGAAAAAATGGACTTAAATTTATTTGGTAATTCTTTACGAATTGTAATTTTTTCAGCGGTGAAAGGATGTGTAAATTCTAACTTTGCTGCATGTAAATACAAACCCTTACCTTTTAGTATTTTACCTTCTATAAAATATTCTTTATCACCTAAAATAGGATTTTTTAATGATAATAAATGTTTTCTCAGTTGGTGTTTTCTGCCTGTTTTTGGCGATAATTCTACCAAATTAAGAAAATTAAAACGTTTGGAAATTTCATTGCTTATTACTTTATATTGAGTGTATGCTTCCTTATCATCTATAGGTTTATCGATAATACCAAGAGGTTTCATTTTACCAATTGTAACTGCATAATAGGTTTTCTTAATTTCTTTTTTTTGAAATAACTCACTCAGTTTTTGAATGGCACTACTTGTTTTGCCAACTAAAAGTAAACCTGAAGTTGCATAATCTAGTCTGTGAACAGGTTGTGGTTTTACAGCATCTACTTGATTGCTTTTTTTAAGATTTTGAGATAAAGCATTCGCTATTGTTACAAATTTGTTCCCACTTACTAAAATTCCTGCAGGCTTATAAATAACTGCTAAGAAATCATCTTCGAGTAAAACTTGTAAATCTAATTTTAGTCTACTGAATTCTTGTTGTTTGTTACTTTCTAACAACATAATTTTTTCTCCACCCGAAATAAATTTGGCAGTACTAGCAAGTTCGTTATCAATTAAAATCAACTGTTTCTTTATTGCTTTTTTAATACCCGATTTTGTGGGAATTGTATTAAAAATACCAACTCCATATTCTTGAAATCGAATCGGTTTATCAAGGTTTAAAGCAATATGAGTTTCTATAATTCTCACGGATAATAAATGTGGTTAAATAATAATTCCCACTTTTGTGGGAATTATTATGATTTGATTAATTGTCTTTTTGATAACCTTTTGGTCTTTTAGAACGAATTGGCGCTTTTGGCTCTGGCTTAGGAAAAAATTCATTACCTTTTAATAAGCGTAAAGCCTCTGCAACTGCTTTCTCTAGCTGAGGATCTTTACCCAGTAATACTTCTTTTGGTGTTTGATGAACCTCAATATCTGGTGCAACACCTTCTGCCTCTACAGCCCAGTTCCCATCAACATCATAAAAACCACCTCTTGGTGCTACCATTCTTCCTCCATCAATAAATCTTGGGGTATCCCAAGTACCAACTAAACCACCCCAAGTTCTTGTACCTACTAAGGTTCCTAGTTTTTTTACTTTAAACATATATGGTAATAAATCTCCTCCAGAACCAGCTCTTTCGTTAATTATCATCACTTTTGGGCCCCATATTCCAGCCATTGGTGTTGTCCAAGGTTTTCTGCTTTCTGTTTTGCTATTGAAATAACCAACAACTTCTCTAGACATAATATCAATCATATAATCAGCAGCAGAACCTCCACCATTATTTCTTTCATCAATTATCACTCCTTTTTTATCTTGTTGAGAAAAGTAATATCTATTAAAAGAAGTAAAGCCAGGATTACTTGTGTTTGGCACATAAACGTAGGCCAATTTTCCATTCGATAATTTATCCACCTTTCTTCTGTTGCTTTCTACCCAATCAATATTTCTTAAACCTCTTTCACTTGCAGTTGGTGTAATTAAAACAGACCTAGCGTCTTTTTGAGAAGGCTTATCATTAACTTTAATATAAATTTCTCTACCAGCAGTTTGTTCTAACAATTGATAAGGATTCATATCTGATGTAAGTTCAACACCATTGATAGCTACTAAATAATCATCTTTATTTACATTGATGCCTGGCAAACCTAAAGGAGCAAAAATATTAGGATTCCATCTTTCGCCTTTATAGATTTTCTTAAAGCGATAATAACCCTTGTTTTTCTCTAAATCTGCACCTAACAAACCTACAGCAACTCTGTCTAAATTTGGTAAATCTCCACCAGAAACATAAGAATGCCCAATTGCAACTTCACCACTCATAATGTCTACAACATAGTTTAAATCTGTTCTATGTCTTACATCATTTATCCATGGAGAATACCACTTGTAAATATCATTCCAAGGAGCTCCATGCACATTATCTACGTAAAGAAAATCTCTCATAAATCGCCATCCTTCTTTAAATATTTGATGCGCTTCTGCTTTAGGATCTACTTTAATTTTTAAATTGGTTTTTAAGTTTTCTTTTCCTGCTTTGGGTGCAGTTGCTTTGTTGATGCTCCAGCTACTTCCTTTAGATAATAAAATTGAATTTGCATCACTAGAGGCAGTCATAGATGAAACCCCAGTTGCAAAGGTTGTTGGTTTTTCTTTGGTAACATCGAAACTATGTAAAGTTAAACCTCTAGAATTTGGGATAGATTCAGCTACAAAAACTTTGTTTTTAGGTCCTTTTAAAAGCCCAACATAATTTCTTGCAGGTAAGTCTAAAGCTACAGCTCTATCAAAAATTCCATTTTCATCAATAATTGTTTTATTGGCTTCTATTTTTTTGTCTTTTTCGTTTTTAGCACCTTCTGTCTTTTCTTTTTTAATTTCTTCTTCATCTGTTTTTGGCAGGTTAGGAGCTTTGTCTTCCGAATTTAAAACCACTGTATAAAGTGTTCTTGTAACACTAGGATCGTAAGAAGACATGTCTAACCAGCCTGTTTGTAAACCATAATCTGTACTTGCTAGGGTATAGATGTATTTACCTGAAGCATCCCAAACAGGTGTAATTGCATCTGCAATTTTATCTGTAATTTGAACTATTTTTTGCGTACTTAATTGGTATGCATAAACAGATTTAAAGCTATTGTCATTTTGTTTGGCATACACAATCCAATCGCTATCAGGAGAAAATTTAGGATTCATAGCTCTGTTAGGATGTGCAAAACCATCTGCATCTGCCTTTACAATTTTTTTGGTTTCTAAATTAATGATCCAAATAACAAAGTTTGTATCTGTATATGCAATATATTTACCATTTGGAGACCAATCTGGTTGAAAATAAAAAGTAGGATTTGGCAGTTTAATAAACTCTTGATTATTTCCATTTTGATCTGCCAAAACCAATTCATATTCACCATTTTTGTCTGAAAACCAAGCAACTTGATCACCTTTAGGAGACCAAATAGGAGAACGATCTGCAATTCCAGAAGAATTGGTTAAGTTTCTCCAAGTACCATTTTCTTTAGGTACCGTAAAAATTTCTCCTCTATATTCAAAAATGGCTCTTTTACCTTTAGGTGATATGTTTGGGTTTGTAAGATTTCTTCCAGAAACGTTCATCCATCTTGTTCTAGAATAGTTTAAATCACCTTTAACATTAATAATAATTTGGTTGGTTTCTTTGGTTTCTGGGTTTAGCATGTGCAGAAAACCTGCTTGCTCGTAAACAATACCATTTTCATTAGCATCAATATTTTTAACATCGAACTTTTTATGAAAGGTAATTTGAGTTTCTTTTTTGGTTTTCAAGTTGTAAGACCAAATATTGGCAGTATAATCTCTTTCTGAAATGTAATAGACATTGCCTTTAAACCAAACAGGATTTACATGTCTTTCTCCATCTAATTGAGGCGTTTTTATTAATTCTTTTGTTTTTAAATTTACTATCCAAATAGGCATTGCTTGTCCTCCTCTGTAATTTCTCCATTCTGCATCCCAACTTGTAATAGGAGTGTAGGCAATGTATTTATTGTCTTCAGAAATTTCACCAAAGGCAGCTCTTGGTATATCAAAAGCTTCTGGCATACCACCTTCTGCACCAATTGTGTAGAATTTGTTAGTTTGTGTTGGTCTTCCTTCTCTGTTAGACCTGAATAAGATTTTACCATCTGGAGTCCAGCCTTGCACAATATCTGAAGCTGAATGGTAGGTTAATCTTTTTGGTTCGCCACCATTTATGGAAACTAAATAAACATCAATATTTCCATCATATTGAGCTGTAAAGGCAATCCATTGGCCATCTTTAGAAAATTTCGGGCTAGATTCATAGCCATCATCACTCGTAAGCCTAACTGCATTACCTCCATTTATTGGTGCTTTCCATAAATCTGCTGCATGCACAAATACTACTTGGTTATTAGATAGGGTAGGTTGCCTCAATAATCGAGTTCCCTGTGAAAAGCTTATGTATGTTAAGAATAACGAAAAAAGAAGAATTATTTTTTTCATGATGATAAAGTTTGGTTTAGTCTTTAAAGGTAAATAAAATCAAACTAAAAAATATCACAAAAATTTTAAGTTATTTAGCAAATAACTGACTTTCATCTTTAAAAGCTTTAAACTCTAAAGCATTATTTTCTGGATCATTAAAAAACATGGTAGCTTGTTCACCAACCTTGCCTTCAAAACGAATTCCTGGTTCTATTATGAATTCAGTCTGTACTTCTTTCAATCGATCAGCTAAAATATGCCAATCACTCCATGTTAAAACAACACCAAAATGGGGAACAGGAACATCTTTACCATCTACAGGATTTGAAATTCGGTCAGAAATAAAACCTTCTTTTTGATGAATTACCAATTGATGACCAAAGAAATTAAAATCTACCCAATGATCTGAAGATCTGCCTTCTTCACATTGTAACACATCTCTATAAAAAGTTCTGCATTTTTCTAAATTTTGAACGGGAATTGCCAAGTGGAAAGGTTGTATCATTTTAGTAGCTTTTTGTTAATAGTTTTTTGCCATATTTATTCAAAAATATATTAAAATCAGACTTATGAAAAGAAAATGTATAATCTCCTAAATCATCAAGAGCTCTCATTGCATGATTTGAGCATCTGTCTGATAAAAAAAATATGGAATCTTTTTTTATTTTAAAATCTAAATATTCTAAAGTTGTAAATGGTAAGCTCTTTAGGCAATTTCTATATAGTTGTATCGATTGATTAACGGTTATTTGTTCATTTTCTAATACTTGTTCTTGCTTTAACTTAGATATATAACTATTAATTTTTTTGCTTTTTTGCTTTGATATTTCTTTTAAAAACTTCTTTTTACCCATTACAGAAAATATAGAATCTAAGTTTATTTTATTTCCATTCTCTAAATTAAAATTAAAACTTTGTTCATATTCTTCACAATAAGCTCCACAACCTTCAGTGTATAAAGTTATTGAATATAGTAGATCATTTAAGGTGTTTATTTCATAATTTAAAAAAGTCAGGTTGAATATTCGATTTTCTTTATTTGACCGAGCATTTTGAAATACTTTTTCATAATCTGAATATACATCTATGTCAAAAAGCGATTTAATAAGTTGGTTGTTTACACTAGCTGTAATATTTTTTTTACCATTTAAAATTGGTAATTCAAAAGTTGCCTTAGGAAACCTAAGATTGGATTCTTTTACATTTGTTATTGTAAAATCCTCGCTTTTGCAATTCATAAATAGAATAGTAATTGCAAGAATAAATGGTATTTTTTGCATTATAAATGATTTAAAACCCAACTGCTGCATCATCACCTCTTTTATCAGCACCTGCTTCTAGCTTTCCATTTGGTAAGACTAAAATGGCATCAACTCTACCTATTATTAATGAGTTTCTTTCTAAAATATCATAACCTAAATTGTTGAGGTTTGTTTTTGTGGTATTATCAAATCCATTAGGTTCCATTCGAATTACATCTGGTAACCATTGATGATGAAAACGTGGTTGATTTACAGATGCTTGCATGCCCATATTATAATCTACAACATTGATTATATTTTGCAACACAGAGGTTATAATTGTAGAACCTCCAGGAGTTCCTATAACCATTTTGAGCTTTCCATCTTTTTCTATTATGGTTGGTGTCATTGAGCTTAACATGCGTTTTTCTGGCGCAATTGCATTTGCCTTAGAACCTACCAAACCATATACATTGGGCACACCAGGTTTACTAGAAAAATCATCCATTTCATTATTAAGAAAAAAACCAGCACCCTTCACCAAAACTTTAGATCCATAACCCGTGTTTAGTGTTGTTGTTACTGCCACTGCATTTCCAAATTGATCCACTATAGAGTAATGTGTTGTTTCATCACTTTCATAACCAAGAATTTTACCATGAGAAACTGCAGATGATTGTGTAGCTTTATTCCAAGAAAAATCACTCATTCTCTTATTTATATAAGCCGAATTTACAAGGCTATCTATTGGTACATCTACAAAATCGATATCACCTAAATAATGAGCTCTATCTGCATAAGCACGTCTTTCTGCTTCAGTTAATAATTGTATGTACTCTGTTGAGTTGTGTTTTATTTTAGAAAGATCATAAGGTTCAATAGACTTTAGAATTTGAGCTAAACAAATACCACCACTTGCAGGTAAAGTCATGGAAGTAATGTTGTGGTTTTTGTAAGTAAACTCTATAGGTTTTCTCCAAGTTGCCTGATATTTTTCTAAATCTTCAAAAGTAATTATACCTCCTAATTCTGTAATATAATCCACTAATAATTCAGCAGTTTTTCCTTTATAAAAGCCATCTTTTCCAAAATCACGAATACGTTCTAAGGTTTGTGCCAATTCAGTTTGAATAAGAACATCACCTGCTTTCCACTTTTTATCAAAAACAGTTTTGTAATTGTTTACCTTTCTAAAACGAGCTGTGGCATTATTTAAATCATTAGCTTGTTTCTCTGTAATTGTTATTCCGTTTTTTGCTAAATCAATAGCTGGTTGTACCAAATCAGAAAAAGGCAAACTCCCTAATTTTTGATGTACTTCAAACACACCTGCTACAGAGCCTGGTATGCCAACTGCATACGCACCTAAAACACTTTTATTTTCGATAACATTGCCTAAAGAATCTAAATACATGTTTTTATGTGCTGTAATAGGTGCTTTTTCTCTAAAATCTAGCGCTCCTTTTTTACCATCATTATTTCTGTAAACCATAAAACCACCACCACCAATATTACCAGCAACTGGGTATACAACTGCTAAAGCAAAATGAGTAGCAACCATGGCATCATAAGCATTTCCTCCTTTTTTTAAAATAGATGTTCCAATTTCTGAAGCTTCAACTCTTGCAGAAACTACCATTGTTTTTTCTGTAATTAAACCAATTTCAGTTTGTTTTTTACAAGAAATTAAAACAATTGTAAAGCTTAATAGAAATAATAAATTTCTCATAATTTCGATTGAATTTCTTTTAGTTTGATTTTGGTAAAGGCATGCAAATCTTTAAAAAATAACGTAAAATCTTCTTCTAATTCTGTTTGAAGAAGTTCTAGATCTTCAATCGCTAAGTTCATTTGAGATTTGCCTTTTGTTCTTTGGTTCATGCCATTTAAAACTTTGGCAATTCCATTTTTAAATTGATAGTTGTAGAGTATGTCATACTCAATCATATATCTGATGAAGTTCTGAGATTTTATAGGCAGTTCAGGGGATTTTTCATTGAAAAGTCTATAAATAGCTTTCGTATATAATTCTAAAGGAATTTCTGAATACTGGTTCCAGTTTTTTGCTAAAAAGTAATCGTAAAAAATATCAATAATAACACCATCATAATGTCTATAACGTTTGTGTAAACGCCTTTTACTTTTTCTAACTATTGGGTGTGCATCTGTAAATGTGTCTATTTCTCTGTGTAGAAAAATACCTTGCTGAATTTCGTCATTAAAATGGGTATAATTATTTCCTCTAACATGGTCTGCAATAAAATTACCAATCATAATATTGGTATTGTTTTCTGATAAATAGAGGTGAGCTAAGAAATTCATGCAAGTAAATGTAATCAAAAAACCACAATAAATTCTGAGTTTAAAATCAGATTTATTGTGGTTGTAATATTTAAATTATTTAAATATAAACTATTTAAAATTAGTTATTTAGCATTACTGGCATTACAAGCATTGTAACTTGTTCACCTTCATCTGTACCATCAATAGGTGTTAAAATACCTGCTCTGTTTGGTAAAGACATTTCAATTAAAACATCACTAGAATTTAAGTTGTTTAACATTTCACTTAAAAAACGTGAGTTAAAACCAATTTGCATATCATCTCCTTGATAATCACAACTTAAACGTTCATCTGCCTTGTTAGAGAAATCTAAATCTTCTGCAGAAATATTTAATTCAGTACCCGCCATTTTTAAACGAATCTGATGCGTGGTTTTACTAGAAAAAATAGAAACACGTCTAACAGAATTTAGGAAAGAAGCTCTATCAACAGTTAATTTGTTAGGATTTTCTTTTGGTATTACAGCTTCGTAGTTAGGATATTTACCATCAATTAATCTACAAACCAATACTATATTATCGAATGTAAATTTTGCATTAGCATCATTATATTCAATAGTTACATCACTTTCAGAACCACCTAAAATACCTTTTAACAAATTTAAAGGCTTCTTTGGCATAATAAATTCTGCTGTTTGATCTGCAGTTACATCTGTTCTAGAATATTTAACTAATTTATGAGCATCTGTTGCTACAAAAGTTAAACTTTGAGAACTAAATTGAAAAAACACACCACTCATTACTGGTCTTAAATCATCATTTCCAGCAGCAAAAATAGTTTTAGAAATTGCAGTACCTAATATATTTGCAGGCACTACAGTTTTACTTGGGCTAGGTAAGCTAACCGCTTTCGGAAACTCATCTCCACCAAAATAAGCCATGTCATATTTACCTTGATCAGAACTAATTTCTATAGTATTATCACCTTCTGTTTTGAAAGTTAATGGCTGATCTGGAAAAGTTTTTAATGTATCTAATAACAAACGTGCAGAAACTGCAATTGAACCAGAACTATCACTTTCTACATCTACAACAGAACTCATTGTAGTTTCTAAATCTGAAGCAGAAACTTTAAGTTGATTTTCAGATAATTCAAATAAAAAGTTGTCTAAAATTGGTAAGGTGTTGTTGCTATTTATAACGCCTCCTAAAACTTGTAATTGCTTTAAAAGTTGTGAACTCGATACAATAAATTTCATTGATTATTTTTCTTAATTTGATTTACAAATATAATCTTAATAAGCGACTTTTAAAATTAATTTATTAACAGGTTATGAGCATTTTGTTGATGTTTTTAAAAACGTTATAATTATGTTAATGCGTACTTTTTTACTGATTAAAAAAACTACATTTGTGTGTTATCAACTACAAAAAATGAAGAAATTATTCCTTTCAATTTCAGCGATTTTGCTGATGTATACTGCACTTTCTGCTCAGCAACCAAATAAATTAACATCGAATGAAATTTTTGAAAAAGTTCAAAAACTTAATTTTTTAGGAACTGCACTTTATATTGCTGCACATCCAGATGATGAAAATACACGATTAATTGCGTATTTGGCAAATGAAGTTAAAGCAAGAACTGCTTACTTATCTTTAACTAGAGGTGATGGAGGACAGAATTTAATTGGTCCAGAAATTAGAGAGTTATTGGGTGTTATTAGAACGCAAGAATTATTAGCTGCAAGAAGGGTTGATGGTGGTGAACAAATGTTTACTAGAGCCAATGATTTTGGGTATTCTAAACATCCTGATGAAACCTTACAAATTTGGAATAAAGAGGAGGTTTTAAGTGATGTGGTTTGGGCAATTAGAACCTTTAAGCCAGATGTAATTATCAACAGATTCAATCATAGAACACCAGGTACAACACATGGCCATCATACTAGCTCTGCTATGTTAAGTGTTGAAGCTTTTGATTTGGTAAATGATAATACAAAATTTTCTGACCAATTGAAGTATACCCAAGTATGGCAGCCAAAACGTCTTTTTTTTAACACATCTTCTTGGTTTTATAGAGATAAAGACAAATTTGCTGAAGCTTCTAAGAATTTTACAAAATTTGACGTTGGTGTATATTACCCTTTAAAAGGACTTTCAAATAATGAATTGGCATCTTTAGCAAGTAGTCAACATTTATGTCAAGGTTTTGGTAGATTAACTACAAGAGGATCTCAAACAGAATATGTAGAGTTTTTAAAAGGTGATGCTCCAAAAGATAAAAGTGATATTTTTTCAGGAATTAATACTACTTGGAATCGTGTTAAGAATGGAGGACAAGTGGGTGGTATTTTATATGATATTGAAGAAAATTTCGACTTTACAAATCCTGCTAAACATTTGCCGAAATTATTGGAAGCTTATTCTCTAATAACAAAATTAGAAAATGAACATTGGAAAAAGATTAAAACTGCTGAGATTAAAGAAATTATTGAGGCATGCTTAGGTTTGTATATAGAGGCTTCTGCAGTTAGCGCAACAGCTGTTCCCAACTCTACCATTGATGTTAATTTCGAAGTAATAAATAGAAGTGATATTCCTGTTGAGCTAACCTCAATCACATCAAACAAAACAAATAAAAAATATTTTAAAGGAATAAGTTTAGCAAAAAACAAAAAGGAAAACTTTAAGGAGCAAATTTCATTAAAAGGAGCAAATTATTCAGACCCTTATTGGTTAAGAAATGAGGCGTCTTTAGGCATGTATGCTGTAGACGATAGAACTTTAATTGGTAAGCCAGAAACACCTAGAGAAATTACTGTTGATTTTAACATGATTGTAAATTATGTGCCAATCAGTTTTACAAAAAATGTAATTAGAAGATATTCTAAGCGTGACAAAGGTGAAATTTATGAACCTTTTGAAATTGTGCCAAGAGTAACTACTAAGTTAAAAGATAAAGTGCTTATTTTTTCTGATAGTGTAGCAAAAAAAGTTGAGGTAGAAGTAAGAGCTGGCGCTAATTTTACATCTGGAACTGTGCAGTTAGATGTGCCAAAAGAGTGGTTGGTTTCACCTGTGGAAATTCCGTTTAATATTGCTCAAAAAAATGATAAACAAGTAGTTGTTTTTACAGTTGTTCCTCCAAAAAATCAATCTGAAGGCAACTTAAAAGTTATTGCAAATTCACAAGGTGAAAAGTTTACAAAGGAGTTAATAGAAATTAATTACAATCATATACCAAAACAGACAGTTCTTAAGAATTCTGAAGCTAAAATTGTAAGATTAAATATCAAAAAGAAAGGTACTAATATCGGTTACATAAAAGGAGCAGGAGATGCTGTGCCAGAAAGTTTACAACAAATTGGGTATAAGGTTATTGCTTTAAAACCATCAGAAATAAACAATAAAAATTTACAACAATTTGATGCAATTGTTTTAGGAATAAGAGCCTACAATGTTGTGAATGATTTAAAATTCAAACAGAAATTTTTGTTGGAATATGTAAAGAATGGAGGAAATTTAATAGTGCAATACAACACAAATAGAGGAGTAGATGTACAAGCACCTTATCAACTTAAATTGTCTAGAGATCGAGTTACAGATGAATTTGCAGAAGTGACTATTTTAGATCCGAATAATTCGTTGTTAAATTTTCCGAATAAAATTACAGAAGCTGATTTTAAAGGTTGGGTACAAGAAAGGGGTTTGTACTTTCCAGATATTTGGAGCGAGCAGTATACACCTTTATTATCCATGAAAGACAAAGGAGAAACTCCAAAGTTAGGTAGTTTGTTAATTGCTAAATATGGTGAAGGAAATTACATTTATACTGGTTTAAGTTTTTTTAGAGAACTACCAGCAGGTGTTTCTGGGGCTTACAAGTTATTTGCAAATATGTTGTCTGTAGGTAAAGAATAATAAATAAGAAGCTAATCATTTAAAATGAATCGTTTGGAAAAACCAAAATATAAGTGGGAAAGAAGTTACACCTTCGTTTTAATTGCGAACTTAATTTATCTGATTGTATTTTATCTTATCACAAATCATTTTACAAATTAATTTATGGAAGTAGCAAGTAAATTACATTATGTAGATTGGATAATACTTTCTGTAACTTTAATATTCATAGTTGCTTATGGTACTTATGTTACTCGTAAAAACAGTAACGTCACAGATTATATAAAAGGTGGTAGCGATTCTAAATGGTGGACAATTGGTCTTTCTGTCATGGCAACTCAAGCCAGTGCAATAACCTTTTTGTCAACTCCAGGTCAGGCTTTTCATAGTGGAATGGGGTTTGTGCAATTTTATTTTGGATTGCCAATTGCTATGGTAATTATTTGCGCAGTTTTTATACCTATTTATCATAAGTTAAAAGTATACACTGCTTATGAATTCTTGGAAGGTAGATTCGATTTAAAAACAAGAAGTTTAGCAGCTATTTTATTTCTAATACAAAGAGGTTTGGCAGCAGGTATAACCATTTTTGCACCAGCGATTATACTATCTGCAGTGCTAGGTTGGGATTTGTTAGTCCTAAATATTATTATTGGTTTTTTAGTAATTGTCTATACAGTTTCAGGAGGTACAAAAGCTGTAAATGTTACTCAGAAACAGCAAATGATTATTATATTTTTTGGAATGTTGGTAGCATTTTTTATGATTATGAGTCAACTTCCAGAAGATATTACATTTGGCAAAGCTTTAGATATTGCAGGAGCTAGTGGAAAAATGGAGGTCCTAGACTTTTCTTTTGATTTAAATAACAGATATACAGTTTGGACAGGTATTTTAGGAGGAACATTTTTAATGTTATCCTATTTTGGAACAGATCAAAGTCAAGTTCAACGTTATTTGTCTGGTAAATCTGTCAGAGAAAGTCAGTTAGGTTTAATTTTTAATGGTTTATTAAAAGTACCTATGCAATTTTTTATTTTGCTAGTAGGTGTTATGGTTTTTGTGTTTTATCAATTTAATGCATCACCTTTAAATTTTAATCCAAAGGTTAATGATGCTATTGCAAACTCTAAATTTAGCAGTCAATATCAACAATTAGAAAGCAGACATGCTAAAATTGAAGATGAAAAAAGAATGATGTTTATTGACGGTGTTCAGAATAGAGAAAAAGAAAAAATTAAAATATTAAATGCACAAGATTTAGCCATAAAAGAAGAAGCTAAAGATTTGGTGAATATTTTAAATCAACAAAAAGATTTTAAAAAAATAGAATCTAATGATAAAGATTATGTTTTTATTCATTTCATTCTAAATAATTTACCTAGAGGATTAATAGGCTTGCTTTTGGCTGTAATACTATCAGCAGCAATGTCTTCTACAGCATCAGAATTAAATGCATTAGCAAGCACAACAGCAATGGATTTATATAAAAGAAATTTAGGTGAGGAGAAAACTGAAGAGCATTATGTAAAAGCATCTAAATGGTTCACTTTAGCTTGGGGAATTATTGCAATTTCTGTAGCATGTATTGCTAATTTGTTCGATAATTTAATTCAACTGGTAAATATTATTGGTTCCATATTTTATGGGAATGTTTTGGGTATATTTTTATTAGCATTTTTCATCAAATTTGTAAGAGGAAATGCAGTATTTATAGCTGCACTTATCACTCAAGTTATAATAATTTATGTGTTTATAATGGATTGGTTACCTTATTTATGGCTTAACCTACTAGGATGTGTTTTAGTAATGGGAATTGCCATTTTTATTCAAACATTTACTCAAGATAAATCGAAGCTAAAATTTAATGAAGGATAATGAATAACAGTAAAATTATCAATTGGGGAATTATTGGTTTAGGTAAAATTGCGGACAGATTTGCTACAGATTTGGCGAATGTAAGCAACGTAAATCTTGCAGCTGTAGCTTCCAGAAGTGAAGAAAGGGCAAATGAATTTGCCAAACAGTTTAGTGCAGATAAAGCTTACGATTCTTACCTAAAACTAGCTCAAGACCCAAATGTGGATGCAGTTTACATAGCAACTCCACATAGTTTTCATAAAGAACATTCTATTCTATGTTTAAAGCATAAAAAAGCAGTTTTATGCGAAAAACCATTTGCCATGAATTTAGAAGAGGTAAATGAAATGATAGCTGTTGCAAAAGAAAATGATGTTTTATTGATGGAAGCGCTTTGGACCTACTTTTTACCTCATTATAGATTTGTACTCGATATCTATAAGACAAAAAAGTATGGCGATTTAATTGATTTAAAGGCCGATTTTGGATTTGTTACTCCTTACAATACAGACAGCAGGGTTTTTAAGAAGGAAGTGGGTGGAGGTTCTTTATTAGATATTGGTATTTACCCAATATTTGCTGCTTTGAGTACTTTAGGTAGTCCTTCTAATATAGAGGCTAAAGCTGAGTTTTTCGAAAATGGGGCAGATGCAGTTTGTGATATGATTTTTAGTTACGAAAAAGCCAAAGTATATCTAAAAAGTACTTTGTTAGAAGAAACTCCAACTGAAGCTATTTTTACCTTTGAAAAAGCAAAATTGGTTATTAATACCAGATTTCATGAACCTTCTACTGTAACCGTAATTCAAAATAATAATTCAGAAACTTTAGATTTTAACTATAAGAGTATTGGTTATAATTTTGAAGCAGATCATTTCAGTCAACTATTAAGAGAAGGTAAAAAAGAAAGTAATATAATGTCTTTTGATTTTTCTAGAAAGTTGATAAATACGTTAGACGATGTAAGAACTAAAATAGATTTGACGTATTAATTTATTTTAATTTTCAACAAACAAAAAAAGCCACTATTTCTAGTGACTTTTTTATATTCTAATATGGTTCAATTATTTTTCCATAATTTCTCCACAACCAACTCTAGCACCAGCAGCACCTGAAGGTTGAGATTTAAAATCATCTGTACCTGCATGAACAATAATGGCATGCCCTATAATGTTTTTGGTATCGTCTTCACAACCTATGCACCAGAAATCACTTTCTTTTTCTATGGTAGCATTTCCATTTTCATCAGCTTCTAAATTACCAATATCTCCACTATGAAATTCGCCATGCTTCCATTTTCCATGATTATCTTGTGTTGGGTTCCAGTGACCTCCAGCAGATTTACCATCATCAGAAGAACAATCTCCTTTTTCATGAATATGAATGGCGTGTGTACCAGGAGTTAATCCTTTTAATTCGGCTTTCATCATAACTTTACCATCAACTTGAGTAAAACTAACAGTTCCGCTAACTGAGCTTCCACTTTTTGCATTTATAGTTGCTTCAGCAAATTTTTCTTCACTTTTTGTACATGAAATTGCGATTGCAAAAAGTAAAATTAATAGACTTATTTTTTTCATAATTTTATAGAGTTTAGATAGTTATTATTTTCTATTTGGGTACCAATTTAACTGTACCACTTCAATTTCTTTATTTTCTTTGTTTACCAATTCTTTAAATTCACTTACATCGCTCAAACCACCTGTACCTCTGTAATGATAAGGATATACTTGTTTTGGTTTAAAAGCCAATACTCCACTAGCTGCATTTTCAACAGGCATTGTGTAAGGTAAATTCATGCAAACAAATGCTTTGTCGATGTTTTCTAGATTTCTCATTTCTGGAATGTCTTCTGTATCTCCAGAAAAATAAATTCTTTCTTCATCAATGGTTAGCACATAACCATTTCCTCTTCCTTTACTATGAAACTTTAAAGCTTCTTCTCTTAAATTGTACATTGGTATTGCTTCAATATCAAAATTAGAGAATGATTTTTCTTCGCCATTGTTAATTACAACAATTTCTTTCGCTTTAACAGCGCTAATTTCTTTAGCTACTGCTTCAGGAGCAATAATTATAGTATTTTCTAAAGCTAAGGCATTCAAGGTTTTTAAGTTCATATGATCACCATGAATATCGGTTATTAAAACATAATGAGGGTCTTCAAAAGAAGCAAACGCTTCTGCACCACCTGTAGGATCTAAATAAATAACAGTTTCATCGAACTCTAAGACTGCAGTTGCATGACTTATTGGTGTAATTTCTAATTCAGTTTGTTCTTTTACATTTTCTGCAAGAGGCATTTTTTTATCCAAAGCTTTTTTTGCTTCAGATTTGCAAGAAAACAATGCTAGAACAGTCAGCGCTAAGAATATTGATTTAATTTTCATGATATTTTTTTTAAGTATTCTCAAAGATAAGAAGATTAAGAAAAAATCAAATGTTGATCTTAAACATATTTATTATTCGAGAACGATCTACTCTCTTTTATAGATTGATTCCCCTTCTTTAATAGTTTCTAAAACTACGATATCTTTAATTTTACTTGGTTCAACTGTTAAAGGGTTCTCATTAAGAATTACTAAATCAGCTAATTTGCCAGCAGTTAAAGATCCTTTTGTGTCTTCTTCAAAATGTTGATATGCAGACCAACTTGTAATTGCTTGTAAAGCTTCGTAAGGTGTTAACCTTTCATTTTCTCCAATTACTTTTCCTGACCTAGAGGTTCTTTCTACAGCTGTCCAAACTACACGCATTAAATTAGGTAAAGCAACAGGTGCATCTGAATGTATGGTTACTTTTAAACCTTTGTTTAAGGCTGTTTTTACAGGACTAATTTTTTCTCCTAATTCACCACCAATAATTTCCTGATGCCAATCTCCCCAATAAAAAGTATGTAAAGGATATAAAGAGGCAATTACATTTAGTTTTTTTAAAGAATCTAATTGATCATCTCTAACATATTGCCCATGTATTAAAACATTTCTACGATCTTCATTACCATATTTTTTTGCAGCTTTAGACATGGTTCTAATCATTTGATCCATTGCAGCATCTCCATTGGCATGTGTAAGTATTTGCCAATTGTTTTTGAATGCATTTTCATAAATAGCTAAAACATCTTCATCTTTTGGTATTGCAGGATATCCTAAATAATTTGGAGCTGCATTGTGTGGTGCTAATAAATAAGGTTTAGTTCTCCACGCAGTTCTTCCTTGAGGAGAACCATCTAAAGTTAACTTTAAACCACCAATTCTATAGTGGTTTTCATACTCTTTTTTATTCCATTTACTTTTCATAAGATCTTGAAAAGAATAATCGATGTAAGAAACAATATCAATTTTCCAGAAATTTTTATCTGCGAAGGTTGCTAATAATTCATGCTGTTCCATAGCTCTTCCTTCTTGAGCTGTTGTGTAACCATAATATAAAGCCAAGTCTTGACCAGCCTTCATGAATTTTAGAAGAGCTTCATCAGACTTTGGTGTCAGCGCTTTTAACATATGAGGTATTGCAGCCAATTCTTCTAGAACACCATTTGGTTCTTGACTATTTGGCATTCTTCTAATAATTCCACCTTCAGGATTTTTAGTGTCTTCTGTAATGCCTAATAATTCTAATCCTTTAGAGTTTAATACTGCAAAGTGATTTGAAATATGGATAATCATTACAGGATGTTCAGTAGTTACTTTGTCTAAATCTTCTTTGGTCGGAAAACGTTTTTCTTCTATTACAGAATCATCAAATCCAGTTCCGAAAATCCAACCTGTTAAGGCTCTGTTTTCTTCGGTATTCCACTCTTTTAAAATAGATATAATAGATGGAATGTCTTTTGCACCTGCATCTGGTGGAGGTAAAATTTGTGCACCAATCGCTTGAGCAGAAAAGTTGGCAAAATGTGAATGGCCATCAATAAAACCAGGTAACATAGTTTTACCTTTTAGGTTTATCATTTTATGACCCATACCAGCTTTTTCCATAGCTTGGTCTGAATTTCCAGTAAACTCTATTTTACCATTTCTGGTTACTAATGCTTCTACATAGGTTGGGTTATCACCCTCCATAGTGATTATTTTTCCATTGAAATATACAGTTGCTTGCGGTTTAGTGGTTTCTTTATTACAAGAAATTAGAATAATGATCGATGTTAGTAGTGATAAAATTAAAAGAGCCTTGCCTTTCATGATTTATTAATTAGTTCGTTATATGTACTTTAGATAATTTAAAACTAAAATAAGGACTTTTTCTAGATACTTGAGTATGAAATACTTTATATATCCAAAAAAATTTTATATTCGTTCTATAAAGAAATTTCTATAAGATGAGCAGAAAAATCAAAGACTATATTATAATAAGTCTTAAAGGGATGGCAATGGGTGCTGCAGATGTTGTACCAGGTGTTTCTGGAGGAACAATAGCATTTATTTCTGGTATTTACGAAGAACTTTTAGGCTCAATTAGTAATATTAATTTAGAACTTTTTAAAACTTTAAAAAATGAAGGTTTTAAAATAGCTTGGAAAAAGTTAAATGGAAATTTTCTATTAGCTTTATTTATAGGGATTTTTATAAGTGTGGTATCACTAGCAAAAGCTATTAAATACCTATTAGAAAATGAACCTATCTTACTTTGGTCTTTCTTTTTTGGTTTGGTTTTGGCAAGTATAATTTACATTGCGAAACAAATTAAAAAATGGAACTTTATATCGGTTTTAGTCTTAATTATTGGGGCTTTTGTAGCTTATTATATTACTACATTAAACCCTTTAGTTAATGAAAATTCATCACTTTTATTTATGTTTATAGCTGGTGCTTTAGCCATTTGTGCAATGATATTACCAGGTATTTCAGGTGCTTTTATCTTGGTACTTTTAGGGGCTTATAAACCAATTTTATCTGCTGTAAGCGATAAGGATTTAAAAACAATTGCAGTAGTAGGCTTAGGAGCTATTGTAGGTTTGTTATCATTTTCTAAAATTTTAAAATGGTTATTTAACCATTACAAAGATTATACGCTTGCTGTTTTAACAGGATTCATTATCGGTTCTTTAAATAAAATTTGGCCTTGGAAAGAAACCATAACTTGGCGTACAAATTCTCATGGAGAGCAAGTGCCATTCAATCAACAAAGTGTTTTACCATCTAATTTTGATGGTGATGCACAATTATTATTCGCAATTTTATTGGCTTTTATCGGATTTGCACTAATTTTAGGAATGGAGAAATTAGCCACACAAAAAAACTAAATGCGAGAACAAAGAACTTTTGTACAGAAAGCTAAACTATTCTTTAAAGGATTAGCAATGGGTGCTGCCAATAAAGTGCCTGGTGTTTCTGGAGGAACTGTTTCTTATGTGCTTGGTTTTTATGAAGATCTTATTTACTCTTTTCAAAAAATAAATTTAAAAGCTTTTAAGCTTCTCATTGCTGGTAATTTTAAAACCTTTGCTCAATACACAAATGCCCAATTTATCTTATTGGTAATGGGTGGAAGTATTTTTAGTTATTTCAGTGTTTCACTACTTTTAGATTACTTGCTAAAGCATTATGAATTGTTTGTTTGGAGCTGGTTTTTTGGAATGATTGTAGGCTCTATTTATTACATAGGAAAAGATTTTGGTAAATGGAATAGAACTAGTTTTATATCTTTAATTATCGGAATTACACTTGGCTTGGCCATAAGTTTTTTAAAGCCTGCTAAAGAAAATGATAATCTTTGGTTTGTTTTCTTATGTGGAATTATAGGTGTTTCTGGTATGACTTTACCTGGCTTATCAGGTTCCTTTATTTTAATTCTGTTAGGTAATTATGTGCTGCTATTGGTAGATTCTGTAAACGTTCTTTTAAACGTATTAACCAATTTAGCTATTGGGAATTTTGAAGTTTTATCTGATCCTATAAAAGTAAAATACTTAAAAATCATTTCAGTTTTTACTGCAGGCTCTGCTTTTGGTTTGGTTTCAATTTCTCATGTATTGGGTTATGTTTTAAAAAAATATAATAAAATTGTAAATGCAGTAATTATTGGATTTATAACAGGTTCTTTAGGTATTGTATGGCCTTGGAAAGAAAAAATATATGCTCAGGAAAATGGTGAATTCTTAATAGATAAAGAAGGAAATAAAGTTATAGAGAATTTTGAGCGTTTTATGCCTGAGTTATTCAATTCAGAAACATTTTTAGCAATATTTTTTATGCTAATTGGCATTGCAATAGTGCTTATTATAGATTATTATGGGAAAAGAAGAAAAAAGTAAGTTATTTGGATTATTAGGTAGAGATATTTCTTATTCATTCTCTAGAGGATATTTTACAAAAAAGTTCTCAGCTCTTAATTTAGAACATCATTCTTATGTGAATTTTGATATCCCAAAAATTGAAGATTTTCCTAGTATCATAGAAAACAATGAATCAATTAAAGGTATTAATGTAACTATTCCATATAAGGAAGAGGTTATGGCTTATCTTGATAAAATAGATAAGACTGCTAAAGAAATTGGGGCAGTAAATACTATTAAAATTACTAAAAGAGGCAATTTAAAAGGTTACAATTCTGATGTAGTTGGTTTCGAAAAATCAATAGTACCATTATTAGAAAAGCACCATAAGAAAGCTCTAATTTTAGGAACAGGTGGTGCCTCTAAAGCTATTGCATATGCATTAAAGTTAAACAATATTAAGTACAAGTTTGTTTCTAGAAACCCAAAAACGAAAAAGCAAATTTCTTACAATGATTTATCTCAAGAAATCATGCAAGATTATACCATTATTGTTAATTCAACTCCATTAGGTACTTCACCAGATGTAGATAAATGTCCTGCAATTCCATATCAATTTATTACTTCTAAGCATCTATTGTATGATTTAATCTACAACCCAGAAGTTTCAAAATTCTTAGCAAATGGTAAAGCAAATGGTGCCAAAATTAAGAATGGTTACGAAATGTTAGAGCTGCAAGCAGAGGAATCTTGGCGAATTTGGAACTCTTAATTACAGTATAAATTTTTGCTATAATTAAACCTTGCAAATTTTGTAAGTTGTAAGTAATTTTGGTGACTATACATTTATATTATTGTATTAAGACCTTTAAACATTGTAGATATGTTAGATAATCAAGAAAAAGTTGTTCAAGATGAAAATGTTGTAAATTCAGAAGAATCTAAAACAGAAAGTAATTCTGAGAGCAACGTTACTCCAGTAGAAAGTGCTAATGAAGAAGCAACCCCTAATCAAGCAGATGAAAAAGAAATTCCAGTAGAGAATTATTCAGATAAAAGCTTAGAGGAGTTATTGGTTAGCTTTAAAACAGTTTTGAATAACAATCCTGTTCAGTCAGTTAAAACAGCTGTAGAAAACATTAAAAGTGAATTCAACAAGAAATTTGGAGCCCTTTTAGCTCAGAAAAAAGCAAAATTTTTAGAAGAAGGAGGTAATTCAATCGATTTTAAATTTTCTAGTCCTTTAAAGTCAGAATATAATGAGCTGCTTTTTGATTATAAAAAACGTAGAGATGCTTATTATAAAGAAATTGATACTCAATTAAATCAGAATTTAGACAAAAGAAATGATGTAATTGATAGTTTAAAATCTTTGATTGAGAATGCAGATTCTACAACAATGTATAAAGAATTTAAAGCCATTCAAGATAAATGGAGAGCTATTGGACCTGTGCCAAAGTCGCATTATAATGATACTTGGAAAACTTATCATCATCATGTAGAACGCTTTTACGATCTTTTAAATCTAAGTAACGATTTAAGAGACCTAGACTTTAAATACAATTTAGAAGAGAAGTTAAAGATTATAGAAAAAGCCAAAGCTTTGGCGAATGAAGAGGATGTAAATTACGCTTCTAAAGAATTACAAGAATTACATAAGAGCTGGAAAGAAGATATTGGGCCTGTAGCTAAAGAAATGCGTGAAGAAATTTGGCAGAAATTTAGTGATGCTACTAAGAAAATTCATGATAGAAGACATGAATATTTTAAAGAAATGCGTTCTAAGTTCCAAGAAATTGTAGAAAAGAAGCATGAGGTAATAAAAAAGCTGAATGCTTATGACACGTCTTCTAATAAAACTCATAATGATTGGCAAAAAAGTATAAAGGAGGTAGAAAAATTAAGACAAGAGTACTTTAAAGCTGGTAAATTGCCTTATAATAAAAGTGAGGAAGTTTGGCAGAAATTTAAAGAAGCTACCAAAAAATTTAATACTGCAAAAAATACTTTTTATAAACGAGAAAAAAATGAGCAGCAAGAGAATTTAAAGAAAAAAATGGCATTAATAGAAATTGCAGAATCTTTTAAGGATAGTGAAGATTGGCAAATGGCTACAAATGCAATGAAAAAAATTCAAGCAGATTGGAAAAAAATTGGTCATGTTCCTCGAAAGTTTTCTGATGATATTTGGAAAAAATTTAAAAGTGCATGTAATCATTATTTTGATCGTTTAAATAACCAAAAGAATGCTGTTAGCAAAGAGCAAGAAAAAGTAATTACAGCAAAGAAAGCGTTTTTAGAAAATTTAAAGGAAACTAAAAAAGAATCTAAAGAAGAGGTTTTAGAAGCGATTGATAAATGGAGAGATTTAGGAAGCTTACCTAAAAATTCTGGCAACCTTAAAGAAAAGTTTAATAAGCAGGTAGATAAAATGCTCGAAAATTTATCATTAGATAAAGAAGAAGTAGCAATGTTGAAGTTTACTAATCTTATTGATTCTTATTTAGCAGATAATGATACAAGAAAACTGGTTTCAGAACAGCAATTTATTCGTAAAAAGCAGGATGAAATTAATAAAGAAATTCAACAATTAGAGAATAATTTAGGGTTTTTCTCTAATGCTACAGATGATAATCCTTTAGTTAAAAATGTAAAAAACCAAGTAGAGAAGTATAGGAAAGATTTAGCTATTTGGAACTTAAAGATGGACTATCTAAGAAAGTTAGATTTCTAATTTTATAAAAAATGAAATACAAAAAAACTCGAAGCAAGCGCTTCGAGTTTTTTTATAAATATATTAAACTAAGACTAAGAAAATAACTTATCCATTTTTTCTTTTTCTTCTTCAGCTAATGCTGCATCTACTAAGATACGTCCACTGTGTTCGTCAATTGTAATCTTCTTTCTATTCGCAATTTCTAATTGAACTTGAGGCGGAATTGTAAAATAAGAACCACCAGAAGCACCGCGTTCTATGGCTACTACAGCTAAACCATTTTTAACTTTAGTTCTAATTCTATTGTAAGCAGAATATAAATGCTTGTCTAAAGACTCACCAAACTCTTTCGATTTTTCAATTAAAAGAGATTCTTCTTTTTCAGTTTCCTTTAAAATTGCATCTAATTCAGACTTTTTGTGTCCTAAATGTTGTTCTTGCTTTGCTAATTTTTCTTTAGTAGCATCAATAACTTCTAATTTCTGAGCAATTTTTGCTTTAAACTCGTTAATTCTTTTGTCTGCTAATTGAATTTCTAAGTCTTGAAATTCGATTTCTTTAGATAAAGAATCAAACTCTCTGTTATTTCTAACTTTCTGTTGTTGCTCTTCGTATTTTTTCATTAATGATTTAGACTCATCAATGGCTAACTTTTTATTGTTAATATCTGTTTCTAAGCTAGAAACATCTTTTTCTAAATTAGAAATACGTGTATTTAAACCAGCAACTTCATCTTCTAAATCTTCAACTTCTAAAGGTAATTCTCCTCTTACGTTTCTAATTTCGTCAATTCTAGAGTCTATTAATTGTAAATCATATAAAGCTCTTAATTTTTCTTCAACCGAAACTTCTTTCTTCTTTGCCATGTTTATATATAATGTATAGGATTTGTACTTTTTTCTGATAAAATGATTGCAAAATTACTAAATTTTTTTGTAAGATAATCAACCAAAAGGTTTTTTGTAAATTGTTCACTCTCATAATGCCCAATATCTGCCAAAAGTATCTTCTTTTCGGCTCTAAAAAACTCATGATATTTAAAATCTGCACTTACGTAGGCATCTGCTCCAACACTCTTTGCATTCTCTATAGCAAAACTTCCTGAGCCACCTAAAACAGCTACTGTTTTTATTTTTTTAGAAAGTAATTCTGAGTGTCTAACACAATCTGTTTGCATCGTCTTTTTGAGGTAATTCAAAAATGCTTGTTCATCCATTTCAGTTTTTAATTCGCCAACCATACCCATTCCAATGTTTTCGTGAACATTTTCTGTAGATACAATTTCGTAAGCTACTTCTTCATAAGGATGATTTTGTTTCAAAGCATTTAGTATCGTTTTTTCGTCTTTACTTTGAAAGACAATAGATATTTTGGTTTCTTTTTCAGAATGCAATTTGCCCTTTTCACCATAAGTGGGGTTAGAGTTTTCATTTCCCTTAAAAGTACCTTCTCCTAAATTACTAAAGGAACAACTATCGTAATTACCAATATTATTTTGATTCACCTTAAAAAGGGCTTCTCTAACCTCATTAGCTTTTTCTTCTGGTACATAGGTATTTAATTGCTTAATAATTCCTTTTTTAGGTATTAGAACCTTAGTGTTTTGTAGACCTAGAACTTCACACATTTTAGCTGATACTCCATGTTTAGAATTATCTAAAGCTGTATGAGTAGCATAAATGGCAATGTCATTTTTAATGGCTTTAAGAACTACTCTTTCTACATAAGAATTGCCATTTATTTTCTTTAATCCTCCAAAAATAATAGGATGAAAACTAACAATTAGATTACAGTTTTTAGCAATGGCTTCATTTATTGTATCTTCTAATGTGTCTAAAGTTACCAGTACTCCAGTTACTTCTGTATTATAATTTCCTAGTAATAATCCTACATTATCAAAAGATTCAGCATAGGCTAATGGGGCTAATTCTTCTATGTGATTTGTAACGTCTTTAATAGTCATTTATCAAATTATTGAAAATCAAAGTTAACATTTTTAATGTATTTTTACTGCAATGAAATTTCTTCGATTTTTATTGTTCCCAATTGCTGTTGTTTATCATCTAATTACAGCAATTCGTAATTTATTATTTGAGAAAAAAGTTTTCAAATCTACTAAGTTTTCTTTGCCAGTAATTGTTGTTGGTAATTTAAGTGTAGGAGGTACAGGTAAAACTCCACAAATAGAATACTTAACGAGGTTGTTAAAAGAGAAAGCTAAAATTGCCATTCTAAGTAGAGGTTATGGCCGGAAAACGAAAGGTTATATTTTAGCAAATGATTCGCATACTTCATTAGACATAGGAGATGAACCATTGCAATATTTCAAAAAATTTAAAAATATAACTGTTGCTGTTTGTGAAAAAAGAGTAGAAGGCATAAAAACTTTATTAAAAACAAAATCGCCAGAAGTTATTTTGTTAGATGATGCTTATCAGCACAGAAAAGTTGAGGGTAGTTACTATATTTTACTAACGAAATTTAATGATTTATTTACTGATGATTATTTGTTACCAACAGGTAATTTAAGAGAAAGTAGGGCAGGAGCTACAAGAGCTGATGTAATTGTAGTTACTAAATGCCCTAAAGAATTGTCTAGTTCAAAGCAAAAAGAAATTATCCAGCAACTACAAATTTATGATAAACCTGTTTTTTTTAGTTTAATCAGTTATGCTAGTAAAATTTCTGGTCATCATAATTATACTATTAACGAATTAAAAAATAAACACCTTTTGTTGGTTACAGGTATTGCAAATCCTGCACCTTTATTGGAGTTTTTGACTTCAAATGATATTGCATACACACATTTAAATTTTCCAGATCATTATCAATTTAGTAATAAGGATATCAATGATATTCAGTCTACATTTGAGAGAATTGATACTGAGGATAAATTAATTCTTACCACAGAGAAAGATTATACTCGATTACAAAATAAAGTTAATCAGCTTTCTTATTTGGAAATTGAAACTAAATTTTTAAATAATGAAGAGGTTAAGTTTAATAATCTCATAATGAATTCCATAGCTAAAAACGCCATTTAATTTTAGTGATATCATTACTTTCTAGATGGTTTGATTTCATAATTTGCAATTTTTCGATTTTTTTTGATACATTTGATAAATTTAAAAACACATTATGATGAAAAAAGTAATGTTTCCCCTACTTTGCGTTTTTGCAATTTTATTGACTTACCCACAGGAAACTAAAACAGAGAAATTAGCTATTAATGACATTAATTCAGATCGTCTGAATTGGGTGTTAACGTACAAAGAGGCCTTAAAAAGGTCTAAAGAAGAGAACAAACCAGTTCTTATGTATTTTACAGGTTCAGATTGGTGTGGGCCATGTATTCGTTTGGACAAGGAATTATTTCACACAGAAAAATTCAAGGAATTTTCAGACAAGGAATTAATTTTGTTAGAGGTAGATATACCTAGACAGCAAGATTTATTAACTCAAGATAAGTTGAGTGAGAATTTGTATTTAAAAAAGAAGTTTAAAGTAAATTCTTTTCCGACTTTAATTTTTGTGAATCACAGAGGTCGAAAAATAGCTGAAAAAAGCGGTTATATCATGACTGAGTATTACTATCCTTTTATACAGTCTGTAATACAGAAATTTTAATTAGAACAAGACACAAAAAAAAAACCGAAGTAAATTTACTTCGGTTTTTTTATGCTTTATATTTTCTTTATTTCTGATTCACTACTCTAAATGTAGTTCTTCTGTTTACTGCATGTTCAGATTCAGAACAAACAACACCATCAGCACATTTGTTAAGTAATCTTGTTTCACCAAAGCCTTTAGCATATAATTGAGTAGCATTAATTCCTTTAGAAATTAAGTAATCTGTTACGGCTTTTGCTCTTCTGTCTGATAATTCTTGATTGTCTCTTTTAGTTCCTCTCATATCTGTATGAGATTCGATGAATACAGCTACACCATCTTTAACGATTGGTAATAATCTAGCATCTATAATTTGTTTTGCACCTTCGTTTAAAGTTGCACTAGAGAAATCCCAGTTAATTGGTAATGGAGTATTGTCAATTAAAGAACAGTCTACAGCTTTCCAAGAAGATAAACCTCCTTTTTCTACCAATACTTGTTTTGTAATAGATCTGTATACAGCAGGCACAACTACTTCTTCAGTTCTTGCATCTCTAACTAATACTGTCTTCTTAATGGTAATGTATTCTGGTTCAGTTTTAACTACAGAAGTAGATGGTGGTTTTACCATTACTTTTCTAGTATATGTTTTTGTAACACCAGGAATACGTATTTTATTTACTGAAGCATCACTTGCTAATTTCTCAACAGGCATTGTTTTAAATTCAGCTGGTACTGGTTTATAACACCAATATCTACAATCATCTGGATTACTAGATTCACAATCTGGTAATTTTTCACTCATTTCCCATTTTGCAGTAGCAGCTCTAGTTTCTACTGTTTCAAATCCTTGTAAAAAACTTGCTTTTTCAATTTCTATTTTTGTACCATCTTCTTTTTCATAGTACGTAACTTCTTGAGTTCCCCAAACTGCAGGTACAATTAAAATTTCTTCACCAGCTTCTCTAACTAATACTCTTTCTTCTACAGTTTCGTATTCTGCAGGAAAAGAAACAATCTTTTTGTATTCTGGAGAAACAGCGATATTAATAGTTTCGTTTTTATAAATGTCTGGAGTTTTACAACGTACGTAACACTTTCCTGGTTCTGGATTATCAGGTAAATCTTGTCCAAAAGCAACAGTTGCTAACAACATGAAAGCAGCACTAAATACAATTTTTTTCATTGGGATAATCATTAATCAAAGTCTTTATTTATAGTAAATACAGTGTGCCAAATGTACTAAAAACATTTATAAATTTTTAGGAAATATTATAATTTATAATTTGTTGTAGTGCAAACTTTTAATTATACCATCAGAAAGACCAATTTTTGGAACATAAATTTTTCTGGCTCCACTCCATTTCATGGCAGATAAATAGATTTTAGTTGCAGGTATAATAACATCTGCTCTATCTGGGTTTAAGCTTAATTCTACAATTCTATCTTGATAGCTCATCTTTTTTAAGAATTGATATTGGGCATTTAAATATATATAAGAAATAGGTTTGCCCTCGGTTCTACCAGACATTTTGAACAATTTGTTGATGTTTCCTCCAGAACCAATTAAAGACAATTTTTTAAGATCTTTGGTGTTCTTATGAATCCATTTCTCTACGCTTGCAAAAATCTCTTTATTTACAGATTTTTTATTGTTGAGCAAACGTACAGTACCCATTTTAAAGGATTTAGAAGTGATGATTTTACCTTCAGAAAAAACGGTAAACTCTGTGCTTCCACCACCAACATCAACGTACAAATAAGAGTTGTTACCCTGAATCAGTTCATTCAAATCTGTAGATGAAATGATACTTGCTTCTTCTTTACCACCAATAATATCAATTTTAACTCCAGTTTCTTTCTCTATTTTATGAACAACTTCAGAACCATTAGTTGCTTCTCTCATTGCAGATGTTGCACAAGCTTTATAGCGTTCTACTTTATGCACATTCATTAAAAGTTTAAAAGCGTTCATGGCTTCTATCATTCTTGTGGTATTTTCTTCACTAATAACACCACCAACAAAAGCATCTGCTCCTAAACGAATAGGTACACGAACTAAAGATGATTTTTTGAATTGAGGTTCTTTACCATCTTTTACAATTACATTGGCAATTAGCAAACGTATTGCATTAGAACCAATATCTATAGCTCCGTATTTTTTTATTTCTAACAAGGAAGTTTATTTATGATTTTTTGGAAATTCAACAAGAAAAGTTTCTCCTCTTCTAATATTTTTCCAATGTTTTTCTTTGAATTTAATACCTATAATTCCGCAAGTTGTTACATGAGCAATTGGTCTGTTACCAAACTCATTTACGAAGGTATTAATACCATGATCGTGACTAAAAATAATTGCAGAATTAAAACCATCATCTAAAGCATTAACAGTTTTTACAAGGTAGCCATCGCTAAAACTATACAATTGTCTTTTAATTTGTAGGTTAAAATGAGGAAACCCAAAATTTTCGCAGAAAATAACAGCTGTGTGTAAGGCTCTATTCGCACTACTAGAGATAAAAACATCTGGTTTATCAACCATTTTGTTAAGTACCTTAGACATCAAGTGAGCGTCTTTTATACCTCTCTTTTTCAATGGTCTGTCTATATCATCTATACCTGAATATTTCCAAGATGATTTTGCATGACGAACTATATATAATGTTTTCATTGGGTTGATATTGAATTGTAAATATAAATATTTACGGGGCTAATCTTTCTAATTTCCAAGAAAAATCTTTTTGTAAAGTATATCTTATTCTATCATGTAATCTGTTAGGTCTTCCTTGCCAAAATTCTATAGAAATTGGTTTGGTAAGATAGCCTCCCCAATGTTTTGGTCTTGGTATTTCTATGCCTTCAAAATTTCTTTCGAACATATCTAAATTCTTTTCTAACTCTTCTCTAGAAGATACTACTGTACTTTGGTTTGATGCCCAAGCTCCAAGTTTACTTCCATCTGGTCTAGATTCAAAATAGCCATCAGATAAATTTTCTGGTAGGTGTTCTGCCTTACCTTTAATTATGATTTGTTGTTCTAAACCTGGCCAAAAAAACGAAAGACAAATGTTATTGTTTGCTTCTATTGCTTGTCCTTTTTCAGAAGTGTAATTGGTGTAAAATATAAAACCTTCCCAAGTAATTTTTTTTAGTAGTACAATTCTACTTTTAGGAAAACCATCTTTACCTATTGTAGATATATTCATGGCATTTGTTTCATCTACAGTTTCAGATTCATCTGCATTTTTAAACCATGTTTGAAAAAGTTCCATAGGATTCTCTGGGCAATTGCTTTCTAAAAGTTCTTGCTTTTCGTATGATTTTCTATAATTACTTAAGTCTTTTGCCATTTGTAAATTTTATAATGTAAAAATACGAATGATTTCAAAGAAATAGAAAATATAAATAGCAAAAAAAAGAGCTGACGTAAGTCAGCTCTTGGGATCAAGTAGTCTAAAAATTAATACCCCTAAAAATTATTTCGACTATTGATATTTTATATGTTTTTATCTAAAGATAATTTTAGATGTACCATAGTTTGTTTCTTTACTAGCTACTTTTAGTAACATTACACCAGTTTTAACTCTAAAGTTAAAGTCTAGTTCATTTTTACCAGTATTTAAGTTTACGTTTTCTTTGTAAATGGTTTTACCAGTAATATCTGTTAAAGTTACAGTTGCTTCAGTATCTACTTGACTAAATAGTAACAAGTTTACATTACCTTGAGAAGGGTTTGGATATGCCATAAATTCATTTTCGAACTTCTCAATTTTATTTACAATTTGATCTTCAACTGCAATTTTGGTGAACTTTACATCAGAGATTGTTAAATCTAACTCTTTTGTTTGCGCCTCAACAGGTAAGAAAGTAAATAATAATGTTGTTAAATCTTCAGCTGTTAATTTTTCTTGACTAGCACTAGATGTAAAGATATCGAAAGGTACATAATAAGTTTGCTCTTCTTCAGATAAATCTACCATTACTCTATATTGTGCTTTCCAATCTTCAATAGATTTTTTAATTAAACCTAATTCAATTAGTCCAGAACCTTTTGCTGTGAATGATAAGTAGTTGTACTCAGAATAATCAGCAGCTAAAGTACCAGGTAATAAAGATTTGTATAGTGTTAAGTAATCAAAATCACTCGTTGCTCTAAGTGCTACGTTTCTGTTGATAGCATGCTCATCATCTTGATAGGTTCTATCAAAACTATTTGATACAAAGTACTCTTTAATTTTAGTATAGTTTGAATCAAAATCTAATCCCCAGTTACCATCTGCATGATAAAAGGCATCTTCAACTTCACCATCTACTTTTACTAAACCATCATACTCATATCCATCAGCAATGTCTACTCTTAAAGTTTGCTCTAACTCTGTGTTTACTGGGTTATATCTAAACTTCACATTGTTAGCAGTCTCAGAGTAGATTTCTTCCATAGAGATCTCAGTATTCAATCCTTTTTGAGTGCTTCTTAAAAGTACTACAAGTTCATTTTTCTCTCTAGAAATTTTAGCAGCATAAGTTTTAGGCACTTTCTGCACTTCTGTTTGAGTCACAGGAATAAATGCTTTTAAGTTGTTTAAAATATCTACTACTAATTTTTGAGTATCAGCAGGGTTTGTAGTCCAAACCTGGAAGTTATATACATCGTTAAACTTGATGTAGTTGTTTACATACCAGTTGGTTTGAATAGTATAATTAGTATCGTTATTATTCTTAGCAGTTGCAAAAGAGATCGCATATTCTACAACACCATTTCTCTGCTTAATACCTTGCATTAAGAAGTTGTAACCTTCTAATTGTACAGTTTGAATGTTTAAGATTTCAGCACCTCTTAATCTATCACAAGAAGCTTTGGTATGGTTGTAGATTTTATCTGATGTTTTTACACCTAATACTACCCCTTTTGTTTTACCATCTAAAGAGAAATCTACAGACAATACTTCATCAGCTATTGTGTAATCTAAGATATCAGTAGGAGAGGTCACATTAGCGATATTACCAGCTACTAATTCAGTAGGGAACATGTCTAACATTGTTTGCCTTTTACCTTGATAAGGCTGCTCAGCTTTCATCTTAGCCTTGTTGTACAGATTAGCATCAGATTTTACGAAAGTAGTAGGAACAGAGTTCTTTTTTCTACCCACATAAATCTTAGAGATTACATCTCCTAAAGACTCAGACTCAACTCCACCAGAATTACCTCCTGTAACTTCTCCAGAGGTTATAGTAACTGGAATGTCGATAGTTATAGTACAATCATTACTTGTGGCAGTAACTGCAACAATAAATGAACCAGCTTCTGTAAATTCTTGTGTTATTGGATTAGTGTTTTGAAACTTTCCTGGTCCACTTCCTGGCCCACTTCCTGGTAATGTCCAAGAGAAAGAAGTAAATGAACTTGCATTATCAATAGTAAATGTTTTTACAATTTTACCTCCTGTAGATGGTAAAGTTGTTACGCTCACAATCGGTTCTAAAACTGGTAATACTATAACTTGTTGGGTTGTTGAATTTGAGCCATAGGTATTTGTAGCTGTAAGTGTAACTGTATATGTACCATCATTTGCATAGTATTTATCAGGATTCATTTCTGTACTAGTAGTACCATCTCCAAAACTCCATAAATAAGTAATTGGTGCATCTGGTTGCACAGTTCCTCCTGTATGCGTTGTGTTTTCGAAAGAAAAATCATTCTCTACAAAACATTGTGGATTTACATTGATGTTAAAATCTGGTGTTGGAGCAACACCTACAATTGGTGGACAAGTTGTGGTTGCTGCAAATTTTTGACAGTGAATTGTACCACCATCATGAATTAAAGATTTTGCAATTACTTGACCAAATATATCTTCTTTATTTACTGATTTTTCTATAGCGGCATTTGGTGCAAAAATAGTTCCGTAAATTTCTTCTGATCCAACTAAATTCAGTTCAGTAGTATTCGAGAAATTATACATTACATAAGGGCTGTCTATCGCACTAAAACCTCTTTGCTCCCAAACATTCCAATTAAATGTTCCTGGGGCATCTACATTAATTATTAAAATTCGATCTGCGTTGGCATTTCTTTGTGCTTCGAAAATACTTGTAGCATTTAATTCTGCACCAGTAATGTTTAAATAATTGATACCGTTATTTAAGAATATTTCTGTATGATTTGCTAAATTGGTGTTGGAAATAGAATTTCCATTATCATCCTCTAAAACAGCATTATTGGCATTTAATGCTAAATTAGTGGCATTTGTTCTTAGGCTTTGGAAAGCACTAGAAAAATCGATTAAATTATTTTCATAAACAGGGTTATTTCCTGCACTCACTCCATAAGTAGGTGAGTTGTTATTCATTTGAATTCTTGAAGAAGAGTTATAAGTTCCATTTGGAGTTATTCTCATGTTTGCTGGTGCATTATTTTGATCAAAATACCATGCCACAGAACCATTACTGTTTCCTATTTTAGTATAATAATTAGGATTTACTACAGTTAACAAACCAGCAGGATTTGTACCTCCTGTTGGGCATACTCCCTGAGTTGTTTTAGTTACTTCAAAATTATCAATTAAATTACCATAAGATAAGTTGTTGTATGGTTGGCTAGAAACCGCTTGAAATACAAAATAAACTTTATTTTCTCCTGCAGGCACTGTATATGAACCTGTATAATTTTGCCATGCATTTTGATCGGTACTCATTGTACTTACAGTAGTTGCAGAATTTAAAGACACCCCAATTTTTACATCAGCTACATCAATTCCACGTCTTCCTCTATGCCATATAGACCAATTTAATACAGAGCCTGGCTCAGCACAAATAACTTGATATAGTGCAGCTCTTTGTGTTGCATTTATTTCAGCAATAAAATTACCACTTTGTGCATTTTTACCTTGAAAACCAGATTTCCAAATCTCAATTTTATTGTCAGTAGCAGTAGTATACCAACCAGGTATATCAACTTCATTCTTTAATGTCCAAGTAGATGGATTTGCTCCTTGTTCAAAACTTCCATTATTCACAATGGTTGGATCTCCACAATTACACTCATCATCATCTGTATTAATTACCGTATTTAATGGGTAATTTACACGACCGTTTACTAATAGACCTGTTTTTAATCCATTTGTATCAAAATCTCCACAATCATCAGAAGCTACATTGTAATTACCTTTTATAGTTAAGTTTTCACCTACTGCTACAGCACCTTTACTCTCATTTTCAACCACTTCTAAATTTTCTTCTACAAAGACATTAAAACCTTGGGCAGGTGCAGTTGGACTTTGATTACAGTTAAAAACAGTGTTTACTGTTACAGTAACTGTTGCTGTTGAAGTATCTCCATTAGCATCTGTTATGGTGTAATCAAAGGTATCATTACCAGTGAAACCTGAATTTGGTGTATATAATATAGTATCGTCTGTTGGATCATTTGGTGTTCCATTATCATCTACAGACAAGGTTCCTCCATTACTAGATGTTGCATTGGGTAAAGAAATTGCACCAGTATTAGGCCCATCGTTCCCAAAAGTATCGTTATTTAAAACATCTATAGTGTTTGCAGGGCTGTTTTCATTTACTGTTGCTGTGTCATTAGATGCTGTTGGAACATCATTTACAGTTAAAGTAACTGTTATTTCTTCAGGGCAAACATTGTCTACAGCAAATATCTGTAAGGTGTAATCTCCAGCATCAGAAAAACCAACAGTACCTAAGTTTAAGGTTGTATTAGTAGATAGAATAGATGAAGAAGCCGAATTTTTAAACCATTTGTAGGTTAGGTTGGCTGTGCTATTTGTACCTGGTGGAATTGTATAATTGGGATTTCCTGCAGCAAAAGTAGTTGTTGATATTGATGAAGCACTAACTGTAAAAGAAGCATTATCATTCTCATTAACTGTTAAACTTGTTGGAGCTGTATTAACTGTAATTTGTTCTGCAGTTGTAACCTTACTGCTAGTTGATTGTCCAGAAACCTCAGAACCACCTACTGTAGTACCTACTGCAGTTGGAATTCCATTATTATTAACAGGAGTAGGGAAGTTGAGTAAACTACCTCCATTACTACCACCAACAAGCGTATTATTTACGGTGGCTGATGTATACGAATTATTTGCTTCAATAGCATCTGGACATCCATCATTATCTGAATCTGTGTCTTTACTATCTGGTAGGCCATCTCCATCTGTATCTCTGCTTATACAATCTGATGAAAAATAGTTGAACAAAACCAAATCTAAACCACCTAATGAGGGGTTTGTATTGGTTGGAAAAGTTGTCCAATCTAAAAGGTTAGCTGTGTTGTAATCTGGAGGAAAAATAGAGTACCCATAAACTGTGGTTCCGTTTGCAACTCCGAAATCTGCAAAATTAACCGCTCTTATTGCTACATCTTGATTTAATGCTGTGCTTGGTCTGAATTCTGTATCTGATATTTCTTTTCTTAATACTGTAGAGGGTAACTTTTCTATGGTTGTCATAGAACTTGTGGTCACTCTGTAAACCGAACTATAAGAAGTTGGTGTACCATTATTATCTATACTAGTAATAATTGCAATATCAATAAAATTGTTTTTTCCTCTTTCACCAACAGTTACGTATTGATTAGTATTCGAGTTAATATAATAACCATCATCAAAAACTACATCTACTCTTTCTATATTATTATTGTTTTGAGAAGACATACTATTATCAAACACATTATCACTACCTACATTGTAAAATCCATGCGAAAAGGTTTCAGCCATGTTGTTTACTTCTGTTGTATGTAATTGAGTTGCGTTAGCAGTACTTGAATGGCCATCATTTTCAATCCAAATAATTTGGTTGGTAGGAGCAGTACCACTTGTAGCTCTTCTAAAGGTAATGTTACCAACAGATGCATCTTCGTCTACCTTAATTGTATTTCCAGAACTTAGAACAAAACCTTCTAAACGTTTTCCTAAACTTGTTCCATAAGATAGGGTATAAGAAGTGTTTTGAGAAAATGGTGAAGCCGAGTTTGAAAAAGAGTTTACAGTTTTGGTAGACGCTGTTTGTGGTTTATTTTCTATAATAAATGATGTAATTGTACCAGATGCCAAAGGTGGGCAACTAAACTCATCTATATCTAAGATGCCATCATTATCATCATCTAAATCGATACTATTGGCAATACCATCTCCATCACAATCTGTAGCATTGACACATTGCGCATTTACGTTTAAGGTTGAAAAGAAAATAAATAAAAACGTTGCTGCAATTTTAAGCAGTGAGAAGTTCTTTTTATTAACCACAGTTTCATTGATGTAATCCATTAGGGATGTAACATTTTAGTAGATTATAATAATAATCTAAAGTTGAAATAGGGTATTAATAAATTTTGGGGTGTAGCAAATATACATTTTTTATAATAAGTTTAACGTAATTTATATGAAAATCAAGTAATTGAGCAGTGTTTTTATCTTTTATTCGCAAGTAAGTTTAATTAAACCAGTATGCAATACAAAAAAAAAGAGCTGACGTAAGTCAGCTCTTGGGATCAAGTAGTCTAAAAATTAATACCCCTAAAAATTATTTCGACTATTGATATTTTATATGTTTTATCTAAAGATTATTTTAGATGTACCATAGTTTGTTTCTTTACTAGCTACTTTTAGTAACATTACACCAGTTTTAACTCTAAAGTTAAAGTCTAGTTCATTTTTACCAGTATTTAAGTTTACGTTTTCTTTGTAAATAGTTTTACCAGTAATATCTGTTAAAGTTACAGTTGCTTCAGTATCTACTTGACTAAATAGTAACAAGTTTACATTACCTTGAGAAGGGTTTGGATATGCCATAAATTCATTTTCAAACTTCTCAATTTTATTTACAATTTGATCTTCAACTGCTATTTTGGTGAACTTTACATCAGAGATTGTTAAATCTAACTCTTTTGTTTGCGCCTCAACAGGTAAGAACGTAAATAATAATGTTGTTAAATCTTCAGCTGTTAATTTTTCTTGACTAGCACTAGATGTAAAGATATCGAAAGGTACATAATAAGTTTGCTCTTCTTCAGATAAATCTACCATTACTCTATATTGTGCTTTCCAATCTTCAATAGATTTTTTAATTAAACCTAATTCAATTAGTCCAGAACCTTTTGCTGTGAATGATAAGTAGTTGTACTCAGAATAATCAGCAGCTAAAGTACCAGGTAATAAAGATTTGTAAAGTGTTAAGTAATCAAAATCACTCGTTGCTCTAAGTGCTACGTTCCTGTTGATAGCATGCTCATCATCTTGATAGATTCTATCAAAACTATTTGATACAAAGTACTCTTTAATTTTAGTATAGTTTGAATCGAAATCTAATCCCCAGTTACCATCTGCATGATAAAAGGCATCTTCAACTTCACCATCTACTTTTACTAAACCATCATACTCATATCCATCAGCAATGTCTACTCTTAAAGTTTGCTCTAACTCTGTGTTTACTGGGTTATATCTAAACTTCACATTGTTAGCAGTCTCAGAGTAGATTTCTTCCATAGAGATCTCAGTATTCAATCCTTTTTGAGTGCTTCTTAAAAGTACTACAAGTTCATTTTTCTCTCTGGAAATCTTAGCAGCATATGTTTTAGGCACTTTCTGCACTTCTGTTTGAGTTACAGGAATAAATGCTTTTAAGTTGTTTAAAATATCTACTACTAATTTTTGAGTATCAGCAGGGTTTGTAGTCCAAACCTGGAAGTTATATACATCGTTAAACTTGATGTAGTTGTTTACATACCAATTGGTTTGAATGGTATAATTAGTATCGTTATTATTCTTAGCAGTTGCAAAAGAGATCGCATATTCTACAACACCATTTCTTTGCTTAATACCTTGCATTAAGAAGTTGTAACCTTCTAATTGTACAGTTTGAATGTTTAAGATTTCAGCACCTCTTAATCTATCACAAGAGGCCTTGGTATGGTTATAGATTTTATCTGATGTTTTCACACCTAAAACTACCCCTTTGGTTTTACCATCTAAAGAGAAATCTACAGATAATACTTCATCAGCTATTGTGTAATCTAAGATATCAGTAGGAGAGGTAACATTAGCGATATTACCAGCTACTAATTCAGTAGGGAACATGTCTAACATAGTTTGCCCTTTACCTTGATAAGGCTGCTCAGCTTTCATCTTAGCTTTGTTGTAAAGATTAGCATCAGATTTTACGAAAGTTGTAGGAACAGAGTTCTTTTTTCTACCCACATAAATCTTAGAGATTGCATCTCCTAAAGACTCAGACTCAACTCCACCAGAATTACCTCCTGTAACTTCTCCTGAAGTTACTGTTACAGGGAATCTGTGTGTTTTAGTACATCCATTTTGATCTTCAGCAACAATTTCTACATAGTATAAACCAGCATCTGTAATAGTTGCATTTACTGTAGTTACATTTGTACCAAGATTGGCAACTAATGTTCCATCAGATTCAACTAAAGACCAATCATAAGTTTGGAATACAGCTGGATTATCTACTGTGAAAGTTTTTGTAACACTTCCATCACCATTACTTGTAGAGTTAATTGTTAATGTAATGTCTAAATCTTGTTTAACAGTTACTTGAGTTGTGGTTGTATCTGAACCAACACCATTAGTAGCAGTCATGGTTACAGTATATGTACCAGAATTTGCATACGTTTTAGTAGGACTCATTAACGTACTAGTAGTACCATCTCCAAAATCCCAAGCATACGTAATAGGGTCATTTGGTTGCGATGTGTTACCAGTATTTGATGTATTTGTGAATTCGAATGAGTTACCATCAAAACATTGGTTATTCAAGTTTACATTGAACTCTGCAGTTGGTGCAACACCTGTACTAGTAGTACAACCAGAAATTGTTGGAACAAAATTGGCTGAGTGTACTTCTCCACCTGCATGATTAAATGATTTTCCAATAACCTGACCTTCTATGTTAGATTGGTTTACAGTTTTGTTTATATCTGCAAAAGGAGCAAATAAAGAACCTACAACTGTAGAGTTACCGACAACATTTAAAGTAGTTGTGTTATAAAAGTTGTAAATAATATAAGGTGCATCTTGCTGACCAACGCCTGCTTGATTCCAAACGGTCCAATCAAAAGATCCTGCAGCATCTACATTTATTACTAAAATATTAGTTGCACTAGGCTTATTGTTATAAGTAAATACACTTACGTTATTTAAATCTGAACCAGTTACGTTTAGATAATTAACACCAGCTTGTAAATTAATTTTTACTTGATTTGGTAAGTTAGTGTTCGAAATTGGTTGCCCATTAGGATTTGTTAACTGAGCATTGTTTGCATATTGAGATAAATTTGTAGAGTTACCTCTTAATGTTTGAAATGCGCTAGCAAAATCTATTACGTTACTCTCAAATATTGGATTATTTGTAGATGATACGTTTAATTGATTTGCATTTGCTTGTAAACTAATTCTTGGTGAAGAATTGTAGCTTGAGTTTTTAGTAACTCTAATAGGAGAAAATGCATTGTTTTGATCTTTATACCAAACAACAGATCCATTACTTTCACCAATTTTTACATAAGTATTTTGGTTGATTTGTAAAGAATTTCCTGATTGATAATTTACTTTTCCACCAACAACTAAACCAACAGTTACATTGTTTACTTGGAAAGAACCAGGGTCATTAGTCGTTATTTGATAGTTTCCTGAAATAGTCAAGTCACCACCTGTAGCAACACTACCTTCAGTTTCATTAGTAGATAATTGTAAACCTTCTAAAGTAAATACGTTAAATCCTAAAGCAGCATCAGTTGGAGATTGATTACAACCACCTTCTGTAACCGTAAAAGTAACATCGTCAGATGAAGCAGCACAGTCACCATCAGCAGCAATTGTATAACGAATCACTACTGTAGTATCTGTAGATACATCAGCAGGAGTATAAATATTTCCGTTTATAGTTCCTCCACCAGAAACTACTGTGAACGTTCCACCTGTAGGATTACCTGTAAGAGTTTTAGTTTGCCCTTCATTAATTGTAGTAGCTGTAGTTGTATTGTCAGCAACTACATCACACACAGGAGTTACTGTAAAAGTAACATCATCAGTTGTAGCAGCACAATCACCATCAGCAGCAATTGTATAACGAATCACTACAGTTGTGTTTGTATTGATATCAGCTGGTGTATAAGTTGAACCAGAGATTGACCCTCCACCAGAAACGATAGACCAAGTACCACCAGCAGGCGAACCTGATAATGTTTTAGTTTGACCTTCAGTTATTGAAGCAGTAGAAGTTGTATTGTCAGCAACTACATCACACACAGGAGTTACTGTAAAAGTAACATCATCAGTTGTAGCAGCACAATCACCATCAGCAGCAATTGTATAACGAATCACTACAGTTGTGTTTGTATTGATATCAGCTGGTGTATAAGTTGAACCAGAGATTGACCCTCCACCAGAAACGATAGACCAAGTACCACCAGCAGGCGAACCTGTTAATGTTTTAGTTTGACTTTCAGTTATTGAAGCAGTAGACGTTGTATTATCAGCAACTACATCACACACAGGAGTTACTGTAAAAGTAACATCATCAGTTGTAGCAGCACAATCACCATCAGCAGCAATTGTATAACGAATCACTACAGTTGTGTTTGTATTGATATCAGCTGGAGAATAAGTATTTCCATTGATTGATCCACCACCAGAAACGACAGACCAAGTACCACCAGCAGGAGTTCCTGTAAGAGTTTTAGTTTGACCTTCAGTAATTGAGGCAGTAGAAGTTGTATTGTCAGCAACTACGTCACACACAGGAGTAACTGTAAAAGTAACATCGTCAGTTGTAGCAGCACAATCACCATCAGCAGCAATTGTATAACGAATCACTACAGTTGTGTTTGTATTGATATCAGCTGGAGAATAAGTATTTCCATTGATAGAACCTCCACCAGAAACGATAGACCAAGTTCCACCAGCAGGAGTTCCTGTAAGAGTTTTAGTTTGACCTTCAGTAATTGAGGCAGTAGAAGTTGTATTGTCAGCAACTACGTCACACACAGGAGTAACTGTAAAAGTAACATCGTCAGTTGTAGCAGCGCAGTCACCATCAGCAGCAATTGTATAACGAATCACTACAGTTGTGTTTGTATTAATATCAGCAGGAGAATAAGTATTTCCATTGATAGAACCACCACCAGAAACGATAGACCAAGTTCCACCAGCAGGAGTTCCTGTTAATGTTTTAGCCTCACCTTCATTAATAGTAGCAGTAGAAGTTGTGTTATTAGCAACTACATCACATACAGGAGTTACTGTAAAAGTAACATCATCAGTTGTAGCAGCGCAGTCACCATCAGCAGCAATTGTATAACGAATAACTACAGTTGTGTTTGTATTGATATCAGCTGGAGAATAAGTGTTTCCATTGATTGAACCACCGCCAGAAACGATAGACCAAGTTCCACCGGCAGGAGTTCCTGTAAGAGTTTTAGTTTGACCTTCAGTAATTGAGGCAGTAGAAGTTGTATTGTCAGCAACTACATCACATACAGGAGTTACTGTAAAAGTTACATCATCAGTTGTAGCAGCACAATCACCATCAGCAGCAATTGTATAGCGAATCACTACAGTTGTGTTTGTATTGATATCAGCTGGAGAATAAGTATTTCCATTGATTGATCCACCACCAGAAACGATAGACCAAGTACCACCAGCAGGCGAACCTGTTAATGTTTTAGCCTCACCTTCATTAATAGTAGCAGTAGAAGTTGTATTGTCAGCAACTACATCACACACAGGAGTTACTGTGAAAGTAACATCATCAGTAGTCGAAGCACAATCACCATCAGCAGCAATTGTATAACGAATCACTACAGTTGTGTTTGTGTTAATATTAGCTGGAGTATAAGTTGAACCAGAAATAGAACCACCACCAGAAACGATAGACCAAGTTCCACCAGCAGGAGTTCCTGTTAATGTTTTAGCCTCACCTTCATTAATAGTAGCAGTAGAAGTTGTGTTATTAGCAACTACATCACATACAGGAGTTACTGTAAAAGTAACATCATCAGTTGTAGCAGCGCAGTCACCATCAGCAGCAATTGTATAACGAATCACTACAGTTGTGTTTGTATTGATGTCAGCTGGAGAATAAGTATTTCCATTGATAGAACCTCCACCAGAAACAATAGACCAAGTTCCACCGGCAGGAGTTCCTGTAAGAGTTTTAGTTTGACCTTCAGTAATTGAGGCAGTAGAAGTTGTATTGTCAGCAACTACGTCACACACAGGAGTAACTGTAAAAGTAACATCGTCAGTTGTAGCAGCACAATCACCATCAGCAGCAATTGTATAACGAATCACTACAGTTGTGTTTGTATTGATATCAGCTGGAGAATAAGTGTTTCCATTGATTGAACCACCGCCAGAAACGATAGACCAAGTTCCACCAGCAGGCGAACCTGTTAATGTTTTAGCCTCACCTTCGTTGATGGTAGCAGTAGAAGTTGTATTGTCAGCAACTACATCACATACAGGAGTTACTGTAAAAGTAACATCATCAGTTGTAGCAGCACAATCACCATCAGCAGCAATTGTATAACGAATCACTACAGTTGTGTTTGTGTTGATGTCAGCTGGAGAATAAGTATTTCCATTGATTGAGCCTCCACCAGAAACAATAGACCAAGTTCCACCAGCAGGAGTTCCTGTTAATGTTTTAGCCTCACCTTCGTTAATAGAAGCAGTTGATATTGTATTGTTGGCAGTAACACAAATAGGAGTTACTGTAAATGTTACATCATCAGAAATATCCGAACAAGACCCAGAACCTGCAACTGTATATCTTAGTTTTACAGTTGTGTTTGTATTGATGTCAGCTGGAGAATAAGTACTTCCATTGATTGATCCACCACCAGAAACAATAGACCAAGTACCACCTGCAGGAGTTCCTGTTAATGTTTTAGTTTGACCTTCAGTTATTGAAGCAGTAGAAGTTGTATTGTTAACAACAATTTCTGCTGGTTGAGAAATAGTTACGTTTGCACCTAAGTCTCTTTTATATTCACCATTACCCCATCTAACCCATACATCGTAAGTTCCAGGGCTAAGATTAGAGTATGTTACACTACCAGAATCGTCTGCAACTTTGGTAAAGAAATTAGAACCACCATCTAAACTAAATTCAATATGAGTTCTTGTAGTAGCATCTTCAAAGTTAAAAGTTATTGATCCGTCATTTAAACCATAACAAGTTACATCTGTACTGCTAACAGTTACAGATTGTAAAACTTTTACAGAAAAAGTAACATCGTCAGTTGTAGCAGCACAATCACCATCTGCAGCAATAGTATACCTAATTGTTACGCTAGTGTCGCCATTTACGTCTGCTGGAGTGTAAGTGTTTCCATTGATAGAACCACCACCAGAAACGATAGAGAATGTTCCTCCTGCTGGAGAACCACTTAATGTTTTTGTTTCAGCTTCAGTAATAGAGGCTGTTGTAGTTGTGTTATCTGCAACAACATCACAAACAGGAGTTACTGTAAAAGTGATGTCATCTGATGTAGCTGAACAAGTTCCATTAGCTGCAACAGAATAACGAATTACTACATTTGTATTTGTATTAATATCATCTGGAGTATAAGTAGATCCGTTGATAGAACCACCACCAGAAACAATAGAAAATGTTCCTCCTGCTGGAGTACCGCTTAAAGTTTTAGTTTCATTTTCGGTAATTGTAGTAGTATTGGTAGTATTGTCAGCTACTTCACAAGGTACACATACTATAACTTCTACAGCATCTATGTCATAGTCTACATCGTTAATATCTCCTTTATCAAAAGCAACATATCTAAAGCTAGAGTTTGAAGTTACAGTTGTAGTGATAAAATTATTAGAGTTAGTTTGAGGTCTAGTAGGATGATTTACAAAGTTTGAGTTCGATGAAGTTGATTCAGACAAATCTATATAAGCAGTTCCACTAACTCCACTTCTTACTTTCCAAGTTATTCTGTATTCTGTACCTGCTGGAAAAGTTTGATTAAAGTCTACAACTAATGTTTGGTTGCTATTATGAATTTCAGCAAAGCTACCATCTGGAGCACCAGCTACATTGTTTTTTCCATTTACATTATTTACATCTTTTTGATATGAGGCGTAAGTGCTAGTACAAGTAGATCCTGTACCTGCAGGAACCGTAATTGTATAGTCAGTGAAACAATCATCGAAATTAGAAAAGGCTCTAATTATATAAGTTCCACCATTATTCAATACATTAGAAATTATTGTTGCTGGTAAAGAATTTGGTAAAGCAGTAGCAGTAGCAATTGTTGTTGGCCCATCATATGTGCCAGCGTTTAAGGTACTAATGCCATAAAATTGTGTTGTATTTGATGAATTGATTTTTACAGAACCGTCATTATTTGTTGGTGTAACTGCGCTTAAATTTAACGTAGGTGAAGTTGGGCAACAGTTTGATGATGTATTTTCGTTCAACATCACCTCTGGTTGTCTATCATTATCTTCAGGAACTAACCAAATTGCATCTGAAGCACTTAATGTACCATTACTAACCCAAGTTTTAATATTGCTAACAGAATAGGTGTTGCCATCTGCACCTGTCCATTGATAGTTATAATTTGATGTGTCTAAATTATCTGTGTAGTGCCAAACTGCTACAGCAATTGCTCTATAGAAATTATCTGTTAAGCTAGAAGGAGCAGAGCTAGGAGCATAAGAATTATGCTTCATTAAACTCATTACTCTTTGAACCTTGTTTATAATTGAACTTGTAGATAAATTGTTATTGTTAAAGCTAATATCAGCTGCAGGATTCAATGTAGTATTAAATACATCATCATCCTTTGGAGCAGTATCATATAAACTTAAACAAAATGAAGGAATTCCACTATTATTAATAGTAGACCTAGAAATACCCCAAGAACTTGCTTCAGTAATTAATAAAGAACTTTCTGGAGAACAAACATTTGTTCTACTACTTGTAGAAAAATTGTTTAGGCTAGAAAAATCTTCATAATTAGTTTTAGAGCCAGACTTAGCAGTTGTGTTGCTAGATTGTCTGATGCTTTCCTTACCAGTAGGATTAGCAGTATTTTGTGCTAAAACTCCTGATGCTCCTAAAAATGTAGCAAGCAAAAATGTTAATAAGACTTTTGAATTCAATTTCTTTACTAGAGTAGAGAAAACGAATTGTTTCGTTTGGGGTTGTGTAATTTTTTTCATGGCGTGAAAAAGGTTATAAAATAGGGTTACAACTTTTATTCTCCTTTATGAACAAGACTTTAGAGGTTTCGAACTTAGGGTAGAATCGTTAGTTAGACGTTGATTTCGTATGCTAATTAAAAAGCATTAAAAATCTATACTTTTACCTTAGTAAAGTAATTGGCCTAAATCTAATTCGGATTTAATTATGTTAATAATTGAATTTTGGCTCACTGAAGATCTCAGAGAGTTTTGCGGATTAGGGTGTAAATTTTTCTTCATCGAAAAAGTTTTAATTTAGGGTTAATACTTTACTATCAAGAACAAAATTATCTTATTTTGGTCTTAGGGGTGTGATTTTTTCGTTAAAGGACAGTATTATTTCGATAACTGAACAATAAACGAATTTTACTCGCTTATGAAAAGTTCAATGAGGGGTAAATTGCTGAATTTGGGGTTATTCAAGTAATTTAAGAGTACTTCTTATAAGTATGCAAATGTAAAAAAAATAATGATTTCTTCTTAACTCTAAAACTAAAAAATTAACATTTAGTTAGGGTTTAGAGTGTAAATACTTAAAAATCAGATAATTAAGTTGTATTAACTGTTAATAACTTTTCATTAAATGGCTGATTATCAGTCAATAATTGCCTTTTTTTGGCTACTTTTAACGGTGTAAAGACCTATGAAAGTGACGAGTCCATTAACGATGAGCAATGCAAAACCAAAGCTAAAATTGTATAATTCTAAGCTATAGTAGTTCAATAAATAAGTAATAATTGGAGACAAGATACAGACGAATGGCACCCATTTATCTTTTAATTTAAACCTCGTAAAAAGACCAAAAGCATACAAACCTAATAATGGGCCATAGGTGTAATTTGCAAAGGTAAATATCTTAGCAATCACACTTTCATCAGCAATAAAATATTTAAAAATTAAGATGGTAACAATTAAAATTAGTGAGAAGATTATATGTATTTTTTTTCTAATTTTTTCTTGATTAACAGCGCTTTCTTTTTTGTCTATTTCCAATATGTCAATACTAAAAGAGGTGGTTAAAGAAGTTAATGCAGAATCTGCACTAGAGTAGGCTGCTGCTATTAAACCTAGTAGAAAGAAAATAGCTGTAGCTAAACCTAAAGTACCTTTGGTTGCTATTATAGGAAAAAGTTGGTCTTTGTGTGCGTCAATTCCTTTTTTTTGAGCGTAATCTGTTAGTAACACTCCTAAAGCTAAAAAGAAGAAGTTTACAACTACTAAAACTATTGTAAACCAAAACATGTTTTTTTGAGCATCCTTTAGATTTCTACAAGTAAGATTTTTTTGCATCATATCTTGGTCTAATCCTGTCATTACAATAGCCACAAATGCACCTGCAAGAAATCGTTTCCAAAAATAATCACCAGATTTAAAATCATCAAAAAAGAAAGTTTTAGAGAGTTCACTGTCTGTAACATAAGTAAATAAATTGCTAATTTCCATTTCACTAGAAATGGTGTAAATACAAACGCCAACTGCAATTAGCATAAATAGTGTTTGTAGGGTATCTGTCCAAACAATAGTTTTAATTCCGCCTTTAAACGTATACAACCAAATTAATAGTATTGTTATGGTTACTGTAATCCAAAAAGGTATTCCAAATTCATCAAACAATAAGAGTTGTAAAACATTAGCTACTAGAAACAGTCGAAAAGAAGCACCAATGATTCTTGATAATAAAAAATAGCTAGCACCAGTTTTGTAGGAATAATTTCCAAATCTATCTTGAAGATAGGTGTAAATTGATGTTAAATTCAGTTTATAATAAAGAGGTAGTAATACTAAGCCAATAACAGCATAACCTACTATATAGCCCAAAACCATTTGCATGTAACTCATGCTTTGGGCTTCTACCCAACCAGGAACAGAAATAAATGTAACTCCAGAAAGTGAAGCGCCTATCATACCAAAAGCAACCAAATACCAAGGTGATGAATTGTTTGCCTTAAAAAACGTAGCATTATTGGCAGATTTACCAGTAACGTAAGAAATAAGAATTAATACAGAGAAATAACCAATTATTAAAAGTAAAATATGAAGTGGCTGCATATGTATAAATTTCAATTTTGTAAGCACGAATATATGTTATTTAACAGTCTTTTTTATTTTTTCTTCATTCTTTTCTTTTGAATGATTTAAATTTGCAACTATGGATTTTTCGTCAAAAATTTTAGAGAATGCTGTAAACGAAGTTTCAAGATTACCAGGTATTGGTAAACGTACAGCTTTACGTTTGGTTCTGCACTTATTAAAGCAGCCTAAAGAAAATACAAGTTATTTGTCAGAAGCCTTGTTGCATTTAAGAAACGATGTAAAATCTTGTGAAAAATGTCATAATATCTCAGATACGGTTTTGTGTGATATTTGTAATAATCCTAAAAGAAATGAAGAAATTGTTTGTGTGGTAGAAGATATTAGAGATGTTATGGCTATAGAAAGTACTTCTCAATTTAAGGGATTGTACCATGTTTTGGGTGGTAAAATTTCTCCAATAGAAGGCATAGGGCCACAGAATTTACAAATAGAATCTTTAGTAAATAAGGTAGAAAAAGGCATAATTAAAGAGTTGATATTTGCCTTGAGCTCAACAATGGAAGGTGATACTACCAACTTCTATATTTATAAACAGATAGAAAAATACAACATTACAACATCTACCATAGCTCGCGGAATTTCTGTAGGAGACGAATTAGAGTATGCAGATGAAGTTACTTTAGGAAGATCTATTGTTAATAGAATTCCTTTTTCTCAATCTATAAAAAATTAAGGGTTACGCTTTAATTGTTAAAATGGGCTTTAATGCTTTTTTAGATAGTGATTTGGTTACACTTGCAGAAAATAAGTGAGATAGTCCACTTCTTCCACTTGTACTTAATGCAATTAAATCTGCATTTAAATCTCTCGAAAAATTTAGAATACCTTTCTCAATAGAAGCATCATTGTAAATATTAATAGAGAACTTAGGTAAATCGAATTCCCTAATAAAGTTTTCTATTTTTTCGGTAGCATCGTGAGTGCTTTCAAATTTAGTAGGTGTTGTAACTTTTAATAAATGAATTTCACTTTTAAAATGATTAGCAAAATCTAGAAACTTTCTAAAAACTACTTTTTTACTATCGTCTTTAAAGTTAGAAGCAAAAACAATGTTTTTAATTCTAAACTTCTTAGAATCTTTTTTAACAACAATAACAGGTACATGAGCTCTTCTTACTACTTTTTCTGTATTAGAACCAATAAGAATTTCTTCAAATTCAGAATGTCCCTTAGAACCCATAACAATTAAATCTGCTTCAATTTTTTCAGCATATTGCAAAATACCCTCATATGGTTTTTGAAAACGAATGGCATGATGCACTTCATAGCTTTCATCAAAAAAATCGGTTTTAAACTCTAAAATTCGATCTCTAATTTTTCTTAAATACAACATGCTTTCAGGAATACTAAAGTTGCTTCCTGCACCCATGTCTACAATTCCAGATGGCAATTCTATCATATGCAATAAGTACACTGTGCTGTTAGATTTCTTTGCAATTCTAGATGCCATTTTACAGGCAAATTCAGATCTCTTAGAAAAATCGATAGGAACTAATATTTTATCCATAATAGATTTGGTTGATTTAATTAATTGTATAAATTAAAGTTACGAAAAAAAATAGAATATAATTACGTTTGCTAAATAGTAAACAATTCGTATATTTGCACAGAATTTAGCAGTAATTTGATAAATGAGGGGACTTAAAGTCCCCTCTTTTTATACTCAAAAAGAATATTTTAATCGATTATCAAGTTTTTATATGGATCATAAGAAAATTAAAGATTTAGTAGACGAAGCTTTGGCCTTAAATGAAAGTCTATTTTTAATTGATTTAACAATTTCTGAGAATAATAAAATTCAAGTTACAGTAGATGGTGATAATGGAGTTCCTTTAAGTGAATGCATTAGAATTAGTAGAAATGTAGAGCATAATTTAGATAGAGAAGAAGAAGATTTTTCTTTAGAAGTAACCACTCCAGACATTTCTCATCCATTGAAAGAAAAAAGGCAGTACGTAAAAAATATCAATAGAATATTAAAAGTAAAAACTGCAGAAGAAGAATTAGAAGGTACTCTTGTAGAGGCAGATGATGAAAAGATTGTGCTAAACTGGAAAGCAAGAGAACCAAAACCAATAGGTAAGGGTAAAGTTACCGTAAAAAAATCGGCAACTTTAACTTACACAGAAATTAAAGAAGCAAAAGTGAAGATTGTATTTTAAGTAAAGATGTAATGGAAAATATAGCATTAATTGATTCGTTTTCAGAATTTAAAGATAATAAGAGTATAGACAGAGTAACATTAATGTCTATTTTAGAAGAAGTTTTTAGAGCTGCTTTAAAGCGTAAGTTTGGTTCAGATGATAATTTTGATATTATTATTAACCCAGATAAAGGAGATTTAGAAATTTGGAGAAATAGAGTTGTTGTTGCAGATGGTTTTTCTGAAGATGATAATGAAGAGATAGAACTTTCTGAAGCTAGAAAAATTGAGCCAGATTTTGAGATCGGAGAAGATGTATCTGAAGAGGTTAAATTAATCGATTTAGGAAGAAGAGCAATTTTAGCTTTACGTCAAAACTTAATTTCTAAAATTTACGAGCACGATAGTACTAATATCTTTAAGCAATTTAAAGATTTAGAAGGTGAATTATTCAGTGCAGAAGTGCATCACATACGTCATAATGCAATTATATTGTTAGATGATGAAGGTAATGAAATTGTGTTACCAAAAAGTGAGCAAATACGTTCAGACTTTTTTAGAAAAGGAGATAATGTAAGAGGTGTAATTAAAACTGTAGAATTAAGAGGTAACAAACCTGCAATAATTCTATCTAGAACATCTCCAGCATTTTTAAATAAATTATTCGAACAAGAAATTCCAGAAGTTTTTGATGGTTTAATAACTGTTGAAGGTGTTGCAAGAATTCCAGGTGAAAAAGCAAAAGTAGCTGTAGATTCTTATGATGATAGAATTGATCCTGTAGGAGCTTGTGTTGGTGTAAAAGGTTCAAGAATACATGGCATTGTTCGTGAATTAGGTAATGAAAACATAGATGTTATCAATTACACTAAAAACGAACAATTATTTATCTCTAGAGCACTTAGCCCAGCAAAAGTAACATCAATGGAAATTACCATGTATGAAGAAGAGAAAAATGGTAAGAAAGGTCGTGTAAGCGTTCTTTTAAAACCAGAAGAAGTTTCTAAAGCAATTGGTAGAGGTGGTGTTAATATTAGATTAGCAAGTGAGTTAACAGGTTACGAAATAGACGTTCAAAGAGAAGGTTTAGAAGAAGAAGACGTAGAGTTAACAGAATTTATTGACGAAATTGAAGACTGGGTTATTACAGAATTCAAGAAAATTGGTTTAGATACTGCAAGAAGTGTGTTGGAAACAAGCGTTGCAGAATTGGTGAAACGAACTGATTTAGAGGAAGAAACAATTATAGATGTTCAAAGAATTTTAAAAGAGGAATTCGAGGACTAATTATAGCGTAGAAACAAAGTAAAAATTATATTTTTACAATTATAAAGTTAAAAGAATTATATGTCTGTAGGCAAAACAATGAGGCTTAATAAAGTTTTAAGAGAATTAAACATTTCTCTTGATAGAGCAGTTGAATATTTAGCAAAGAATGGTCATGAAATAGAAGCAAGACCAACTACTAAAATTTCTGCTGATATCTATCAAGTGTTGCAAGATGGCTTTGAAACAGATGCAAACAAAAAAGCTGCATCTAAAGAAGTTGGCGAAGAAAAGCGTAAAGAGAAAGAAGCAATTCGTTTAGAACTTGAAGCTAAGTTAGAAAAGAAAAGAGCAGAAGAAGAGAAGAAAGAAGAAATTCTTAAAGCCAAAGCAGAAAAGTTAGAGCTTAAAACAGTTGGTAAAATCGATATCGATAATGCAGGTAAAAAGCCTACAGAAAAGCCTGAGCCAGTTAAAGAAGCGCCTAAGAAAGAAGCACCAAAACAAGTTGAAGCAACTCCTGAGAAAAAGGTAGAAGCAGAAAAAGTTGTTGAGGATAAAGTAGAAGCTCCAAAAGAAACTAAGAAAGTAGAAAAGGCTAAGCCTATTTCTGCTATAGAAAAAGTGGCTTCTAAAGTAGAGAGTAAAATAGAAGGCAAATCAGATGCTACAAAAGCAGAAGAAAAATCAGGTGAGGTTACGCCTGAAAATGCTGAAGCTATTAAAACTCAATACAAAAAATTAGATGGTCCTAACTTTACAGGTAAAAAGATTGATTTAAAACAATTCGAAAAACCTAAAAAGAAGAAAACCGAGGTTAAGAAAACAGGTACAGATGCTAAAAAGAAGCGTAAGCGTATAAGCAAACCTGGTGGAGGTGGAGTAGGAAGACCTACAGGAAACAGAGGTTCTAACAATAACAGACCAAGAGGAACTGGGCCAAGAGGCAGAGCAAATACAAGAACTCCTGTTAAAAAGGAAGAGCCAACAGAAGCAGAAATCCAAAAACAAGTAAGAGAAACTCTTGAGAAATTACAAGGGAAATCTTCTAAAGGAAAAGGAGCTAAATATCGTAGAAATAAACGTGATGCCAGAAGAGAACAATCTGAAGCAGAACTAGAAGCACAAGAATTAGACAACAAAATCTTAAAAGTAACAGAATTTGTTACTGTTAGTGAAGTTGCAACTATGATGGATGTGCCAGTAACCAATATTATTTCTGCATGTATGTCATTAGGAATGATGGTTACAATGAACCAACGTTTAGATGCAGAGACCTTAGTAATTGTTGCAGAAGAATTCAATTATAAAGTAGAATTTGTTGGTGCAGAAGTTGAAGAGTCTATTGAAGAAGTAGAAGATAAACCAGAAGATTTAGAAACTAGAGCGCCTATTATTACTGTAATGGGTCACGTAGATCATGGTAAAACATCTTTATTAGATTATATTAGAAATGCAAATGTAATTGAAGGAGAAAGTGGAGGAATAACGCAACATATTGGAGCGTATTCTGTAAATGTAGGTGATCAAAAAATTGCCTTTTTAGATACTCCAGGTCACGAAGCCTTTACTGCAATGCGTGCTAGAGGAGCTCAAGTAACAGATTTAGTAATTATTGTAGCAGCAGCAGATGATGATGTAATGCCACAAACAAAAGAGGCTATTTCTCACGCTCAAGCAGCAGGTGTTCCAATCATATTTGCAATTAATAAGATTGATAAACCAAACGCAAATCCAGATAATGTAAAAACACAATTATCTCAAATGAATTTGTTGATAGAAGAATGGGGTGGAAATATCCAGTCTCAAGACATTTCAGCAAAAACAGGTCAAGGTGTTGATGAACTTTTAGAAAAAGTATTATTAGAAGCAGAGGTATTAGAATTAAAAGCTAATCCTAATAAAAATGCAGTTGGTACTGTAGTAGAAGCACAATTAGATAAGGGTAGAGGTTATGTAACAACTATTTTAGTACAAGCAGGTACTTTAAAAGTAGGTGATTATATTCTTGCTGGTAAACATAGTGGTAAAGTAAAAGCTATGTTTAACGATAAAGGTAAGAAACTTAAAAAAGCAGGACCTTCAACACCAGTTTCTATATTAGGTTTAGATGGTGCTCCACAAGCAGGAGACAAGTTCTTAGTATTTGATGACGAAAGAGAAGCAAAACAGATAGCTACAAAACGTTCACAATTACAAAGAGAACAGTCTGTAAGAACACAAAAAACTTTAACGTTAGACGAAATAGGAAGACGTATTGCTCTTGGAGATTTCAAAGAATTAAATATTATATTAAAAGGAGACGTGGATGGTTCAGTAGAAGCATTAACAAACTCTTTCCAAAAATTATCTACAGAAGAAATTCAGGTTAATATTTTACATAAAGGTGTTGGTGCCATTACAGAAAGTGATGTGTTACTAGCAACAGCTTCAGACGCTATTATTGTTGGGTTTAATGTAAGACCACAAGGAAATGCAAGAGCTGTAGCAGATAGAGAAGAAGTTGATATTAGAACATACTCTATAATTTATGATGCAATTAATGACCTTAAAGATGCCATGGAAGGAATGTTATCTCCAGAAATGAAAGAAGAGGTTACTGGTAATGTTGAAATTAGAGAAGTATATAAAATTTCTAAAGTAGGTAACATTGCAGGTTGTATGGTAATGTCTGGTAAAATCTTTAGAGATTCTCAAATTAGAGTTATTAGAGATGGAATTGTAGTTCATGATGGTGTTTTAACTTCATTAAAACGTTTTAAAGACGATGTTAGAGAAGTAGCAAAAGGTTATGATTGTGGTTTACAAATTAAGAACTATAATGATATTCAAGAAGGTGATGCAATAGAAGCTTACAAAGAAGTAGCAGTTAAGAAGAAATTGAAATAAATTTCTTACTTTTTATAAAAATAAAACACCAAAACATGAATTTGTTTTGGTGTTTTTTTATGCTTCCAAATTTAATCTCTAATTAGACTAAAGTTTCCAGATTCATTAATTTCATTATCATCTTTGTCTACTATTTTGGCTTTGAACCAAAAGTTGTTAGAATTTAGGTTTTTACCATTGTAAGATCCATTCCAACCTATGGAATCAAAATCTGTAATTGAATATATCAGCTTTCCAAATCTATCGAAGATTTTTACATCTATAGATTTAAACGATGTTTTATCTAGCCCTTTAATATTCCAAAAGTCATTTTCTCCATCTCCATTTGGCGTAAAGTACTTTTTAAAGCCAATTACAGAAACTGTAATTTGTATAGCTTGTTCGCAATTGTTTAGATCTCTGACGTAAATCGTTTGCAGACCAGCATCAACATTGTTGAAGAAATAATTGTTGGCATTTCCAAAATAGTCAATATTATCTAAAGAAAATTCATAACTACTATTCCCATCTACTGTAACTGAAATTGTGTTATTTTTTTCATCCTCTGTATCAACTATAATTTCACTAAAAGTAGGAATAGGAGGATTCACTACTCCAAATTCTTTCGTGTTAGAACACTCTATTCCATTTTCTATTTTATAAACAGTTAACGAAAACTGCCCTACTTGATTTAGTATAAAGTCTTGATCTGTACTTAGTATAGTTCCGTTTGCATTTTTCCATTCAAAACGATCATTTAAAGTATTGGCAGAAACAATTACAGGTGGTTTAGCACTGGGATCAAAACAAATGGTGTAATTGTCTAACAGATTAATTGGTGGTGTAGCATTTACAATAATATTAAAACCTTGAATTCCTCCACAAGATAAATCAGCTTCCTGCGCTTTAACATATATTGTTCCTGATGTATATGTAAAGTTAGATTCAAATTCATTTAAATTGGTTTGTGCGTCTAAATAGGTAGGATAAAAAGATAATAATGTACTGTTTGGAATGCCCAATTGATTTCGAATAGAACTCGCTAAGAATTCACTGTCAAAAAGACCTTTGGCATCACCAACAATTCCATCAGAATCTTCACAGACATAAAAATTTTCAATATTTGCAAGATCTACAAACCTAGCAGTAATTATAAATGATGTTGTTTCGAAACAGCCATTGTCATTAATTACTTTCACAAAAATCTCTTGATTTTGAACCGTATTTTGAAAGTTTTCAGGATTTGCAATAGGAACATCATTATTCAAATCATCTTGAGATAAGTAGAATATTAATTGTTCGTTTAAGGTAGGGTCAGTAATTTTAGAGGTAATCGAAAAGAGATTAAATGTAGATAGTCCATCAGAATCTTCATCACATTCTATCAACTCTTGATTCGCATTTAACACTGGCAATTCAAAAGCTTCAACTACTTTATAAACTGTAACTTTTTTAGAACCAACAGTTAAAACACCTTTAACAGTATAGGTTCCTGGTGCACTATAAGTATGAGTAGTAGTAATTCCTGTTCCAGAATTACCATCGCCAAAATCCCAAATTACATCAGAAATAGGAGCATAGGAGGTGCTAGAAAATGTAAAAGGATCTACAAAACATTGGTTTTCTGTAACAATTTTTGACGCAAAGTAAGATTGTATAAAGTTTGGTAAGCCTCTCTTAGATTTACCAGGATTTAATTCTGGAGATAGAGGAGTGTAATTAGACAATAAGCTTTTTCCATTTGGTTCATTAATTACACCTAAAATTAAGCTATCATCATTCTCAAAAGTTAATGCAACATAAATTTTTTGGTCATTGGCCAACTGTAAGCTTTCTACTTTAATATTTGGCCTAAAATACAAAAGAGCTCTAGGATCCTCTTGGGCTGTAGGGCCCTCTATTTCATATTGAAATATTCCATTATTGTCACCCGCATCAAAACTAACATATACAAATTGTCCATTAGGCGAAATTTCGATTCCTTTTGGTGGCCAAACTGCAAAAGGAGGATCAATTATAAGATTTCTATTAAAGGTAATATCTCCTGTTTCATTATCAAAATTAAAATAATGAACGTATCTAGTTCTATCACTTTCGGTTTGGCTAGCAACTATCAATTTTTTGCCATCAACAGAAAACTTCATAGCACCTAAAGACTCTATTCCAAAGTCTAAATTGGTAACTTTTGCGTTGAAATCAATACCAGAATCTGTTATTGGATATGCCTTAAAAACTGTTTTTAATTCATCAGGGTCTGAGTTTGCAGCAGTAAGTGTTAATAACCAAAAAGATTCGCCACTTTTATGATGCACAGCCGTGAATTTCTCTGAAGGAGCATTAGAATCTAAAAAAGCATTTTTAGCGACTACTTTACCTAAAGGAAAATCATTTGAAAATTCTATTTCAGAATAAAACGCACCAGCAGTTACCAAAGGGTTTGTTGAGTTTTCTGAACGAGCATAAAACAGGTAATAAGTATTATTTGTGCCTGGTTTAGGTATTATGATTGATGATTGAAAATTGTTAGGATCTCCTGCAAGACCACTACCATTTTCCATAATTTCATGATTTCTGTTCCAAACAGTTGCTCCATCAGAATAAAACATTAATAAGCCATCTTCATTGGCAATAGATGCAGAACCAGCAGGTGCATCCATTGCACTGTCTGCTAAAACCTCTAATTCGCCTTTGTCGAAATTTAAAGCGGCTCTATTTCCAAAATACCAATAAATGGTTTCGTTTTGAGCTGTAATGCTTAAACTTAGACAAAGACATAAAAGAGTTAAATAGGTTTTCATAACCTTATTTTCTCAATAAAGAAAAGTTTCCTTTTTTATTTATTGTAGGTTTTGTTGTGTCTGCAGGTACTAATGTTACATTGTACCAATAATCATCAGAAGGTAATAATTTACCATTATACATACCATTCCAACCATTGCTATCAATTGGAACTTGAGCTACTAGATTTCCAAATCTATTAAAGATATTAATACTTGCATTAGGATAAAAAGTTTGATTTGCACCTTTTACCACCCAAGTATCATTTATGTTATCACCATTTGGTGTAAAGAATTTTGGAAACTGTATTACAGATACTAGTAAAGTTGTATCTGGAGAACATCCGTTTTTATCATTTACAATAACTTGATAAATTCCACCTTCTAAATTTTCGAAAAGTGGTTCATCTTGATAACCTATAAAAGGAATTCTAGTATTATTATCTGTATTTACAATCGCAAATTGATAATCTCCAGGACCTAAATCATTATTTATAGTATCAATAGAGATAGATAAATTATTAGTGCTTCCTAAATTATTCGATTCATCTACAATGGTTATAAAGCTAGATTCTAAAGTTGCAATGTTAGATTCTATAACTTCTATAGTCTCTTCTCTAGAACACATTGTACCATCCGTTGTGGTTGCTGTAACTTTATAGTTTCCTCCAGATGAAATATCAATATTATCTACAGATGCATTTGGATTTAATGTATTTCCATTTTCATCTGTCCAAACATAGGTGTAATTGTCACTCGGATTTTCTACGCTAATGTTGTAAGGTAAATCATTTAAACATAGAATTTGTGGTGTAGTTACAGTAAAGTTTGGTAATGGATTTACGATTAACTCAAAGTTAGCATCGTCATTTACACACATAGTTTGTTTGTTCTTCACTCTTATATAAATAGTTTCTGTACTATTTGAGTTGGTGTATGGTGAAGCTAAAGAGTTATCACCAGATGTTGCATCTGCTTGGGATATATGAAAAGTTACGTTAAAATCGCTCACATTTCTACTTGCTCCTAAAACCTCAGGAATTTTACTACTTAAATCTATTGTTTGAATAATTCCGTTTGCATCATCTCCATCATCATCATTGTCACATTCAGATAATACACTTACAGGATTTATAGATGGTTCTGGATAAACTAGTAATTGAAATGTAGAAAATACAGAAGGACATTGTAAGCCATTTTCATCTACAATAATAAAAAAGATGGTTTGTACACCTGGATCATCTGTATTAAAATCTGTAGGAAATGATGTTTCTGCTGTTGTATTTTGAAAATTACTTGGATCTGCAATAGCATTTGTTCTGTTTTCTGCATCTTGCTGAGAAATGTAATATTCAACAATTAAACCAGTTCTACCATCTAAAATATCTGCTTCTCTTTCTGTTAAGTTTATATTTTGGGCTATTCTATTTCTAGGATCTGCATCAGAAGGCGTAACTACATCGCAAACCATTAAATCTGGCACGTTTGCAGGAACAGTAGGAATTGGTTGAATAATGATTTTAAACGATGTGTTTGCATTATAACACATGCTACCTGTTCTGTTTTGTACCCTAACATAAATAGTTTGTTCACTAGTGGTACCAGCTGTAAATCCACTTGGTGCTTGATTTGTGTAATTTGTATCGTTTGTAATTACATCTATGTTATTTATAGCACCTTCTTCTGTAGTATGAAAAGTAACTTCGTAATCTGCTTCAGTTTGTCCTGTTCCTAAAATTTCGGCAACTTTATCTCTTAAGTTTATGGCAGCATTTCTACCATCAGCAGTGTTTCCAGATAAAGCATCATCACATTCTTCTATGTCAGAAACTGTAGTTGCTTGAGGAACTGCATGTATTTGTAAGAAAAATTCTCCTAAACCTTGGCAGTTGTTATTAATAGTACTAATTATTTTATAGTAAATAGGAAACTGGATTCCTTCAGGAATTGTAGTAATATCTATTTTATTGATATCGTTTCTATAGTTAGTAATATCAATCTCATTTAAAGAGTTATTTCTATCAGAAGAGTTTTCGTAAAAGAATACCTCTGTATTTGCTGGTGGATTTATACTATTTACAATAGCATCTCTATCTAATGAAAAGTTTGTAATAAAATCAGTATCGTCATTAGCACCAGGCGTATCATTACCATCTGCATCTAAAAGATCATCACAAACAGGTGGTTGTATATCATTATAAGGATTATCTGGAGTCTGCCCCACATTAATTCTTAATTCTACTAAACCATTAGAACAACCTTCATCAGATATAACGCTTACGTAAACAACTTCTATTGTATTTACAGTAACAGGATAAGAAGTAGGGTTGGTAATTTGATTTGTACCATTGATATCTGTAAAATACTCGAAAGTTATATTTGGTGTATCAGAAATATTATCCTCTGAAGTAGTTAAGTTAACTGTAGGATTAGTATCACTTGCATCAATACATTGATTAATTTCTGATGGATTATTTTTTATAATTGGTAAAGGGTTTACAGTTAAGGTTACAGAGCTCGATTCTTCTTCTGTACACGAGTTTCCTGTTCTGCTTAACAAAACTCTATATTGATTATTGTTAAAACTTAAAGGTGTATCTGTAATTTGTAAATCTTTAGTGGTTACTCCATTATACGTTGCATCATCAGTTAAGCTCGTCCAATTTGTACCATCTGTAGATACTTGCCATTGAAAAGCATCTGCATTAGAATCAATCGTCATTACTTCTGTATTTAATTCACAGAAAACAGGATCTACAAAAGAGTTAACGATTATTGGTGCACTTGTAATGTAATCTGCATTTGGTGTTGTGTAGCCATCTGTATTGTTAATTACCAAACCATTTGCATCTGTTGCAAAAGGATTTGCAAATAAAATACCAGAACCGTTTCCTGTAAAACCAGCTTCAATAACATCAAAACAATCATCTCCATCAGCATCTAAATCTGCAAAATCGTAAATAGTATCTTGATTTGCTGTGACCACAGAAGTGGCATCAGAATTTCTTAAAGCGTTTGCTAAAATTCCTGAATCAGGAGTGCTTTCTAAAGCATCTAATAATCCGTTAATACCAACATTAGCAGCGTTTGCATTATCGATAATTCCGTCATTATTGGCATCAGTAAGGGTAAAACCAGATTCTACTAAATCATAAATTCCATCATTATCAGAATCTAAGTCTAAATGATTTGGAACTCCATCTCCATCTGTATCATTCACTAAAGTTACTGAATCAAAAACATCATCTAAACCATCTAAATTGGCATCTGTATTTAATAGTGAAATACTTTCGTTGGCTGCTTCAAAAATATCTGGAACACCATCATTATCAGAATCTAAATCCAATGCATCTTCAATTCCATCACCATCAGAATCCATTCTTACATTTGTTAATTTTATGTTTCCATTAAATATTGAATTTGTAACATTTGAGGTTGCTGTATGTAAAAATATAACTTCATCAACATCATTAGCCACAAATTTAAATGGTGTATTTCCATTAGGAGCAGGATTATAAGTAAATCTAATAAGAGAACTCGAATAATTATCTACACCTGCTTCGAATTCACCATCAAAATTGGTGTCGACTAGTAATATATTATCAGGGTCTATTAATGTAACATTTTTTGCAGCTGGTCCTATTCCAACTTCATATTCTACACCAGATATTGAAGTATGTGGTTGGCTTGCATCTTGTGTAAACTCGAAATTAAAAGTTTCAGAGCTATTTAGAACATATATATTAGCAGCATTAGATGTACTGTTATCGTTTATTGTTGATGTAAAGTTTCCGTTTGTACTTCCAACAAAACTAACATTGCCATCGCTTGTTAAATTACCTGTTAAAAGGTTTGGTATAATTGCACCATCAGCTTCAACTGTTGGGTTACTTAAATTTGTCAAATTAATAGTTCCATCACCTAAGGATTCATCACTATTTAAAATACCATCATTATCTAAATCGACATCTAAGTTGTCAATTATTAAATCACTGTCATAATCATCTGGACATAAACTTACAGGTATTTCTACTGAATTAAAGGTAGCACCTGTACAATTTATAGTACCAATTAATCGATATCTACCAGGTTCACTTTCTAAAGGTTTATAGTCGGCTGTTGTACTTCTTTGTTCCCAATTACTTGTAGCAGGGTTAAAAAATTGCCATTCAAAACTATCAAACAAATCTGTATTAGCTGCTTGTAAAGTAACGTTTGGAATACAACTTCCTAAAGAGGCAACTGTAGTATTAAAATTTATTTCTGGAGCAGAAGGAAAACCAGAATAAAATGCTCCTGTTGTAGCTGCTCCACTTCTATTAAAGTAGGCACAATATAATTCTTGATCACTATTCACTTTTATGTTTCCACTAAGTCCAGAGACATTGTAAGTTACGTAGTTGGCATTACCTGTAACATTTGTTGGGCCTTGAGGAGAAAATGTGGAAATATCTGCATCATTAATGGTAACAGTTGCTCCAGTATTTGTAACGATGGTAACACCGCCAACAAAGTTACTACTACCAATTCTATCAATACTTGCAATATTATTTACGTCACCTTTATTTTCACAACTTAATGGTGGTACAAAAAATAAACCTTGATTCGCATCTGGAAATTGATTATTTATTTCAGCAATACCTTGATATACAAAAGCTGCTTTAGAAGTACTTATGTACATATTGCCATTGTTGTAGTTGTTTCCTTCAACTACAAAATATTCTCCAGCATCAATTGTGGTTGTAGAAGAGGCACCATTAATCGATATTTCTGTATCATTTTCGTGTGCAATAATTAATGCATTTTCATTACTATCTATACCACTTCCTCTTACTAAAATATATTCAGTACCTATTTTATCAGCACCTACAATTTGGTCCATTCCATAATCTCTACCATTACCGTTTCCAAAACTACCTGCTACAGATCCAGAATTAACAACTATTGGTTTGTCACTAGAGATTAAGCCACCAATTAAATCTTTTGGATCTTGACCAGCTAAAGCACTTAAAGCTACCACATAGCTTTCACCTTCATTTAAAACTATATCATTAGGCACATTTGAACCATTTGGTTGAGTAAATCCAGCAGGTAAGTTTGTGATATTTACAGTAGTATTATTTTGAGTAGCCATTAAAGAGGCAAAAGTTAAATGACCATTAACTGTGCTCCCTTCTCTAACAAAACCACCAATTCTAAAACTATTTCCTAATGCTGAACTACCTTTACTAACCAAGGCAGCTGCATGAAATGTGGATTGTGATATAACCCTTACAGATACATAAATAACATCACTAGCTTCAATAATGAACCCTTTGTTTTTAATAATACCACCTACATTAAAATTTGTAATATGCAATTGGCTATTTGAAGTGAAATCTTCAAAATTACCAGAGGAATCCAATATTGGTTGTACAAACGGGTTTCCATTAGAGACCACTCCACTATAGGCTGTTATATCAGGATTGCCAATTGGAGTAATTTTATAAGAAACATTATTTGTTTTTGGTGTAGATATGTAAAAGTATTGCTGACCAATCTCATCTGTTGAAACACTTGTCAATGGTGGTATAAAGTGTTTTTTACTTAACTGGCTAAATGCTGAAGAAGCACAAAATAAAAATACTAGAAACGATAGAAATTTCTTCATTTAATGAATTTTGAATATCAATTGTCAAATATATTTAAAAACTAGCGAAACTAACTTTTTTTAACATTGATAAATATGAGTAATTTATAGAGTTTTCGTAACAATTTTGAAGAAATCATAAATTATGTGTAACAACATGTTCATTTTAGCTACATATAATTAAACTTAAATTTCTTATAATTAAAAAAAATAACGAAATTGCTTATCCAAAAATTGTTCAACTAAAAAACTTAATTAAATGGCAGACGAATTTGATTTATTAGAAACTAGTTCAAATGAAAAAACAGAAAAAGTAGATGTTAACTGGGGTAAAGCTGTAGACACTATGAAGTCTAAATTGGCTCAAGAAGATGATCCTCAGAAACGTCAAAAAATACTTAATGCTACTTTAGATGATGTGGTTCATATGGCAGAAAAAGACAGAACTACGCTTTTAGATGCTATAAAAGATTTAACCGATTATCAAGATGAGGTTGGTATTATGTTCGAAAAGTTTTCTGCATTAAATGAAACTGAACAAAAGGTAATCGATGATGCTCAGAAAGAATTAGAAAGAGCTAGAATTGAATTAGAAGATGCACAAAATAAACCAGATACGTGGTGGAATAATCTTTGGGGTAGAAAATCTAAAATAAAGAAAGAAGAGCAGGAATTTGCTGAAGCAGAAAAGGTAAGAGCAGGCGCAGATAATAAAGCCAAAGCAATGTTTCAAGAGCGTATAGAAAGCGCAGATATTCAAACTTTGTTAAGCGAACTTTCTTACAAATCTCAAGCTGCTGTTAGTCGACTTAAAAATAGAGAAATAGAGATTAAAGAGGTTGAGGAGAAATTGAAAACCGCTATTGTAGAAGCTTCTAAAAATCATACCAAAGCTTTAGAAAAGAAAAAAGAAGTAGAAGGTAAGTTAGAAGAGCAATATGCCTTGCTAAAACAAGCGCGTCAAGAATTAGATGAAATTGCAGACAAACAATCTACAGAATATTCAGAAGCTATTGGTAAAGTAACTGCAATAGAACAAAAAGTAGAAGAGTTAGAAGGTCTTAAAAACGCTTACACAACATTAGCTGCTTCTAAAGATAGTTTTGTACACAAACACAATTTAACTATTAAAGTTTTAACATCTTTACGTTCTAATTTACAGACACATAGAGCAAAATTGAAATCAGATACTGAAGAACGATTAAAGTATTATGATGGTTATGTAGTTGCTTTAAAGGCAAGAACAGATCAAGAATTTGCTGCAATTTTAGAACATTTAGGTGTAAAAACCGATGAACATATTGGTGCTACTTTGGCTTCTATGCATTCTGCAAGCGCAAGAGCTCGTCAAGAAATGATGGATAATATTCCAGTTCATGAGAAGGTAATGAATGGTGTTTATAGTACTTATGCAGAAGCGCTACAAGAAATTAGAGAGAAGGATGGTGATATACAAAAGAATTTTGCTGATAGATATGGTATTGATATGAAAGAAATTTTCGAAGACTTCTATAAAGCAGATAAAGAAACACCAGTTTTAGAAGATGAAACTTCTGCTGAAGCTCCTAAAAAAGAGGTTTCTAATGATGATGATATGTTATCTTAAAACAAGTATTCAGTAAATCAATTTACAGTATTCAGTTCATATTGAATTGTAACCTGATAACTGTAAACTTTTAGCTAAACCATGATATCAACTCCCTTAGACTCTGCAGTTTTAAACTCTAAAGAACAATATGTTTTTTATCATAAAATGGTAGATTTTGTTTTAAAGGAAATCATTGTTAGAATTCAACAAAATCAACTGTGTAGTCAACAAGAAATTATTTTCTTTAAACAATATTCAGATTTGCTTTTATATTCTATAGAAGCCATGCGTATTAAATATATGTATGATGAAGAGGATAATATGAAAGTTGATTTAACAGACTCTGGGTTTCCTAATTATTTGGAATTTAGGTACTTGTATAATGATTTGGAGTTAAGAAAACAGTATTTAGATAAACTTGTAGATACCTCTGTTTTAAAAGAACAATTTTTAGATACGCTTTTAAGAAAAAAGCAACCTATCAAAAAAACAGATTTATTTAAGGCATCATCTATTATCTATTATACATCAGTCGAAAAACAGTTTATTTTTAATCGCTTTGTGCAAGGTAAAATATTAGATGCTCCTAAAGATGCCATTTACGATTATGTTACAAGCTGGAGTTTTTATGATGTAAGTCATAACAGGCCTTTCATCTGTTTTATGTATTTTAATTATGATGGAAATAATGCCTTAAAGGATAAAGAAAAAATTTATCAAACTTTAAAGGAAAGTGCAGATAGAGAAATGGCATTAGATACCATGGCTTATAATATTGATAGAAAATTAACGGCTATTCAGCCAAAACATATTAAAAGGATAGATTTAGGGCCTTTACATAATGTATTTGCAAAAGATGAGAACCAAATTACGCATGCAATTTTAAGCGGAATTTCTAATAAAACAGTTTCTTTAGAATCTTATGCAGTTTCTTTAACTATAGATGAGGTTTTTGCAGGTGAAACGTTTACAGAAGGTGGTTTTTTCTCAAAGCAAACAATGCAAAAATGGAGCGAAGTTATTAGTCAAAAATATCTTTTTGCTCCTCATAGAATTATTCAGTTGTTGCACAACCAAACACCAAGAGCTTTAGATGTATTAGCTCAAGAGCCAATTCAAATGGCTGACTTAAAATTGAAATAAGAACGAAAAAGAAAGAATTTGATTCTTTGCCTAGCCATAAAAATCAAATTCCTAAAAAGTTAAAAGATGGAACACAACTCAACCTTTCCAATAAAACAAAATGAATTAGATGTACTTCGTGATGAAGCTACTGGTTATATTAAATCCATTCAATGGGAGCAAGGTAATAAAGCAAAAAGTAGAGAAAAAGATGCCAAAGACGATTCTATTTTGCTGTATTTATCTAGAGCCAATAATGGTAGCAATGTAGAAGTTACTTCAATTTCTAAAACGATTTTAGCATTAAAAAAGCGCTTGTTACCAGATTCAATTGCAATTCCTGTGCATTTAAATCAAACGTTATTCACTCTACAAGAGGGTTTAACTTTGGGTATTTGGATTAAAGACGCTTACTATGATGCCTCTGGTTTATCATCTTTAAATGAGCGTAAGTCAGTGTTAGATACATCAGGGAAGAGAGCATATGAAAGCAAATTACAAACGGCTACAGCTTTTCAATTATTTGCAACATCGTATAAAATTTTGCACGATTTAAAACCTTTAGCTTCAGATGATTTATCTGTAATGAAGCAAAAGTTTGCAGGTATTCCTGAGGTTTCATTCATGTCTCCTTTAAAAGGTATTGCGTGTTCTTTATTTTATTTTGATAAGTATTTGGGTCATCCAGAAATTATAAGGTCAGACAAAGATGTTGTCGATTTTACAGTGGTTTATTTTGAAGCTTTAATTGATGAAATTCAGTTACGTAAAAGTAGTTTGGAATACACAGAAACAATTACAGATAGAACTTACAAACTAGAAAATTCTGATTTTGCAGTTTCAGGCTGGGAAAACGTTTTTGCAGGCACTGCTAAAAGTGTCGAATTCAATAAAATTCAGTTTGAGCAGATTGTAGGTAATAAAGATGCCAAGCATTTTGCAAGAAGGTTAACAGAAAGAATGCTGAGTTATGATTTTGAAGCACAAAAAAATCCGTTTCAAGAATTAGGTGGTTTTATGCCAGTTTTTATGGGTTATGGAATTCCAGGAACAGGTAAATCGATGTTAATTGCAGCCATTGCCACTCGTTTAAAAGAGCATTGTGATAATTTAGACATTCCGTTTTTGTTTCACCCAATGCCAGATACGTTAATCTCTACTTTTCAAGGAGGTTCTGCAGAAAAAATGGTAGAATGGATGAAGCCAATGCAAGACCCAACAAAAATTATTTTTGCACCAATTGATGATGCAGAGAATAATTTACAAGAAAGAACTGCACAAGGTGTTTCTGCTGGTGTAAAAGAAGTTATTGGAGTTTTCTTAAGATATACAGAAGGTGCTTATGCTGTAAATTACGGTAATTCCTCTGTAGGTTTATTCACCAATTTACCAGAAATGTTAGATAAGGCTGTAATTTCTAGAATTCAAGGTAGATTTAAGATTGATGGTGCAAGAACTGAGCACGATTTTCTAGATCAAGATTACATTTGGTGGAAGAATTTTGAAAAAACAATTCCAGATTTTGTGAACATGCAAAATCCTAAGAGTTACCAGTTTTTAAAAGATCAAGGGTTAACGAAAAGCATGGGCGAAATTCTTAATGCAATCGAAAAACCATCAGAAGCAAGAGTTTTAGAAGCCTATGATATAGCAAGCAAGAAATTTAATACCAATGAACATGAATTCTTTTCTAGTTTGTATAAAGAAATTCAGAAAATATTTCCATTCTTTTCATCTAGAGATGTTAGAAACATTCAGTCTGCTATTTCGTTACGATTAACAGATTTTGATTTAGAACAAGATTGGTTTGAAAATCCTGAAGTTTATTTCAAAAAAGATTACCAAACCAAATTTAATATGTTGCAAGAATTAATGAAAGCCAATATGAAAGGATTGGATTTTTCAGAAATTAGAAGGCAAGAAGTTGTTCGTTATTTAGATAATGTTGCCACTATTGCAGATACTGATTTTAAACGAAAAGTAGATGCAAGAGTAAACCAATTAAATATAGATTTAGAAGCGAGAAAAAGTTTTGATAATGGAAACTAAATCGAAAATAACTAACGTATCAAAAACAGTAAAATCTGACAATTGGGGAAAATTAGAAGATTTAAATTTTGACTATCATTTTAATAATGGCACTTCAAAAAGATTGTCTTTTGAAATGTATGGAAAAAGTGATGGTATTGCTGTTTTGTTATACAACCCTAAAACGGATAAAGTGGTTTTATCAAAACAATTTAGAGCTCCAGTTTATAATCATGGCATTCAAAACGGATTTTTAATAGAGGTTGTTGGAGGTGCCATAGATGAGAATGAATCACCAGAAAAAGCCGCAATTCGTGAAACAGAAGAAGAGGTTGGTTATAAAATTAAAAGTGTACAAAAAGTAAGTACAGTTTTTTTATCACCAGGTATTGTAAACGAAAAAGTGCATTTATTTATTGGAGAATATTCAGAGAATGATAACCATAAAAATGGAGGAGGAGTTTCTGCAGAAGATGAGGAAATAGAAATCTTAGAGGTAGATTTTTTAGAAGCTTTTAAAATGATAGAAACACAAGAAATTATTGATGCAAGAACAATTATGTTATTGCAATATGTGCAATTAAATAAGATGATGAGGTAAAATGCAAAAGCTAAAAGACGCCAATTTATTTAGAAACGAACTAATTCCCATAAGTGGAAAATTAGTAGAACGTTACAATAAATGTTTAGTAAAATTGGGCTTTACTGCAACCAAACTAAACTCTTTTTCTATAGATGGTGTTGGTTGGAGTCCTGAAATTGCAGAAGAAAAAGAACAAGTATTTTATTTAAATAATGGAGAAGCAAATTCTCACGCAATTATTATAACACCTTTGCAAAAAGGCTTGCCAATTTACAATCCTTTTCATTCTTATGATGCAGAATTAATGAAGTTGGTTTTTAAAACCTATTCAAAAAAGATTCAAAATATTACTAGAGATTCTGCTTTGTATTTAGATTTTGATCAGAATATAGACGTTTTTTACGAACCTTTAGATGTACTAAATTATAAAGAAATTACTATTCATTTTCATTTAATAGATGATTTAAAAAAGGCAAAAGAAGAGCAGTTAAAATTGATAGAAACATTTAATCAAGATTATAACTTTATTGATGAAAATTTACATCAGCAATTAATTTCATCAGCAAAAAAATATGGAGATTTACGTGAGAGAGATATTAATTTAGAACCTATTGTGTATACTTCAGATTCTTTTTTTACTAGAGCATTTGGAGGTGTTTATTTGTTAAGAAATTTTATAAAACCTATTCTAATTTTTGAAAACAAAGAAGCTTATAAAGAGGCAATAAATGATACAACCTACGATGTTTTAATGTTCCATATTGAACAGCCAGAACTAATGAATCAGCTTAAAGATCATGTAATTATTGAGTGCGATTTAGAGGCAGAAGTTGGTACTAAAAGATATGAAAGAATTAAGAAGTTTATTTTTGGAGAAGCTTTAAAAGAAACACAACATCCTGTAGATGATATCTTAAAAGATAAAACCTTATTTAAAAGTTATTTAAATAAAATAGATTTAAAAACGCGCAAGAAAGTTATGAGTGCAGAGCGTTATTTAGATAAAAAGAAAGTAAATAACAATCTTAAAATTTCAGATTTTGTAGATGAGCAATTGTACTTTGCTTTGCACAAACCACACTCTTCTTTGAGGGCACAGCATCAAGATTTAATTTGGAAGTTATTGGTAAACATAGCTCAAAAAGATGTTTTGTTTTGGTATTGGTATGATAAAGAGAATTTTTACGAGAATTTTAAAACTTGGCAAGAATCTAAAAAAGATTGGGTAATTGAAACAATTCGTAACAATTTTTAGAAAAAATAGACTAATTTTATAAGTAACAGATAGTATTATGACACTAGAACTAATCATTTTTATTGCATCCATTTTATTTGGGACCCTTGTTTATTGGAGAGAATCTCAAGGAAATGGAGTCTATCGATTTTTTAATAAAATGATGAATTCTAAAGATTTGCAAATGAAATCTACAGACACTAAAGGATTTTTGTATCAACAATCGTTTTTGTTAAGATTGGTTTTTATTGTGTCATTATTCCTAATAGTTATATTAATTACACGTATTTTAATACCAATAGATTTAGCCACCATTTCATTATTCGTTTCTATGATTTTTGGCACATTAGTAGGTACTTATTTAGCAGGTTTCATTTTTAAGTCATCAGCAATTATAGACGAACAATCAGATTCTCTAGAAGATAAATTTCAAGATGTTATTGAAAAAGGTAAAGATTTTATTGACGATATTCAAGCTAAAGAACCAGTTGCTATAGAAAAAGCACAAGAAGAAATTAAAGCGCCAAAAGAGGAAAGTAAATCTGCCAGAGAACGTTTAAAAGATAAAGGATATTTAAAATAAGATCATGCAGAAAGTTAGGTACATACTTGTAGTATTTTCAATCATTGGTTTGTTAGGTTTAATTCCGTTTACAAATTTTACTGAATTTTTTACTTGGAAAAATCTTACCCCTCATTTTATATTACTTTGTATCCTTATCTCAAATGCAGGTAGTATTATTTATGTAAATAGAACTAGAAAAGATAAAATATAAGTTAGATTGAGAGACTAAGAATTTCGGCAATTCAACTTCATACATATACACATACACATGATAAAATCATATTGGAACAAAGGTTCAAAACAAAAGAGAAATGTAATTCTCTTACTAGTTGTTATTTTAGGTTTATTGTTTTTTTTGAGAGATGATTATCAACCAGCTTTATTATTCTTTAGAAAATTTATATTCATTATAATACTTTGTGGTACAGTGCTTTTTTTAGGAATTAGAAAATTCAGAAAGACAGCAAGTACAGGTTCTAGGTTAGGTATTTTAGGTTTAATGATAGTGTTTTTTGGGGCTTTGTATTATGTAGGTATTTCTTTAGGTATGTATAATTACATCAAAACTTACAATGTTTTTAACGATTTAAACAGGATAGAAATTGTAGAATTACCATTAACGCAGAACGAAAGAATTCAACCTTTAAGAAACATTTTTTCGATGGCCAATGAATCTGTAGGTGAAACAAAAGATGTTTCTTTACCTCATTTAGTTAGAGTGGATGATTCCAATCAATGGACAATGGCCATTCAACCAACAGAAAAGTATTATTGGCAAGGAATTAAAGACAATACAGAAGAAATATTCTCAGTTTCAAGTACAACACCTTTTCCAAGATTTTCTTCAGAAAATAGAATCCCTGTAACTTTTTCAATTGGAGAATCATTAAGATTTAGCAGAAATACCTACAATGCAGTAGTGCAAAGATTTAATCCCTGGATGCTTTTTAATTACGAACCAAGTGATACCTTTTATATGAAAAATGATAAAGGAGCTTGGGTGCAAGTGGTAAGTTTAATTAAATGGAAAGGTTTTTTCTTTCCTTATCCAACTTTTGGTGGAGTAATGATTGTAGAAAATGGAGAACATAATTTCACTGATTATTTAGAGAGAATTACCATTGGTAAAGGTACTTTCATAGCTCCAGAAAAAATGAAAGACTACCAGTTTTTAACGAAGCAAAATACATTATCAGAAAAGGTATCACGTTTACAAGCAGAAAGTTTAAAGTTTTTGGCAGGTTTTTCAGATCCTTTGCCTTGGAACATGAAAAGTGCTGTAAAAATACCTGTGGCTCCAAAAGATCAAAATCAACAACCATATGTAACCGATTTTGATTTTTCAGGCACAAATGTAGGTGCTTATAGTGGTTTGTATCATTGGTTTGGTTTAGAACCAATTGGAGCAGAAAGAACGAGTTTGAGTTACAGTGTATTTATACCTGCAGATGGTTCAAATCAATTTTATTTTTACGATCATGCCTCTAAAAAGCAAGGTTATGCTGGTGTGTCTGCAATGCCTTTAAAAGTGAAAGAATCTAAAAAAGAGTATGATTGGAATTCTAATGCACCTGTAGAATTTAGACCTTATATTAAAAATATTGCAGGAAAGAAACGCATGTTTTTTTTAGGTACAGTATCTACTATTAGTAGTGATAACCCAGAACAATTTGATGGTGCAGCCACTCCAGATTTGGCTCTAGTAGATAGTGAGTATAGAGATGTTGTTTGGATTAATGCAAAGAAACCAAGTACATGGAACGAAGAATTGTATATGCAATTGAATGAGGCTTGGAGAACTAGTGAAAACGAAAATTTATATTTCGAAAAAGAGAAAACTATTTTAGAAAAAAATCGTCAAATTTTAGACTCAATTCAATTGTTGTCAAAACAGCAAAAGAAATTAGAAGAGATAGAACGTTTGCAAAAACAAATAGACTCTATAAAAATGAATTAAATATCATTTTACTTCCAAATATTTCCTTGGATTTATTTTCCTTGGTAAATAAAATTTAATTTTTGTACTTTTGTAATGAAATTTAAAATCAATCATTATGAAAACCACAAAAATTATTTATTACGTTGCTACAGGTTTACTTACGCTACTTATGCTTTTCTCAGTAAGTCAATACTTTTTTAATCATGAAGTAATTGCAGAAGCATTCACCAACTTTGGGTATCCTACTTACATCATTTATCCTTATGGAGTGATTAAGCTTTTAGGTTTAATTGCAATTTGGTTTATTAATTCTAAAGCTATTAAAGAATGGGCTTATTCTGGCTTTTTCTTCGCATTTATACTTGCATTTTTTGCACATTTTATGATTGGTGATGGTGAACAAATGGGAGCACTTGTAGCCACTATACTTTTATTAACTTCTTACTTCAGTTGGAAAAAAATCAAGGCCTAATGAAACAAGAATCTAAAGTAACCTTATCAGAAAAGAAATATTTTGCCGAAGCTAAAATGAGAAATCATTTCGCTGTTATTGACGAACCAATAAAAGCTGGTGGAGGAGATACAGGACCAACCCCTGTAGAATATTTATTAACGGCAATAGGTGGCTGTGTATCTATCACTTTAAGAATGTATGCAGAAAGAAAAGGCTGGGATTTAGGTAAAATAGATGTAGTAGTTTCTCAAAAAGAAGAGCTTACCAAAGAAGGAATCAAAAAATCTTTAATGGAAGAAATTAGCTTTGAGAAAGAGGTTACACAAGAACAAAGAGCGAGGTTATTAGAAATTGCAGGTAAATGTCCTGTAGCAAAAATGGTAAAAGGTTCAACGAATATTGACACTCAAATAAACTAGTTAATTCCCTTGTAAATATATTCCTTGGAAAATAAATTAATAAATTGTATCTTTGACAAGAAATTAAATTATACAATTATGAAAATTTTAAATATAAACTCAAGTAGCAACAAAACTTCATCAACATCTTCAATGTTTGCAGAGAAGGTAGTTAAGCAATTAGTATCTGGAAACAAAGGTTCTTCTGTAGTTACAAGACATACTACTTATTCAGATTTGCCATTTATAGATGAGGTTATCTTAGGAGCATTATTTCCACAAGGAGAAAGAACAGAAGATCAAAATAAAGCTTTAGCAATTTCGAATGAGTTAGTGCAGGAAGTACAAGAGGCAGACGTTCTTGTTATAGGCGCACCAATTTATAATTTCTCTGTACCTGCATCTTTAAAAGCATATTTCGATTTAATTGCAAGAGCAGGATTAACCTTTAAATACGGTGATAAAGGACCTGTGGGACTTTTAGAAAACAAAAAAGCTTATATCGTAATTTCAAGTGGAGGAACAGAAGTGGGAAGTGAAATTGATTTTGCAGGAAAATACATTGAGCATTTTTTAGGGTTTTTAGGTATCACAGATGTGGAATTTGTAAAACTAGATCAATTGATGTTTAGCAGTGAAGCCAAATTAGAAAGTGCAAACAAACAAATAGCAACATTAGCTTAAAAAAATAATTATGAAAAAAAGAATATTAGCATTTGCAGGTAGTACAAGTTCTACCTCAATAAATAAAAAATTGGCAACTTTTGCAGCAGAAAATTTATCAAAAACAGAATTTGATGTGGCAGATTTAAGAGACTATACTATGCCAATCTATAGTGAAGATGAAGAAAATGAGAATGGTTTTCCTAGCAATGCAGAAAAGTTTTCTAGTTTGTTAGATAAGTATGATGGTTTTATTCTTTCGTTAGCAGAACATAATGGTTCTTATGCTGCAGCCTTTAAAAATATTTTTGACTGGAGCTCTAGAATTAATGTAAAAGTATTTAGAAACAAACCGCTTTTATTGATGGCAACATCTCCAGGAGCTAGAGGAGGTCAATCAGTTTTACAAGATGGTATGAGTAAGTTTCCTCATTTAGGGGCAGAAAGTATTGTGTCTTTTTCTTTACCAAGTTTTGGAGATAACTTTAAAGAAGGTAAAATCATTGACGAAGATTTATTAAAACAATTGCAGACTGCAGTTAAGAACTTTGAAGAATCGTTAAGCTAAGGCTTAATTTAATTAGAACAGAATAAAATCCGCTTTTGCGTAACCCAAAGAAAAGAATATGAAGATAGTATTGTATGGTAGACAGGGACATTCCTACACAGTAGCGTTTAAAAATTTCTTAAACTCTACAGACGAAAAGTATGTGTATAAAGATGTAGCCAAAGATGAAGAGGCAAGAGAACATAGCAAGGAGTTGTATGGTGGAGTAGTAAAATATCCAACATTATTTGTTGATGACAACGTGTATTTAACTCCAACAACAGAAGAATTCAATAAGATTATGCAAGATCTAAAATTACGAGCTTAATTATGGGAGATATTTCTAAAGACATAAAATCTGCATTTAAAAGCAACAAATTAAAGGCACTGATCAACATAAAATATACCTCTAATTGGTTAAATAGTCAAGAAAATGAGTTTTTTAAACCTTATGGAATTTCTCCTCAGCAATATAATATTTTGCGAATTTTAAGAGGAGCAAAGGCAAAAATGAAGGTGCAGATTGTAAAAGACAGAATGATAGAAAGAGCACCTAATGCAACTCGTTTAATGGACAAGTTGTGTGATAAAAATTTGATTGAAAGAGAAAGGTGTGATAGTGATAGAAGAGTGGTTTATGTAAAAATTACGCAACAAGGTTTAGCACTTTTAACAACAATAGATGAGAACAAAAATTTATCCTTTTTAGATAAATTATCAGATGAAGAAGCAGAAACGCTTAGCAATCTGTTAGATAAAATACGATGAAAAATTATAAAAGCATCCAACTAAAAGTAGAGAGTCCTTTAGTTAATATGGGGCCAATAAAATTACGTCAACCTTTACCAACTAATGGTTTAGAAAATGTTGATCCTTTTTTGTTGTTGCATCATTATGGACCTTATGCAATATCGGAATTCAATAATCCATTCGATTTAGGTCCTCATCCTCATAGAGGTTTTGAGCCGATAACTTTATTGTTTAAAGGAGAACAATTGCATAGAGATTCTTTAGGAAATGAAATGGTTGTAAAAGCAGGTGGTGTACAATGGACAACAGCTGGTAGAGGGATAATTCATGCTGAAGCACCTACCAAAGAATTTGTAAAAAAGGGTGGGGATTTAGAAGGAATTCAGTTATGGTTAAACCTACCAGCAAAAGATAAAATGATTCCACCAAATTATCAGCACCTAGAAGATTATCAAATTCCAAAAGTGTTTTCTAAGGATGGTAAAATAAAATTAAACATTATTGCTGGTAAGCAAGCAGATAAATATGGTTCTATAAAAACGCAAACATCAGTAAATGTTTTTACAGCAAATGCAGATATAGATGGTGAAATTGAAATTGAATTGCCAGAGAATCATCAATCTTTAATTTACCTTTTAGATGGTGAGGTTTTAATAAATAATTCAGACCTCTTGAAAAAAGGAAACGAACAAATGGTAGTCTTTAATACAGATGGTAATTTGGTTTCAATTAAGGCAAATGACAAGAGTAATTTGTTAGTTCTATCAGGAGAACCAATAAAAGAAAAAGTAACACAATATGGCCCTTACGTAATGAATACGCAAACCGAAATTTTAGAGGCAATGCGTGACTTTCAGCAAGGTAAAATGGGCTATTTATATTAATATAGAATTTTAGAAAAAGAGGTTTACAGTATTCTTGAAATCTAATTTTTTTAGAATCCAAAAATTACAATAAAATGAAAAAAACAGTTCACAAAGCAAACACAAGAGGATTTGCCAATCATGGTTGGTTAAAATCACATCATACATTTAGTTTCTCAAGTTATCAAAATCCAGAAAGAATGAATTTTGGAATGCTTAGGGTTTTAAATGATGATGTTGTGCAACCTAAAATGGGTTTTGGTACACATCCTCATAAAAATATGGAGATTATTTCTATACCAATTTCAGGAGCTTTATCTCATAAAGATAGTATGAACAATCAACGTTCTATAGAAGTAGGTGAAGTACAGGTAATGAGTGCAGGAACTGGTTTAACACATTCAGAATTTAACGACAGTAAAACCGAAGAAACTAATTTTCTTCAATTATGGATAATTCCAGAAAAGCAGGAAGTAGAACCATATTACAATCAAAAGTTTTTTGATATTCAAGAACGTAATAACCGTTTTCAAGTTTTAGTTTCACCTAGAGATAAACAAATAGAAGGTTCTTTACCAATTAATCAGCAAGGATATATTTACATGATTGATATGGATGAAAATTATACAACAGAATACGGTTTAAAAAACGGTGCATATTTCTTTTTGATTGATGGTGAAGTTGAGGTAGCAGATGAAAAATTAGCAAGCAGAGATGCTGTTGGAATAGAGGGTGTAGATAAAGTAAAACTAACTGCTTCTAAAGCTAGTAAATTATTAGTTATAGATGTTCCTATGAATTAAAGTGATATTTAATCCAATAAAAAAACGTCTTGAATTTCAAGACGTTTTTTTTTTTTTTTGGTTTACCTATGTTATTCACTAAAGTTTAATGCTTTTACATTTACAAATTCTTTGATTCCAAATCCTCCATGTTCTCTTCCAAAACCTGAATCTTTAACTCCTCCAAATGGCATTGCAGGGTCTGCAATTCCGAATGAATTGATGAAAATCATTCCAGTATCAAAATGATCTTGAGCCAATCTTTTTGCTTTATCAGTATCTTTTGTAAAGATTCCTCCACCTAATCCAAATCTACTATCATTAGCAATTCTCATAGCATCTTCTGTATCTTTTGCTTTTATTAAAGAAGCAACAGGTCCAAAAAGCTCATCATCATATGCAGGCTGACCTGGCTTTACATTACCTAAAACTGTAACAGGATAGTAATAACCTTTGCCTTCTTTTATTTTTCCTCCGCATAAAATCTCAGCACCTTTTTGTACACTTTCTTCTACTTGTTTGTGTAAAGTTTCTCTTAAATCTTCTCTAGCCATTGGTCCCATATCACAAGTATCATCCATTGGGTTACCTACTTTTACGTCTTTCATAGCCTTAACAAATGCTTCTTTAAATTCGTCATAAACTGCATCTACAACAACAAAACGTTTTGCAGCAATGCAGGTTTCTCCATTATTGTAAATTCTACCTCTAACACATTTTTCTACAGCAAGCTCTAAATCTGCATCTTCTAAAACTATATAAGCATCATTACTACCAAGTTCTAAAACAACTTTCTTTAATTCTGCAGTTGCTTTTTGCCCAACTTTTCTACCTGCACCAGAACTACCAGTTAAAGTTACCCCTCTAACAGCTTTATGTTTAATAACTTCATCTGATTGATCATGAGTAATTAATAATGTTTTAAATAAATTTTCCGGTAAACCAGCCTCTACAAAGATTTTTTCTAGTAATACTCCTGTACCTGTAACGTTAGAAGCATGTTTTAGTAACACTCCATTACCTGCCATTAAATTTACTATTGCATATCTAATTACTTGATAAGAAGGGTAGTTCCAAGGTTGAATTCCGTAAACAATTCCAATTGGAGAATACGTTACAATACCTTTACCACCTTTAGATAATTCTCTTTCTTCTTCTTTTAAAGAATCAGGTCCGTTTTCGGCTGTATACTTGCAAATACCTGCACATAAATCTACTTCATCATTACTTTGAGATAATGGTTTCCCCATTTCTTTCGTCATTAATTTAGCCAATTCATCTTTATGTTCTGTTAGTTTTTTACCAATTGCAGCTATTACAGATGCCCTATTTTTTAAAGATTCTAATTTCCACTCAGAAAATGCTTTATGGCAATTTTCAATTGTGGTATTCATTTCAGAATCAGTAATATAATTATAGGTTTCTAGTTGTTCTCCTGTTGCAGGATTTGTTGTTGTTATTGTTTTTTCTTTAGTCATCGTTTTTTTATTGTTGTTCACTAGGTAAAATGTGAATGTTATTAATATTAGCTCTACTTGGTTGGTTTACAGCATAGAAAATAGCATTTGCAATGTCTTCTGCTTGCAATGTTGTCATTTTCTTCATGTCTTTAAGTTCTTCTTTAATGTCTTCGTCTGTAATGGTTTCAAACAATGCAGTATCTACAGCACCAGGTTCTATTGAGGTTACATTAATACCATGTTTTGCCGAGATTTCTTTCCTTAATCCTTCAGAAAACATTTGCACAGCTGCTTTGGTTGCACAATACACAGCACCTCCAGGAAAGTATTTGTAGGCTGCAGTAGATGATATGTTAATTATATGCCCACCTTTGTTATCAATTAAAGTAGGTAAAACAGCTTGCACACCATTTAGAACTCCCTTAATATTTACATCAACCATAGTATTCCATTCTTCTGTTTTAAATTTTTCGATGTAAGACAAAGGCATTAAACCAGCATTGTTCACAAGAATATTTACAGTTCCAAATTCGCTTTTCGCTTTTTCCACAACATTTTTAAACTCGTCACTTTTAGTAACGTCAGCAGTTACTACCAAAGCTGTTCCATTTTCATTTTCAATTTTCTGAGCTAGCTCTTTTAATTTGTCTTCACTTCTTGCAGTTAAAACAACTTTTGCGCCTTCTTTGGCTAGTTTTAATGCAGTTGCTTCTCCAATTCCACTTGATGCGCCTGTAATAATGGCTACTTTATCTTTTAAATTCATAATTATATTTTTATTGTTCTTTACAAATTTCATTTAATTTCGAAGATTTCTTGTTTGTTATCCATTTAGTTTTTAGCTGAAATGAAAAAGTGTAGTTTAAACAAAATTGAAATTTCGTAATTATCTTTATTTTCTGATTATTGATTTTCATAAATAAAACTTATCTTGCAAAGTATTATGCATGCATAATAAAATTAAACTTGAAACTATGAAGTACAAACACATATTTGAACCTTTAGATTTAGGATTTACCACATTAAAGAATAGAGTTTTAATGGGGTCAATGCACACAGGGCTTGAGGAAGAAAAAAACGGAATAGATAAAATTGCAGCTTATTATGCAGAACGTGCAAGAGGTGGAGTAGGATTAATTGTAACAGGAGGTATAGCTCCTAATATTCAAGGTTGGACAGGTCCGTTTTCTGCTAGAATGTCTAGCAAGAAACATGCAAAACATCATCAGAAAATTACAAAAGCAGTTCATAAAGAAGGAGGTAAAATTTGTATGCAAATTTTACATGCAGGTAGGTATGGATATCATCCATTTAATGTAGCACCATCAGCTAAAAAATCGCCAATTACCCCATTTACACCTTTTAAATTATGGGAATCTGGCATTAAAAGAACTATTAACGATTTTGTAAACTCAGCAAAACTATCAAAATTAGCTGGCTATGATGGTATTGAAATAATGGGCTCTGAAGGCTATTTGATTAATCAATTCATAGCAAAAAGGACTAATAAAAGAACTGATGATTGGGGAGGAGATTATGAGAATAGGATGAAATTACCAGTTGAAATAGTAAAACAAACTAGAGAGGCTGTTGGTAAAGACTTCATTATTATTTATAGACTTTCTATGTTAGATTTAGTAGAAGGAGGAAGTTCTTGGGAAGAGATTGTAAAGCTGGGTAAAGCAATAGAAGCAGCAGGAGCTACTATTATAAATACAGGAATTGGTTGGCACGAGTCTAGAATTCCAACCATTGCAACTTCTGTACCTAGAGCTGCATTTACTTGGGTAACCAAAAAAATGAAGCAAGAAATTAAAATACCTTTAATTACTTCTAATAGAATTAACATGCCAGAAACTGCCGAAAAAGTTTTGGCAGAAGGTCATGCAGATATGATTTCTATGGCAAGGCCTTTTTTAGCAGATCCTGAATGGGTTAACAAGGCAAAAGCAGAAAAGAGCGATGAAATTAATACTTGTATTGGCTGTAATCAGGCTTGTTTAGATCATGTGTTTCAAAGAAAAGTGGCTAGTTGTTTGGTAAATCCAAGAGCTTGTCATGAAACAGAATTAAATTATTTACCTACAGAAAATAAAAAGAAAATTGCTGTTATTGGAGCTGGACCAGCAGGTTTGGCTGCTGCAACTATTGCTGCAGAAAGAGGGCATAATGTAATTTTGTTTGATGCTGCTTCAGAAATTGGAGGTCAATTTAATATGGCAAAACAAATTCCTGGTAAAGAGGAGTTTTATGAAACCTTAAGATATTTTAAAAAGCAAATAGAATTGCATAATGTTACTGTGAAATTAGAAACTAAAGTATCTGTAGAGGATTTATCAAAATCTGATTTTGATGAGATTGTTGTAGCAACAGGTATTAAACCTAGAGAACTTAAAATTGAAGGAAGTAATCATGCTAAAGTTTTAAGTTATATTGATGTGTTAAAGCACAAAAAACCTGTTGGTAAACGAGTTGCTGTTATAGGCGCAGGTGGTATTGGTTTTGATGTTTCTGAATACTTATCTCATGAAGGTGAATCTACAGCAGTAAATGTGGATGCTTGGTTAAAAGAGTGGGGAATAGACAAAACCTTAAAATCTAGAAGTGGAATAGAAGGAATAAAACCAGATTTTGAAGAATCACCTAGAGAAATATTTATGTTTAAAAGAAGTAAAGGTAAATTTGGTGGTAATCTAGGTAAAACAACTGGTTGGATTCACAGATCAACTTTAAAGAAAAAAAAGGTTCAATTTATTGGTGAAGTGGCTTACAATAAAATAGATGATGAAGGTTTACATTATACTCAAAATGAAGAGCAAAAGGTTTTAAATGTAGATAATGTTATTATTTGTGCAGGTCAAACGCCATTTAAAGAATTATATCAGCCCCTTTTAGAATTAGGTAAAAGCGTTCATGTTATTGGTGGTGCAGATTTTGCGAGTGAATTAGATGCAAAAAGAGCTATTAACCAAGGAGCAAGATTGGCAGCAAAATTGTAATTAGTTTAAATTTTGACGCAAGTTTTTGTTATTCTTTTCATCTAAACAGATATTACTTTAATTTAGATATATGAACAAAATACTTTTTATTGCGCTAATCTTATTTTCATCTATTTGTATAGCAGCCCCACAAAGAGGAGGAATGGGTGGTAGATCTCCTCAAAACAATACAGGTCAACCAGAGGTTAGAGCAATTAAGGCTTTTGATGCTTCTGAAGTTGCAGGTATTTTTTATTATGATATTTCTAAAGTTGTTAAAAAGCTTAAGATTAAAGATGATGCTGTAGCTACTCAAGTCAGAAAGTCTCTAAGAAATTACAACTTTAAGGTAAAAGAAATTGCGTTAATCAACAAAGAAAATTTTGATGATTTGAATGCAATTATGAAAACTGCTAGAACAGCCAACAGACCAGATGTTACTATTGAGAACAATAACCAAAACAACAATCCTAATATTAGACAGAAAGTAGGGGAAATTATTAGGCCTATTAGAGCTAAAATTAGTACACTAGAAGAAACACTTAATGTTGAATTAGCTGCTGTTTTATCGGAAAAACAAGATAAAAAATGGATTAAATATCAAGAAGGTATTAAAGAAGATATGAAGCCAAAAAGACCAAATAGAAATCAGAATAACAATAACCAAAATCAGAGAAGAGGAGGCCAAAGAAGAGGTTTCTAATTAAGATTTAATTTTTAATATAAGATAAAGAGAGCTATAATAGCTCTCTTTTTTAGTTTATAAGCGATATCAATCTTAACATATGTTAATAATATATTGATATCAGTTTTACGTTACCTATTAGGAAAATGTTTAGTTGATGACGCTAAAACGTTAAAATAAACGAAATAAATTATCGATATTTGCCAACTAACAAAAAAATTAAAGATTTATGTCGATGAACAAAAATACAGTTCTTGGTTGGGCTACTATTTTAATGATTTTAATGGGAGTTATTTTAATTTTAATGGGAGCTTATAGATATGAAGATGTTGCTGGTTGGGGTTTTGCTACAGTTGGTATCGGTTTTTTCTGTATAGCTTGGGTTTTTAATGCGTTAAAGGGAAGAGTTTAAGACTGCTTCCGTTAAAAAATATTACACAATTTTAAAAAAGTACAATAATGAGTGATGATAAGAAGGTAATCTTTTCTATGAATAAGGTTTCAAAAACCTATCAATCAACAGGAAAACAAGTTTTAAAAGATATTTATTTAAGCTTTTTCTACGGAGCTAAAATTGGTATTCTTGGTTTAAATGGTTCAGGTAAGTCTACTTTACTAAAAATAATTGCAGGGGTTGAAAAAAACTTTCAAGGAGATGTAACATTTTCGCCTGGTTATAAGGTTGGTTATTTAGAGCAAGAGCCACAACTAGATCCTGAGAAAACAGTTTTAGAAGTTGTAAAAGAAGGCGTTGCAGAAACTGTGGCTATTCTAGATGAATACAACAAAATAAACGATATGTTTGGTTTGGAAGAAGTCTATTCTGATGCAGATAAGATGGAAAAACTTATGAACCAACAAGCAGAATTGCAAGATAAAATTGATGCTGCAAATGCATGGGAATTAGATACTAAGTTAGAGATAGCAATGGATGCTTTAAGAACTCCTGATTCTGATAAAAAAATAGGAGTACTTTCTGGAGGAGAAAAAAGACGTGTTGCCTTATGTAGATTATTATTACAAGAACCAGAAATTTTATTGTTAGATGAGCCAACAAACCACTTAGATGCAGAATCTGTACATTGGTTAGAGCATCATTTAGCACAATATAAAGGAACTGTAATTGCAGTAACTCACGATAGATATTTCTTAGATAATGTTGCTGGTTGGATTTTAGAATTAGATAGAGGAGAAGGTATACCTTGGAAAGGAAATTATTCTTCTTGGTTAGATCAAAAATCACAAAGAATGGCGCAAGAAAGCAAAACAGCTTCTAAACGTCAAAAAACTTTAGAGCGAGAATTAGAGTGGGTTCGTCAAGGAGCAAAAGGTCGTCAAACAAAGCAAAAAGCGCGTTTAAAGAACTATGACAAATTAATGAGTCAAGACCAGAAACAAGTTGATGCAAAATTAGAAATCTACATTCCTAATGGACCACGTTTAGGAACCAATGTAATTGAAGCAGAAGGTGTTTCTAAAGCTTTTGGAGATAAATTACTATATGAAGATTTAGCATTTAATTTACCTCAAGCAGGTATTGTAGGTATTATTGGGCCAAATGGTGCAGGTAAAACAACCATTTTCAAAATGATTATGGGAGAAGAAAATCCTGATAAAGGAACTTTCAAAGTTGGAGAAACCGCTAAAATCGCTTATGTAGATCAAGCACATTCAGATATTAATCCTGAGAAAACAATTTGGGAAAACTTTTCTGATGGGCAAGATTTAGTAATGATGGGTGGTAAACAAGTAAACTCTAGGGCCTATTTAAGTCGCTTTAATTTTTCAGGAAGTGAGCAAAATAAAAAAGTCTCTACACTTTCTGGAGGAGAAAGAAATAGATTGCATTTAGCAATGACATTAAAAGAAGAGGGTAATGTTTTACTATTAGATGAGCCTACTAATGATTTAGATGTAAATACATTAAGAGCCTTAGAAGAAGGTTTAGAAAATTTTGCTGGTTGTGCAGTAGTAATTAGTCACGATAGATGGTTTCTAGATAGAATTTGTACCCATATTTTAGCTTTTGAAGGAGATAGCCAAGTGTATTTCTTTGAAGGTTCATTCTCTGATTACGAAGAGAATAAGAAGAAACGTTTGGGAGGTGATTTAATGCCTAAACGTATCAAATACAAGAAATTAATCAGATAAAAAAAACCTCATTTAAATTTGATATTAAATGAGGAAATCAATTCATAGTGATTTTTAGGAAAGTTGGGGGATTACAAAGTTAAGAAACCATTGAACTTTCCAAAACAGGAAAATCACCCTTAATACAAAAAATAAACCCCATTTTAAATAATGGGGTTTTTTAATAATAGTAATCTATAATAAACTTTAACTTAACCTAACTTCTTCTTCTTTTAGCATTACTATTATTTGTGCCTCTCTTAGAAGTTTTTGTAGTTTTCGTTTTTACTACTTTCTTAGAACTTCTGGTATTTACTCTCTTGTTGTTAACGTTACTTGTATTTCGAGTATTTTTAATAACTCTTTTATTATCACGTTTTACGTTAGCATTGTTACCAGTTCTAGTATTTACTTTAGAAGTATTACGTTTAACATTTGCTTTTCTATTACTAACGTTTGTATTTCTTCTAGTTGTGTTTACTTCTCTAGCTTTTCTGTAAGAGTTATTTCTATTTCTATTAATGGTATTTCTTCTTCCAATAGTAGCATTAGACTTTCTTCTTTTAATAATGCTACTTCTTTTACCTAATCTAGAATTAGGTCTTGCCTTGTAATAATAGAAGTTTCTATCTTCTCTAAACTGAATGTAGTTTCTTCTAAAATCATTTCTAAAGAAATAAGGATCATTGTACACAAATACATCTCCAAAATTTACATTTATTCTAACACCATTGTTGTAATAAAAATCTCTTACGTTTCCATAAAAAACAGGATAACCCCATCTATCATAGTTTACACGTAAATCACCAACTCTTACTAATCTGTTTCTGTTGTATCTCATGAAAACATCACCAATTCTAGTAACATTTCCAAATCGATCATATCTGATAAAAACATTTCCAATTGTTCTAATACGTCCGTTAAAATCTCTATTTATTCTAAGGTTTCTATTTCTTAAACTTGCATCAAAATCAAAATCGCCATTAGTAAAAATGAAAAACTCAATTCCGTTTTCAAAGAAGTTTACCGAATTTTCATAAGAGTAGTTAAACACCCTGTATCTGTTTGGTAAGTTTTCGCCAGTTTTGGCTTCAACAGAGGAAACCATCATGAACATTCCTAATAATATAAGTATACCTTTTTTCATAATATATGGTTTAAAGGGTTTTGTCTACTCTAACTGCTTTTCGACTTCCGCATTTGATAAGTATAATTTCAAAGAGCGTGCCAAAATTAAAAAATGCCAATTCCCAACTGAATACTAGTAAGTTAAATTATTGATTGCAAGTTGATTATTCTGTCAATTTAAATTAGTGTTCAATTATAGATTTTACTCTTTTAATTTTTATTATTTTACGGATGAATAAGAAATAGCATTAATGATTTTAGCAATAAATAAGAATTTACAGAAAGGTATAAAGTTATTACAAACCGTTTCTAATGAAGAATACACGAATAATTCTATACCTCCTTATAATTCTACTATTGGCTGTCATATAAGGCATATTTTAGATATTTTTTCTTGCGTTTTTAAAGGATTAGAATCCAATCATATAGATTTTACAGTTCGAGATAGGAATGAGCTTGTAGAATCTTATACTTCTGAAGGTTTAAATTATTTTATAGAAACAAGAACTAAACTCAGTAGTTTATCAGAAGATGACTTGTTAAAAGAAGTGCTTCTAACAGATAATTTGGGTTTAGGAAATGTAACTGCAAAAACCACTTTAAAAGCAGTTTTAATGCAAGTACAAAGTCACACTACACATCATTATGCAAGTATTGGTTATTTAATATATCAACTAGGTATAGCATTACCAGATGCTGACTTTGGTTTTAATCCAACAACGCCCAAAAAGGTTATAAATTAAGGCTTTTTAGAAAACCTTAACACTTATTATTTAGATATTGGCATTTGTTTTGTATCTTATATAGAAAGGTTAAAATTGATATTAAAATGAAATATTTAAAATATAAAACAAGTTTATTATTACTATTAGCAATTTGCTGTACCCTCAGTTTTCGGGCACAAAGCACAGGAGTTGATTTAGATGATACCTATGTCTACTTAGAAAAGGATTATAGTAATACAAAAGTAGATTTACCAATTTCGCTGAATAAAGAAATTAAGCCTATTCATGAAATTCATGATTTAGATTTACAGGTAACCTTAGAAAAAGAAATTAACAAAAATAAAACTTGGAGACGTTTGGTGAAAGGTAAGCAAATGTCTGTTGCTATTGTAGATTTAAGTGATAGTACAGCCTTTAGATATGCAGGTGTGAATGATAATCATATGATGTATGCAGCAAGTTTGCCTAAAATTGCAATACTTTTAGCAGTAATGGATGCCATTGATAAAGGCGAACTAGAATACACTAATGAACTTAAAAAAGATTTACGTTTAATGATTAGTAAATCTAACAACAGAGCATCTACCAGAAATATTGATAGAGTAGGTTATAAAAAAATTGAACAAGTTTTAAGAGCACCTAAACATAAATTGTATGATGAAGAAGTTGGTGGAGGTTTATGGGTTGGTAAAAGATATGCATCTGCAGGTAAAAGATATCCAGATCCTATTAAAGGATTAAGTCATGCTGCAACCACAAGACAAGTTTGTAGTTTCTATTACCAGTTGGCATTAGGTAATTTAATTAGTACTGAACGTTCTAGAGAAATGCTTCAGATTATGAAAAAGCCTGCTTTGCACCACAAATTTGTAAATACTTTAGATAAAGTTGCACCAAAAGCAGATGTCTACAGAAAGTCTGGCTCTTGGAGAAATTATCACTCAGATTCAGCTTTAGTTTGGGGGCCAGATAGAAAATATATTATTGTAGCTTTAATAGATTACGATTATGGAGAACAAACCATTAGAGATTTGGTTATTCCATTAGAAAAAGTATTAAAAAATTCACGTTCTTTATAGTCTTAAAAAGAACTATAGAAAATTGAAAAAGTTAATTTACAGAACATTTGGATTAAGGGATGGAGAAATCTTCATCTCTTTTTTAATGCAGTTGTATATCTTTTTGATTATTACAGTTTTACTGATAGTGAAGCCTACAGTAAATGCATTATTTGTATCTGAATTGGGGGCAGATAATTTACCTTATGGTTATCTGTTAGTAGCATTAACTGCTGTAATAACCACGTATTTTTATAGTATAGCTATAAGAAAATACTCTTTAGTTAAAATAACAGTGCTCTCTTTAGTAATATTCAGTGTTGTCTTTACTATCTTAGGTTTTCTATTAAATTTCGATTACATAAATCACTACATACTTTATTTCTACTACATCTTTGTATCGCTATTTGCAGTAGTTGCAACATCACAATTTTGGATTTTTGCAAATATGGTTTTTAATGCAAGAGAGGCTAAAAGAATTTTTGGTTTTATTGGTGCAGGTGCCATTGCTGGAGGAATTTTTGGAGGATATTTAACCAGTTTTATTGCTGGTAGTTTTGGTAAAGAGTACACCATTTTTGTGGCTTCAATTTTACTATTGTGCTGTATACCTATTTTAAGGCAAGTCTATAAACTAAAAATTCGATACCTAAATACATTTAAACGTAAACAGGTTATTGCAAATCAAGATCGTTTAGAAAGCTCATCTTTAAAATTAATTTCTAAATCTAAGCATTTAACGTATTTAGCAATAATTACAGGAATTGGAGTAGTTGTGGCCAAATTAATTGATTTTCAATTTAGTGATTTTGCACATAAAGCCATACCAAATTCAGATGAATTGGCTTCATTTTTTGGTTTTTGGTTCTCAACTTTTAATGTGGTTGCTTTAACAATTCAGTTGTTTTTTACAAATAAGATTCTACATAAATTAGGTGTATCTTCTTCTATGTTGGTACTCCCATTAACCATTGGTTTAGGTGGTTTATTATTTTTAACCTTTCCTGAATTATGGGTTTTAATTATTATAAAAGGTATTGATGGTAGTTTCAAGCAAAGTTTAAATAAAGCTGCTGTAGAATTATCTATAATGCCAATTCCATTGCAAATTAAAAATCAGGCTAAATCATACATAGACGTTGCTGTAGATAGTATTGCAACAGGTTTATCTGGCTTTATGCTTATCTTTTTAGTTCGAAACTTGAATTTAAGTACTTCTTACATTACTGTAATTGTATTGTTTTTTGTTTTCATCTGGATAATTTTAATTTATAAGCTGAGAGAGGCTTATTTCGAATCTTTTAAGAAGAACATTCAAAAGAATTTATCTTTTATCAATGCTAAAAAAGAGAAATCTAAAAAGGAAAATAATCTTTTAGATATTAAAAACGTATTCGAAAAAGGAGATGAAGAAGAAATTCTAAACATGTTCGATCGTTTAAAAGGCTATAATTTTAAAGTTTTACAGAAACCAGTAATTCATTTGCTGAAACATCCATCAGCTAAAGTTAAAGTTGCTGCTATTGATTATTTAGATGCTTTTAATGATAACAATATATTATCTGAAGTTGATACTTTAATTCATAATGATGATGAAACTTTGGTGTATGTTGCTTTAGATTATCTGTTAGAACATTCAAGGCAAAAAGAAAAAACATTCTTTAATACCTATTTAGATCATGAAGAAGAATACATTGCAAATGGGGCATTATTAGCACTTGCCAAGCAAAGTATGAGTAACATTTCTATTGGTAGATATTATCATTTAAAAGAAAGGTTAGAGCAAAAAATAAATGAGTATATAGTTAACAGAGAATCTGTTCGTAAAGAAATTGTGGCAGGTTTATTATTGAGTATTGCTTATTCTAGAATGACGAATCACTACGATTTTATTACAGAGCACTTGCACAATCAAAAATCTTACATCACAAAATTTGCGACTATAGCTGCAGGTATTACTTCTAATGAGATTTTTATTAAAGATTTATTGAATCTTTTAAACAATAAAAAACATAGAAAACGCGCAGTTAGAGCCTTAAAAAGTTACGGACCTAAAATTATTGATGTTTTGCAAGAGTTAGAAAAACACGATGATTTAAATTCTAACATTAAGAAGCACATTCCAAAGATAGTTGGGGCGTTTCAAGATGAGAAATCATTATCTATCTTAGAGAAAATTTTACGAAGTACAAATTCTACAAGTAGGCTAGAGGCTACAAAAGCGCTTCGTAAAATTCATCGTAAAAATGAAGATCTTACATTATCTAAACGTATTATAAGAAAGCAAATTTTAAAGGAAAGTAATTATTATAAGCGAATTTTAGAATGCATTATTTCAATTCAGCATTTAATTAATAAAGATTTGGTTGATGAAATTAATGAAGAGAACCAAACCTTGTATGAAGCTCGAAAAATTTTAAGTGATGTTTTGGAGTTAGAACTTAAAAAATCTTTTTCTATAATATTTAATTTGTTAGGTCTTTTATATACGGAAGAAGATATACAAATTACTTTTGATGCTTTTAAAAGTAAAAATAAGGAAGCCAAAATAAACTCATTGGAATTGTTAGAAAATCTTTTAGACAATGGCATTAGAGCTATGGTTTTCTCAATTTTAGAGCATGAAGTATTAGATGAAGATCATTATAATACCACAACCATTCACATTACTATTTTAACAGAATTAGAGTTGCTAAAAACTTTAATGAAGGTAAGTGGAAGTGGAGTTAGACATTCAGCTGTAAATTACATACGAGTTGCAGAAAATAAAGCGCTTATTCCTGCATTATTGCCAATAAAAAAGTATCGTAACAAAATTGTAAAACAACTTGCAAACGATACTTATATCAGTTTAAAATAGTAAATAATTTAATTGTCTGAAGATTCGTCTTTATCTTCTATATATTTTTCTTCTTTAACCTCTGGCTTACTAATATTGGCAGTTTCATTAATTACATCATCTATTTTACTGGCTAAATACATATGTGCACCTGCAGAGTTTTTGTTAAGAACATTGGTCATTAAACATACAATATATTTCACTCCATTGTCATGTTCTACAATAATTACAGAGTTCATGTAGTTAAATACATTACCTGCATAACTACCACAATTTGGGTCTTTTTCACGATCACATTTATAATAACTACCAGATTTAAAATACACAGCAGCTTCGTCTAATCTTGGTGATTTTGCATAACGAATTCTTCTGTCTGTTAAATACAATAAACGTTTCATTTCTAAACTAGAAGCTTCATCAATAACCTTACCTTGTTCTAGTTTTACTAAAAATTTCATTAAGCCTTTTGGTGTACCAATACTACCACCTTTTCTTCCTACATATCTTCCTGGAGGTCTTGTAAATAATCCTCCTAATCTCCATTCGTTCTCAGTAATACCTAAATCTCGTAAAGGTTGATTCACTACTGTATTCGCTAAGTTAGTTAAAGAATCTCTAGAAGTTTCTTTAAAATATTTTTCTGCTTTTTCTTCATCTAAAAAGAAATAATCTTGTCCAAACGCTGCCATTAACATTGCTTCTCTGTACATGATACTTGCAGCGCCATTATTACTTACAGAAACCATATGATCTAACCACTCAAAAAGGGTAAACTCATCACTAGCCACAACTTTTCTTTTGGTTAATCTATCTTTTTCTATATCATAAATTGGTATGGTATGATGATCTCCTAATCCCCAATATCTACTTGTAACTTTTATTTTTTTCAAATACTCAATACGTTCTGCATGAGAATCTGGACAAAGCTTAGCCAATTGATCAAATACAGCCAGTAAAACTGCAATTTTACCTACACTTCCTGGTTGATAACCAACATTTTTTCTATGCTCTGCATACCTCAAGTTTTCAGTATCACTCATGTCCATTATGGCTAAAGAATAAGCACCTCCAGGCGTAATTCTTCTTATTTTTCGGTCAAAATCTTTATCTACCGTAAATAATTCTTCTACACTATCTGTAGTTTTATTGGTTAAATTAAGTTTGATATCTGACCATTTTTTGTAAGCACCCTTAGGAATTCTAGTGTACCTCACACTATCTTTTTGGAATTGTCTGATTTGATACAATCTTTTAATTCCCGTATACTCATATCCATCAATAGGATAATAGCTCACAAAACCAAATGAAATGGCAATTGCTGCTAAGATTAATAGGTATTTCTTTTTCATAGTTATATTTTTTCGTTGATGTTAACTTTTGTTGAGCTTGATATTTTTGGTGTTATCGAATTCAAGTAATCAGAACTTTTTGCTTGTTTATTCTCTACAAAAGGTCTTATTTGAAACAACCATAATTTATCGTCTTTAAAGCCAAACTCAACATCATAAGCTTGCTTTTTATTCCCAGTTTTTGCGCCTATTTTTTTACGCACTTGAGTTGCGAATTCTCTTATTTTGTCAATATTATCCTCGTTTAAAATCTCTTTATTAAATGAAGTATAATACTTTTTAGTACCACCATAATTTGGTAATCTAATATAATCTGCTTGTCTTGCAGGTGCCAATAAGTAATCATCTGTTTTAGTGATTAATCTTGTTTCTGCAGATTGCCCATCTACAGCACCACCTGCACCTCTAGAGAATGCCACAGTTAAATCTTCTTCTGCACCAGCATTGATACCTTTGGTAATCATTACACCAGAATAATCTACATCTACACTTGGTATAATTAAGATGGATGGATACACATTTTCAGGATTCAACAAGTATTTCTGTCTCCATTTAAAACTTCTTTCAGTATAAGCAGAGGCCCAAACACGTTTGATTCCTGCCAAGATTTTGGCTTCATTCTTAATGTTAAATAGAGTAAGATTTAAACCTGCACCTGTAAATTCTTTGAGGTCTTCCATGTTTGTATCACTTCTTAAAAATACAGGTACATTGCCCATATCATCTTTAAAAGCAGATTGAAAATTGGATTTTAAATCTTTTACAAATGATTTATCTAATTCTATATTTAAAATTGATTTATGCAGTTTTGCTAAAGAGGTTAGCAAGTATTTTTCTACCATTTCATCAGAAACGCCATTTTTCTTTTTAGCATCGGCTTGTTTAAAAGCATTACTTAAGTACTCCCAATATGTTTTGTTTTCGTTAGGCATTTCTAAATTCATGTGCGATTTAAATACACCAAAAGGAATGATTATTCCTTCTACTACTTGATTAGGAAATAGTTGCTTCAATTCACCCAAATTTGCGGCTTTTGGTCCACATAATTTACCAGAGTCAGTAGCCTCAACCTCTCTCATATTAATAACTTTAGAAACATCTAATCGAATGTCTGCTACTGGTACTTCTATCATATTTTTGCTACGCTCTACTTTCTCAAATAACTTTTCTTCTTCATTACTCATATCACTCTCTGGCTTAAGAATAACATTACCTTTATTAGATACTGCATAGAAAACCTTTTTTCCATCAAACTTTTTTAAGTCAAGTAAATTTTCGTTAGATAAAGCAGCATTAGGTATTCCTAAATTTCTTGCTAATAATTGCACATGAGAAACTAAATTACCCTCAGAAACTGTCATAATACCTGCAACTGGTTTTAGTTCAGAAGGTGGGTTTTGAAAAATATATATTTTATTGGTATTTACTTCAATCGCATTTGGATCTCCATCTACCACAACTAACTCACCATAAGCATAACCAGGATTTAAACCCCTAATAGCACTTTGGTTGTCTATAGACATAACTTTGTTGTTAATTTTAGAAACTTTGGCAACGAATGTTCCTAGTTTACTAACAGTTTCTCCTAAGCTAAGAGCAATACTATTTCTAACTCTATCATCTATAAAGCCATAAGCCATAGGCTCAAAACTGGTATATTTAATAACATCTTCGTTGTAATTAGCTTTTATTAAGGAAGCACTCCATTCTACAATACTTCTTGAAGTATTAAGTAAATTATTTAACTCTTTAATGGTAACATCTTTATTTTCGGTTACAGATTTAAAGTTTTTTTCTATTCTGTCATATTCCCAAAATTCAAGTAAACCAGAACCCAAAGAAGCACAAGTTAATATTTCAATTTTTCGAATGGTTTCTACCAAATCTTCTGTTTGCCAATTTTGAGTCTCTATTAAAAGTATATTTTCTAATTGGTTGCTAATATCTAAAAGCTTCAAACGATCTTTAGAAGATGTAAAATCTAAGATATTACCTCTTATATTGGCTAAAATACTTGCAGAATTTTCTACTATTTTCTTTGATGATTTATTGTTTTTATAGTAGTTAGAGAAGTTTTTAATTTCTTCTACAACCATTGCATTACCCTTTAAACTAGCTATTTCTTTATCAATTTTGTTAAAATCTAAAGGGGCATAAAATTGCTCCATAGTTACAATTAGATTTTTTAAATCTTTCTTTTCTTGTAGAGATAACTTCTTAGCATTTTTTGAATATAGTTCTTTACTAAATCAATATCTGTCTTTTGAGGATTTCCATGAATCTTTATTCTAATATCCATAAAACTAGGAATATCTTCAGCTAAAATTTTAGACTCGCTTCTCATTAACTGACCAATATTAGTATCTCCATTATGAGGAATATCTTTTAAAGCTTGTCTAACTAAATAGTAATTGGTTTTCAAGAAATCATCGTTTTTTAAAACTTCTTCAAAAAACTCTTTTCCCCAAGCTTCTTCATCTTCAGATTGCTTAGCTCCCCTATAATATTGCCCTTTTCTTAAAATCCAACCATTATCTATACTCGCTAAATATTCACCAATTTGATATTGTTTTAATCTACTATGGTTATGATTTTCGTCTAGAAATTCATTTGTTTTTGTAGCCGCTAAAATTTCACCAAAAAATAATTGATTTGTTTTTCTTAGATCTAACGCAGATTGCTTAAAACTTGCATGTTGTATGCCTTCCATATCATCAGGACAAGGATCTTTTGCATCTCTAATACTGCCATCTTCACAGAACCATTTAATTCTGTAATAAGGACCTCTAATATCGTTTTTATAAGATTCTATAAGTTGCTTAACTTGAGAATTAGATTTTTCTTGACCAATTGAATTTGAGGTAATTAAGAAAAATAAAATAAAGGAAGTGATTATTGATTTAGTCATTTGTGTCATTGATTTACACAAATTTAGCTTTTATTATTTAATAATAGAAGGTCAAAAACCTAATGAGTTAGTATAATTTCTAAATGAGTTAAAAATCATATCTAATTGAAAAAAATAATATTTGCGTTTATAAATCTGAGTAGCTTTTAACCTTTTTTGTATAGGTTCTTAGCTCTACAATTTCATTGATAAATTCTCTAGAACTCTTGTAAGGTATTTTATTTTGTTGATGATTAATCATAGATATGTTATATAAATATTTCCAATGATTTCTGATGGATTTTAATGCTTTAAAGTAAGTAGAGTTTTGTGCATCATAAATGTGAGTAGGTTCTGAAATAATTCCGTTAATTTCCAAAATTTTAAAATTTTCTCCATTTTCTACTTCAGAAAAATCATTGTATTTTAAATCAATTCTGCCATAAAACCATCCTTTTATAGATTTACTTAAATCATCAAAAGTAGCTTCTAGTTGCTTTGTAATTAAATGGTTGCCATTAATAAACTGAGTACCTTTAGAATGATTGCCAATAACAGAAAGTACCAATTCTTCATCCTTATCTAAAACACGATTTAAATTAAGGTGGGCTTTGTTTTTTAGGACATCTAAATACAAACTCGCTCTTTGATTTTTTAATATTAATGTTAGTAGAGTAGAAGAACCATTACCTGTAATGTTTAGAAATTTTTTAAGAGTAATTGAGGTAATAGCACCTTTTTCTTCATTAGGATGCCTGTGATAAAAAATACCGCATTCGTTTTTGTAATTGATGTATTCTTGAATAATTATATTGATATTATATTTTTGAATATAACTTTTTAGTTCAGATTCGTTCTCAATTTTCTTTACCAATAAACCTCTGAAGCCAATATCTGGTTTAGCAATTAAAGGATACTCAATTTTTTCTTCCACCAGTTGCTTTAAAGTATCAAGAATACCATCAGTACTTTTATGGAGAATAGTTTTCGGTTTGTATTCAGTGGGTATTAAGTTTAAGGTCTCAAATTTACTTTCTGTTCCATTTCCAGAACTTTTTATAGAAGGATTTGCAACACTAAAAAACGCAGGATGTTTTGCTTTTGTTGCTAGGTAAAAGGCGTAAGGTAAATTTGGTAAATAGAAAAAGGAAGATGGCCAATACTCCCAATTCAATAGTTTATGTAGTCTTTTACTCTTCAGCTTATTTGTTGTTAAAAATGGCTTTGCTTAAAACACCAAAAGTTTTAAAAGCAAAATACATTGCATAAATAATTAACAAACAGCCTACACCTAAAAATAGGTAAGCAAAAATATTTTGCGGACTTTCTGTAAATTTATCAATAGCCTTAAAACCCATTGTGATAATGATAGGAGCAGCTATAAATAGTAAAATAACAATGCCTAATCGAACTAAACCTTTGCTTAGTAAATTTAAATCTGTACTCATTTCTTATAATTTTTTACAGCATTTCTAACGCTACCAAATTTTTGTAACAGATGGCTAGCTTCTTCTTTATTTATGTTTAGTTCTGCAACTAACATTCGTTCTCCTCTATCCACCAATTTTTTGTTAGACAATTGCATGTCAATCATTTTATTCCCTTTTACTTTGCCTAACTGAATCATGGTTGCAGTAGATAACATATTCAAAACTAACTTTTGAGCTGTACCTGCTTTCATTCTAGAGCTACCTGTTACAAACTCAGGCCCTACAATTACTTCTACAGGAAATTGAGCTGTTAAAGCTAACGGACTTTTTGCATTACAAGTAATACAACCAGTAATAATATTATGAGTATTACATGCCTCTAAAGCTGCAATTACATAAGGAGTTGTACCTGATGCAGCAATACCTACAACTACATCCTTATCGTTGATGTTATGTTCTTGTAAGTCTAACCAACCTTGATTTGTAGAATCTTCTGCAAACTCAACTGCTTTTCTAATGGCAGTATCTCCACCAGCAATTAAACCAACTACCAACTCATGAGGAACACCAAAAGTTGGTGGGCATTCTGAGGCATCTAAAATACCCAATCTTCCAGAGGTACCTGCACCCATATAAAAAAGCCTACCACCAATTTTTAATTTATCAATTATTTGATGGGTTAAACTTTCTATTTGAGGTAAAGCTTTTTTTACAGCTAAAGCAACCAGTTGATCTTCATTATTAATATTAGTAAGCAATTCAGAAACCGACATTTCTTCTAAATGATTGTATTTCGAATCTTGCTCTGTAGTTTTTGTAAAATCCATTAATCAAAAATAGCGATTTTATATTTTTGATACTGATAATTTACAAAACAATATTTAATCTTTTTCTACTAAACTTAAGGTAAATGTATCTGTTTCTGAAATTTGAAAATAACCTAAAGGAAAATTTTCTTCGTTTGTAGTGTTGATAACATTACCTAATAAAGAAGAAGGTACAGATTCAAAAGGACCACCTGCATTTTGACCACTCTGATCTATCAAAATATTAAAATAGGTATAATATTCTTTAGAAACACCTGACATTTTAATGGTTACTGTGGTTGGTAAATCAATTTCATCTTCTTGATAAAAGTTAGAAAAACTGTATTCTGCACCATTAAAAAATCGATCTTCTAATGCCAGAAATAAAGCGTTTGAAAAATCAAAAACATAATAATTATCTACTGCACCATCATCTGTAAAAAAGATTTTAATTTCGGTTTCTTTTCCTGAAAACAGTGTTTCATCTCCTTGAATAACATTTGTTAAGGGTGTAGATTTAACTCTAGTAGCTGTAGCTTTATAGGTTTCATTATCATAAATAACTGTAAGCTCGTATTCAGTGTTTTCTTCAGGAATAAAAGGATTACTTGGCTCGTAATCGCCATCAGCATTCGCATCAGAAAAATTGATAATGGTACCATTGGTTAAGTTGGTTAAAAATACAGTAGCATTAGTAACAGTAGGTATACTATCATCAAAATAATCTGCAGATAACCTTAGTTTTACAATGGTTTCTGCTGTAACAGGACTTTCATCAAAGAATACTTGAAATGATGCATCAACTATTAATTTGGGAGCTATTGATGGCACTTCTACATCAACTACTTTTTCGCATTTTGTAAAAATGAAAAGTAATAAAATTGGTAGTATATATTTATTTTTCATCACTTTACTAAAATTTAAAATTATAGGTTACAGAAGGCACTAAACCAAAAATTGAGGTTTGTACAGCTTCATTTCTAAAGGTTTCTCTGTTTTGACTAAAATTGATAGAAGCCGCATTTTGTCTTCCATATAAATTATAAATACCAAAAACCCACTCGCTTTGCCAGCGTCTGTTTTTGTTCTTTTCTGGTGTTAATGTTGCAGAAATATCTAATCTGTGATAAGCAGGAAGTCTGTCTGCATTTCTTCTATTATCATCATAAATTGGAACATTTAAGCCAGATATTTCATATTGACCTACAGGATAATTTGTAGGTTGCCCAGTTTGGAACAAAAAGTTTGCATTGAAGGTCCATTTTTTAGATAACTCATAACTTCCATTTAAAGAAATATCGTGAGTTTTATCAAAAGGTGTACTGTACCATTCTCCAGAATTTATACCAGGTTCATTTGCTGTTCTACCTAAAGTTTGTTGTTCTGATCTAGATAAAGTGTAGGCTAACCAACCTTTAAAGTTTCCTTCATTCTTTTTTAGCAGCACCTCTAAACCATATGCTCTTGCTTGACCGTTTAAAATTACAGTCTCTATTTCATTATTTGCAATTAAATTTGCTCCATTTATGTAATCGATTCTATTCTGAATATCTTTATAAAACACTTCTGTTTCTAAAGAATAATCTCCATTTTTAATTGATCTAAAATAACCTAATGCGTATTGATCTAATAACTGAGGTTTGATAAACTGACCACTAGGAGCCCAAACATCTAATGGAGTAGGAGATGAGGTATTAGATAACAAATGTAAATATTGAGCCATTCTATTGTAACTCATTTTGATAGAAGTGTCGTTATTTAATAAATAAGATAAAGATACTCTAGGTTCAAAATTTTGAAAACTTGCTAAAACATCACTTCTTTTATAAGATTCTGTGCCTATGGCTTCAGCAGATTCATATCTTTTAAATTCTTCGTTATAAATTACAGGGTTATTGTCTGCGTAAACATTTATTTCATCTTGGCCTAAACGTGTAAAGTTGCTAAAACGCACACCATATTGTACTGTAAGTTTGTCATTTACTTTTTGCTCAGCAGCTATGTAAGCCGCAAATTCATTGGCATATTTGTCGATTAATTTATCAGCTTGAATACCAGAATCTTCCCTATTAGGAATGATTTCTCCTGGATTAAATTTGATATAAATGTTATTGATACCATAAGTAAGTTTAAACTTTTCGTTTAAGTAATGCTTAAAATCGTACTTTAAATTAAAATTGGTAATTCCAGAATCCCATTCAAAGCCAACAAAATCAAGTGTTAAGCCATAAAAATAATCTGAGTAGATTAGTGATAAATTAGAAAATATTTTATCAGAAAAAAGATGATTCCATCTTAAGTTTAAGACTGTATTGCCATAATCATTTACAAAACTATCATTTATGCCAAAAACGTCTTTTCCAAAATAGGTAGATAAAAATACGTTGTTTCTATCATTAAATCTATAGTTAATTTTACTGTTTAAATCATAGAAATACGCTTTGTTATCATTGTCAAAAAGTGGTAAAAATAAGTGAGCATAAGAAGCTCTACCTGCAACAACGAATGAACTTTTTTCTTTTTCTATTGGGCCTTCTGCCAAAAGTCTAGAAGATACAAGGCCAATACCACCTGTTAAATTAAATTCTTTACTGTTTCCTTCTTTTTGATAGATATCTAATACAGATGATAATCTACCTCCAAATCTTGCAGGAATACCACCTTTATATAGTTTAACATCTTTAATTACATCTGGATTAAATACTGAGAAAAATCCAAAAAGGTGAGAAGAGTTGAATACGATTGCTTCATCTAACAGAATTAAATTTTGATCTGCAGCACCACCTCTAACATTAAAACCTGAAGCTCCTTCACCTGCACTAGTAACTCCAGGCAAAAGAATTAGAGACTTTATAATATCTGCCTCACCAAGCACTACAGGAATTTTCTTAATGGTAGAAGAAGTTAGCTTGTTAACACTCATTTGCGGAGTTCTAACATTCAATTTTTCAATATCAGATTCAATAACAATTTCGTTTAAACTTTCTGCTTCTTCATTCAGTTTAAAGTTTTTAGTAATATTTTCTGATAAGGTAATTTGCTCAGTGATACTTGTAAATCCTAAATAACTAATCTGAATTTTATAATTTCCTTTAGGAATCGTTAAAGAATAAAAGCCATACTCATTTGTGCTTGTACCCGCATTTAATTCTGGAAAATATATAGAAACACCAATTAAAGTTTCGTTATTAGCATTATCGTAAACAGTACCACTTACTGTAACTTTTTCTTGACTATAGAGTGCTATAGTGCCTAAGAAAAATAGAATTAGGAACTTTTTCAATGATATTTTTTTGTTTGATTAATATTAATTATTATTAAACAAAAGTACTATTAAAAGGTATAGTTTTCTTAAAGAAAATGTTAAAATAAATTAATCATAAATGATATCATCTACTTTTATTTTTTCATTTTTTATGAAATCGTAAAGTGTTAATCTTCTTAAAGTATAATAGTCTGTCCAGAACTTTTCTAATGAATTCAAGTATTGAAGTACAGACCTGTCTTGTTCTTGTAAGGCAATGTTTAAATCTGTAATCCCTATTTTACCTAAAACAAATCGTTTTTTAGCAATTTCATATCTTTTCAAAGCAATTTCTTGCGCTTTTTTAGCAGTTTTTAAAAAGTTACGTTGATTTTGCCAGTTTAAAACATGAAGGTAAATCTCTTGCTCAAATTCTTGTTCTTCTATCTCTATATTAGTGTTTACCAAATCTTGATTTGCTTCCACTAATTTTCTTCGAGATTTAGAAACGCCCCAATCTAAAATTGGTACTCCAATAGATAAAACCACATTTTGCTGTTGGTTAAAGTCTTGAAACAAATCATTAAAAACAGCTCCTTGTTGAGAAATACCAAAATTGGCCCTAAAACTCATTTGTAATCTGTTATTTCCTTTAACTTCTGCAACATCTTGTTCTGCTTGCAATCTTCTTCTTCTAAATTCAATTACAGCTTTTCTATTTGCTCTTGCTTCTTCTAACGCTTTTTCTACGCTTACCGTAAATGTTGTTAATTCTTTGGGTGTTGAAAGTATGATGTTTTCTGTATCTAAAACTAAATATCTAGATAAGTTTTGAGAAGATCTTTTAAAATTGATTTCATTAGTAATTACTTCATTTTCTGAATTTAGCACAGATAATTCTATTTGTAATAAATCATTTTCGGCAATTTTACCCATTTTAAATCGTCCTTTAGATATTTGAAATAATGTATCTTGATTTGATAGGTTAGATTTTGCAATTCTAGATTGAATTTGTGCCTTTAATAAAGCAAAATATCTTCTACTAGTATTAGAAGATATTTCTTCCATTCTTTCGATAAACTCTCTTTTGGCTTCCTCGTAAATTAAAGGCTCTATTCTTTTTTGCCATTTAAAAGGATTGTAAAAAAGTGAATTTTGGCTGTAGTTTAATGAAAACGGAATTACCGAAAATCCTGTTGATGCATTATCACCAAAAACATCTACTCTTTCTAATTGAGAACTTACAGAAATTGTACCCCCAGTTAAGGCAATGTTCTGATTTAGAGATAAAGCACCATCAAAACTAGCTTGGTTAGATCTTACAAAAATATCCTGACCATTATCATTCGTTAATCTGTTTACAGAATTAGAATATCTAGGTAGTGTAGCATCTAACCTTAATTGAGGTAAAAAACCTGCTTGATAGTTTCTGTATCTCCAATAACTTGCTTGATTTTGATTAAGCAATGCTTTGTAGTCTGGAGAATTTTTCTGTGCTATAGAAATGGCTTGTTCTAGTGTAATTTCTTGCTGACCATATGCAGCAAATGATAGCGCAAAAAGAAATGGGAATATTAGTTTTTTCATAGTTATTCGTGTCTAATAGCTTCAATAGGGCTTTTGTTAGCAGCAGATCTTGCTGGTGCTATACCAAAAATTAAACCTATTAATGTTGCAACAAAAAAGGATAATAAAATAGAACTTACAGATAAAATTGTTTCTATTCCTGTACTTAATTCTAAAATGTAGGAGGCTAAAACGCCTAAAGCAATGCCTATAATACCACCACCAATACTAACTAAAACAGATTCTGTTAAGAATTGTAAAATAACATCTTCTTGAGTAGCACCAATAGCTCTTATAATACCAATTTCTTTTGTTCTTTCTAAAACTGAGGCTAGCATAATATTCATAATACCAATTCCACCAATTAAAAGCGAAATGCCAGCAATGATGCTTAAAACAATATTGAAAATTTGCTTTGTTTTTTGCTGTTGTTTTAACAATTGAATAGGAATAGAAATTTCAAAATCTAACATATCATTATGCCTTCTTTTTAACATTCTACTTAAAACATCTGCTGTAGCATTTAATTCTGAAGAATTCTCTACTTGAACTACTAATTTATCTAATTGATGATAATTACCTCTAGGTATTCTTTGTTTTGGCCCTTGTTGTTGTCCGCTAATAAAAATCATGCCTCCACCTGTTTCTATGGGTTTATCCATAATTGTTTTACGGTCTTTGTAGCGAACTAGAAAGGTTTTAATAGGTATATAAATATCTAAATTCATATCTCGAATACCTAAATTTTCTTGTGCATTATCAGATATAAATTTTTCTTCAATAACTCCAATTACCTGAAGCCAAACATCTTTAACTTTAATTTGTTTACCAATGGCACTTTCTCCTGTAAATAGCTTTTTCTCAATTTTTTTACCAATGATGCAGACAGGTAAAGAGTTTTCTACTTGGTTGTATGAAAAGTTTTTACCACTTTCTATAGCAATGTTAGAAGTTTCGAAATAGTTAGGAGCAACACCAATTAGTTTTACAGGGTTTTGTCTTCCTTTTTTAATTACATATGTTTCTAAAACAATCTCTGGACTAACAGATTTTACTGAAGGTACATTTTTTTTGATGCTATTTACATCTAGCATATCTAATCCTTTAGAAAAACGTATGGCCTCTAAGGCATCACCTTCTGAACCTTCTTCATTCTCATTATCATCCTTTTCATCAGGAATAGGAGTAATTACAATATTGTTAACACCAACCAACTCTAATTGAGCAAGTATTTCTTTTTCTGCACCATTACCAATAGCAAGCATGGTAATTACAGCTGCAACACCAAAAATAATTCCTAAAGAGGTTAAAAGGGTTCTAACCTTATTGGCTAAAATTACACGAACAGCTTCACTAAAATTAGATTTTAGTTTCTCAATATAGATTTTGTTAAACATAAAACTAATTTAGTTGAGCTATTTGATCATTCTCATAACCCTCAGGTTTGTTCAAATAAACTACATCATTTTCTGCTAACCCTTCTGTTATGATAACAGAATCGTTATTTGAATCTCCAATTTTAACTTGTTTCTTTACCACTGAAAAACCAGATTTTTTATAAACGTAGGTAATTGAATCTTTAGAGAAAATAGCTTCTAAAGGAATGCTTAATACATCTTTCTTTTCGAAAGTCAATATTTTGTTTGAAGTTGTCATTCCTGGTCTAATATTGTCATTAGTTTCATTAAGTTTTATCATTACTTGAAAAACTTTAATGTCAGAACCTCTTTTGTTTTCACCAACATTGGCAACATCAGTAACGATACCAGGTATTTCAACATCAGGAAAAGCATCAAAACCTACCTTAACAGGTAAACCTTTTTTAATTTTTCTAATATCTACCTCATTCGCATAAGTTTTAGATTCCATTTTGGTTAAATCTGGTAAACTAGCAACTGTAGGATTCCATGGACTTATAGTAGAACCTACTTTTTTCTTAGAGCCATCCCAATTTTTGAAGTAAGTTATCATTCCATTTCCATCTGAATAAATGGTAAACGATTTTAACAACTCTAATAAATCGTTCAATTCTTTTCTAATTTTAGAAACCTCTGTGCCAACTTCAACCATTTTTGCATTGGCTTGTCTCTTTTTAATTCTGTAGTTCTCTTGCTTTTCTCTTAAATCTCTTTCTGATTTTTCTAAATCAATTTCTAGTTTTTTGATAGTTGCTGGTGGCTCATAAATAGATTGTTTTAATTCTAACCTAGTTTGCTCCATGCTAAAACTTAAATCTTTTATGGCATTCCTTTCTTGTTTTAAAGATAGGGTAGTGTCTAATTGTTGTTGTGTGTACTTAGATTGAGCCGTTTCTAGGTTTAATCTGGCATCAATAATTTGTTCATTAACCCCTGTAGGATCTAATCTTGCTACATAATCACCAACTTTAACTATTGAACCTTCAGGAACTAAATCTTGAATTTTTATATCTCTTAGTTTAAATTTTCTTAGATTTTCTGGTCCATTTATTTTCTTTAGACTTGTAGATTGTGCTTCACCAGAGGTAATTACTTCACTCACAAAATTTCCTTTTTGAACCTTTGTAGTTAAGTAAACTTCGCCATCATTAGAAGGCGAAAAATAGCTGTAAATAAGGTAGATAGAAATTAAGGAAATAACTGAGATTATTGCTATTTTCTTTTTAGACATGTTGATTGGTTTGAATTGGAGAATCAAATCTAACCAAAAAAGGAGTGCTTTAAAGCACTCCTTCTGTTAATGTTTTGTTTAAAAAAATGTTAAATCTAATTCAATATTGCATTTAAAACCTCATTTGGTCTCATTGCATCTACAACTAAATCTTCATTTGGTAAGTAATAGCCACCAATATTTACAGATCTACCTTGAATATCATTTAACTCTTTAACAATTTGAGATTCATTATTACTTAAAGCTTCTGCAATTTTTGTGAACTCTTCTTTAAGTTCAGCATTTTTATCTTGATTTGCTAAGCCATCTGCCCAATATTTAGCCAAATAGAAATGACTTCCTCTATTGTCTAATTCACCCACTTTTCTAGAAGGAGATCTGTTTTGATCTAAGAAAGTATCTGTAGCTTCATCTAAAGTTTCAGCTAAAATTAATGCCTTTTCATTGTTGGTAGTTGTACCTAAATGTTCTAAAGAAACAGCTAGTGCTAAGAACTCTCCTAAAGAATCCCATCTTAAATGATTTTCTTCTATGAACTGCTCTACGTGCTTAGGAGCAGAACCACCTGCACCAGTTTCAAACAATCCACCACCATTCATTAATGGTACAATAGATAACATTTTTGCAGAAGTACCAACCTCTAAAATTGGGAATAAATCAGTTAAATAATCACGTAAAACGTTACCAGAAACAGAGATTGTATCTTCACCTTTAGCAATTCTTTCTAAAGTAAATTCTGTAGCTTTTACAGGCGATAAAATTCTGATGTCTAAACCAGATGTATCATGATTTTTAAGATATGTATTTACCTTTGCAATAATTTCAGCATCATGAGCTCTACTTTCATCTAACCAGAAAACTGCAGGTGTGTTAGAAGCTCTTGCTCTTGTAACTGCTAGTTTTACCCAGTCTTGAATTGGTAAATCTTTAGTTTGACACATTCTCCAGATATCACCTTCTTCAACATTATGCTCAATCAAAATTTGACCATCTGCATCAATTACTTGCACTTTACCATCAGCAGCTATCTCAAAAGTCTTGTCATGAGAACCATATTCCTCTGCTTTTTGTGCCATTAATCCAACATTAGGTACAGTACCCATAGTTGTAGGATCAAAAGCACCATTCTTTTTACAAAACTCTATTGTAGCCTCGTAAATACCAGCATAAGAACTATCAGGAATTATAGCTTTCGTATCTTGTAACTCACCATCTGCATTCCACATTTTACCAGAATTTCTAATCATTGCTGGCATAGAAGCATCTATAATAACATCAGAAGGTACGTGTAAGTTGGTAATACCTTTGTCTGAGTTTACCATTGCTAAAGCAGGTCCGTTTTTATATATTTCTGCGATATCAGCTAAAATTTCTGCCTTTTTTTCTAAAGAAATTTCATCTAAATTACTAATTACATTTGCGAAACCAACATTTGCATCAACACCAATTTCATTAAAAGTTTCAGCATGCTTTTCAAACAAATCTTTGAAAAATATTTTTACTGCATGACCAAAAATAATCGGGTCAGAAACCTTCATCATAGTTGCTTTCATGTGTAATGAAAGAAGTAAACCTTTATCTTTAGCATCAGCCACTTGTTCCTCTAAAAAAGCTAATAAAGCTTTCTTGCTCATGGCAGTTGCATCTATAATTTCACCATCTAAAAGAGAAACTTTTGCTTTTAATACAGTTTCTTCACCTGAATTTGAAATATGTTTGATAGAAACATCAGTTGCTTTTGCTACAGTAACAGATTTTTCGCTGTTTGCAAAATCGCCACTTTTCATTGAAGCAACATGCGTTTTAGAGTCTGAGCTCCATGCACCCATAGAATGAGGATTTTTGCGTGCATAATTTTTGATAGCTTTAGGTGCTCTTCTGTCTGAATTTCCTTCACGTAATACAGGGTTTACAGCAGAACCTTTTACTTTATTGTATAATGCTAAAATACTTTTTTCTTCTTCTGTAGTTGCATTTTCTGGATAATCTGGAATATTATATCCTAATTTTTGTAGTTCAGAAATTGCTTCTGTAAGTTGAGAAACAGATGCACTAATATTTGGTAATTTAATAATGTTTGCTTCTGGTTGTTTTGCTAAATCTCCTAAAATTGATAAAGCATCTTCTACTTTTTGATTCTCTGTTAAGTAGTGAGAAAAATTAGCTAGAATTCTAGCCGCTAAAGAAATGTCTTTAACTTCAATTTCTATATTAGAAGATTTTGTAAAGGCTTTTACTATTGGTAAGAAAGAACGTGTTGCTAAAGCTGGTGCTTCATCCGTTTTTGTATAAATTATTTTAGCCATTTATGATAAGTTTAAAGTATCTTAAAATTGAATTTATTATATAAAAAATATGCTCAATATTTGAGCGAGGCAAATTTAAGAATTACAGATGTATTTTTTGTTATTAAATACTTAATAGTTCAGAGGTTTTTGTGTGAAATCTGTAAAAGGAAGTAAGTTTGGAACAATTTATTTAAACATAAAAGCCATATTTAACAATTACTTGCAAAATATGGCTTTCTTGAAACTCATAAATTAGATGAATGAATATCACATTCTTATTTATGGATTCAACGATATTTAAAATTTAGTAAAGGCATAGCCATAACTTTATAATAAATATCACTTAAATTTTAATACTAAAAATTTAATTATAAAGAACTTTATTCTTTAAAATTTACAATACCATTCTATGGTTGTTGAAGACTCTAAGTTTAATGTCTTGTAAATTCTGAAATAAAGATAATTTGAACCAATTGTAATTTAAAATATTTTCAAATTATTTAGTTAACAATCTATGAACTAGACTTATAAACATTTGTTAACTAAAAAAGCACTGTATTAAATACAGTGCTTTTAAATATATAGTATTGAAAAAGATTATCTTCTTTTTTCAGTAATTCTAGCTTTTTTACCAGTAAGACCTCTAAAGTAGAAAATACGAGCTCTACGTACTTTACCTCTTTTGTTAACTTCAATTTTTTGAATAGATGGTAAGTTTACAGGGAAAATACGTTCTACACCTACAGTACCAGACATTTTTCTAATTGTAAATGTTTCAGAAGATCCTGATCCTCTTTTTTGAATTACAACTCCTCTAAAAAACTGAGTTCTAACTTTTTCACCCTCTTTAATTTCATAATAAACAGTGATAGTATCACCTGCTGCAAATTCTGCAAATTCTTTTTTTGTTACGAATTCGTCTTGTACAAATTTTATTAAAGATTCCATATCTTATAATAGTTTATAGTTTTACTTAAACAACATTCACGTATCTCGTCAGAGGTTATTTTAGCGAGTGCAAATTTAGTAATTATTTTTAATTGAGGAAATTTAATTCGTTTATTTTTTAGGCTGATAATTAGTGAGATACAATCTGAAATTTTGATTTTAACGACTAATCATCTAGTAAATCTGGCCTTATTTCTTTTGTTCTATTATAAGCTTCATTGCTTCTCCAATCTTCAATTTTCGGAAAATTACCCGACAATAAGATTTCAGGAACCTTTAGTCCTTCAAATTCTGCAGGCCTTGTGTACACAGGAGGAGATAATAAATTGTCTTGAAAAGAATCTGTAAGTGCAGATTGTTCATCACCAATAACTCCTGGAATTAATCTTACAATAGCATCCACTAAAACTGCAGAAGCCAATTCACCACCAGTTAAAACATAATCGCCAATAGAAATTTCTTTTGTAATAAATTTATCTCTTATTCTTTGGTCTACACCTTTATAATGCCCTGTTAAAATAAGAATATTTTCTTTTAATGATAATGTATTTGCAGTAGATTGATTTAGTGTTTTTGCATCTGGAGTCATATAAATTATTTCATCATATGTTCTTTCTGCCTGTAATTTTTTGATGCAATTAGAAATTGGTTCTATCATTAAAACCATGCCTGCACCACCACCAAATTGAGTATCATCTATTTGTTTGTAATTGCCTAAACCATATTTACGTAAGTCGTGAATTACAATTTCTGCAAGCCCTTTTTCTTTTGCACGTTTTATAATAGAATGATTAAAAGGACTTTCTAATAAACCTGGAGCTACTGAAATAATATCTATTCGCATGTGGCAAAATTAATTTTAAAAAATAAAATAGCAGTATAATTTTATGAGAAATCTTAATCGTTAATACTCATGTGAAACAAAGCATCACCTTTATTTACAATCGGAGTTTTATTTATGCAAAAAACATACCCATTAAATGGTGCGTAAACCTTCTTTTTAAACTCTCCAAAAGGATCTTGAATTACCCCAAGCACTTCCTTTTTCTTTACTAAAGCACCATTTTGAACCCTTACTTTAAACATACCAGAATCTGAAGCTCTAATCCATTTTGCTTTTTTAATAAATATTGGTGTGGCTCTAACATTAATCTCACCTTCAATTAAACCTAAATGGATTAATACATTTCTTGTACCATTTACCCCTTCATTTATAATTGTTGGACTAAGTTCTTTTGATTTTCCTCCTTCAAAAAGTAAAACGGTTTTACCCATTTTATGCAATGTTTCTCGTAAAGATTTTATGATTGTATTCGAATGTACAATCATTGGTGGATTGAATATTTTAGCTAGTTCTAAACCTTTAGCATCGTCTTTATTACATCTAATTTGAGCAATATTATCTCTTTCTCCTCCTCCTGTATGAAAATCAATTACATAATCTACATAAGGAGCAATTTTTTCTGAAAACTGATAAGCAAATTGACCCGCTAAAGAACCGCTTTTGCTGCCTGGAAACATTCTATTTAAATCTCTACCATCAGGAAATTCTCTAGTCTGTATTAAATAACCAAAAATATTGAAAACAGGAATACATATAATAGTTCCGTTTTTGGGTTTGTTTAATTTAAGATCAATAATTTCTCTTACAATACCAACTCCATTAGTTTCATCTCCATGAATACCTGCAAGAAGCAAAACAACTGGTCCTGGATTTTTAGAATGTTCTATAATTACAGGTACATTAACTGTTGTTCTAGTATGTAATTTGGCAATTTTTAGGTCGATTACAGTGCGTTTTCCTTCTGGAATAACTTTGCCTAAAAGAGTAAAAGGTTTATTCGACATGTATTTCTAAATAACGTATAATTTCTTTGGCAATATTTTTACCAGTTGCAATTTCTATACCTTCTAAGCCTGGAGATGAATTTACTTCTAACACTAAAGGACCTTTAGAAGATTGAAGCATATCTACACCAGCTACACCTAAGCCTAGGGCTTTAGTTGCTTTTAAAGCCGTTTTTTCTTCTTCATCTGTTAATTCAATTACAGTAGCGTTTCCACCTCTGTGTAAATTTGATCTAAATTCACCTTCTTTTCCTTGACGTTTCATAGCACCAACAACTTTACCATCAACCACAAAAGCTCTAATATCTGCACCACCTGCTTCTTTAATAAATTGTTGCGCAATAACTCTTGCACCTAAACCATTAAAGGCTTCTAATACAGAGGTTGCTGCATTTTTCGTTTCAGCCAACACTACACCTAAACCTTGAGTACCTTCTAACAATTTTAAAACTAATGGAGCACCACCAACAGAATCAACAACATGCTCTACATCTTTAGTGTAATTGGTAAAAACGGTTTTTGGTAAGCCTACTCCAGCTCTGGCTAAAATTTGTAAACTACTCAGTTTATCTCTAGATCTGGTTAAAGCAATAGAACTTACAGAAGTAAAAACTTTCATCATTTCAAACTGACGAATAACTGCTGTACCATAAAAAGTTACAGAAGCTCCAATTCTTGGTATAATTGCATCTACGTTTTCTATATATTCCCCTTTATAATAAATTTTAGGAGATTTTTTTTCGATAACTATATCACACTTTAAATGATCTACAACTATTACTTCGTGCTTTCGTTTAACTGCAGCCTCAACTAATCTTTTTGTAGAGTACAATTTTGGATTTCTAGATAGAATAACAATTCTCATTTATTTGTTTTTTAATTTGTGTGATATATTCATTTTTGCGGTGTCTATGATAAACTTTTTATTCAAAAACTTTCTGCCAATTAAAATAGGGAATTTCATGTCTTTTCGTTCACTTAAAGTCAAATAAATTGGAAAAGATTGGTTAAAAATAAAAATGGATGTTTGAATCATGAATCTTTGCTCAGCTATTCCATTAGAACTTTTTACAATTTTAGAAGTGTAGTTCTTAAATGTAAACTCTTTATGATTATAAAATTCATGTTCAGGATCTAGAAGCGTAAATTTTAGGTATTGTTCATTTTCTAGATTTACTTCTTTAATGTTAGAGCAATGAATAGAAGAGGTGTATGCACCTGAGTCTATTTTGATATCTATGTCTAAAAGAGAAAGTTCTGGAAAATCAGCCTTGTCAACTCTTCCAATCGTTAATTTCATGTATGAATTTTAAAGATAGTAAAACTACAAATTCTTAATGAGTTTGTCTATTTAAAATACTGCAATAATTAGAGACTTGCTATTGCAGCTTCTGCGCACCTCTCACCATCCATAGCTGCAGAAATAATACCACCTGCATAACCACCACCTTCGCCACAAGGAAATAAACCTTCTATTTCTGGGTGTTCTAAATTTTCTTTTCTAGGGATGTTGATTGGAGATGATGTTCTAGATTCTACACCAACAATATTAGCTTCATTTGTAAAGTAGCCATGCATTTTACTACCAAATGCTGGGAATCCTTTTCGTAATCTACCACCAATAATTTTTGGGAGCAAAGAATGCAAAGGTGCCGAATTTAATCCTGGTTGATAAGAAGTATCATTCAAGTCTGTAGATAATTTTCCATCTACAAAATCTACCAACCTTTGTGCAGGAGCAGTTTGTGTTCTTCCACCAGCATAAAAAGCTATTTTTTCTAAATCTTTCTGGAATTGTAATCCTTTTAAAGGGCCTAAATGTTCATACTTCTTAAAATCTCTATCAATATCTAGTTCAACTACAATACCTGAATTCGCAAATTTGTTGTTTCTTCTACTAGGAGACATTCCATTTACAACCACTTCTCCATCTGCAGTTGCTGCTGGTACAATAAATCCTCCTGGACACATGCAAAAGGAATAAACACCTCTATTATTTACTTGATGCACCAAACTATAAGCTGCAGCAGGCAGTAATTCATCTCTTTCTCCAGAACAGCTGTATTGAATTTGATCTATAATTTCTTGGGGATGCTCAACACGAACACCCATTGCAAAAGATTTTGCTTTTATGGCTATTTTCTTTGCATGTAATAATTCGTAAATGTCTCTTGCTGAATGACCTGTAGCTAATATTACAGAGTTTACAGCCATTTCTGTGTCATTATTTAATTGTAATGCTTTGATTTTATTTTCTTTAATAATAAAATCGGTAACAGTACTATTAAAATGAATTTCACCACCAAAGTTTAAAATGGTTTCGCGAATCGTTTGAATAATTTTAGGCAATTTGTTTGTACCAATATGAGGATGAGCATCTATTAAGATTTGCTCTGTAGCTCCATGAAAAACTAGGTTTTCAAAGATTCTTCTTACATCACCTCTTTTTAAACTTCGAGTATACAATTTACCATCAGAATAAGTACCTGCACCACCTTCGCCAAAACAATAATTAGAATTACTATTTACTTTATGATCTTGATTAATGGCCTTTAAATCTCTTCTGCGTTCTTGAACATTTTTACCACGCTCTAAAACAATAGGTTTGAAACCTAGCTCAATACATCTTAAGGCAGCATACATGCCTGCAGGACCAAAACCTATTATATGAATTTCTTTGGCTTTAGAAACATCTTTATAATCAAAAATATAATCTGATTTTTCTGGAATTTCTTGATTAATATATACTGCAACTTTGTAGTTAAAAATGGTTTCTTTTTTACGAGCATCTATAGATTTTCTAAGAATTTTAACTGCTGTAATTTCTGTACGAGGTATTTTTAAAAATTTTGAGGCTTTATGAATGAGAATGTCTTCTTTACGTTCTTCAATTAAATTGACACGTAATTGTATTTCTTTTATCATTTAAGGTAATAAATTATAGCGCTTGAAGCTGATCTAAAATTCGTTGATACTCTACAATACTCTCATCTAAAACCTTAGTAATAGGCTGTAGACGTTCATTAATAATTGGTTCTGGATCTAAATTCTGAGCTCTTTTTTCTAATGAAGTAATTTCTTCTAAACAACTTACACCCATTAAACCTAAAGATGATTTTAGGAAATGGCAAATACTACGTACTTCTTCATAATTTACATTATCCATACTTTTTTTTAGCAAAGCTAATCTTGGTTTAGTGTCAGATAAATAAACTGTAACTAGCTGTATTAAAGAATCTTTATCCGAAGAAAAAAAACTTTTTAAAGAAGTTAAGTCTACAACTTCGCTGGTTAATATGTTTTCAATTTGCATAATGTATTTTATTTAGGGGCTCTTTTAGAAGTCTAACTTTTAGAGCAAAGATAGATAAAAACTGCTATTTATCTTTTTATTTGATTATCTTGGTTTTTTAAGGATGCAATTTAATTGTGATAACCTACATACCCCTACAAAAAATATGAGTCAAAATAGTAAAATAGTTCTAGCAGAAGACAATTCTGTTTTATCTCTCCTTTTAAAATTTCGCTTAGAAAAAGAAGGTTATATACTCTTTATAGCTAAGGATGGTAAAGAAGCCATAGAATTTATAGAAACTGAAAATCCAGATTTAATTTTAACAGACGTTATGATGGATTATTATAGTGGTTTAGAGATCATTAGCCATGTAAGAAATAAGCTTGAAAGCAAGACGCCTATTTTGGTGTTTTCTTCTTCTGGACAAGAAGAAATGGTTTTAAATGCCTTTAATTTAGGTGCTAATGATTTTATGAGTAAACCATTAAGCCCTAATGAATTAACGATTAGAGTTAAGCGTATGTTAATGAAGATTTGATGAGATTTCCTTTAATAGAAAATATAATTTGGACATTAGTAGTAGTACTAATTGTGGCAGTTATAGTTTTAATTATTTATCTAAAAATTTTAAGACGTAATATTAGAGTTGTTGAGTCTAGAAGCCAAAAATACACCAACTATATTGAGGGTTTATTAATTGAATATTTACATCTAGATCAATCATCAGAAAATTTTTTAAAAACGCAAAAAAATATAATTTCAGAATTTAAAAAAGGGGTAAAAAATCGCAGAAAAAGAAGAATTATTACCAATACTTTTTTAAAATTAAGTCAGCAGGTGTCTGGAAATGTTATAGACATTATGCATAATTTATATGAAGAAATTGGTCTGATTTATTTTGCAAAACAAAAGATAAAAAGCAAAAAGTGGAATATTATTGCTTTAGGTATTCGCGATTTAAGACAGTTTGAGGTTAAAAAATTTGCGCCAATAATCAAAAAGTTTGTAAATCATAAAAAAGAAGAGGTGAGGAGAGAGGCACATCTTTACTTTTTAGAATTATTTGAGTTTGAGGGTTTACAATTTTTAGATACGCTAGAATTACCACTGTCTGAATGGGATCAAATAGAATTATTAATTGAAATCGAAAAATTTGATAATCAGCACTTATTAGATGTTAAGAAATGGCTAAAGTCAGAAAATGATTTTGTAATTCTTTTCATTTTAAATATTGTAAAAATTTTTAATCGATTAGAAACTAAAGAGCTATTGTTAGAATTATTGCATCATGAAAATTTAGATATTAGGCTAAAAACTATTGAAGTTGTCACTTATTTCGAAATTACAGAAGCCAAAGAAATATTGGTAGAAAAATTTGAAAGCTTAACTATTAAAGAGCAAAAAGCGCTGTTTGAGTTTTTAGAAAAGGTAGCCACTAAAAACGATAGTTTATTCGTTTTAGAACATATAAAAGATTCAGATTTTGAAATAAAAAGCAAAGCATTAACAATTTTAAAGAAGCATGATACAGAGTTGTATAATAAATTAGACAAAAGCTCTGAAGATGAATCTTATAATAGAATAATAGAGTATTTAGATTATAGTTATGGATTTTAATGAAGTTTTAAGAAATATCTTACTTTTTTTTCACTACTTCTTTTTAGTGTTTACGTTGCTAATTATAGGCTCTTATATACTTTTGGCTATATTTTCATCTAAAGAAACAGTAGATTATTTAAAGAAAAACAGCTTTGTTTACCATAAAGATCTCTTAAACTCCTCAATAGCTCCATCCATTTCCATAATTGCACCTGCGTACAACGAAAGTTTAAATATTGTAGAAAACGTACGATCGTTATTGTCTACACATTATGTAAATTATGATGTTATTATTATTAACGATGGTAGCAAAGATGATAGTTTAGAAAGACTTATTAAGGCTTATGATTTAGAAAAGGTAGAATATTTAATCAATCAGAAAATACCCACAAAACCATTAAGAGCTGGGGTATTTAAATCAAAAAATCCTGCATTCGAAAAATTAATTATTGTTGATAAAGAAAATGGTGGTAAGTCTGATGCACTAAATTTTGGAATAAATATTAGTAACAGTAAATACTTAGCGTGTATAGATGTAGATTGTTTGTTAATGGCAGACTCACTGCAAAGAATGGTAAAACCATTTTTAGAATATACAGATAGAAAAGTAATTGCTTCTGGAGGTGTAATTCGTATTGCAAATTCTTGTAAAATAGAAAACGGAAAATTAATAGAGGTCAATTTTCCTGATAAATGGCTAGAAAGAGTTCAGATTTTAGAATATTTAAGATCTTTTTTATTGGGTAGAATGGCTTGGGCAAAACTTAATGGTTTACTTGTTATTTCTGGTGCGTTTGGCATGTTTGATAGGGAAATAGCTATAAAAGTGGGTGGTTATGATATTACTACTGTAGGTGAAGATATGGAGATCATTGTACGAATGAGGAAGTATATGGAGGAGCAAAATCTGAAATATAAAGTAGCTTACATTCCAGATCCTTTGTGTTGGACAGAAGCTCCTAATGATCGAAAAATCTTAATATCTCAAAGAAATAGATGGACAAGAGGAACCATAGAAACTTTAAAAACGCATAGAAATATAGGTTTGAATTATAAATATAGATTGTTAGGTCTTTTAAGTTTTCCTTACTGGTTTATATTTGAAAGAATAGCGCCAATTGTAGAAGTTTTGGGTATGCTATATTTTTTGTTTTTGGTGGTTTATCAACCTTTAAATTGGAGTTTTGTGGTGGGGCTTTTTTTATTAGCTTATCTATTTTCGCTTCTATTTTCTTTCATAGCTGTCTTTACAGAAGAGTTTACTTACCATCAATATAAGAAGAAAGGTATTGGTTTAAAACTGGTGCTTACCATATTTTTAGAGCCTTTTATATTGCATCCTTTAGTATTGTATGCAGCTATAAAAGGAAACATAGATTATTATTTTAATAAAAATAAAAAATGGGGTGTAATGGTTAGAAAAGGTCTTTCTAGTAAATAATGATATTTTAAACAATCACTATGAAAATTAAAACAATAAGAGAAAAAAATAGAGCTTATATTCTACTGTGTTTTGCATTAATGCTCAGCTTTTGGATGATAAGTGTTTTTGAAATTACATCTACGTATTTCAGTGGTAAAGAATTACCAAATTTATTTAAACTCATTGCTTTTAAATTATTAAATCATTTATACACAGTATTATTCATCTTTCTTATTTTCTTACCATTTTATCATTTGTTAGCCAGTAAGAAATATAAATATGGGGCAGTATTTATTAAGGTGATGTTTGTAATTTTAACTCTTATAGAATTTTCTTTAACCAAGTATAGTCTTACTACGCTTTTAAATTTAGGTGCAGATTTATTAGGCTATTCTTTAGATGATATTTATTTAACTGTAACTTCATCAGAAAGCACCTCTGTATTTTATTTTCTACCATTTATTATTTTTCCATTGTTGTTTATAGTAAGTAGTGTTTTTCTTAAAAAATCTCCTTATTACAAGCATTATGGAAGAATATTTATTATAACCACCATAATTGTTGTTGCAATAAAATTAACGATCAGTGATTTTTCTAATGCTAAGTATCAAAATAAGATGTACTATTTTGTTACAGATGTCATCAATTATGAAATTGGAAAAAAGGATGTGCAAGCTGTAAAATTAGATGGTAGTAATGAATATCCGTTTTTAAGAGAGTCATCCGAAATAAAGGATGTTTTAGGACCGTTTTTTACCATTAAAGAAGAAAAACCTAATGTTGTAATTATACTTGTAGAAGGTTTAGGTTCTGAGTTTGTTGGTGATAAATACTATAGTGGTTTTACACCTTATTTAAATTCGTTAATTCCGAAATCTTTATTCTGGCCTAACTTTTTAAGTAACACAGGTAGAACATTTGGGGCTTTGCCTTCGCTAATGGCTTCTGTACCTTTTGGCAATAAAGGTTTTCTAGAAATAGAAGATACACCAACACATTTATCATTATTTAGTGTTTTAAAGAAAAATGGATATACTACTTCTTTTTTCTCTGGAGATCAATCTAGTTTTGACAAAAAAATAAACTTTTTAGATTATCATGGTTTAGATAATGTCATCGATGAAAATAAATACGACAGCTCTTATCCTAAATCAACAAATGGAGATACAGGTTTTAGCTGGGGATATTCAGATTATGAAATTTTTAAAAGAACATTGGTCGAATTAAAAAATACTAAAGCCCCAAGGTTAGATTTAATTACAACGCAAACCATACACGAGCCATTCGATTTTCCTGTTAAAGAATCTTACTTAAAAAAAGTTGATAGTATTATTAATTCAGATACAGATTTAGAGGTAACTGAAAAACAAATAACAGCCAACAAAGAAATTTTTGCAAGTATTTTATATGCTGATAAAAGTATAGAAATGTTTATAGAGTCTTACAAGAAAAGAGCAGATTACAACAATACTATATTCATTATTAGTGGAGATCATAGATTAATTCCAATTGCACAGAAAGATCAATTATGTAGGTTTAATGTGCCATTGTTCATCTACAGCCCAATGTTAAAACAAACTTCAAAAATGAATTCAGTATCCTCACATTTAGATGTTACACCAAGTTTGTTGGCTTTCTTATCAAAGAACTATAATATTACCATACCTCAAAAAGCACCATGGATTGGTACAGGGATAGATACTGCACAAGCCTTTAGAAACATTCATAAAATACCTTTAATGCGTTATAAAGGCAGTTTAAATGATTTTGTTTACAAAGACTATATGTATTCTAGTGGAACCTTGTTTAAAATAAAAGACAATTTTAACACTTATAAAGTAGAAGACAATACCATTGAAGCTGAGATAAAAAAGCAATTGAACGAGTTTAAAAGTCTAAATGCTTATGTTACACAGAATGATAAAATTTATCCTTTTAATAAAAACGATGTTATTAAAGAAGTGTATAAGTTTAAGCCTGAAGAGTTAAAAAAAGTAGAAGAATTAACGGCCAACCTTAAATTAAATGAAATGTTTATGCTGGCTAGAGAAAAAGCCTTTAATGAAGAAAGAGATTTGGCGCGTTTAATTTGTAATTATATTCTTAGAAAAAACTCAAATTATATCGATGTAAGAATTTTAAAAGGAAGAACATTTGCTTGGGATGGTAAATATACAGAAGCAGAAGAAGAATTGTTAAATGCTTTAGATAGAGCACCTTATTATGATGATGCTTATTTAGCATTATTAGACATGTATTGGTGGTCTTCTCAAAATGACAAAGCCAAAGTAATAGCAAAAAAGGCAAAGGAAAATAAAATTTTGAACGATGATATTGCATTTAAATTAGCTAGAGCTTATAAAACAATGGGCAATATTAAAGATGCTGAAATAGTAATGGATAGTATTTTAAAGAAGCAACCTAAGAATGATGCATATATCAAATTTAAAGAATCATTAAAATGATAAAAAAAATAATACCCTTACTAGTACTGATTAATGTAATGATTTTTTCTACGGATAAATTAGTGGCTCAGAAAAAAGTATTTAATGGTAATCCTGATACTGCCTTTAAAACGGCTAGAGAACTAGCATTTAATGGTAAAAGAAAGCAAGCACAAGATTCTTTAAAATTCATTTTAACGAAGTATCCAAACTATTTGGGTATTCGTGCTTTCTTGGCAAGTACTTATTCTTGGGATGGTAGCTATGCCAAAGCAAGAAAAGAGTTTAAATATGTGTTAGATAGAGATAAAGAAAGAAAAACAGATTGGATAGCTTATATTAAAAACGAACAATATGCAGAAAAATATTATAAGGCCTTAGAGCTTTCAAACAAAGCCTTAGAAGTATTTCCTGGAGATGCAGAGTTAATGCAATTAAAAGCCAAATCTGAGTTTAATAGAGGTAATAAAGATGAAGCTTTAATAACAATTACAGAGGCTATAAAACTGAATCCTGATAACCAAGAAGTTTTAAATTATAAAAATTCTTTGGAAACCTCTTTAAGCTTTAATACAATTGGTATTAGTGTTTCCACAGATTATTACGATTTTGAAGGTGATAATGGTAGAGCAAATATGTATTACAGCTCATTTTCTTATGCAAGACAAACAAAATTTGGAAGTATCAATGCAAGAATAAATTATTCTAATAGATTCGAAACAGATAATTATCAATTAGAAATAGACTTATATCCGAGAATTGCCAAAGGTTTGTATGCTTATGTTAGTGGAGCTTTTTCTAATAGTCCTTTAAATCCTACACAACGTTATGGTTTTGAATTGTTTAAATCCTTACCAAAAAGTTTCGAAGCTTCATTAGGTTTTAGATGGTTAAAGTTCTCTACAGAAACTATTATTTATACTGGTTCTGTTGGTTGGTATACAGGTAATAGTTACTGGGCATTTAGAACTTATGTTACGCCTGGAGAACCAGGAACAAGTAAATCTGGTCGATTAATTTATAGAAAATACACAAGTGATGCAGATAATTATTGGACAATAGAGGCAGGCTTTGGTGCATCACCTGCATTAGATCGATTTGCACCAGGTTTCTCTGGTGATGAAATTTTTCAATTAGATTCTCAAGCCTTAGTTTTAGGCTATTATTTTTCCACCAAAAACAAGAAAAATTTATGGGGATTCAATGCTAGTATGTTTAGAGAGGAAAAACCATTTTCGAAAGGAGATTACTTTCTATATCCTACTTTAGGAGTTTCTTATGCTATACGTTTTAGATAGATGTATTAACTTCTGTTTTTCTTTGTTTGTTCTGTAAAACATCAAAATATAAAAAGTCTAAAATATGTTCTTTTGCCTCAAAAATGGGTCTGGAGTTCCAACTATGGTCTCCATTTTTTACAGTATATAAATAGTACGATTTATCAATTTTTTTTAGATGATCTGCAATTGCTCTTGAGCCAAATAATTCCAAATAACCTTCATCTGTAGTCTTACAATAATGATGGGGAGCTATGTTGTAAGGTACTAGCTCATCTTTAGTTCCGTGAAATAATTGAGTAGGTATAGCAGTTTTTGAATTAATGTTTTTTAAGGTAGTTAAGGCACCTGCCATAGATACTAAACCTGCAATTTTTACGTCATCATTTAAAATAGTGTTGTTGTAAGCGTAGGCAAAATGTAAAATGGCTTCTGCACCAGCACTTGAACCAACTAATATAATTTTGCTTGTATCTATTTTAAATCGTTTTTGTTTTTTTAATAAGTATTGAATGGCATAACTAAGATCTTTAGAAGCTTCATCAAAAGCTTTTATTTTTAAATCTGCTTTTGTACTACAACCAAAACCAATTCCTTTCATGGTTAATCTATAAGAAATAGATGCAACATTGTAGCCAAATTTTGTAAATTCAGTAGAGAATGTTTTCGAAACGTCATCGTTCCTTTTTCCTCCAGAAAATCCACCTCCATGAACATAAATAATAAGTGGTCTTATAGTTTTGAGTTTTTTTGGTCTGTATAAATCTAGCTTTAGATTCTTTTCTAGTTTTAATTTATGATAGGTAAATGTTCTTTTTTTAACCTTAAAACTATCTGTGAGATAAAGTTTTTGAGCCGATAATTGACCAAAACTTATTACAGAAATTATTACAAAAAGTTTAAATTTTGATATCATTATGCGTTTTTTCTTTTATCAATCAATTTTCTAAGCTGTACATACAAAAAAGCATTTGTTTTTGCATAATAAAAAGATATAAAACAAACAATCACTAGAAAAAGAGCTGCACCAAAAATTGCTTCTGTTGGGTTTAAACTTTTTCCAAATATATGTTTTAAACCAAGTCCTGTAAAACTACCATAAATTATGATAAAGTGAATAACATAAATGGATAGCGTTTTTTGGCCAATTTTTAAAAGAATCGGAATTTTTAAAAAGTTTTCGAATGCATAGAAAAAGGCAAAGTAAAGCAAAACATTACCTAATCTTGTAAACAAATAATTATAGCTTGCTGAATCCATAAATAATTGAATATCAAATAATTTTGATAAATAAACTAAAATGGCAGATGAGTAGCTAATCAAAATAATTCCTATAATCGTAAAAATCGAAATCATTATTTCCTTAAAATATTGCTTGTGTACATTTTTATAATAAATAGTTGCAACAAATGCGCCAAATGCGACATAACCAAACCATGGAATTATGGTAAAAACAGAACCATTTGCCTTAGAAATATAATTGCTTAAAAATATAGGAAGGCTGTCAACAGAAATACCTCTGTATAAGGGTTCGCACACAAAAATACTTAGTGCTAAAACTAGGGTTACTGCTGAAAAAAGATAGGTTTTCTTTAGCGAAAAGAAATAAATAGATATAATTAAAATAAGGCTAAGTCCAATAATTTGTAGAACATCAATCACCAAAAAATAGGTATTAAAGTGCCCTGTGAGCCAAGCTAAAAAAGGGATTCTTAGCAAATAACCTACACCTATTAAAAAAAGTCCTCTTGTAATTCCTTTACGCATCCTTTTTTTATCTTCATTTTTTTCTTTCGCTCTAAGAAGAAGGTAGGTAAATATTAGACCAGAAATTGTAAAAAAAGTGGGTGCTGTTATTCCTCTAAAATAAGACCAAATTTTATAAGTAGTAAATTCAGGATTTCTAAAAACAGGATCAAGTAAAGCATCAATAAAATGACCTTGAAGCATCATTAAAATAGCAAATGCTCTAACAATATCAATAAAATATAATCTACTGTTTCTCAAAAAGATAAGATTTTTAGGGGAAGATACTTAAAATTGAGTGAATTTAGATTTTACGAGTTTTGTTAAGTAAGTAAAAATCTGCTAAAACTAAAGCTGTCATTGCCTCTACAATTGGCACTGCTCTAGGCACAACACAAGGATCATGTCTTCCTTTTCCTGTAATTTCTGTAACTTCATTTTCAGAATTAATAGTTTGTTGAGCACTCATAATAGTCGCTACTGGTTTAAAAGCAACCCTAAAATACACATCCATACCATTAGAAATTCCACCTTGTACACCACCAGATAAATTAGATTGTGTAGAACCATCTGCATTAAAAATGTCATTATGTTCAGAACCTCTCATTTTTGCTCCACAAAATCCACTTCCAAACTCAAAACCTTTAACAGCATTAATAGACAACATTGCTTTGCCTAATTCTGCATGAAGTTTATTAAAAATAGGCTCTCCTAAACCAATTGGCATATTTTGAGCAACACAAGTAATTGTGCCACCAATAGTATCACCAGCCTTGCGTATTTCTTTAATTTTTGTGATCATCTTTTCTGCACTTTCTTCATCAGGACAACGAACAATATTTTGTTCTGTTTTCGAAAAATCAACATCTTGATATGGTTTTTCCATAAAGATGTCTCCTACTGATGATGTAAACGCATTAATCTTAATTGACGAAATTAGCTGTTTAGCCAAAGCTCCAGCAACAACCCAATTTGCAGTTTCACGTGCAGAACTTCTTCCTCCACCTCTAAAATCGCGCAATCCATATTTCTGATCATAAGTATAATCAGCATGAGAGGGTCTGTAAACGTTAGTATTGTGATTGTAGTCTTTGCTTTTTTGATTTGTATTTTTAATAATAAAACCAATAGAAGTACCAGTTGATTTACCTTCAAAAATACCAGATAAAAATTCTACAGTGTCTGGCTCTTTTCTTTGTGTAACTATTTTTGATTGTCCAGGCTTACGTCTGTCCAGTTCTTTTTGAATTGCGTCTAGATCGATTTCTACACCTGCTGGAAAACCATCAATTACACCTCCAATAGCTGTTCCATGAGATTCTCCAAACGTAGTTAGCTTTAATAAATTACCAAAAGAATTAAAAGACATCAGTATTAATTAAGATTAAGCAACAAATATAATAAAGACTAGAACTAAACACTATTCTTCTTATTGTAAATACGATTTCTAATTTTCTTGAATATTTTTAAAGTTCTGTTATTTAGCGTGTTAAAAAAATAAATTAGCCATATTCAAAAAAAATAAAAATTATTGGATTTTTTGTTTCACAAAATGAAAAAGCTTTCTATATTTGCATCCGCATTCAGGAAATACCTGATGAGACACTTGGAGAAATGGCAGAGTGGTCGAATGCGGCAGTCTTGAAAACTGTTGACTGTAACAGGTCCGGGGGTTCGAATCCCTCTTTCTCCGCAAAAAAAAATCCCGTAAGAAATTACGGGATTTTTTAGTTTTTAAATTTTTCTATTTAAATTTTTCTTTTAATCTACTTTTTAGGTAGGTCGTATTTTTGAGTCCGACTTTTTTGGCAGTTTCTTTTAAACTAATTCTCGGATTTTGTGATATGATTTCTTGAGCCACATTTAACCTGCACTCAATCATTAACTGATTTGGAGTTTGACCAAAAATTGCCTTGGTTCTTCTAGTTAATGTTTTTGTAGAAATCTCAAATTCTTCTGCCAAGGATTCTATGGAAAAATTAAAATTATCTACGTTTTCAAAAAGAATTCGTTCTGTTTTTGTTTTAAAATCTTCAAATTGATCATTAGTATCTAAGTCTAATTTGCTTTTAGAAGAAAGTACTGTTTTGTGGTATACAATAGCTCTTGAAATTATGTTAATTAATTCTTCTTTGAAAAATGGCTTGTAAACATAATTATCTATACCCAACCTTAGCATTTTTTTCTTCTTATCTAAAGAAGTAAGTGATGTTATTATGATAATAGGAAACTCGTATTTCTTCTGCTTAATTTTGGAAACTAACTCAAAACCATCCATTTCTGGCATGTTGTAATCAGTAATTAGCAAATCAATATTGACCTTAGAAATGGTATCTAAAGCTTCTTCGCCACTTTTTGCTTCTAAAACTTCATAATCAGATAAGATACTAGAAACATAGATCCTAGAATCTATAGAATCATCAACTACTAAAATTTTAGTTTTCATAAATTTTTAAGGCTAAACAGAAGGTTTATAAATCTAAAATAGTAAATTTTATTGGAAAAAGATCAATTATTAATTCGGAACTATATGAATATAAAATAATTATAGAATGATTTATCAAGTGATTTGAGTATAAATTTAGACTGATATATAGTTGGTTCTATTACTAGAAAGTTAGTAATTTAAATTATGTTTTAATTTCTATGTGTCTGAAATGGTTGTTTTTAAGTCTTCAATAGTTAAATGATTTATTAACATATGTTAAAGATGTCTATTAAATTTGAATCATAACCTTTGTGGGGAAGGCTATCAAGTAAAAGAACTGACGTTTATGTTGGTTCTTTTTTTTTATGGAAAAGTATTTTGGATACAAAATAAGAAAGCTATTTACTATAAGAATATATTTAAAAGTAGCGCTAATTTGTATAATCTATATAAAAATCTTGTGCTTTAAATGTTCTTCAATTAGAGTAACTTTATGTCGAAAATAGAGAAAGTGTTGTCGAAAATGGTTGTTAAATTATTTTGAATATAATGAAATTGTCTTTTAATTTTGGCTCATAACCTTTGTGGGGAAGGCTATCACATAAGAACTAACGCTTTTTAAAACGTTGGTTCTTTTTTTTAAGCAAAAAAAAAAAAGAGCTGGTGACATCCAGCTCTTTTTAATTAAGATTTCTTTTTAATTCCGAAAAAAAGTCATTTAGTGGGGGAAGGTTGAATGTCTTTTTTCGTCGATTATTGTCTTAATTAGTTACAATTTATAAAAAATATTTTAGTCTCCAAATATTTTTAAAATAATTTTTAAAAAATTATCTTTATCATAATTAACCAGCAACTCATGGATAGCAAAGAAACCAAAGATCAAAAGGGGGGTAGAAGTATTGTAAATAAAGATTCTTTTATTGTAGGTATAGGAACATCAGCAGGAGGTTTAGAGGCTTTAAAGCTTTTCTTCGATAATTTACCAAGCGATTTTAACCATGCCATAGTAATTGTACAACACTTATCACCAGATTATAAAAGTTTAATGGCAGATTTACTGTCTAGAAACACTGAATTACCCATTCATGAAGTAGAGGATGGTTCTGTTATTGAAGCTGGTAATGTTTATTTAATTCCGCCAAAGAAAAACATGACCATTAAGAATGGTGTGTTGCATTTAACAGATAAGCCCAAAGGCTTTGATTTAAACTTACCTATTGATATTTTCTTTAAGTCGTTGGCAGTAGATCAACAAGAAAAATCTGTTGGTATTGTACTTTCTGGTACAGGTTCTGATGGTACTAGAGGTATTAGAACTATTAAAGAATATGGTGGAATGTTAATGGTGCAAAAGCCAAGAGATGCCAAATTTGATGGTATGCCTAATAGTGCAATAGCCACAGGTTTAGTAGATTATGTTTTGCCAGTATCAGACATACCAACAGAATTAGTAAACTTTATTCAGCATCCTAAGTCATTAAGTACTTTTGAAGATGATGAAAACTCAATCTTTAAAAAAGACTTTGAAAAGCTAATTTCATTAGTACATAAAAAAACAGATATCGATTTTTCTGACTATAAACTACCTACGCTGATAAGAAGAGTAGAAAGAAGAATGAGTGTAAATAAAGCGCAAACTATAAGAGATTATTTGCACTATGTATTTGAGAATGAGAATGAATTAGAAATTTTAAATAAAGAGTTTTTAATTGGGGTTACTAAGTTTTTTAGAGATATAGAAGCTTTTAATTTTATCAAGAAAAATGTTATTCCTGAATTATTTAAAAATAAAGGCCCAAAAGAAAGAGTAAAAATTTGGTCTGTGGGTTGTTCTTCTGGAGAAGAAGCCTATTCTTTAGCTATTTTGCTTAAAGAATATATGGATGAGAATAACATTATTCAAGATGTTAAAATTTTTGCAACAGATTTAGATAAAGAAGTAATTCATAAAGCAAATAAAGGCTCATTTACTCAAAGTATTGTAGCTGATGTTTCTTTAGAATTGTTAAAAAAGTATTTTATTCAAAAGGGAGATTTATACAACATTTCACCTGAAATACGTAAAATGATAATTTTCTCACAGCACAATGTAGCTCAAGATCCGCCTTTAACTAAAATGGATTTAATTACGTGTAGAAATTTATTGATTTATGTAAATTCTGCTTTACAGCAAAAAATTATTGGTACTTTTCATTATGCCTTAAATCCTGATAAATATTTATTCTTAGGGCCAAGTGAATCTATAGGGCAGTTTTCTTCCTCTCTTAAAGTATTGTCTAGAAAATGGAGGATATATCAAAATGTAGCGCCTACTAAGACTTTAGATATGGGTTACTATAACAAAACCTTTTCATCTTCAGAACAATTTTCTAGAGAGGTAATGAGTAGGCAAACCTTACAAGATAAAGTGCTGAATGAAACTCTTGCAGATGCATTGTTGGAAGAATTTGGGGCAGCAAGTGCTTTTGTAGATAAGGATTTTGATTTAATAAGTGCAGATGGTAATTTTAGAAATTTCTTTCAATTTCCAAAAAAACGATTACGATCTTTTCACATTTTAAAAATATTACCTCAACCCATTGCAATAGCTTTAAGCACAGCTTTGCGTAAAGCTGAGAAGGAAAGTATAAAGGTAATTTATAAAGATATTTTAGTTTCTGATGACAGAAGTAACCTTGAAACTATAACTTTAATAGTAAACCCAGTTAAGATTACACCTAATAGTTTAAGTAATCTTTATTTGATTTTATTTTTAGCTCAATCTAATGTTATTGATACAGAAAATGCAAAAAGGAATAACACAGCTGTAGTTCAAGAAGGTTTTAATTTAAGTGAGCTTGATAAAGAAAGGATTGTTCTTTTAGAACAAGAGTTGATGGATACTAAGGCCAATCTACAATCTATGGTAGAGGAAATTGAAACCTCTAATGAAGAGTTGCAAGCAACTAATGAAGAATTGCTTTCTTCTAACGAAGAATTGCAAAGTACAAATGAAGAGTTGCAAAGTGTTAACGAAGAATTACACACTGTAAATGCTGAGTACCAAGAAAAAATGGTAGAGGTAGCAGAAATTAATTCTGATTTAGAAAATGTAATTGATAGTACTGAAATAGGTACCATTTTTTTAGATAAAGATTTAAGAATTAGAAAGTTTACGCCCACTGTAAAAAAATTCTTTAATATTATTGATAGCGATTTAGGTAGGCCAATAGCGCACTTTAATTCTACTTTTGGTGAAACAGATGGTCATACATTTATAGATACCATTTACAATGTATTAAACACTGGAATTCCTTACGAGAAAGAAATATTTCATCAAAATAAAAAATGGTATTTAAAAAGGCTGCATCCTTTTATAAACTCTCAAAAGAATATTGAAGGAGTAGTAATTTCTTTTGTAGACATAACAGAACTTAAGAAATTAGAAAAGACCTTAGATGAGAAAAATAAATTTTTAGAGAAAATATTTGAGGTAACTCCAAATATACTATACATCTTTAATCAGCAAACACAATCTAATGAATATGCCAACAAAGATTTAATGAATCAATTAGGGTACTCTACTGAGGAGATTCAAAAAATGGGAGCAGAAATGCTGCCAACAATTATGCATCCTGATGATTTACCTAGAGTAGTAAAACATTTTGAAAATATAAATAATTCAAAAGATGGAGAAGTTTTAGAGTTTGATTATAGAATTAAACATAAAGATGGTGATTACAGATGGTATTTATCTTTAGATACTATATTTGAAAGAATTGAAGGTACAGATTTTGTAAAGCATATTGGTGTTGCTACAGATATTACTTATATTAAAGATTCAGAAGCAAAATTAAAGGCAGCAAATGAAAATTTAGAAAAAGAGGTAAAAGATAGAACTCGTCAATTAGAGCTTACCACACAAAAATATAAGCGTTTGTATAATAATGCTCCAGATATGTTTGTTTCTGTAGATCCTAAAAATGGCGAAATTATAGAATGCAACAAAACCTTATTAGATAAAACTGGGTTTACCAGAAAAGAAATTATTGGGTCTCAGATCTTAGATATTTATCATCAAGAATCTCAAGAAGATGCTAAAAAAGCTTTTGAACTTTTCAAAAAAGAAGGTAAGGTTACAAATAAAGAGCTAAAAATTAATAAAAAAAGAGGAGGCTTTATAGAAGTGAATCTAAATGTATCCTCTATCAAAGATAAAAATGGTAATATATTATATAGCTCATCTTCTTGGAGAGATATTACAGATTTAAAACAAGTTATGTCTGAGTTAGAAGAACTTACTTATGCAAGTACGCATGATATGAAAGCGCCTATTAATAATATAAGTTCGTTTTTATCTTTACTGAAAGAAGATAAGAAAATTGTTGATGAAACGTCTTTAGAGGCCATTAAATGGATTGAGCAGAATATTAAAAACGCTACAGAAACATTATCTAATTTAATGTCTGTGGCTAAAGCAAGAACTCAAGTTTTAGATAACTTAACAGATATTGATGTAGAAAATTCTTTTAATAGTGTTATAAGTAGTTTTAAATCAATTATTGAGAAGAGAAATATAACTGTAAATCAAGATTTTTCTGAATGCAAAACTGTGTTGTTTTCTGAGCCACATTTTAATAGTATGCTTCAAAATGTTTTAAATAATGCTATTAAATATAAATCTCCAGAAAGAGATTTGCAAATAGATATTAAAACGTTTGAAGAAGATGGTTTTAACTGTATTTCTATTAAAGATAATGGTATTGGTATTAATTTAAATGAGCATAAAAAACATGTTTTTGGTTTGTTTAAAAGAGCTACAGATGAGCATGAAGGTAGTGGATTAGCCTTGTATTTAATTAAAAAAATATTAGATAAAACAGGAGGAGATATAAAACTGGAGAGTGAATTGGGTAAAGGATCTACTTTTACACTTTGTTTTAAAAACAATGAGGAATGATTGAATCGAAAATAAATAAGTATAATATAATGCTGATAGATGATGATTTTTCTACGAGTAGATTTCATCAGATTGTATTTGAAAGATTACCAACTACAAAAAATATTATATTTTCTAGAAATGGCAAAGATGCTTTAGATTATTTGTTAGGTGAAGGCCAATACAAAAATAAAACTGATAACTTTATTGAACCAGATTTAATTTTGGTTGATTTAAATATGCCAGTTATGAACGGTTTTCGTTTTATAGAGTTGTATACGGCCACTAAAAATTTTAAGGAAAACAGACCTAAAATTGTAGTTTTATCAACCTCTTTAATAGATGAAGAAAAAGAAAAAATAGAATCTAATGACGATATTGATATGTTTTTAAACAAACCATTAACGAAAGAAATGGTTGCCAATTTAATGACCAATATCTGGTAGTATATTATCCTTTAGGAAAACTTATATAAAATGTAGTGCCTTTATTGGGTGTAGAATCTAACCAAATTTTACCATTGTAAAGTTTGGTTATTTTTTTTGCTTGCGCCAAACCAATACCTACACCTTCAAATTCTTCATCTGGATGTAATGTTTTAAAAATTTCAAAAATAGTGTCAAATTGGTCCTTAGCAATTCCAATTCCATTATCAGCAATGGTGTACAAGTAATTGTTGTCTTTAATTTCTGATGTAACTATAATTTTAGGTGTGCTACCTTCTTTATGAAACTTTACTGCGTTTTCTATGATGTTTAAAAAGAGCAAATAAAAATCATTTTTAATTCCTTCAATTTGATGATCTATTAAATTAAAGGATAAGTCAGCATTTGAAGTTGTAATTTGTTGGTATAAGGCATCTTTTACATCTGTTAAAACCTCTTTTAGAACAACCTTTTCAGATTTCTTAGAATTACCAATTAAAGACAAATCTAACAAAGAAGAAATATAACTTTTCATTTTGGCAGTAGACTTGCTAATTACTTTTAGGCTCAATTTACCAATATCATCTAACTTGTCTTTACTGCTGTCTAACAAGCTTAAATAAGAGATAATGTTATTTAAAGGTTGTTGCAGGTCATGAGAAGCTAAATGAGAAAACTGTTTCAGTTCCTTATTTTGTTCAGATAAATGCTTGTTTTTGGCAAGTAATTCATCGTGTTCTTTTTGCAGCGCTAATAGTTGCTCCTTATAATTGTTCTCCACTTTCTGAGGTAGTATTTTCTTGTTCTAAGACTTCTTTTTCTGCTTTATCCCAAGACTTTTTTTCTTTAATCTTTTTGTAAATACGAATGCTTAACATTAAAAGTACACCAAATAATATAATTCCAACTACACCCCAAATCCAATTAATAGCACTTTTTATGGTAACCAGAAAAACGACCGCAAATAATATTAAAGTGGCAACTTCATTAAAAATACGTAATCTAAACGCAGAATATTTTATAATATCTTTTTGAAGTTTATTGTAAATATTTTGGCAGAAACCATGGTAAAAATACAAGCCTAAAACAAACGTAAGTTTCACATGCATCCAAGGTTCAGATAAGTAATATGGATTTGTATACAACATCCAAAAAGCAAAAATACTTGCTAAAATGGCAGATGGCCAGGTTATAATATACCAAAGCCTTTTACTCATTAATTTATACTGAGTTTGCAAAATTGTTTTTGCAGGTTCTAATTTGGTTTCTGCTTCTGTATGATAAATAAATAAACGTACAATGTAAAATAAACCTGCAAACCAAGTTACTACAAAAATAATGTGTAATGCTTTTATGTATAGAAAATCCATATTCTAAATATATTTTAGATTTTTAATAATTAAAGTCATAAAATCAGTTTTAAATGACATTTAAGTGAAATGCAATATAAGGAATGACTTTTAAATTTAATTTTAAGCTTCAATCCAATTTACTAAAACATCAACCCAATCATCATTATCATTAATACAAGGTATTGCATAAAAAGCTTCTCCACCTGCTTCTAAAAAGTCTTCTTTACCTTCCATCGCAATTTCTTCAAGAGTTTCTAAACAGTCTGATACAAAAGCCGGAGTTACAACTGCTAGTTTTTTAACACCTTCTTCTGGGTATTTTTCTAACATTTTGTCTGTGTAAGGCTGTAACCATGGATCTCCTGCTAATCTTGATTGAAATGAAACAAAATATTGATGTGGTTCTAAACCCAAGTATTCAACAACTTGCCATGTGGTTTCATAACATTGATGTTTATAACAAAATTCGTGAGCTGGAGATTCTGTTTTACAACATGTAAAATTTTTGCTATCTGAAGGGTTGCAATGGCTTTTTGTAATATCTGATTTACGCACATGCCTTTCAGGAATTCCATGATAAGAAAACAAAATTTTATCCCATTCTTTGCCTTCTAAATGGTTTTTAATACTGTCTCCCAATACTTTGATGTAGTCTTTTTTATGGTAAAAAGCAGGTATGTGATTAAATTTCATTTGAGGGAAAAATTCCTGTCTTAATTCCTCTGCTAATACTAAAATTGTATCAGTAGTAGCCATAGCATGTTGTGGATATAAAGGAACAATTAAAACATCTGTAACACCTTTATCATGTAATTCTTGAAGCCCCATTTTTATTGATGGTGTTCCATAACGCATTGCTAAAGCTACAGGCAGTTCGGTTTTTTCCTGAACTTTTTCTAATAGTCTTTCCGATAAAACAATTAATGGAGAACCTTCCTCCCACCATATTTTTTTATATGCTTTTGCAGATTTTTTTGGTCTTGTATTTAAAATAATACCCTTTACCAATATGGTTCTTAACCATTTTGGGGCATCTATTACTCTCTCATCCATCAAAAACTCTTCCAAATAGTTTCTAACATCTTTGGTTGATGTGCTTGCTGGTGATCCTAAATTTACTAATAAAACTCCTTTCATGTTTGCTGAATTTAGTTCATTTTTTATGCTGTTCTGATCTCATTTGCAGAACTTATTATATAATGACAACTAATAATTGCTCTTTATTTTTAGTTGATTTGTTATTTCGTAAAGTGTAATGGCTAAACTGTGAATTACATTCATAGATGAATTTCTACCATACATAGGTATAGCTATGGTTTCATCTACCAAATTTATATTCTCAATCCCATTTCTTTCACTACCCAAAAGTAGTACGATTTTTTCATATTTTTTAAAATCAAAATCTTGAATATCGATACTTTTATCAGTAATTTCTATGCCTATAATGGTGTTTCCTTTTTGTTTTAATTCTTGAATGAGTTGGTCAAACTCAGAATAAGTTTGGTATTCAATTTGGTTGATGGTATTTCTGGCAGTATTAATTACTTTTCTGTTTTCTATAGAAGGGGAGTTCTCATGAAAATAGATTTTTTCTACTCCAAAACTTTCAGAAATTCGAAAACACATGCCTATATTTTCTGGAGTTCTAATAGCATCACAAACAATAGTTATTGGAAACTTTTGCTGTTGGTTTTCTACATCATTATGCGTTAACTGCTTCACTATAATTAGGTGCTATTGATTTAAACTCATTACATATTTCTTTGGTGTAGTGCCAAACTTCTTTTTAAAAGCAGCTATAAAATGGCTAGCAGTGCTGTAACCAACCTGTGTGCCCACTTCATTAACATTGTATTGGTTAGTTTCTAAAAGTCGCCTAGAATGCTCCATTTTATAATCGAATAGAAAACTGTAAACGGTATCACCATAAATTTGTTTAAACCCTTCTTTTAGTTTTTTAATATTTAAGCCTATTTCATTAGCTAATTCTTGCAAACTAGGTGGTTCTGCCATTCTAGAAATAATAATCTCTTTGGCTTGTCTAATTTTTAAAACATTCTGTTCGTCTACTAAAAAAGGACAATATTCACCTTCTGCAGTTTCATCTTTTTGAAAATGTAAACTTAGTAATTCGTAAACTTTACCTTTTACATACAAGTCTCTTATAGAGCTATTGATGTTAGAGTTGATGATTTGCTGCAATACTATAGCAACAGTTGGTTTTATTTCTGCATCATCATAATATTTTTTGTTGCTATTTTCATCACTCAAAAAAGGAATGTAACCAGATTCCTTGGAAAACAAGGAGTGAAATTTTTCTATAGATATTAATAAAGAAATAAGTGTTGTTTTTGGCTGTATCTCTAAGTTAATTGGTAACGTTCTTTGAGGATTGTAGAGTAGTATTGATCTGTTGTCTAAAACATCAAACGAATAAGAACTATTATTGAACAAAAATTTAGATTTACCTCGTAAACAAAAATGAATTTGAATAAAAGTGCTATCTATTTCGCGTTCAAAGCTCTCTACTTCTTTGCTTTCGTTCTGAAAATGAAGAACATAAAAACCTTTTTCTAGGTTAATTTCGTCTAAAGTACTTTCTCCGACATTTTTAAACATAATCCAATATTTATTTCAATCTGCTTTTATTTAGAATGGTTCTATATAAAATTACCGCAAATCCTTTACTGTCAACAAAAATAAGGAATTTTGAATGTTTTTATCTCATTTAGCATCTAAAAAACATAGAACGTTATTTAAAGTACTTTTAGCGATATTTTTTTTTAAGAACTCTTTATACTTTTGTACCACTTTTAAGGTTTATGTTAGAAACAGCGAAAACACATTTTTACAATATTGGCGTCAGTTATAAAAAAGCAGATGCAAATACTCGTGGTAAGTTCTCTTTATCTAAAGATAATCAGGCTGCGTTATTGGAATTAGCTAAGGCTAAAAACTTTGAAGGTGTTTTCATTTTATCTACCTGTAACAGAACCGAAATTTCTGGTTTCGCAGAACATCCTTACCAATTAATTCAATTATTGTGTCATTTCTCTGAAGGTACAGTAGAGGAATTTGCTTCTATTTCTAATGTGTATAAAAATCAGGATGCAGTGCATCACTTATTTAGAATAGGTACTGGTTTAGAAAGTCAAATTTTAGGAGATTATGAAATTGTAGGGCAATTAAGGCAAGCTTTTAAAATGGCCAAATTGCATAAAACTACGAATGCATACTTAGAAAGATTGGTAAATAGTGTGCTACAGGCAAGTAAAAAAGTAAAGAACGATACTCGTTTAAGTTCTGGAACTACATCTGTTTCTTATGCAGCTGTGCAGTATATCATTAAAAATTTACCAGATTACAATTCGAAAAATATATTAGTTTTTGGATTGGGAAAAATGGGAAAACATACTTGTAAAAATTTAGCAGAGTATACACAAAACAAATCTGTTTGTTTGGTGAATAGAACAGAAGAAAAAGCTGCTGAGTTTGTAAAAGAACATCATTCTATAAGAAAATCGGTTATAGAAAATTTAACAGAAGAAGTAAATAATGCAGATGTATTAATTGTTTCTACTGGTGCAGATAAACCAACTATTACAAAGCAATATATTTCAGGTGATAAAGAATTATTAATTTTAGATTTATCAATGCCAGAAAATGTAGCGAAAGATGTTACTGATTTCGACAATATTTCTTTGGTAAATGTAGATGAACTATCTAAAATTACAGATGAAACTTTGGCAGCTCGAAAACAAGAAATACCAAAAGCAGAGGCAATTATAGAAAAACATAAATCTGAATTTAATGATTGGTTAAATCATAGAAGATTTACGCCAGCCATTGCAGCTTTAAAACAATCATTAGAAACTATTAAAAACGATGAAATTAACTTTCAAAGGAAAAAAATAGCAGATTTTGATGAAAGTCAAGCAGAAATAGTAACTTCACGATTCATACAAAAAATAACAACTCAATTTGTGAAACACTTAAAAGATGAAGAAACATCTGTTGCACAAAGTTTAGAGGTCATCAATAAGGTTTTTCAATCTTAAAAACTACTTAATGCAAAAAACGATTAGAATAGGAACTCGCGAAAGTCAATTGGCTCTTTGGCAAGCAAACAAAGTACGCAAACAATTAGAAGAATTAGGTTATGAAACCGAAATTGTTCCTATAAAATCTACAGGAGATATTATTTTAGATAAGCCTTTGTATGAGTTAGGTATTACCGGAATTTTCACTAAAAATTTAGACATTGCCTTATTAAATGAAGATATAGATATTGCTGTTCATTCATTAAAAGATGTACCAACTGCATTGCCAGAAGGAATTATGCAAGGTGCAGTTTTAAAGAGAGCTAATTATTCAGATTTGTTAGTTTTAAAAGATACAGAAGAATTTTTCGGTCAACCAGGAGGAATTATTGCTACTGGTAGTTTACGAAGAAAAGCAATGTGGTTAAATAGGTATCCAACTCATAAAGTAGAAGATTTAAGAGGAAATGTAAATACTCGCTTAAGCAAGTTAGAAAATAGCGAAACTTGGAATGGAGCTATTTTTGCTGCTGCTGGTTTAGAAAGATTAGGGTTAAGAGAAAAAGGAGCAATACCTTTAACATGGATGATTCCTGCACCTGCACAAGGTGCAATTATGTTAGCTTGTTTAGAAAAAGATCAATTTGTAATTGATGCCTGTGAACAATTAAACCATTATGAAACCAAAGTTTGTGTGGGTATAGAACGTGAATTTCTTAGGTTGTTAGAGGGTGGTTGTACAGCTCCAATTGGTGCTTTAGCTTATGTTGATGAGAAAACTCAAGAAATCAATTTTAAAGGAATTTTATTAAAAAGAGATGGTTCTAAGAAAATTACAGTAACAAAAACTGCTAAATTAGGTAGCCATAGGTATTTGGCCAAAGATTGCGCAGATTATGTAATTAATAGAGGTGGTAAAGAGTTAATTGCAGAAGATGAAGAAGTAGGTGAAAGAATAGCTTCTGTTTACTCAACCAAAAAATTATCAGAATTGCAAAAAGAAGTTTTGTCTTCTGCAATAGGTATAGAAGATAGCGATTTTATAAAAATTCGATTTAATAGAATTTCTCCTAAGGTGATGAAAAACGAAATCGAAAACGTTGTTATTACAAGTCAGAATGGAGTAGAAGCACTTTTAAATTCATTTACCAAAGATGAAATGAAGTTTAAAAACATCTATTGCGTTGGTAGACGAACTAAAAAATTAATAGAAAACAGAATTGGTAAGGTTACTAAAGCTGCTAAAAATGCAAAAGTACTTGCAGAATATTTATCTAATGAGTTAGAAAATAAGAAAGTAACTTATTTCTGTAGTGATGTTCGTTTAGATATTTTGCCTGCGTATTTACAATCTCATTATATTGTTGTAAACGAGGTTGAAGCTTACAAAACAATGTTAAGTCCAGAAAAATTAGATGATTCAATTACTGGAGTATTATTTTATAGTCCTTCAGGTATAGAGAGTTACTTAACAAAAAATAGTGCAGATAAGATTGCATTTTGTATTGGTGAAACCACTGCAAAAGAAGCAAGAAAACATTTCGAAAATGTTCAAGTAGCTAATTTACCTAGCGTAGATTCGGTTTTAGAATTGGTGAACAGTCATTTTACATCAAACTAAGAAAATGTTTAGAACAAGAAGATTAAGAAAAACAGAGGGTATTAGAAGGTTAGTTAAAGAAACCAAACTTTCTGTAGACGATTTTATTTATCCATTATTTATAGAAGAAGGTGAAAATATAGAAACAGAAATTGTTTCTATGCCAGGTATAAAACGTTATTCTTTAGATACTATTTCTAAAGAGTTAGATGAGGTAGTTTCTCTAAATATACCAGCAGTTTTACTATTTGGTATTCCTTCAGAAAAAGATGATGAAGGTACAGAGACATGGAATGATAATGGAATTATGCAACAAGCAATTCGTTTTATCAAAACCAATTATCCAAGTTTGTACGTAATTACAGATGTATGTTTTTGTGAGTATACTTCTCATGGTCATTGTGGAATTATTCATGACAATGATGTAGATAATGATGCAACTTTGGTAAATATTGCCAAGCAAGTTATATCACATGCAAAAGCTGGTGTAGATATGGTTGCACCTTCAGGTATGATGGATGGTACTATAGATATGATTCGTCAATCTTTAGATAATTCTGGGTATCCAAACTTGCCAATTATGGCCTATTCAGTAAAATATGCATCAGCATTTTATGGGCCATTTAGAGATGCTGCAGATTCTGCACCAACTTTTGGTGATAGAAGAACCTATCAAATGGATCCTTCAAATAGAGATGAAGGTTTAAGAGAAGCCACTTTCGATGATCAAGAAGGTGCTGATATTTTAATGGTAAAACCAGCTTTATCTTATTTGGATATTATTAGAGATTTAAAAAATAATTTTGATAGACCTATTGCATGTTATAATGTAAGTGGAGAATATGCAATGGTTAAAGCTGCTGCAGAAAAAGGCTGGATTGATGGAGAGAAAGTAATGATGGAAAGTTTGTTGTCTATGAAAAGAGCAGGTGCAGATATTATCATCACCTATTTTGCAAAAGAGGCAGCAAGATTATTATTAAAAAGTTAAAAGCTTAAAGATGAAATTTAGTAAATCAGAAGAGTTATATCAAAAAGGATTAAAACATCTTGTAGGTGCAGTAAATTCACCTGTAAGAGCGTTTTCTTCAGTAGGTGGAAATCCTTTGTTTATAAAAAAAGCAAAAGGAAGTAAGATTGTAGATGTTGATGGAAATGAATATGTAGATTTAGTAGTTTCTTATGGACCAATGATTTTAGGTCACAGACACAAAGCTGTAGAAAAAGCGGCTAAAAAAGCCTTAAAAAAAGGATATTCTTTTGGGGCATCTACAGAAGCGGAAATTAAATTAGCAAAAATAGTTTGTGATGCGTTTCCAGAAATGGATAAAGTTCGTTTTGTAAACTCGGGTACAGAAGCTGTTTTAAGCGGAATTCGTTTAGCAAGAGCATATACAGGTAAAGATAAAATTATCAAATTTTCTGGTTGTTATCATGGGCATCAAGATGCGTTATTGGTAGCTGCTGGTTCTGGTTTAGCAACACTAAGTTTACCTGGTTCAAAAGGTGTGCCTGAAGGAGCTGTAAAAAACACGTTAATTGCAGAATACAATAATTTAGAAAGTGTAAAAAAGCATTTTGAAAATGATGATAATATTGCAGGTGTAATCATAGAGCCTATTGGTGGTAATATGGGAGTTGTAATTCCACAAAACGATTTCTTAAAAGATTTAAAAGAATTGGCCAATAAAAACGGAGCTGTTTTAATTGCTGATGAAGTTATGACTGGTTTTAGATCTACTTTTGGAGGAGCTCAAGAAAAATTAGGAGTAACTGCAGATATCACCTGTTTAGGTAAAGTAATTGGTGGTGGATTTCCTGTGGGAGCTTATGGTGCAAGAAACGAAATTATGGAAAATGTTGCACCTTTAGGAGGAATGTATCAAGCAGGTACTTTGTCTGGAAATCCAATAGCAATGGCTGGTGGAATATCAACATTAACCGAATTGAAAAAGCAAAATCCTTATGATAAATTCGAGGAAATTGGTGCTATTTTAGAGGTGATTCTTTTAGAATCTGCTAAAAAATATAATGTAGATTTAGTTGTGAATAGATTTGGTTCAATGATGAACCCTTTCTTCACAAAAAGTAAAGTCACTAATTTTAACGAAGCTCAAACTTCAGACACCCAAAAGTTTGCAGTTTTCTTTTGGGAAATGATTAAAAACGGAGTCTTTTTACCTCCAAGTCAATTTGAAGCTTGGTTTTTAAATTCAGCAATCTCAGATAAGGATATTAAAATAATAGCGAATGCTACTGACAAAGCAATGAAAAAAGTAGCAGATAGCTTTTAGCTATTTGCTTTTAGTGATAAACAGTGAGAAATTTTAGAAAACTTAAGATTTGGAGTCAAGGCATTATTATTGTCAAAGAGATTTATAAAGTTGCTAAGAAGTTGCCTGATGATGAAAAATTTGGATTAAAAAGTCAAATTACAAGAGCAGCTGTTTCTATTCCATCAAATATAGCTGAGGGTTCAAGTAGAAATAGTGAAGTTGAGTTTAAAAGATTTTTAGAAATATCAATAGGTTCACTTTTTGAAGTTGAAACACAGTTAATAATTATTCAGGAATTAGGTTTGATTCGTTTAGAAGAATTAACCCCTATTTTTGAATTAATTGCTGAAGAAGGTAAAGTGATAAACGGATTAATAAATACAATAAAGAATAGCTAAAAGCCAAAGCCAAAAGCTAAAAGCTAATAGCCAAAAGCTATAAGATGATAAAAAACGATTTATTTTTAAGAGCGTTAAAAGGTGAAACTGTAGATAGACCTCCAGTTTGGATGATGAGACAAGCAGGAAGATATTTGCCTGAGTTTATGGAAATCAAAAAGAAATACGATTTCTTTACAAGATGCCAAACTCCAGAATTAGCCTCAGAAATAACAGTACAACCTATCAGAAGGTATGGTATGGATGCTGCAATTTTATTCTCAGATATTTTGGTGATTCCACAAGCTATGAATATAGAAGTGGAAATGAAACCAAATTTTGGGCCGTATTTACCAAATCCAATTCGTTCGCAAAAAGATTTAGATTCAGTAATTATTCCTGATATTCAAGATTCTTTGGGTTATGTAATGGATGCTATTAAAGCAACCAAAGAAAAACTGAATGATGAAATTCCGTTAATTGGTTTTGCAGGCTCACCTTGGACAATTTTGTGTTATTGTGTACAAGGTCAAGGTTCTAAAAACTTTGATAAAGCCAAAGAATTGTGCTTTACAAACCCAATTGTGGCACATACATTACTACAAAAAATTACAGATACTACTATTGCTTATTTAAAAGAAAAAGTAAAAGCAGGTGTAAATGCTGTGCAAGTATTTGATTCTTGGGGTGGTATGTTATCTCCTGTAGACTATCAAGAATTTTCTTGGCAATACATGCAACAAATTATTGATGCCTTAAAAGATGATGCACCAGTAATTGCTTTTGGTAAAGGTTGTTGGTTTGCTTTAAGTGATATGGCTAAATCAGGAGCTTCAGCTTTAGGTGTAGATTGGACATGTTCTGCAAAAAATGCAAGATATTTATCTGGAGGTCAAATTACATTACAAGGTAATTTTGACCCTTCCAGATTATTTTCTTCACCATCAGAAATTAAAAAAATGGTAACCCAAATGATTAATGAATTTGGGAAAGACAAATACATTGTAAATTTAGGACATGGAATTTTACCAAACATTCCTGTTGAAAATGCAAAAGCATTTGTAGATGCTGTAAAAGAATACAAAGCAGAGTAAGAATAATGATTCAAAACATCATTTTAGGTATTAAAGAATATGCAGGAGTTTTTAAACTGATGTCAGATTTAAAACTTTGGAAATATTTTATAATACCTATGTTGATTAGTTTTTGCACAGCAATCTTAATTGGTGTAGAGGCTTATGTTTTATCAGACAATGTTGGTGTTCATATTTCCAAAGTCTGGATTTGGGATTGGGGAAAAGAAGTTTTTTCTTCTATCAGTAATTTTATTGGTGGCTTAATTGTTTTAATCATAGGTTTAATTTTATACAAACACATTATAATGGCTTTGTCTGCGCCATTTATGAGTCCTGTTTCAGAAAAAATTGAGAAACATTTTTATGGTGATGTTTCGCATTTGCACAGAAAAACTTCAAATACAGAACAGTTACTAAGGGGAATTCGAATAAATATTCGAAACCTATTCAAAGAATTAATTATAACAGTTCCTATTTTGGTTCTAAAATTTATTCCTGTTGTTAATATTTTCTCAACCATTTTACTATTTATAGTTCAGGCTTACTATGCTGGTTTTGGAAATATGGATTATACCTTAGAACGTCATTTAAACTATAAAGAAAGTGTACAATTTGTAAGCAGAAATAAAGGTTATGTTATAGGTAATGGAATAGTGTTTATGCTATTTTTATTAATACCAATTGTTGGTATAATCATTGTTTTACCACTTTCTGTAACAGCAGCTTCGAAAAAAACGGTGCAATTAATGCACGAAAAAAATAACTTGGTTTATGAAAGATAAGTTTTATGCTTATATAGAGAATTTACAAGATTCAATTACCTCTAAGTTAGAAGAGGTGGATGGTTCTGCAAAGTTTAAAGAAGACCTTTGGGATCGCAAAGAAGGTGGAGGAGGAAGAACCAGAGTTATAGAAAATGGAGCCGTTTTTGAAAAAGGAGGTGTAAACATTTCTGCAGTGCATGGTGAATTGCCAGAAGTGCTAAGAAATCAATTTAAAGTCAAAGAAGGTAATTTTTTTGCTTGCGGTTTAAGTTTGGTTTTGCATCCTAAAAACCCTTTTGTGCCAACTGTGCATGCAAATTGGCGTTATTTTGAAATGTATAATTCAACTGGAGATATTGTTACCCAATGGTTTGGTGGTGGTCAAGATTTAACACCTTATTATCTATTTGATGAAGATGCTACCCATTTTCATAATGTATGTAAAAATGCTTGTGACAAACATCATTCTGAATTTTATCCGAAGTTTAAGAAAACATGTGATGAATATTTTTGGAATACGCATAGAAATGAAGCCAGAGGTATTGGAGGTTTGTTTTTTGATTATTTAAAGCATACAGAACAATTTACAATTGAAGACAGATACAATTTCGTTACAGAAATAGGTGATAGTTTTTTAGATAGTTATGTGCCAATAGTAGAAAAAAGAAAAAACTCAACATATACTCAAGATCACAAAGACTGGCAAGAGGTGAGAAGAGGTAGGTATGTAGAATTTAATCTTGTTCATGATCGAGGAACTTTATTCGGTTTAAAAACAAATGGACGAATAGAAAGTATTTTAATGAGTTTGCCTCCTGTTGTACAATGGAAGTACAATCATCATCCAGAAGAAAATTCACCAGAAGAAAAACTACTAAAAGTTTTAGCAAATCCTAAAGATTGGGTTTAGTTTCATTGATTATTCTGTAATTAATAGGCTGTTTTATACGCTTACACTAAAGATAATTTAATGATTTAACGTTATTTTGTTAATAATTTAATAAAACCTGGTTATTGTAAATTATTTTCAATCCGAATTTTTGTGAATTTCTGTTCCTTTTTTCGTATTTTTGCAATCCAAAAAATAAACAGGAATGGCAAGATTTGAATTAAAGTTACCAAAAATGGGAGAAAGTGTTGCAGAAGCAACAATTACTTCTTGGTTAAAAGAGGTAGGAGATACTATTGAATTGGATGAAGCTGTTGTTGAAATTGCTACGGATAAAGTAGATTCTGAAGTACCTTCTGAAGTTGAAGGAACTTTAGTTGAAATTTTATTTGAGAAAGATGAGGTTGTTGCAGTAGGAGAAACTATTGCAGTTATAGAAACAGAAGGAGGAGATGCAAATAACAATGCTGGTGCCAATACTTCTGCATCTGCACCAAATAAAGAAGAGATAAAGCCTCAAGAAGTTGCTGAAGTTGAAAAAACTATTGAAAAAGCCTCAGAAATTCTAGCTGCACCAATTGCAAAAACTTCAGATTCTGGAAAATTTTACTCTCCATTAGTAAGAAATATTGCTCAAACAGAAGGTATTTCTATGGATGAGTTAGAGAATATTTCAGGAACAGGTAAGGATGGTAGAGTTACGAAAGATGATATTTTATCTTATATAGAAAATAAAGACAATGCTCCACAAAAGCAAGAAGTAGCTAAGCCAAAGGTTGCTTCAAAACCTTCTGATAAGCCTGTAGCTAAGGCTGCACCAGTTTCTGTAAATGGAGAAGATGAAATTATCGAAATGTCTAGAATGGGTAAACTTATTTCTAAACATATGGTAGATTCTGTACAAACTTCTGCGCATGTGCAATCTTTTATAGAAATTGATGTTACCAATATTGTTAAGTGGAGAAGTAAGGTAAAAGATGCTTATTTTAAAAGAGAAGGTGAAAAGTTAACATTTACACCAATTTTAATGCAAGCTGTTGCTTCTACAATAAAAAAATATCCTTTGATAAACATTGCTGTTGATGGTGATAAGATTATCAAAAAGAAAAATATAAACTTAGGTATGGCTGCTGCTTTACCTGATGGAAATTTAATTGTACCCGTAATTAAAAACGCAGATCAATTGAATTTGGTGGGCATGACTAAATCTGTAAATGATTTAGCAAATAGAGCGAGAAACAACGCTTTGAAACCAGATGAAATTCAAGGAGGAACTTATACAGTAACTAATGTAGGTAGTTTTGGTTCTGTAATGGGTACACCAATTATTAATCAGCCGCAAGTTGCTATTTTAGCTTTAGGTGCAATTCGTAAAGTACCTGCAGTTATCGAAACTCCAGAAGGTGATTTTATTGGAATTAGACAAAAAATGTTTGTCTCACATTCTTACGATCACAGAGTTGTAAACGGTGCACTTGGTGGTATGTTTATTAAAACATTAAAAGAAACTTTAGAAGCTTGGGATGTAAATCAAGATTTCTAAATCTGTAATTATTTGACTTTATAAAAAGCTTAGATTAATTTCTAAGCTTTTTTTATTTGTTTTTTAATTCAATTTTTGAATTACTGTTTTCAAACAATGGCAAATAATCATCAATTTTAAATGTTTTTGTATTGAATCTAGAGGTTCTATTTCTACCTTCTTGTTGTCTAATAATACTCCTAGCAAAACGTCTTATTTCCTTTTTAGTAGTTAAAATTATGCCAGGCACAGGTACACTTTTTCCTTCATCATCTTTAGCAACCATTGTAAAGTAAGAAGAGTTGCAATGCTTAGTTTCTCCTGTTCTAATATTTTCAGAAATTACGCGTACACCAACTACCATAGACGTTCTGCCTGTAAAGTTTATAGAGGCTTTCATAGTTAATAATTCACCAACCTCAATAGGATTCAAAAAGTCTACTTTATTAACAGAAGCTGTAACACAATAGTTACCTGAATGTTTTGATGCGCAGGCAAATGCAATTTGATCCATTAAATTTAAAATATGACCCCCATGAATTTTACCACTAAAGTTAGAATGTGATGGTAACATCAATTCAGTTATGTTTATTTGAGATTCGCCAATTTGCTTAAATTCTTTTTTTAGTTCTGCCATAAATCAAAAGTACAACTCTTTTGTATTTTATAAAATTGAGATTTGTGGTTAAATTTTAAGTCTGTTTTTTCCTTTTTAGGGGTAAATTTTCCCATCTCACTTTATTTATGTTTGTTAATCAGTAATTTATAAGTTAATTTATCTTAAATTTAAAAAATCAAGCAAGAACTTAAAATTTACAACTATGAATAAAAATTACATTTTCAAATTTATTTTATTAGCAATTCCTGTATCCGCATTTTTATTAATGTCGAGTTCAGGAGGAAGAAATGATGCCAGATCTGGTTCTCCAGGAGATGGAGGAGCATCTTGTGTTACCTGTCATCCAGGAGCAGTTACAGATGCATCAGCGGTCATTACATCTAATATACCAGCAGCTGGTTATGCTTTAGATACAGACTATACAATTACTATAAATACAACATCTAGCTCAAGTTCTGTTGGTTTTCAATTAACAGCAGAAAATAGTTCTGATACTAAAATTGGCGCTTTTACAGCAGGTTCAGGTTCAAGAATTATTAATAGTGGAGCTTCCATAACACATTCTACACCTTCAAGTTCTGGAGATTGGTCTTTTACTTGGAGATCTCCTTCTACAGATTTAGGAGCTGTAACATTTTACTCTGCTGTAAATGCAAGTGCTGGTCAAGGTTCATTTAGTGGTAATGATCAAGTTGTATTAGTTAATACACAAGCAGCCTCTTTAAGCATTTCAGATGCTCAAAGAATTGATTTTGCAATGTATCCAAACCCAGCAACTGATATTTTAAATATTGAATTACCAGAAATATCAGAAAAAGTGACTGTTGAATTCTATGATCAAATTGGGAAATTAGCATATACTCAAAATTTAGATGCCAATTCTAAAACTATTAATGTTAGAGATTTAGCAACAGGTATTTATATTCTTAAAGTAATCGCTGATAATAAAATTGGTACTCAAAAATTTATCAAGCAGTAAAAAAAACTTAATTTAAGGAATGAACCGATTGTATTTTTGCAATCGGTTTTTTATATGCCTTAATTAAAGTAAATTTGTGATGCTTTAAAACCAAAAAAATGAATTACATCTTATTCGATGGTAGTGTAAGAAATGCTTTACTACCATTTACCTTTACGAAACCAGTGGCAGATTTAAGAATTGGTATTTTAACCATTAGAGAAAAATGGGAAAAATACTTAGGCTTAACAACTACCACTATTACAGAAGAGTATTTAGAAGAAAAATACCCAATGGTTGAGTTAGAGGAAAACATTTTGATTAACGCCTCTTTTTGTCCAACAGAAAGTTTGGTAAATCAAATTCAAAATCTTGGTAAAAACGAAGCTATTTTTAAAGGAGATGATGTAATTGCGTTTCATACTTCAGATAAACAAGAAGAAGTTGATTTTAATGATTATAAGCAAATTGATTTTAATGAAGATGTTTTACAAATTAAGAATACTTGGGATATCTTCTCGCTAAATGATAAAGCAATAGCCCAAGATTTTGAGCTTGTTACAAAAGATAGAACATCTCAACCAATTCCAGAAGGTGTTCAATATATCAACAAAGAAAACATTTTTATAGAAGAAGGAGCAAAATTGACTTTTGCTACATTAAATGCTACAAATGGTCCAATTTACATTGGTAAAAATGCTGAAATAATGGAGGGCTGTGTAGTGAGAGGTGCTTTAGCTATGTGCGAAAATTCGGTTTTAAAATTATCGGCTAAGATTTACGGAGCAACAACACTTGGCCCTTATTGTAAAGTTGGTGGTGAAGTGAATAACTCAGTTTTAATGGGATATTCAAATAAAGGTCATGATGGGTTTTTAGGAAATTCGGTTTTAGGTGAATGGTGTAATTTAGGTGCAGATACAAACAATTCTAATCTTAAAAATAATTATGCAGAAGTAAAATTATGGGATTATGAAACAGGTAGATTTGCTAAAACTGGATTACAATTTTGTGGTTTAATGATGGGAGATCATTCGAAATGCGGAATAAATACCATGTTTAATACAGGTACAGTAATTGGTGTTTCTTCTAATATTTTTGGAAGTGGTTTTCCAAGAAATTTTGTGCCAAGTTTTAGTTGGGGAGGAGCATCTGGATTTACAGAATACAAAACCAACAAAGTTTTTGAAGTAGCAGATGTTGTGATGAAGCGTAGAAATTTAACTTTTGATGCTGTAGAACAGAGAATTTTAGAGAACGTTTTTGAAGAAACTAAGAAATACAGAAATTATTAAATAGTATTAATTCCATATATAAAAAAAGCAGTCATGAAAATGACTGCTTTTTTATTTAATTTCAAATAATTAATTTCTGTTAATTACACTTCCAGAACCTACAGATTTTTTACTAATATCAGAAGGGTTACCTTTGTAATAAATACTTCCTGAACCAACCACATTTGCTTTAATTTTATTCGCAACTGTAGTAGTTATACTTCCAGAACCTGCAATAGAGGCATTTAAAACATCAACTTTTAACTCATAGGCTTTTATGCTTCCAGAACCTGCAATAGAGCAATTTAATTCATTTGCATAGCCAGATAATTTAATATTACCTGAGCCACCAATGTTAGAGCTTATTTCATCTGCTTCAATATCTAAAGAAATATTACCTGAGCCACCTATAGAAACTTTAAATTCATTGGTTTTAATAGTTCCTTTGCTTTTAATATTACCTGAACCACCTAAAGAAACCATTTCTATATCATCATAAGTTACAGTAACAGTTAATCTTCTTGTTGTTCTAACATTAATATTTTTATCAAATTTAATTTGTAGTGTACCTCTTTTTACTTCTGTTTGTATATAGGGTATTAAGTTTTCTTCTCCTTCAATGCTAATGTTGCCTTCTTTTCCTTTCATTAAAATTACATCAAATGAGCCTCCAATAGCAATTCCATCATAATTAGATGTAGTTCTATCTACAGTAATTACATTTCCATTTCCTTTCACTTTTTTACTGTTTCCCCACCAGTTTTGTGCGTTTGTTGAAAAACTAAAGGCAGCAATAAATAGGGCAATTGTAATTTTTTTTAACATGTTTTATGGGTTTTTATGTTGATTTTACTTTTAAATATAGATTTCGTCTTCAATAATTTTTGGATTCTTTATCTGATCAATTTCTAATAATAAATTGTCTAAAATTTTTAAACGCTCCTCGTAGTTTTTAATCATCGCTTTAATAATTTTCTTTCTATTAGTTGCTAGAGAAAGCTTTGTAGTTAGTATAATGTAGCTTTCCTCCAAATCTTCTAAATCATTTAAAGCTTCTTCAATAATTGTTTCTGTTTCTAAACTTCTATTACTTTCTATTGTTTTTAGCTCATCATTTATGGTAGCTATAAAATAGTTCTGTATTTCTTCTACACTAGGATTTGCTTTAGCAATATCAATTTTATTTTTCTGATGATTATTACCTAACCAAAAACCCAGTACCAATACTACAGATGCTGCAACAGACAACCATTTCCAAGAAGTTCTGTTCACTTTTTTAGGTTGATTCAATTTACGCTCAAAACGTTCTAAGTGTCCTGAATGTGGTTCTTGAAAATCAAAATTATTTTCAGAAAAAAAATGTTCAAATTTATCTTCCATATGCTTGCGCTTGTATATTTTCTGCAAGTAACACTTGCTTTAATTTCTTTTTTGCTCTAGAAACTGTAGTTCTTACATTTTCATTAGTGTAATTTAGAATTTGAGCAATTTCTTCATAATCAAATCCTTCAATTAAATTAAGAGTGAGCACAACTCTGTAATTTTCTTTTAAATTTTGAAGCGTATCTAACACCATTTTAGGATTTAATCCTCTATAATCTATGGCTTCATCTTCAATTTCTGTATTTGGTATCACTTCTAACTTAACTTCTTGATACCTACTATTCTTTTTTAATTGAGTTAAACTTTTATTAATTACAATTCGTTTTAACCAAGCACCAAATGCAACCTCACCCTTATACGAATGCAATTTTGTAAAAGCCGTTAAAAAGGCTTCTTGCATAATATCTTCAGCTTCAAAACTATCTTTTAAAATTCTGTGGGCTGAATTATACATTGCTTTATAATAGGCATTGTAAATCTTCAGCTGCGCATTTTTATCTGACGATTTGCAGCGTTCTAATAGGTTGGTTATATGTGGTTGATTAGCTTCCAATTAAAAACTTCTATACTAAAGACTAAACTGTTTTTAACTTGTGACAGTTTCTCAAAATAAATTTACTTCTTTTTAAAAGAAGTTAAATTTTGATTAATGCAATTGATGTAAATATTCTTCAGCCTCTTTGTTTGTAGGCATTTTGTGAAGACTCCACTGTAGTTGATATTCAATGCACTCTCCTAATTCCAAATGTTTCTCAGGGCTCAAAACCTCCAATTCACTAAATAAATCATTTCCAAAAATCGTAATTGATGTTCCAAAATCTGGGTATTTTGAAGTTTCATCAAACGTAAAACTTTCTATAAATAGATGGTTTTCTAAATAACCAGCAACCCAATGTTTTGCATCTGCTCCAATTTTCTGAGGTAACTTATTTGATGATTTTAACTTTAAAATTCCATTTTCTACAGAAATGTTTTTAGCTGCATGATTTTTTGCATCTGGCCATTTAGAAATGGTATAACCATTTTTAAAAATACTTTTATTTGCAAGTTTTACATAAGCAGTATTTGGAGTTTTAATTTTAGATAAACTCCAAATGGTTAAAGGTATTTTTGATAGTAGCGTATTTTTTGTGGATTTTACTTTGGTAAGTTTTTGATGTATTGAAACATCACTTCCAGTTTCATTTACAGTGATTTTTCTTTCTATTTGAATCCCAAGAAAATCACTAATAGGGCTTTTTAAAATAACACCATTAGTCAAATAAGAAATAGAATAAGAACTCGCGTTTATAAAAGGATCAGGGATGTGTCTATACCCAGAAATTTCATGAAAATAATCTTCAGAACAAGGTAAAACTCTATTTCCACCCACGTTTGGAGCTTCAGTTTTGTTATTATAAAAGGTTCCATTTTTAAATGAATTACCTTTAAAATCTGAATTTTCATAGAATATATTTTCGCCATCTATCAGGCTATAGTGCAAAATTCTACCAACTTCAGGAACTACGATTAGCTGAATATCAGAATTTGAAATTTCTAGAGCCTCTTTCCAACCTTTATATTGAATATTTTTTACTGTAATTGATGACATTCACTACTATTTACAAACGATATAAATATAAGTCAACTTTAGTAATAATTATGAAATGGCATATTAATTGTTTTATTTAGATGAATTATCAATCTATTTTATGTAAATAATTGATAATGAATATTTTAATTTTTAAAATAGAATTCTGATGTTTGATAAGTATTTTCAATAATGTCAGAATGACATATATAAAGCATATGAGCAAATCAAAAGTAATAAAATTAGACAGTTTGTCTTTTCAGAATATTATGAATGAAGATTCTGAGTTGATTCCTTTAATGACGCCTGAAGATGAAGAAATCATTAATAAAGAAAGCGTACCAGAAGTTTTGCCAATTTTACCTTTAAGAAATACAGTTTTATTTCCAGGAGTTGTAATACCTATTACAGCAGGTAGAGATAAATCTATTCAATTGATAAAAGAAGCCAACAAAGGAGATAAAATAATTGGTGTTGTTGCACAACGTAATGAAGAAGAGGAAGTGCCAACATTAAAAGATATTCATACAACTGGTGTTGTAGCTCAGATTTTAAGAGTTTTAAAAATGCCTGATGGTAATACAACAGTAATCATTCAAGGTAAAAAACGTTTTGAAATAGACGAGTTAGTACAAACTGAGCCTTATTTAAAAGCTACAGTTAAAGAGGCTTTAGAAGATAGAGAAATTGAAGATAAAAAAGAGTTTGATGCAATTATAGATTCTATAAAAGAACAAGCTTTAGAGGTGATTAAGGAAAACCCAATGTTGCCTAGTGAAGCTTCTTTTGCCATAAAAAATATTAAATCTAATTCATTTTTAGTCAATTTTATTGCTTCTAATATGGATTTAAGTGTAATGCAAAAACAAGTTATTCTAGAAAAAGATAACTTAAAAGAACGTGCATTATTAACACTTAAAAACTTAAATAAAGAACTTCAAAAATTACAATTACGTAATGATATTCAGTCCAAAACAAGAGAAGATTTAGACCAACAACAGCGTGAGTACTATTTAAATCAGCAATTAAAAACAATTCAAGAAGAATTGGGGGGTGTTTCTAATGATCAAGAATTAGAAGAAATGCGCAAACAAGCTAAAAAGAAAAAGTGGAGCAAAGAAGTAGCTCAAACCTTTGATAAAGAAATAGCGCGTTTAAAAAGAATGAACCCTCAGGCTGCAGAGTATGGAGTGCAAAGAAGCTACTTAGAGTTAATGTTAGAATTACCTTGGGGAGTTTTCTCTGAAGATAAATTTGACCTTAAGCATGCAACCAAAGTTTTAGATAGAGATCATTTTGGACTAGAGAAAGTAAAAGAGAGAATTATAGAGTATTTAGCAGTTTTAAAGCTTAGAAACGATATGAAATCTCCAATAATCTGTTTATATGGGCCTCCAGGAGTTGGTAAAACATCTTTAGGTAAATCTGTTGCAGAATCTTTAGGACGTAAGTATGTAAGAATGTCTTTGGGAGGTTTAAGAGATGAAGCAGAAATTAGAGGACATAGAAAAACATATATAGGTGCAATGCCAGGAAGATTAATTCAAAATCTTAAAAAGGCAGGCACATCTAACCCAGTTTTTGTATTAGATGAAATTGATAAATTGGGGCAAAGTCATCAAGGAGATCCATCTTCTGCAATGTTAGAGGTATTAGATCCTGAGCAAAACACAGCCTTCTATGACAATTATTTAGAAGTGGGTTACGATTTGTCTAAAGTACTTTTTATTGCAACAGCCAATAATTTAGGACAAATTCCTTGGGCTTTACGTGATAGAATGGAAATTATAAATGTTACTGGTTATACTATTGAAGAAAAAGTAGAAATTGCTAAAAGACATTTGTTACCTAAACAATTAAAAGAACATGGGTTAACAACCAAAGATTTAAAATTAGGTAAAAAGCAAATTGAGCAAATTGTAGAGGGTTATACTCGAGAATCTGGTGTACGTGGTTTAGAAAAACAAGTGGCTAAGGTTGTACGTTTTGCAGCAAAGTCTATTGCTTTAGAAGAAGAGTATGATGTTAATTTATCTACTGAAAAAGTTGAAGAAATTTTAGGAACACCAAGAAATAGAGGTAAGTACGAAAATAACGATGTTGCTGGTGTAGTTACTGGTTTAGCATGGACTTCTGTTGGTGGAGATATTCTTTTTATTGAATCTATTTTATCTAAAGGAAAAGGAACGCTTTCTATTACTGGAAATTTAGGTACAGTAATGAAAGAGTCTGCAACTATAGCTTTACAATACATTAAATCGAATGCAGAAGAATTTGGTATAAAACCAGAAATCATAGAAAAATACAATGTACATATTCACGTGCCTGAAGGAGCTACTCCTAAAGATGGGCCAAGTGCAGGTATTACAATGTTAACGTCTTTAGTTTCTACCTATACCCAAAGAAAGGTAAAGAATAAACTTGCAATGACTGGTGAAATAACTTTAAGAGGAAAAGTATTACCAGTTGGCGGAATTAAAGAAAAAATACTAGCTGCAAAAAGAGCAAATATCAAAGAAATTATTCTGTGTGAAGACAATAGAAAAGATATTTTAGAGATCAAAGAAAGCTATTTAAAAGGCTTAACATTTCATTATGTTACAGAAATGAAACAGGTTTTAGATATTGCACTTACAAAGCAAAAAGTTAAAAACGCTAAGAAATTAGTGTAAAAAAAAAGCCTCCAATTTGGAGGCTTTTTTTAATCGCAATAATCACAATCAGGCAAATCTAATTGCCTCTGTAACTCTTTGTAATAAGCACATTGCTTTCTCAAAGCATCATCTTGACCATTACACTTGTAAGCATAAGCTGCTTGACATTGGTAATCATATTGCTGGTCTATATTGCTAGGTCCTACATAACCATCACAAACAGTAGAGTTGATTATTGCATCTTCCTCTTCTTCAATTCCAAATAGTTCTTCACAGCTATAAAAGCTGATTGTAAATACTGTTAACAACAGTAGTAAAAATCGATTTCTCTTTTTCATAAAAATTTATTTTTAGTTAATACTCAAAACTAGTAGAATTTAATGTTAGTTGAAATACCTAAAACTGGGTATATTTTTGGTAATAAAAAGCGCCTGCTAATTTTGTTTATTATGCATTTAAATTTAATTTGCGGTACTTTTAAATGCTATGAAAAATTTTGATGTAATTATTGTTGGTGCAGGTACTGCAGGGTTAATGTTAGCTAGAGAATTGAGTAAATCTAAAAAGCAAGTACTTGTTTTAGATCGAAAAAAACAGCTTTTAGAATTCTCTTTCAATACCCTTGCTAGTTTCATTAACCTTGATGAATTTAATTTATCGAACAATGTAGTAGCGCAAAAAATTAATAAAATTACCTTTCATTCTAATTCAGTAAAGAGTTCATTAAAGGCAGATTTATATACCTTAGATAAGAAAAAGGTACATGAAGAATTGGTAGAAACTATTGATAGAAAATTTGTAACCATTCAATTAAATACCAATATTAAATCGATTATTACTGATGATAATCATCACTTTACTTCAGTAATAGATCAGAATAAAAAAGAATATTCAGCTACTATTTTTGTGGATGCTTCAGGTACAAATGGTGTATTGAGTAAAAAAGTTGGTTTGCTACCAAAGAAAACACAATTGGCTACAGGTGTTGAGTATAATGTAAAATATAAAGGAAATACTAAAGAAATCTTTTTGCTGATTGGAGAGATGTATCAAGGAGGTTATGGTTGGATTTTTCCCTTAAAAAATAACAGAGCCATTATTGGCTTTGGTACTTTTGATGAAGCTATTGTTAAGGATTTAAAGAATAGATTACATCAAATATTAGAAATACCAATGATTAAAAAGTTGGTAGAAAAAGATAATGATAAAGTAGAAGGAGGGAGCATACCAATTACACCTGTTATAGAAAAATTTGTGCTGAATAATTTAGTATGTGTAGGCGATAGTGTATCTCAAGTAAACCCTATAGTTGGTGAGGGTTATAAGTTTATTTTTGAGTCTGCAATAATGGCAAATAAGGCCATAATTTTAGCATTAGAATCTAATGATTTAACAAAGTTAAAAGACTATGAAGTGCTTTGGAGAAACCGGTTTTCTGAAAACTATAAAAGATCTAAAAGAAGTCAAGAACGCTTTTTTAAATACTCTCAAAATAATTTTGTGATGGATTTTATAGTCTTTCTATCAAAATTGATTCCTAGTAAACGATCTATAAGATCGCTTTCTGGAGAATATGGTTTAGAACAAGAATAGCAATTTATTATTCAAGTTCTGGCTGGCTTTGCCAAATTACATTTACAATTTTCCAAGTATCATCAACTTTAGCTAAATGAAATAAATCAATACCCCAAGCTGCAGTTAATTTTGCTGACGCAGTTTTTGAATTAACATCAAAAATTTCTATTTCTTTAGGTGAGTTTTCATCAGCTTGATCAAAATCTGAGTTCCACCTTGCAGCCAATCTTACCAATTGTTGATGTGTCATTTCTAAATTATCTATGTATTCTTTTTTCTCAGGATTAAAGTAATAACCAACTTTTCTTAATTTAGGATCTACACTTTTTATAATTCTGGTAGAATCTACCAAATAAAGAGCTTCTACATAATCTAAAATAGCACCTCTTACATTGTCATAATCTTCTTGATTGTATGTTTTTTCTTCAAAAGTATTCTCTTTGCTATTGCTAACATTACAAGATGTGGTGAGTGAAAAAATAAAAAGAAGACTAGAGAATAAGGTAGTTTTGGCTAATTTCATAATAAATAGATGTTTTATCTTGCTAAAGATAAGCAAAATAGCCAATTAATTATTTGAGATTAGTATGCTAAGAAAAGTGTTTTTTTGAAGCTTCCCAATAAACATCCATTTCAGTTAAAGACATGTCAGATAGGTTTTTACCTTCTTTTTTAGCGGCCTCTTCTAAAAACTGAAATCGATTAATAAATTTTTTATTCGTTTTTTCTAATGCGTTTTCTGGATTCACATTTATAAAACGAGCATAGTTAATCATTGAAAACAAAACATCGCCAAACTCTTTTTCTATGTTTTCTGAATTACCAGCTTTTATCTCGTCATTCAATTCTGAAAGTTCTTCTTGTACTTTTTCCCAAACCTGCTCTGGTTTTTCCCAGTCAAAACCAACTCCAGCTACTTTATCTTGAATACGATTGGCTTTTACAACTGCAGGTAAACTTTTAGGAACACCTTCCAGAACAGACTTATTACCTTCCTTTAGTTTTAGTTGTTCCCAATTTCGTTTTACATCTTCTTCATTTTCAACTTTAACATCACCATAAATATGAGGATGCCTATCAATTAATTTATCAGAAATACTATTGGCAACATCTGCAATATCAAAAGCATTTTTTTCACTTCCAATTTTTGCGTAAAAGATGATATGTAACAGAACATCACCCAATTCTTTTTTGATTTCTTGTAAATCATTGTCAAGAATTGCATCTGCTAATTCGTAAGTTTCCTCAATGGTTAAATGTCTAAGGCTTTCTAAAGTTTGTTTTTTATCCCAAGGACATTTCTCACGCAAATCATCCATAATATCTAACAGACGATTAAATGCAGCAAGTTGTTCTTTCCTAGAATTCATTATAAACTTTATTAGACCTATAAACTGATAATTATTATGATGAAACTACTCAGTTTCTTCTGCAGTATTTTCTTCAGAAACAGCAGTGAAGTCCATGCCTGCATCAACTAAAAGATTGTACCACTGAATTACTTTTTTAATGTTAGAAGTGTACACTCTTTCATCATCATAATTAGGTAAAACTTCTGCAAAAAAGCTAGTTAGTTTTGCGCCACTTTCTTTATGAGAAATTGCTTTTTCACCATTAGTTTTTTCAGACATTGCTTTAAATACTTCTAACAATGGTAAATCTTCTTCGTAAGTATAGATGGCTATATTTTCTAATAAACTTACGTTTTGTGTTGCGTTAATTGCCACTCTTTTATTGTCATTTAAACCTTGAACAATAATAGCGTTTTTAGATTGTGATATTACTTGAAATAAGCCTGGTTTACCAGCTACTGAAATAATTTTACTAAATTCCATATTAATATTTTTTTGTCTAGAATAGACTTTATTTTTTCTTCTTTAAATTAGGAAAGCGCATTCTATAATCTGCTCTTATTTTTCCTTTAGATATATTTTCTAATTTTCTTTTAATTAATCTCTTTTTAAGTGAAGACACTTTGTCTGTAAATAATACACCCTCTATATGATCGTATTCATGCTGAAAAACTCTAGCAGCTAAGCCGTCTAAAACCTCAGTATGCGTATTAAAGTCTTCATCTTGATATTCTAAGGTTACCTTAGATTTACGAGTAACATCTTCTCTAACATCTGGTATACTTAAGCAACCTTCATTAAATGTCCATTCTTCACCTTCTTCATCGATGATTTTTGGATTAATATATACTCTATTAAAATCTTTTAATGTTGCTCTTTCTTCATCATCTAAATCATCATCTTCTGCAAAAGGTGATGCATCAATAACAAAAAGACGAATTGCTTTACCAATTTGTGGTGCAGCCAACCCAACTCCAGAAGCATTGTACATGGTTTCTTTCATGTTTGCAATTAGCTCCTTTAAATTAGGGTAGTCTTTATCTATTTCTACTCCCATTTTTCTTAAAACAGGATCTCCATAAGCAACTATAGGTAAAATCATTTTTTTAATTTTAAAGATTGCAAAAGTACAATTTAGAATTACGAATTACGAATTTTGAATTCAAAAAATCTTCTTAATATTATTGGTTATATAAATAAGATTGTAAGATAATTGTGGCACTTATTTCATCAACTAAAGCCTTGTTTCTACGTTGTTTTTTCTTTAAACCACTGTCTATCATAGTTTGAAAAGCCATTTTAGAAGTAAAACGTTCATCAACTCTTTTTAAAGGAATTTTAGGAAACGTTTTTTCGAGTTTTTCTAGAAAAGGTTTAATTAAAACCTCACTTTCACTATCAGAATTATCCATTTGTTTAGGTTTACCCAATAAGATAAGTTCTACTTTTTCTTGTTTAAGGTAGTTTTTTAGAAAAGGCAGCAATTCATTTGTGGCAACTGTTTTTAAACCAGAGGCAATAATTTGTAACTCATCAGTTACAGCAATTCCTGTTCGTACTTTTCCAAAATCTAAGGCTAAAATTCTTCCCAACTTAAAATTATTTTGTACAAAAATAAACCTTAAATTCTAACAAAGAATAAAATACAGTTTATAATATTGTAGAGTTTAATAAAATGCATTCAATAATTTAAACAATCATAACTAATATGTTTAAAAAATGTATATTCGCTCTGTATTTTAACAATCGATTTATATTTGCAGAAATCAATATATTAAAATGGAAGAAATTAGAGAAATTATAGAGTCAGCTTGGGAAAATCGTGATTTATTAAAAGAAGAAAAAACGATTAACACAATAAGAGAAGTAGTTGATTTATTGGATAAAGGTGAATTAAGAGTTGCTGAACCTATAGAGAATGGTTGGCAAGTAAATGAGTGGGTTAAAAAAGCAGTTGTTTTGTATTTTCCTATTCAAAAAATGGAAACTTTAGAAGCTGGTATTTTTGAATATCATGATAAAATTCCCTTAAAGAAAAACTTTGCTGACAGAGGTATAAGAGTTGTACCAAATGCTGTTGCAAGACATGGAGCCTATATCTCTGCTGGAACTATTTTAATGCCAAGTTATGTAAATATTGGTGCGTATGTAGATGAAGGTACCATGGTTGATACTTGGGCTACTGTTGGTTCTTGCGCTCAAATTGGTAAAAATGTACATTTATCTGGTGGTGTTGGTATTGGTGGTGTTTTAGAACCATTACAAGCTGCTCCAGTTATTATAGAAGATGGTGCTTTTATAGGGTCTAGATGTATAGTAGTAGAAGGTGTAAGAGTAGAAAAAGAAGCGGTTTTAGGTGCAAATGTTGTGTTAACAATGAGTACTAAAATTATAGATGTAACAGGTGATGAGCCAGTGGAAATGAAAGGTTTAGTACCTGCAAGATCTGTGGTAATTCCTGGAAGTTATACTAAAAAATTTGCAGCCGGTGAATACAATGTGCCTTGTGCATTAATTATTGGAAAAAGAAAAGAAAGTACCAACAAAAAAACATCTTTAAACGATGCTTTACGTGAGTATGATGTAGCTGTTTAAAGATTATTTTATATGACTAAAATCACTGCTATAATTCCGACTTTAAATGAAGAAATTCATATTGAAGCAGCTATTAAGACAGTTAGTTTTGCTGATGAAATTATAGTAATTGATTCTTATAGTACAGATGATACTGTTTTGTTGGCAGAAAAACATAAAGTAAAAATCATCAAACGTAAGTTTGATGATTTTTCTTCTCAAAAAAACTTTGCAATTGAACAGGCAAAGCATCCTTGGATCTATATTTTAGATGCAGATGAAAGAGTAACTCCACAAGTAAAAAAGGAAATTTTAGAGGCTGTAGAAAACCCAAAAGGAAAAGTGGGATTTTATGTTAGAAGAAGCTTTTATTTTGCAGGTAAAAAAATAAAATATTCTGGATGGCAAAGAGATAAAGTTGTTCGTCTATTTTTAAAAGAGTTTTGTAAATACCAAGGTATTGTTCACGAAACTATTAAAACTAATGGAGAAATAGGTTTTTTTAAAGGTAAAATAGATCATTTTGGATATAAAAATTATGATCATTTTATATCTAAAATACATCAATATGCAGAATTAAAAGCTAGAGATTTGCATGCAAAAGGGAGAGCAGTTCATGCATTTCATTTGGTTATAAAACCTATTTACAGAGTTTTTTCTCACTTTATTTTAAAAAGAGGTTTTTTAGATGGCTATACTGGTTTAATATTGTCAATTACCCAGGGTTATGCTGTGCTAACAAGATATATTAAACTATGGCTTTATAACAGAAATGTTAAATAAGTTTTATTGTTTTGTCTTGTAAAAAAAGTAATTTCTAACACATCTTTGGAATTTATACGTAACCAAAGAAATAAGTTGCCAAAAAGGCCTAAAAATTTCTCGAATCACTTTTTTCCAAGCAATCATGTTGTTTTGCTGAATAGTACTACCACCCATTTGTTTATCAATACTTTTTACATATTGTTTGTTGGTAGAAAATAACGGAACTTTATGTTTGTAAACATCTTGCTTCATTACATCAATAGGTGCATAATAATCACTTAAATTATTAGTTAGTTTCTGTGCTGCATTTTTACCTATGACTTGACCTATCATTAAAACAGGAGGCATTAAAAACTTAGTTAATAAAGTGTTTTTTTCTAAAGCATAAAACCCTTTTTTTCCTGAAATATCAATAAAGTCGTTAATTGTAATTTGAGATAAAAGTTGTTCTAAATCTTCAGTAAAATTATTCTGAATTAACGCATCATCTTCTAAAACAATCGAAAAATCTTCAGGTTGTTTTGATAAAAACTCCCATAATTTAAAATGAGTTAAGCAAATACCAATTTCACCATCATTGGGTAAAGGGTAGTGTGCTAAAATATTATGTTTTCTTTTTTCTTCTTTTAATATTTTAGGGTCTAAATCTTTTCCATAAGTAGCTGAAATCCTGGTTATTGGTATATTTAATTTGTTGAATTGTTCTTCCATAAAAGCACGTCTTTCAGTGCTTTTATCTAGATTTATATAATAGAATTTGTAAGATATCATAATGTTATCCATGATTTGCAAGCAACTTCATTTTCTTTATCTACAAACCAATTTTTAGGAGCTATCACAATTTTATCGGGATTTTGGTTTAGCCAAGCACCCCACCAAGAAAAACTGCTGTTGGCTGTAATGTTATGGTTGCACAAAGTCATTAAATACATATCCTCATGTGGAATTACATTATGATCAATATAAGTGGCATTAGTTATGTTTAAGTTGTCTTTTACCCAAGCAATATCGTCAGAAAAAACAAAAAAATGAACATTTGAATTTTGTTTTGAAATGTGCTCAATAGCGCTGCTGTAATAATCTAAATCACAAGTACCATGAACTTTGTTTGCTTTTTTATCGGAAATATAATCTCCTCTTCTCACATGCAGAGAGCAAGTAGTTTTTAATAATTCTATTTGATTTTTAATGGCTAAAGTAGATTTAGCTAATTCTTTTTTAATTTTAAATTGATTTATTAGAATTTCTCTAATATCACTAAAATATTGCTCTGCCTGAAAATATCCCTTGATAAAGGCATTGTTGTTAACCTTCAAAAGATCTTTATGGAATAATAAATTAGGCTCTTTTATGGTTTTCTTTAAACCAATTTTAGATAGAAAAGCTGAAGAACTATTTGCAGTCTCTAAATCAATTCTAAACTTATCTAAATGATAGCCTCCATGAAGTTTATAGCTTTTAAATTTAGAAATGTCAATTTGTACTTCATATCCTTTTTCAGCCAAGGATTTTGCATACGCATATTGAAACATTTGGTTTCCTAGTCCACCAAGAATTCTAACAACAACCATTAAAATTTTCTAAATTTAAAATTGAGTACGTACAAAAGTACGAATGTTATCACAAATTCTTTTGCCAATTGGCGCTTAAAACATCTGAAAACAATAAATTTGCATTTTTTCAAAAACACATGAATTACAAAGAAGCCTTAACCTCAGAAATTTTTACTTTTATTTCACAAGCTGCAAAAAATCTAGAAATAGATGCCTATGTGATTGGAGGTTATGTGCGTGATTTCTTTTTAGATAGAGGCACAGCTAAAGATATTGATATTGTTGCTGTTGGTAGTGGAATTGATTTGGCTTTACAAGTTTCTAAGTTGTTGCCTAATAAACCAAAGGTTCAAGTTTTTAAAACATATGGTACAGCCATGTTACGTTATAAAGATATAGAAATCGAGTTTGTTGGTGCTAGAAAAGAATCGTACACAGAAAATAGTAGAAATCCGCAAGTTTCTTCTGGAACGTTAGTAGATGATCAAAATAGAAGGGATTTTACAATTAATGCATTAGCTTTAAGTTTAAATGATGCCAATTTTGGTGATATATTAGATCCTTTTAATGGAATGAAGGATTTAGAGGATAAGATTATTAGAACTCCATTAAACCCAGATATAACCTATTCTGATGATCCACTTAGAATGATGCGTGCAATTCGATTTGCAACTCAATTAAATTTTGAGATTGAAGCATCTTCTTTGGCTGCAATTTCTAAAAATGCACATCGTTTAAAAATAATTACAAAAGAAAGAATTGTAGTTGAGTTGAATAAAATTTTAGCTGCTAAAAAACCTTCTATAGGTTTTCTGTTATTAGAAAAAACAAAATTACTACCTCAGATTTTACCTGAGTTAATTGCTTTAAAAGGAGTAGAAGAAGTAGAAGGCCAAAAACATAAAGATAATTTTTATCACACATTAGAAGTTGTTGATAATATTTCTAAAAATACAGAAGATGTATGGTTAAGATGGGCTGCTTTGTTGCATGATATTGGAAAGGCGCCTACAAAGCGTTTTAGTAAAAAAGTGGGTTGGACATTTCATGGTCATGAGTTTGTAGGATCTAAAATGGTTTATAAAATTTTTAAGAGATTAAAAATGCCCTTAAATGCCAAAATGAAATTTGTTCAAAAAATGGTGTTATTAAGTTCTAGGCCAATAGTTTTAGCTTCAGATGTTACAGATTCTGCAGTTAGACGTTTGGTGTTTGATGCTGGTGAAGAAATTAACGATTTAATGACTCTTTGTGAAGCAGATATCACCACTAAAAATCCTAGAAAATTCAAAAAATATCATAAGAATTTTGAGCTTGTTCGAAAGAAAATTAAAGAAGTAGAAGAAAGAGATCGAATAAGGAATTTTCAGCCACCAATTACTGGAGAAGAAATTATGACAGCCTTTAACTTAAAACCATGTAGAGAAATTGGTCAAATAAAAGAGGCTATAAAAGAGGCAATTTTAGAAGGAGAAATACCTAATGAACATCAACCTTCATATGATTTTATGATTCAAAAAGGATTAGATTTAGGGTTAAAAAGAAAATGATTTAAGATTTATGCAAAAAGTTTCAAACTTTATTTCCACAGCTTTTTTAGAACTTAAGTTAAAATCTTTTGATAACAAACAAGAATTAGTTCTAGTCACAGGTTCTGATAGCTCTCACTATAAAAGTTTATGCCAACTTCTAAATAGTATTAAAACTTTTGAAAAGAATACTAAAACTGTAGTTTTTGATTTAGGGCTAACAGAAGAAGAACAATTATCTCTAGAACAATCTTTTGACTTTGTTGATTTAAGGAAGTTTGATTATTCTAAATATCCAGCGTATTTCAATATTAAGAGTAATGCAGGAGAGTATGCTTGGAAACCAGTAATAGTGCATAAAGTTTTAAATGAATTTAAATGTTCCGTTTGTTGGATTGATGCTGGTAATGTAATTACTCAAGAGTTAAAAAGCTTACGAAAAGTTATTGAATATTTAGGGTTTTATTCACCATTTTCTAAAGACACAATTGCTGATTGGACACACTATAAATCTTTAAAAATTTTAGAAGTATCAAACAATAAAACGTTGCTTAAACAAACCAATTTAAATGGTGCTTGTATTGCTGTAAACTATAATTGCGAAACTGCTAGAGTGGTTATTGAAAAATGGAAAGATGCAGCTTTAAATAAAAAGGTAATTGCTCCTGAGGGTAGTAGTAGAGACAATCATAGGCAAGATCAAGCGATTTTATCTGTTTTAGCTTATAAGCATATTCCTGAAATTTCTAAAAAAATGACCTTTAAAAAGTTTGGGTTCAAATTACATCAAGATATAGATTAAGCTCAACTACTCTTAATTTTTAGCTTTTAATTCATTTATTAAACTTTTACTGGCATTATAGTTTATTATTTTTTTAATTTACTTTTTACATTATCAGTAGAATTAGTGAGTATTTTATATTAAATAATTACAAATAATAGTAAATTGTTATAAATAATACTTAAACTCTAACTTGCGTTTTGTATTTTTACAGCGAACATTCGCTAAAAACCTACAGATCGTTATGAAAATTAAAAAAGTATTAGTTGCAAATAGAGGAGAAATTGCTATTCGAATTTTTAGAGCTTGTGCAGAGATTAATGTAGAAACTGTTGGAATTTATACATACGAAGATCGCTACTCTTTGCATAGATATAAATCTGATGAATCTTATCAAATAGGTGAAGATAATCAACCTTTAAAACCTTATTTAGATATTGATGCAATAATTAAAGTTGCAAAAGATAATGGAGTAGATGCCATTCATCCTGGGTATGGATTTTTATCTGAAAATGCCAATTTTGCTCAAAAATGTGAAGAAAACGATATTATTTTTGTAGGACCGAAAGTATCTGTTTTAAAATCTTTAGGAGATAAAATTACGGCCAAGAAAGTTGCAATAGATAATAATATACCTATTATAAAAAGTAACAAAAACCCTTTAGAAAGTATTGAGATAGCTTTAGAAGAGGCAGAAAAAATTGGATACCCAATAATGTTGAAAGCTGCTTCTGGAGGTGGAGGTAGAGGAATGAGAGTTATTAGAAAAGCAGATGAACTTAAAAAAGCTTATGGCGAAAGTAAGAGAGAAGCATTAAATGCGTTTGGAGATGACACTGTTTTTTTAGAAAAATTTGTTGAAAACCCGAAACATATTGAAATTCAAATTGTTGCAGATAGTTTTGGTAATACAGTTCACTTATTTGAGAGAGATTGCTCTGTGCAAAGACGCTATCAAAAAGTAATAGAGTTTGCACCTTCTTATGGTTTAAAGCAAGAAACAAAAGATGCACTTTACAAATATGCAATAGATATATGTAAAGCCGTAAATTACAATAATATTGGTACTGTAGAATTTTTAGTAGATGATGATGATTCAATTTACTTTATAGAGGTTAATCCAAGAATACAAGTAGAACATACTGTTACAGAAGTTGTAACAAATATAGATTTGGTGAAGACACAGCTTTTTATTGCTGGAGGTTATAAATTATCTGATCAACAAATAAAAATTCCGAATCAAGAGTCTATTAAAATAAACGGTTATGCACTGCAGTGTAGAATAACTACAGAGGATCCGCAAAATGATTTTAAACCAGATTTTGGAACAATATCTACCTACAGAAGTGCTTCAGGTTTTGGTATTCGATTAGATGCAGGTAGCGTTTATCAAGGTGTTACAATATCTCCGTTTTTTGATTCTATGTTGGTAAAAGTTACTGCAAATAGTAGAACTTTAGATGGTGCTGCTCGTAAAATTAGAAGGGCTCTTGGCGAATTTCGAATTCGTGGTGTAAAAACTAACATGCTTTTTTTAGATAATATACTTCAGCACGAAACTTTTAGAAAAGGTGCAATTACAGTAAACTTTATTAAATCTACACCAAGTTTATTTAAGTTTAAAGCACCTAGAAATAGAGCTAATAAAATAATTACTTATTTGGGTGATGTTACTATTAATGGCAATGCAGATGTTAAGAAATTTGATGCAACAAAAACATTTGTAAAACCCAAAATTCCCGCTTTTGATGTTAATGCAGCTTACCCAAAAGGAACAAAAGATTTACTGACAGAGTTAGGGCCAGAAGGTTTTTCTAATTGGTTGAAAAACGAAAAGAAAATACATTTCACAGACACTACAATGCGTGATGCGCATCAAAGTTTGTTGGCAACCAGAATGCGAACTTTCGATATGTTAAAAGTTGCAGAAGGCTATGCTAAAAACCATCCAGATATTTTTAGTCTGGAAGTTTGGGGAGGTGCCACTTTTGATGTTTGCTTACGATTTTTACATGAAAATCCATGGGAAAGATTACGTTTGCTTAGAGAAAAAATGCCAAATGTGCTATTGCAAATGTTAATAAGGGGCTCTAATGGTGTTGGTTATACTGCCTATCCAGACAATTTAATTGGTAAATTTGTTGAACAATCTTGGGAAAATGGAGTTGATTTATTCCGAATTTTTGATTCTCTAAATTGGATGAAATCGATTGCTCCATGCATAGAGCATGTAAGAACAAAAACACAAGGTTTAGCAGAAGGTTCTATTTGTTATACCTCTGATATTTTAAATGTAAAAAACACTAAATACAATTTAAAATATTATATCAATTTAGCCAAAGAAATTGAAAATGCAGGCGCACATATTTTGGCAATTAAAGATATGGCTGGTTTGTTAAAACCTTATGCAGCTTCAGAATTGGTTACTGCTTTAAAATCGGAATTAAACATTCCAATTCACTTGCATACACATGACACATCCTCTATACAATCTGCCACTTATTTAAAAGCAATTGAGGCAGGTGTAGATGTTGTAGATGTTGCATTAAGTGGCTTGTCTGGTTTAACATCGCAACCAAATTTTAACTCAATTGTAGAAATGATGAAGTTTCACGAAAGGGAAAACCCTATGAATGCTACTTCCTTAAATGAGTATTCTAACTATTGGGAAACTGTAAGAGAATATTATTATCCTTTTGAATCTGGCTTAAAGTCGGGCTCAGGAGAAGTATTTAAACACGAAATTCCTGGTGGCCAATATTCAAATTTAAAACCACAAGCACAAGCTTTAGGTTTAGAAGGTCGTTTTCATGAAATTACAAAAATGTATGGAGAAGTAAATACACTTTTTGGTAACATCGTAAAAGTTACACCAAGTTCTAAAGTTGTTGGTGATATGGCTCAATATTTAGTAAGTAATAATTTAACTATAAAAGATGTTTTGGAAAGAGGTGATACTATTTCTTTTCCTCAATCTGTGGTGAGTTTCTTTAAAGGAGATTTAGGTCAGCCAGTTGGTGGTTTTCCAGAAAAATTACAGAAGCTTATTTTAAAAGATCAATCTCCCTATACAGAAAGACCAAATGCACATTTACCACCTGTAGATTTTGATAAAGAATATGCAGAATTTAGAAGAATATTTGAAAATGACTTGGGTAGAAAAATTGATTTTACAGATTTCTTATCCTATAAATTATATCCAAAGGTGTTTTTAGATGCTTTTAATACACATTTAAAATACGATAATCTAACCAATTTACCTACCAAAAATTTCTTTTACGGCATGGAAATAGGAGAGGAGATTACTGTTGATTTAGATAAAGGTAAAACTGTATTAATTACGTTAGATTCTATTAGTGAAGCTAATGAAAAAGGATTTGTAACTGTTTATTTTAAAGTAAATGGACAAGGAAGAACAGTGCAGATTAAAGATGAGTCTATCAAAGTTACATCAGTTCAAAATATAAAAGCTGATAAAAATAATAGCAAACAAATTGGTGCACCTTTGCAAGGGTTATTGTCTACTATTTTAGTTAAAAAAGGAGAAAAGGTAACTAGAAATCAGCCTTTATTTATTATTGAAGCTATGAAAATGGAAACTACAATTACAGCCAATGATGATGGTAAAATTGACACTATCATATTAACTGAAGGTACAATTGTTAACGCTGATGATTTAGTTTTAAGCTTAAATTAAGATAGGCTTTGCATAGTTACTAACTTAAAATATTCACCTTTTTTGGATAGTAACTCATCGTGTTTACCTTTTTCTACAATTTCACCTTTTTTCATTACGACAATTGTATCTGCTTTTTGTATGGTAGATAATCTATGAGCAATAACTAAAGAGGTTCTATTTTGCATCATCTTTTCTAAAGCTAACTGTACAAGTTGCTCAGATTCTGTATCTAAGGCAGATGTAGCTTCATCCAAAATCATAATTGGCGGATTTTTCAATACAGCTCTAGCAATAGATAAACGCTGTTTTTGACCTCCTGATAAAGTGCCTCCACTATCACCAATATTAGTATGGAATTTTTCAGGTAAATTTTGAATGAACTCATTTGCGTTCGCAATTTCTGAAGCTTCTAACACTTCTGCTTCAGTTGCATTTTCTGTACCCAATTTTATATTATTTTCTACAGTATCATTAAATAAAATAGATTCTTGCGTTACAATACCCATTAAATCTCGTAAAGATTTTTTAGTAATGTTTTTAATGCTTTCACCATCAATTAAAATATCACCAGAATTTACATCGTAAAAACGAGTAATTAGATTTGCTAAAGTAGATTTACCACTTCCTGATTGGCCAACCAAAGCAACAGTTTCACCCTTATTAATAGTTAAAGAAAAGTCTTTTAAAACATAGTCTTTTTTGTATTTAAACGATATGTTTTTAAACTCAATTTTACTATCGAAAGAAGCTTTAACAATAGCATTTGGATTGTCTTTGATATGATTTTCTGTATTTAAAACAGACATAATTCTTTCTGCAGAAGCTTCACCTTTTTGAATGTTGTAGTAAGAAGTTGTAATTAATTTTATTGGGTTTAATACAGTATAGAATAATACAATATAACCCATAAATTCATCTGGTTGTAAAGAACTTGTGTTTGATAAAACCTCTCTACCACCAAACCATAAAATAGCAATAATTGTTGCAGACCCTAAAAATTCACTCATAGGTGATGCTAACGTTTGCCTATGAAAAACACTGGTCATCAAATTTCTAAAGGTAGTGGTAGATGCATTAAACTTTCTCTCTATAATCTTTTCAGAATTAAAACCTTTAATAACTCTTAAACCTGTAAGTGTTTCTTCTATAAATGATAAAAATGTACCAGTTTCTTGCTGTGCTTTAACCGAGTTTGCTTTTAATTTTTTACTAATTGATGAAATGATAAATCCTGAAACTGGTAATAATATAAAAACAAACAGCGTTAATTTAACACTCATAAAAAGCATAATAGAAATTGCAATTACAACAGTAAGTGGTTCTCTAACAATAGTTTCTATTGAGGTTAAAATTGAAACTTCTACTTCTTGAACATCAGCAGTCATTCTTGCAATAATGTCTCCTTTTCTTTTTTCTGTAAAGTAAGAAATTGGTAGTTCTACAATTTTATGATATAGTTTGTCTCTTAAGTCTTTAACAATTCCTGTTCTTAAGAATGTAATCACGTAAGAGGCTAAATACCTGAAAAAGTTCTTTAAAAAGAATAATGAAAGTGCTAATAAACATATGAATAACAATGTTTTTATTTGACCATCATTTTCTATTTTTTCTGATATAAAAAAGTAAAAGCTTTCTTTTAAATAAGATCCAATACTTGTAATACCTTCATAAGTAGGTTCTACAACAATGTCTTTGTCTGTTTCAAATAATATGCCTAAAACAGGAATAAATGCAAGGACAGAAAGAACATTAAAAATGGCATAGAAAATATTAAAGACTACATTTAATAACGTAAACTTTCTGTACTTTCTTTCATATTTAAGAATATCTTTAAAATAACCCATTAATTCAATTTCATCTCTTTTATGATTCTTTGAATTTTAGCATCTAAAGCATCTTCTACTTTTTCTGCATTTTCGATTTTGTCTAAAGGAGCATTTACACTAAAATAAAATTTAATTTTAGGCTCAGTTCCACTAGGCCTTGCTGCAATTCTAGTTCCAGAAGCTGTTTGGTAAATAAGTACATTAGATTTTGGGATATCCATGTTCGAAACCTCACCAGTAATTAAATTTTTTCTAGTTGATGCTTGGTAATCAGAAAGTGATTCTATTTTTTCTCCATCAATCTCAGTTAATGGATTGTTTCTCATGTCACTTAACATTTGCTGAATTTCTGCAGCACCATCCATTCCTTTTTTGGTAATTGAAATTAAATGTTCTTTATAAAAGCTATTTTCTATGTAAATATTTAATAATTCATGATAGAAAGAACTTCCATTCTGTTTGGCATAAGCTGCAACTTCACAAGCTAATAATGTAGCAGTCACTGCATCTTTATCTCTTACAAAATCACCAACCATATAACCAAAACTTTCTTCTCCACCACCAATAAATTCTAGTTCAGGAAAATCAACAACCATTTTAGCTATCCATTTAAAACCAGTTAAACCTACCTTGGTTTCAACATTGTATTTTGCAGCTATTTGGTTTACAAGTTCTGTAGATACAATTGTAGAACCTATAAATTCTTTACCATTTAATCTACCTTCTTCTTTCCATTTTTTTAATAAGAAATCTGTCATAACAACCATTGTCTGGTTACCATTTAACAGTTTCATATTGCCATTTAAATCTCTTACAGCAACCCCTAATCTATCACAATCAGGATCTGTACCAATAACAATATCAGCACCAATGTTGTTCGCTAATTCAGTAGCCATGTGTAAAGCTTCTGGCTCTTCTGGATTTGGTGATTTTACAGTAGGGAAATCTCCATTTGGCTTACGCTGTTCTTCTACAATATGAACATCTGTGTATCCTGCACCTTTTAAGGTATGAGGTATAGACATTATTGATGTACCATGCAAAGGCGTAAAAACAATTTTAAGACTATTTCTATCAATTTTATCTGATAAAGAACCGTTTTTAACAGAAGCTTCTATGAAAACATCATCTACATTTTTACCAATAACTTCAATTAAATCTTCATTGGCATCAAAATTAATTTCTGAAAATTCTAAAGCATTTACTTTACTTATAATACCACTATCATGTGGAGGTACAATTTGTCCACCATCAGCCCAATACACTTTGTAACCATTATATTCTGGTGGATTGTGAGAAGCTGTTAAAACAATACCTGCATCACAATTTAAATGACGAACTGCAAAAGACAATTCTGGAGTTGGTCTTAAATCTTCAAAAAGAAAAACTTTAATATTATTTGCAGATAAAACATCAGCAACTACTTTAGCAAATTTTTTGCTGTTGTGTCTACAATCGTAAGCAATTACTACTCTTATTTGATCTTTAGAAACATTATCTACTAAATAGTTAGATAGGCCTTGGGTTGCTCTACCCAAAGTGTATTTATTAATTCTATTAGTACCAGCACCCATTACACCTCTCATACCACCAGTACCAAACTCCATATCTTTATAAAATCGATCAGCCAATTCAGCTTGATTGTTGTCGATTAAATTTTGAATTTCCGATTGTGTTTCTGCGTCAAAAGTTGGTGTTAACCACTGTTTTGCTTTATTTACAAAGTCTGTCATGAGTTAGAGTTTAATGGTTTATAGTAATTTTTTTATTTGGTTTAATACAAATATACAGTTAGAAATTAAGTTTTTCTCTTATTGTATAGTGTTTTTCGGTGTTTTTTGTTTTAATGATTAGTTCTCCTAAAAATCCTGCTAAGAATAATAGGGTTCCTAGAATCATAGAAGTTAGTGCAATATAAAACCAAGGATTATCTGTAACAAGAATGGTTTTTATGTTATTAAAAACCTTATATAATTTATATGCACCAATATAAAAAGCAGCAGAAGTTCCAAATAAGAACATAAAAGTACCCCAAAGACCAAAAAAGTGCATAGGTCTTTTTCCAAATTTAGATAAAAAAGAAATGGTAATTAAATCTAAAAAACCATTTACAAAACGATCCATCCCGAATTTAGTTTCACCATATTTTCTTGCTTGGTGTTGTACTACTTTTTCTCCTATTCTATTGTAACCTTCATTTTTGGCTAGAACAGGTATGTATCTATGCATTTCTCCACTTACTTTTATACTTTTAATTACCTCATTTTTATAGGCTTTTAGTCCGCAGTTAAAGTCATGAAGTTTTAAACCAGAAGTTTTTCTGGCAGCTGCATTAAATAATTTAGATGGTATATTTTTAGTAACTACATTGTCATAACGTTTCTTTTTCCATCCAGAAATTAAATCAAAATTTTCATTAACAATTAAATTGTAAAGTTCTGGTATCTCTTCTGGATTGTCTTGTAGATCTGCATCCATAGTAATAACAACATTACCTTGGGCTAATTCAAAACCAGCATCTAAGGCTTGAGATTTGCCATAGTTTTTTTGAAAACGGATTCCTTTAACTGACTTGTTTTTAGAGGATAACTCTTCTATTTTTTGCCATGAGTTATCAGAACTACCATCATCAATAAAAATAATTTCATATAAATAACGATTGGATTGCATAACAGTTGCAATCCAATCGTGTAATTCTTGTAAAGATTCTTCTTCGTTAAGAAGTGGTATTACTACCGAAATTTCCATATTTCTTCTATATAGTTACAAGTTGTAAAGTTAAGAAAGTATCCTAGAAGGACGTATTTCTAACAGTTTAATATGTTTCCTCTTCTGTTTTTTTCTTCACAGCGGCTACAATTGCAGAAACTACAAAACCAATAAAGGCCATGAATAATAAACCAATAGCATCACCAATTATTGTACCTTGGAACTTGCTGGTCATTTCCATTTGAGTTTCAATTTGTTCTTCTGTTAACCCATTATCGTATAAAGTTTTTCTTGTAATTTCTTCTACTTGAGTATAAAATTCGGGTTCAATAAATGCAGTAAAAATATGCTGATAAACAATGGTTAATAAAGAACCAATAATTACAATACCTACACCAATTTTAACACCTTGTCCCCAAGTCATAAAACCACCATTTGCTTTTTTGAAAGCAGACATTCCTATAATAGGAAAAGCAATTACTGCAATTGCAATTACAGCAAAATTAATGTAACCACCTGTTGGGTCTAAATGCATTCCTAATGCATAAATAACAAGACTAGCTAAAATTAAAACGATTCCGTAATATAAACCGTTGTTTAAAATAATACCTTTACTACTTACTTGATTTTCCATTTTTTAAAGTTTAGTTGATGTTTTACAAATATATTAATTTCTAATAGATGACTAATTTCCTATAAAATAAGTTCATCCAAAAACATTTTATTAGTAATCAAGAAGTTATAATTGTTACAAAAATTTTAATATTTTTTTAATTGTCAATTTAAAAATAGAATGTAAATTTGCAGTGGCAAGTTCTACACAACTAGCTCCCTTTGAATCCTCCAGGGTGGGAACACAGCAAAGGTATTAGGTTGTAGCAGTGTGATGTAGGTAGCTTGCCATTTTTTGTGCCCTAAATTTAGATTTTGTAATATTGATTTTTTAAAATAGAAATTATGTCTAAAGTAGTTTTAGTTACAGGTGCATCTTCAGGAATTGGTAAGGCTGTAGCCACTTATTTGCAACAAAAAGGATATTTTGTTTATGGAACTAGCAGAAATCCTAAAAACCAAGAAAACTTTACTTTTAAATTAATTGCATTAGACGTTTTAAAAAATGAATCTATTACAGCTGCTGTAGATCAAATTATTAATGAGAAAGGAAGATTGGATGTTTTGGTAAATAATGCAGGAATGGGAATTACAGGTGCTATTGAAGACACTCCTATTAATGAAATGAAATCTGTTTTCGACACCAATTTATTCGGAGCTATTGATGTTATGAAAGCTGTTTTACCAAAAATGAGAAAACAGAACTCTGGTACTATTGTTAATATTACTTCTATTGCTGGTTATATGGGTTTGCCATTTAGAAGTTTGTATTCAGCATCTAAAGGAGCTTTAGAATTGATTACAGAAGGAGTTAGTATGGAGGTAAAAGGTTTTGGTATAAATGTAGTAAGTATTGCTCCTGGTGATTTTGCAACAAATATTGCAGCAGGTAGATATCATACACCAGTTTTTGAAAATTCTGCTTACAAAGAAGATTATGAGAATAATTTAAAAATTATTGATGCAGATGTTGATGGGGGAAAAGATCCTGTTGAAATGGCTAAAGTAATTTATAAAATCACAAACACTAAAAATCCTAAAATACACTATAAAGTAGGGAATACTTTAGAAAAGTTTTCGATTGTTTTAAAACGAATTCTTCCAGATAGAATTTATGAGAAAATTTTAATGAATCATTACAAACTTTAATTCACACTTACATGCTCATCTGCAGTTGTGTTTAAAAAAGTATCTAAAATTGCAGCTTCACAATTTTGAGTATTTACAGTAAGTTTAATCCAACCATAATAGGTTTCGTTGTTTAAAGACATACTAATTATATAGTAATCGTCTTTATTGTTCTTTAAAGTACTACTATAGGTTAAGGTATTGTCTAAGAAATAATTAAAGTTTTGATAAGGAGCTTCATATTCGTAAAAAATATCTAAAGCATCTTTTACACCATTAATATATTGTGTTTTATTTTCTGATGTAAATGGCGGTTCATGCACAATAAAATAAGGCTCTTGATTTTTAATAGGAGATAAGATCTTGTTTTGCTCTTCAAACGTAGATGTTAATTTAATGGTGTATTGATTGTATCTTGGTCTGTTACCAACATCATTTACTTCTTCATAAGTTAAATTAAAATCAACAATTCCATCAGAATTAAGGTCTATTTCTATTGGTAATTTGTCTAATAAACAATCTTCAAAAAGTAGAAAATTGGTAATGTCTACTTTAAAATCATCTGTGGTAAATTCAACATAGAATTTTTTTGAATAGGTAATTTTATCATGAGGATCTGTATACACAACATAACCTATAAATTTTTCATCTTCAATATACTCTTTGATATAAAATTCTGATACCTCCATCTCTGTTACAGCAGAAACGTCTACATTTTCTCCATTATAATATTCGTAAGCTCTATTTTTAGTAAGGCAGTCATCTTTTTTATCAAAAATAAAAGCTTTAGTTTCAGTTTCTCCATCAGTACCAACAGGTGTTGTAAAGCTGATTGTTACTGTTTCATCATTATAAGAACCTTCCCAAACAACAGGGTTTGTAGCATGAGGAACAACAATATTATCTGCTTCAGAAATAGAAATATCAGTATTAACGCATTCTTCTATTTCAGGAGTAACAGGATCTATAATTTCTGATGAGCTAGTTGTAGAACAAGATGTTGCTAGACAAAGAATTAGCAGTAAACCAAACGTTTTTATAAAATTCAAAATAGACTCTTTTTTACAAAAGTAAAGGTTTTATAAAGTAAAAACGAATTGAGATACTATTTAACAAAAATTAAGCATTTTTATCTAAGCGAATATGTGTAAAAAATAATTGAGTAATGGACATTAGAAAAGTGATAGTTTTTTATCTTTGACGAAAATAAATTTAATTTTCAACGCATGAAATTTTTCGTAGATACTGCTAATTTAGAGCAGATTAAAGAAGCACAAGCTTTAGGTGTTTTAGATGGTGTAACAACAAACCCATCATTAATGGCTAAAGAAGGTATTACTGGTCAAGATAATATCATTAATCATTACAAAGCAATTTGTGAATTAGTAGATGGAGATGTTTCTGCAGAGGTTATTTCTACAGATTTTGATGGTATGGTTAAAGAAGGTGAAGCTTTGGCAGCATTGAACCCTCAGATTGTAGTAAAATTACCTATGATAAAAGATGGCATTAAAGCTTGTAAATACTTCTCATCTAAAGGAATTAAAACAAATGTAACTTTAGTATTTTCAGCAGGTCAGGCATTATTGGCTGCAAAAGCTGGTGCAACTTATGTGTCACCATTTATTGGTAGATTAGATGATATTTCTACAGATGGTTTAAATCTAATTGCAGAAATTAGAACTATTTATAACAATTATGGTTTTGAAACTGAAATTTTAGCTGCTTCTGTAAGACATACAATGCACGTTATTGATTGTGCTAAAATTGGTGCAGATGTTATGACAGGACCTTTAAGTGCTATTGAAGGTTTATTAAAGCACCCATTAACAGACATAGGTTTAGCTAAATTTTTAGCAGATTTTAATAAAGGAAACTAATTTCTTTTCAAATAAATTATATAAAAAGCCAGAAATTAAATTCAATTTAGTTTCTGGCTTTTTTTTCTTTTAAATCTTTATCTCTTCGTAACTTTGCATTTAAATCACTAAAGATTTTTATGTACCCAAAAAAAGAACTTGCACAATTAGTTATAGCAGCTTGTCATCAATTTAATGTTGATACTGTTGTTATTTCTCCAGGTTCTAGAAATGCGCCTTTAACTATTGGTTTTTCTAATCATCCAGAAATTGAAACGTTAAGTGTGGTAGATGAAAGGTGTGCTGCGTTTTTTGCGCTAGGTATTGCACAGCAAACTCAAAAACCGGTTGCAGTTTTATGTACTTCTGGTTCTGCCTTACTAAATTATTACCCTGCAATTGCAGAAGCGTTTTATAGTAATATACCTTTAGTTGTTATTTCTGCTGATAGACCAAAGCATCTTATAGATATTGGTGATGGACAAACAATTCGTCAGGAAAATGTGTTTGAAAATCACATTCTATTTTCTGCCAACTTGATTGAAAATCCAAAGTTTAAAACTAGGAATGCCCAATTAATAGGTGAGGCTTTACAATTGGCAAACTCAAACAAAGGTCCTGTTCATATTAATGTACCTTTTGATGAGCCATTGTATGATACTGTAAGCGATTTAGAAGATTTTCATTTTCCTCATATAAGTATGAGTTCTTTAGATAATTCTAATATCAATTATGATGAATTGGCTAAAATATGGAACAGTTCTGATAAGAAAATGTTAGTGATTGGTGTGAATCATCCAGATACAGAATTGCATAAATTGATGGATTTATATTCAGAAGATGATTCAGTTATTTTGTTAACAGAAACTACTTCTAATCTGCATCATTCTAAAGCTATAAACTCTATAGATCAACTTATTTTTTCTTTGGGAGAAGAAGAATTTAAAGAGTTACAACCAGACATTCTTATCACATTTGGTGGCATGATAGTTTCTAAAAGGATTAAACGTTTTCTAAGAGATTATCAACCTAAACATCACTGGAATATTGATGAGAAAAAAGCAACCAATACTTTTTTCTGCTTGTCTGAATTTATACAAACAAAACCTGTAGATTTCTTTAGTAAATTTAATAGCATCATTTCTAAAAAACAGAGTAATTATCAACCAAATTGGTTGGCTGTAAGAAATGAGAGAAGGCAAAAACATGTTCAATATTTAGAAACTATAGCACATTCTGATTTAAAGGTTTTTGAGCAAGTTTTAGAAAGTATCCCTAAAAATAGTCAGTTGCAATTTAGTAATAGTGCTATTATTAGATATGGGCAAATGTTTACTATAGACAGTACTTTAGAAGTGTTTTGTAATAGAGGTACAAGTGGTATTGATGGTAGCACATCTACAGCTATTGGTGCAGCTTATGCCTGTAACAGACAAACTATTTTTATTACTGGAGATTTAAGTTTTTTCTATGATAGTAATGGTTTGTGGAATAAGAATATACCAACAAATTTTAGAATTATATTAGTGAATAATTCAGGAGGTGGAATTTTTAAAATTATTCCTGGTCCTAAAACTACAAACGCCACAAAATATTTCGAAACGCCTCATTGTTTAACAGCAGAGCATTTATGTAAAATGCATAATTTTGAGTATAGCAAAGCGTTTTCTACGATTTCTGTTCAAAAAGAATTAGAAAATTTTTATAAAGAATCAAATCAACCTAAAATTTTAGAAATCTTTACACCAAGTTTAGAGAATGATAAAGTTTTAAAAGAATACTTTAAATATATTAAATAATGGATTTACAAGAAGGAGATAAAGTGCAGTTAGTAATTGAAACTGAAACAGGTTTAGGTTATACAGTTTTAATTAATGAAGAGTTTGATGGTTTACTTTTTAGAAGTGAAGTTTTTCAGCCATTAGAAGAAAATATGGAGGTTACTGGCTACATTAAAAACATAAGAGAAGATGGTAAAATAGATGTTTCTTTACGTCCTCAAGGTTTTAGAAATGTAATTGATTCTGATGTAGAAAAAGTTTTACAAAAGTTAAAAGATAGTAGAGAAGGTTTTTTATTATTGACAGATAAAAGCTCTCCAGATTCTATACGTTTTCACATGAAAATGAGTAAGAAAGCATTTAAAAAAGCTGTAGGGAATCTTTATAAAAATAAATTAATAGTTATTAAAGAAGATAGGATAGAGCTTATAAATCAGTAATCAGAATACAGTTTAAAGTTGGCAGTTATTATTGAATAAAATTTGTACTGCCAACTTATATTATTGACCACCAAGTCTTAAAATATTTTCGTAATAAGCATCAGAATTAGGATCTGCAGGATCCATTTTTCCATACCCAATTTTATAATATTTTAGCGCTTTTTTAAACATTTTACCAGTTTCGTAATATCTACCTATATAATACTCTCCTAAAGGCGATGAAGGAAAAAGCTTTAAGATCATTTTACCAAAGTCTCTTAACTTATCTCCATTTTCTTTTTCTATAATAATGTTTTCAATAGCATAAATATCTTTTTCTCTAATACCTAAATTGGTTCCAAATAAAAATTCGATTTCTAAATACTTGTTTTCTAAATAATAAATGGCATCTTCAGGAGATAACTCTTTAATATTCTTTTCATATTCTTCTTTCGATATTGCAGAGTAAACCTCAAAAATCTTGGTTAATGCTCTTGGTATTGCTTCTCCCATTGCTGATACTGCGCTTGGTGTTTCTATAACATCATTAACAACATTAAAGTTTTTAATTTCTAAACCAGATAAACCTTTTTGAACTTGATCTATTTTAACTTTTTTTTGGCTAGAAAAAGAAGTTGCATTATTCGTGTAAAAATAAAAAGTGTTGTCTTCTTTTTGATATTTTGGCAAGTTGTATCTCTGTAGTTCTTGCCCTATAAAATCAGAAAAACTTGGGTTTATACATACAAATGCATTGATAAAAGCTGTATTTTCTTTTAAATAATGTGTTACTAAATTTGCAGAATAGCCCTGACCTACAATAGTTATAAAAGGCGATGTTCTATAGGTGCTTTCCATATAGAAAATCACTTCATCTCTTACAAATTCGTAAAAGTAGTTCGCAGTTGTAGATAATCTTCCAGAATTTCTGTCAAAAGAAATATCTTGACTTCTTGTTTCATCCATAGAAATACCTACAATAATTTGTTGAGGAGCTTTGTCTTTCTTTGCAAAAAGTTTTGCATTACCAACATAAGTATCAAATAGATATTCTTCATCAAAAACAATAGTTAAGGGGTAGTTTTTAATACTGTCTTGCTCATAAGTTGCAGGGATATAAATTCTTAAATTTCTAGTAGTTTCTAATATGTCAGATTCTAATTGCTTGGTAATAATGTTTTGAGAAAAACCAGAAAAGCAAAAAAGTAAAAATATAAGTGATAGTGATTTCTTAATCATAAGTTAGAATGTTTATTTTTGTAAACAAAGAAGTTTTAACGGTAACAAGAACGTACAAAATACAAAAATATGATACAACCTGAATGGAAAGTTGCTAAAGAATATGAAGACATTACGTATAAAAAATGTAATGGTGTAGCAAGAATAGCATTTAACAGACCAAATGTTAGAAATGCATTTAGACCAAAAACCACAAAAGAATTATATGATGCTTTCTATGATGCAGGTGAAGATACTTCTATTGGGGTAGTTTTACTTTCTGCAGAAGGACCAAGTACCAAAGATGGTGTGTATTCTTTTTGTTCTGGAGGAGATCAAAAAGCAAGAGGTCATCAAGGTTATGTGGGTGATGATGGGTATCACAGATTAAATATATTAGAAGTTCAACGTTTAATACGTTTTATGCCAAAAGCAGTTATTGCTGTTGTTCCTGGTTGGGCAGTTGGTGGTGGCCATAGTTTACATGTGGTTTGCGATTTAACTTTGGCTTCTAAAGAACACGCTATTTTTAAACAAACAGATGCAGATGTAACGTCTTTTGATGGTGGTTATGGTTCTGCGTATTTAGCCAAAATGGTAGGTCAGAAAAAAGCAAGAGAAATTTTCTTTTTAGGTAGAAATTATTCAGCACAAGAAGCTTATGAAATGGGAATGGTAAATGCAGTTATTCCACATGATGAGTTAGAAAGTACAGCTTATGAGTGGGCACAAGAAATTTTAGAGAAAAGTCCAACTTCTATTAAAATGCTAAAGTTTGCCATGAATTTAACAGACGATGGCATGGTTGGTCAGCAAGTATTTGCAGGTGAAGCTACTCGTTTAGCATATATGACAGATGAAGCAAAAGAGGGTAGAGATGCGTTTTTAGAAAAGCGTAAACCAAACTTTCCTAAAAAATGGATTCCATAGTTCAATCCTAATTCAATACAATGAAATCACAAGTCGTAACTTTTTTAATACAATGTCCAGATCAAAAAGGTTTGGTAGCTAAAATTACCAGTTTCTTTTTTGAGAAAGGATTCAATATTCTAAGTTGTCAGCAATATGTAAATGCTTTAGAGAACACGTATTTTATGCGAATTCGCCTGAACTCTGAGGGTTCAGATATTTCTAAATCTTCTTTAGAAAAAGACTTTTTAGACCTTGCAACGCCTTTAGATTTTAAATGGTCTGTTAATTATGGAGATGAAGTGCAAAATGTAGCTATAATGGTTTCACATACAAGCCATAATTTATACGATTTGTTAGAAAGATCTAGAGAAGGTGGTTTAAATTGTAACGTAAAATTAGTAATAAGTAACCATGATAAATTAAGGTATGTAGCAGATATGTTTGGTATACCTTATTATCATTTACCAATATCGAAAGATACAAAGCTGCAGCAAGAAGCACAGGTAAGAGAATTATTAGAAGAGAATAATATAGACTTAATTGTTATGGCTAGGTATATGCAAGTGCTATCTTCTGGTTTCATTAACGATTATGAGGGTAAAATTATAAATATTCATCATTCTTCATTACCAGCATTTCAAGGAGCAAATCCTTATGAGAGAGCCTATCAAAGAGGAGTTAAACTAATTGGAGCAACAGCTCATTATGCCACAGAAGATTTAGATAAAGGGCCAATTATAGATCAAGATGTAAAGCATGTAAATCATGAAAGCACCACCAAAACTCTTAAAAGAATTGGTGCAGATACAGAAAAGCTAGTATTGGCAAGAGCAGTAAAATATCATTTAAATAATCAAATTATAGTTTCAGGAAATAGAGCAATTGTATTTCCAGAAACAGGAGAATAATTCAATTATGAAAATAATTTGTATTGGGCGCAATTACGCAAAACATATAGAGGAGTTAGAAAATGAAAAACCAGAAAATCCTGTTGTATTTTTAAAACCTGATTCTGCTATTTTACCAAGAAAAAATCCATTTTTTATTCCACCATTTTCTGATGACGTACATTATGAAGTAGAGGTATTAGTAAAAATTAATAAAGTTGGTAAGCATATAGATGCCAAGTTTTCTCATAAATATTATGATGAAATTGGGCTAGGTATAGATTTTACTGCAAGAGATGTACAGGCAAAATGTAAAGAAAAAGGCTTGCCTTGGGAAAAAGCAAAAGCTTTTGATGGCAGTGCAGTAATAGGTGAGTTTTATCCAAAAGAAAATTTTAACATAAATGATTTAAATTTTCAATTGGTTAAAAATGATGAAATAGTACAAAATGGAAATACAGCTGCTATGTTGTGGAAAGTAGATGAATTAATTGCCTATGTTTCTCAGTACTTCACGTTAAAAAAAGGGGATATAATTTTTACAGGAACACCTGCTGGCGTAGGAAAAGTTGTAGAAAACGATAACCTAAAAGGGGTTATAGAAGGTAAAGAATCTTTTAATATTAGAGTAAAATAACAGTTTGATAAATTTTATTTTTCAAATATTTGTCTGTATTTTAATGGGCATATGTTTTGTTTTTCTAGCAAAAAGATATCAGAAAAATAATGTAATCTATTTTTGTCTTGGTTTTGTAATAAGTTTATTAATAAGAATAATTTACCTAGTATTATATGGTTTATTTACTGATTTTAAAGTAGACCAAAATCTTGATTATCACAGAAATTTATCAATAGTTTTAAGTATCATAATTAGTATAATATGTTTTAGGTTGATGAAGTTGTTTTTAGAAAAAAAGAGCAAAGCCAACTTAGAAATAGATGAAATAGGAGCGCAATGAAAGCAGAGATAATTACTATAGGAGATGAAATTTTAATTGGGCAAATCGTTGATACCAATTCTCAGTGGATAGGAACAGAATTAAATAAGATTGGTGTATCTGTGCATCAAATATCTTCCATTCAAGATGATAAAGAACATATTTTAGCAGCTTTAAAAGAAGCTGAGCAAAGAGTAGATATTGTAATTCTTACAGGTGGCTTAGGGCCAACAAAAGATGATATTACAAAACATACTATAGCTTCTTATTTTGATGATCATTTAGAACTGAATAATGATGTTGTAACACATATAAAGGAGTTATTTCAGAAATATAAAATTCCTTTTGGTGAATCTAATCGATTACAGGGAATGTTACCTACTAAAGCAAGTGTTCTAAAAAACTTATATGGCACAGCACCTGGAATGTGGTTTTACGAAAACAATACAGTATTTGTTTCTTTACCTGGTGTACCAAATGAAATGAAAGGTTTAATGAAGTATGAAGTGTTGCCTAAAATTCAAAAACAATTTAAACTACCTTTTATTGTCCACAAAACAATTATGACTTATGGCCAAGGAGAAAGTGTGGTTGCAGAACGAATTGAAGAGTTTGAAAATAATTTACCATCTTTTGTGAAATTGGCTTACCTACCTAATTATGGTAGAGTTCGTTTACGCTTAACTGCTAAAGGTGATGATAAATCAACCTTAGAAAAGGCTATTGATGAACAAATAGAAAAATTGTATACATTAATTCCAGATATTATAAGTGGTTTTGATGAAGGAGGAAAGCTAGAAGATAAAATAGGAACACTTTTAAAAAACTCGAATAAAACTTTAGCAACAGCAGAAAGTTTAACAGGTGGTAAAATTGCAGCTACTATAGTTTCTGTGGCAGGTTCTTCTGCCTACTTTAAAGGTAGTATTGTAGCATACTCTGCAGAGTTGAAGCAAAGTTTGTTAAATGTATCAAAAGCAACCATAGAAAGTAATACAGTTGTAAGTAAAGAGGTAGCCAAAGAAATGGTAGTTGGAGTACAAGAAAAACTAAAAACAGACTATGCAATTGCTGTTACTGGTAATGCAGGTCCAACCACAGATCATAATGATAAAAGTGTAGGTGTAGTTTTTATTGCAATAGCTTCAGGAAAAGAAGTTTTGGTAGAAGAGTTTAATTTTGGAAAACCAAGAGGAAGGGTTATCGATAAAACTGTAAATAAAGCATTAGAAATGCTGCAAAAAGAAATATTAAAAAATTAGCAAAATTGTTTTGTTCAGAATTAGATTTATTTGTAGATTTGCACCTCGTTTAGAGATAACACTATAAAACTGTCTAAGAAGATGTCTAGAGTTTGTGAATTAACAGGAAAAAAAGCAATGGTTGGAAACAATGTTTCTAAAGCATTAAATAGAACTAAAAGAACATTTGACGCTAATTTAATGACCAAGCGTTTTTATATTCCAGAAGAAGATAAATGGGTAACTTTAAAAGTATCTGCGTCTGCTTTAAAAAATATTAACAAGAAAGGAATTTCTGCAGTTATCAAAGAAGCAAGAGCTAACGGATTTTTAACAAAATAATTAGGTTCTAGCTAATAAAATTATACAGAGATGGCAAAAAAAGGAAACAGAGTTCAAGTAATTTTAGAGTGCACAGAGCACAAAGCATCTGGTCAAGCAGGTACTTCTAGATACATTACTACAAAGAACAAAAAGAACACTCCAGATAGATTAGAGATTAAGAAATTTAATCCTATCTTAAAGAAAATGACTGTTCACAAAGAAATTAAGTAATTCTAAACAATCTAGAACTCAGAATAGAGCACATAGATTAAAAACATTTTAACATGGCAAAGAAATCAGTAGCATCGTTACAAACAGGATCAAAAAGATTAAGTAAAGCAATAAAAATGGTAAAGTCTCCAAAAACAGGAGCTTACATGTTTGTTGAAGCAATTATGGATCCTTCAGAAGTTGATAAATTTTTAGCAAAAAAATAATCAACTTATATATAATTTAGAAACTACTTTTTAGAAATAGAAAGTAGTTTTTTTTATGCCTTATAATTACGTATTTTTATACACTGTATTTTGTGTATGATTGTGAATCAAATATTTGAAACAGTCTAATAAGCAATTACAGCAACAATAAATTAGATATCAATATTTTTTAATTCTTGATATTTAAATCAATAAAAGATATGAGTTTTTTTAAAAATATATTTTCAAAAGAGAAAAAAGAAACTTTAGACAAAGGTTTAGAAAAAACTAAAGAAAGTTTCTTTGGTAAACTATCTAAAGCTGTTGCTGGTAAATCTAAAGTAGATGATGATGTTTTAGATAATTTAGAAGAGGTTTTAGTAGCTTCTGATGTTGGTGTAAATACCACTTTAAAAGTTATTGACAGAATCGAAGCTAGAGTTGCTAAAGATAAGTATGTAGGTACAGATGAGTTAAATGCAATTCTTCGTGAAGAAATAGCAGGTTTGCTTTCTGAAACAAACGTTGGTAACGAAACCGATTTTACCATACCTGAAATCCCTAAAAAAGAGGGTAAGAAAATGCCTTATGTTTTGATGGTAGTGGGTGTAAATGGTGTAGGTAAAACTACTACTATTGGTAAATTGGCAAGTCAATTTAAAAAACAAGGTTTAAAAGTTGTTTTAGGTGCTGCAGATACTTTTAGAGCAGCAGCTATAGATCAATTACAAGTGTGGGCAGACAGAACAGATGTGCCAATAATTCGTCAAGAAATGGGTTCAGATCCTGCATCTGTAGCATTTGATACTTTAACATCTGCAGTTAAACAAGATGCAGATGTTGTTATTATAGACACTGCAGGTCGTTTACACAATAAAGTAAATTTAATGAACGAGTTAACAAAGATAAAACGTGTGATGCAGAAGGTGGTCTCTGATGCACCTCATGATGTTTTATTGGTTTTAGATGGTTCTACAGGGCAAAATGCATTTGAGCAAGCCAAACAGTTTACTAAAGCTACAGAAGTTACTAGTTTAGCAGTTACCAAATTAGATGGTACAGCAAAAGGTGGAGTTGTTATTGGTATATCAGACCAATTTCAGATTCCTGTAAAATATATTGGAGTAGGCGAAGGTATAGATGATTTACAAGTTTTTAATAAAGTAGAGTTTGTAGATTCTTTCTTTAAATAAAAGCTTACTTCTTAAAATTATAAAGGCACCTTTTATGTTTTTCATAAAAGGTGTTTTTTGTTTCTTATATTTGACTATAAATTTACTCTAATGAAAAAATCACTTTTATTTCTATTTGCTTCACTGGTTTTAATCTCTTGTAAGAACCAGGAAAATGAAACTGAGTTTCAATTTAAAAAGTATGATGAAACTGCTGCTTTAGAAGCTCAGCGAAATCATAAAAATGGCAGAATGAAATTTAAACTTTTTCAATCTAAAGTTTTAGATATGAATGAAGTTTATAAACCATTTCAGTCTGAATTAAAGAAATTTTCTGATGAAGAATATAATAATTTGAAACCTCTTATTTTGGAGCAAGATATTCCCACTTTACAACGTCATGTAAAAGATGGTACTTTATCTTATGAAAAATTAACAATTTTTTATTTATATAGAATTAGAAAGTTCGAAAGTGATTCTACTTTATCTTTAAATTCAATTATAGCTTTAAATCCTAATGTCTTAAAAGAGGCTAGAGAAAAGGATGCAAATAAATCGAACGTTTCAGAATTTTCTATGTATGGTATGCCTGTTTTATTAAAGGATAATATTAATACAAAAGAAATGCCTACCACTGCTGGTGCATTGGCTTTGCAAAGAAATTATTCGAAAAGTGATGCTTTTATAGTTGAAAAACTAAGAGCCAATGGAGCCCTTATTTTAGGTAAAGTAAACTTAAGTGAATGGGCTTATTTCTTTTGTTCTGGGTGTCCTTTAGGTTATTCAGCCATTGGTGGACAAACCTTAAATCCTTATGGAAGAGCTGAATTTGAAACTGGAGGAAGTTCTTCTGGAAGTGGAGTAGCTGTAGCCGCAAATTTTGCAGTAGCAGCTGTGGGTACAGAAACATCAGGATCTATTACATCACCTTCAAGTCAGAATTCTGTAGTAGGTTTAAAACCTACCATTGGTGTTTTGAGTAGAACAGGAATTGTGCCTATTTCTAGCACTTTAGATACGCCTGGACCAATGACCAAGAATGTAATTGATAATGCCATCTTTATGAATGCAATGAGAGGCTTTGATCAAAATGATAGCAAATCCAAAGAAATTGATGAAGAGTATGTTCAAAACGGATTTCGAAATAGTTTTAAGGGTAAAAGAATAGGTGTTTTTAAACCATTATTAACAGATTCAATTTATGCTTTGAATATTGAGAAAATGAGAAAAGTGGGTGTAGAGATAGTAGAAATTACGCCACCTGAAATTTCATTTAACGGATTTGTGACTTTATTGAATATTGATATGAAGTATGATTTACCTAAATATTTATCAGAAAATGCAGATAAATCATTATTCATTAAAAATGTAAAAGATGTAATTGAGTTTAATAAAAAAGATTCTTTATTAAGAGCTCCTTATGGGCAGCAACTTTTTGAAGGTATAGAAAGAGATCAAACCACAATTGCAGAATTAGAAGTCATTAAAGAAAATCTAAAGACAGAAGCAAATAAGTATTTACAAGCCTTAGAGAGTGAGGATTTAGATGCTATTTTATCTATTAACAATTATCATTCAGGTATTGCAGCTGTTTCATTTCATCCTACTTTAACTGTTCCTATGGGGTATAAAACTTCTGGAGAACCAATAAGTTTAACCTTTGTGGGTAAACCTTTTGAGGAAAGAAATTTATTAGAATTAGGCTATGCTTTTGAGCAATTAACAAAAGCTAGAAAAATGCCTAAAAACTATCAATAGAAAGAATATCAATCATTTAAAAAGTACTATTTTTGCACTCGCTTAAATAAAAATGGAATGCGTACAAAAACCATCAAGAAAAATAAAATTAACGTAGTTACTTTAGGATGTTCTAAAAACGTTTACGATAGTGAAGTTTTAATGGGACAATTAAAGGCCAATGGTAAAAACGTGGTTCATGAAGATGTAAATGATGATGGAAACATTGTGGTTATTAATACTTGTGGATTTATAGGTAAGGCAAAAGAAGAATCTATAGATACTATTTTGCATTATGCAAAAAGAAAAGAGGCTGGTGAAGTTGATAAAGTCTTTGTTTCTGGTTGTTTAAGTGAGCGATATAAACCAGATTTAGAAGCAGAAATTCCGAATGTAGATCAATATTTTGGTACTCATGATTTACCCAATTTATTAAAGGTTTTAGAAGCAGATTATAAGCATGAGTTAATTGGTGAACGTTTAACGACTACTCCAAAACATTATGCCTATTTAAAAATAGCAGAAGGTTGTAATAGGCCTTGCTCTTTTTGTGCAATTCCTTTAATGCGTGGCAAACATAGATCTACTCCAATTGAAGATTTAGTTACTGAAGCTACAAAATTAGCAGAAAAAGGAATTAAAGAAATTATGCTTATAGCACAAGATTTAACTTATTATGGTTTAGATATCTATAAAAAACGTGCATTAGCTGAATTGTTAGAAGCCCTTGTAAAAGTAGATGGTATAGAATGGATTAGAATGCATTATGCTTTTCCTACAGGTTTTCCAATGGATGTTTTAGAAGTTATGAAACGTGAACCTAAAGTATGTAACTATCTAGATATACCTTTACAACACATCAATACAGAGTTGTTAAAATCTATGAAAAGAGGTACAACTCATGAAAAAACAACAGCTTTAATCCATAAATTTAGAGAAGCAGTTCCAGAAATGGCAATCAGAACTACCCTTATTGTAGGTTATCCTGGTGAAACTGAAGAAATGTTTCAAGAGTTAAAAGATTGGGTAGAAGAAATGCGTTTTGAAAGACTTGGTGCATTTGAGTATTCGCATGAAGAAAATACTGGGGCTTATGTATTGGAAGATGATGTTCCTGCAGAGGTAAAGTTTAAAAGAGTAAATGAAATTATGGAAGTTCAATCTCAAATTTCGTGGGAATTGAATCAACAAAAAGTAGGCAAAACATTTAGATGTTTGTTTGATAGAAAAGATGGCGAATATTTTTACGGACGTACAGAATCTGATTCACCAGATGTAGATAATGATGTTTTGGTTGATGCTAGAGAGCATTATATTAAAATTGGTGAATTTATAGATGTAGAGATTTATGAAGCAGGAGATTATGATTTGTATGGAACACCTGTTAAGAAGCAAGAAAAACCACAACCTTTGCATCAAAAAAGAACAAAATAAACAGTAAAAAAAACCACTCAAATTAAGAGTGGTTTTTTATTTATTTTAATTGATCTGAATTTAAGAGAAAAACGGCGTTTGCTAAGAATAACTTTCCATTATCCCAAAAAGACCTAAATAAAGGGTTGTCAACCATATATACAAAACTTCCTCTGCCTTTTTCATCTACTCCAAATAAAAGTGATTCAGGTACATTCTTCAAGGCTGTTTTACCAGCAAATCCGGAAACATTTGTGGCATTTTTATCAAAATAACCAACATTAACGCCAGAATTTAAATAGTTAAAAGTACTACCACTTAATTTTAAAGAAAAGTAATCACTCTTGTAACCAAACCCTAAAGGATGCGTAGTGTCTATGGTACTTTTAAAGATTGCTCCCGTAATTAAATTTTCTACATTATTTCTTTCTTGAGCTGCATAAGGCAATAGATTATTGTCTTTTTTATCTTCAAGTTTTTTTCTGGTTAAGCTAAATCCTTTTTTATCAGCAAAACTATTTAATGCACTTCCTATTGCTATAACTGTACCTCCAGATCTGGCAAAAGAAGTTAATTTATCTAAAGTAGATTTATTTAAAATACTATTATAATATCCATTAGGAAGTATAATAACGTCGTAATTCGAGAAATCTGTTCTTCCAAAATAATCTGAATCTATAATGACTAAAGGGTATTTTAACTCTGTTTCGAAAAAGTGCCAAATTTCACCAAAGCTTAAAGAAGATGTGCCTTCACCAGAAAGCAAAGCAACTTTTTGTTTATTGATTGGTTTTACAGAATAAGAACCAAAATCTACTCCAGCATCAGAAAAACCTGTTGATGTTGTAGTAACTTGTCTTTTATGCTTATTAGCAATATTTATAAGATTGTCAGCAAAATTAGAATTTCTATTATCATTTTTTAATACGATTATTGTTCCTCTTTCAAACGATTTTCCGCTTGTAGTAAATGGTTTTTCAGAAAAACGAGGTATAATATTATGCTGTAATAAATCTGCCAAAAAAGTAGCGTCATTTAAGCTATTCCATTTAAAAATAAAGGCATAAGCATTTTTATCAATAGTATTATTAGGTGTAAAATCTTTATCATTATAAGTGTTTGAGGCTAATTTTGATTTAGATGCAATTGCATTAAAACCATGAGCATAAGGTAATGACCAAGCAGTAATATCGTAAGTTAAAGAATCTACCAACTTTGCTGAAGGTTCAAAAAGTACATTAACCATCTTTCCTTTTGGTTGATCTGTATGGATTACCAAATCGTTATTAGAAGCATTAAATTTAGCTTCTTTTTGTGTTGAAAAGTCATACCCTTTTACAGTACCTCCTTTAGCAGTTTCGTAACTAATTTCGTGTTTATCTAATAGTAATTTTAAGCGATTAATTTTATCCTGATTTTCATTCTTAATTAAAAAGCTTTTATACTTTACATTATCATTATTAAAGTATTTTTTAAACTCAATATTTAATTTTTCGGCATTTTTAGATGCTATTTCAACAGTAGATAATCCTGTCGTTTTATGATGAATGGCTCTATCTTTTAGAGTTAATACCTCACCTTCATCTGTCTCAATACCCAACCCAGCTCTTCCATGACCAGCTTGTTCATATGTCATACCAATTGCGCCCATAAAAGTAGGGTAGGTATCTCCATAACTTGGGTATAACAAATCAAAACTCTCTTTAGTAAAATATAACCAACCTTCTTTATCAAAATATTTAGCATGATTTTTTCCTATTTGGGTTTGAAAATCACGCTGCCAATCTGTAATAATTTCATGAAATGGTTCTGCTGCTGGCGCAAAATAATAAGGATTATTTATACCTTGTTCATGAAAATCTACATGAATATGAGGCATCCATTTATTATAAATTTTAACTCTTTGCTGACTTTCTACTTGTGTAGCCCAAGCCCAATCTCTATTTAAATCAAATAAATAATGATTTGGTCTTCCTCCAGGCCATGGTTCATGGTGTTCTTTGGCATCTTGCCCAATATCAAAAGGAGTACTTTTTACTTGATTGTACCAATTTACATAACGATCTCTTCCATCAGGATTTATACAAGGATCTATAATAACAACAGTATTTTCTAACCATTCTTTCTTATTTGTTACTAAATCAAAAAGTGTTAACATAGAAGCTTCAGTACTTGAGGCCTCATTTCCATGCACGTTATAACTCAGCCAAACAATAGCTTTATCACTAGAACTAGCATTGCTATTTTTAGTTTGAGATAAATTTTGTTTTCTAATCGTTTCTAAATTATTGATATTTTCTTGAGATGAGATATAGGTAACATACAACTCTCTATGTTCATTGGTTTCACCATATTTTTCTAATTTAACATTTGACAATGTGTTACTTACATATTTAAAGTAATCTACAACTTGATGATGTCTTGTAAATCTACTACCAATTTCATAACCTAAGTATTCTGCTGGAGATTTTACTGATTGTGCAAAAACTGAAATTGATGAGATTAAAAATAAAAAGAAAAACGCCTTAATTTTCATGAATTTAAATTTGAATTTCTCCAAATGTAAGCAATATAATTTACTAATTGTAGTGACCTTTTCCTGATGAAGTTAAAAATATGTTAGAGCGTTTTACAATTTTTAACATCGCTTAAAATAGTTGTATTTTTATCGAAAATTTAACCAAACTATATGATTTCTATTTTAGATTCTGAGTGTTGCAATAAAAGGCGTTATTAATTATGAAAGTAACACACATTCCTTTTCAAGAAACCGGCTTTTTTTCAGAAATAATGCATCATTATTTAGAGCAAAATGAAAATCTTAAACCATTTTATAATAATTTTCCTGATTTAGAAGGATTTAGGAAACAATTAGTAGAAAAAGAAAACTCATTTCCAGTAGAAAACAGAAAGGTTTTAGCTTCAGCATTAACTGAACAATATGATATGTTTCAGGTTTCTGAAGAAACGAAATCGAATATAGAATTACTGAAAGAGGAGAACACTTTTACAATAACCACAGGTCATCAATTAAACCTATTTACAGGGCCTTTATATTTCTTATATAAAATATTTTCTACCATAAACTTATGTGAACAGCTGTCTGAAGAATTTCCTGATAAAAATTTTGTTCCTATTTATTGGATGGCTACAGAAGACCATGATTTTGAAGAAATTAATTATTTTAATTTTGATGGTAAAAAAGTAGCTTGGAATAGAAAAGATGGTGGAGCAGTAGGCAGGTTTTCTACTGAAGGTTTAAAAGACGTTTTTGATGTTTTTTCTGAGCATTTAGGTAATTCTAAAAATGCCATTTATTTAAAAAGTTTATTTACGAAAGGATATTTAGAACATAATAATTTAGCTGATGCCACTCGTTTTATAGCTAATGAAATCTTTAAAGCTTATGGTTTGGTTATTGTTGATGGAGATGATGCACAACTAAAAACCTTATTTGCACCATTTGTAAAGCAAGAGTTTCAACAAGAATCATCATTTAAAGCCGTTTCTAAATCAATTCATGAATTAGAAAAAAACTATAAAATTCAGGTTAATCCTAGAGAAATAAATCTGTTTTATTTAGGGGAAGGTTTTAGGGAGCGCATTATATTTGAAGATGAACTTTTTAAGGTACTTAACACAGAATACTCTTTTACAAAAGAGGAAATTTTGTTGGAGGTAGAGAGAAATCCTTTAGCATTTTCTCCTAACGTAATTATGAGACCTTTATATCAAGAAGTAATTTTACCCAATCTATGTTATATTGGTGGAGGAGGAGAATTGGCTTATTGGCTAGAGTTAAAAGGGTATTTTAATGAAGTACATATACCTTTTCCAATTTTATTATTAAGAAATTCTGTGCAGGTTATTTCGGAAAAACAAGCAGGTAAATTAGAAAAATTGAATATTTCTAAAAAGGAAATTTTCTTAAATCAGTTTGATTTAATTTCAGCAAAAGTAGTAGCAAATACTGATATTGAAACTGATTTCTCTGATAAAATTGAATACTTAAAAAATCAATTTAAAGATTTAAAAGAAGTTGCCAAAAAAACGGATGTTACTTTTTTAAATGCCGTAAATGCTCAGGAAAGAAAGCAAGTTAAAGGTTTAGAAAACCTTGAGAAACGTTTACTCAGAGCAGAAAAACGCAGACAGAAAGATTTGGTAGATAGAATTACGCTATTGCAAAATGAGATATTACCAAACGAATCTTTAGAAGAGCGTCAACGAAATTTTTCGAACTATTATTTAGAATTTGGGTCTAGATTTTTAACCATTTTAAAAGAGGAATTAAACCCTTTGCATTTAGAATTTACAATCTTAGAAATTTAATGAAAAATAAAGGCCTTCATCCAGACAATAGATTTAATAAAGGATATGATTTTGATGTTTTGGTAAAACAAAATCCAATTTTAGAAGAATTTATTATCACCAATAAATACAATTCAATAACTATCGACTTTTCAAATCCACAGGCTGTAAAAGAACTCAACAAAGCTTTGTTGTTTACTTACAAAAACATCTCTGTTTGGGATTTTCCAGATGAAAATTTATGTCCTCCAATACCAGGAAGATTGGATTATATTCATCATTTAAGTGATTTGTTGGGCAATGAAAAGAATATTAAGATTTTAGATATTGGTACTGGTGCAACCTGTATTTATCCTTTATTAGGAGTTGCAGAATACAACTGGAGTTTTGTTGCTACAGATATAGATTTAGATGCTTTAGATACTGCTCAAGATAATATTGATGATAATAATTTTACTGATAACATAGAATTACGTCAACAATTTAAAGAAGAGCATATTCTTAAAGATATTTTAGAAGATGATGATTCCTTTTCAGCAACCATGTGTAATCCTCCGTTCTACAAATCTGCAGAAGAAGCTCAAGGAGCTAACAAACGAAAAAGTAGAAATTTAGGAAATAACGCTGTTCGTAATTTTTCTGGTAATAATAACGAACTTTGGTATGTTGGAGGTGAAAAAGCATTTTTACATACCTATTTATATGAAAGTTCTTTGCAACCAAAAAAGAGCAAATGGTTTACAAGTTTGGTTTCTAAAAAAGAAAATGTAGAAAGTTTAAAAGCTTCCTCTCAAAAATTGGGAGTTACAGAATTTAAAACAATACCAATGCAACAAGGAAATAAGGTTACACGAATTGTTTGTTGGAGATTTTAATGATAAACGATATCATTAATTTTATATCTCTTGCAAATAAAATGTAATATTACATATACTAGCATATGCACAAACAATAAGCATAAAAAAGCATACAAAGGCACACCAAGTATTTGATAAGGCCAATAATAGGTCCAAACTCCTAAATAAATAGTAACTACTTCACCAAAAGCAGGTAAAATTAAAGCTAAAATTATTGCCAAAATAATTTTATTTTTCTGTGATTGATCTTCTAAAAGTGGAATTAAATTTCGTTCTAGTTTGTACAAGAAATGAAAGGCCAGCATCCATGCAAAGGGAACCCATAAAGGTATAGCTTTAGTAACCACATGATATTCCCAATAACCATTTACAACACCCCAAGTTTCGCCTACAATACCTCCAAAACCAGTTAAAAGCATACCAATTAGTAATATCCAATTCTTATTTTGTTTTGGTAATACTATTTCTATATAGATATTATGAATAATTTTTAAAATTAAAATACACGCAATTAATTCATCGTATTTTTTAAGTATACCTATAAAAACTCCTGCTATTATTAGCTTAAGAAGCGACTTTAGAAACTCTTTAGTAAATTTTTTAGTATTAAGAATCAATGCTTAGATTTTGCGTAAAAGTACCAATCTTAAATAAAATATGACTTTTGAAAACTCATTTTTTTGTTTAGTTAAGAATTGGCTTTTCAATTCATTTTTTTGCAGTATATTTTAAAACGATTAATTAACCAAAAATCATGGGTAAAAAAAAGCCATTTAAAATTTTAATTGTTGCATTAATTTTGTTTGTAATTTTTAAGGTTTTAGATAATTATGCTGCAAAAAAAGTTGCCTTTTATTTAAAGTCTGAAGGCGTTTCATATTCTGATTTAGATATTAGTTTTCTTAGTGGAAATCTAGAATTAGCAGAAGTATTTTATGCAAAAGATAGCTTAACAATTTCTGCTGAAAATATTAGCATTAAAGACCTATCTTACTATAAATATTTCAGTAAAAAAGAAATTCATCTTAATGATTTTAAAATTTCGAACGCTAAAATTGTTGGTATATTAATTGAAAACGAAGTAGACACAGTTCAAATAGATTCTACAAAAAGTAAGGAACTATCACTTGTGAATATTGATAATATTTCTCTCGAAAATATTGAGGTAGCTATTGAGAAAAAAAATAATTATCCTCTTAAAATTCAATCGTTATATGTTTCTTTAGATGATTTTGAATTAGATTTAAATTCATCAAAAAAAATACCATTTACTGTAGAAAGTATAACTTCTGAAATTAATCATTTTGAAACTACATTATCTGAAGTTCAAGATTTTTCAATTGGTAAAATTTCAATCACTAATAACGATTTGGTTATTGATAGCTTATTTATAAAACCTACCAAGACTAGAAAAGAATACATTTATTTTGTAGAGAAAGAGCAAGAGTTATTAAATTTATTTACAAAAAAAATAAAGGTTTCAAACTTCAGCATAGAAGAGCAAGATTCTTTGTCTTTAGGTGTAGATGAAATTGTAATTGATGAAACTAATTTTGATCTATACTTAGATGCTACAGTTCTGCAACATTCTAGAAAACATAAAAATTTGTATAGTAAAAGTCTTAGACAATTACCTTTAAAGTTAGATGTAAAAACGTTACAAATTAATAACTCTAGGTTAGTTTATGAAGAATTAACCAAGAAAGAAAATAAAGCTGGAATTCTTGTTTTTAATGATTTAGAGGCAAATATTACCAACATTAACAATTCTTATATTAAAGAAGAGAAAATGACTGTAGCTGAAATTAAAGCTAGTTTTATGAAAGATTCTCCTTTAAATATAAAATGGACTTTTGATATAAATAATAAAGAAGATGATTTTAGATTGAATGGTAGTTTATTTAATTTAAAATCTGAAGATATGAGTTCTTTTTTATTACCAACTATGAATGTAAAAGTTGAGGGTGCCATACATAAAATGTATTTTGATATAGAAGGGAATAATTATATTTCTAATGGTAAAATGCAAATGGATTTTGAAGATCTTAAATTAAGAATCTTAGATCAAGAGAAGCATAAGAAGAAAGTTATAAGCTGGCTAGTAAATTTATTTGTTAAAGACGAATCTGGGAGAGGATTGGCTGATGCAGAAATAAAAGAAGTAAAGCGAGACCAAACAAAATCTTTTTGGAATTACTTTTGGCTTAATATAGAAAGTGGTTTAAAAAATTCATTGATATAAAAAAAAACCGAAGTTTAAACTTCGGTTTTTTAATTTTAAAATTCAAATCTTAAAGATTAGGAATTTTTAATTCATGACCTGGATGAATTAGATCAGCACTTTTTAATTGGTCTGTATTTGCTTCAAAGATTACAGTGTATTTTGATGCATTACCATAATAATGTTTCGCTATTTTCCCTAACGTTTCTCCTTTTTCTACAGTATGATATGCATATACAGATTTATCATCTACCTTAATATCCGCCATTAAATCGCTTGGGTTGTCACCTCCAACAGATTTTATTTCATCCCAAATTAGGTCTTTTTCATATTGTGTATGAGCAGTCCCCCAAATTTTTAATTTTCCATCTTCTTCTTTAACATCTCCATTTTTGATGTTTAATTTTTCTCCTAAATCTAATACACTCTGGTACTTTGCTTTCATATTCATTTTATTTTAGTTAATTCTTAACTATTATCTAATAGTTCTTTCTTCGTCTGTGTAATAACCTTGTTGTGTTAAATCACCATCAACTTCTCCTGCTAGTTTCTCTTTTCTTCTTCTTAAATAGATTTCTTCATAGTCTTGTGTGTAATGAGGAGAGGTAACCACATTTAAGTCAAACTTAATAGTGGTAAATACATCTTTTTCTGTATTGGCTAAAATAGTTACGTAAAATTCTACATAACCTATATTCTTAGCACTGTCATAATCTAAAACAATAAATCCAAAATCATCTTTACCAATAGAAGTTTTAGGGAAATCTATGTCTATACATCCACAAGAGGCCTGTACATCATATAAAATTAGAGGCTCATTTCCTCTATTATAAAACTTGTAGGTAGCTGTAATTTCTGAACCACGTAAAATAGGATAATAATGACGTTCAGGATCTATGATCTCCATTTTTGTTTTACGAACGTTATCTATATCTGGTTTTCTTAATTCACAAGAAATTGAGGTGATTGCTATAAATAGAAGTAAAATAAATTTTCTCATCATTGTAAATTTAATCTTTTTTAATTAAAAATAATTTCATCACATGCTAATGCATTCTTACCTTCTATAGTGCTTTTAGTGATTTTAACAATAAAAGTATCTGGCAAATCTTTTCTATCAAAAGATGTTGGCAAATCTATAGTAACCTCTTTTGTGTCTAATTTAATATCATCTAGAGGCAATCTTAATCTTTTTATGATTTTCATTTTTTCATCCATTATTTCAATAGAACTTGGAAAAAAAATATTGTGTTTAATATCTTGTAAAAACGTAAACGTTATTTTTTCTGATTTTTGTATGGTTTCTTTCTCTATTTTAAGAGTTAAATTATCTATAGATGCAATATGCCAATTTGTATTGTAATCTTTTAACCCAAATGCACCATCGTTTAACACTTTTGTATTTGTGTAATCTTCATCCATCTTAGAAATTACTTCAAAAGGCTTTTTAAAGAAGTAATTTTTCTTTTTATGATTTCTGTAGATGGTTTTTCTCCAGCTATCTATATAATCTTTTAGTTGATAACCCACTTCATTATACGTATCTAGTTTTGCAGATTTGCTATAGGCAGTTAAATGATCTAATAAAATAGCAGCATCATTTTTTACAATGATTTCATTTTTATCATTAAGATTAGCAAAGCCATATTGGCCAAACCCATAATCTCTCATAATTTCTAACTTTAAAAAGGTTAAAGCTGTTGCAATTTGGAGATAGTCTTTATCAAATTTATTTGCTTGTGTATGTGTATCTAACTCATCATAAAAAGCAAAGAAAACTTTTGGGTCTAAATACTTTTTAGCGGTTTCATGAATTCCACTATAAATAGATAATTCTTTATTGCTTAAATAAAAAGCTTCAGTTATAAACTTGTAATAGTTACCTAGAACTTCTGCTAATTTTTTAGAATACTTGGCATTAAAATAAGAGGTTACTTCTTGGTTTATGTCTAAATTAGGGTTCCAAAGTAATTTGGCTAAAACAGATGCTTTTAATTTTTGAAATGTGCTGTAGTTATACTCACTACCATGTAAGAAAACACCATTAACTCCTAATTTGTTGTACAACCTTAAATTTTCTTGGGTAACTTTTAAAGTAGGATAGATATCAAAGTAATTGTCAAAATTTACGGTATAATCCCAAATGTATACGTTTTGAAGGTAATTTCTCCATTTTTTGATGTCTGCCTCAAACTGATCAAAATATTTACTTTTTTCTATGGGAATACCTTTTTGAATACTTATAGTACTATAAAATAGGCCTGTATTTGGTTCTGGCTTAAATTTGGGTACATTTTTAACAGTAACATAAGCAGTAGTAAAAAAAGTTGCTTTTCTATTACTTTGCGCTAGTTTATTCATAAAACTAAAAACGGCAGGTGCAGCATCTTTAGCTGTATTACCAACTGCAGTACAAGTACTACAAGTACAAACTAAACTGTTGTCATTTGGTAAAATCATGAATTTATTCAATGCATGATCACTATCATAAATACGTTTTACACTTTCTTTGGTAAACTTTAAAAGACTATCACTGGTAAAACAAAACTGACTTTCAACACGTTTTTTACCTACTTTGGCATAAGCTGTTTCAGGTAAATCGTAATCTTTTAAAATTTTAGGCAAGTTATGACCCCAAATACCCCATTCTAATTCTAAGTAATTTGTTTTGTACCAATTTCTAAAATCAGGATTAAAATTAGGAGAATAGTAAGGCTCACGATATGCGAATGTAGGAGAGGAACAATGATTGAAAACTTCAGGAATTTCGATATCTGAAGTTAACTGATAATCTTCTAAAGAATTTTCTAAAATTTCATAATTCAAGTTGGTGTATCTTTTAAAGAAATCACTAATTCCATAAAATAAGTTTTGAGCTGTAGTGCCTTGTATTGTAATGTTTCTGTCTCTTTTGTAAACACAGTAAGCATCTCTTTGAGTAGGGTTAACTCTTAATAAAATATAATTACTGTTTTTATTTAAACTATTACTCCTTTCAATTTGTAAAGCTTGGCCAGTAATTTTTTTAAACTTTGCATTAAAATCATTGGCAGCATTACTCACCAAAATATCAGCAGCAAGTGGAATGCTAATTTTAGGAGCAATATTATGTTGTTTAGAGTACAAAGTAACTTTGTTTTGCGCACATGATATAAAGCTTAAAAAACATAAGGTTAAGAAGATGTATTTTTTAAACATTAGCTGTTTTAAATTTAGAGATGAACTTAAAATCTAGTAATAAACGAAACAGATAAATTGTATTGATTGGTATAAATTTGATCTAATACAACTTGGTTGCTTGTAGTTTGGTTACTTAAGAAGTTAATCCACGTTCCATTTACCAATAATGATGATCTTGGTGTCATATGATACATATAACCAGCACCAACCATTACATTTGTAAAGTTTAAGAAGGTATTATCTTGAAACTCTAACTGCTGGTCAAATGGAGCACTACCACCTGAAACAATTACAGAGAAATAATCTTTTCTTGCGTTTACATTTATCCGTGCTTGAACCATAACATTGGTATAGAGAAAGCTTTGAAATGTGGTTGTAGATGGTATGGTTGTGTTGTCTACAAAAGGAACAGAAGTAGGAGAGAAGGAGAGCCTTGCTTGTACCCAAATATCTTCCCAAGTTCTAGAGCCTCCAAGACTTAAGGTTAAATAGTTCTGATCATTCTGTAATCTTGCAAAACTTAGCCCAACTTGAGCTTCATAGCCAGATTTGAAACCTTTATACGCATTTCCATATAGTTTAAACTTCGGAAAAAAACGTGTTCCTACTAATAAACCAACGTCAGCGTAAATAGTTTCCGTAAAAATTCTTGATACATTTACTCCACCTTGAACACCAACTCCTGAGGTTCTTGCAGCATAATTAATGTCTGCACCATAAGTCATTTTAGTGTATTCCCTACTATAGTTTAAACTGGCTAAAGAGGTACTAAATGCAATAGAATCTGAGGTTGCTTGCAAGTAGGTTGCAGCAATTTGATTTTTAAGTTGTGCAGCTCTAAGTGTTTCTAGAACTAAGTTCCATTCTTGCTTTTCAAAAGGATTGTCTATTTCTCTAAATTTCTGATAGTAGTAAGCAGAATCGTATTCTTTTAACAATTCAAAAACAATACCTTTTTTATATTTTAGGAAATTATCATCTGGTCTTTCCTCTAATTTTTCATTTATAAATTCTAAAGATTCATTACTAGGTTTTTGAGTAATATGTAAATTAACCATTCTCATTAAAGAACCTCTATCATCTGGATTTAAAGAAACAGCAGAATCGTAATTTACTAAAGCTTCTTCTACCAAACCATCTTCTTCCTGCGCTTTTGCTCTGTAAAATAGTACTTCAGCTAAAGCATTTTTAATTTTTCTATCGTAAATATAAGTTGTTCTTAAAGTATCTAAAACCCCTTTTGCTTTTGCATATTCTTGATTTTGAGAATATAAATTAGATAATTTAAGTTTAAAATTTTTGTTGTTAGGATAAAAACTTAAAGCACTTAAACCATAATTGATTCCTTTTTCATAATCTGGTATAGCAGAAGCAGCATTAATAGCTATATCTAATAATCTTTTGTTATTATTTTCTCTAGATAACCCATCTTCAACAACTGGTATTACAGCTCTATACCTTTGTTCTCTCATTAAATAAGTGGCATAAGCTTCAATCTGATCTACATATAAAGCTGGGTAAGTTTGATTTAAAGGATAGTTTTGCTCTAAATTTCTAGTGATTTCCAAGGCATCATCAAACAATTCCATTTCTTGATACAAAGTAGATTTTCTTCTTAGAAAATCTGGATTGTTTGGGTCTAAACCTATTAATTTGTCTATTTGATCTGTAGCTTCATCATATTTTTGTTGAGAAATATAAATACCGTAAATCTGTTGTTCAGCTTCTTTTTGAAAATCTGGTGATGACACTAACTCTTCAAAAATTGGTAATGCTAATTGGTCTTGATTGCTTGCTACATAATTCTTAGCAGTATCATACATTAACTTATTGTAGGCATAAGTAATATCTGTATCTGTTGGGAATTTTTCATGTAATTCTAAAACTGCTTTGTTGTATTCTTCAGTATTAAGAGTAGCTTTATAAAGCTCCATTTGTTTAATCAAATAGTCTTTAGAGTTTGGACTTCTTTTTAAGGCGATATTTAAAAAATACTCAGCATCTACATAATAACCCTTACCTAAAGCATTTTTTATAACATAATCTAGGGCAACAGAATTACCAGTTTCTGCCAATTTTTTATTGATTTCATAAGGATCATTATACTCATTAAAATCTGCAGATTGCTGCATTAAATAAGGTCTTGTATTTTTATAAATATCAGGAAAAGCGTCTTTGATTGGTTTAGATTCTATATAAACAATAGCCTCTTCATGCCTGCCTAAGGCTTCCAATAAACCTATTTTCTTTTCAACCAGTTCTCTATCTAAAGGTAATTCTAATAATGATCTATTGGTATATTGTAAAGCTGCTTCAGGGTTACCCTTTTGCATTTCGTTTCTAATTATACCTATATACGCATCTTTGTTTTCTGGAGTATTGGTAATTATGGTTTTATAAATTTCACTGGCTTCTTCATAATTTTTACTATTAATGGCTTCATCACCATCACCAATCATTATGTAATTATATTCTTCTTTTAATTCACTATCATTAGGGTAAATTTGATAAATACGTTTTAAAGCTCTTTCTGCTTCTTCGAAATTACCCATTTCTTTATAAATGGCAATTTTACGCCTGTGCCAACCTCTAGAGTATGGAGTAATTTCTAAAAGTTCGTTCACAAAACAAATAGCATCAGAATATCTTTGCGTAGTTTGTTCAATATTTACTAAGTACTTTAAGATATCTGTATTTTTTGGTCTTTTTTCATATACCTGTCTTAATACCCATCTAGCAGTATCATATCTACCCAATTGCAGATTTGCAGCACCAAGAAGGGTCTTTAAATCCAAATCATCAGGTGCTAATTGTAATCCTCTCCAACTTAATTTGGCAGCTCTTGTAAAATTTTCTTCGGCAATACTGGCTTTTGCGTTTTCAAAATATAAATCCGAAGAATCATATATTTCTTGGGCCTGTATATTTAGTTGTGATAATAACATCACAATTAAAATACCTATAGATTTATTTATTTTCATAATTGAATAAACTATGTAACTTATGTTTTTATTGGTTCAAAATCTTTAGAAGCACTGCTATCTCCTGAACTCTTTCCATCTCCATCTTGTTTTTTGTTCTTGTCATCATTGTCAAATCCTTTTCTTGTCATTGTACCCCAAGCAAGTTCTTGAGATGTAATAAAACTGAAATAACCTTTTAATGAGAAGAACATAATTAATGGATGATAAATTATGGGTTCTATAAATGCTGTTAAAAACAGCGTGAGTACTTCTCTTGTTGTGTTGTAATATTTAAACGTCATTTGATCCCAAATAATTACAATTGATGAAATCATTAATGCAAACGTGTATGAGTATAATAAAATTAATGGTGCAAACGTCCAGTTTACGTAACCATAGAATAATAAAAATATAGAGAATAAAATTCCAAATGCTTCTATAATTGGCGCTAAAAACTCAAATATAAAAATGTATGGAAATGTGATCATACCTAGTCTTTTGTAGCCTGGGTTAAAAAGTATTTTTCTATGTTCACTAAACATTTGAAATAATCCACTGGCCCATCTTGTTCGTTGACGTCCTAAAATCTGTAAATTTGGTGGACCTTCTGTCCAACAACAAGAAAGAGGTATATATCCTATTTTATAATCAAGTCTGTTGTTCATCATATGTGCAGCCATACGTGTCATCATATCCATGTCTTCTGCATGAGAGTCTGCACCATAACCACCTGCTTTAATGGCTATTTCTTTATCAAACATTCCTAATCCTCCAGAAACATTAGGTACAGAGTTAATTAACTCCCAACCCATTTTTCCTAACAAATACGAACGAATGTATTCTAATTCTTGAAAACGTGGAATTAAAGCTTTTGGTGGTCTTACTCTTGTAATTACACCTTCTTCAATTTCACAATTGTTAGACATTCTTAAAGTTGCACCTACAGCAATTACCCTAACTTTTGCATTTAAAATGGGCTTAATCATTTTAGTTAGTGTGTTTCTTGCTAAAATACAGTCTACATCTGTGTTTAAATAATATGGAAATACGGATGCATTTAAACCTGCATTAAAGGCATCTGCTTTAGTACCACCATTGTGTTTATCTACAATAGTAAGAATGTCGTATTTTGGATTGGTAGATTTAAAGGTTCTTTTGTAAGGTTTTGTTTTAATTTTTTCTGTGTAGGCAAATGGTGCTTCTACTAAATCGAACTCCTCTATTAATAAATCTAATGTTTTGTCTTTACTACCATCATTAACAATAATTACCTCAAATAATGGGTAGTTTAAGGTTAATAATGATTTTACATTTACAATAATTGTTTTTTCTTCATTATATGCAGGTGCAATCACCGAAATTCCTGGTGCAAGGTGAGAGCTTAATAATTCTTCATCATCTATATCTGTATTGTAACTTTTATACCTGTTGATGGCAATAAAAGAAAAGATAGCTAATACTATGTAGCTAAGAATTAATGCAGTAGCATAGAAAAATATAAAATACTCGTAAACTTTTACAAAAATTTCAAACATCTATTTATATTTAATTAACGGAGTTTCTACATGTTTCAAAATGGTAAGTTCGAAACCCTTTAGTGTACTTTTTAAATTTTGAAAGGCAATTTTACCTTCATAACTATAATTTAAGATTGCCTCAGCAATAATTTTCTTAGTATCTGTATTGTTAGATTCTTTAAATATTTCATTTAAGAACATTAAAGATTTACCACTATTAAATTTTCTAATGGTTTTTACAATAGCCACTTGACAAATTTCTGGCTCAGTATAATATCTGTCAATTAAATCTTGTTCTGTTTCAGAAATATGCAATTCTCCTAATGTTAAAATAGCCTGGGCTCTTACCAAGGCATTTTCATCTTCTAGCTTTTCTAACAAAATTTCGTCAATACCTTTTTGATTGAAATAACCAACCATTTTAATAAGAAAAACTACTAAAGAATCGTTTTTAGAATAGTTAATCCATTTACCTAACCCTTCTAAGTTACCTCTTTCTTTTTGTAGTTTAAGGTATTGCATTAATTCTATTTCATCCCACTTACTTAAATCACGATCAAATTCGTCAAAAAATCGGTAAGGATCATTAGAACTAAGTGCTAGGTAAGAGTTTCTTGCTTCTTTACGTATTACTTTATTTTTACTGTAAGCATAACGTAATACTTTTGAATCAAATTTATTTAAATCTAATACAAAAGCTTCTTGAAAGGCGTCAATTTTCTCTTTGTTAGAACGTGAGTCGAATTTACGCTCCAAATGTTCTACAATGCCTAATGCACTAATAATTAAAGGATATTTTTCTGATTCTCTATGGTCGTTTTTAAATTCGACCAAAACATCTACAGCAATATCTAAAGACTCCCTATTAACCTCATCTACAACTTCTTCAAAATCTGAGAATATCTCTTGTTCTGAAAATTCTTTTTCTGTAAACAAAATTTCTGAAAACAATTTAACAATTTCAGGAACACTATTTTTTAGTGTTTTCTGTAATCTGTTATGTCTTCTTCTAATTGTACCAATAGTAATCATCAATGCAATGGTTGCAACAATGAATACAATTGTTAATACAATTGTTAATACAATTGTTATTTGTATTATTAAGGGGAAGGTCTTTATCTTATAGACAAAAGAAAGAAACCACTCAACGAAACCCATTTATTGATTTTCTAAATTTAATTTAATCGTTTTAGTGGGGGATTTACTTCTCCAAAAATACTATAAAAGCTACTTCTGATATGACGTTTTTCTTTGAACTGTCATATTTTATAGGTGAATTACCTCATCATAAGCATCAGCCACAGCTTCCATTACAGCTTCACTCATTGTAGGGTGAGGATGTATGGTTTTTAACACTTCATGACCAGTTGTTTCTAGCTTACGACCAAGTACTGCTTCTGCAATCATATCAGTAACTCCAGCACCTATCATGTGGCAACCTAACCACTCACCATATTTAGCATCAAATATAACTTTTACGAAACCATCAGGTGTACCTGCTGCTTTTGCTTTACCTGAAGCAGAGAATGGGAATTTACCAACTTTTAATTCGTAACCTGCTTCTTTTGCTTTTGCTTCTGTTAATCCTACTGATGCTATTTCTGGAGTTGCATAAGTACAACCAGGAACATTCCCATAATCTATTGGTTCTGTATGTAAACCAGCTAATTTTTCTACACAAGTAATACCTTCTGCAGAAGCAACGTGTGCTAAAGCTTGACCAGGCACAACATCTCCAATAGCATAATAACCAGGAATGTTAGTTTGGTAGTAATCGTTTACTAAAATTTTATCTCTATCTACAATAATACCAACATCTTCTAAACCAATATTTTCGATGTTAGATTTTATTCCAACTGCAGATAATAAAATATCAGCTTCTAATTTTTGTTCTCCTTTTTTAGTTTTAACAGTGGCAACAACACCTTCACCTGAAGTATCTACAGATTCTACAGATGAGTTTGTCATCACTTTTATTCCAGATTTTTTCACTGAACGTTCGAACTGTTTTGAGATATCGATATCTTCTACAGGAACTAAGTTTGGCATATATTCTACAATAGTTACTTCTGTACCCATTGTGTTATAAAAGTGTGCAAATTCTACACCAATAGCACCAGAACCTACAACAATCATAGATTTTGGTTGTTTATGTAAAGTCATTGCCTTTCTGTAACCAATTACTTTTTCGCCATCTTGTGGTAAGTTTGGTAATTCTCTAGAACGAGCTCCAGTTGCAATAATAATATTGTCTGCAGAATATTCTGTTACAGTACCATCTTCTGCAGTTACATCTACTTTTTTACCAGTTTTGATTTTACCAAAACCATTAATTACATCAATTTTGTTTTTCTTCATTAAGAATTGAACACCTTTGCTCATTCCATCTGCAACACCTCTACTACGTTTTATAACAGCATCAAAATCTTTGTCTATAGCTTCTGCTTTAAGACCATATTGATCTACATGTTTTAAATAATCATAAACTTGCGCCGATTTTAATAATGCTTTTGTTGGTATACAACCCCAGTTAAGACAGATTCCTCCTAAAGATTCTTTCTCTACAATTGCAACTTTAAAACCTAATTGAGAAGCTCTAATTCCTGTAACATAACCTCCAGGTCCACTTCCAATAATTATAATATCGTATTTCATGATTTTATTATTTTCTAATTGATGATTTTGCCAAAGGCAAATTTAAACAATGATTGTTAATATAAAAAGTTTAAACTCTTTATTGTTTACATTCTTTCAGGTACTTGAATACCCAATAGAGAGAACGCTATTTTTATAGTATCTGCTACTTTTTTAGATAACTGTACTCTAAATATTTTTTTATCTTGATTTTCTTCCCCTAAAATTGATACATTTTGATAAAAAGAATTGAACTCTTTTACCAAATCGTAAGTGTAATTCGCTATGACTGCAGGTGAATAATTTGAAGCAGCTTGTTGTATAGTTTCTGGAAATAAAGCCAATTGTTTTAGTAATTCTTTTTCTTTTTCATGCAAATCAATAGTTACTGAATTGGAATAATCAAATTCAGCTTTTCTAATAATTGATTGAATTCTGGCATAAGTGTACTGTATAAAAGGGCCTGTATTTCCTTGAAAGTCTACCGAAGATTTTGGATCGAATAATATTCTTTTCTTAGGGTCTACCTTTAAAACAAAGTATTTTAATGCTCCTAAACCAATGGTTTTATACAGTTCGTTTTTCTCATCATCAGAATAGCCATCTAATTTTCCTAACTCCTCAGAAATTTCTTTAGCAGTTGTGGTCATTTCCACCATTAAATCATCTGCATCTACAACTGTACCTTCTCTAGATTTCATTTTTCCAGAAGGTAAATCTACCATTCCATAACTTAAATGATGCAATTGTTTCGCCCAATCAAATCCTAATTTTTTCAGGATTAAAAATAGCACTTGAAAATGGTAATCTTGTTCATTACCTACAGTATAAACCATACCACCAACATCTGGAAAATCTTTTACTCTTTGTATGGCTGTACCAATATCTTGAGTCATGTAAACTGCTGTGCCATCTGAACGTAAAACAATTTTTTCGTCTAAACCTTCATCAGTTAAATCGCACCAAACAGAACCATCTTCTTTTTTATAAAAAACACCTTTTTCTAAGCCTTTGGCTACTACATCTTTACCTAAGAGGTAAGTATCACTTTCATAGTACAAAGTATCAAAATCAACACCCATATTTTTGTATGTAGTTTCAAAGCCATCATACACCCAACCATTCATTTCTTTCCAAAGTGAAACTACTTCATCATCTCCAGCTTCCCATTTTCTCAGCATTTCTTGTGCTTCTAAAAGTAATGGTGCTTCTTTTTTAGCCTCTTCTTCAGTTTTACCTTCTGCAATTAAATTTGCAATTTCTTTTTTATATTCTTGATCGAATTTTACGTAATAATTACCAACTAATTTATCTCCTTTTAAACCAGTAGAAGTTGGTGTTTCACCTTCTCCAAATTTTTGCCAAGCCAACATAGATTTACAAATATGGATACCTCTATCGTTAATTATTTGTGTTTTGTAAACCTTTTTACCTGCGGCCTTTATAATTTCTGAAACAGAAAAACCAAGTAAATTATTACGTACATGACCTAAATGAAGTGGTTTATTTGTGTTTGGTGATGAGTATTCAACCATAATAGCTTTCTCATCTTCTTTAGCGGCTGCTGTGCCAAAATTTTCATCCTTATAAATCGAGTTGAAAAAATCTAAGTAAAAAGCGTCTGAAATTACTAGGTTTAAAAATCCTTTTACAACATTGTAATTTGTAATTTCTGAAACGTGTTCTACTAAATACTTTCCTAAATCTTCACCAATTTGAACAGGATTTCCTTTCTTAAATCGTAACATTGGGAAAACAACAACAGTAATATCACCTTCAAATTCTTTGCGAGTTGTTTGAAACTCTACAGAAGGAATTTCTGTATTATACAAGGTTGAAAAACCTTTTTTAACATTGCTTTCTATTATATGCTGAATATTCATAAACCCCTAAAAAATTAAGTCGCGAAAATACACAAAATAAGCATATTTTTAAAGGGAAATATCGTAATTTTCGCAAATGCAAAAACGATTAGAACAATTGCCAAAATTGGCTCAAGAAGCACTTAAAGAAAACAAGAAATATTTTGCAAATTTAAAAAAACGTACACCTAAAAATTTAGATTACGTTATGCAAGATTTGCATGATAAGGAATTTGCAAAAACAGATTGTTTAGAATGTGGTAATTGTTGTAAAACTACTAGCCCAATTTTTACGGTTAAGGATATAGAACGTATTTCTAAACACTTAAAAATGAAGGTTACAGATTTTATTGAGCAATATTTAGAGAGGGATACAGATGATTTTATGGTCTTAAAATCTTCTCCTTGTACTTTTTTAGATGAAAGTGATAATAGCTGTTTTATCTACGATGTTCGCCCAAAAGCCTGTGCAGAGTATCCTCACACAGATAGAAGAAAATTTATTCAAATTACTGATTTAACTATTGCCAATACATTTGTATGTCCAGCTACATATAATATTGTTGAGAATTTAAAAAACGTAATGCCTTATGAGTATAAAGAGAAAAAACGTAGGAAATAATTTAATCGTAAATTAAATAATTTACTCTTATTTGCTGAAAGCTTTCTAAATCTTTTTTCCACGTTTTTCGAATTTCCTTAGCTGATAATCCTTCTTGTATTTGTTGTTGTAATTTAGTGTTACCAGCATGAATGGTAAAAGTGCTGCCAAAGAACTTTTCGGTTTTAGGAGTTTTTTGATAGGCGTCAATCAACCATTCTAAATTAATTGCTGATATTTTTTTTGTATGAGATAAATCTACACCATAACATAATTGGTTTCTATGTTTTGGATATTTAGCCCCAAAATTTGGTTTTGGAGTATAACTAAAGTCTGTTTTTTGGAAAAAAGGAGCTCCATATCTTTGAAATTGAAACTCAGTTCCTCTTCCTGCATTAATAGTTGTGCCTTCAAAAAAACCTAAGCTAGGGTATAGGTTTATAGATTTGTCATTTGGTAAATTTGGCGAAGGTCTTACAGCTAAATGATATTCAGAATCATGGTTGTAATTTTCAATAGGAATTACAGTTAAATCACATTGAATTCCGTTTTTTAGCCATTTTTCACCATTAATCATTTTACCATATTCACCAATTGTCAATCCATAAACTACAGGAACAGGATGTTTACCAACAAAGCTGGTGTGCTCCATTTCTAAGGTTGGGCCATCTATATAATGTGCATTTGGATTTGGCCTGTCTAGAATTATAACTGGGATTGCTGCTTCTGCACAAGCCTCCATAACATAATGTAAGGTTGATATATATGTATAAAATCGAACACCAACATCTTGAATGTCAAAAACTACGACATCTATATTTTTTAATTGTGTTGCTGTTGGTTTTTTGTTTTTACCATACAAAGAAATTATAGGTAAATCTGTTTTAGCATCTTTACCATCCTTAACAAATTCTGCTGCATCTGCTTTACCTCTAAAGCCATGTTCAGGTGCAAATACTTTTTGAACATTGATGTTTTTTTTACTGTTTAAATAATCAACCAAATGTTGAGTAATTTTTTTAGAACCCATAATATTTGGAGCCACTTCTGCTCTTTGTAGTATTTGAACAACAGAGGTTTGATTGGCTACAATTGCAACATTTTTATCTTTTAATAAATCCGTATAAAGATTAAATCTGCTTGCTGCAGGAATTATTTCTACTATTTCTTTGGCTGTGTTTTTTTGCTCAATTTTCTTGTTTTGTACTTTTTGAGCACAAGAAATCAGCTGAAAATTCATCAGCAAAAACAAAAATAAATAGGTACTTTTACGAAGTTTTAAAAGAATCATTAATTTGAATTACGAGTTATTTATTGCAAAACGCATTATTGCTGGCAAAAAGTATAAAAATAGCATATCATCTCCAATAATAAAAATTGCGATAACTGCAATTGCTTTGGGTATTATAATTATGCTTATTGCTGTTGCTACAGGTGCTGGTTTGCAATACAAAATTAGAGATAAAATGGCCGGATTTAAAGGTCATATTCAAATTGTAAATTACGATAATAATAACTCTGATGTTTCTACAACTCCAGTTTCTGTTAACCAGGATTTCTATCCTGAATTTAAAGATATTTCAGGTATTAAAAATGTGCAAGTATTTGCGAATAAAGTAGGGATTTTAAGAACAGATTCAGACTTTGAGGGTATTGTTTTTAAAGGTGTTTCTACAGATTATGATTGGACCTTTTTTAAAGAGTATTTAGTAGAAGGCAACTTGCCAGATTTTAATCAACCTCGAACTAAAGGGGTTCTTTTATCACAAACTATTATAAACCGTTTACAGTTAAAGTTAAATGATACAATAACTGCCACATTTGTTAAAACTGCCAATAGTAAAATACCTTCTAATAGAAAATATACAATTGTTGGTATCTACAATTCTGGATTTGCTCAGTTTGATAAAAATATGATGATTGGTGATATTAGGGAGGTACAAAAGTTGAATAAATGGACTGAAAATGAAGTTGGAGGTTTTGAGGTTTTATTAGATGAATTCGATACGATAACTGAGAAGGGAGAGGAGATTAATAATGAAATTGCTGTAACTTTAAATAGCAAATCAATTATTGAGGCTTACCCAAATGTATTTGGTTGGATTAAATTATTTGATAATAATGTGTGGTTTATTATTGCTATTATGATTTTTATAGCAGGTATTAACATGATTACTGCTTTGTTGGTTTTAATATTGGAGCGTGTGCAAATGGTAGGGATTTTAAAAGCCTTAGGTAGTAGTAATACAAGCATCCGAAAAGTGTTTCTTTACAATGCGTCTTACCTAATTTTAAAAGGGCTTTTATGGGGAAATATCATTGGTTTATCTATCATATTCATTCAGCACTATTTTAAGATTATTACTTTAAATCCAGATACATATTATGTAACAACAATGCCAGTCTATATTTCTTTTTGGGCAGTTCTGTTATTGAATTTAGGTACGCTCATTTTGTGTTTTTTAATGTTGATAATTCCTTCAGTTATTATCACTAAAATAGATCCTTCAAAGTCTATTAAGTTTGCTTAAACCTTATTAGCTGATTTGCGGTATTGGAAATTGTTCTTTTATAATATCGTTTTTATTTTCAGAAATATAATCTCTAAAAGCTTTAGCTACATTAGATAAGTTTTTGGTTTTTAACCAAATTAAATTCCAAGTAGTTTCTATGGGTAAACCTTTAATATTTAAAATTTGTAATTCACCGTTTTTTAAGGCTTGTTGTATACCAATAATTGGCATAATTGAAATTCCTAGACCAGCAATTACAGCTTGTTTTACAGCTTCATTAGAAGTAAGTTCCATCTTTTTTTGAATTTCGATTTTATGTTTTATTAAAAAACGTTCCATGGCTAAACGAGTTGCAGAACCTTTTTCTCTGAATAAAAAAATAGATTTATTTAAGTCTTTTAAGTTAACCTCTTTAGTATTGTTTTTATAGTCTTTGCCAGCCACAAAAAACATTTGATTACTCATGAGTTCAATGGTGTCAATCTTTAATTTTTTTGGAATTGTAGAAACCATGGCAAAATCACACTCGTTATTTTCTAAAGCTCTAATTACAGACATTTTATTGGTAACATCCATAGTAACATCTACGCTATCGTTCTTTTTTATAAAATCGGTTAAGAAGTAAGGCATTGCATATTTAGCTGTAGAAACAATAGATAATTTTAACTTACCAGCTAATTTACCCTCAAATAAATTAGACTTATAGTTTATGGCCAATACTTCATCTAAAATTTTAGTAGCTGCTTCAGCTATTTCGTTTCCAAATTCTGTGATATATAATTTTCTACCTACAATCTCAAAAAGTGGTAGTTTAAATTGATCTTGAAAGTTTTTTAATTGAATAGAAACTGCTGGTTGAGACATAAATAGTTGCTCAGAAGCTTTGGTAACACTTTTTAATTCTGCCACCTTTTTAAAAATTTCAAGTTGATGTAAAGTATAGTTCATAAAATATATTTATATATAACATAATAAATATATATAAAAATATATTAAAAATGTGTTGCACCTTTGTAAAAAAATAAAACGATGGATTTAGCAACTTTAAATGTGACCCAGAAAAAAAAGAATTCTAATAACGATGTTGTATTGCAAATAACTAAAAGTCAATTAAGTACAATTATTATGGTTTTGGCAGCTATTGTTTTTTCAGGCTTTACATTATTGGCGATTAATTTAGAAAGTCCGTTTATTCAAGAATTGCTCATTTCCGAAATAATTATTTTAATGATTCTTTTCATTAAAAGTTCTAATTCAAATAAAATCAAAAAATAAATAAATAATCATGAACGAATCTGCAGTAACATCAACAGAAACTAAGCAAAAAAGTATTCAACTAATAGAAGGTACTTTTACTAAAGGAGAGGCTTTAAATATTATTAATGATGTTTTAAACGTAAAAATTAACTTTCACAAAATTCAAAGGTTGTCTAAAACCGAAGGAAACATTAATGATGAATGTCTTTATGACAATTCTAGAATTGCAGAATTATTGACCGATAAAAAGGAAACTAAAGCTTTTTTAAGAGCTCTAGAAAGTAAAGGTCAGAACATTAAAATTTCTAGTACAATCAATATTACATTAGAAGAGTAAAATACAACCAACCAACATATTAGAGTAGGAGAACTGACTTGTAAAAGGCTTTCCTACTTTTTTTATGCCAAATTTTAACCTATGGATTTACATTATTTAATAGATAATTTAACCAACCCAGCACTATTATTTTTCTTTTTAGGCCTTGTTGCGGTTAATATTAAAAGTGATTTAAGAATTCCAGAAAACTCGTCTAAATTTATATCATTATACCTTCTTTTAGCTATTGGTTTTAAAGGTGGTCAAGAATTGGCTCATAGTGTTATTACTTCAGAGATTATTAACGCACTTTTATTTGGAATTTTACTAGCAGTAGTTGTACCTATTTACTGCTACTTTATTTTAAGAATTAAATTAAGTGTAGAAAATTCTGGTGCTATTGCCTCTGCATATGGTTCTGTTAGTGCAGTAACTTTTGTAACTACTATTTCATTTTTAGAGATGTCGAACATCCCTTTTGGTGGGCATATGGTTGCTGTAATGGCGTTAATGGAAGCACCATCTATTATAGTAGGAGTGATGCTAATTGCCATTTTTAGCTCGAATAAAAAAAATAAAGGCTCTTTAAAAAGTGTTGTACATCACTCTTTAACCAATGGAAGTGTAGTGTTAATTATTGGTAGTTTAATAGTGGGATATTTTACGAATGATGCCCAAGCAGAAGGTATAAAACCTTTTACCACAGATATCTTTAAAGGATTTTTAGCCGTTTTTTTATTAGATATGGGTATTGTAAGTGGTCAAAAACTAAAAGCCTTACTTAAGAAAGGATGGTTTACAGTTTCCTTCGCTATTATTATTCCAATTATAAATGGTTGTATAGTTGCAGTATTAAGCGGATTTTTCATGGAGGAAATTGGTAACAGGTTGCTAATGTCTATTTTGGCAGCAAGTGCTTCTTATATTGCAGTACCAGCTGCAATGAAGTTGGCTGCTCCAAAAGCAAATCCAGGTTTATATATACCAATGGCTTTAGCCATAACTTTCCCTTTTAATATTACAATAGGTATGCCTTTGTATTTATGTATTATAGGTGTATGCTAGTCAATTCTTAAATATTATCAAATTCTAAAAGAAAATAGCTTTACGATTATTAAAATTTAAATAAGATAATCGTAAGGCTATTAAAAGTAAGGATTAGTTAATATTTCTTTTCTCTCATTTCGTTAGCGCATAAAAAATAATTTACCTTTGTTCTATAAATGAATAAGATGAATTACGCAGAAAATATATTAGAAACAATAGGAAATACACCACTTGTTAAGTTGAACAAATTAACAGCGGAATTACCTTGTTTGGTATTATCAAAATATGAAACTTTTAATCCAGGAAATTCTGTAAAAGATAGAATGGCCTTACAAATGATTTTAGATGCAGAAGCAGATGGAAGGTTAAAACCTGGAGGAACCATTATAGAAGGTACTTCTGGAAATACAGGTATGGGTTTGGCTTTAGCAGCAATAGTTAGAGGTTACAAATGTGTTTTTGTTATGTCTGATAAGCAGTCTAAAGAAAAGATGGATATTTTAAGAGCTGTAGGAGCAGAGGTTGTAGTTTGTCCTACAAATGTAGATCCATCAGATCCAAGATCTTATTATTCTGTTTCTAAAAGATTGGGAGAAGAAACTCCTAATTCTTGGTACGTAAATCAATATGATAATCCAAGCAACTGTAAAGCCCACTTTCAAAGTACAGGTCCAGAAATTTGGGAACAAACAGAAGGTAAAGTAACCCATTTTGTAGTTGGTGTTGGTACAGGAGGTACAATTTCTGGTGTAGGTTCTTATTTAAAGATGAAAGCCAAAGAAGCTGGTACAACAGTTAAAGTTTGGGGGATAGATACATATGGTTCTGTATTTAAAAAATACCATGAAACAGGAATTTTCGATGAAAATGAAATTTACCCTTACATCACAGAAGGTATAGGTGAGGATATTTTACCAAAAAATGTGAACTTTGATGTTATTGATGGTTTTACAAAAGTTACAGACAAAGATGCTGCAATTTACACACAGAAATTAGCAAAAGAAGAAGGCATGTTTTTGGGTAATTCAGCTGGAGCAGCCATAAAAGGTTTATTACAATTAAAAGATAATTTTACCAAAGATGATGTTGTGGTTGTTTTATTTCATGATCATGGAAGTAGATATGTAGGTAAAATGTTTAATGATGATTGGATGCGTGATCGTGGATTTTTGGAAGAAGAGGTAAAAACAGCAGCTGATTTAATTAAAAATCATGAAAATAAACCTTTAGTAACTGCACAAACAGAAGAATTGGTTTCGCATGCTATAGAAAGAATGAAGGAATTTAAGATTTCTCAAATTCCAGTGAAAGACGCAGAAGGTTTTGTAGGCTCAATAGATGAAACAGATTTATTAAGAAGTTTCATTACAGATAAAGAGATTGCAGATAAACCTATTAAAGACATTATGGGTAAACCATATCCAATAGTTAAGAAATCTGCAAAGATAGATGCAATATCTAAACTGATTTCTAAAGAAAATGAAGCAGTATTGGTAGATTTAGAAAATGGTAATTATCACATTGTAACAAAGTACGATGTAATTAGTTCAATTTAGTAAATCTCGATAATTATACCCTTGGTCGATAATTAGATGCTGATGGTCGAATAAATGATTTTTAACATCGTTAAATGTCATAAATTTGAACAAGGTTAAAAAGTAGAAGATGCATTTTAGAGATGCAAAAACGGAACGTCTAAATTATATTTAGACGTTTTTTTTGTTTTATACTTTCTGTAAATAGTGGTAGTCGAAACTTACTTTCTATTCGTCTACAGTAAATCTGTTATAGGCGAACACGTAAATTTTTAAACACAATAAAGTTGTTTCTTTGAACCAGATAACTTTTACGAATTGGGGGATTTATAATAAGTTATCAAAATGCACCTAAAATTTATTTTAGGTGTTTTTTATTTTAAAAAAGTTCTTAAACAATATAATTTAATAAAACTAACCTAAAAAATAAAACATCCATTGGATGAGCAAAAATTAAACGTCTAAATTATATTTAGACGTTTTTTTGTTATATACTTTCTGTAAATAAAGGTAGTCGAAACTTATTTTCCATTCGTCTATAGTAAATTTGTTATAGGCGAGCACTTACATTTTTAAACTTAATAAAGTTGTTTCTTTGAATCAGATAACTTTTGCGAATTGGGGGATTTATATTAAGTTATCAAAATGCACCTAAATTTTTTTTAGGTGTTTTTTTGTTTTAAGATAGTTATTATTTAAAAAGTGTTAAAGTTTTCTAAAAATGATTATCGAAGGTAAAATGTCATTCGTCGACACTTAAGAGTCGTTCATCGGCTATTTTGACGAAAAACTCAATAAAGTTGTTTATTTGTTTCATAACTATTACGAATTGGGGGATTTATAATATGTTATAAAAAATCGTCTAGAATTTAAAAGATAGGCGATTTTTTTTTCGCTTTAATTACACAAAAAAAAAACCACCTTTTAAGGTGGTTTTTTAAATCAACTAATTCAAATAAATTTACACAATGAAAACAGTTTACTACGTTGCTTTCATTTTATTATATTCAAACTCTGTGCCAAACTTTATTTGAATTTAATTTTTTTGCTAATTATTTAGCATGTTTATGAGCTTTGTAAGAAGAACGCACTAAAGCACCACTTTCTACATACATAAAGCCCATTTCTAAACCTAAAGTTTCATATTTTTTAAATTGTTCTGGAGTAATAAACTCTTTCACTGGAAGATGTTTTTTTGTAGGCTGTAGGTATTGACCAATAGTAACTATATCACAATTTACAGCTCTTAAATCTTTCATTGTTTGTATTACTTCCTCTTCCTTTTCACCCAAACCTAGCATTAAACCAGTTTTGGTTCTCATACCATTTTCTTTCAAGTATTTTAAAACACCTAAACTTCTATCATATTTAGCTTGTATTCTCACTTCTCTAGTTAATCTGCGAACTGTTTCCATATTATGAGAAACTACTTCAGGAGCAACTTCTATAATTCTATCTATTTGTTTAGTGTTACCTTGAAAATCGGGAATAAGGGTTTCTAAAGTTGTATTTGGGTTTGCTCTGCGAATAGCATCTACAGTTTCTGCCCAAATGATAGAACCACCATCTTTTAAATCATCTCTATCTACAGAGGTAATTACAGCATGCTTAATGCCCATTAACTTAATAGATCTTGCTACTTTTTCTGGCTCATCCCATTCAACTGTGTCTGGTCTACCAGTTTTGACACCACAAAACCCACAAGAACGTGTACAAATATTTCCTAATATCATAAAGGTTGCAGTTCCTTCTCCCCAACATTCGCCCATGTTTGGACAACTACCACTTGTACAGATGGTATTTAGTTTGTATTTATCTACTAAACCTCTTAATTCTGTATATTTCTTACCAACAGGTAGTTTTACACGTAACCATTTTGGTTTTTTTGGTCTTTCTGGAAGTACTGCAGTTTCTATTGCCATTATCATTCTAGATTAGAATGCAAATTTACGAAGAAAAGATTTAAATATTAGTTAAAAACCACAGGCTAAATCCAATTAAAAATACAATTCCGATTAAACTTAAAATCTTGGTAAAAATTTTTGGTTGATGCTCTTTTGGTGTGTGCTTTCCTGTTATTAAAATATAATTTAAAATTGCATAGAAAGGGGCCGTTAAAAAAGATAAAATTGTTGCTATTTTAACCAAAACTCCCATATTTGCAATGTAAAACTGTAGTATTAATAAAGTTCCAATAAATAATAACCCTAGCCAAAACCAATAACCAAACTTAAATTTTTTATTGAAGATTAAATTTGTACTTAAATTCATGGCTCTAGGAGATGCATCTAAAGTAGTTATGGTTGTGCTAAACATAGTTGTAAAGGCAGCAATAGCAATAAAAATGTACGATTTAGCACCTAAGTTTTTTGTGTATAAGTTTATTAACTGAGAGGCAAACTCTCCACCTTTATTAGAAAATGTTTCTGAAGATTTATACATAACTAAAGCCCCCAATAAAACAAAGCAAACTCCTAAAATAATAGTGCCAACATAACCCACATTAAAATCAAAAATGGCATCTTTTGGTTTTATAACAATGTTATTTACTTTTCTTTTTTCTACAGACCAAATTGAGTGCCATATAGAAATGTCTAAAGGTGCAGGCATCCATCCTAAAAAGGCAATTAAAAAGGTTAATTCTACAGTGCCTGAAGGTATAATTTGAGTTACATCAAAAGCATCCGAAGAATTATTAAGTGCTATTATTACTGCAGCAACTGTGCTTATAGATAAAATGATAATGATAAATTTCATCATATTATCTAATAATTTGTATTTACCAATTATCAGTAACAGAATACTGATTGACATAATGATAAGTGACCATACTACAAGATTATCAGTTAAGCCAAATAATTGAGACGCTAAGCCTGCAGTAACAATGGTAACTGCAGCCTGTATTGTAAACATAGTAGCAAAGTTGATAATATAGTAAAGTACTAAAACCCATTTTCCTAATTTTTTGTAACCATCAAGTAATGTTTCGCCTGTTGCAGCTGCATATCTTGGGCCAAATTGAAAAAAGGGATACTTAAATAAATTTACCAATAGAAGTGCCCAAAGTAAACCAAAACCAAAATCTGCACCAGCTCTTGTGGACTGTACAAGATGAGAAACGCCTATTGCAGCACCAGCAAATAAAAGGCCTGGTCCTAAAGATTGCAAGAATGATTTCTTCATGAGGTTTTGTGCTTTATATGCAGAATTAAAGTCGAATTAGGCCTTAATAAAAGCTAAGACTTCTTGATGATTTCTGCCAGTAATTTTTTAGCACGTAACAACTTAACTTTTACATTATTCATTGGTTCGTTGGTTTGCTGTGCAATTTCTTTATAACTAAGTTCTTGAAAATACCTTAACTGAATCACTTCTTGATATTTAGGTTTTAATTGTCTAATATCTCTCAAAAGCTTTGCTAAATTCTGTTCTCTAATAATTTTATCTTCTGGTGTAGGGTTTTCATCAGCAACCAAATAAACTTTCTCTTCTTGGTCTTTGGTTGTTTCTGTAGCAACAGATATTTTCTTTTTACGAACTAAATCTATATGTACATTTTTAGAAATGGTAATTAGCCAAGTCTTAAAAGTATAATTATCGTCAAAGGTGGTTATTTTGTCGAAAGCTTTAGAAAAGGCTTGTATGGCTATATCTTCTGCTTCATTTTCATTATTAATTCTTTTTAGTAAAAAACCATAAACTTCTACCCAATAAAGGTTCAATAAATATCGAAAAGCGGCTTGATTGCCTTCTTTAGCTTTAGCAATATTTTCTCTAAGTACTAAATCTTCTTTGCTCAACGATTTGATTTTGAAAATGAATTAGCAATAAATATACTAATTTGAATCAATACTAAAGAAATTTCTAGAATTGGTAAAAAGAAAACGAGTTGAGCTTCTTCTAATTTTTTGCTAGAAACTCCAACAACAATCCATAGCGTTAAGAAATAAACTAAAACAATTGGTAGTATTATTTTCCAAGAAAAAAAGAAAAATACTGATGTACCCAAAACGTAAAATAACACCTTAGAAATTGTAAATAGATGCAGAAGTAACTGTTGTTTGAATTTATAATGTTTTTGAAGTGACCTATTGGATTTTAATGTTGCAAACCATTCACTTAACGATTTTGGAGATTCAGTTTCTACAAAACTATCAGATGAAATAGTATAAGTAATATTTTCTTTCGTTGCTGCATCTCTTATAAAAAGATCATCTTCACCATTATTAATTTTAATATGATAAATAAAACCCTTTACTTTAAAAAACTCTTGTCTCTCATAAGCCAAATTTTTTCCAAAAGCCATAAAAGGGCTATTGATTTTAATGTAAGAAAAACATTGTAAAGCTTTTATTAAGTTTTCGAAACGAGCCAATAAGTTTAAAAACGTTGAGTTTTTTGTAAATTTTCTATATCCTAAATTGATGGTCTTTGTATCAGAAAATTTTGAGCTCATTTCAGAAATCCAATTCGTACTTAATATTTTAGTTTGCGAATCTGTAAATAATAAATGATCGTATTTTGCAGCTTTAATTCCAAGCGTAAGTGCATACTTTTTATTACCCCAAAAGGCTTCGTTGTTTTCTACTTGAATTATTTTTAAATGGTTGTGCTTTTCAACCAAACCTTCAACACTATCAAGAGTATTATCGTTAGAATTATTATCAACGATAAGTATTTCAAACTTAGCGTAATTTTGATTTAAAAGACTAGGAAGGTTTTCAACCAATGTATTACCATTATTCTTGTTATAGACAATAACAGTTATTGGATATTCTTTAGAATTTACAACCTCTTTTTTCTTTTTACCTAAAATGGTAGCAAATAAAAGATAATAAATAATTTGAATTCCTGTAACAACTACAAAAGCGTAGAAAAGTACAGTTAGTAGCATTGCTAAAATGGCTTATTTATGTTCTGGTTCAGCACAGGTACTGAATTGATCTGGAGTTTTACCACAAAAACCACAGGCTTCACCTTCTTGATTTAACATTGGGTTTTGGCTAGCACAAGTACCTGCAAATTCACCATTTTTTTTAGCCCAAATTTTAATAGCAATACCAGCAACACCTAATGCTAAAAGCCCTAAAGTAAGTAATAATAATTTCATACTGCAAAGTTACAAATTATAGAATTAAAAGTGAAATAGATATCTACTTATGTAGTATAGTTTTAACTTTTTTGTATGTTTACTTTTTTAGGCAATTATCATTGAGCGAACTAGATTTTATAAAAGAATTACAAGAGGGTAAATCTTCTGCATTTGGCATATTGTTAAATGATTACGAGCAGAAAGTATTTAATACTTGTATGTCTTTTGTACCCAATAAAGAAGATGCAGAAGATATTGCCCAAGAAGTGTTTTTGGAGGTTTTTAGATCTATACATAAATTTAAAGGTAATTCTAAACTCTCTACATGGATATATAGAATAGCCACGAATAAGAGTCTAGAATTTATTCGGAAAAAAAATACTAAAAAGAGATTTGCCTTTATGCAATCTATAGTGGGTAATGCAATTCCGATTGATAAAACAAATTACTTTACAGAGTTTAAGCACCCAGGAATTATTTTAGAAAATAAAGAACAAGCTGCAACTATATTTAAAGCAATAAATACATTGCCAGAATCACAAAGAGTGGTGTTTACATTGGCTAAAATTGATGGTAAAAGTTACCAAGAAATTGTGGAAATAACTAGTAAAAGTTTATCTTCTGTAGAATCTATTATGTTTAGAGCAAAGAAAAATTTAAAAGAGAAATTAAGTAACTTAAATAAAAATAGGTAAGTTTAATTATTTGAAAAAGAGGTTTTTAAAAAATAATTTAAAAATTTCCGCAAGTTTTAAAAATAGAATACATCTAAATAATTATAAAATTATTTTGAGCAGTCAAAAGAAATAAAATGCAAAAGAGAAACAACAATTTAGAACAACATTTAGAGGTCTTAGATTCTATTAAAGAAGTGAAAGTAAATCATTTTTTTAAGCATAAAGTCTTGCAAAAAATAGAGCAAGAAAAAGAAAAGGATTCCAAAGTTTACAGTTGGTTTACACCTAAATTACAATGGGCAGTTTTAGCAATTGTATTGTGTATAAATGTTTCAGCTTTCTATTATGCTTTTAATATAGAAGAACAAACTTCAAACCCTAATAATATAGAAGGTTTTGCTCAAGAGTATAATTTGCAATCGCAAACTAGTTTATTAAATTAAAACGTATGAAAACAAAATTACTTGTAGTTTTAATAACGGTTTTGGTGATATTAAATGGAGTTTTAATATTTATGTTGGTTGCTAAGCCTCATCAAAGAAATAATAAACCTCCAGCAAGAAATTTTCTAATAAATCAACTAGATTTTACTGAAGCTCAAAAGAAAACTTTTACTGAGTTAGATGAAGAGCATAAAGATAAAATGCAACATTTTGAAAGACAAATTACTCATCAAAAAGATGCTCTTTTTAGTTCTTTTCAAACGAATGACAGCAATGTAAATACAAGAGATATAATAGAAAGAACAAGCAGGTTAGAAGTAGAAAAAGAGTTAGAGGTTTTCGAATTTTTTAAACAAGTTAGAGCCATATGTACTGAGGAGCAGAAGGTTAAATTTGATAAAATAATTAAACAAGCATTAAGAGGTAAAAGACCTGGGCCACCCAATAGAAATGGCAATGGTTTTCCTCCTAAAAGAAGAATGCCTCCACCACCTAGATAATTTATTTTAACTTTTTTTTGCAAGTTTTTTAACAAGAAGTCATCTAAACATATATCAACCAAAAATTAGATATATGGAGCAATTTTACTTTTTATTTACTTAAATTTTAAAATTATGACTTTTACCCACAAATTTCTTACGCTTCTTTTAGTTGTAAGTTTCCTGTCTTGCTCATCAGAGAATGAATATTTAGAATTAACAGATGATGTTACTATAGATATAGATTCAAATTCAGACTTAGATATTTTAGCTGAAACTTTAAATTTACCTGCCAATTCTTTCAATTACGAAAATGTAATTCTACCAAATCATTTTTTGGCAAATGGCACTGCCCAAGAAGACAATACACCTAATAATAATCCAATTACGGATGAAGGTGCTACTTTAGGTAGGGTTTTGTTTTACGATAAGCAATTGTCTGTAAATAATGCTGTGAGTTGTGCTTCATGTCACGATCAATCTACAGGTTTTTCTGATGTAAATACTTTAAGTGTAGGTTTTAACGGAGAGCTAACTGCAAGAAATTCAATGGGTTTAGCCAACGCCAAATTTTATGATAATGGTCGTTTCTTTTGGGATGAAAGAGCAGAGAGTTTAGAAGAGCAAGTATTATTACCTATTCAAGACGCTGTGGAAATGGGTTTAACATTAGATGAATTGGAGAGTAAATTGCAAAACGAAGCCTATTATTCAGTCTTATTTACTAGAGCTTTTGGAGATGATGAAATTTCTAGCGAACGAATTGCTTTAGCCTTGGCACAATTTGTAAGATCTATGGTTTCTTATCAATCAAAGTATGATGAAGGTTTAGCACAGACGAACAATCAAAATGCGAATTTTCCAAACTTTACAGCATCAGAAAACTTAGGAAAAAACTTGTTTTTCAGTAATAGAACTCGTTGTTCAGATTGTCATGATACAAATGCCTTTGTTGGAGATAGAGCAAGAAATAATGGTTTAGATGCAGTTTTAACTGATGAAGGTAGAAATGATGGTGAATTTAAAGTACCTTCTTTAAGAAATATAGAATTAACAGCACCATTTATGCATGATGGTCGTTTTTCAACTTTAGAAGAGGTGATTGAACATTACAATTCAGGTGTGCAAAATAGTGCAGAGTTAGATGGTAGATTACGTCAAGGAAATGGAGTAAGAAGACTTAATCTAACAGACACAGAAAAACAGGCGTTGGTAAATTTCTTAAGAACTTTAACAGATGAAGAGTTTATTTTTGATGAGAAGTTTTCAGATCCTTTCATTAATAATGAGTAAATGATAAAGTTAAAAAAAAGTTAAGAGCGCAAGTATTTTAAAATAAGCACATCTTAACTAATAGAACATTAAAACATAATCATGAAAAAATCAATTTTAACCATATTAATTGTTGCACTTGGAGTGTTAACCACTTCTGGTCAAGAAAACAGAGAAAATGAAAAAAGACAAGGACCACCATCAATAAAAAAGATTTTTAAAGATTTAGACACAAATGAAGATGGAAAAATTTCTTTGAAAGAAGCAAAAGGCCCATTAAAACAAGATTTTAAAAAGATTGATACCAATAAAGATGGTTTTATTTCTAAAGAAGAATTAAAAAAGGCACCAAAGCCTAAAAGACCAGAGAGACCAGAAAGAAGAGAAGACAATTAAACCAATAAGCCAAACAATTATGAAAACTAAATTTTTAAAATCAATAGTATTTGCAGCAGTTTCTATAAGTGCTTTTATAGCATGTAGTTCTAATGATGATGAAGTAGATACCATTATTGATGATACTACTAACGCAGATGTAATTACAGAATTACCAACTGCTTTCGAAGAATTTGATGAAGATGAAACAGATATCTATATTTCTGGAAATGGAACTTCAATCACCATAGAAACAACAGGTTTGCCAAATCATACAACTCCATATTGGAGTGAGAGTCATCCATTATATGTAGCTCCAACTGTTACATCTGAAGCAAACATGACACCAACAAGAATTGATACTTCTGGCAGAGATTTATCTGGTTCTTTAACTGTATCTGCTTCTGCTTCTGTTGCAAGCTCAACAACAGCAACGAGTTTAGGGGCCATTGGTATTGCAGTTAGTGGTGCATACATTTACAATGATCAAGAAGGTAATGGGCCTTTAGATAGTGCAGCTGGTAGTTTAGATTATGCTGGTGCTCATATTGGTCCTTCTCAGTATCACTATCATTTAGAGCCTTTAGCTTTTACAGATGATGATGATAAATTAGTAGGTATTATTTCTGACGGATTTTTTATCTATGGTAGAAAATGTAGTTCAACAGGAACTTACCCAACAGGATTAGATGCTTCTGGAGGGCATACAAGTACAACACAACATTCTACTGAAGAGCTTTATCACTATCATATTATTAACGATTTATATTCTACAACAGGTAGGTACTTAGCGTTTGCAGGGCCTTACCAAGGTACACCAAATGCGATTAACTAAATATTACATAATTGCTATTTTTATTTTTCTTGCTTGTCAAAAGCAGGAGAATCAAGAGCTTATTTTGCATTCTAAAAAGGTAATTAAAAATGTTTTTGTTGATAAAAGTCAACTAAAGTTAGATCCATTAAAAGGGAAGTGGTTTTATAATAATAAGCCCTTTAATGGTTATAGCGTAAAACGATATGCGAATGACAGTATATCAGAAAAAACAACGTTTTACAATGGTAAAAGAGAAGGTGATAATTTTATGTTCTTTAAAAATGGAGGCATAAAAAGAAAAGCCTTTTATGTAAACAATCAATTGCATGGTAAAAAGTTGAATTACGATAAAGAAGGAAATCTTATAGCAGCATCTAATTATGTAAATGGTAAACTAGAAGGTGTTCAGAAAGTATGGTATTCTAGTGGTCAATTAGCTAAAAAAAGAAACCTTACTCAGGGTAAAGAAGATGGATTACAACAAGCTTGGCTAGAAAATGGAACTATTTATGTGAATTATGAAGCGAAAAATGGGCGAATTTTCGGGATGCAAAGAGCCAATTTGTGCTATCAACTTAAAAATGAAAAAATTGAAGAACGTAAAAGCATATAGTATTTTATTTTTTACAGCGCTTTTAATTTTTAGTTGTAAAAAACAGAAAAAGAATACGTTATCAAGTAGAGTAGAGGCTTTGCCTTATTATAACGAAGCTTCATTTACGCCAAAATGGATTGCATCTAATGATAAAGAATTAAAAGATTTTCATAAAATTCCTGATTTTGAATTTACAAATCAACATGGAGAGCAAGTAACACAAGATACTTTTAAGAATAAAATTTATGTAACTGATTTTTTCTTTACTACTTGTCCAGGAATTTGCCCTTTAATGACTAAAAATATGCATTTGGTACAAGAAGCTTTTAAAGAAGATAATTCTGTTTTAATGCTTTCGCACTCAGTAACACCGTCAATTGATTCTGTAGCTCAATTAAAGAATTATGCCATAGAAAAAAATATTGGAAATAATTGGCATCTGGTTACAGGAAAGAAACAAGAAATTTATGATTTAGGAAGATCATCTTATTTTGTAGAAAATGATTTAGGTGAACCAAAAGGAATAGACGATTTTCTGCACACAGAAAACTTTATTTTAATAGATAAGAACAAACACATAAGAGGCATTTATAATGGTCTGAATAAAAATTCGGTAAAGCAGTTAATTGCTGATATAAAAACGCTTCAAAAAAGTTAATGTTTGTATTTGGGGGAATACTTACAGAAGAAACCTTGTATTTATTACAAGGTTTTTTATTTTATAATATTTACCTCAATTTCTAAATCAATCTTAAATTGAGTGAGAATTTCTTTTTGAATTTTTTCAGCAAGAGCATAAATTTCTTTTCCAGAAGCATTGCCATAATTTACAAGCACCAAAGCTTGTTTTTCATGAACTCCATAATTTCCAAAACGCTTACCTTTAAACCCTGCAGTTTCTATCAACCAGCCAGCAGGTACTTTTATTTCATTTTCAGAAATGATATAATTTGGTATATTAGGATACTCTTTTTGAAGTTCTAAAAAGTGTGATTTAGAAATCACTGGATTTTTAAAAAAACTTCCACTATTTCCTATTTCTTTTGGATCAGGTAATTTTGATTTTCGAATTGCAATAACTGCATCTGAAATATCTTTTAAAGTTGGTTCAGTAATTTGTTTAGAAGCCAATTCAGTTTCAATAGCACCATAAGAAGTATTTAAATTATGATTTCTTTTGGTTAATTTAAACGCAACTGAAGTAATTACATATTTCCCCTTTACTGAGTTTTTGAAAATTGAATTTCTATAGCCAAAATTGCAATCTTCATTAGAAAATGATTCTAACTTTGTAGTTTCTAGATTAACAGCTTCTAGTTTTGTTATGGTGTCTTTAACTTCCACACCATATGCCCCAATATTTTGTATTGGGCAAGTACCAACATTACCAGGTATTAAGGCTAAATTCTCTAATCCTCCATAATTTTGAGCTACACAATACAAAACAAAATCATGCCAATTTTCTCCTGCGTTTACTGTTAAATAAACAAAATCATCATCCTCTTTGTCTATTGATATTCCTTTAAAATCAATATGTACAACTAGTTTGTCAATATCTTTGGTAAGTAGCATGTTGCTACCTCCAGAAATTAGAAATACATTTTTTTCTGCTTTAAGTAATTGTTGTAGTTGGTAAACTGAATTTACACTTACAAATCGTTTTGCATTTACATCAATACCAAAAGTATTGTACTCCTTTAATGATATGTTTTCTTTGATATTCAATTATGCTTGATAAGCTTCTAGGGCATTCTTAAGAATTTCTACAGATTTAATTAAATCTTCTTTCTTTAAAACATATGCCATTCTAATTTGATTTTTTCCTTCGCCTTCAGTAGAATAAAATCCGCTTGCTGGTGCAACCATTACAGTTTCGTTATTGTAGTTAAAGCTTTCTAACATCCACTTTGCAAAATCATCTGTATCTGCAACTGGTAATTCAGCAACACAATAAAAAGCACCTTTTGGTATGGCTACTTTTACACCTTTTATTTTTTGTAATTCAGCAACTAAAGTATCTCTTCTTTGAACATATTCCGCTTTTACATCATCAAAATAACTTTGAGGTGTATCTAAAGCAGCTTCACTAGCAATTAAAGCATAAGTGGGTGGGCTTAATCTTGCTTGTGCAAATTTTATAGCTGTTGCTATAAATGCTTCATTTTTAGAAACAATACAACCAATTCTTGCACCACACATGCTATATCTTTTAGAAACTGAATCTATTACAATAGCATTATCTTCTAAACCTTCTATAGCCATTACTGAGGTATGCTCTAAACCATCATAAGCAAATTCTCTATAAACTTCGTCTGCAATAAGAAAAAGATCATGTTTTAAAACAATTTCTTTTAATTTTAGAATCTCTTCTTTAGAGTACATGTATCCTGTAGGATTTCCAGGATTACAAATTAAAATAGCTTTTGTATTTTTTGTAATTAGCTTCTCAAAATCTTCAATTTTTGGTAAAGCAAAATTATCTTCAATTTTTGAAATTACAGGTACAACTGTTACTCCAGAAGCTGTAGAAAACCCATTATAATTTGCGTAAAAAGGTTCAGGAATAATTATTTCATCACCTGCATCTGTTATACTACCAATAGTAAAAAGTAAGGCTTCTGAACCACCTGTAGTAACAATTATATTATCTGCAGATACATTCACATTATGGTTTGCATAATAGTTTGCCAATTTAGTTCTGTATTCTTCAGAACCTTCAGAGCGTGCATAAGATAAGGTTTCTATAGTGTTGTTTTTAACAGCATCTAAAGCTATTTGAGGTGTTTTAATATCTGGCTGACCAATATTTAAATGATAAACCTTAGTTCCTCTCTTTTTCGCATTTTCAGCAAATGGCACCAATTTTCTAATTGGTGATTCTGGCATATGAAGTCCTTTGATAGATATTGAAGGCATAATAATTTTTTACTTAAATTTTCCTGCAAATTTGCGAAATTAATTTTAAAAGTCTTGTTAAATTTCATAATCTTTAAAAGGTTTCCCGCTCATTTTTTTAATAAAGCAAATCATAATTTGTATATTTAAATAGATAAGTTAAAAGAAACATTTGAAACATAGAAAATCCATATTTATTTTACTTTTCATATTCTGGTTTATCAATACAGAAGCACAAGAAGGTTTTCGGTTTTTGAATCAGAAGAAAAAGAAAGTTAGTGTTAAGTTTAAATTGATAAATAATTTAATAGTTGTACCTCTTAAAATTAATGATAAAAAGGTATCGTTTATTTTAGATTCTGGTGTTACTAAAACCATTCTTTTTAACATCACCAAAAATGATAGTTTAGGTTTAAATAATTTAGAGAAAATTAAACTTCAAGGCTTAGGTAAAGGTGATGCTGTAGAAGCATTAATGTCTAAAAGCAATAAAATTTCTGTAGAAAATATTCAAAGTAATGATGAATCTGTATATGTAATTCTAAGAGATTATTTTGATTTATCCGGTAAAATGGGAATTACAATCCATGGGATTTTGGGTTATGATTTACTTAAAAATTTTATTGTTAAAATCAATTACAAAACAAAGTATATTCACTTTTACAACCCTAAAAAAGTTAAACTCAAAGCCTGCAGAAATTGCGAAGTTTTTCCGTTAACATTTCATCGAAAGAAACCTTATATAAATACAGATATAAAGTTAGACACTATTGGTAATAAACTTACCAAAGTTAAATTATTGATAGACACAGGAGGCAGTGATGCACTTTGGTTGTTCGAAAATTCCAAATACAATATTCAAACGCCAAATCGTTTTTTTACAGATATATTAGGTGAAGGTTTAAGTGGTACTATTTATGGCAAAAGAAGTAGAATACCAGCTGTACAATTAGGTAATTATATGGTTAAAGAGCCAACTGTATCTTTTCTAGATTCAGTATCCACCAAAAACGCAAGGAGTGTAAAAGATAGAAATGGAAGTATAGGTGCTGGTATTTTAAAGCGATTCATTGTTTGGTTTGATTATGCTAATCAGAAATTAATGTTGAAAAAAAATGGTTCTTTAACTAATGGTTTTGATTACAATATGAGTGGCTTAGATGTTATTTACAGTGGAAAACAATTGGTAAAAGAAAGACAAACCATAGTTTCAACTCCTATTAGCAAAGGATCTGAAAACAGTAAAACAATTAATTTTATTAGCGGTTTTTCTTATAAGTTTAAGCCATCCTTTAAAATAAGAAATGTGGTTAAAGGTTCACCAAGTCATGTTGCAGGTCTTCAAAAAGGTGATATCATTTTAAAGCTAAATAATGCAAATGCTGCAGATTTAACACTGGAATCTATCAATCAGAAATTTCAAGAAAGAGACAAAAAACGAATAAGGATAACCGTTTTAAGAAATGAGCAAAAAATGAAGTTTGAATTTTTTCTAGAGAAAAAAATCTAATTATTGAGAATCAGAAACAATACTTTTTTCTTTCTCCATAGAAACTCCTGTTAGAACAACGCCTTTAATTCGAATTACTTTTCTAGCATTCTTAGCGTTCGAAAAAATATTAATCGACTTAGAAAAACCACCAATTCTATTGGTATCATAAGAAACTTTAATTTCTCCTTTTTCTCCAGGCATAATTGGCTTTTCTGGTTTTTTAGGTACTGTACAACCACAAGTAGATCTTACATTTTTAATTATTAAAGGAGCATCACCCACATTTGTAAACACAAAAGTACTCTCGCCATTAGAACCTTTATTCACTTTACCATAATCTATAGTTTCTTTTTCAAACTTAAATTCTTGAGCATTTATGGAAAAAGAAATTAAAAAAACAACTAAAAAAGATCCGAATACTTTCATAACTAAGGGTTTAATACTGTAAAATTAGGGTTTATATTTTATTTTAAAAAATCAATGGCTAATTTTCTCTACAAAAAAGAGAATTGTATTTTTGCCAACTATATATCAAAAACGATTCCAAAGTATGGCAATTCCATCTAAATATGATGCAAGTAAGGTAGAAGATAAGTGGTATTCTTATTGGATGAAAAATAATTATTTTCATTCAACTCCAGATGAAAGAGAACCTTATACTATTGTAATTCCTCCACCAAATGTTACAGGGGTTTTGCATATGGGTCATATGCTTAATAATACAATTCAAGATGTATTAATTAGACGTGCACGTTTACAAGGTAAAAATGCTTGTTGGGTGCCAGGAACAGACCATGCATCTATTGCTACAGAAGCTAAAGTTGTAGCTAAATTAAAAGAGCAAGGTATTGCTAAAAGCGATTTAACTCGAGAAGAGTTTTTACAACATGCATTTGATTGGAAAGATGAATATGGTGGAATTATCTTAGAACAACTTAAAAAGTTAGGTGCTTCTTGCGATTGGGAAAGAACCGCTTTTACGATGGACCCAGAAATGTCTGAATCTGTAATTAAGGTTTTTGTAGATTTATACAACAAAGGTTTAATCTACAGAGGTTATAGAATGGTAAATTGGGATCCTGAAGCCAAAACTACATTGTCTGATGAAGAAGTAATTCATGAGGAAAGACAAGGTAATTTATATTATTTACAATATAAAATTGAAGGTTCAGAAGACACTTTAACTATTGCAACAACAAGACCAGAAACCATCTTTGGAGATACTGCAATTTGTATCAATCCAAACGATGAACGTTTTACTCATTTAAAAGGGAAAAAGGCAATTGTGCCTTTATGTGATAGAGTAATACCTATTATTGAAGATGAATATGTAGATTTAGAATTTGGTACAGGTTGCTTAAAAGTAACTCCTGCTCATGATGAAAATGATAAAAATTTAGGAGATAAACATCAGTTAGAAGTAATAGATATTTTTAATGATGATGCTTCTTTAAACTCTTTTGGGTTGCATTATCAAGGTAAAGATCGTTTTGTAGTTCGTAAAGAGATAGCCAAGGAATTAGAAGAAAAAGGAATCTTAGTAAAAACTGAAGTACATACGAATAAAGTTGGTACATCAGAAAGAACAAAAGCTGTTATTGAGCCAAGGTTATCAGATCAATGGTTTTTAAAAATGACAGATTTGGCAAAACCTGCAATAGATGCTGTTTTAGGTGATGATACTGAAATTAACTTAGTACCTAAGAAATTCGAAAACACCTATCGTCATTGGATGGAAAATGTTCGTGATTGGAACATTTCTCGTCAACTTTGGTGGGGTCAGCAAATACCCGCTTTTTTCTATGGAGATGGAAAAGAAGATTTTGTTGTAGCAGAAAATATAGAAGAAGCTTTAGTTTTAGCAAAAGAAAAAACAGGAAATAAAGCATTAGCAACGTCTGATTTAAAACAAGATGAAGATGCTTTAGATACTTGGTTTTCTTCTTGGTTATGGCCAATGTCTGTTTTTGACGGAATTAGAAATCCTGAAAATGAAGAAATTAAATACTATTACCCAACAAACGATTTAGTTACAGGACCAGATATTTTATTTTTCTGGGTAGCAAGAATGATTGTTGCAGGTTATGAATATAAAGACGCAAAACCATTTGAAAATGTTTATCTAACAGGTTTGGTTAGAGACAAACAAAGACGTAAAATGTCTAAGTCTTTAGGGAACTCACCAGATGCATTGAAATTAATTGATGATTATGGTGCAGATGGTGTAAGAGTTGGATTGTTATTAAGTGCGCCTGCAGGAAATGATATTTTATTCGATGAAGACTTATGTCAGCAAGGAAAAGGTTTTGCCAATAAAATTTGGAATGCTTTTCGTTTGATAAAAGGATGGGAGGTAGATGCCAGTTTAGAGCAGCCAGAAACTGCAAAAATTGGTTTATCTTGGTATGAAGCTAAGTTTCAAAAAGCTTTAGCAGAAATTGAAGATCACTTTTCTAAATATAGACTGTCTGATGCTTTAATGGCCATTTATAAACTAATAAATGATGATTTTTCATCATGGTTATTAGAAATTGTGAAGCCAGCTTATCAACACCCAATAGATCAAGTAACCTTTGATGCAATTATTGAAGTTTTAGAAAACAATTTAAAAGTTCTGCATCCATTTATGCCATTCTTAACTGAAGAAATTTGGCAATTTATTGCAGAAAGAACTTCTGAAGAAGCCTTAATTATTGCAAAATATCCTGTTCAAAATGAGTTTGATGCAGATATTATTAATGAGTTTGAATTTGCAACAGGCGTAATTTCTGGTATTAGAACTATTAGAAAAGATAAGAATATTGCGTTTAAAGATGCAGTAGAATTGTATGTGGTTAATAACGCTAATACATCTGTTAAATTTGATAGTATAATTCAAAAACTTACAAATACGTCAACTATAAATTATGTGTCAGAAAAAGTTGATGGAGCATCTTTTAGAGTAAAATCTAACGAATATTTTGTGCCTATTTCTGCTGCCAATATTGATGTTGAAGCTGAAATTGAAAAATTATCTGCAGAATTAAAAAGAGCCCAAGGCTTTTTAGTAGGTATTCAAAAGAAATTATCTAACGAACGTTTTGTTGCTAATGCACCAGAAAAGGTAATTACTTTAGAACGCAAGAAAGAGGCAGATACTCTAGCTAAAATAGAAACCATTATTGGTAGTTTAAATTCTTTAAAATAAAATCTTTTAGCCATCCATAATAAATTGGTTATATTTAATTTCTCCTAAAAATAAAACGAAATGAGAAATTTAATTTTACCAGTATCAATTTGTATGTTAATGATGACTTCCTGTGTTTCTAAAAAGAAATATGTTGAGTTAGAAAATAAATATACAGATGCTAAAGGCAATCTTCAAAAGCTACAATTAAAGCAAGAAGAAATAGACAGAAGAGTTGAAATGTATTATGATAAAATCAATTCTTTAAAAGACGATAATGCAAATTTAGAAGAAGAAAATGCTTTAAAATTTGATGTAAATAGCGATAATATTGTTATTTCTGATAAAGGCAGAGCAATTATGGATGCAACTCTAGCTAAGGTGGATCCTAAAAAATTAGCAGAAGCAAAAACTTTAAAAGATTCACTAAATCTAGCTTTATCTTATAATATTATTACTCAAACTTTGGGTGAAGCAGAACTATTAAACTCAGATGAACTAGACATTGATATAGATGAAACAGTGGTTATGATTTCTGTTTCAGATAAACTATTGTTTAACACAGGTAGTTATCGAGTTAAAGAAAGTGCACTATCTTTAATTACTAAAATTGCTGATATTGCAGAGTCTGAGCCAAGTATTGATATAATGATTGAAGGGCATACAGACTCTCAATCAATTAGCAATGCAACAGTTCAAGACAATTGGGATTTAAGTGTAAAAAGAGCCACTTCAATTGTTCGTTTATTGCAAAATAAATTTAAGATTGATGGTAGTAGGTTAATTGCTTCTGGTAGAGGAGATACTGTGCCTTTATTGCCAAATACATCCTCTGAAAATAGAGCGAAAAATAGAAGAACTAGAATTGTTATTCTACCTAATATTAATAAGTTTTTTGCACTTTTAAATAGCGAAAAGTAACGTTAACAAAAAATAGGTCAAAAAAAAACACTCCAATTTGGAGTGTTTTTTTTATTTATAATAATGATATTTTATATATCATCAGATTTTCCATGATTTTTGTAAAACTGCATTACAATTAATGAACCTACTACAGATGAAGCAATACCTTCTATTACAAGGGTAAATAACAATTCGTATATAGATAAATCTCCTCCTATTAAAAATGAATTATTCATTGTACTTAAAAATTCAGGATTTATAAATTCAATATATACTAAAACTCCTACTGTAGATAATAACACTCCTATAATAGAAGTACCAAAAGCAACACCTGCATTCTTGGCATAACCAGTCATGTTGTTTGTTTCAATATTTGTTTTAACAGCTTGTCTAATACCAACCAATACAAATATTAAATTTACAAATCTTAAATAAGGATTACCCTCTAAGCCTAAAGCTTTAGATAGGAAAAAGAATCCTCCAATCATTAAGACGATTAATATTGCATTTTTGAATATAATTTTTTCTTTTGACATAGTGTTTATAGTTTTTAGTTAATCTTTAAACAAAAATAGTTAAATTTTAACAAAACTGTCTTAAAGAAAGTCTAAAACTACATTTAAAGATAAAAATTGGGCTTTGTTTTTTTACTTCTTAAAAATAAAATAATACAAGAATTTATTATTTAATATGTTGGTTTTTAGTGGTTTTGATGGCTTTTCTAAACCCTAATGTAGCCAATAAACCAACAATAGGAATAATGGTAAATGTTGTAAATAAATGCTGATATTCAACAATTGTTGGATTTTCGCCTAACATATAACCGTTAAACAAAGACATAAAAATATCAGGAGTAAAACCAACTACAGAAATAATACCAACTAATGTACCTGTAAATTGAATTGGAGTTTTGGTTTCTTCGATAATAGCAAAATACAATCCTCTTAAGGCATACGTACCTAATGCCATCATTATAAATGTGCTGAAAGATAAAGCTATTGGTAAGGTATTAAATAAACCCAATCCTAATAGTAAAGAAGCAATAATAAGTAAAGAAAAACTTGGAATTATAATTTTTGAAGGCATATACTTGTCTGCAATCCAACCAATTGTTATTGCTGCTATTGGTCTAATATATTGAATAAGAACTGCAAAATAAGTAGCTTCTTCTAGGCTGTAATTCCAAACATCTTTGGCATATGTGCCATAAACGCCTGTTAATTTATAAGAACAATAAGCACAAAATATTATTATAGAATGATAAATTACTTTTTTCTGCTTCATTAAACTAAATCCCTTTTTAAAGTCAAATTGAAATTCTTTACTCTCTTTAAATTCTGATTTTCCTTTTGGAATAAATAGCCAAACTAATAAAGCTATTAAAAAAACAATAGTTGTTATAGATCCAATAATGTATTGCAATGTTTCTACTTTATGTTCAAAAGTAATTTCAACTCCTTTTTCTGGAAAAAAATAAGTTAGAATTCCTGCTCCAGATAAAGCAATGGTTGCAGCAAAAAAACCTCTTCCACCATCTAATAAACCAAAAGAAATACCTTGGTTATTCTGGTTACCCCATTGTCTAGTTGCCTTTATTAAGGAAGACCAAAATAAAAGTATGGTAGATACTCCCCAAAATGCATAAAGTGCTTTTAAACCAATGATAGATGGCATTAAGGTTAACCAAAATCCACCTAAAGCAGTAAGGATTAACGAGAGTGTTAGTAATTTTCTAGGTTCATATTTGTCTGCAATAAATCCACCAAAAAAATAAGAAGCAACAGCAGTAATTCCATATAGGGCTTGTGCTTCACCTATTTGAGCATCAGAAATTAAAAAGGCGTCTCTAATTACAGGTTTAAAAACACGCATTAAAATAAAAGGTAATAGAAAAATGGCTTCTCCTGCTATGATTAAGGAGAACATGGATGCAATTTTTTTCTTTTGTATCAAAGTTTTCTAGGTTAGACTTTAAAAATACAAAAATAGAACTGACTTTAATTAAATTAAGGCTTCTTTTAAAATTGTAATTGGGTGTTTTGCAATTCTGTTAGTACCATCATAAATTTGATGTCTACAACTTGTACCTGCAGCAACAATTTCGGTATCTGAACTACAATTTCTAACTTTTGGAAACAATGTGTCTTCACCAACTTGCATTGAAACATCATAATGTTCTTTCTCATAACCAAAAGAACCAGCCATTCCACAACATCCTGTATTCATGATTGTTACCTTATAATTTTTAGGTAAATTCATAATTTGAAAGCTAGAACTTGTTCCTGATAATGCTTTTTGATGACAATGTCCATGAATCTTTAGTTGCTTTTCTTCTTGAGTAAACAACTTATCATTAATATTACCTTCTTTTATTTCATTGGCTAAAAATTCTTCGAAAGTAAAGGTGTTTTTAGCAATTTTTTCAGCAGCTTTTTTATCATCAGCCAAACGTAAATACTCATCTCTAAACGTTAAAATTGCTGAGGGTTCAATGCCAATTAAAGGTGTATCCGCAGTTACAATATCTTTAAAATAATCAATATTTAAATTACATACTGCTTTTGCCTCCTTTAAAAATCCTTTAGAAATAAAACTTCTCCCTGATTCTGCATGATTTATCATTTTTAAATCATAGCCAAGTTTATGAAGTAATATAAAGGCATCTTTTCCAATTTCTACATCATAATAGTTACTAAACTCATCACAAAACAAGTAAACTGTTTTTTTGTAAGTTTTAGAAGTAAATGATTGTTTAGCATACCATTTCTTTAAGGTTTTAGGAGCTAACTTTGGTACGCTTCTATGTTGAGCGACTCCCATAATAGCTTTAGTTAACGAGGTATTTAAAACTAAATTTGTAATTGCAGGAGCTATACTACCTAGTTTATTGTACTTAACATTGTTGGCAAAAAGTTTGTTTCTAAAAGAATAGCCATTTTCTTCTTGATATTGATAAAGAAATTCAGCTTTCATTGTAGCTACATCCACATTACTTGGGCATTCAGAAGCACACGCTTTACAACTTAAGCATAAACTCAACACTTCTTTTAATTCTCTAGAATTAAATTTATTTTGTTCTTTGTTGTTCGTTAAAACTTCACGTAAAGTATTTGCTCTTGCTCTGGTTGTATCTTTCTCATCTTTGGTTGCTCTATAACTTGGGCACATTGTTCCACCTGCTTCAACAGGTTTTCTACAATCACCTGAACCATTGCATTTCTCAGCCATTCTTAGAATACCTTTACTATCCGAAAAATCTTGAATAGTATCAATTTCTGGTTCTTTACGATCTACCTCATAACGTAAATTTTCGTCCATGGCAAAAGCATCAGTTACTTTACCTTTATTGAAAACATTATTTGCGTCAAAAGCTTTTTTGATTCTTCTTAACAACTGGTAATTTTTATCGCCAATCATTAAAGGAATAAATTCTGCACGAACAATTCCATCTCCATGCTCACCAGAAAAAGAACCTTTGTATTTTTTTACAAGTTCTGCTGTTTCTGTGGTAATTTTCCTAAAAAGTACAACATCGGCTTTTTTCTTTAGGTTTAGAATTGGTCTTAAATGTAATTCTCCAGCTCCTGCATGTGCATAATACACTGCATTTTGCTGATATTTTGCCATAATTTGAGTAAATTCTTCAATATAATTTGGTAAATCTTCTAAAGCTACAGCTGTATCTTCGATACATGCCACTGCTTTTTGATCTCCAACCATATTTCCTAAAGCTCCCAAACCTGCTTTTCTTAAGTAATGTACCTTTGCAATATCCTTACCATATACTTTTGGATGATGATAACCGAATTTATTTTTAGCTAAATCTGCAATTAATTCATCTGCCAATAATTCTGCCTCTGGTAATGTTTCTGCAGCAACTTCTAGCATTAAAACTGCTTCAGGATCACCTTGTAAGAAAAACCTGTTTTTTGCTAATTCTCTATTGTTTTTTGTACAATCTAAGATGGTTTTATCCATCAATTCGCAGTTGTACAAATTATGTTTCATAGCAATAACAGTAGCTTGTAAGCTCTCATTAATACTTTTAAAATGAGTACAAACCATAATACTTTCGGTAGGAGGTAAGTCATCTAACTGTAAAGTAATTTCGGTTGTAAAGGCTAAAGTACCTTCACTACCCGTTAAAAACTTTGCAACATTTATGGTTTTTTCTGTTCCACCAAACAAGTCTGATTTTAAAAACTCATCTACTGCATAACCTGTATTTCTTCTGTGAATAGCTGGTTTTGGAAACTCATTGTGTATTTCACTTTGAGCTTCTTTTGGTGAAAGTTCATCAATAATTGATTTGTAAATTTTACCTTCTAAAGTATCTAGTTTGGTTTTTTGAATAAACTCTTGAGATTTTATTTCTTTAAAAACAGCAGTACTTCCATCACTTAAAATTGCGTTGATTTGTATTACTTTATCTCTAGTGACACCGTATTTTATAGAAGTACTACCTGAGGAATTATTACCAACCATACCACCAATCATACATCTGTTAGAAGTAGAGGTGTTTGGGCCAAAGAATAAACCATATGGTTTTAAAAATCCATTTAAAGAATCTCTTACAATTCCTGGCTGTAAAGTAATGGTTTTAGATAGTTCATCAAAAGCTATAATGTTTGTAAAATGTTTTGAAACATCAACTACAATTCCATCACCTACACATTGCCCTGCTAAAGATGTACCTGCAGTTCTTGGTATTAATGTGATATTGTTCTTAGTAGCAAAATCAATTAAAACTTTTATGTCTTTTTCATTGGTTGGATATGCAACTGCTAAAGGAATTTTTCTATACACAGAGGCATCTGTAGCATATAATGTTTTGTGTAAATCATCATACAAAACATCTCCTGAAAGTGAATTGTTTAAGCTATCTAAAGTTGTGTTTGAAATCATCTAAAAAAGTGAACTATCTTCTTTACAAATATCTGAATAATATTATCAATTATTGCAATCTGTAAGAAGGTTTCACCATTTTTATTAATTTGATAAAATGATGCAATTCTACTACCTAAAAATGAATTAAGTTGAAAAATAAAACGGTTTTGCTAGTAATTAATGAGCAATGTTTATCAATCTAGGTTCATTTAAACCACTCTCGTTTGTGAAACGAACAAGATAAATTCCATTTGAAATTTTACTGGTATTCAGTATAATTTCATTTTTAGAATCATTTACATTTTTACTTAAAATTTCTTTTCCATCTAAACTAAAAACTTGAATAGTTTTAATGTCTACTTTAGCTTTAATAGTTACCAATGTTTTAGCAGGATTTGGATACATTGAAATTGAATTTTCCTGAAAAGAATCTGCAGATAAACTCGTAGATTCTCCATAAAACTCAACTTCTGTAATGTTTGTCCAAACGCTTTTGCGTGAATTTCCGTCTGTATTATATCTTCCAAAACCAATTAATTTTACATAACGTGCATTCTCTGAAACTTGATAAGTATCAAAATCTGTTCTTGTGCCAGTTGTAGTTGTGATTAATAAATCATTTGATGTTGGTAGCAATTTTGTAAAATCACTTGCATCTATACCTGAAGTAGATACCCAAATTTGCAAACCATAAGGGTCTGATTTATCATCTGTTGCGATTTGAATTAAATCTAATTGATATTCATCACTTAAATCAAAAATTACAAACTCTCCATCTCCTTTATAGTCTCCAGAAAGAATATCTCCATCATCTGCTGTCCATTGTGTAGAGAAATTTTTGTCTAAGGCATTTGTGGCAAAATTGGTTTTACCACCTGTGTCTTGCTGTTTCGAATACGAATGTATGGTTACAGGAGCTCCATTTGTGCCTGCATTAATTAAGGTGTACAAATCTGTTAAATTTGCACCTTCTTGATTTACGTTTAAAGTTCTTACAATATCATCTCCACCAGCAACTTGAGAAAATGTTACAGAGCCACTTCTAGAGGTTGTTTCTGAGTTTTCAGTTATATTAACTGTTACTGTTGCATTTCCTGTACCAGAGGTGGTAGATATTGTAATCCAATCGTTATTTGATACTGCTGTCCAACTTACATTTGCAGTTACGTTTACATCTTTGCTAGAAGCAGAAGCAGCAAACGTTTCTAAACTACTAATAGTTAAGTTTTCGGATATTTCTATGGTGCAATCTCCATCAGTAATACTTTCACCTAAATTGTTGGTGAAACATGCTCCAATTCCATAGCCAACCATAGCATCTGTAGTAGCTATGTATGTGCCTAAATTTGCACCTTTATTTGTTGAAGATGATCCTGAAAAAGTAAACATTTCGCCATTTTCGGTTGCAATTATTCCATTTTCTTCAGAAAATCCATTATTTATAACTCCTAAATTTGTGCCTGTAAAAACATTACCAGAATAAGATAAAGTAGTCCCTAAATCTGTATATGAAGTGTTTGTATCTCCAGAAATTATATCTGATAAGTTTGTATTACCTGCATCAAAATAGATAAGATTGTTGTTTACTGTTCCTGTAGGATCTGTGCTTCCTTTATCAGTATTATAAAAAAGCGGAGCATTTGTATTTACGAAAGTATTATTAGAAACATTTATATTTTCTGATTTCTGATATCCGTTAGAAACATTATCTGAAGTACAGGAAACGTCTGCATTTGCACTACCACCAATAAAGGTAATTCCATTATTCCATTTTGCCTGATCTTGCACTGTAATACAATCTTGAATATAATTGTTAGTAATTGTATGATGGCTATCTGTAATTCGTATACCTCCAGTTCCATCTACATTTTCTCCTAAAAAAATATTACCATCTACAGTGGCATAAGAACCATGTCTTAAAACCAAAGAGCCTCTGCATCTCCTAAAGGTGTTGTTGGTAATTATATTTCCTTTGCTTTTATTGGTAATGATTTCATTTTCTCCATCAGATTGTACAAAATAATTGTTGCTAATGGTTACATTACTATTTACCATTTGATAAGAGCTAGTTCCAATTCGAATGGTTTCACTATCACCAGCATTGGAAAGTTGATCTCCATTTGCTTTTCTACCATATAAATCTTCCATTTTTTGAAAATTATAGAAGTAGTTTTTAGTAATTGTATGACCAACTTCCTCACAGCTATTATTTACCTCAGGTTCTCCATCTGCAACTTCAGGAAAAGCATTATATGAATATTCTCCTAGAATAATTGCACCAGAACTAACTTTATTCATAAATGAACAATTAATAACTGTGTTGTATGTTCCATATAAAACAATCCATCTATGTTTGGTAATTTGTTCATTGGCTAAATCTTCTGCTAGTTCAGTAGGTTCTATGCCTAAACCATCAATTACACAGTTTTGAATAGTACTATGATGTGCAAAATCTTGACCATTTCTAAATTCTATAAAATTACTAGCTCCATAACCACCTTTCCAGTGAAAACCATCTACTACCAAATATTCACCAGTAGCAATTTTAGCTCCATTTTCAGATTCACCACCAATAGTTAATCTTGGGCCTCCAGTAAAAACTACACCACCAGGAGTTTCTGCTCTAAACGTAACAGGGTTTTCTGCTGTCCCAGAACCTAAAAACTGAATTTTTTCATCTGTGGTATAGGTTCCGTTTTTTAATATGATTACATCTCCAGGTTCATAAATAACATCTCTTAATTTTTCTGGATCATCAATATTATAAGTGGTTTGCGCAAAATTTTGAAGTGATATTAAAACGATAATTACACTTAAATAATGTTTCGAAATAAAAGGAAAACTTCTAGAATTTTGAATTGGGGATGTCATTTTTTTCTTTTTTAGTTGAATTTATATTTGGTAAACCAAAGTGGTTAACCAAATATATGAAAAAAATATTCAATGAAATTCTAGTTATTTTAAAGTTTTAAAACTTTATGAATGAGATGTTTGTTGTTTTTTAAAGTGGTTTTTAAAAAGTAAACTCCCTTTGCAAGTGTACTTATGTCAATCTGGTTTTGTAGGCTTTTAATTGTAGTAACCTTAGATGAAATAGGATTAATTATTTCCATCTTCAAAATTTCTAAGTTATGTGAATATTTTAAGTTTAAAATATCATTTGCAGGATTTGGAAATATTTGAATTTCGTTAGTATCCATTTCAAAATTGTTTGAGTTTAATATAGATTTAGCACCTAATGGTTCAATCTTAAAATAATCTATAACCATGGTATGACTTCCAGACCAATTGAAATCACCTGCCCAAGGTAAATGTCTGTAACCAATAATTATTTCTGCCCAACCTTTTGCAATATTTGTGTTAAAAGATTCTTGTAAAACGTCATCTATAAAGAAATCTACTTCATCTGCTCTCCAATCTATGGTGTAGGTATGAAATTTATCATCCACCAAAGAAATATTATCGCCATTTGCATCAATTATCGCTTTCGCTGAACCTGTATGAGGTAATGCTGTGTTTTCATCTGCGTCTCTCCAAGTATTAAATCTGGCATCTGTCCATCCATTTGGTGGCAAGGTTTCGTGTGGTGTACTATTTTTATCATTTGCCACTAATTCAATATCTACCTCATTAAAGGTAGAACCCACTTGATGGTAGGTAAAAATAAATGCGACCAAACCACCATCTACAGGTGCTCCTTTCATTCTAACTTCTAATTTGTGATTTTCAGCAACTCCTCCAAACACTAAAGTTTGATAAGGGTAAGTGGCATCTGTGTCATTAGAAACATCTGCATCAACAGTAATATAGGCTTTACCATCACCAGGAATAAATTTACTCCATTCAGTCTGACTTGGATTTATATCATTATAAAATTTCCAATATGAATCTGCAGGAATATTAGTGGGTAACCCTCTTTCATTAAAATTTTCCACATAATTTATCTGTGCTAAGCCTATAAAATGCAAATAGCAACAGATGGTTAAAAGTAATAACCTTTTCATAAAGTTATTTTTAGATATTGACAGTCAGCAAAATACGTATAATTTTTAATTTATATTCTGGGTAGTTTGTTAAATGTTAAAGTTTCTGTTTCTTAAAAACAATAATTTAACCTGATGAAATTAAATTTACGAATTCATATATTTGTTAGATAACTAAATTTTAATCTAGCAATGAAAAAACTTTTTGTTTTCTTTCTTTTATTTACAATATACAGCTCTGCACAACAGGTAGATTTATCTTATTATTTGCCTTCAGAGAATTATGATTCTAGTATTCCTATACCTAAAGATATTATAGGTCATGATGTAGGTGAGTGGCATATTACACATGATAAACTTGTGGAATATATGAAAGCCTTGGCAGCGTCTTCAGACCGAATTTCTATTGAAAATAGAGGTAAAACTTATGAAGGTAGACCTTTGTTATTGTTGACGATTACGTCTGCTGAGAATCATAAAAATTTAGAACAAATTAGAAAGCAACATATAGATGCTACAAATGATGCTTCATTAAGTATAGATAACCCAATAGTTGTGTACCAAGGATTTTCAATACATGGTAATGAGCCAAGTGGATCGAATGCTGCATTAGCAGTTGCTTATTATCTGGCAGCTTCTAAAACTGCAGAAACTCAAGATTTGTTAAAAAATACGGTAATTTTATTCGACCCTTCATTTAATCCTGATGGTTTGCAACGTTTTGCTTATTGGGCAAATACCAATAGAAGTAAAAACATTAATCCAGATCCTAATGATAGAGAATATTCTGAGATTTGGCCAAGAGGTAGAACTAATCACTACCAATTTGATATGAATAGAGATTGGTTGCCAGTTCAATTGCCAGAAAGTAAGGCAAGAATTGCCACTTTTCATAAATGGTTACCAAACATCTTAACAGATCATCATGAAATGGGTAGCAATTCTAGTTTCTTTTTTCAACCAGGAATTCCTAGTAGAACAAACCCATTAACACCACAAATGAATCAAGATTTAACTAAAGAAATTGCTACATATCATGCAAAGGCATTAGATAAAATTGGCTCTATGTATTATTCAGAAGAGAGTTTTGATGACTTTTATTATGGTAAAGGTTCAACTTTTCCAGACATTAATGGTAGTATAGGTATTCTTTTTGAGCAAGCAAGTTCTAGAGGTCATGCTCAAGAAACTACAAACGGAATTTTAACTTTCCCATTTACAATTAGAAATCAAGCTACAGCTGCTTTTTCTACATTAGAAGCAGCAAATAAAATGCGTTTAAAGATTTTAAAATATCAGCAAGATTTTTATAAAGAAAGTAGAAATACAGGGTCTAAAAATGCTATTGTTTTTGGTGATGAAAAAGATGCAGCCAAAACGTTTCATTTGGCAGAAGTTTTAAAAAGACATCAAGTTAAAATTCATGAAATAAAAAGTGACTTCACTCAAAATGGAAAGAATTTTAAGAAAGGATACAGTTATGTAGTACCTATGAATCAAAAAAATCACAGATTAGTGAAAGCGATGTTTGATGTTAGAACTACTTTTAAAGACAGCCTATTTTATGATGTTTCTGCTTGGACTTTTAACCATGCTTTTGACGTTGATTATGCAGAAAATATTTCATTATCAAAAGCAGGTAATGAAATTACCAATCTTGAACTAAAACCAGGTTCAGTTTCGTTTAAAAGTGAGTATGGTTACTTAATGCCTTGGAACGAGTTTTACGCTCCTAAAGCTTTACATGCTATTTTACAAAAAGGTTTAAAAGCAAAAGTTTCAATGAAAAACTTTAAAAATGGAGGTGTTTCTTACGAATATGGAACCATCTTTATACCTGTTCAAAATCAAAAATTAGATGCCTTAGAAATGTTTACGTTTTTGGTTGAAGTTGCTAAAGAAAGTCATATTAATATTTATGCAGTGAAGACTGGTTTAAATGATGGTATAGACTTAGGAAGCAATAATTTTAGAGCTATTACAAAACCAAAAGTAGCTATGATAGTTGGTGATGGAGTTGCTGGTAACGATTCTGGAGAAATTTGGCATTTATTCGACCAACGTTTTGATATGCCAATTACACGTTTAGATACTAGAAATTTTAATAGAGTTGATATTGCAAAATATACCCACATTGTTATTCCAAGTAGTGGATTAGAGAAATCTGCAATAACTAAATTACAAACTTGGGTTCGAAATGGTGGAGTATTAGTTGGGTATAAAAACTCTGCAAGATGGTTGGCTAGTAATAAAATGATCAACATTAACTTTAAGAGGGCTAAAAGAGATTCTATAAAAGATGTATCTTTCGAAAACAGATCATTAAAATCTGGAGCACAAGTAATTGGAGGTGCTATTTTTGAGGCAAAATTAGATAGATCTCATCCTATTAACTTTGGTTACAAAGATGATAAATTGGCTTTATTTAGAAACTCAACCATGTTTATGGAAGCAGATAAGGATAGTTATAATAATCCTATTCAATATACTTCAGAGCCATTGTTAAGTGGCTATATTTCTAAAGAAAATGCAAAAGTAATTCCTAATACAGTTCCTTTTAAAGTAAGTAGATTAGGTAGAGGTAGAGTTATTGTTTTTACAGACAATACCAATTTTAGAGCATTTTGGTTTGGTACTAACAAACTATTAATGAACACTATTTTCTTTGGTGATAAAATGTAATATTTTATATCGTTAATTACTTTTAATTAATATTGAAAAATCGCGAAGCTTAATTATAGGTTTCGCGATTTTTTTGTAAAGATAACTCTAGTAAAAAGTTGTAACAAATTGGTATGTACATCGTCTTATTTGTATAACCAACTAAATATAAATGAGTTTTTTTAGAGTTTTATTTGCTATTATTTTTCCTCCATTATCAGTGATTGATAAAGGTTGTGGATCTTTCTTTATCATATTTTTACTAACACTTTGTGGATGGATTCCAGGAATAATAGGTGCTTTGGTAATTTTAAACAATCCTAAGAATTAAGAAACTTGTTCTCCATTTTTAATGGTTTTGCTAGGTTGTAGTAACACAACTTTATCATCAGTATTATAAACACCCAAAACCAAAACTTCACTTTTAAAATTGGCTATTTGTCTGGGTTTAAAATTGATTATAGCTGAAACTTGTTTGTGAAGCAGCTCTTCTTTGGTATATAAATCTGTGATTTGGGCACTAGATTTTTTAATTCCTAAAGAACCAAAATCAATTTTTAATTGATAAGCTGGTTTTCTAGCTTTAGGAAAATCGTTAACCTCTATAATGGTTCCAACTCTAATATCAGTCTTTAAAAAATCTTCAAAGGAAATTTCATCTTTCATATTATTTATTCTTTTTGCCAAGTTTTTGAATTACCCAAAGTGGGCCAATTAGCAAGAATTCTAAATCTTTTAAGAAAGATGGTTTTGCACCTTCTATTTTATGACCGTAAAATTGGCCAATCCAAGCAAGAACAAAAATAGTTAGAGATACATATAGAAGATTTGCAACATTGCTAATCCAGAAATTACCAATTATACATAGCAAAATTACAAATAGCATTTCTGCAAAATACCAAAAGCCTAATCTTAAATAAAAGATAGAAATAAACACAGTAACAACAACTGCCCAGTTTTCTATTAATGGATTGTAGAGCCCTAAATTACTTTCTAAAAAACCTGTAGGAATACTCATTAATAGCCCAATAACACTAAAAAATATTAAAGGCACACAAATGTAATGTATGGTTTGGTTGGTTTCATTTTGATGACTTACAGCATATTCATCAAAGTAGGCTTGTGCAGATTTCATATAAATAAAATTAAAAAATAAAGGTACTATTTTTTAAAATTAAATTATTGCCAGCCTTTTCTTTTTATTAATTGCTCTATATGTGCATAATGATGTTGACAGTGCCAAGCGTAAATACCTATATTTTCTTTTAAAGTTTTTACACTATTTCCTGAAGGATGCACAAACGTTTTTAATAAATCTTTTTCGGTTAAACCTCTTAAAAAATAAACCCATTTAGAGTGAAGTGATTTTAATGCATCTATAGAAAGTGATATTGGCGCAGATTTCGAATCTTCCAACTCTGCCCATCTTTCTTCAAAATACGCTTTTATAGTTGGATTGTCTTCAGTTAAAGCCCATTTAAAACGGGTGTAAGAATTATGGTGGCTGTCATAACAATGATGAATTACCTGTCTTACTGTCCAGCCTTTTTCTCTATAAACAGTATCTAATTGGTTATCTGATAAATCTTTTACCAAAAATTCTAATTCTTGAGGAAAACGTTCAATGTCAGAAATCCAAATTTCAATATTTTTAGAAGTAATATTTTCAGGAATTTGAACTAAACCTATTGGGTATTTTAAAGAATCTATTTCCATTTATTTTTGTGTTAATCTCTCTAAAAACTTTTTAGAGTTTTTGTTTTCTGAATTAATCTCTAAAGATTTTTTAAAGTTTGCAATCGCATTTACAGTATCCTTTTTTAAAAAATAAGCTTCTCCTAAACTATTGTACACATTAGAACTTTTAGGATATAGAGCTGCATTAATTTTAAATAGTTCTAGGGCTTTATCATTTTCATCTTTTCTTATAAATTGATAACCTAATCTATTAATTTTGTATTCTTCAATAAGGAAATTTAAAGAATCCTTTTGCTGAATTTTCAAGTAAGCCTCCTTTGCCTTTTGATATTCTTCTGCTTTAAAATATTCGTTAGCCGTTTTTGCTCCTTCTTCCATCTTTTGAAAATAGTATTTAACTCCATCATGCTCCACCTTTTCAGCAAGTTCAATATGCATTTCTGGTTTAGCTACAAAAAGCATTTTTTCATTCAATTCTTGCATGTAAAAAGCGCTATCATTTACTTTTAACAATTTAATATCATCATTTCCTCTCCATTTTGCATGCATAACATCATCTTCAAAATAAATTTCTAATACTTCATTGGCATTAAACAAATACCTTCCTGAAGTTTTATTGATAAATTCTTCTGAATTTTTTTGTGATGTACAACTTGCAAATAAAATTGCTAAGGGCAATAGATAGATAAATTTTTTCATGGTACTTCTTTGGTTGATTTGTTATAAGACGATTGATTTGCATAAATTGTTACAAAGAGCCAACCCCAATACATGTTTTAATCAGTTGAACTAAAGTATAAAAATTTATTGAAGAAGTTTAAAAAAGATAGACATCGTATTTTAAAATGATTTAATTAATTGATAATCAATACAATGTATATAGCAAAGTTTAATGAATATAGTACTTGCAAAAGGTAAAATCAATTTTAAAAACATTTTAAATCTATTTTTGGTAATTGATTGAAAATAATTAAAAATGGCAAATACATTATTCGATAAAGTTTGGGACGCTCATGTTGTTCGTAAAGTAAAAGATGGTCCAGATGTCTTATTCATAGATCGTCATTTTATTCACGAAGTAACGAGCCCTGTTGCTTTTTTAGGATTAGAAAGTAGAGGAAACAGTGTTGTATATCCAGAAAAAACATTTGCAACAGCAGATCACAATACACCAACTATAAATCAACATTTACCAGTTGAAGATCCTTTATCTGCAAATCAATTAAATGCTTTAGAAGAGAATGCAAAAAAATACGGTATTTCTCACTGGGGTTTAGGAGATAAAAACAACGGAATTGTGCATGTTGTAGGTCCAGAAAACGGAATTACATTACCAGGTGCAACTATTGTTTGTGGAGATTCTCATACATCTACTCATGGTGCTTTTGGGGCTATTGCTTTTGGTATTGGTACAAGTGAAGTAGAAATGGTATTGTCTACTCAATGTATTATGCAACCTAAACCAAAAAGTTTACGAATAAATGTAAATGGTAAATTAGGTGTTGGAGTAACTCCAAAAGACGTTGCATTATATATCATTTCAAAATTATCTACTTCAGGTGCTACAGGTTATTTTGTAGAATATGCAGGAGATGTATTTAAAGAAATGTCTATGGAAGGTAGAATGACAGTTTGTAACCTATCTATAGAAATGGGTGCAAGAGGTGGTATGATTGCTCCAGATGAAAAGACATTTCATTACATAAAAGGTAGAGCATTAGCGCCTAAAGGTGAGGCTTGGGATAAAGCCATGAATTATTGGCAAACCTTATATACAGAAGATAATGCAGAATTTGATGCAGAAGTAACTTTTGATGCTTCAGACATTGAACCTATGATTACATATGGTACAAATCCAGGAATGGGTATAGGTGTTACAAAGTCGATTCCTAATTCAGATGATGCAGATAGTGGAGCAAAATCGTATAAAAAATCTTTAGCCTATATGAACTTCGATGAAGGAGATGCAATGTTAGGTAAAGAAATAGATTTTGTATTCTTAGGCTCTTGTACAAATGGTAGAATAGAAGATTTTAGAGCTTTTTGTTCTATTGTTGAAGGTAGAAAAAAAGCAAATAATGTTACTGCTTGGTTAGTTCCAGGTTCACATAAAGTTGTAGATCAAATTAAAGAAGAAGGCTTAGATAAAATTATAGAAAACGCTGGTTTTGTATTAAGAGAACCAGGTTGTTCTGCTTGTTTGGCTATGAATGATGATAAAATACCTTCAGGAAAATTATCAGTATCAACTTCAAATAGAAACTTTGAAGGTAGACAAGGTCCAGGTTCTAGAACATTATTAGCTTCTCCACTTGTAGCAGCAGCTTCTGCAGTGCAAGGAAAAGTAACAGACCCAAGAACATTATTAACAGCATAATTGCTATTCGCTTTTGGCAACAAGCCATTAGCATAAAGTATAAAATTAATGCCTAAAGCATTTAGCGAAAGGCACAAAGTATAAAACAAATGGCTTACGATAAATTTAACGTTTTAACAAGCACAGCATACCCTTTACCAATTGAGAATGTAGATACAGATCAAATTATTCCTGCTCGTTTTTTAAAAGCGACAGAGAGAGTTGGATTTGGAGATAATTTCTTTAGAGATTGGAGATACAATCAAGATGGATCACCAAAAGCAGATTTTCCTTTAAACAAAGAAATTTATGCAGGATCTAAGATTTTAGTTGGAGGAAAAAACTTTGGTTCAGGATCTTCAAGAGAACACGCAGCTTGGTCTGTTTACGATTTTGGTTTACGATGTGTAATATCATCATTCTTTGCAGATATATTTAGAAACAACTGTTTAAATGTTGGTGTTTTACCAGTACAGGTTACAGGTGTTTTTGCTGATAAGTTGTTTGATGCTATAATGGCTGACCCAAAAACAGAAATTAAAGTTGACTTGCCAAATCAAACAGTAACGTTAGTTGCAACAGGCGAATCTGAGCCTTTTGAGATTAATACATATAAGAAAGATAATATGTTAAATGGATTTGATGATATCGATTATTTAAAAAATATCGAAGATGAAATCGCTGCTTTTGCAGCAACAAGACCATTTTAATTTATTCTTAAAATATATTGATGGCTACAAGAAATATTGAAATAATGGATACTACTCTTAGAGATGGAGAGCAAACCTCTGGAGTATCTTTTTCAGTTTCAGAAAAGCTAACTATTGCAAAACTTTTACTTGAAGAATTAAAAGTAGATAGAATAGAAGTGGCTTCTGCACGTGTTTCTAAAGGTGAGTTAGAAGCTGTACAAAAAATTACAACATGGGCTGCTTCAGAAAATGTCTTAGATAAAATAGAAGTTTTAACGTTTGTTGATGGTGGAAAATCCATTGAATGGATGTTAGAATCAGGAGCTAAAGTTCAAAATTTATTGACTAAGGGTTCTTTAAATCACTTAACGCATCAACTAAAAAAAACACCTGAACAACATTTTGCAGATATACAAGCTACTATAGAATTAGCAGCTAAAAATAATATTAAAACAAATGTTTATCTAGAAGATTGGTCTAATGGAATGCGTAATTCTAAAGCTTATGTTTTTGAGTATTTAGATTTTATAAAAACGCAACACATAGAAAGACTGCTATTGCCTGACACATTAGGCGTTTTAACTCCTGATGAAACCTTTGAATTTATTTCAGAAGTACAACAAAAATATCCAACTTTACATATAGATTTTCATGGTCATAATGATTATGATTTAGGTGTTGCCAATGTTATGAGTGCAATAAATGCAGGAGCTCATGGTTTACATTTAACTGTAAATGGTATGGGTGAACGTGCAGGAAATGCACCTATTGCTAGTGCAATTGCAGTAATTAATGATTTCTTATCTAATGAGGTTTTTGTAAATGTAAACGAGAAAGCCCTAAATAAGGTTAGTAAGTTAGTAGAAACCTTTTCAGGATTTAGAATCCCAGTAAACAAGCCAATTGTTGGTGCAAATGTGTTTACACAAACAGCTGGTATTCATGCAGATGGTGATAATAAAAACAACCTTTATTTTAACGATTTAATGCCAGAACGTTTTGGTAGAAAACGTAAATATGCCTTGGGTAAAACATCTGGTAAAGCTAATATTCAGAAAAATTTACAAGATTTAGGTTTAAGCTTAAATGACGATGAATTAAAAAAGGTTACCCAAAGAATTATAGAGTTAGGTGATAAAAAGGAAATAGTTTCTCAAGAAGACTTACCATATATCATTTCTGATGTTTTAGACTCTAACACTATAGAGAAAAGAGTAGTTGTAGAGAATTATGTTTTAGGCCATGCAAGAGGTTTAAAACCGTCTACAACTTTACAATTGAGAGTAGAAGGAGTATTGTATGAGGCACATGCACAAGGAGATGGACAATTTGATGCCTTTATGAATGCTCTAAAAAAATTATATAAAACTCACAGTAAAAAAGACTTACCAAAGTTGATTGATTATGCAGTGAGAATTCCACCAGGAAGTAATTCTGATGCTTTGTGCGAAACAATTATTACTTGGAGCAGAGATAAAAAAGAATTTGTTACTCATGGTTTAGATTCAGATCAAACAGTATCTGCAATTAAAGCTACAGAGAAAATGTTAAATATTATTTAGAAGAAATCAAGCCAAAAGCTACAAAACAATGAAATTAAATATAGCCTTATTAGCAGGAGATGGAATAGGACCTGAAGTTATAGATCAAGCAGTAAAAGTATCTGATGCAATTGCAAAGAAATTTAATCATGAAATTAATTGGAAACCAGCTTTAACTGGTGCAGCAGCAATAGATGCTGTAGGAGAGCCTTATCCAGATGAAACTCATGAAATTTGTATGGCTTCTGATGCTGTTTTGTTTGGTGCAATTGGTCATCCACGCTTTGATAATGATCCTTCTGCAAAAGTTCGTCCTGAGCAAGGGTTATTAAAAATGCGTAAAAAATTAGGTTTATTTGCAAATGTAAGACCAACATTTACTTTTCCTTCTTTACTGGATAAATCACCTTTAAAAAGAGAACGAATTGAAGGCACAGACTTGGTGTTTTTAAGAGAATTAACAGGTGGTATTTATTTTGGTGAAAAGGGTAGAAGAGAAGAAGGTGAAACTGCTTTTGATAATTGCGTATATACAAGAGCAGAGGTGCAAAGGCTAGCTAAAAAAGGTTTTGAATTAGCCATGACTCGTGATAAAAAATTATGTTGTGTAGACAAAGCTAACGTTTTAGAAACATCTCGTTTATGGAGAGAAACTGTACAAGCTATGGAGAAAGATTATCCAGAAGTTGAGGTTTCTTATGAATTTGTAGATGCAGTAGCTATGAGATTAGTTCAATGGCCTAATAGTTATGATGTATTAATTACAGAGAATTTATTTGGTGATATTTTAACGGATGAGGCTTCTGTAATTTCTGGTTCTATGGGTTTAATGCCTAGTGCTTCTTTAGGTTCAGACATTGGTTTATTCGAGCCAATTCACGGTTCTTACCCGCAAGCAACAGGATTGAATATTGCAAACCCTATGGCTACAGTTTTATCAGCAGCAATGATGTTTGAAAACTTTGGTTTACAAGAAGAAGGTAAAGCCATTAGAGATGCTGTTAATAGCGCTTTAGAAAAAGGAATTGTTACTGAAGATTTATCAGAAAACGGAAAATCATATGGTACTTCTGAAGTTGGTGATTGGTTAGCTGAAAACGTTTAGAATATTTGAATATAGATAAAAAAAGCGCTCATTAAGAGCGCTTTTTTTATGTATTAAGTTTGTTTTTTAGATATAATCAAAAGTTACTTACATTCTATTCACTTCTAAATAAAATTGAAACGCTTCACTAATTTGCAATTGGGCTAAATCTAAAATTTTGTTATTATTTATGCTATCTGAAAGTAAAGATAATTCAGTACAAGCAATGATTGCATGTGAGTTCTGAGTATATTTTTGAATTAGTGTATTGTAATTTTTAATATCAGTTTTGGTTTCTTGAGCATTGTAAATTTTAATTCTTAATTGATCTACAAAAGCTTTATCATCCTTAGAAATTTTTATAATTGAAATATCATTTTTATTAAAATTAGAAGCTAAATAGTTAGACTCCATTGAGTAATTGGTGCCAAGAATAACAACAGACTTGATGTTTTTCTTTATACAATTTTCTATAGCTAATTCTACTGGATGAAATAGTGATAAATGATGATTTATCCTATCTAAAGTTTCGTGTAACGTAATATTTGGTATTAACCATCTCTGAATTTTCAGTGGATTTATTTCCTCTAAAATTTTAATTAAAGCAGGTTCTAATTTTTCAAAATTATTAGGTAAATATGGATTTAAACGATTAAAGTCTATTTGATAGTTTAAAAAAGGAAAAGTATGGTAACCTCCAAAATGCTTATGCATTTTGGTGTGCAGCTGTTGAGTATAAAAGTTAGTTGAACGAACACCCAAACCCAATATGCCAATTACACTGTTCATTTTATTTCTTTGTTAAAATATAATCAGCAAAATAATTATTACTATCTGTAAGTTTATTAGAAATTTGTAAAGAGGTATTTTCTAGTAAATTTTCTAAAATTTGATTGTTGTATTTTCTAGAATCTTCAGTATGTATTTTTTCATTGGCTTCAAATAAAAAGCTTTTTTGTAAACTTTTAATCTCTACTTCTTGCTTTTCTTTACTCACTAAAAAACTTCTAGCTATACCTTCATCTTCAGTATAAGTGGCTAAATGTTCAAATTTATTGATATTAAAATTGGCTTCTAATTCTGAGTTTATTCTAGTTAATAAATTTAGGTTAAAGCTTTTGGTAACTCCTGCATCATCACTGTAAGCAGGGAGTACAATATCTTCACTTTTAATTAAATCAGCTCCTAAAAGTATCACATCATCTTTATGAATAGAATTCCCTAATTTTTCTAAGAATTGTTTTGCTTCATCATCAGACATGTTTCCAATATTAGAGCCAAGAAATAGAATAATCTTTTTGTTTTTATGCGATTTTAAATCGTCTAATACATGAAAATAATCACCTTGCTTTGTTTCTACTTCTAAAGAGCTAATTTCTTTAGATAAGCTGCATTTTAAATGATTTAATGCATCTTTAGATATATCAATAGGTAAGTATTTAAATTGATATTCTTTTGAAACAAGATCTTCTAAAAGTAATTTGGTTTTTGTACCATCACCTGCACCTAATTCTATAATATCGAACTTTGAATCTTTACTAATGTTTAAAGCGTTTATAATAGCTGCTGTTTTAGTTTTAAAAATTTCATGCTCTGCTCTGGTTAAATAATATTCTGGCATGTGCATGATTTTTATGAAAATCTTATCGCCTATGGCATCATAAAAATATTTTGAAGGTAATGTTTTAGATGTCTTGCTTAAGCCTTCATTTACATCGTTTTTAAAAGTCTCTTTCATTTATATAGCCAATCTTATTCCTGTAAATTGCCACTGAGTATTTGGGGCAAAAAAGTTTCTGTATGTAATTCTGCTATGATTTTTTGATGTTGCAGTAGATGCGCCTCTTAAAACCATAGTGTTAATCATAAATTTTCCATTGTATTCACCAACTGCACCATCGCTTATTTTAAAATTAGGATAGGGTAAATAGGCAGAATTTGTCCATTCCCATCTTTGACCCCATTTTAAATTTTTAGCCGCTATTTCCCACTCAAATTCGGTTGGTAAACGCATGCCTTTCCAGAATGCAAATGCAGCAGCTTCATAATAAGAAATATGACAGGCAATATCATTATCTTCTAATTTTATTAAGCCAGATAATGAATATTGATACCATTCATTGTTCAATTTTTCCCAATATAAAGGATGTGTAATTGTATTTTCTTGTAACCAATGCCAACCATCATCTAACCAATATTTGGCCTTTTCATAACCTCCATCTTTAATAAATTCTAAATATTCTTTGTTGGTTACCAAAGCTTTAGAGATTTTAAAAGGCTCTAAAAAAACACGATGTTTACCCAATTCATTATCAAAACAAAAGTCACTATTTTGATGTCCTATTTCATATATGCCTGATTCTACAGCTAACCAACCATCTTCAGAGTTTAAACCGCTTACATAATTTTCTTTGCGATAAACAAGATTTAATGGATTTCTAGAAAATGTATATTTTAAATCTGATAAAAATAATTCTTGATGTTGTTGTTCATGATGTAAGCCAAGAGTAGTTAGTGTATTTACTTCTTTAATTTCTTTAGTAAGTAAAGTCAACATTTTTTCATCTACGTACTTTCTGTAATTGAGTACTTCTTTTACAGAAGGTCTTGTAAGCAAGCCTCTTTCATGTCTTGCAATTCTTTTACCTATTGTGTTGTAATAGCTATTGAAAAGGTAAGAGAAGTCTTTATTAAAAAGAGAATAATCTTCATCATACTTTAGTAAAATCATTTGCTCAAAAAACCAGGTAGTGTGTGCTATATGCCATTTTGGAGGGCTTGCAAAAGCTGCAGATTGTGGTGTAAAATCTTCTATTTCTAAAAAGCTACAGAGGTATTCTGTATGATTGCGAACACGCTTATAATTCTCAATTATATTTATCATCCGACTCAAAAATAATTATAATAAAAGAATTTTGGTGTACTTTATTAGAAAAATAAATAACGCAAAAGAGAAACTTAAGATTGATTAATTTGGTGTTCAATCTGACTTAATAAATCGTCAGGATCAAAAGGTTTAAAGATAAAGCCATTCATTCCACTTTTATTAATTCTGTCTTTAACTTGCATAAATACAGAGGCAGATAAGGCTATTATTGGTATTGTTTTATTAAATTTTCTTATTTCTGTAGAAGCAGTATAACCATCCATGATTGGCATTTGAATATCCATAAGCACCAAATCGTACTTATTCTTTTTTACCATTTTTACAGCTTCTAATCCGTTTAAAGCAGTTTCTACAACCAAGTTTTCTTTTTCTAAAATCTGCTTACAGACCATAATATTTATCTGGTTATCTTCAACTAAAAGAATTTTATTTTGGTTAAAATTATAAGTGTTTACTTTATTACTTTCTTTAAGATCATTATTCGTAGCTATATTCGTCTTTATTTCAAAGTGAAATCTACTTCCTTTACCAACTTCACTATCAATATGAATTTTAGAACCCATAGCTTCCACAATATTTTTTACAATGGGTAAACCTAAGCCTGTACCTCCATATAAACGATTTGTGCTTGCAGATGCTTGTGTAAACGCCTCCCAAATTGTGTCATGTTTATCTTTTGGTATACCAATACCTGTATCTATAACTTCTGTTATTATTTTAACCTGATTATCATCAATAAGTTCTTTTGTAATTCTAACAGTTACAGAGCCTTTATTGGTGAATTTAATTGCATTGGTTACCAAATTATTAATTACTTGATTGTACCTTACAATGTCTAACCAAATCACAGGTATTTTATCATCTATAAAAAGATTCATGGTAATCTTTTTCTGTATACAATTCGTTTCGTGTATTTTTTTTATCTGCTTTAAAGCTGATGTTAAATCTGTAGGTACATGATCTAAGTTGATATTAGAGGATTGCATTTTACTTAAATCTAAAACATTGTTTAATAGATTTAATAGTATTTTTCCTGAATAATTTAGGGCTTCTATATTTTGTTTTTGGTCTTCTCTTGGATTGTTTTCTCCCAAAATATGCGATAATCCAATAACTGCATTTAAAGGAGTTCTAATTTCATGACTAACAGTACTAAGAAAATTTGTTTTGGCATTTGATGCATCTATGGCTGCTTGTTTTTTACTATGTACTAATTGACTAAAACCTGAAACCAAATAAATATAGTACCCTAATTGAAAAGACACTAAAATAAGCGTTGTTAAAATAGAAATGGGGTAAATAACAGTATCTATAATGTCTGGATTTACAGAACTGTTTTTTAATAATTCAAAATCAGTAAAATATAAAATAATCCACAAAGTTACAGGTAAAATAGAAAAAGCAATAACCATTTCTTTTTCTCTTCTATAGCTAAAAATTATGAAGGAGAGACCAATGGCATACATTAAAATAAGTTCGAAACTTGCACCTCTGCCAAAATAGGATGCTATTACAGCAACACTTAAATTAAAAGATATTATAAATATTAATCTTGCAAAGGCTGGTTTTATTTTTGTAATGCTGGCTGCAAATAAATAAACTGCAGCTAGGAAAATCAAAAATAAAGAAATACCTAAACCTTGTATATAATAACAAAAGGCAGCAAAAGCCAAAGATGATATCATACCAACATTACACATGGTATATATCATATTTACTCTTCTTGCAGAAGTTTTATGGCCTTTATAATTATACATCTTTTGTAAACTTTTCAATTTCTGATAATAAATCTTCTGGATTAAATGGTTTAAACACATAGCCATTCATACCACAAGCTTCTACTTTATCTTTTATCTCCATAAAAACAGCTGCAGATAAAGCTAAAATAGGGGTAGAACTATTGAATTTTCTAATTTCTTCTGTGGCTTCATAACCATTTAATATTGGCATTTGAATATCCATAAGCACAATATCAAAATCTTCTTCTTTCATTTTATTTACAGCTTGTTGCCCATCATTAGCAGTAGAAACAGTTAGTTTCGATTTTTCTAAAATCTGTTTACCAACCATTACATTTATCAAATTGTCATCTACAAGCAGTACTTTTTTACCTTTAAAATCAAATTCCTTTTTGTTAGCAGTAGCATCTAATTCCGTTTCTTTTGCGATACCTAGTTTTAAGTCAAAAATAAATCTACTTCCTTTACCTACTTTACTAAAAATTTTAACCTTAGAATCCATAGCATTTAAAATGCTCTTTACAATTGGTAATCCTAAACCTGTTCCTCCGTAAATTCTAGTAGTAGAGCTAGAAGCTTGGGTAAATGCTTCCCAAATACTCTCGTGTTTTGTTTTAGGTATACCAATACCTGTATCTCTAACTTCTACATGCAACAAAACTTGCTCATCAATAATTTTCTTTTTCTTGATGATTAAGGTTACTTTTCCTTTATCCGTAAATTTTACAGCATTAGAAACCAAGTTGTTCAAAACTTGATTAAATCTTACCACATCTATAATAACTACAGGTAAATTATCGTCAATTTTAAGGTCTAATTTTATGTTTTTTCTTTGGCAAGAAGGTTCATGAATCTTTTTGAGCTGTTTTACAGCATTATCAATTTTGGTAGGAATATGATCTAATTGAATTTCTGTTGATTGCATTTTGCTAAAATCTAAAACGTTGTTTAGTAGATTTAGTAATAGTTTACCAGAATAATTTAAAGCCTCAATATTCTCTTTTTGATCTTCTCTAGGATCACTTTCATTTAAAATATGAGATAAACCAATAACCGCATTTAAAGGAGTTCTAATTTCATGACTCATAGTGCTAAGAAATTTAGATTTTGCTTCAGAAGCTTCTAAAGCATATTTTCTCTTAGAGTAAATTTTTGCATAATGTTTAATATTGATTTGAGAGAAATAAAGCATTTGTATAAAAACAAAACCTACCAATGTTATGCAAGAAACAGGGTAGATAAAACTTGCAGCGATTGCTGGATCTAAATGTTCTGAATTAAAAAGATTAAAATTTGTTGCATTAAGTATGGCCCATAAAACCGCAGAAAATATCGAGAAAATGTAAACGAAATGTCTTTCGTTTCTAAAAGAAAACATCATAAAAGGCAATGCAATTGCATTCATGAATAAGTATTCTACGCTACCAGGTTTGCCTATATAAGATGAGGTAATGGCTATACCTATATTTATGAAAATAAAAAATATAATTCTAGAGGCAGTTAGAAATTGTTTTCTTGCCAATATTGCTGAGGCTGCATACGCAAAAGCACTTAGTAGATGGTAATAAGCTAAGTATTCTAAATCTAAATACAACCCAAAAAAGAAACCAAGCACTCCAAAAATAGAGGCAAAGAAGCTTAATTTGTAAATATTACGAATAAGTCGTTTGGATTGTATTTTTTTTCTTGCGGTTGGCATTAATTGTATTTACTAAACGTAATCTAAAGGCTTACATTTAGAAGGTTGGGTTGTTTAAATTTAACAAAAAAAATCAAATAGTACTATTATTTTTTCTGTTTGTTAGTTTATACTGTAGATGATGCAAAATTTTAATTTATTTATTTTAAGTTGATATGGCTTTTTTAATGTTTTGTAAAAGTTCTTTAGGTACAAATGGTTTACGAATGGTATAGCTAATATTTTGATTTTTAAAATCTTCTAAATCATAACTATTAGATGCTGTTATAATAATTATTGGTATGTCTTTGTCTAATTTTCGAATATTTGCAATTGCTTTTTCTCCACTCATTACAGGCATATTTAGGTCCATAATAATTAGATCGTACTTTTTGGCTTTGGTTGCTTCTACTGCTTCTAAACCATTATAGGCTTCATCTATAATTGCATTTTCTTTTTCCAAAATCTTTTTAAGAACAAGAATGTTAATTTTGTTATCATCTGTAACCAATATTTTCTTGTTGGCTAATTCTTGTATAACTGTTATTTCTTCTTTTTTAACTTTTGCTATGTTTCTTATTCTTAGTTTACTTGTTTTCGCAATGTTAGCAGTAAGTTCAAAATAGAAATGAGATCCTTTGTTAGGTTCACTTTTTAACTGAATATCACTACCCATGCTTCTTACAATATTTTTAACAATAGGTAAGCCTAAACCAGAACCACCATACAATCTAGCAGTTGAATTTGACGCTTGTGTAAAGTTTTGCCAAATCACGTCTATTTTATCTTTAGAAATTCCTATTCCAGTATCAATAACATTCGTGCTAAAGACAATTTTATTTTTGTTTTTTCTAAGAATCTTTATTTCTAAAATAATTTCACCTTCGTTGGTAAACTTTACAGCATTAGAAACCAAATTATTTAATATTTGCTGATACCTGACATGATCTATTAAAATAGTGGGAAAGTTAGCATCGATTTTTGCAATAAGATTTACATTTTTTTGTGAGCAAGCTGTTTTATGAATCTGAATAACATTTTCAATTAAGGTGTTTAAATTGGTTTCCCTATTTTTAATACTCACCTTTTTAGATTCGAGTGTATTTATGTTAATCACGTTTGTAAATAGTTCTAACAAACTAATTCCTGATGAGTTTAAAGATTTTAAATATTCTTCTTGATCTTTTCTAGGATTGTTATCTTTCAAAACATGTGTCAACCCAATTATTGAATTTAAAGGTTCTCTTATTTCTTCGTTAATGGCATTTAGAAAGATATTCTTAAGTTTTAATATTTTTAGAGCTTCATTCTTTTTCTCGTTTACAATTCTGGTATATCTCTCATTTTTTTGCGCGAATGATATTAAAGTAGATGATAAAAAAATGAAGTTACCCAAAAACGTAATGGGGTAGAAGTATGTAGAGGCGTTTTCGGTATCAATTTCTGCAATGTTTATTCCAAAATAATTCCAAGAAATTAGAAAAATCCATGCTACAGTTGTTAAAGAGAAAAAGGTGATAATATGAACTTTCTCCTTTCTAAATGAATAGAGCAGTGTAATCAGTAGAAAGTAAAATCCGTAGAAAATATCAAACATACCCTCTTTACCAATTAAGGGTGTACATACAATTACTGTAATAAAATAATCGATTACAAAAATTAATCTTGCAATTCTTGGTTTACGATACAAGAAGTACAAAGACGCAAAACAAAGTGCAACACAGATGGTGAATAAGAAGCGCAGGTAATAACTGTCTATATAAAAACTAACTAGCCAAAATGAACTTGCAATAGCTGTACCTATGTATAAGTAAGCTTTAAGTAAATCGAATCTTCTTGTAGATATTTTAGCTCCTAAAATATTATTCATAACCAATATTGTTTTTTAAGAGTTCAATAAGATTATTTGGTTTAAAAGGTTTAATAATTAAACCATTTAAGCCATAAAACTCTAATTCTTCTTTGATGTCATCTAGCACTGAGCCAGACATTGCAAAAATTGGAGTATTTGTGTTGAATTTTCTAATTTCTTCTGTTGCCTTATAACCATTTAAATTTGGCATATGAATATCCATCAATACCATATCAAAATCATTAGCCTTCATTTTATCTACTGCTTCTAGACCATCATTTGCAGATTCTATTAAAAGTTCTTCTTGCTCTAAAAACTTTTGAGTAACCATGATGTTTAACTTATTATCATCTACAATTAATAATTTTTTACCAGCAATTTTTAGCTTATTTTCTTCTTTTAATGATTCATTTTTATTTGTTGCTAAAGAAGCTTTTTCTAGTTCAAGTGTAAATTGAAAAAGGCTACCTAAACCTAGTTTACTTTTTATGAATAGCTTACTATTCATAAGTTCTAAAATGTGCTTTACAATAGGTAATCCTAAACCGATTTTATTATCATTTTTAAATAAGGAATAGATGTAATCATTCTTATCTAAAATTAATTGCTGTTTGGTATTTGATATTCCAGCTCCTGTATCCTTTACAATAAACTCTATCTCAGAAGTGGTTGGGTTCGATTTTTTTTCTTTAACCGTTAAAGAAATTAGCCCAGTTTTTGTGAATTTAATAGCATTAGAAAGTAGGTTGTCTATAACTCTATTTAGCTTATTCACATCTATATGAACATCAGGAATATTATCGTCTAAATTGAGCTCAAAAAGTATTCCTTTATTCTCACATTCTACTTCGTGATGAATTACAATATCTTTTATTACATCTTGAATGGTGCATGATGCTATTTCTAACTCAATCATATCACCTTGATATTTGCTAAACTCCAAATAATTATTTAGCATATTCATAAGGCTTTTACCTGAATATTCTATAGAGTTAATATAATCGATTTGATGCTCTTCTGGATTTTCTGTTTTAAGAATATAAGACAAGCCATTTATTGCATTTAAAGGAGTTCTAATTTCATGGCTCATGGTATTTAAAAAATTCGTTTTTTCTTCAGCATCTTGTGATGCTTGAACTTGAATTTCTTTAATATTTTGATAAAATTCGTAATTTAAACGATGATAGTTGTACAGTTGTATCACTACAGATAACAACAAGCAAATCATTACATCTAGGTAAATAACATTTCTTTCTGCTGCAGTTAATTGCGCTATTCCAGGAATGGTAAAATTGATTAAATAAAGAGTGAGCCAAATACCCAAGGTTATTGCAGCAAAGAAGTAGATGTACCATTTTTCTTTTTCATAAGAAAACATTCCGAAAACCATACCCACAATTACTAAAAGAAATATTTCTACGCAACCACTAGCACCATAAACCAAAGAATAGAAAAAGACACCTAAATAAAGGGTAACTAGTAAAACTAACCTCGGAATTAATGTGTTCTTAAGTTTGGTTAGAAATACTACTGAAAATGAAGCAGCACTAAATAACAGCAAGTAATTTCTGTAGGTTGTAATTCCTGTGATATAACAAAATATAAATCCGTTAAGGAAAATCAACGAGAAAAGTACAGCCGTTCTTGCTGTTGCTTTTCGAAAAGAAACTGAAAGTTTATTCGACATAATCTGGGGGAGGTATCATGTTCTTAATTAAAAGTTACCACAATATAAGTATTTCTTGGTGATATTAACAAAAAAAACTCCTTAAATCATTGATTTAAGGAGTTTTTTAGTATAGGTTTAGATGTTCTTATTTCACATCCATCAATTCTACATCGAATATTAATGTTGCGTTTGGAGGTATTACACCACCTGCACCTTGAGCACCATAAGCTAAATTAGATGGTATTACAAAACGAGCTTTGTCACCCACTTTTAATAATTGAATTCCTTCATCCCAACCAGAAATTACTTGCCCAACTCCTACATTAAAGTCAATTGGTTGTTTTCTTTTGTAAGAAGAATCGAATACAGTACCATCTAGTAATTGACCTTTATAATGTACAGAAACACCAGCACCTTTTGTAGCTTGTTTACCATTTCCATTTTGTAATATTTTATAACGTAAACCACTTGCAGTTTCATCATAGCCAGCTGCTACAGAATCTAACAATTCTTTTTGTTTTGCTTTTTCTTCTGCTTCTCTTTTTTCTCTTGCACCTTCAAAAGTTCTAAAAGCTTCTATTGCATTAAAGTTTGTTGCTTCTTCACCAACTCTAACAATTTCTACAGTCATTTCATCTCCTTGTGCAACAGCATCTACAATATCTTGCCCTTCAACAACAGAACCAAATACAGTATGTTTACCATCTAACCATGGAGTAGGAACGTGTGTGATATAAAATTGGCTACCATTAGTTGCTGGCCCAGAATTTGCCATAGCTAATTTACCAGGAGCATCGTGTTTTAAATCTGGGTGAAATTCATCATCAAATTTATAACCAGGATTACCTGTACCTGTTCCTTGAGGACAACCACCTTGTATCATAAAATCTGAAATTACTCTATGAAATTTTAAACCATCGTAATAAGGAGTTCCTTGTGGCTTTGCAGCATTCTCCATATTACCTTCTGTTAAGGCAACAAAATTACCTACAGTTCCAGGTGCTTTTTCGTGCTCTAATTGTACTAATATTTCACCTTTAGGTGTTTTAAACTTTGCGTAAATTCCGTTATTCATTGTTACTTGTTTAATCGTTTTTATTTTTTTGCATTTAAAATTGATAAGCCATAAGCTAAACCAATATTTATGTTTGTTGAGTTTACATTTCCAAATGGAGACCACATTTGTCCTCCAGAAACATGAAATGATAAATCATTATTTACATGATAGTTTATACCAGCAGTTGGTCTTACTAAAATACCTTCTCCAGAATCTACACGTCCACCACCTGCAACACCTGCAGACATTTCTAAAAAGGTAGAGACTTTTTCGTTAAAGAATTTATTACTTTTTACACCCAAACCAAATACTCCATGAGCATATCCTCCAGATTCGCCTTCGTAAGCAAATGAAGCTTCACCTGCTAAATAAAATCTTTTGTTAATGTCGTATAAAATTTTAATACCTATTAACTGTAAGTCGCTATCTGGAATTCCGAATTTAGCAACATCAAAATAAGTTTGATTTTGGGCTATAATTTGGATGCCCTGTGCTCTAATTGTTTTAGCACGTTCGTTTGTAAAAGGATCTGTAACACCACCACTTAAGCCATAGTATTTTAAACTAAAGCCAGCAGTATATGCTTGAAAACTAGCAACACCACCTATAGATCTGTGATATCCACCATGAACGCTTAAACCAAACTTGTCTGTAATTCTTATATCTGCACCTGCATTTGGGTAAGCAGTTAAACCACCTTCAGGAAAAATTCTACCTCCAGCAGCTCCAATACCCATTTTTGCAAAGAAATTTACATACTTTGTTTCTATAAAGTTTTTTCCAACTCCAAAAAACAAATCCATAAAACCAGCTGTTAAACCTGAATACATTGCATCTACATGTGCGTAGATAAAAGTATCATCAGTTAAATATCTCTGATATTCAAACCCTAATATAGATAAAGTATTATCTATTTGCTGATATCTTGGGTTAGTGCTTGCATCTGTTCTTGAATTACCAACAGGAAAGAAATAATCAAAAGTAATTTGCTGAACGCTTTTAACTGCAGGTTTTTGCCAAAATTCATCTTCTTCTAAACCATCTACAGTATATGTTTTGTGAGAATTTGCGTAAGAACTAGTTCTAATAGTTGTCGGAATTTCTATAAAGAAAGATACATTATCACTTTTTTGAATTCCTGTAAAAAAGTTTACATATCCATATTGAACTCCGAAAGAAAATTTATCAGTTTTGTATTGTAAACCAGCATTAGGATAAATAATTCCACCACCATTTACTAAACTTCTATAACCACCACCACCACCAAAGTGAACGCTAGCATCAAAATAAAGATTTTTATACAAAGGAAAATTTACCCCTAAGTTTACACCTAAAGTAAACAATCCACCTTGATCTCCTGTAATAGCAGTATGAAAACCTGCACCAGTATATAACCAATCGTTTAAAGGAATGTTATAGTTTAACCCAACAAAACCCATTGTAGGTTCTAATGCGTAGCTAACTTTATCTACAGGTTGATTAACTAAAATGTAATTTAAACGAATATTATTATTTAGTTCTTTACCTTGTAAATTAGATAAATTGAATTCTTGTGACTGTCCGTTTAAAGAACTAATAATACATAATATAAATAGCAGTTTTTTCATAAAATATTAGTCTTTAAATTCACTTGTAAAATGCAATTTTACATTCGGAAATTTGCTTTGCGTCATTTGAATGGTGAAAGCTGAATCTGCTAAAAACACCAACTGACCTTGTTTGTCTTTTGCTAGATAACGTTGTTTTACTCTTTTAAATTCTTTAAACTCTTCGCTTTTAGCATCTTTTGGTTCTACCCAACAAGCTTTATGTACACTCAAGTTTTCGTAGGTACATTTTGCTCCATATTCATGTTCTAATCGATATTGAATTACTTCAAATTGCAGAGCACCAACTGTACCAATAACTCTTCTACCATTCATTTCTAGAATAAATAATTGGGCTACACCTTCATCCATCAATTGATCTAAACCTTTATACAATTGTTTAGATTTCATTGGGTCTGCATTATTTACATATCTAAAATGTTCAGGTGAAAAACTAGGTATACCTCTAAAGTTTAAATCTTCTCCTTCAGTTAAGGTATCACCTATTTTAAAGTTTCCTGTATCATGAATACCTACAATATCTCCAGGATAAGACTCATCTACAATTTCTTTCTTTTCTGCAAAAAATGCATTCGGACTAGAAAATTTTACCTTTTTTCCATTTCTAACATGTAAATAAGGAGAGTTTCTTTTAAAAGTTCCAGAAACGACTTTTATAAACGCTAATCTATCTCTGTGCTTAGGATCCATGTTTGCATGAATTTTAAACACAAAACCAGTCATTTTATTTTCTTTAGAGTCTACTAAACGTTCTTCTGCTTTTTTAGGTTGAGGAGAAGGTGCAATTTCTATAAATGCATCTAACAACTCTTTAACACCAAAATTATTTAAGGCAGAACCAAAGAAAACTGGTTGCAATTCTCCTTTTAAATATTCTTCCTGATTAAATTCAGGATAAACTTCACTAATCAGTTCAATTTCCTCACGAAGCTTATTTGCAGCATTTTCACCAACGGCTTTATCTAAATCTGGATTCGATAAATCATCAAACTCAATTCCTTCAGAAATGGTTTGTTTGTTATCACCAGAAAATAAGTTTAATTTTTTTTCCCAAATGTTGTAAATCCCTTTAAAATCATAACCCATTCCTATTGGGAAACTCATTGGTGTTACTCGTAAACCTAATTTTTGTTCAACTTCGTCTAATAAATCAAAAGCATCTTTTCCTTCTCTATCCAACTTGTTGATAAAAACCAACATTGGTATGCTTCTCATTCTACATACTTCAACTAATTTTTCGGTTTGCGGCTCAACACCTTTTGCAACATCAATAACTACAATTACACTATCTACAGCAGTTAGCGTTCTAAAAGTATCTTCTGCAAAATCTTTGTGACCAGGAGTATCTAATATGTTTATTTTTTTGTCTTTATAGATAAAAGCAAGAACAGATGTGGCAACAGATATACCTCTTTGGCGCTCAATCTCCATAAAATCTGAAGTAGCACCTTTTTTAATTTTATTATTTTTTACAGCACCTGCTTCTTGAATAGCACCCCCAAATAAAAGTAACTTTTCTGTTAAGGTAGTTTTACCAGCATCTGGATGCGAAATTATACCAAATGTTCTTCTACGTGCTATCTCCTTTAAAAAACTCATTTACAAAATTTGAGGTGCAAAGATACATTTTACAAAGTCAATTGTCAATGATAAGTATTTCAAATGTATTGTATGTTTAATTTTATATCTTTGGCCGATTTTATAAGCTAAAACACATGAAAAAAGTATTTTTATTTGCCTTTTTGTTTTTAAGTATTGCATCAATAAATGCTCAAAATAAATTGATTAAAGAGCGATTTATTAAAATGCAACAAGCCTTGTTAGATAAAGAATTTGAAAAATCATTAGAATTTACAGCAGAAGAGCTTTTTGAGATTGTACCAAAAGAACAATTAGTATCAGTAATGGAGGCTACCTTTAACAATCCTAAAATGCAAATTGATTCTGATCTTCCAAAGGTTTTAGATATTTCAGATGTTTTTCAGGTAAAGAACAAGTTTTATGCTATTCTAAAGATTACAGGTAATCAAAGAATTAGAGTTTTAGGAGATGATAACAAGGCTTTAGGTTTAGATGATAGATTATTGTATGCTCTGAAATTAAATTTTGAGCAGCAATATGGAAGTGAAAACGTTAAGTTTGATGAGAAAACTAAATTTTTTAATGTAATAGTTAATCAAACTATTGTAAGTATTTCTTATGATGGAGAAACGGATTGGAAATATTTAGCCATCGATAATTTAAAGCTTGAAATTATAAGTAAATTACTGCCTCAAGAAGTTTTAAATAAAGTAATCGAAAACGACTAATCTAAAATTTCAATGGTCATTGGAATATCATCTACAGGCCATTCATCTACACCCACTTTTACTTTAGATATTTTATCTAAGGTGTCAAAGCCAGAGATAACTTCTCCAAAAACAGTGTGTTCATTATCTAAATGATGTGCACCATTTCTTTTGTGCACCATGTAAAATTCGAATGGACTAGAGAGTTTGTTTGGATTATTTTCCCATTGTCTAGCAGCAGCTAAGGCCCCATATTTGTGCTTTCTATGTTTGCGAAATTCTGGTTCAAGCAAATAGTTACCATATTTTCTTCGCTGTTTTTGCGTGTACAAATTGTCTGAATTACCTCCTTGAATTACAAAGTTTTTGGCAACTCTATAAATTACAGTGGTATTAAAGTATTTGATTTTTGTTAGAAAAATAAAATTGGCTCTATGAATGGGTACATCTTCATACAAGCGCAGTTTTATATCGCCAAACTTGGTTTTAATAATAACTTTAGTTTCTGGATTCTCTTTGCCATATGCTGTTAAAAAAGCTTCAGCATTAAATCTATTTAGGCTGTCCCAAGCTTTGACGACTTTTTCTTCTTCTTTCTTTTTTATTTTAACCTGCTTTTTTTCTTCTAACTTGTTTTTCTGTTTAGGAGCTGAGTTGCACTGATATAAGAAAATGGCAAATGCAATTAAAGAAAGTCTAAAAATAAATTTCAATTTGTTTGAATTTGAAGAATCAGCTTCAAATATAAATCATCAAAATAAAAGAATAGAAATATTTGATGATTTTATAAAAAGTTTAGTTTTTTAAGGATTATGATTGCAGTATATTTGTAACATATGGAAGAACAAGTGATTTTAGTTGATAAAGACGACAATCAAATTGGCACAATGCCCAAAATGGAAGCCCATGAAAAAGCCCTTTTACATAGAGCGTTTTCAGTATTTGTATTTAATGAAAAAGGTGAGTTAATGTTGCAACAAAGGGCAGCACATAAATACCATTCGCCTTTGTTATGGACCAATACCTGCTGCTCTCATCAAAGAGTAGGAGAGAGCAATGTTGAAGCTGGTAGAAGAAGATTACAAGAAGAAATGGGTTTTACAACAGAATTAAAAGAAGTGTTTTCATTTATTTATAAGGCGCCTTTTGATAATGGTTTAACCGAACACGAATTAGATCATGTGTTAATTGGTAAATATGAAGATAAACCAGTTATTAACGAAGATGAGGTTGCAGCTTATAAATGGATGCAATTAGAGGATGTTAAGAGTGAAATTGAGCAAAACCCTGAGATTTATACTGAGTGGTTTAAAATAATTTTTAAAGAATCTTATAAAAGACTAACTAATGCCTAAAGTTACAGTTCACAGAAAAGCACATTTTAATGCTGCACATCGTTTATACAGAAAAGATTGGTCTGATGAGAAAAATTTTGATGTTTTTAATAAGTGTAGCAATCCTAACTTTCATGGGCATAATTATGAATTAATTGTTTCTTTAACTGGAGAAATTAATAAAGAAACAGGCTACGTTTATGATTTAGGAATTCTGAAAAACCTTATTAAATCTGAAATTGAAGAATGTTTTGATCATAAAAATTTGAATGTTGAAGTTCCAGAATTTCAAGAATTAAATCCGACAGCAGAAAACATCTGTGTTGTAACTTATGATAAGCTTAGAAAGCATTTACCAACTGACTTAGAGCTGAAGATTACACTTTACGAAACGCCTAGAAATTTTGTGAGTTATTCTGGTGAATAAATAATTTTACTTTCTAATACCCGTTCTTCTAAAAGTTTCATTTTCTACTGCATCTTCTAAGTAAGAATAGTTGTAGTAAGTAAAACCTACAAGATTAACTTTGTTATAAAGATTATTTTTTTTCATTTCATTAATGAACTTTTCTTCAATAACATCTAAAGAATGGTAATTTAGGTAACCCTTCATATATTCTACTTCAGAAGAAAAAATAACAGAAACTTCTGGTTTACATTCACAGTTTGCAATAAGTTTTATTAGTTTTTTTACTACTGTAAAACTGTTTTCTGGAGTATTGGCATAACCACTTATTAAAATTCGATCTGTGTGTTTGCTTATTTTATTAATTTCACTAGATTTAAAATTGCCTAAATACGCTTCAGTTTTAATTTTGGTATCACTTTCTTCAGCAAGCAATTCCATTATAGAAAGCGATTCTTTATAGTAGTTGTAACTACCTTCTCTATTACAAGGTATTCCGTTTTTTCTTAAGTAGCTTTCACAATAATATCCTCCTAAATTAGAAGAGTCGTATTTCCAATATTCATATTCTAAATTATAAACATCAAACTTTTCATTAGGGTCTGTTCTACCTGCATTGTAAGGTGCAATTTCATCCACAAAGAACCCTCCACTTTCTCCAGAAGCAGCGATTTCTTTAATTCCATAAAATTTTCTGGCTTTCACCATAAAATCTACAAGAACTGAATTTTTAGTATTATCTGCTAAGTGAAATAGTTTTTTATCAATCTTATCTAATTCATATAAAATTAAACTAGAAAAATTATTTTCTTTAGCAAAGTTGAGTAATTTAATTTCTTTTTTCTCATTACCCAAAATAGATTTAAAACTATCTACGTATAGAATGCGTTCTTGAGAAAATATTGGAATTGATAATGATATCAATAAAAGAAGAAGAATACTTTTTTTAGTGTACATAATGTGGGGGATGTAATTAATTTTTGGCTTGATATATTAATACACATTAATAGATCTAGTTAAAAATAGTCATAATTAACTAAATATCAAAATAATAGGAGATTTTTTTAATTGTGAACCGAAAACTTTTTCGACTTTGCGAAATTTTTAAATGATTAGAAAGTTGATAAAGGTTAGTTTTGACTGTAAGAATAATAGCTTATGGCCTTTTCTAAGTAAGAATAAGTTTGGTAGCTAAAACCATCTAAGTTTAGTTGTTTTCTAAGTTCAAGACTTTTACCATTCATTTCTTTAAACAGTAAAGATTCGCTTTTACCTAAGCTATTATGCTTAAACCAATAACCCATATGATTCATTCTAGTAGAAAGTAAAATAGATGTTTTAATACTACTATTTAAATTCATAATTAATTTTAGGCTTTTTGTGGCTGAATTCATTGCTGTTTTTGGATTTTTACCAAAGCCATGTATAATTACACGATCGCACAACTCGTTAATTACTTTCATTTCTTCTTTAGAAAAATAAGCTAAATAGGCTTCTACCTTAATGTTGTGTTTGTTTTTAGATGATAAAGAATTCAGTTCTTTTAAATTATTTACAAAATATTGAAAAGAGCCAGTTCTTGTACATGCTAAGTTGTTATCTCTCAGGTAATTTTCGCAATAATAGCCATCATCACCAGAAGCATTTTTAGACCAATATTCAAATTCTAAATTGTAGATATCAAATTTTTCAGAGCTTTTAGTTCTAGTATTGTTGTAAGGATCTATTCTATTGGTAAAAAAGGTTGCACTTTCACCAGAAGCACCAATATTTTGAACACTATACTTGGTTTTTGCTTTAGAAATAAACTCTGCTAAAATTCCGTTTTTCGAAGCATCTGTTAAAGACCAACGTTTATCAACCTTGTTTAGTTGATATAATATTAAAGTTTTAAAGTTATTTCGTTTTGCAAAAAGCAATAATTTATCTTCTTTACCAGGGTTGCCTAAAATATTGCTAAAATTATCTACGTATAATGTTCTGTCTGAACCATATAAATTGATGCAGCACAAAAGAATTAAAATAAAAAGTAATCTGTTGCTATTCACTTTACTCCCCAATAAATTAAACATTACAAAAATACGTAAAAAAGAAGTTTATCTAAATTTCAAAATGGAGTATTCATTATTTAAATTAATACTTAATAATTTATAAATTATAAAATCAATTTTTGTTAAAAAAGAAAAAGCCTAAAACTAAGTTTTAGGCTTTTATATATATGCGTTACTTATTACTAGTTCAAAGGTTTTCTACCTGATATTAAATTATATAATACTGCAATAATTGCTACAACTAATAAGATGTGAATTAAATTTCCTGTTGCAATTCCTGGTGCTAGACCTAAAAAGCCTAATAACCAAACAATAATACAAATAACTGCTACTAACCATAATATACTTCTCATAATTTCTGTTTTTTTAGTTCACTTCAAAATTATATTTTTTATATCTTGAAAATTAACGCTATCCATTTTAATATTATCTTTGATGATATTTTATAAGTAGACTATGAATACAATTGCAATGATTCCTGCACGTTATAAAGCGTCTCGTTTTCCAGGTAAATTGATGAAAAACTTAGGTGGTAAATCTGTTATTTTAAGAACCTATGAAGCAGCCTTACAAACAAATTTGTTTGATGATGTTTTTGTAGTTACAGATTCAGATATTATTTACAACACAATTACAGAAGCAAAAGGAAAAGCAATTATGAGCAAAAAAGAGCACGAATGTGGCTCAGACAGAATTGCTGAAGCTGTTTTAGATTTGGATGTAGATATCGTTGTAAATGTGCAAGGAGATGAGCCCTTTATAGATACAGAATCGTTAACTAAATTAATTCAAGTTTTTAAAGAAGATGCTAAGAAACAAGTCGATTTGGCTTCACTAAAAGTTCAAATTACAGAAAAGGAAGATATAGAGAATCCAAATAATGTTAAGGTAATTACCGATGTTAATAATATGGCTATTTACTTTTCTAGAAGCGTTATTCCTTATCATAGAGATGATGCAGTTGATGTAAAATACTTTAAACATAAAGGTGTTTATGCTTTTAGAAAACAAGCGTTAATCGATTTTTATCATACACCAATTACACCTTTGGAAGCTGCTGAAAAAATTGAGGCTATTCGTTACCAAGAAATAGGTAAAAAAATAAAAATGGTAGAAACATCTGTAGAATCTATAGGTATAGATACACCAGAAGATTTAGAAAAAGCTATAAAACTTTTAGAAAATCATGAATAAGAATATTAAAGTTATAGCCTTTGATGCAGATGATACTTTATGGGTTAACGAAACTTATTTTAGAGAGGCAGAAGAAGAATTTGCAAAATTGCTTTCGAAATACGAAACCAAAAATAAAATAGATCAGGAATTATTTAAGAAAGAAATTCAAAATCTTAAATTTTATGGTTATGGTATTAAAGGGTTTGTACTGTCTATGATAGAGTGTGCTTTAGAATTGTCTAACTATAATATTCAACCTAAAACCATAGAAGCTATTGTAAATATTGGTAAGAAGATGTTAGAAAAACCAATTGAACTTTTAGATGGAGTAGAAGAGGTTTTAAAATCTTTGCAAGGCAAATACAAACTAATTGTTGCAACAAAAGGCGATTTACTAGATCAAGAACGTAAGTTAGAAAAATCTAATCTCTTAAAGTATTTTCATCATATAGAAGTGATGAGCGATAAAAAAGAGAAAGATTACACCAAGCTTATTAATCATTTAGATATTCAACCATCAGAATTATTAATGATTGGTAACTCTTTAAAATCTGATGTATTACCACTAATTAAAATTGGTGCATCTGCAATACATATTCCTTTTCATACAACTTGGATGCATGAAGAAGTAACAGAACAAGAAAAACAAAACGAAACTTATAAAACATTGGCAAGTATTAAAGAATTGCCATCACTTTTATGAAATATTTAGACGTTGATACTTGGAACAGAAAACAGCATTATACTCATTTTAAAAGTTTAGAAAATCCTTCTTTTGCAGTTACCGTAAATGTAGACGTAACCAAGGTTTATAAAAAAGCGCAAAAAGAAGAACACCCTTTCTTTGTATTGTATTTGCATGCTTGCTTAAAAGCATTAAACTCAGTTGAAAATTTTAGATACAGAATTCATGATGATAAAATCGCTATTTATGATGTAATTCATGCATCTGCAACTATAGCTAGGAAAGATAATACTTTCGGATTTTCATTTATCAATTTCGAAGAAGATTTTTATCTTTTTAATGAAAATTTTAAAAAAGAAAAAAAACGAATATTAAACTCAACAGACTTATTTCCTCCAATAAATTCAGACGATTGCATGTATTGCTCTGCATTGCCTTGGTTTTCATTCACAGGTCATAAAGAGCCAGTTTCTGGTGTAAAGAATGATAGTATACCTAAACTTGCTTTCGGAAAAACGTTTATAGAAAAAGATCAACTAAAAATGCCAGTGGCAATTACGGTAAATCATGCATTGGTAGATGGTTATCATATTGGGTTATTTTTTGAAGAATTTCAAAGCCAATTAGATAAAAACACCTAAATTTGCACTTTAAATAAAATAAGTAATGGCAAGTATTAAAAACTTAAAGAAAGATATTAATTACGTTTTAGGAGATGTTATTGAATATGCTTTAGATGTATCAACATTAAAAAATGAACCTAAAAAAGGTGATAAAATCATAGATGAAGCAATCGAAACTTTCGATGCTTTAATTGCAAAGGTTCATGCTAAGAATGTTGAAAATAATAAAAAACACTACAAAGAGATTAATCAAGAATTAGAAACTAAGGCAAGAGCTTTGGTAGAAAAGATTAATGCTATTTAAATTAACATTTTTTAAGGAAAATTTTAAGACCAACATTTTTACAAGTGTTGGTTTTTTATTTAAATTTGGTTACAATAAAGTTTTATAATAATCGTTGTATAACTATTAAATCTTTTTACTTATGGCCAGAGCAATGTTTGAATACACTAAAACTATTTTAATGAAAGTAAGTTTTAATTCAGAGTTGTTTTGTAAAGAGTTAGAAAAGTCTTTAAAAAGGTTATTGCCTTACGAAATTAAAGAACTTGCAATTTGGTTAAAACACTTTACAGCAAATAAACCTGAGTTAAACCTTTGTTTGCCTCTAATCGCATAGAAAAAAAGGAAGCAAAATTGCTTCCTTTTTTTGTATTTATTCTTTTCGTTTACGCTTATATTTCCTCATTAATTTTCGGCCAAATTCCATTTCTGCAACTTGTAGCTTCATGATTTTTTTATAGCTAAGTACTTTTTTTACATTAGAGATAAAAGCACTTTGAGATTGATAAATTTTCTTATCTGTTTCTAGTTTTAATTGAATTAGATCTTGTGCTTCTTTTTCTGAGATATTATCTACGCTAGTGTTTTTATCTATTGCGTTTTTAATGGCTGTTCTCATTTTATAACGCAAAGCATTGTGCTCTTTATCGTGCGCATTATAAATTGGCCAAAATTTTTCTGCTTCTGTAGTCGTTAAATTTAATTGCTCTGTTAAATAAGCAATTTTTAACGCTTTAATTTTTTCTCTGCTTTCACTTGGCTTTTGTGCAGACAAAGACCAACTAAAAAATATGCTCAAGCACATTAGGGTTAAAATATTCTTCATCTTTTTTATTTTAATTCGTTTAATAAATAACTATTATCGTCTGTGTTAATGTAATCTTCAATACTTGCATCTTCTATATCTGTAAAGTAAAAAGCATTTTCTTCTAACAGATCGTCTTCTAAAACAGAGGCAATATCTGTAGTGTGTAATGTGTTTGAATCTAACCAGTATTCAATATCAGCATCAGAAAGACTATCTAAACTGGCTGTATTATCTGTGTTAAAATTAAAGGTGTTAAGACCTATAAATAATATTATAGATGCTGCAGCTGCAAAAGGAATAACTTTTAATAATCTATCTTTTAGAGAAATAACTTTTACTTCTTTTTTACCTAATTCAACCTTGGCTAGAATAGTGTCTTCTAAACTATCAAAATAATTATCAGAAACCTTGAAAGGATTTTCTTTAGAAAAACTTTCTTCTGCTAATTTAGCTGAGAATTGATCTTCTATAGCATCAAAATAATTATCTGGAGTAGCAAAAGGGTTTTTATTACCTAAAGTACTTTGAATAAATTGTTCGCTATTTGGTGTTTCGTTTTCCATTATTATTTAGACACTAATTTTTGCTAAAGGTTTAATTTGTAGTTGTTTTAATATAATTTTCTATTTTTTTTACGGCATGAAAATAGGATGATTTTAAGGCTCCTACAGAGGTATCTAAAATTTGTGAAATTTCATCATATTTCATTTCGTCAAAATACTTCATGTTAAAAACAAGCTTTTGTTTTTCTGGTAAAGCTGCTATGGCTTGCTGTAAAATAATTTCTATTTCATCACCATCAAAAAAAACATCACTTTGTAAAGTGCTAGCAACAGATTTGTTATATTCAGTAATATCTACATTTCTTTCCTTGGCTCTTTTGTTAATAAAAGTAATAGCTTCATTGGTTGCAATTCTATACATCCAAGAATAAAGTTTACTGTTATTGTTAAAGCCATCTATATTCTTAAATATTTTTATGAATGTATTTTGAAGAACATCATCTGCATCATCATGACTAATAACAATTTTACGAATATGCCAATACAAACGCTCTTTATACGTAGTTATTAACTTACGAAAAGCAATTTCTTTTGTTTTAGAATTTTGTAATTCTGTTATTAAGGTAAGTTCTTCTGTCAAAAAATACTTTTTCTATTAGACAGAAATTTACTGAAAAGGTTTAATTAAAAAAAAAATTAGTTTCTAGTTCTAGAATACCCAAAAAGTCTTTTTTGCTTAATAGTTTCTGCAATACCTTCAGGTAACATAGCTTCCCAACCTTTTTCACCATTCATGATCATTTTTAAAACGGTTCTAGAAAAGATGTCTAAGATGCCTTTATCAAAGCCTTTAATGTCTAAAAGTTTACCATTGTTTTTAAAGAATTTGTACAATTCTTTCATTCTCGGATGTACTTTTAAGTTATCGCTATTAATAAATTCGTCAGAATCTTGATCATGATAAGGATACATGTACACCTTTAAGTCTCTATAGAATAATTTACCAAATGCCTCTAAAATTCCACCACTTAAATCTCTGTAGTATTTTTCATCGAAAATTTGAATTAAGTTGTAAACACCCATTGCAAGTGCCATTCTTTCTTTAGTAAATTCACTAAAATATTCAACCAGTTTAAAGTATTGTTGAAAGCTGGTAATCATTACATTTTGCCCTAAAGAACAAAGTAATTCAGCTCTATCTAAAAAGTCTCTTTCATTAATTTTACCTTCTGCAGAAAGGTTACTTAACGTAATTTCGAAAATAACTTGAGTTTTACTTTCTTCAACCTTGTTTTCCTGTAAGAACATCTTTTTAGATTGCTCATACATATCCATATTAACTTTAGTTACTGGTCTAAAACTACCTCTTAAAGCTAAAATATTCTTTTTGTATAATACTTGTGCAGGCAATAAGTTATTTCCATCAGGCCCAAACATAACAGCATTTGTCATTCCGTTTTTAAGCAATTGTAAACTCATTAACCTGTTGTCTACATACATAAAACGTGGTCCAGAGAAATTAATCATATCAATTTCTAGCTGATGATTTCCTAAGTTATGATAAAATGATTTTACCAATTCTTTTGGATTATCATTTAAATAAAAAGCACCATAAATTAAGTTTACACCTAATACACCCAAGGTTTCTTGCTGCAAACGAGCATCTGTTTCTTTAAAACGAAGGTGAAGTACAATTTCATTATAATCTTCTAAAGGATCTAACTGAAAACGGATACCAACCCAACCATGTCCTTTAAATTTTCTAGCAAAATCAATCGTTGTAACAGTATTTGCATAACTGAAAAATAACTTATCAGGATGTTTTTGTCTGCTAAGTCTATCTTCCATTAGATTAATTTCATGACCTAACATTTTCTTTAAACGAGATTCAGTAACGTATCTATTGTCGCTTTCAACTCCGTAAATAGCATCAGAAAAATCTTTATCATAAGCACTCATTGCTTTAGCAATAGTACCAGATGCAGCTCCAGATCTAAAGAAATTACGCGCAGTTTCTTGACCTGCCCCAATTTCTGCAAAAGTTCCGTAAATATCTGAGTTTAAATTAATTCTTAATGCTTTACTTTTAGTAGTAGGTACACTACTAATTTCTTGATCTCCCTTTAAAGAAATTGCCATTTAATTTTGTGTTTTAATCTTAAACAAATGTACTAAATAAGATAGCTATCAGTCAATTTTTATCTTATTTTTGTTAGCAATGAAAAAAGCTAAAAAACAACTTGAAATAACGTTTCTTGGTACAGGTACTTCACAAGGTATACCTATGATTGCAAGTAAAGATCCTGTATGTTTATCTGATGATGTAAAAGACAAACGATTACGCTCTTCTATTTTAATTTCTTGGGATGATGTGTCTTATGTAATTGATTGTGGCCCAGACTTTAGGCAACAAATGATTAGAGAAGATGTACAGTTGGTTAATGGAGTTTTATTTACTCACGAACATGCAGATCATACAGCTGGTCTAGATGATTTAAGGCCCTATTGCTATAAAATAGGAGAGATGCCTATTTATTTAAATGCACGAACTTTAAAAAGTTTAGAACAACGTTTTGAGTATATTTTTAGCAAAGAAAACAGGTATCCAGGAGCACCAAGTGTTGAGCCTACTATTGTAGATAAGGATCCGTTTTTTATAAATGATGTAACCATAATTCCTTTAGAAGTTATGCATGGTCGATTGCCTGTTACTTCATACCGAATTCAGGATTTTGCTTACCTAACAGATGTTAAGTTTGTGGTAGAAGAAGAAAAAAAGAAATTACAAAATTTAGATGTTTTAGTAGTAAATGCTTTACGAATAGAAGAACATCCAACTCACTTTAACTTGCAAGAAGCTTTAGATTTTGTTGCAGAATTAAAACCAAAAAGAACTTATTTTACGCATATAAGTCACAAATTGGGCTTTCATGAAGAAGTGTCTAATAATTTACCCGAAAACGTTTTTCTAGCTTTTGATGGCCTAAAAATTACTGTGTAGCCTTTCGTAGTTTTAATTTTAGTGTATATTTGTTTGTAGAGCTATTGTTTACAAGACTTTAGTTTTATTTATAAAACAAAAATTAGTCCAAACAAAATTATATAATTCATGGCAAAAACAACTGAAAACAATCAAGAACCAGTTGCTAATCAGCAGATTGATACTAGAATAGCTGCAGTAAGAGATCTTATTTTTGGTGAAAATATTCAACAATACAATTCTGAATTTGAAGATGTATACAACAGAATCAAATCTTTAGAGGAAGCTTCACAAAAAAGTTTAGCAGATTCTGTAGCTAGTATAGAAAGTAAATTGGCTGATTTAGAAAGTTTGGTAGATCATAAATTTCAAGATTTAAATGATGATTTAGATAAGAAATTAGCTGATTTAGATGATGAAAAAGCAGATAGAAGAAAATTAGGTAAAGCCTTAGAGAAAATTGCATTGATGTTGCAAGAATAAATGGAAGAAACGACTTTAGACCATAAAGCAGAAAATCGTTTTGAATTACTTAAAGAACTTTTATTAACAGAAGATAGGCAAGAATTTGAATCTTTAAGACTAAAATATTTAGAGAAAGATCAAATTAAAAAAGAGGTAAAACCTGTTATTGATGAACAGATTAAAGACCTAAAAGATAACTTTCCTCTTCATTTTGGAGACCAAGTTACAAATGCTATTAAAGTTCAAATAAGAGAGTCTCAAGACGAAGTTGTAGAAGCACTTTATCCTATTATGGGTAAATTGGTTAAGAAGTTTATTGTCGCAGAAATTACCAAATTGTCAGATAATATTAATGAAACTATTAATAATAAATTTTCATTATCACATATTATAAAACGATTGTTTAAGGGTAAAAGAACAGATGCAGAAGATGTTTTTCAAGAAGTTTTTGAGCCAACCATAGAAGAAGTTTTTATTATTGAAGAAAATTCTGGCCTATTAATAGGTAGTTACTCTAGAGGAAATATTGCAGATAAAGATATGGTTTCTGGTATGCTAACAGCAATTAAATCTTTTGTAGAAGATGCTTTTTCTAAAGAAGGTCAAGATTTAGAAGATATAAAATTCGAGACTTTTCAGCTATCAATGGCCAATTATAACTCAATTTATATAGCAACTGCAACATCTGGAGTAATAAATAGAGAATTTAAGGAAGAATTGTCTGAGAATATTAATACTTTAGCAGACAAAATATTAAGAGATCGAAGTTTTTTGAAAGATGAACTAAGATTAAACAAACTAATAGAAACAACCCTTATAGAAATCGAAGATTAGCATATAAACTTATAAATGATTGCAAAAAAAGTTTTATTGGTTGGAAATTTTGGAGTAGGAAAAACTTCATTGATAAGAAGATTCGTTTTAAACGAGTTTTCTGAAGACTATATTAGTACAATTGGAGTAAGAGTAAGTACCAAAATTTTAAACGTAGAAGAAGAAGAAATGAAGCTTCTTATTTGGGATGTTGCTGGTACTAGTGATGATGAAAAAATTCCAAAAGCTTATTTCTTAGGTGCTAGTGCTGCCATGTATGTTTTCGATTTAAACAGAGAAGAAACTTATATTAATGTAGATGCTAAAATTCAAGAATTAAAAGAAATATCTGGTTTAGATACTATTTTATTGGTTGGTAATAAGAAAGATTTATTATCAGATGAAAGAATTGAAGAAATTAGAGCTACATGTCCTTTGCCTATTAACGCAATCACTAGTGCAAAAGATAACGATAGTGTAGAAGAAGCATTTAGAGAGATTGTTGTTCAATCATTAAAATAAATATATTGGAAGCTTCTAAGATAGACGATATATTTATAGACTTAATAACCGATTTTAGTGGACTTATTATTAAGGTTATTAAAGGTAAATTTTTAGACCAAGATTTTAAACTAGGTCAATCTATTTTTGATACTTGCCCTTTTTTAGAAGTTACTTTACAGTCTTTACCAGATAGCGAATTATTTGTAATTGAGAGCATGCTAATTGTTTCTGAAGGCAGAGAATTCAATGTAGATTTAGAGCTTTTCAAATCCACAGAAAATATTTCAATCATTATTCACAATAGATCTAATGTTTACAAGTCTGTAAATCATTTAAATCAAAGTAGAAATGATTTATATTTCTTAAAAAGAGAAATAGCAGAAAAAAACAAAGAACTTATTAGACTTCGTGAAATTGCAGATAAAGCAAATTCAGAAAAATCTCGATTTTTAGCAATGATGAGTCATGAAGTTCGTAACCCTTTAAATGTAATTTTAGGATACACAGAGCTAATCAATAAAGAAGAAACTTCCTTGATGGCTCAAGAGTATTTAAAATACATTACCATTTCTGGTCGTAACTTAAAGGTAATTGTAGATGATATTTTAGATTTATCTAGGGTAGAAGCAGGTAAGCTTGTTTTGGCAAGTGAGCCAATGAGTATTTCATCTATTATTGAGCAAATAAAAAATAATTATCAAGGTAGTCATAAAGATTTAGATATTGAACTAGAATTTAATGTTTCAGATAATCTGCCAGAAGAAGTTTTGGGAGATGATGTACGTTTAATTCAAATACTTACCAACTTAATAAATAACTCTATAAAATTTACACCAAGAGGAACTGTAACTACCTCTGTAGAATTACTTTTTTCTGACACAGACAAAGCTTTAATTTCTTTTAAAGTAAAAGATACAGGTAGAGGAATGACGCCTGAACAAGCTGATAAAATCTTTGATGAATATCAGCAAAATAGGTTAAGTGACAATAGAATGCATAATGGAGTTGGTTTAGGTTTATCAATTGTAAAAAGGTTGGTAGATGTTATGGAAGGTAGAATTAAAGTAGATAGTTTAAAAAACTATGGTACTACAATTTCTATTGATATTCCATTTAAATTAGATGCTAATGCAGATTCTAGAATTGCTGGTGTTTCTGATGATAATTCAGCTGTTTCTTTAAAAGGTAAAAAGGTTTTAGTTGCAGATGATAACTTTTTGAATTTAAGTATTGTATCTCACATTTTAGATAAAGAAGAAGCAGAACACACTTTGGTTAAAGATGGTATAGAAGCTATTTCTGCCATGAATAAAAGTACTTTTGACATTGTTCTTTTAGATATTAATATGCCAAACTTAAAAGGTGATGAGCTTATTAAGCGTAAAGAAGAAATGAAGCAATCTAATTCAGAGATTCCTTTTTTAGCTTTAACAGCCAACAACTCTAAAGAAGATATAGAAATATATAAAGGTTTAGGTTTTGCAGGTGTTATACCTAAACCATTTACAGCTATTCAGTTTGTAGAGATCTTAAAAAGTCATTTATAAGACTTTTATAGTCTATCTTCAATCCAACTTTTAAAACTATAAAAATTCTGAGGTGCTACTCCATGACCAACTTTATACTCAGAATAAACACTTTCTAAATTTAAGCTATCTAAAAAAGGTTTGCTTTTTCTAGCCCAATCAATTGGTAAAACCTGATCTACAATTCCATGAGAAATGTAGTAATCTGTTTTTATGTTTGTGGGTATGTTATCTGGTAATAAATCAACATTTATATAACCACTTAAAGCAATAACATGATTTACTTTGTTTGGGTAAAATAAACTTAGTGAATAACTTAGAATAGCTCCTTGACTAAAACCTAATAAAAAAGTTTTATTTGGGTTTGTATTGTATTTTGTTTTTACATCATCTATAAAAATTGCAATTTTATCTATAGATTCTTTAGCTTGTTTTAAATCAGAAAATTTACCATTTACATTATCAAAATTAATGGCATACCATGCGTAACCTCCATAACCCATTTCAATCGGTGCTTGTGCACTTATTATTAAAAGTTCTTTAGGTAATTCCTCTGCAAAAGAAAATAAGTCCTCTTTATTACTTCCATATCCATGTAGTAAAATTAACAAAGGTGGATTTTCAGATTTTACTAATGGTTCTCTAACAATGTGTTCTAGATTCATAATTTTAACGAATTCTAAATTTAAATTTGATTAAACCAATCTTGAAAATATTCACCTACATAAGGTACTAACTTTTCTTCTCCTTTAATAGCACCAAATAATGATATTAGCCAGCCAACGAAAAGTAAAATTCCAACAATCCAGCCTGCAGTATCTCCTAAATAAGCATACACTACAACTCCGTTTAAAAATTGGGCTAAATTCATTCCTATCATTTGTCTTAAGTAAAAGCTGGTAAAATAATTCTTCTTATTTAGGTTCATTACAAACCCTATTACTAATCCTACAATCCAAAAATGACAAATAATTGCTGCTAGTTTACCTTCTTTTACATCTTGTTCGTTATTGATAACTTCCATGTGTTTATTTTAGAGTTAATTGGTTGTTTGCATAAATACCATAAACTTCTCCTTTTAATTTTTTACCCACAAAAGGACTGTTTTTAGAGGTTGATGCTATATGTTTATCTGTAAAAATGAAGTTGTTATCAGGATTAAATAAAGTGATATCTACCTTATTATCTTCCTTAATGCTTGTAGATTCTAATCCAAAAATAGCTCTAGGTTTTGTGGTTAAAGCATTTATCAAATCATCTAAATCTAAAACAGTATTAGTGGCAGGGAATAAAGTTTCTAAACCAATTACACCATCTTTAGCTTCACTAAATTCTACTTTTTTATGTTCAATGTCTATTGGGTTGTGGTCTGATGTAATGATATCAATCACTCCAGATTTTATACCTTTTACTAATGCTTTTCTGTCTTTGTCTGTTCTTAATGGTGGATTTGTTTTAAATCTACTATCAAAACCATGTAATTCATTATCTGTAAGTGTTAAGTGATGAGCTGATACACTGCAGGTTACTTGCAAGCCTTTCATTTTAGCTTCCTTTATTAAATCTACAGATTTTGCTGTAGAAATTGTAGGTATGTGTAGCTTGCCTCCAGTATATTCAAGTAAAAATAAATCTCTATCAATTTGAATATGTTCTGCTAGAGTAGGTGTTCCTTTCAAGCCTAATTTAGTGCTATTAATTCCTTCATTAACAATTCCTTCTCCAGAAATTGAATTATTTTTTGGAAAACTAAGCACTAAACCATCAAAGTTTTGAGCATACAAAAGTGCAACTTTCATTAAATTATCACTCTCAACAGGTTTATTGTAGTCAGAAAAAGCAATAGCTCCAGATTGTTGCATATCATATAATTCGGCTAATTCTTTCCCTTCACTTTTTTGAGTTAAAGCTGCAATTGGGTATAAAGTTACTCCAGAATTTCTAGCTTTATTAATCAAATACTCCACATCAGATTTTGAGTCAATTACAGGGTTAGTATTAGAATTTACAGCTATAGCTGTAAAACCACTTTCAGCAGCAACCTTTAAACCATTAGCTATTGTTTCTCTTTCTTCAAAACCAGGCTCTCCCAAAGAAACGCTAGTATCAAACCATCCACAAGAAATATGTAAATTTTCTAATTCAATAATATTAGTTGTATCATCTGCAGAAATTGAATCTGAAATTTTTTCAATGATTCCATTATTAATTAAAATGTCTTTTTGCTGATGATGATAAGGACTTGAAGCATCTACAATAGTTGCGTTTTTTAGAAGCGTACTCATGTTTTATAGAATTTTAAAATCAAAATTTCTAGTAGCAAAGATACAATTGCCAAGGTTAAAAACCATTTCCAAAGCCATTGAACTTCGTTTTTTTCGTTAATTTCTTTAAAAACAGAAGTTATGCTGTCTTCTATTTTAATATTTTTATTTGTCTCTTTTAGTAATTTTAAATCAAGAAAATTTAATAAACTCTCTTGTTTAGGATTGTTATAAGCTAAAGTTTGCAAAGTATCTTTATCTTTTAAAACAAAGTAAAATCCAGCAGAAACTGGTGTGTCTTCTGTAACGATACTAACTTTGTTTTGGTAGGTTTGTTGTATGGGAATAAAGGTTGATGCTTGGTTGGACATTGTTAAAATATGATCTTTCTCTAAACTTACATTTACATCAATCTTGTTTTCTTCATTTAAATAATAGTATAATTCTGAATTTTGATAACTTAATTTTCCAAAATTGTAGAAAACAGGCACAATTAAGGGTGAATTTAAGAAGTTACTATTTTCTTTGGATAGTGAACTTGATAATAAGTACAAATTACCATTAGAGCCTTTAATTTCTGATATAAATGATAATTTGTTTTCAAAATCTATAATTGAACTACTATTTGAGCCTTTAATAGGGAAGTAGCTATTTACTTTTGGAAATTGAAAATTCTTCACATTTTTAGAAAAAACATTTTTAAAAAGTGGGTGGTCAAAATTTATAGAAGTGATTTTTAAAGTATCCGAAATTTTCGATTGTAATTTTGTTTTACCAAATTTAGAAAGCAGCAAATTATAGGAATTCAAATTTGAATTTGAATTCGGAATTAAAACTAAAGTGCCTCCTTTTTCAGAAAATGTATTTAAACTGTTTATTAAAATTTGAGGTAAATTTTCTAATTCATTTAGAATGATAATATCTTGATTTTCGAAAGAATTATAATTGGTGTTTTTTGCTGTTGATGATATAAAATTAAACTCCTCTTTTGCGTAGATTTTAGATAAGTATTCAGTTCCTTTTCCAATGCTTAAAACATTAATTTTTTTAGCATTGTTTAGTGAAAAATAAAATGTGTTGTCAAACAGAAAAGTATCGTTAAAAGTTATCTCAATTTTACCTAGCTGAATTGGTTTGTCTTGAAGTGTGAATTCAATTTTCTTTTGTGTGTTTTCTTCTATTGAAAAAGCTTGTTTGCTTAAAGGTTCTTTGTTGTTAAATATTGCAATAGGAACGTTGTTTTTTGCTTCACCCTGATTTTTTATAATAACATTTACAGTAAGGTTATTGTTGGTTCTTCCAGAAATAAAAACACTGTCAATAGAAAGGTTGGTTTTTGTGCTGGCATTCACTTTTATAGCAGAAGTACTGGGTGTTACATTTGTAAACTCGTTAATGTAAGTATTCTGAAAATCAGATATTAAAATAACTTCATCTAAATCTTTAGTTTCGGCTTTGTTTTTTGACTGTATTTTTAAGAGAATATTGCTTTTTTTAGCTTCTTGGCTATTTATTTCTAATGATAAGAGCTTATTTTTAAGCGCTGAATAGTCTAAATTTTGAAAGAAATCTGAATTAGTTTGTAATGAATAAATAGCATTTTTAGGAGTATTTTCAATTACCTCTTGCACCGAAATTTTAAACAGATTCCCTCTCTCTCCTTTCGTGTTTAAACTAGAAGAATTATCCAAATAAATGAAAAATTGGTTATCTTTCTTATCATTTTTTTTACCTAAATAGGGTTGAGAAAATGCAAAAAGTATCGCTGAAAATAATAGTAATCTATTGGCTAATATTAACCATTTTTTTAGGCTTGAACTCTTTCTACTTTGTTGCTCTATTTTTTGTAAAAAAGCAACATTTGTAAATGGTACTTTTTTAAATTTTTGTAGCTGAAAAAGATGCACTAAAATTGGTATAATTAAGAGTGCTAGAAAATATAAAATTTCAGGATTTTGGAATTGCATTTACTTAGTATTTTGCAGATTTTCCATTCGATAAACTGTTGCTTATAAAAGTTCTCAAATCATCATTTGCTTTTTGTAAATCTTCGTTTCTTAGATACATCATATGGCCACTTCTGTATCCTTTAAAATAAAATCTATCTTTCATTTTTCCACTAGGATCAGTTTTCCACATCGTATATTTTGCACCAAAATAGGTTGTGGCACCATCATAATATCCAGACTGTATGAGTACTTTTAAGTACGGATTTTGAGCCATTGCCTGTCTTAATCCTTCTCTAACGTTATTGTTTCTATTGTCCCAGGGAGAAACAGAGCCGAAAACATTGTATTTAACATCGGTTTTAAAGTTTAATTCTTCTCTGATATAGTAATTTATGGCTGGAGTAAAAGAATGTAGCCAAGAGGTTATCTCTGAGTTATAATCTGTACTTGCCCCAGATTCTTTTTTGTCTACTCCAAGATATCTAGAATCTAATCTTCCAATTGTTTGACCTGATTTATCACGTAACAACTCTTTCCAAAAGAAGCTTGGAGATACCTCTAAATTGTTTTGTAATATTACTTTTGTTTTTAATCCTGAATAATAGCCCATTTTTTTGGCAACAGAGTTTTTTTCTAAGTCTGAAATAAATCCTCCTTTTGAAATGGCTGGTAGTAATGTGTTAATTGCAAAATCTTCGGCTTCTGGTAAAATTTGGTTTAAGTCCTTGTTTTGCAATTCAGGGCTAAGCATTTTATGATACCAAGCAGCAGCTGTAAAATAAGGTAAGTTAATTGCATAATCTACAGAACCTTCTGTTCTTAGCACTTTATAATCTGCAGGAGAAACCATAATTACTCCATTCAAATACATCCATTGTCTGTTTTGAAGTTCTGCAGCTAAGCCCATAACTCTTGTTCCTCCATAACTTTCTCCAATAATATATTTAGGAGATTTCCATCTGTTGTTTCTAGTGATAAAGGTATTTAACCAACTTGCAAGGTATTTTACATCTGCATTAATTCCGAAAAATTGAGACTTATCTAATTTTTCTCCTTTTGCCAATACTGGTCTAGAATAGCCAGTATTTACTGGGTTTACATAAACAATATCAGCCACATCTAATATTGAATTAGGATTGTCTTTAACGCCATAAGGTTGCACAGGAAATCCTTCATCATCAATTTTTAGAACTTTTGGTCCAGTATATGCAATATGCATCCAAACTGATGCAGATCCTGGTCCACCATTAAAAGACATAATGATAGGTCTGTTTTCATCATTTTTAACATCGCTTCTTTTGTAGTAAGTATAATATAAAGAGGCTATAATTTTTCCATTATCATTCCAAACAGGTTGCATGCCTGTTGTGGCTTTATAAGGTACATTTTTACCTTTAATTACTACAGAGTTGTTTGTAACAACCATGGTGTCTAAAGGTATTCTATGATCTTGGGCTTGATAAGAAAAGTGTACAGCTAACGCTATTAAAAAGATTAGTTTTTTCATAATGAATTAGATTAGAGAATCTAATTTATTACAAATAAAAAGAACTAAAAAAACTTGTTAACTACTTATTAAAACTTTTCGAAAACACCCAAACCAAATAACGCAAAGTCATATTTTACTGGATCTTTAGCATCTAATTTTCGAAGATTTTTATCAAGCTCAGTTAATGCTTTCCAATCATTTTGTTTTCTGGTAAGTAACTTTAGTTTTCTGGCTACATTCCCTGAATGAACATCTAATGGGCAAGAAAGGTTTGCAGGATTATGACTAGGCCAAATTCCGAAATCTACTCCAGCTTTGTCATTTCTTACCATCCATCTTAAAAACATATTAATACGTTTTGCTGCAGAATTTTTTAAAGGATCTGAAACATGTTTTAAGGTTCTACTTTCATGATTTATTTCAAAAAACATTTGTTTAAAACTATGGATGGCAGTTTGATAATTATTTGAATTATCTTTGATGTTTAGCGCACTTTCTAGCCCATTATGATTCTTGTAAATATGTTTCAGTGATTTTATAAATTGCTTAAAATCAATTGAATTGTAGGTTCTGTGGACAAAATTATTTAAGTTTTCTAAATCTTTTTCTTCATGATTTATTACAAAATCATAAGGAGCATCATCTAGCAATTGCATCATTTTTTTTGCATTCTTGATGATCATTGTTCTGTTACCCCAAGAAATGGTTGCAGCTAAAAAACCAGCAATTTCAATATCTTCTTTTTTGTGAAATAAATGTGGAATTTGAATCGGATCAGAATCAATAAACTTTGGATTGTTGTATTGCTGAACTTTTTCGTCTAAGAAAATTTTTAAATCTTTTTTCCTCATTTAACTAGTAAGTTGAGAAAGAAACAAGCATTAAAATAGCGTTATAACAGCCATGCAAAGCCATGCTCCAAACCAAACCAAAACGTATTCTAATAAATCCGAAATAACCGCCAACTAGCAATTGAGGTAAAACTAAAATCGGTGAAAGAAGTAGAACATTAGTAGTGATATCAAAATTTGTGATATGAACTAAACCAAATAAAATGGTAAAAACATAAAAAGCAATTCTAAATTGATTCTTCTTTTTAAAAGCTGTTAAAGGTGCTCTAAATATTAATTCTTCAAAAACAGGTGCTATAATTGCTGCAAATAAAAATATTATGGGTTTAGAAAGTTTCTTCATTAAATCTTCCATAGCATGGTTTTGCATGTCTACAAATCCTAAACTTTCAATAAGAATAAAAAGAGGTGATATTAAGAAACCAGTTGCCAAACATATTAATAATAATGAAATGAATTTTTTAATTCTATAACTAAAATCAATATTTTGGTCTTCTTCAAGAATTGGGTTCTTAAAATAAATAAAAAGCTCTTTTAGAGTTTCGATCATAAAATTATGTTGGATTTTTAAGATATTTTACCATCTTTCATTGTTAATTTTCTATCAGCCATATTTGCAAGTTCCTCATTATGAGTTACTAAAACAAAAGTTTGACCAAATTCGTCTCTTAGTTTAAAAAAGAGTTCATGAAGATTTTTAGCAGAAGTACTATCTAAATTTCCACTAGGTTCATCTGCCAAAACAATAGATGGATTGTTAATTAAAGCTCTAGCCACAGCAACTCTTTGCTGCTCACCACCAGAAAGTTCGCTAGGTTTATGGTTTATTCTATGTGACAAACCCAAAAAGGTTAGCAATTCCTTGGCTCTGTTTTCTACATCTTTCTTTTCTTTTTTTGCAATAAAACCAGGAATGCATACATTCTCTAAGGCAGTAAATTCTGGTAATAGTTGGTGGAATTGAAATATAAAACCAATATGTTCATTTCTAAATTTAGAAAGTGCTTTGTCGCTCAAATTTTTTAAAGAAGTATTATTGATTTGTAACTCGAAATCTTGCTCTTTAATAGGTTGATCTAAGGTGCCTAAAATCTGTAAAAGCGTAGTTTTACCAGCTCCTGAAGGCCCAACAATGGCTACAATTTCTCCTTTCTTAATTTCTAAATCTAAGCCTTTTAAAACTTCTACATCACCATAATATTTATGGATGTTTTTTGTAACTATCATAGGTTGCATATCGAAATACGAATTTATGAAAAAACGGATATACTTTTATTGTATACCCGTTTTTATTTAAAGTTGGGGAACCTATTTAAAATATTTTCTTCAATTTATTGTAATCAATAAAATATACAAATCGAACTGAAAATGTATGTCTTTGTGATTGTTCAAATAAATTGTCTAGATTTTCAAAAAAAGTAAGTTCAGATTGTGTATCTAAATTAAATATTGAATTTCTATAAAAAGCTATTAATTGACTTCCAGGTGCAAATTGCCAAATGTAGTTTAAGTCTAAATTCCAGCTATTGAAGTTTACATCTTCACCAATATATGAGTTATTAGCATCTAAACCACCTTCACTATTTAAATTGTAATATGCATTATATTTTACATCACTCCAATAATGTCTAAAGCTTAATGATAAAGAAGAATTTGTACTGAAGCTGTATTTACCTGAAATGGTATTGGTATAACTTTTACGATCTCTCATTCCAAAAATAATATTGTTTGATGTTTCATTTACATAACCTTGATCGTCATTTGTTTTATTATAATTTAAACGATAACGTAATGAAAATTGATTGTTAAAACGATATCTGGGAGCAAGGCTAAACCCAAAACCTTGCTTTGGGTTATTGGTATAGCCTGAATAATATCCGTTTGCGTCTAAGGCTAATTTTTTTTGAGAGTTGGTAGAAATATAGCCATTAACATTCATTCTTTCTGGTTGTAAAAAATAAACTCCACTAGTAGTTCCTTGTCTTGGTTCAAAAAAGTCTTTTTGTTCAGAGCCATAATTTAAGTTTCCACCAAAAGAGAATCTTTTAACAGTTTGTGCATTGTAGTTTAAACCAGAATTGAATCCTGTAAATAAGCCAGAGAAATGTTGAAAATTGGTTTGGCTATAAAAATTGAAATTATACCTATTAAAGTTTTTGGTGGGTTGTAAAGTTCGCCAACCTGCATTATTATAAAAGGTTTGTTGGTCATTACTAAATAGAATTCCTAAATCATTCGGATTGAAATCTTTGTTTTCAAAATTATAACCTAACTCCCAATACCAATGTCCAGAGTTGTATCCAAAACTGTTGTCAAAAGTGTAACCTGTATTTGGATTATTCACATCATCAGAAATATTACTCATTCTAAAAGAACCATCAACATTGTATTTACTATCCTTGGTTTCTATATGCCAATCTAAAGCGGTTACATTTGCATCTCTAAATCTACCATCTCTTGTAACATTTGTATTAATTAAAGATACAGTAGAGTTTTGGTTGAATTGCTGATCTAACACCAAAATGTTGTAGTTGGTAAAAGGATCTATGACTTCTTCTCTTACATCACCTGTAGTATTATCTCTAATAGTGACATTTGTTTTTTCTGTAATGGCATTAAAAAAACCAATACCTAGCCCTTTTTTGGTTCTTCCAGATATTTTAATTGCATTAATCATAGTTACTTTTCTAGGATAATCTATAATTTCTTCATTAGTAGTTAAAGTACTAGAAACATTAAATTGATCAATTGGGGCAGCCCCAATTCTTCTCGAGTAAAATAAGTTGGCAATATTAAACAGTTCTGTACCTTCAGTAAAAAACTGTCTTTGTTCTGTAAATCGCTGTTCAAAAGGCCCTAGATTTAGTACAACATCGTCAAATCCAACTTGACTAAAATCTGGAATTAAAGTAGCATCTAATGTAAAGTTTTCTGTAATACCATATTTAATGTCCATTCCAACACTCCAGTCAAACTCGGTATTTCCTTCAAAAGTATTTGTGGTGGCTGAAGCATATGGGTATAAATTTAATCTTGTTGATGGTTTAATGTTTCTAAAATCTTCAATAAGACCATCATATTGTGTCCATCTTCCAACAGAATTATCAATGTGCGTCCAAGTATGTTGTTCGTTTAATTTTTCTAGTCTTCTGTGAAAATTAAATCCCCAAGATTGTACAGGTCTATTTGCAAAACGAATAGCTCTGTAAGGTATTTCTATTTCTGCGTTCCAACCTTTATCTGTAATTATAGCAGCACTTGCCCAAACTGCACTCCAATTAAAATCTTCATTTCCGTTAGAAATTTTGGCATCTAATTGGTTACCTGTTGCTTGTATTATAAACTCAAAAGGATTTTGGCCATCATCATTTGGATTTATTGTTATTAGAAAAAAATCTGCAATAGAAAAATTGTCTCTAACTGCAAATTCTTTTGGTATACCTTCAGGATCAGGATCTAGCATTTCTGCAGAAATATATACAGCATCATCATCGTAAACAACTCTAACTGTAGTTTGATATTCTGCAGGAACTAAAACTCCGTTAGCGGGTCTAAAAATTACAAAGTCTGTAGCTAATTCAGCATTTTTCCAAGCCTCATCATTTAAAACACCATCAATTTTAGGTGCTTTACTAACTCTTGTAGTTTTAATTGTTTTTCTGTCCTTTTGATTTTGTGCATTTACCTGTTGCAATAGAAATACTGCAAAAAGAAGCATAGAAATTTTTTGTAACATGTATTTTTTGGTTGATTTGTTGTTACGCTATCTTAAAATTAATAGGAGGATTTTAAAGGATTTGTAACTATAAGTAAAGACACTGTAATATTTCAAGTGTGACAAAAATGGACTGTTAATTAATTCTTAAAAGCATATTAAAATAATTTTCAGAGGCATTTTTAGTATCATTTTAACAAAATCTACTTCCAGAATTCTAGAAAATAATAAGAATTGATTTTATTTTATTTTTTTTAAAAAACTTTAGTTGCTTTCTCTATTGAATTTGTATTTTTGTTTACGTTTTTTAAAAGGATACAAATGAACTTACACGAATATCAAGGAAAAGAAATATTAAATAGTTTTGGTGTTAGAATTCAAAGAGGAATTGTAGCAAGTACACCAATTGAAGCTGTTGCAGCTGCTAAGAAATTAACTGAAGAAACAGGCACAGGTTGGCATGTTATTAAAGCTCAGGTTCATGCAGGTGGACGTGGAAAAGGTGGTGGAGTAAAGCTAGCTAAGAATTTAGAGCAAGTAGAAAGCATTGCTGATGATATTTTAGGTATGATGTTAATTACACCTCAAACTTCTGCAGAAGGTAAGTTGGTTAATCAAGTTTTAGTTGCTGAAGATGTATATTATCCTGGAGATTCTGAGCCAGAAGAATATTATATGTCTGTTTTATTAAATAGAGCAACTGGTAAAAACATGATTATGTATTCTACAGAAGGTGGAATGGATATTGAAACTGTTGCAGAAGAAACTCCGCATTTAATTTTTACAGAAGAAATAGATCCGTTATTAGGTTTAATGCCATTTCAAGCAAGAAAAGTTGCTTTTAACTTAGGTTTATCTGGTACAGCATTTAAAGAAATGACAAAATTCGTTTCTGCTTTATATACTGCATATATTAAATCAGATTCTTCAATGTTTGAAATTAATCCAGTATTAAAAACTTCTGATGACAAAATAATGGCTGTTGATGCTAAAGTTTCTTTAGATGAAAATGCACTATTTAGACATAAAGATTATGCAGCAATGCGTGATTTAAGAGAGGAAAATCCTATTGAAGTAGAAGCTAAAGCTGCAGGTTTAAACTACGTAGATTTAGATGGTAATGTTGGTTGTATGGTTAATGGTGCTGGTTTAGCAATGGGAACTATGGATTTAATTAAAGAATCTGGAGGAGAGCCTGCAAACTTTTTAGATGTAGGTGGTACTGCAGATGCACAAAGAGTTGAAACTGCTTTTGGTATCATTTTAAAAGATGAAAACGTAAAAGCAATTTTAGTAAATATTTTTGGAGGTATTGTACGTTGTGATAGAGTAGCGCAAGGTGTTGTAGATGCGTACCAAAGTATGGGAGATAAAATTACAGTTCCAATTATTTGTAGATTACAAGGTACTAATGCTAAAGAAGCAAAAGAATTAATAGACAATTCTGGAATGGAAATTATTTCTGCTACAGAATTTCAAGAAGCAGCAGATAAAGTTGCTGAAGTTTTAGAAGCTTAATATTTAAGTTTATATATAATAAAAAACCTCGCTTTTGCGAGGTTTTTTATTTATGAGAAATTTAGTTTTAAACTTGCTCTTTTAAAACTGCAATTTCATCTCTTAATTGTGCTGCTACAATAAAGTCTAAACTTTTAGCTGCAGCTTCCATTTGTTTACGTTTTTTACGAATTCTATCTTGTATTTCTTCTTTAGGTAAGTATTGTAATTCTTGTTCTGCAGCTTTTGTAATGGCATTATCATAATGAAAACTAGAAACAGCAGATTTGGTTAAAGTATCTTCAATTTTCTTATTAATTTGTGTAGGTACTCTATTATGTTTGGTGTTGTAAGCAATTTGAATTTCTCTTCTCCTCTCTGTTTCATCTATGGTTTTTTGCATACTGTCCGTAATTTTATCAGCATACATAATAGCCAAACCATTTACGTTTCTTGCAGCTCTACCTACAGTTTGCGTTAACGATTTATTGTTACGTAAAAAACCTTCTTTATCAGCATCCAAAATGGCTACTAAAGATACTTCTGGTAAATCTAACCCTTCTCTTAAAAGGTTTACACCAATTAAAACATCAAACAAACCTTTACGCAAATCTTGCATTATTTCTACACGTTCTAGAGTATCTACATCAGAATGTATGTATCTACAACGAATATCAACCCTAGTTAAATATTTTGTTAACTCTTCAGCCATACGTTTTGTTAGTGTTGTTACTAAAGTACGCTCGTCTTTTTCTACCCTAACTTGAATTTCTTCGATTAAATCATCTATTTGATTTAAGCTTGGTCTTACCTCAATAGGTGGATCTAATAAACCTGTTGGTCTAATAATTTGCTCTACAAAAACACCTTCTGATTTTTGTAATTCGTAATCTGCAGGTGTTGCAGAAACAAATATGGTTTGATTTTGTATGGCTTCAAACTCATCAAACTTTAAAGGTCTATTATCCATAGCTGCAGGCAATCTAAAACCATATTCAACTAAGTTCTCTTTTCTACTTCTATCTCCACCATACATGGCATGTGTTTGTGGTACTGTAACATGACTTTCATCTATTACCATTAAGTAATCATCAGGAAAGTAGTCCAATAAACAGAAAGGTCTTGTACCTGGTTCACGTCCATCTAAATAGCGAGAATAGTTTTCAATACCAGAACAATACCCCAACTCACGAATCATTTCTAAATCGAATTCGGTTCTTTCTTCTAATCGTTTTGCTTCTAGAGGTTTCCCTATTTCTTTAAAATAGTTAACCTGTTTTACCATATCTTCTTGTATCTGGTGAATAGCATCTTGAAGTACATCAGGAGAGGTAACAAATAAGTTTGCAGGATATATGGTTAAATGTTCAAATTTTTCAATTACAGTATTATTCTCTAAATCAAAAGCTTCAATTTCTTCTATTTCGTCACCAAAAAAATGAACACGATATCCATTATCTCCATAAGAAGGGTATATAGTTACAACATCACCCTTTACTTTAAATTTTCCACTTTTTATTTCAATTTCGGTTCTAGAATACAAACTAGTAACCAATTGATGTAAAAATGTGGTTCTAGATATTTGTTGACCAACTCTAACAGGAATAACATTTTTCTTAAATTCAGTAGGATTTCCAATACCATACAAACAAGAAACCGATGCTACTACCAAAACATCTCTTCTACCTGAAAGTAGAGAGGAAGTAGTGCTTAAACGCAAACGCTCAATATCTTCATTGATTGATAAATCTTTTTCGATATACGTACCTGAAACAGGAATGTAAGCCTCTGGTTGATAATAATCATAGTAAGAAACAAAATACTCCACAGCATTTTCTGGAAAAAACTGTTTGAACTCAGAATACAATTGAGCCGCTAAAGTTTTATTATGAGCCAAAATCAAGGTTGGTTTTTTTACCTCTTTTACAACATTAGCAATGGTAAAGGTTTTACCTGAACCTGTAACCCCTAAAAGTGTTTGAAATTTCTCATTTTGTTTAACACCTTCAGAAAGTTGTTTTATTGCTTCTGGTTGATCTCCAGTAGGAGAAAATTCCGATTTTATCTTAAATTGCATACTGTAAAAATACGCATACTTAAAGACTATAAAAAATAGAAAATTTTAAAATTGAAGTTAAATTTTGACAGCCATTCTAATTGTTTTATTTTAGAGTATGGATTTATTTTCTTCAGAAAAAATTAAGAATATTTTACCTTTTGATGGTGTAACCAATTATCATGGTATTGTATTAAATAAAGAGCAATGCGATTTTTATTTTGATGTATTAATGCAGAAAATCAATTGGAAAAATGACGAGGCTATTATTTTTGGTAAACGCATTATAACTAAAAGAAAAGTAGCTTGGTATGGAGAATCAGAATATTCTTATACCTATTCTAAAGTTACCAAAAAGGCAAATCTGTGGATTAAGGAGTTGTTAGATTTGAAAGATATTGTTGAAAAAGAAAGCAATGAAACGTATAATTCTTGCTTACTAAATTTATATCACTCAGGAGATGAAGGCATGGCTTATCATTCAGATGGAGAAAAAATGATGAAAAAAGATGGTGCAATAGCTTCTTTATCTTTAGGGGCTGAGCGGAAATTTTCTTTTAAACATAAAGAGAATAAACAAAGAATAGATATTGTTTTAGAAAGAGGCAGCTTGTTAGTTATGAAACAGGGAACACAAACAAATTGGTTGCATAGATTACCACCCACTAAAAAAGTAAATTCACCTCGAATTAATTTAACCTTTAGAACAATAGAATTATAACTGTTTGTCTATTTTTGCACAAAATAATTTCTTTGGATACTAACAATCAAAAATCTACAAACCTAAATAAGTACATCAGTTCATCTGGAATTTGTTCTAGAAGAGAAGCTGAAAAATTTATTAAAGAAGGTAGGGTAACTCTTAATGGCAAAGCCACACAACTTGGCAATAGAGTAACCAAGAAGGATGTTGTAAAACTAGATGGTAGAGTAGTAAAACCAAAAGATGTAACGATTTACATTGCTTTAAATAAACCTGTAGGGATTGTTTCTACCACAGATGGTAGAGAACCAAATAATATTGTAAAGCACATTAATTATCCTGAGCGTTTATTTCCTATAGGACGTTTAGATAAACCCTCTGAAGGCTTAATTTTCTTAACCAATGATGGTGATATTGTAAATAAGATTTTAAGAGCTGGTAACAATCACGAAAAAGAATATTTTGTAACTGTAAACAAATCAATCACAGAAGATTTTATAGAAAAAATGGGGAATGGAATTCCTATTTTAGGAACAGTTACTCAAAAGTGTTTGGTAGAAAAAGTAAACGATAAAATCTTTAAAATAATTCTTACTCAAGGTTTAAATAGGCAAATTCGTAGAATGTGTGAATATTTAGACTATGAAGTTACCAAGTTAAAGCGAACAAGAATAATGAATGTAGAGTTGGGGTATCTACAAACTGGCGACTGGCGTGAATTAACTGAAGAAGAGATGAATGAAATTAATAAAATGATTTCAACGTCATCTAAAACAGAAGAGGCCTCAAAAATTAAAGAAAAGCCTAAAGCTAAAAAGCCAAAAAAGAAACTTGCACCCACTAAAAACGATTTCAATAGAAAGAGCGCATCTTTTAGAAAATCATCACCCAAAAATAAAAGAAAAAACACCTCATTTTCTTCTAAAAGAAAAAGGAGGTAAGTAAATCTAAATCCCTTTTAAAATTAGGATTTATTTAATTTTTCAATTCTTAAATAGTACTATCTTTGCCCACAATGAAATTCGATTTAAAACTTACAGATCCTAAAAGTCAAGCTAGAGCAGGATCTATTACTACAGCTCATGGAGTTATTGAGACTCCTATTTTTATGCCTGTAGGTACAGTTGGTACTGTAAAAGGTGTTCATCAAACTGAGTTAAAAAATGATATCAATCCAGATATTATTTTAGGTAACACCTATCATTTATATTTAAGACCAAAGTTAGATATCTTAGAAAAAGCTGGTGGTTTGCATAAGTTCATGAATTGGGATAGAAATATCTTAACAGATTCTGGTGGTTACCAAGTTTATTCTTTGTCTGGTAGAAGAAAAATTAATGAAGAAGGTGTAAAGTTTAAAAGTCATATTGATGGTTCTATGCACTTTTTTACGCCGGAAAATGTAATGGAAACACAGAGAACTATTGGTGCAGATTTCATTATGGCTTTTGATGAGTGTACACCTTATCCTTGTGATTATAATTACGCAAAACGATCTATGCATATGACACATAGATGGTTAAAAAGATGTATAAATCATTTAGATGGTTTGCCATACAAATATGGTTTTGAGCAAACTTTTATGCCAATTGTTCAAGGAAGTACATATAAAGATTTAAGAAGGCAATCTGCTGAATACATTGCAAATTCAGATCAAAAAGCGAATGCAATTGGTGGTCTTTCTGTTGGTGAGCCTGCAGAAGAAATGTATGCAATGACAGAGGTTGTTACAGAAATTTTACCAGAAGATAAGCCTCGTTATTTAATGGGTGTAGGTACACCAATTAATATTTTAGAAAATATTGCCTTAGGTATAGACATGTTCGATTGTGTTATGCCTACTAGAAATGCAAGAAATGGTATGTTGTTTACTGCTCATGGCTCAATAAACATCAAGAATAAGAAGTGGGCAGAAGATTTTTCGCCAATAGATGAAATGGGTATTACTTCTGTAGATACTATGTATTCTAAAGCTTATTTACGTCACTTATTTGTGGCTAAAGAAATGTTAGGTAAACAAATAGCCTCTATACACAATTTAGGTTTTTATGTTTGGTTAACTCGTGAAGCAAGAAAACATATTATTGCTGGTGATTTTAGAGAATGGAAAGATATGATGGTAAAACAAATGGATAAACGTTTGTAATTTGAAGATTTTAGATTGGTACATATTAAAACGATTTTTGGTAACCTTTTTGTTTACCTTGTTAATATTGATTCCAATTGCTATTGCTATTGATATAGCAGAAAAAATTGATAATTTTTTAGAGCATCAAGATTTAGGTTTTCTACAAATTGTAGATGAGTATTACATCAATTTTATAATCTATTACGCCAACACTTTTATGCCATTGGCGTTGTTTATTGCTGTAATTTTATTTACCTCTAAACTATCTAACAACACTGAAATTATTGCAATTAACAATGCTAAAATTTCATTTACACGATTTTTATTTCCTTATTTTATAGGTGCTACATTAATTACCTTATTGTCATTGGCAATGAATCATTTTGTGGTTCCAAGTAGTAGTAAAATTCGAAAGAAATTTGAACTGACTTATATTAAAAATAAGCGTCAGAATCAAGAGTTTAAATACATAAGTGATTTTAGTTTACAACTCACAGATAGTACCTATATTTTTATTAGAAATTTTAACACGCAAAGTAATGCTGGTTATGATTTTACATCTGAAGTTTATGATGGTTTAACAATGAAATCTAAATTGGTAGCAGACAATATTAGGTATAATGATAAAGATTCTACTTTCGCACTTCAAAACTGGAGGTTAAGAAAAATTTACGACGATAAAGACAGTATATTTTCAGGTAATAAAATTGATACTGTATTTAATTTTACACCTAGAGATTTAATATATAAATCAGCTTTGTCTCAAGAAATGCCTTCTGATGAATTGCTAAAATTTATTGAAATTTCAGAAAAAAGAGGAGTTAAAAATTTAAATGCTTACTTAGTAGAATTTCATAAAAGAACTAGTTTGCCAATAGCTTCTTATGTACTTACCATAATTGCAGTAGCTTTAGCATTTAGAAAGAGAAGAGGAGGTACAGGAGTAAATTTAGCAATAGGTGTAGGTATGATGTTCATCTATGTTTTTCTTTTAAAAATATCTGAAGTTTTAGGTGCTGTTGCAGGTGTTAACTCATTTATATATGTTTGGATGCCAAATATCTTTTTCGGTTCTATTGCTCTTTATTTGTATTTAAATGCAAGAAAATAAGCTTAAAAATTACCTTTTACTTCATTTTATAGTATTTATTTGGGGTTTTACTGCCATTTTAGGAGCATTAATCACTATCGACGCTATTCCTTTAGTTTTCTTTAGAATGGGTTTGGCTGTTCTTTTTATAGCTCTCTATTTTTTGATAAAGAAAAAGTCCTTTTATCTAGATAAAACAGGTGTGTTTAAGTTTTTAATAACAGGAGTAATTATTGCCACTCATTGGATTTTCTTTTTCAAAGCTATAAAAGTATCTAACGTTTCTGTTGCCTTGGTTACTATGAGTACAGGTGCTTTCTTTACTTCTTTAATAGAACCTGTTTTTTTTAAAAGAAGAATTAAATCCTTAGAATTAATTCTTGGGCTTTTTGTAATTGTAGGCTTATATATCATTTTTAATTTTGAGAGCCAATATCAACTAGGTATTATTTATGCCCTAATTTCTTCATTTCTAGGTTCACTGTTTGCAGTGTTAAATGGCCTGTTTGTTAAAAAATATGATGAGAATAGAATATCTCTTTATCAGCTTTTATTCGGAACTTTATTTGTGTTTATTTATCTAGTAATTAATGGCCAAATAACACTAGAATTTTTTGTCTTGCAAAAGATGGATTGGTTCTATCTCTTTGTATTAAGTAGCATTTGTACTGCCTATGCTTTTATAGCTTCTGTTAAGGTTATGAAATACATATCTCCTTATACAGTAATGCTTACCATCAATTTAGAGCCAATTTATGCTATTATTTTAGCTCTTTTTATTTTTGGTGATAAAGAAAAAATGAATCCAGAATTTTACTTGGGTGCAGCCATTGTTTTAGGTGTGGTTTTAGCAAATGGGGTTATTAAAAACCAAGCAACTTTGAAACAAAAGTTGAAGCGAAAGATGGGCTCAAAAAAGTAATTCCTTTTGGTGTAAAAAAGCAAATTTTGTAGTATGTTTGTTTATTCTATTAACTAAATCAAAATAACTAAAAATGGAATATTTAGATTTTGAAATGCCGATTAAAGAGCTTGAAGAACAATTAGAAAAGTGTCAGATAATTGGTGAAGAAAGTGATGTTGATGTTACTGCAACTTGCAAAAAGATTGAGAAAAAACTAGTGGACGCTAGAAAAAATATATATAAAAATTTAACTCCTTGGCAAAGAGTTCAATTATCTAGACACCCAAATAGACCTTATACTTTAGATTATATTAAAGCAATTTGTGGAGATACTTTTATGGAGCTTCATGGAGATAGAAATGTAAAAGATGACAAAGCCATGATTGGTGGTTTAGGTAAAATTGGTGATCAATCTTTTATGTTTATTGGGCAACAAAAGGGTTTCAATACCAAAACTCGTCAATACAGAAATTTTGGTATGGCAAACCCAGAAGGATATCGTAAAGCTTTACGTTTAATGAAAATGGCAGAGAAATTTAGTATTCCTGTTGTTACTTTATTAGATACACCTGGAGCTTACCCTGGTTTAGAAGCAGAAGAAAGAGGTCAAGGTGAAGCTATTGCTAGAAATATCTTAGAAATGACTCGTTTAAAAACACCTATTATTACTATTGTAATTGGTGAAGGAGCTTCTGGAGGTGCATTAGGAATAGGAGTAGGAGATAGAGTATATATGATGGAAAATACATGGTATACTGTTATATCACCTGAATCTTGTTCATCAATTTTATGGAGAAGTTGGGAATTTAAAGAGCAAGCAGCAGAAGCTTTAAAATTAACAGGTTCAGATATGAAGCGTTTAAAGTTAATAGATGCTATTATAAAAGAACCAATTGGAGGTGCACATTCAGATAGAGAAGGGGCTTTTAAAGCGGTTGAACAGCAAATAGTAAAAGCTTTTGATCAACTTAAAGATTTAACTCCTGCAGATTTAGTGTCTAAAAGAATGGACAAATATGCAGATATGGGTGTATATAAAGAATAGGTTAAAATAATCTAACATAAAAAAAGCGAAATTCTATTTAGAATTTCGCTTTTTTTGTACATCCAATTTTTAGTAAATCCACAGTTGAATTGCATTCGTCTTTAGTAAATTGTTATTCAACTTCGATACTAGTTGTAAACTTTATTTGGGTTGTATCTTTGAGTAAAAGTAAAAGATATTAAAGTTAATTATCTGATACTTATTCATTAATCCCTAAATATTGAGTTATGTTTAAAAGCACTTTACAACAGATTTTTCTATTTTTAGTTACCCTTAGTTTAGTTTATTATTCTGGTAAACACTTAATGTCTCAGAATGGATTAGAATCATTTTTAGATTTTGGAGTTGGTATGGTTTTCTTCTTTTCTTTTATCTTTTTTATGAATTATTTCTTAAGATTAGGGAGCAAACTAGTTAATTCTGTTGGGTATTAAATGCCCAAAGAGGTAAAAAGGTTTTTTAAATTAGGATCTGAAGGTCTAGGTGCATTTGCATCAACAATATTACCTTTTGGATCTATCAAAATAAACCTAGGAATGGTATTTATTTTATACGCTCTTTGAAAAGAAAAGTCTTTTCCAGACCATAAGTGAACACCACTCATATTTTTGTCTTTTACAAAGTTTCTCCATTTTTTTTCTGCGGCTTCCCAAGATCCACCACTTCTTTGAGATTCGTCTGTAGAAATACTTACAAAAGCAATGTTTTTATTTTTATACTCCTCTTCTAATTTCTGCAAGTAAGGAATTTGTTGAATACAAGGACCACACCAAGTTGCCCAAACATCTATGTAAACAAACTTTCCTTTAAATGAACTTAAAGACTTTGTACCACCTTTAATATCTATATAATCTGTAAATACTGGTGATGGATTTCCTTTACCCATGGTTAAGTTTTCTTGAAAAGCATTCTCAAAATAAGCAACCATTTGTTCATTTTGTTTTTTTATAGAAGCATAGAAGGCAGAATCTAAGTTATTGTAAGAGTTTAAAATACTGTCATATTCAAACTTTATTTCATTTACTCTTTTTTTAAATGCAGCTTCTTCTAGTTCTATAACATCTTGTGGATTTCCTATACTTTGACTTTGTTGTATTTGCGCTAATACAAAGTTGCTGTTTTCAGCTCCTTTGCCAGAAAAGATAAAACTTTCCATAAATTGATCTGCATCACCTTTTAAAGTAATATCATAACCGTTTTTTAGAAATATAGGTGCTCTATTGTTAGGATTTGTAAAAAGCGTGTAGATCTCACCTTTGCTAGAGTTTAATTTTAAAGTATCATTAAATACACCATACTCATCTATCTTAATTTCTTTAAGAACACCAGTATTGTTAGCAATAGATAAAATAGTGTCTTTACTATTTTCTAAACTTCCTGAAAGCGTTACAAAATTATTTTCTGTTGGGTTTGCACATGCAGTTAATAGAAGTGCACTAAAGGCTAGGAGTATAAATTTATTCATCTTTATATTTATATATGTTACAAATATAAAATTTTGGTAGCAGATATTGGCTATTTGTTAGCTTTATAAGAGGTATAAAAAAGTAAGCGTCGTTTTAAATTAAAAAACGACGACTTACCAAGTAAACTAATAAAACCAAGTATTAGTATAATTATTAGAGTTAGCTATTCTAATAAAGTTGTTATAAAATTAAATATTATTATTGATAAAGTGATGATAATTTTTACAAATGATAATCCTTTTACAAAGCTCATTTTTGGTTGGTTTAAAGAAATCTAAAGGCTTAAATAAAGCCTTTAGAAAACTATTTTGGTTGATTGATAATTTTATTAATTGGCTGAAATACTTCCACCAGAGGTAGATGATTTTTGAACATTTTTTGGTTTTCCTTTATAATCAATATCTCCACCACTTGTTGCTCTAGCATCTAAACTTACAGATGCGTATATGTTAATGTCTGCTCCACTAGTAACGTTTACAGTTACATTTTCACTTCTTAACCCATAAGCTTCTATAGATGCACCACTTGTTGCACTAGAAGTATGGTTAATTGTAGAACCATTTAGCTCTATATCAGATCCGCTTGTTGCAGTGCTTATCACCGAATTTGCATTTAATTCAATATCTATATCTGCACCACTTGTACAAATTACATTGATATTTTTTACATTTAATTCTTCTTCAGTAACAACATCAGCACCACTTGTGGCAACTAAGCTTGTTAAGTCTTTTACAGTTACATAAACTTTTTTAGCTTTTGCATTCCAAATATTCTTTTCTGAATAAATTTTTAATTCACCATTTTCAACTTCAGTAAAAATAATTTCATGCAAATTTTCATCTGATTCTAAGGTAATTTTATTTTCATTGCCTTGAGACAAATATAGATCTAAGCCAGTACTAACTTTAATTTTAGTAAAGTCTTCAGATACAGTTCTGTCTGCAACTTCTACATTTTTATTTCCGTTAACACTATTCATCATGTTCATATTACATGAGCTAAGCATTAAGGTTACTGCTAAAAAGAATACGATTTGTTTTGAGATAGATTTCATAATAGTTGATTTTTATTTGGTTACGAGTCAAATGTCTTACAATAGACGCTAATTATTAAAGAAAAGTTGCCCAGTTGTAGAATTAAAGTACTGAAGTGTTAAATCACTTCAATACTTTTTTCTTTTACAATAATTTCTATCTTATCATCTTCATTTTTTTCCTCTTCGTTTATTATTTCTACTTTCGAATTCGAAATACAGTCTGTACAATCTAAGGTAGTTTCTGTCATAATAAAGTGGTGTTTAGGCATATCTCTATCTCTAATATCTCCTGTATTTTCTACATCATATAAGAAATTACGAGTACTATTATCAAAAAAGACAGTTACACCTTCTGGAATAAAAATGGCAATGTTAATTTTCTCTTCTTTCCAAATATTTTTAAAATCAGATAAGAAATAAGCATCCAATACAATAGTGTTGTCTACAATCTCAAAGTCATATTCTATTTTTTTAGAATTGTTTTTGGCAGATACTTTATTTCTACCTCTAGATTCTTTTTGAATAATCATATAACTTTTGTCAGAATTACTTTTTTCTACATTTACATTGATGTAACTAGAGTAAACTTTCTTTTCGCCATCAATTAAAATTTCTTCTTTGCTAGAACTTCTTCTTAAGTTATGACGATAAAGTATAGTATCATCATTTATCATTTTAATAGCTAAAGTATCTTGTGCAACAAAGTTTAATTCATTTTTTTCTGTTGATATTCCATAGTTTGAGTGTGAAGATCCAAACTCAATTCCAGTAAATATCATCGCTAATAACGATAAAATCCAAATACCTAAAAGTGTTAATGATGTTGGCTTATTCAGTTTTTGTACGTTACTAGATAATATTCTTAGACCTAGAATAAATAATACTAAAAACGGAATACCTATTAATAAAAAAGAACATAATGTTAACAACCAAACAGGTAAAATTGCATCGTGAAAGAATGGAGGATAGGTAACAAAATCTCCATCTACATTTAACCATTCTAAGCTTCCTACAGAAAACCCTCCTATAATAAGAGATAAAATAACAGCAGCAGAAACAAAAATGATAATTACACCAATAAACTTACCAATAACTTTAAAAACGGCTAAGATAATTTTACCAATAGTGTCAAAAAAGTCACTTGCTCCATTATTTTTTGTTGTCTTTCCCGAAAATGTTTTGCTCATTTTATCAGAAAATTCGTTGGCACCTTCTTTTAATTTTTCTGATGCTTGATTGGCAACCACTCTTACATTTTCTGAAACATTGTTAAATTCTTCACGAATTTTTTTCTCAATATTATCAATGTTTACAGGCTCACCTTCCATCTGCAATTTTTCTGCAGTGGTTTTAGCTTCAGGTAATAAAATCCAAAGAATAATGTACAATATTACACCAAAACCAGCTCCAAAAAATAGGGCTAACAAACCAAGTCTAATCCAAATAGTATCAATATCAAAATAGTGAGCAATTCCAGATGCTACACCACCCAAAAATTTATCATCACCATCTCTAAAAAGTTTTTTACCAGAGGCACTATTTCTTTTATACGAATAACTAGAATCGCTATAAGCTTCTTCAGCATCTGCATAATCTTCTGGTTGCCCCATAATTTTAATTACATCATCTATATCACCTTCATTTACTACTTGTCTAGCATCTGTAATTTTTTCAGATAAAAGTTCACTTATTCTTGCTTCTATATCTGCAATAATTTCATTTTTACCTTGAGGATCATCACTCAAAGACCTAGAAATAGACTCTAGATATCTTTTTAATTTTTGATAGGCAACTTCATCTATATGGAAGAAAAATCCGCCTAAATTTATGTTTATAGTCTTATTCATTTGTAGTTGATTTTTTGCTAGTTACTTGGTTAACTGAGTTTATTAAGCTGTTCCATGTTTTATCTAATTCTTTTAAAAACATGCCTCCATTTTCTGTTAAAACGTAGTATTTTCTTGGTGGTCCAGAGGTTGATTCTTCCCATCTATAAGTTAGTAAACCTGCGTTTTTTAAACGAGTTAATAACGGATATATGGTTCCTTCAACCACAATCATTTCTGCACTTTTAAGCGATGATAGAATTTCAGAAGTATATGCATCTCCACTATTTAATATAGATAAAATACAAAACTCTAAAACACCTTTTCGCATTTGTGCTTTTGTGTTTTCAATCTTCATGTATTGTGATTTATTTTATGAATTTTATGGTGCAAGGATATTTATAACCTTCACCTTCTTTCGCCTTTAGGCTTGCAATAATAACTAGTGCAATACCTATGATATAAATTATTGTGGCAACAGAGCCTATACCTAAAAAGCCAAAAAAGTTTGGAAAATCTATATTTAGATGAAAGTCGTTAAAACTTCTTCTAAAAAAAGAGCCAAAAGCAAAAGGTATAAAAAGAATAGAAATTAAAAATACATACAGTGTGTAGCTGATGTTAAAGTTGATGGCTTCTTTACCTTGTTCATCTAAATACAAACTTCTATCTTTTAAGGTTTGCCAAGCAATAAGGGGAGTAATGATGTTACCAAATGGAAATATAAAACCTGCAAATGCAGATATGTGTATTAAAAAAGCATTGGTACTTTCGTTATTTTTTTTCATGGTTGATGATTAATATAATACTTGCTTATACAAATATATATCTTTTAAAAGGTATTATGCAATACATAGTACTGTAATTAACATTTCTTTAACATTTGTACTTTTACAAATCTTACAGTTAAAAGTGGTACATTGCTAACAAATTCAGTACTTATGAAGATTACACCGAAGAAAATTAATGCTTTTATGCTTTTTAAGCTTCCTTTAGGATATTTATCAGGTATGAGAGTTAAAGAGTTAGATAACCAAAAATGTGTAGTAACTATTAAGCACAGGTGGATGAATCAAAACCCTTTTAATAGTATGTTTTGGGCTGCGCAAGGTATGGCTGCAGAAATGAGTACAGGAGTTTTGGTAATGCAAGCCATAGAAAATTCTAAAAAGAAAGTTTCGATGTTAGTAACACATCAAGATGGAAATTTTTTTAAAAAAGCTACAGGCAAAATTGTTTTTACTTGTAATAATGGTAATGAGATAAAAGACGCCATAGAAAAATCGGCAGAAACAAAAGAAGGTCAGGTTGTTAATTTGGTTGCAGAGGGTGTAAATTCAGATGGAGTAGTGGTTTCTAATTTTACGTTTCAATGGAGTTTAAAGGTGAAATCATAATTTAATAATACTATAAAAAAAAGGGATCATATTTGTATGATCCCTTTTTTTTATGACAATATAGTTTAGTTAGTTTTTTACATTAAGTAAATACTTACTAAAACTCTTTCCATTAATTTTTGTGTATTTAGAGTCTATATCATAGCCCACATTCATATTAGAAATATCAAAATCACCTGATACATTCATATATTTAATATTTAAGTCTTCTTCGAAGTTTACATTTCTAAAAGATACACCGTCTTTAAACTTTGTATATTTAAAAATTGCTGAATCTTCGAATACAGAACCTGCAAAACTTACATTTCTTCTAAATTCTGAATATTTAAATGTTGAAACTTCTACAAATTTTGTGTTCTCAAAAGAAATTTCTCTATCAAATTTAGCATATTTAAAGGTAGTATCTTCAGAAAAAATACTTCCAGAAAAATCTGAATCACTATCAAAGTCAGAGTACTTAAACATTGCTTTACCTTCAAAATTACAATTGGTAAAAATAACAGACTCCTCAAAATCGGCTGTAAATGTATAACCTGAGTCTTCATCTGGTATATAAGCCAAAACATCATCTCTAAAGACACAGTTTGTAAAAGAAATTTTTACATCTATATCTTTTTCTATAGAGTTAGAGTAATTTCCATTACCCCACCAACTATTTTTCTTTTTTCTCTTTGGTAATTTCTTCAAGGCCTCTTCCATATAAGTAAAGTCTAAAGTACCAACAATAGTTTTGTTAGTGTAGTTTATATCTTTTCCGTTTGCAATGTCTTCCATAATTGTGGCTGCATCAATTTTGTTTTGCGCAGTTAATGAAAGTGATAAAAAAAGGATTGTAAGTAAAGTAAATTTAATTTTCATCTTGTAAAGTTTTAATCTGTTTCTATAAAGACCAATTAGAATTTGAATTGTGACAGTTGATCAAACTTTAGTTAAAAATAAGTTGTTTAATTAAATAATCAAGAGATGAAAAATCCTTAAAAAACGGAGTAAAAATTGGGATAAAAAAAAGAGACTGAAATAAATCAGTCTCTTTGTTTTATTAAATAAGTCATTCCCCCAAATCACTAATTTAATTTTTCGATTGCGAAGTTAAGAAAAATCAAATTTTTAAACAAATGTGAATCAAAGTATTTAGGAGACTAATACTATTTAAATTGCCTTTTCATTACTGTAAATTTAATAACCAGTTTTTAGCATTTACAAAAGCTTCAAGCCAAGGTGTAACTTCATCTTTTCTATTTGCTGGATAATTGGCCCAATTCCATTGAAACGTAGAACGCTCTATATGTGGCATAGTTACTAAATGTCTTCCTGATTTGTCGCACATCATTGCTGTGTTAAAATCAGATCCATTTGGGTTATTAGGATATCCTTCATAACCATATTTAGCACAGATGTTATAGTTGTTTTCTGTTTCTGGCAAACTGAATTTACCTTCTCCATGAGAAATCCAAACTCCTAATTCTGAGCCTGCTAATGATGACAACATTACAGAATTGTTTTCTTGAATTTTAACAGAAGTAAACGAACTTTCATGTTTTTTAGAATCGTTATGCACTAATTTTCCATGAACTTTATGATCTGGGTTAATCAAGTCTAATTCCATCCATAATTGGGCACCATTACAAATACCAACAGATAAGGTATCTTCTCTTTCAAAAAAGTTTTTAAGCGCTAAATTTGCTTTTTCATTGTATTTAAAAGCACCAGCCCAACCTTTTGCTGAACCTAAAACATCAGAATTTGAAAAACCACCAACTGCACCAATAAACTGGATATCGTCTAAAGTTTCACGACCAGAAATTAAATCTGTCATGTGTACATCTTTTACGTCAAAGCCAGCCAAATACATGGCATTTGCCATTTCACGTTCTGAGTTAGAACCTTTTTCTCTAATGATGGCAGCTTTTGGCTTATTCTTATCAATTTTCGGTAACTTTCCTGTAAAGCTTTCTGGAAATTTATACGTTAATGGCTGCTTTTTATAATTATCAAATCTATCTTGTGCTAAGTTATTCGCAGTTTGTTTCTGATCTAATAAGAATGATGTTTTGTACCAAACATCTCTCATTTCAGCAACATCGAAAGAGAAATTATCTTCGTTATTTTTAATAGTGATTTTACCTGAATTGTTTGCTGTACCAATAGTAAAGAATTCAATATTATTTTCTGAAAGAACTGTTTCTGCAGAGCTATCTGCTTGAAAAACAATTCCTGAATTTTCAGAGAATAAAACTTTGATAGAATCTTCTTCGTTTAAGGATGATAAATCAAAATCTGCGCCTAAATTTACATCAGCAAAACAAAGTTCTAATAGTGTAGTTATTAATCCTCCTGAAGCAACATCATGCCCAGCAACAATTTTATCATCTTTAATTAACCTTTGAATTGTATTAAAGGTATTACTAACAAACTTAGCATTTGTTACATCTGGAGCCTCGTTACCAATAGCATTTAAGACTTGATTGAATGAGCTACCACCTAATTTAAAATTGTCTTGAGAAAGGTTTATGTAATAGATGTTTCCACCATCAACTTGTAAAACAGGTTCAACTACTTTACTAATTTCGTTACAATTGGCAGCAGCAGAAATAATTACAGTTCCTGGAGATATTACATCTCCATCAGGATATTTTTGTTTCATTGATAAAGAATCTTTTCCTGTAGGAACATTAATTCCTAAATCAATCGAAAATTCTGAAACTGCTTTTACAGCTTTATACAAACGTGCATCTTCACCTTCATTTCTACAAGGCCACATCCAGTTTGCAGATAAAGAAACCGAGTTTAAATTATCTTTTAAAGGTGCCCAAATAATATTTGTTAATGCTTCTGTGATAGAATTTCTACTCCCAGCTTCTGGATGAATTAAGCCAGAAATAGGAGAGTGCCCAATTGATGTTGCTACACCTTCTTTTCCATTATAATCAAGAGCCATAACTCCGACATTATTTAACGGAATTTGCAATGGACCAACACATTGTTGTTTAGCAACTTTACCCCCCACACATCTATCTACTTTATTCGTTAACCAATCTTTACAAGCTACAGCTTCTAATTGTAAAACCTGCTCTAAATAAATTTTTAAGTTTTTAGATTTATATCTCGGGTTTTTATAATTTCTAACAACAGTTTTGTCTGTCATTATCGTTTTTGGTGATGAACCAAACATGTCTTCTAAAGCTAAATCCATAGGTTTTTCTCCTGTAGTTTTAGATTCAAAAGTAAACCTGTCATTACCTGTAACATCACCTACTTTATAAATTGGAGAACGTTCACGCTCAGCAATTTTTTGTAACGTTTCTATATGTTTTTCTGGTATAACTAATCCCATTCTTTCTTGAGATTCGTTACCAATAATTTCTTTTGCAGATAACGTTGGGTCTCCAACTGGTAATTTGTCTAGGTCAATTTTACCACCTGTATCTTCTACCAATTCAGAAAGACAGTTTAAATGACCTCCTGCACCATGATCGTGAATAGAAACAATGAAATTATCATCACTCTCCACCATTCCACGAACTGCGTTTGCAGCACGTTTTTGCATTTCTGGATTTGATCTTTGTACAGCATTTAACTCAATACCTGAAGCAAATTCACCAGTATCTGCAGAAGAAACTGCAGCACCACCCATACCAATCCTGTAGTTTTCACCTCCAAGAATTACTATTTTATCTCCTTCTTTTGGTGTATCTTTTAGTGCTTGGTCTGCTTTACCATAACCAATACCACCTGCTTGCATAATTACTTTATCATACCCTAACTTTCTTGGTTTAGCATCACTTGAAGCAGCATTTTCTTCATGTTCAAAAGTTAAAACTGAACCTGTAATTAATGGTTGACCAAATTTGTTTCCAAAATCTGAAGCTCCATTAGATGCTTTTATTAAAATATCCATGGGTGTTTGATACAACCAATCTCTTGCATCAAACTTATTCTCCCAATACCTATTTTCTTCTAAACGTGAATAAGAAGTCATGTAAACAGCTGTACCTGCTAAAGGTAAAGAACCTTTTCCTCCAGCCAATCTATCTCTAATTTCTCCTCCTGAACCTGTTGCAGCCCCATTAAAAGGTTCTACTGTGGTTGGAAAGTTGTGTGTTTCTGCTTTTAAAGATATTACTGATTCAAAATCTTTAGTTTCGTAAAAATCTGGTTTGTCTGCAGTTTTAGGTGCAAACTGAACAGCTTTAGGGCCTTTTATAAAGGCAACATTATCTTTATAGGCAGATACAATATCGTTTGGATTTTGTTTTGAAGTTTCTTTAATCATTTTGAATAAAGAAGAAGGTTGTTCTTCACCGTCAATAACAAAAGTTCCGTTAAAAATTTTGTGTCTACAGTGTTCTGAATTTACTTGGCTAAAACCAAAAACTTCAGAGTCTGTTAATTTTCTTCCTATTTTTTCTGATACATTTTCTAAATATTCAACTTCTTCAGTACTTAGAGATAAACCTTCTTTAGCATTGTATGCTGCAATATCATCAATTTCTAAAATTTGCTCAGGTTGAATATCAATGGTAAACATTTCTTGATTTAGACTACTGAATTTTTCTGAAATCATCGGATCAAAATCTGTAAAGTCTTCAGATACAGCATTAAATTCTTCTATTCTTAGAATATCAGAAATACCCATATTTTGAGTTATTTCTACAGCATTGGTACTCCAAGGTGTAATCATTGCTGCTCTTGGACCAATAAAAAAAGCGTCTAAAGACGCAGATTCTATAATATTTTGGTCGCCAAATAACCAAGTCAGTTTTGCAATTGTTTCTGGAGTGAATTCTTTTGTTGTTTGAACAGCATAAACTTTGCTGTTTTTGTTTCCAAAGAAATGAATCATTTGTAGTCTAGATTTAAGGGTGTAAAGTTAAAATATTACTTACAAAAGGCAATTAAAATAAATGAATTATTTCAGAATTTGTAAACGTAATTATCAACAATATTTTTAGAATTATTTCTAGATATTCTAAAACAAAAAAGACGACTGAAATAGTCGTCTTTTTTTATTTGAAATTTTAATGCTACTTTTTAATTAGCTTTTTTGTGATTGAATTAGAGGCAGTATTACATTTGATTAAATAGACCCCTTTTGGTAATGAGCTAATATCTATGCTGTTTGTATTTGCATCAATTTTGTAATGCACCACAATTTTGCCTAATACATTGTAAATGTTTACGTTTATCTCTGTGTTGGTATTGATGTATAAAGTTCCGTTTACATTTGGGTTTGGATATATTTTAAAACTAGTCTTATTAAAACTTTCTGTAGATAAAACGGAAGACCAAATCTCACTCACATATTCTGGATGATCGATAAAAGGATTTCTATTACCTTGAAAATCATAAGCTTCATTGTTTCTTACTATTTCTCTTTGACTTACAGGGTCTTCTAGATGCCATTTGTATAATAATTGAATATACCATTGAGCATACACTTGATTATTTGTGCCATTTAATGGGTTGTTGGCAGAATCATTAGGATCATCCCAAGAACTATCAGTCACGTCATCTTCATAGCGAGTTGCAAAATAAAATAGCATTCTTGCAATGTCTCCTTTAAATTCGTCAATAGGCTCAAAAACAATACCTGAATAACCAAACACAGTATTATTTCCAACTTTTGATCCATTTAAAGAAGTGTGATTTGCATTTGTAACCTCTCCAAAAGGATAATTGCTTCTTCGTCCATTTACAGAACCATCAGTAGGTACTACATGATGAATATCTGTTCTCATGGGAGTTTGACTATTGAAAAATCCTTGAGGAAAAATATGTTCTCTATTATAACAATCATTCTCAGAGTTGTAATTACCACATTTTCTATCTCCATGTGTGTAATTATAAGGATCTGTTCCAGAAGGATTTTCTGAATACATATCTAATACAGTATTATCGTTTTCATAAAAACTATCTGTATCTGATGTTTCATAGGCATCATACAAAGCACCATAACCTTGATCTATGTGACCATTTTTAATGATATTTTTTAGTTGTGTTTTAAGAGTATAACCACTTCCAGTTGCTGAACTGTAATATCCTGCAGGGGCTTGTGCAAAACCGAAAGTTGCAAGTAAAATAAGTAATAAGAATAATTTATATTTCATTATTTTTTTATCAATTTTAAGATGAACCATTGGTTCTCTATTTTATATTTTAATAGGTAAAACCCTATAGGTAAAACTCTTAAAGAAATTTCGTTAGATACATTTTGTACTGATAAAACCTCTTTGCCTAAAGTGTTGTAAATACTAATTTCTGAAATTCTAGAATCGCTTTTATTTTGAATTCTCAAAACATCTTCAGTTGGATTTGGGTAAAAATGAATATTGTGTTCATTTGTAAAATCGTTTGTTGATAATACAATTGCACTATGTGTGCCAAAATCGCTGGCATCATTTTTATTAAAAACTTCCCATTCATTATCTAAATCGAATGCTGTATTTGGTTGAGAAATACCGCTTTTTCTTCTTAGTACTTTGTCTTTACCAAAGTTTGCTGAACCTCCATTATATGTTCCAATAATATCTATTAAAATACCATTTTTAAACAAACCTACAGGATCATTTCCATTAAAATTTATGGGTGCTCCAAAATTGGTGTCTCCATCATGAATTCGAATTGAATCAGCAATTTGAATTAAATAGTCCCCTGCATCTATGGCTGCTTGAGTTTTTGAAGAAGTATGTTCGCCAGCTGCTTCGTTGACTACCACATAAACATCTTGAGATTGTATAGTGCCAGCTAATGGCATTATCCATTCCCAATCAGCACCATTTAAACCTCCATTAGATTGTCTTGCCAAACTATAAGAACTTAAATCAATATCAGTATTGGTTAGATTAACGATTTCTATAGCTTTATTGTTACTTTCTCCTTCTAAATATTCAGAGAAAAATAATTCAGTAGCAACACCAGCACCATTTGTTGTAGACCCATTTATTGGACTTGATAATGCAGATTTGTTTCCTACATTATCTATAGCTAAAACTTCAATTTTATAAGTAGTATTTGCTGTTAAACTTGTTACTGTGTAGGTAACATCTGCTGTATTGCCATTTAAAACATTATCAACATACACCTCATACAAAGCTACATTTGTATTGTCTGTAGAAGCAGACCAAGAAACGATGAAAGAAGATTCAGTTTCGTTACTAATTACCAAGTTAGTAGGCACAGTTGGGGCCTCTATATCTTCTAAGGTTGTAACATTTAATACATTACTAAGAGTAGATGAGTTATTCGTAATATCTTTTGCTAATACAGCAAATGAGTAATTTGTATTTGAAGCTAAGTTGGTTATGGTTATAGACGTTTCTGAGGTTGCTATTTGTAGAACGTTATTCACATAAACATCATAACTTGTAACACCAATATTATCTGTTGATGCTTCCCAAGTAAGATCTACTGAAAACGTGGTAATATTTGAAGCTGAAAGATTTGTTGGAGCAGTAGGAACTTCATTATCTGAACTAGTATAAATACCCCAGGTATCTTCTGCATTGTCTCCACCCCAAATTCTAGTAGCCAATATTGGGTTGTCTATAAAAGGATTTCTATTTCCTTGTGCATTTTGGTTTGCAGTATTTTCATGATATGTATTTCTCTGCTTTTCAAAATCAGAAACAGGATCTTCTACATTCCATTTTAAAAACAAATCAATCATGTCATCTGGTGTAGCAGAATTATCTCCTATACCAACATTACTCATTAGGCACCTATCATCATACCTTACGTACATGTACATCATCATTCTAGCAACATCACCTTTCCATTCGTCTCCGGGATACCAGCCTCCATTAGACTGAATGCCTGAATTACCAGAGCCATCTGTAAATTTTCTGTTATTTCTTGATGAATTTCTTTGAGCATCTGCAGGTCTTAAATGATGGGCATCTGAACCTGGACCTGAATCTGATAATGCAGGAGTTCCTAAAGATTGTGAATAAACATGTTCTCTGTTCCAATCTCCAGATGCACCACTATTGTTATCTATTTCACGTGCTCTGTCATTAGTTACATCTGTGTCTGTACCATTTTCAAAACCGTAAATTAGCAGTACCTCTTGATTATTTTCTGGGTTTACATCTGTTGCTTTAGAAGCATCCCAAATTTGATCATAAAATAAGAATTGAGTGTGTGTACTTATTATTTTAGTAGCTAACTCCTCTTTTAAGGTTAAACCTGTTACGTTTAAATTTACATCATTGTAGTATGATTCTTGACCATAAAAACTAATGGTAAATAGGAATGTAAGGATAAGTAAAAGATCATTTTTTTTCATAAAATTGTTTTCATAGGGCATTAAACAATTTCTCTATCAAGCAAGTTTAGAGCTAGTAAAGTTTTAGATTTTTACTGTTTTTTCTCTAATAGTGCCATGTAAAATCCGTCGAAACCAGATTTATGAGCTAATACCTTATTGTCGCTTACAAAAGTAAAATCTTTTCCTGACTCAGATGTTAAGAATTCATTAACCTGATCTTGATTTTCTGATGGTAAAATAGAACAGGTAGCATATACTAACTTTCCACCTGGTTTTACCATTTTAGAGTAGCTTTGTAAAATTTCTTGTTGAACCTTTTTAATATTATCTATAAATTCTGGCTGTAACTTCCATTTAGAATCTGGATTTCTACGAATAACGCCCAAACCAGAACATGGAGCATCTATTAGTACTCGATCTGCTTTACCATGCAATTTTTTGATTGGCTTTGTAGAGTCAATAACCCTTAAATCTATATTATGAGCTTTGTTTCTTTTAGCTCTTACTTTTAATTTACGTAATTTACTTTCGTAAATATCCATAGCAATCACCTGACCTTTATTTTCCATTAAAGCAGATAAATGCAAAGTTTTACCTCCTGCACCAGCACAAGTATCTACCACTTTCATGCCTGGTTTAACATCTAAATAGGCAGCAACTAATTGAGAGGATGCATCTTGAACTTCAAAAAATCCATTATGGAAAGCTTCTGTTCTGAAAACGTTAGCACGTTCTTCTAAAATTAGAGCATCAGGATGATCAGGAACAAATTGCGTAATAACATTCTCTGTTCTTAACTTTTTTTGCAAAAGTTCTTTAGAAATGTTTAAAGTATTTGTTCTCAAAATAACTGATGCTTGCTGATTTAAAGCAGCAATTTCTTTGGTCCAAACTTCTTCTCCTAATTCAGAAACACATAGTTCATCCATCCAATCTGGAATTGATTCTCTAAATTTTCTAGTCTTAGAAAGCTCTGCAAATCGTCCTTTAATTCTTCTTTCAGGTACGTCACCTATTTGATTCCAATCTGGTAATTTAATACCTCTTAAAATACACCACACAGAAAATAATCTCCAAATGTTATCTCTATCATAGGGTACTTTAACTTCTGCAATTTCTGCATACAGTCTGTTCCAACGTACAATATCATAAATCGTTTCAGCAACAAATTTACGATCTCTTGCTCCCCAACGTTTATCTCTTTTTAAAGCTTTTTCTACGGCTTTATCTGCATAAACTCCTTCGTTAAATATATCTCTAATGCTATCAATAACAGCAAAAGTTAAGTTTCTGTGTAATCTCATTTTTTAGTAATCTAATAGAGTGCAAATATAGACGAATTATATAGTTAATGACGTTAATTTTAGTTTCATCTTCTAACATAAATAGTGATGTAAGAAAAATGAAAATATAACTTTTGGATATCAGAAAATAGGTGATTTGTTTAAATACTACCATTCAACTATACCATTCATCGACACTTAACTTCGACGAATGAATTATTTATTTTTTAGACGAAAACAGTGGTTGTTTCATCGAAAATGGTCAATTATAGGTTGATTTTGATAGTAATTTCGTGGTATAAATGGTTGTGATTAAAAACCACAGCTACTTTTTAAACCCTAAATTATGAAACTTACCTCTAAACATTACCTAGCCCTATTATTAGTTTTTGCTTGTAGTTTATATAACCCAGTTTTTTCAGCAACACAAACAGATCCTTGCACTGTTGGTGCAGTTGTAGGTGTTATTACTGCTAACGATGCTGATGGAGATGGAATAAATAACGACTGTGATCTAGATGATGATAATGATGGAATTTTAGATACTGAAGAATGTACTGTATTAATTGGTGAAACTCCTTTTGAAGTGGAGAATGGTGCTTCAGTAAATTTTTCTTTAACACCAGTTGGAACTGGTTTTGTTTTAGATATTACTAAAATGGACAATAGTTTTAATTTAACTATTAACGGCACTCCTTTAACAACACAAGAAATTCAGTTTCAGCAAAATGGAACAACTACAGGACAAAATATTAGATTTAAAGACGGTAGTTTATGGGGGAAAAATGGTATTCCTCAAATTTATCAGTTTCAGTATTATGGAACTGTACAACCAGAAACTCCTCTAGTTCGTTTTGTAGTAGATGAGAATTTAGACGTTAAAATGTATGCAAGTAAAGTTTCTAATGGGCCTTTATTTGAATTAGAATTATTTAATGGTAATGCTTTTAATAATTTTACTTGGAACGCAACTTCATCTAACAATTTTATTGTTTCACAAGAAGTAGCAGGACCAACCTATATTTTTGGTAGAGTATATGGAACTTTTACAGATTGTGATGTTGATAATGATGGTATAGATAATAACTTAGATTTAGATTCTGATGGAGATGGATGTTTTGATGTTGTAGAGTCTGGAGGGTTAGATGCTAATAACGATGGTATTGCAGACGGTTCTGGTTTTACAAATGATGGTTTAGTTTCTGGTTCTTCAGGAACTTACGATGGCTTAACTGGTTTTGAAACAACTGCACACAGTTTTAATGTATCAAATTTGCCATCAGATAAAACTATTGCCTATGGTAATTCAACATCATTTACAATTGAAGCTACATCAGAAGAAGCAACAAGTTACACTAATGGAAACCCTGTTTATGCTAATGCAGGAAATGCGAATGATAAAATTCAATACCAATGGTATTTAGGAGATCCAAATAATGGAGGAACTATATTAACTGATTCTGGTGTTTATTCTAACACAACATCAAAAACCTTAAATATTACAAATACAGCTGGTTTATATAATAACACATACTATGTTAAAGTAACTCATTCAGATAATGCTTGCGTAAACGAGGTTGCAAGTGCACAATTATTGGCTAATCCTTGTGATGCTTTGGCTTCAGGAAATTTAGATACAGATTTAGATGGAGTAGCAGATTTATGTGATTCAGATGATGATAATGATGGTATAAAAGATGACTTAGAAGGATGTGCAGAAACAAATACAATTTTTGAAGAAAATTTTGGTTTCGGAACTACTAGAGAATCTAACTCAAATGTTGCCAATCATACTTATGATACTGAAGGCGCAATTCCTGATGGTTCTTATGCAGTAGTTTCTTCTTTAAGTCCAGGTTTGGCACACTATAATAGAACAGATAGAAATGGCGATGTTGATGCAGATGGTGATTCTAATGGTAGATTTTTATCAATAAATATCAATTCACCTGCAGTTTCAGAAATATATCGTCAAAATGATATTACAGTAAACTCAGCAAACAAGCATAGATTTAGAGTAGATTTTTCTGGCTTATGTTTTGGTTGTAATGATACCCCAATTTTTACTTTATTAATTGAAGATGAAAATGGTAATGAATTGGTTTCTATAACATCAACTCAAATAGGAGTATTGAATGACGATCAATGGAAACGTGTAACCTTAGAGTTTACACCAACTACTTCTAAAGTAAATATTGTAATTAAAAATTCTCAGCCTAATGGAAATGCGGGTAATGATGTTGGTGTAGATAATATTTTATTAACTGAAATTACTTGTGATTTAGATACAGATAATGATGGTATTCCTAACAGCAAAGATTTAGATTCAGATGGAGATGGTTGTTTAGATGTTGTTGAATCTGGAGGATTAGATGCCAATAATGATGGTATTATTGACGGAACTGGTTTTGATAATGAAGGATTGGTTGAAGGTTCTACTGGAGGATATGATGGTTCTAATGGAAATGAGGTAAACGCACATCAATTAGCTGTAGTTTCAAGTCCTGTGGATAAATCAATTAAAGTTGGAGAAGCTACTTCTTTTACAGTAGCAGTTTCTGCTGAGCAAGCAACAAGCTATACAAACGGATCTCCAAATTATGCAACTGCAGGTAATTCTAATAATGATGTTGTTTATCAATGGTATTTAGGAGACCCTAACAATGGAGGTACTGCAATTTCAAATTCTGGTGTGTATTCAGGTGCAACTTCTGCAACCTTAAATATAGCAGATGTAACTGGTTTAGATAATACAACTTATTTTGCTGAGATTTCTCATGCAAACAATGCATGTATATTAGAAACTGTAAATGCAACTTTAACAGAAGATACTTGTAGCGAAAGTCCTACAAGTGCAGCTTTAGGTTTTAATGTGTTTACATTAAACGGTTTAGAATTAAGTACTAACGAAACTGAAGGTGCTGTTGCAACTGGAGGAGATTTAACCATTTCTGGTAACTATCAAATTACAACAAATGATGCTGGTAGTTTTGAGGTGAACAACGTTCCTGTAGGTTTAGTTGTTGGTGGTAAAGTAAATTACAATTCAGGAAACGCATTACAACTTAATCAAAATACTTATTTAAAGATAGGAGAAAGTAATGGAGCTGTTGTTTGGTATCAAGATCAGAATAGTGCATTTGCACCTATAAGAGTTACTAGTAATTCAAACTATAACTCAAGTCCAAGAATTGCTTTACAAGCAAATGCAAATCAATTGGGAGTTTCAAGTACTAATAATCCAGTTTTTGAAAGCAACGTTATAGATTTTGCTAGTGCTTTTCAAAGTTTAAAAAATAATTCAGTTAGTATTTCTCAGAAAACAAACAATGCAGTATTAACTAACCCAAATGGACAATCAATTTCAAATACAGGTTTGCCAAATCAAGTAAAAATTAATTTACAAGATGGTGTAAACTATTTAAATATTACTGGTACAGACTTAAACAATGTAAGTGTATTTACTTACAATAATAAGCCAAGTGCTTCTAAAGTTTTAGTAATAAATGTAGATGCTTCAGGTACATTTGAATGGAATGTTTGGAATCAAGCAGGAGTAGGTCAGCAAGATGCACCATATATAATGTATAACTTTTACAACACTACAACTTTAAATATTAAAGGAAATTCTACAATAGAAGGTACAGTTTTAGCACCAAATGCTGATGTTGTAAAAACAGTAAATCAAGCAAATATAGAAGGGCAAGTAATTGCAAACTCATTTAAACATGCAGGTGGAGAAGTACATTCAGCAAACTTTACACCTACTATTGGTGGTTGTTCTGTAAATAATGGAGTAGCTCCAACTGCTGATTTTTCTGTAAACAACGAAACTCAATGTTTAGCTGGTAATTCATTTGAATTTACGAATAATTCAAATACGGGTAACACAGTTCAACCAGGAAATCCAATTACTTATGTTTGGGATTTTGGAGATAATACTTCAAGTACTTTAATGAGTCCAACAAAAGTTTATAATACTACAGGTACGTATACAATAACTTTAGAGGCAACTAATTCATTTGGTACAGATGTTTTTACTAAACAAATTGTTGTTAAGCAAGAAGCTACTATTTCTTTAACTACAAGTACAATTACAAATTCTGATAATAGTGTAATTAAGAATTTTACAATCGATAATGCTAATGACTTTACATCATTTACTTGGTCTTTCTTAGATCAAAATAAATATGAAATTCAAAATTTAGGAACAGATGTTTCAGCAACAACTACTATTTCTAATGCAGGTTTATATTATGTAGAGGTTTCAGCTGTAGATGTAAATGGATGTTCAGTAACACAGCAATTTCCTGTAACAGTTACTTCAGATGAGGTTTCTGGTGGAAATGGAGGAGGAGTAGAATCTGAATCTTTAGGTGATGCTATTTCTAAAATTTATGTAGCCCGAAAAAAGAATTCTGTGCCAACTAACTTTGTAAAGTCTAGTGCTAACTTATACAACAAAGCAAAATTAAAGCAAGCTCAACCTTACCAAGGAAAAGGACAAACTTTGTTAGATATGTTTCCAACAGAATTAATTGCTGGTAATGTTGCTAATGTAACTTCGCCAACAGATATTTTAGACTACACTATTGCAGATGAAGTTTTATCGGTAGATTTTTCTGTAGATGGTAAAACAAAGGGAGTTGTTTTAGGAATTAAAACATCAGATAAAATTTACAATCATACAAAAGCTTCTTGTGATAGATTAAGAGGAGCAGAGATTTTAAATATTCAAAAAGTGCATTTAGAAGGGTATAATTTCTTAATGCAAGCAATTAAACAAAGAAATGGAGTAGTAGAATATGCAATTTCTTTTGCAACTGCAAAGAATAATAATGATGCGAATTATACCATTCAAACAAATTGGTACGTAAACAATTACATAAAATTTAATGATGTTTATAATTTTCAAGTTTGGTCTACAAATCCAACAGATACGCAAAAATTAGTGAAAGATGTTTTACATAACTTAAACACTTTTATGCCTGTTAAACAAACAGAAATTCAGAAAGTACCTAAAACATTTGCAGCAAAAATCAGTAGAGAAAAATCAGAGTTATTAATTCTTTTAAGAAGTACTCAAAAAGGTTTAAATACAGAGATTTCTATGGAAGAGATTTATTCTGAAACTGCTAATAATGTAAAACACAGATACAACCCAGTAAATACAGAATTAGAGCAGACATTAAGAGTAGATATTGCAGATGGTTATGAGTATGATGGTTTAGTAAAAGTTGATGGTGAAATTGAAGATGCTTTTTATCATGCAGATGGTAACTGGGGCTTAGACTATGATAAAAACTATACAGAAATTGAGAATTACTTTGTTTGGAACAATTTCAATAGAGAATACAAAGATGATGAGCATGCCATTAATAGAAGCGTAGAAATTAAAGCAAAAAGTGAGTACGATTATTTAACCATCTACAAGTCTTTATTACCAGGAACACTAAGTGCAGATTACTCAGAATACAATTATGTTGCATTCACTGCCAAAGGTTCTGGATTAATGGAACTTGGGTTAATTAAGTCATCTATAGAAGACTGGAAGGCACAATATAGAGTAATGGTAGATTTATCTGAAGATGAACAAACTTACTATGTTCCTTTCGAAATATTTGCTTCTAGTGCATCAGAAAACACAATTACTGCAGATGACTTAACAACATTAACTTTTACATTCTTACCTGTAGAAGCACAAACTAAAGAATTAGATTTAGTAATTTCTGATGTAAGATTTACTAAGGTTGCTGTAGAGAGTGAAACTGTAAATAAAATAGAGAAGTTCGAAAATGAGTTTATGGCATATCCAAATCCTTCTAAAGGAAATGTAAATGTGATGTTATTTAGTGAGCATGATACTGAAGCAACAGTAACATTAACGGATATTAATGGTAAAACAATCTATAGAGGAACTGCGAATTTAACTGTAGGTAAAAACGAACTAGACTATAATTTTAATGTAAAACCTGGTGTTTTATTCTTAAAGGTTACAAGTCAAGAGTCAGATTATGGTACTTCAAAAATACTGTTTAGATAATTATAAACGCAAATTGCTAGTTTCCAATTTTTAGGGGTATTAATTGAACTAGCGATCTCAAGAGCTGACTACGTCAGCTCTTTTTTTATTTGTAATAATTCAGCTAATGCCAATTATTAAATAATGAATTTGTTATTTTTGAGTATACATTTTATAAATTTTGAACTTAGAATACCCAATTACATATATTTCAGGAATAAGTGTGCAAAGAGCTACACTCTTATATTCAGAATTAGGTATTAAAACATGTAATGACCTTTTAAATTTCTTTCCTTTTAGATATATAGATAAAACTAAGTTTCATGCTATAAAAGAACTGCAACCAAACTCCTCAGAAGTACAAGTTGTGGGTAAAATTATCAATGTTAAGTCTGTAGCACAAAAAAGAGGAAGTAGGTTAGTGGCTACCTTTCAAGATGCGACTGGATCTATGGAGTTGGTTTGGTTTAAAGGTCAAAAATGGATTAAAGATTCTTTAAAAACGGATGTACCCTATGTAGTTTATGGTAAACTGAATCATTATAATGGTAGTTTTAGTATTCCACATCCAGAAATGGAGTTGGTTTCTGAATACAAGAAAAAGTTGCAAACTAAAATGCAGCCCATTTATCATTCTACAGAAAAACTCACCAATTCTGGTGTTTCAAATAAAATGATTCGTTCTTACATTCAAAAGTTGTTACAGCAATTTTATGATGGTATCCAAGAAAGTTTATCAACAGAAATTATTAATGATTTTAAGTTGATGAAAAAGCGAGATGCTCTATTGAATGTACACTTTCCTAAAAGTCAAGAAAATTTAGCCAAGGCACAAAATCGCTTAAAGTTTGAAGAACTCTTTTTTATCCAATTACAATTGGTTCGAAAAAAATTAATCAACAAAGCAAAGATTAAGGGATTTGTTTTTGAAAATGTAGGTGCTATTTTTAATCAATTTTATTCAGAAAAATTACCTTTTAATTTAACCAATGCTCAGAAAAGGGTATTGAAAGAAATTCGAAAAGATGTAGCTTCTGGTGCACATATGAATCGATTGTTACAAGGAGATGTTGGTTCAGGAAAAACAATTGTAGCTTTATTAACTACACTTTTAGCCATAGACAATGGTTATCAAGCAACAATTATGGCTCCAACAGAAATATTAGCAAATCAGCATTTTATTGCAGTTTCAGAATTGGTAGAAGGCATGAATATTAAAGTTGATATTCTTACAGGGTCTGTTAGAACTAAAAAACGTAGAGAAATTCATGAAGGATTAGAAGATGGTAAATTACATATTTTAATTGGCACACATGCATTACTAGAAGATAAAGTAAAATTTAAAAATTTAGGAATTGCAATTATAGATGAACAGCATAGATTTGGTGTAAAACAAAGAGCTAAACTCTGGGCTAAAAACTCGTTGCCTCCTCATATTTTGGTAATGACAGCAACACCAATCCCTAGAACTTTAGCCATGTCTGTTTATGGAGATTTAGACATTTCTGTTATTGATGAATTACCTCCAGGAAGAAAAGAAATAAAAACTGTTCATAGATTTGATAGTAATCGTTTGTCTGTATTCAAATTTATGAAAGATGAAATAGCAAAAGGTAAACAAGTATATATTGTATACCCTTTAATTCAAGAATCTGAAGCTATGGATTATAAGGATTTAATGGATGGTTATGAAAGTGTTGCAAGAGAGTTTCCATCACCTAAATATCAAATAAGTATTGTTCATGGTAAAATGAAACCTGCAGATAAAGATTATGAAATGCAGCGTTTTGTAAAAGGAGAAACGCAGATTATGGTAGCTACAACTGTAATTGAAGTTGGTGTAAATGTACCCAATGCAAGTGTAATGATTATTGAAAGTTCAGAACGATTTGGATTGTCTCAACTACATCAATTAAGAGGAAGAGTAGGTAGAGGTGCAGACCAAAGTTATTGTATTTTGCTTTCTAGTTATAAATTGTCTGAAGAAGGTAAAACACGTTTAAAAACAATGGTAGATACTACAGATGGATTTAAAATTGCTGAGGTAGATTTAAAACTGCGTGGACCTGGAAATTTAATGGGTACTCAACAAAGTGGAGTGTTAAATTTAAAAATTGCTGATGTAGCTAAAGATTCCAAAATTTTGGTTGCAGCTAGAAACACAGCTATAGATTTATTGCAAGAAGATCCAAATTTAGAAAAACAACACAATTTACCGATAAAAAATACGTTTGCTAAAATTAGTAAAACCTCTAAAATATGGAGTAACATTAGTTAAATGAATGATGGTGAGTAAACATTATAAGAACATAATAATTTTAATTATAGTAATTGGATGTGTTGTTTTTTCAATCTTTTCTTTCCAAGGAAAAGAAGATGCTTCTAATGCAACTGTTAAAAAAGAAGTTGTACAAAAAGCAGACAATAAGCTTGAAATACCAGTAGAATATTATCCTGAAGAAACTACAAAAGAAGTAAATCAAAAATTAGATTCATTACTCAAAAGAATTAATAAAAGACACGATTTTCACGGATCTGTCTTAGTGGCTAAGAATAAAAAAATAGTGTATCAAAACCAGGTAGGTTTTGCAGATTTTAGAAAGAAAGTTCCATTAAAAGAAGAGTCTGTGTTTCAATTGGCCTCTGTAAGTAAACAGTTTACAGCTGCAGCCATCATGCAATTAAAAGAGCAAGGTAAAATTAAGTTAACAGATACTGTAAACTTTTATTTTCCTGAGTTTCCTTACAAGAATATCACTATTAAGAATTTATTGAATCATACCTCTGGTTTGCCAAAGTATTTTTGGGTAGCAGAGCACGAATGGAAAGAAAACAAAGCACCAACCAATACAGATTTAATGAATGTTTTGCCATTATCTAAAGCACAACGTTTCTTTAAACCAGGTCGTAATTTCGATTATTCAAATACAGGATATGTAGTTTTAGCGTCTATTGTAGAAAAGGTAAGTGGCTTGCCTTATAATCAATATTTAAATAAATACATTTTTGAACCTTTAGACATGAGAAATTCATTTGTGTATAGTTACCAAAATGATACTGTGAGGAAAAATCAATTAAAAGGTTATCGTTTATACAGAGGCTGGAAACACTTAACAATAGGTAATACAATTAATGATGCTATTGTAGGTGATAAAAATGTTTACTCAACTGCAGAAGATTTGTTTAAATGGACCTATGCATTAAATTCAGGTAACCTATTGTCTAAAGAATCACTTGCACAAATGTATACTAAAGGCGAAACTATTTTTGGACGAAAAGTGCCTTATGGTTTTGGTTTTAGAATGGATAGGAGAGATGATAAAAACATTTATCATTATGGTAAATGGAATGGCTTTAGTACTGCTTTAACCAATTATTTAGAAGAAGATTTGGTGGTTATAGTATTGGAGCATACAAGTTATAACTCTTTAAAATACCTTAATAAGAAGATTAAACAAATTATATCAGAAAATTTAAAGGTTTAATCTCTTTTTATAGACCAAAAAAATCCTAAACAATTAAGTTTAGGATTTTTTATATTTTATCATTTAAAGAAACTAAGCTAACATTGTAACTGGGTTTTCAATAAATGTTTTTAACGTTTGTAAAAATTGTGCACCAACAGCACCATCAACAGTTCTATGGTCGCAAGTTAATGTCAATTTCATAGTATTACCAACTACTACTTGTCCGTTTTTCACCACTGGCTTCTCAACTATTGTACCTACAGATAAAATTGCTGAGTTTGGTTGGTTAATTATTGATGTAAAGTTATCAATTCCAAACATACCTAAGTTAGAAACAGTAAATGTACTTCCTTGCATTTCTGCTGGAGCAATTTTTTTGTTTCTAGCTTTACCAGCTAAATCACGAACACCTGCACCAATTTGAGTTAAACTTAATTGATCTGTGTGCTTAATAACAGGTACTAATAAACCATCGTCTACAGCTACTGCAACACCTACATGAATATGAGAGTGATAAATAGTATTGTTATCAGACCATGAAGTATTTACTTGTGGATGCTTCTTTAAAGCCATTGCACAAGCTTTAACAACCATATCATTAAAAGATACTTTAGTATCTGGAATGTCGTTGATTGTTTTTCTTGATGCCATTGCATTTTCCATATCAACTTCAATATTTAAACTGAAATCTGGTGCAGAAAATTTAGAGTTACCTAAAGATTTTGCAATTGCCTTGCGCATTTGAGAGTTTTTAACCTCTTCAGATCTTTCTTCACCAGCAATTGAAACAACTGGAGCTGTAGCATTACTTGTTGCAGGAGCTGCAGTATTTGTATTTGCAGCTGGAGTGTAGTTTTCTACATCCTTTTTAATAATTCTTCCATTTTCTCCAGAACCAGAAACTTTAGATAAATCGATTCCTTTATCAGAAGCAATCTTTTTGGCTAAAGGAGAAGCTAATATTCTACCACCATTTGAATTTGTAGTAGTATTTGCTTCAGGTTGCGTATTTTCAGTTTTTGATTCGGTTTTAGAAGAATCTTCCTTTTTAGGAGTCTCTTCTGATTTTGTTTCTGAAGACGAAGAAGTTGTTGCTCCACCATTTTTGACGATAGCAGAAACATCTGTTCCTTCAGGTCCAATAATCGTTAATAAACTATCTACAGGAGCTGTTTCACCTTCTTGAACACCAATATGTAAGATTGTTCCTTCATAGAAACACTCAAACTCCATTGTTGCTTTGTCTGTTTCTATTTCAGCTAAAATATCACCTTCTTCAACTTTATCACCAACTTTCTTTAACCAAGTTGCAACTGTACCATCAGTCATGGTATCACTTAAACGTGGCATAGAAATTACATTAACTCCTTCTGGTATATCAGCACCTTCAGATATTTCTTCAGCTTTAGCTTCAGATTCTTTAGGTTCTTCATTATTTGCTTCATTAGCAGATGAATCAGATTCTTCTGAACTTGCTTCACCACTTAAAAGGCCAGAAATATCTTCACCTTCTTCACCAATAATGGCTAATAATTTATCTACTGGAGATGTTTCTCCTTCTTGAATACCAATATGTAATAAAGTTCCTTCATGAAAAGATTCAAACTCCATTGTAGCTTTATCCGTTTCAATTTCAGCAAGAATATCACCTTCCTCTACTTTATCACCAACTTTTACCAACCACTGTGCAACAACACCTTCTTCCATTGTGTCACTTAAACGCGGCATATTTATAACTGTAGCCATATCTTAACTTATAAAAGGATAATCTTCTTGTTCATAAACCATATCATACAATTGTTGAGTTTCAGGATATGGAGATTCGTCTGCGAATTTCTCACATTCTTTAACCATAGCTTTTACTTCTTTATCAATTGCAGATATTTCATCTTCCGTTGCATACCCTTTTTCAAAAATTACATCTTTTACTTGAGTAATAGGATCTATTTTTTTGTACTCTTCCACTTCATCTTTTGTTCTGTAGTGTTGAGCATCAGACATTGAGTGACCTCTATATCTATACGTTTTCATTTCTAAGAATGTTGGTCCATCACCTCTTCTTGCTCTTTGTAATGCCTCATCAATAGCTTCAGCTACTTTTATAGGATTCATGGCATCTACAGGTCCACAAGGCATTTCGTAACCTAAACCTAATTTCCAAATATCTGTGTGGTTTGCTGTTCTTTCTACAGAAGTACCCATTGCATACCCATTGTTTTCACAAATAAAGATTACTGGTAATTTCCATAGCATTGCCAAGTTAAATGCTTCATGTAAAGAACCTTGTCTTGCAGCACCATCACCAAAACAAGTTAAGGTAACACCATCACTACCTTTGTACTTATCAGCAAAAGCAATACCTGCTCCTAAAGGTATTTGACCACCAACAATTCCATGTCCCCCATAAAAACCAAATTCTTTAGAGAAAATATGCATTGAACCCCCCATACCTTTAGAGGTACCTGTAGCTTTACCATATAATTCTGCCATTACTTTTTTAGGATCTTCACCCATACCAATTGGTTGTACGTGATTTCTATATGCAGTAATCATTTTATCCTTAGATAAATCCATTGCATGTAAAGCACCTGCTAAGATTGCTTCTTGACCATTATATAAATGTAAAAAGCCTCTTACTTTTTGCTGAATATAAACAGAAGCTAATTTGTCTTCAAATTTACGCCAGAAAAGCATGTTTTTGTACCAATCTAAATACGTTTCTTTGGTGATTTTTTTCATTCTTTAAATCGTTGATTAAGTTATAATACAATACGTCATTGTATAACAGTTAATACAAAAATAACGCATTTATAAAGAATAAAAAAACTTGATTATTTAATTTTAGCGAAATCGATTTAGCTAGATTGCCATTATTTATCTTTGGCTATAAGAAGTGTAGCTTTAGCACCTGTTGCTAAGTTCCATTCATTAGATGAAATTAAGGCGCCAGAATCATTAAAAACTTTAAAGGCAGCTGTATTAGGGCCAGAAGTACCTTGATTTAATGCTTCGATTACTATTTTGTTGATACCAACATCTAAAGGAATGTTGAATTTTTGATAACTTTCTCTTAAGGTTATATTGTAAACTACAGGAATATCATTAATGTAAATAGTTACTCGATCTCCATCTGGATATTGATAATCTCTACAAATAATGTTTACACTTTTAGAATCTGTTCTAAAACTACCTAAATCTTGATCTATTTTTGGTATAATGTATTGGCCATTTATTTTTTTGAACGATTTTAAAAAACGTTGTTCATTTAATTTTGCCTGCGTTAATATACCTTTATTGTCTAAATTCTTTTGTTTATTTTGTTTTCTTAATTTCTCTTTTTCTGCATTATAGGCTTTTTCAAAACCAGTAGTACCCTTTAATTCTATTGAATTTGGTTTTTTTACAACTTTAGCATTATTTAATACTACAGCTTTAGTTTTACCTTTTTCTTTGGTGCCTTTATTGGTATCTAATTGACTGTAACTATTTAAACTTATAAATAGCAATAGACAACTTATTGTGATGTGAAATTTGATTTTCATATAGATGTTCTTACAAATCATTAAAAGCAAATATAATGCCGAGATTAAACGTAAGCTGTTTTCGAATTGTTAAAATTTCTATTCAATATTAAAATTAAAATATTGATTTCTAAAGGGTTCATTGCTTAATGTAAAATGCCACCATTCATTTTTATAGGGAATAAATTTTTGAGCCATCATCACTCTACGTAGAAGCATTCTGTTTTCTTTCTGTTCTTTAGATATATCATTGTAGAAAGGATGAGATTGTACTCCAAAAAAATCATAAGGACTACCCATGTCTAATTCTTTTCCTGTTTTAAGATCTATAATTGTTAAATCTACTGTACTTCCTCTTGTATGTCCAGATTTTGAAGCTATATAGCCTATCTGAAATAATTCTGATTTTGGTACATTAGGATAATATTCTTTCTTCATTAAAGTATCATTCAAAACCTTAGCCCATTTCACAAAATGATCTACTGCTTTTTGTGGTCTATACGCATCAAAAATTTTGAGGCTTAAACCTTTTTTAATCAATTCTGATTGCACTCTTTCTAAAGCAAAAGCTGTTTGTTTGGTAAGAATTACACAATTGTTTTTATAACCATCTATAGGTGTGCCAATAAAGTTATTTTTTGAGTTATAGCGCAATTCCATTTGAATAGTTGGTGCTATATCTGAAAGATAAACAAATCCTTTTGCCATTTCTTGACTAAAAAGGCTGCTTGTAAATAGTATAAAGAGAAAACAATATTTTTTAATCATACAACAAATGTAATAGTTTCCTATGAATACAAAGAGCTATATCTTGCTAAGAAATATTGATAAGTCCCATAAGCTAAAAATCCAATAGCCATTAAGCCCATTAAAATATTTCCCCATTGATATGTTTGTAAATAATTAAACATGCCCTCTAAACCTTTAATAGCTCCAGCATTTTTTTCATAAGCAGCAACAATAACAAAGAATCCAAATATTAAGAATGATATTCCTCTTGCAATGTGACCATATTTACCCGATTTTTTTAAAATTGTTTTAGATTCTATACTTCCTGAATTCTCAATATCCTTTAAGAACTTTAAAGTATATCCTTTATAAAATTGATATACACCAACAAAGAATAATATAACTCCAATAATATATAATAAAATTATACCTGCTTGATTATCAATCAGCATTTGTGCTGCATCAGTTTTACCACTGTTTGAAGAGCCTAAAGATTTAGTAAAAATTGATATTGATAACAATGTATAAATACCTCCGCTAATGAAATAGCCAATTCTTTTTACAATTCCTTTTTTATCTGAACCTTCGTTTTTACCATCTAAAAAAGCTGAATAAAATCTCCAAAGAGCATACAAAAGCAAACCTGAGGCAATTATTAATACCAAGGTTTTTCCAAAAGTTTGTTGTTCTAAAAAGTTGATGACTTTATTTTTGCCTGATACTTGACCACCATATTTTATGGCAGCTAAAAAAGTTAATATCCCAACTAAAGAATAGATGATTCCTTTAGTTATAATTCCGATTTTTCTAATAGTCTCCATAGTTCGTTTTTTACAAATTTATATGTAATTCAAAGTCATTTTTAATACAATCAAATTAATTATGAATGCATTTCGTAAAAATATCTACATTTGAAACTATGGAAGAACTATCTCTAACAACACCAGCTTTATTGTTTTCTGCAATTTCATTAATTATGTTGGCCTACACCAATCGATTTTTAGCCTATGCTGCAGTAATTCGAAATTTGCACGACAAATATTTAAAAGAAAAAGACGATTCTTTATTGAGACAAATTCAGAATTTAAAACTAAGGTTGAACTTAACAAGATGGATGCAAATATTTGGTATTACAAGTCTGTTATTTTGTGTATTAACCATGTTCTTAATTTACATTAATCTATTTACAATTGCAGCTTATGCATTTGGTTTAGGTTTGGTTTTATTATTGCTTTCGCTTATATTTTTAATTAGAGAAATTCAAATATCTACGCAGGCTTTGCAACATCATATAGCTGATATTGAAGAGTATTTAAAAAAGAAGTAATTATTTTCTGTTCAAATAATCATCATAAGCATTTTGAGTAATTGCTTTGCCTAATGAGTCTAAATGTTGATAAGTGCCAGAAGCAGAGATACTTTCATTTTTAATATAATCAAAAAGGTACTTTCCTTTTTTAGATACTACACCAAAACCTTTGTTGTAAGAATAATAGGCATATTGATTATCAGAAGTATTAAATAAATTTTTACCAAAAACAAATTTACTGTTATCTCCACCTAGCAAATCTAATAGGGTGTAAGAAAAATCAACTTGACTTGATATTGCATCAACCTCTTTCATGTTTTTGTTTACAGCTCCACCCAACCACAACATTGGAATTTGAAATTTAATTGGCGCAAAAAATTCACCTTCATGCTTTGGAGAACTATGACCATGATCTGACATAATTACAATTACCGTGTTTTGATACCAATCTTGTTTTTTTGCAAATTCAATAAAATCTCCAATTACTTTATCTGTGTAAAAATGAGCGCTTCTATACAAATTGTCTGTACCTTTTTTACCAAATTTATATTCACCTTTTATTTCATAAGGTTCATGGCTAGAAAGTGTTAACGCTATTTTAAAAAATGGTTCTTTTGGCTGATTTGCTAAATCATCAGCGAATTTTTTCATAAATATATCATCATAAGCACCCCATTTAGAATTCCAATCTTTACTATCAAAATAGCTACCATCAACAAAATTGGTAATTCCTGCATTTAGCAAATATGTATTCATATTGCCAAAATTTAAATCTCCACCATAATAGAAAGAGGTTTCATAACCCAATTTATTCATTTCAAAAGGCAACATTGGTAAGCTTCTAGTTTTGCTAGGTAACTTCATTATTTTTCTAACAGGTTGAGGATAGTAACCACTTAAAATAGCAGGTATACCTTTATCTGTTCTATCTCCATTTGAATAGAAATTAGTAAATAAAACTCCTTCTTTAGAAAGTCTGTTTAAATTTGGAGTAACACCTTTTTCTCCTCCTAAACTACCAACTATTTTTGCAGATAAACTCTCCCAAATGATAAGAATTACATTCGGTTTTTTAGTGGCTAGAATACTATCGTAATTAGAGTTAAGTAGTTTGTTTTTAGTTTTTTGAATAATATTATTAGCAATATTTGGTTCAAAAAATTGATACGGATTATCAAAATCTGCTTTATGACTAATTGTATTGGTAAAATTCCACATATAATTTAAAGCAGCATGATTGGCAAACATGTTTTTCGAAAAATAAACATTACTTTGATTGATAGGAATTGTTTGTAAACCACCTCTTATAGGTAAAATTAAAAATGCGACTAAAAATAAAGAAATTAAAACCTCAGAAAAATGACCTATAGTTATTGAGCTTAAGAAATTTTGATGAAGTTTTTTGTAAAATTTAATAAATAAAAAGGAGGTGATCAACCAAAATATGCCACCAAAAACTAATTGACTTGTAGATGCAGAAGAAACCATTAATTCTGGCGTATTTAAGTAATCCAACAAGGTTGCATCTAAACGAATTCCCCAAGCTTTATACAAACCAGCATCAATAAATAATAAAAGCGTACAGCAAACAATTACAAAATAGGTATATACTTTTATAATTTTTAAAATAGGTTTGTTCGATATAAAAATTGATAAAACAATCAAAAGAAATGGTAACAGAGAAATGTATGCCGAAAAAGAAGCATCTAGTCTTAAACCATATACAACTGTTTTAGATATTGTTAAAAAGGATAATTCTTGCGTTTTATCAAAATAATACATTAAGAAAATCAGCCTAGCAAAAACAAAATAAGCAATCCAGAAGAAGAAGTATTTTAAATTAAAAGTAGCTCTATTTACTAGTGTTTTCATAGTATTAATCGGTTACTTTTAATCTTGCTTTTGCAGTAACGTTGATGTCTGCATGGATGTTATTTATAAACTTTAAATACCCAGTTATACCAATCATTGCTGCATTATCTGTAGTATATTCAAATTTCGGAATATAGGTAGACCATCCAAAATGTTTTTCTGCTAGCATTAAACGTTTTCTAATTTCTGAATTAGCAGATACTCCACCAGCTATTGCAATTTGTTTTATGCCTGTATGTTTAACAGCATTCTTTAATTTATCCATCAAAATCTCTACAATGGTAAACTGAATGGATGCACAAATATCATTTAAGTTTTCTTCAACAAAATTTGGGTTTATTCGCTGTTGTTTTTGAATAAAATATAAAATTCCAGTTTTTAAACCACTAAAACTAAAGTCTAAATCACCAACTTTTGGTTTGGTAAAAGAATACGCTTTCGGGTTTCCTAATTGTGCATATTTATCAATTAAAGGCCCTCCAGGATAAGGTAAACCTAAAAGTTTCGCTGATTTATCAAAAGCTTCACCAACAGCATCGTCTATGGTTTCTCCTAAAATCTCCATTTCGAAATAATTAGAAACCTTTACAATTTGAGTATGCCCTCCACTAATAGTTAAACATATAAAAGGAAAACTAGGTTGCTTAGTGCCTTCTTCATCAATAAAATGAGCTAAGATATGAGCTTGCATATGGTTTACATCTAATAAGGGAATGTTTAGACCTAAAGCCATAGACTTAGCAAAAGATGTTCCGACCAACAAAGAACCCATTAAACCTGGACCTTTGGTAAAAGCTATTGCAGCTAAATCATTTTTGGTAATGCTAGCTTGGGTTAAAGCCTGTTGTACAACAGGTACAATGTTTTGTTGATGTGCTCTAGAAGCCAATTCTGGCACAACTCCACCATATTTAGAATGCACTTCTTGATTGGCAACTACATTGCTTAAAACTTTAGCATTGCACATTACAGCAGCACTTGTGTCATCACAAGAAGATTCAATTGCAAGAATATAGGTAGGTTTATCCATTTTAAATTAATGTTAAGCAATTGCAAAATTAAGTATATTTTTATGAGTGCTTTATTTTTTAGGAATAGAAATTTAATTCTTTGTTAAATTTGCACGTTCTTTGTAATAAGTAGCTAAAATATGTATTATACTTAGGGGGTTAGTTACTTTTAAAAAATTGATTGTTATTAAAAATTTCGGCAAAAAAATTCTAAAATTTCTAGGGTACTTTGTGCTCCTTTTGCTGTTGTTAAGTGTTTTGCTATCAATTTCTGCTGTTCAAACAAAATTTGGTAATTATTTTACGAAAAGAATTAATGATGATTTTGGTACAGATTTAACCATCGAAAAAGTAGACTTTTCACTTTTAGGAAGTGTACGATTTAGAGGAGTTAAAATTAGAGACCATCATCAAGATACCCTTATTTTTGTTGATAAATTAAGTACTTCTATTCTTAATGCAAATAAGGTTTTAAACAAAGAGGTTTTACTAGGACCCATTTATTTAGAGGATGCCTATTATTACATGAAAACGTATAAAGGCGAAGAAGATGATAATATGGCTATTTTCATAGATTCGTTTGATGATGGTTCAGAGAAAGATTCATTAAATCCTTTTATTTTAAAATCAGAAAATGTTTATGTAGATAATCTAGATTTTAAAATTATTGATGCTAACAAAAAAGATTCTCTAAATTATTCAGTCACTAATGCTGGTGGTAATTTGCAAAACCTATCTATTATTGGTCCAGATTTTTCTTCTGATATAAGAGGCTTGTATTTTGTTGATATGAACAATTTAGAAGTATCTAATTTAACTACAGATTTTACGTACACTAAAACTCAAATGGAGTTTTTAAATACCACACTTCAAACTAAAAAAACAGATATAAAAGGCGATATTCTATTTACTTATGAAAGAGAAGATTTAGCAGATTTTGTAAACAAGGTTCAAATTGATGCAAATTTTACCGATAGTAAAATAGCAATTCAAGATGTAAAGAAATTCTACAACGAACTAAGTAGTAATGATATCTTAGATTTTAAGGGTGTTTTTGATGGAAAGTTAAACAATTTCGAACTCAAAAATTTAAATCTCAGTAACAAGAAAGGCTTGTATGTAATTGGAGATTTATCTTTTGTAAATGCTGTAGATGTAGAACGAGGCTTTATTTTTGAGGGAGATTTAAACAATCTTACAGCAACTTATAACGAGTTAAAACGAATTCTACCAAATGTCTTAGGTAAAAACGTTCCTTCAGAGTTTAGCAAATTAGGTAAATTTACGGTAAGTGGTAGGCTAAAAGTTACGCCAGAGCAAATGCAGGCAACTATAGATGTAAAATCGGATATAGGAGATGCAATTACAGATTTACAAATTACAAACATAGATGATATTGATTTTGCGGTTTATGATGGAGATGTAGAACTGCAAAAATTTGATATTGGTGTATTTTTTAATGATCCATTGTTTGGAATTATTTCTTTAAAAGGTGATGTAGATGGTAGTGGTTTTCAACTAGAAAATATAGACACAAGGTTTATAGGAGAAATTTCAGAATTTGAGTTTAAAGACTATGTATACACTTCAATTTTAGCAAATGGTCAATACCAAAATAATAAATTTGATGGTGATTTGTCTATAGACGATACCAACTTTAAAATGGATTTTAAAGGTTTGGCGGATTTATCATCAGCAGTGAATAAGTTTGATTTTTTATCAGAAATTAAATATTTAGATTTAAAAGAAACCAATCTTTTTACAAGAGATAGCACAGCTCAATTAAAAGGTCTTATTTCTTTAGATGTAGAAGGTAACACATTAGATGATATTATTGGTAATGCCACGTTTACAGATGTGTTTTATACTAATGAAAAAGAAGAATTTAGCTTTAAGGAATTCAATATTTCGTCTTCTGTAAAAGATAGTATTAAAAAGATTCAAGTAACATCAGAAGATATTGCAAATGGATATATTTCAGGTAAGTTTACTTTTTCTGAAGTTCCAAATGTGGCACAAAATGCTTTAGGTAGTATTTATACCAATTACGAGCCTTATCCTGTAGCTCCAAACCAATATTTAGATTTTAACTTTACCATTTATAATCAAATAGTGTCTGTGTTTTACCCAGAAATTTCTATAGATGATAATACTAAAATAAGAGGTAAAATTCAATCGAATAAAAACCAATTAAGACTCACATTTTCATCGCCGAAAATAGATGTTTATGGTAATGAATTAAAGGATGTTTTACTAAGAACAGACAATCAAAACCCGCTATATAATTCACACTTAACAGCATCAGAAGTAAATACAAAATATTATAATGTTTCTAAATTAAATTTACTGAACAGAACACAAAATGACACTTTATTTTTTAAATCAGAATTTGATGGAGGTCCGCAAAACAAAGAAAATTTTAACTTGGATTTTTTCTATACAATTAATGAAAACCAAAAATCTGTATTAGGTTTTGAGAAATCTACGTTTGAATTTAAAAATACCATTTGGAATATAAATCCTGATGAATTAAATACAGATAAAATTGTGTTCGATTTAAAGAATAATGAGTTTAATTTTAGTCAGTTCAAGTTGGTTTCAGGCGAACAAAAAGTTGAATTTACTGGTAGTATTTTAGGAGACACTGAAAAAACTTTATTAGCAGATTTAACCAAGGTTAAGCTGCAAAGCTTCTTACCAGAAATAGATAGTTTGGCTTTAAAAGGTAAGGTTACAGGTAATATTGATTTTGTTCAAGCAAATAATATATATACTCCAGAAGCTACTTTAGTTATTAAAGATTTTGAGGTAAATGATTTTAAACAAGGTGAATTGGCCTTGAATGTTGTTGGTGATAATGCTTACGATAAATACAAAGTTGATTTATCTATAAATAATGATAAAGTAAAAAGCATTGCAGCTACAGGTAATTTAGATTTTTCTAACCAAAGGCCTTTAATTGATTTGCAAGTATTTTTAGAAGATTATAATTTAAAGGCATTTAGTCCTTTAGGCGCAGATGTAATTTCTTCCATGAGAGGTTTGGTTTCAGGGGATTTTTATTTAAGAGGATTTTTAAGAAATCCGGATATGGAAGGTACTTTGCGTTTGCATGATGCAGGTTTAAAATTTCCGTATTTAAATGTAGACTTAGATTTTGATGGTTTATCAACCATAACTTTATCAGAACAATCATTTATTTTCGAAAACATTAAACTATTAGATTCTAAATACAAAACAGAAGGTGTTTTATTAGGGAACATAACTCATCAAAATTTTGAACAGTGGTTTTTAGATTTAGAAATTGTTACAGATAATTTATTGGTTTTAGATACCCAGAATACAGAAGAAGCACTTTATTATGGAACAGCCTTTATAGATGGCTCAGCAAGTATTACAGGTTTAACAGATCAATTAGACATTACTGTTAATGCAGAAACCAACCCAAATACAAAATTCGTAGTTCCGTTAAAAGACATAGAAACTGTAGATAGTTATCAATTAATTCATTTTAAGACAGATAAAATGGACACTGAAGAACGTCAAAGAAAACTAGCACAAGAAGCTATAAAAGGGCTGTCTTTAAACATAAATTTAGATGTTACCAAAGATGCAGAAGCACAAGTAGTAATTGATGAAGTAAATGGTAGTCAATTAACTGGTAGAGGTTCTGGTAATTTAGAAATAGTAATTAATACTAGAGGTAGGTTTGATATGTTTGGAGATTATACCATAGATAGTGGAGTATATGATTTTAAGTATGGAGGAATTATCAACAAACCATTTATCATTCAAAAAGGGGGTACAGTTTCTTGGAATGGTAACCCTTATGAAGCAGATTTAGTTGTAACAGCAATCTACAAAGCCAAAGCAAACCCTGCAGTTTTACTACAGAATTTTAATTCTAACAGAAAAGAAGAAATAGATTTAGTGACTAGAATTACTGGAGATTTATTTAATTCTAAGCAAGAATTAGACATTCAATTAACTAATGTAGATCCAACAATCGCAAGCGAGTTAGAGTTTGTTTTAAATGATAATAACATTAATGAAAAAACAACTCAGTTTATTTCACTTTTGGCCTTTGGTACTTTTAGAAATCCAGAAAAAGTAAGTTTCGATGTAAATAACACCTTAACAGGTACAGCTTCAAGTGCAATTGCTACAGCATTTTCCAGTATTCTAAATAGTCCTGATAGTAAATTTCAGTTAGGTGTAGATTATCAGCAAGGAGATCAAGGTAATAGTATAGATCGTTTAAATATAGACAATCAAGTTGATGTTTCTGTAAGTACACAAGTAAGTGATAGAGTAATTATTAATGGTAAAGTAGGTGTACCTGTTGGTGCACAGACACAATCTAGTGTAGTTGGTGAGGTAAAAGTAGAGGTTTTGCTAAACGAAGAAGGTAATTTTAGAGGCGTTATTTTTAACAGGCAGAACGAAATTCAATACTCACAACAAGAAGAAGGTTATACACAAGGAGTTGGTTTGTCTTATCAAGTAAACTTTAATACGCTTTCAGAACTTTTATCAAAAATAGGTTTAAAGAAAAAGAAAGAAAAAAAGAAGCCAGAAATTAAGAAAGATACGCTTCTTGTGCCTAAAAATAATCTAATTAACTTCGAAGGGAATTAGTACTTTTCCCCAATTTTTTAATCATAATTTTAGCCCTAAATAATTAACATTTTTATAATAAAAATGGGCTATTTAGGCTCAATCGTTTTCGTAACTTTATTATTATAAATCATTTAAAAGAATTAATTTTACATTGAAATATGAGTAAAATAAAGAAAATAGGAGTAATGACTTCTGGAGGCGATTCTCCAGGTATGAACGCTGCAATTCGTTCAGTGGTAAGAACTTGTGCATTTTATAAAATTGAATGTGCAGGTATTTATAGAGGTTACCAAGGTATGATTGAAGGAGATTTTATTTCTTTAGATGCAAGAAGCGTAAAAGGCATAATTAATAAAGGAGGTACTTTTTTAAAGTCGGCCAGATCTAACGAGTTTAGAACTAAAGAAGGTAGACAAAAAGCTTACGATGCTTTAACAGCTGCTGACATAGATGCACTTGTTGTAATTGGTGGAGATGGTACTTTTACAGGGGCACTAATTTTTAATCAAGAATTTAATTTTCCAGTAATGGGTATTCCAGGTACTATTGATAATGATATTACAGGAACTAGCCATACTTTAGGATATGATACTACATTAAATACAGTTGTAGATGTAATTGATAAAATTAGAGATACAGCTTCTTCTCACAATAGATTATTCTTTGTAGAGGTAATGGGTAGAGATGTTGGTCATATTGCATTAAATGCAGGAGTAGGTGCAGGTGCTGAAGAAATTTTAATACCAGAAGAAGATCTTGGTTTAGATCGTTTATTAGAATCTTTAAAACGAAGTAAAGAATCTGGTAAATCTTCTAGTATTGTAGTTGTTGCAGAAGGAGATAAGATTGGTAAAAACGTATTTGAACTTAAAGATTATGTAGAAGAAAATCTACCTGAATATGAAGTTCGAGTATCAGTTTTAGGTCACATGCAAAGAGGTGGTTCACCTTCTTGTTTTGATAGAGTTCTTGCAAGTAGAATGGGTGTTAAAGCTGTAGAAAGTTTATTGGAAGGTCAATCTAATTTAATGGTGGGTCTGTTAAACGAAAAAATGGCAGTAACTCCATTAGACAAAGCAATTAAAGGTCAATCAAAAATAAATAAAGAATTAATAAGAGTGTCAGACATTATGTCTACATAACATAATAAAAGAATTAACAAAATGATAAAAATAGGAATTAACGGATTTGGAAGAATAGGTAGATTAGCATTTAGATCTGCAGTAAAAAGAGATAACGTACAAGTTGTAGCAATTAATGATTTATTAGAAGTAGATTATTTAGCTTATATGTTAAAATACGATTCAGTGCATGGAGCATTTGATGGAACTGTAGAGGTTAAAGATGGTAAATTAGTTGTTAACGGAAACGAAATTAGAATTTCTGCAGAAAGAAACCCTGCTGATTTAAAATGGAATGAAGTTGGAGCTGAGTATGTTTTAGAATGTACTGGTATTTTCAAAAGTTTAGAACAAGCAAATTTACACATTCAAGGTGGAGCTAAAAAAGTAGCAATTTCTGCACCTTCAGGTGATGCACCAATGTTTGTAATGGGTGTAAACCATACAAAATTACAAGCTTCAGATACAATCTTTTCTAACGCATCTTGTACTACAAACTGTTTAGCACCAATTGCAAAAGTATTAAATGATAAATTTGGAATTGCGGAAGGTTTAATGACAACTGTACATGCAGCAACTGCAACTCAAAATACTGTTGATGGACCATCTGTAAAAGATTGGAGAGGTGGTAGAGCAGCAATTCACAATATTATTCCTTCTTCTACAGGAGCTGCAAAAGCAGTAGGTAAAGTAATTCCTGAATTAAATGGTAAGTTAACTGGTATGGCATTTAGAGTACCAACTATGGATGTTTCTGTAGTAGATTTAACTGTAAAATTAGAAAAAGGTGCTACTTACGAAGAAGTAAAAGCAGCTATGAAATCAGCTTCAGAAAATGAAATGGAAGGAGTTTTAGGATATACTGAAGAGTTAGTAGTTTCTCAAGATTTTGTTGGTGAAACTCGTACTTCTGTATTTGATGCAAATGCAGGTATTGCCTTAAATGATAACTTTGTAAAAGTTGTTTCTTGGTATGATAATGAAATTGGTTATTCAACTAAATTAGTAGACTTAGTAGAATATTCTGCTTCTCTATAATTATAGAAAACATAATACTAAAAAACCTGATAGAATATTCTATCAGGTTTTTTTATGTTTAAAAAGGTCGTTTTTAAAATCACTTAATAGCAATCATACTAATTTCTACATTAACGAATTTGGGTAAATTTGCTACTTCAACTGTTTCTCTTGCAGGTGCAGTTTCTTCATCAAAATATTGAGCATAAACCTTATTTATTTCACTAAAGTTATTCATGTCAGAAATAAAAATTGATGATTTTACAACATTCTCAAATGTCATTTCTGCAGCTTCTAAAACTGCTTTCATATTTTCCATCACCTTTTTAGTTTCAGCTTCTATTGAATCTAAGACTAATTCACCAGTTTCTGCATCAATAGCAATTTGACCAGAAGTGTACAAAGTATTTCCGCTTAAAACTGCTTGATTATAAGGTCCAATAGGAGCAGGAGCTTTTGTAGTTGATATTATTTTTTTCATTTGATTTTGATTTTTTTTATGCAATTATTATTAGAATAATAATCTGTCTGGTGGTTTGTTTTTATCCCATTTTAAATCAGCAAGTGTAGAAGATTTTACACCAATAAAAAAGGTGTATGAAGAATTAGATCCAAAAGGCACCCAATTAAAATTAAATTGCCAACTGTCTAAATCTCTAGTAAAATTAAATCTAGAGAACGAAAAAGCACCATTTTTAACATCATAACCAGAAGAATAACCCACTTTCCATTTTGGAGACAACTCAATATTACCACTAAAGCCTAAAGTATGTACGCCAATTTCTCCAGGATCTACACCATTGTTTCTGTATGTAGCTGCATACACTAAGTTCAAAGTCCATGGAATTTTAGAGTTGTAAAGTTCTGTCTCTTTTGTTCCACCCCCAACATCATTGGCATCTTGTCTACCAAACCTGTTGGTAGGATCAATATCTGCACCCATGGTATCTGGAGGGTTGTTTGCACCATTTCCATTTCTGCTTTCTTGGTTTGCACTTTTATTTTTTGAATCCTTTTCAAAGTCTTTGCTAGAAATTGAATAGTTTGCGGTTAAATTAGCATTAGATAATCTAAAAATACCAGGATTAAATTTATCAATTCTAACCCCATTTTCATTTACTTGATAAGGGTCTAAACTTCCATTAAAATTTACTGCTAGTTTGTCTTTAAACAAACGAGTACCAGCACTAAATGTTACATTAGACCAATGTAAACTATCTGCAGCAATATTGTAGGCAGTATTAAAATTAAGATTGTTTAAAATCATTATTTTTTCATCCTCTTCATCGCTATCAGGATCTTTGGGAGCTACTTTTGCTTCTAAAACGTTGTTTAAAGAAATACCAATTGAATTGCTTAATCCTCCTGAAGGTCTTCCATAAATACCATTATCAAAAACAGTATAATCAATTACATCTAAAGGATCTGCACTTTGTTGTACTTGCTGCAAGTATTTGTCTTGAAAATCTGGTCTGTAAGTGTAAGAGATGGTTGGTCTAAACGTATGTCTTATTGCTTTAAGTCTTCCTTTAGAAAAAGAAAAATCACCATAAATATTTGTTGATAAACTAACACCTAAATTATATTCTCTATAAGATTTAAATCCACGTAAAGTATCTGTAACTACTTCGTTATTTGTTTGATCGTATGTTTTTTGAACATAATCGAAATGCCAAGTCTCTTCATAGTTTGCGCTTGGTGAAAGTGTAAAGTACCTGAAAGCTTTTATGTTGGTATTTGTACTTGTTTTGTGTTGTACACCAGCTCTTGCAGTTTCAAACATTTTACTTGTAAAAAACTCATCATCTGTAGTGTTTATCAAGTACTGACCTTGCATGTTGTAGTTAAAACCTAATTTTTGAATTGGGTTTTTCTTAACGCCATTTTTTCCTGCGAAAGGATAAATCCTATTCATATTTAGCGTTAAGGAAGGCAAAGTCATTATAATACTTTCTGTATTTGTATTTTGTTGATGCGAAGCTGTAACTGCCATATTAAATGGTGTGCCAACAAAGTTTTTACTATAATTTATAGACGAATTAAAGGTGTTGTTTTGAGATTGAGAAACATTAAATTGATTTAAAGATTCTCTAAAAAACCGACTACTACCTAAATTTACAGAAGCTGTAAATCTCGAATTCGGACTCGCTTTAGAATCTTGATTATGAGACCATCTAACATTAAAGTTATTTGCTCTTGAAAAATCATCAAAACCTCTAATACCATTGATGTTATTTTCAAAGTTAAAACTAAAAGTTCCGTTAAACTTATATCTTTTGTTGTAGTTAGAAGACATTCTTACTCCCCAACTTCCATTAGAATAAGCATCACCTAACAACGTTAAATCTACATAATCGTTAATAGCAAAATAATACCCACCATTCTGAAAACCAATTCCTCTAGAGCTACTTCCAGTATCAAAAGCAGGAATTAAAAAACCAGAAACACTTTTTTCGCTCATAGGAAAATATGCAAAGGGCAAAAATAATGGAGTAGGTACATCAGCTAAAACCAAATTACTTGTACCAACAATAATCTTTTTACCAGGTACTAATTTTGCTTTATTGGTTGTAATATAATAATCAGGATTTTCTTTATCTGAAGTTGTAAATCTAATTTTTCTAACATAAATAGTAGAATCATTTACTCTTTTGGTTTTTTCACCATAAGTAAACATTTCACCTTGTTGCGTTTTTAGACCATAAATTAAAGCTCGTTTACTTTTAAAGTTATATAGAAGAGAATCTTGTTCAGATTCTTGATTACCTTGTTTAAAATTTGGTCTTTGTGTATAGCCTGTACTATCTACAATACCTTTGGCAAACAGCGTATTGTTTTTATAGTCAATAATAATAATACCCGCCTTTAGATCAATATCAGTATAAGTAATATTGGCTTCGTTATAAAGAGTTACAGTTTTATTTTTCGCATCTTGAATGGTGTAATCTTTAGCAATATGTGTAATGATATCGTCTATGCTTTCCTTTGGCTTTATAGAATCAGAGTTTATGGTATCTGTTTTTTTAGCCAACAAAGAATCTCTTTTAATAATGCCTAATGAATCTCTTTTTTTAGCAATCAGGGTATCTTTCTTAACAGAAGGAATTTCGATTTTCTTTTTAGTAGGAATATCTTGAGAAAAACTTAACTTTATAAAAAAGAAGCAACAAAATAAAAGTAGGTATGATAGATTTGATTGCAATGCTATAAATACTATTTTTGTATATGAGTAAAAGTATGGCTCAATATTTGAAACACAAAATTAAAGATGCCAAAATTAGTTAAATTTTATTGATGAATTTTCTAGAAATCCACAAATTTAATACCATTCTTCAAAAGCTATTTTTTATAGCCTTTTGTTTTATGATATTCTTACCTATAACTACAAATGCACAAAAAAAGTATACTATTGTTTTAGATGCTGGTCATGGAGGAAAAGATCCTGGAAATAGAGGAAATGGATATTATGAAAAGAATATAGCACTAAAGGTGGCTTTATTGGTAGGTGATGAGTTGAAGAAAAATAAAGATATCAAAGTAATTTTTACCAGAAAAAAAGATGTTTTTATAGATTTATGGAAGAGAGGTGATATTGCAAATAAAGCAGATGCAGATCTTTTTGTGTCTATTCACTGTGATTCTTACTTACCAAGGCCAGCAGCTCATGGAGCAGGAACCTTTGTTTTAGGACTTAGAGGTAATAAAAAGAATTTAGAAATTGCCAAAAGAGAAAATGCGGCTGTTTTATTAGAAGAAAATTACGAGCAAAGATATAAGGGCTTTGATGCGAATTCAGTAGAATCTGTAGTAGGTTTCTCATTATTACAAGAAGAGAATTTAGACAAAAGCTTAGAGATTGCAAGTCTTATTCAAAATAATTTTACAAGGCAATTAAACAGGCTCGATCGTAAAGTAAAACAAGATAACTTTCAAGTATTAAGAGAAACTGTGATGCCAAGTGTTTTAGTTGAGCTTGGTTTTTTAACGAACAAAAAAGAAGGCAGATTTTTAAATTCAAAACAAGGTCAACAAAAAATGGCAAAATCTGTGGCTCAAGCAATCGAAAACTATGTAACTAATCTAAAAATAAATACGGTTGTAGATAATGGCATAGTAGCTGAGCAAAAAGATTTTGTTGAATTTAAGGTTCAAATTGCTTCAGGTAAAAATAAAATACCCACAAAATCATATAATTTTAAGGGTTTAAAAAATATTCAAAGAATTAAAGTTGGTGCCTTTTATAAGTATTATTATGGTGTAACTCCCTCATACAAAGAGGCTAAAAAATCATTAAAAGTGGCTAGACAGAAAGGTTATAAAACAGCATTTCTTGTAGCTTTTAAAAATGGTACAAAAGTATCTGTAGAAGAAGTGAATAAAATGCCTTAAATTTGCTTAGTAGCAAATAAAAAATAGTAGTAATATTGTTAGTAAATTTCTATCTATGTCTAAAGAATTAAAAATTGGTATTATTTTAATTATCGTTATTGTTTCATTTGTTTGGGGCTTTAACTTTTTAAAAGGTCATGATTTACTAGATGGTAAAGCTCGTGAATTCCAAGTAGAATATACTAAAATTGGAGGTTTAAACAGAGCTAGTTCTGTAACTTTAAATGGTTTAAAAGTTGGCCAAGTTAAAGACATAGCATTTAATACTACAGAAGAAAAAAGAGGTCAGTTAATTGTGACTTTTGCTGTAGAAAATGATTTTCAGTTTTCTAAAAATAGCGTTGTAAAAATATACTCACCAAATCCATTATCTCCATCAAATTTAGCAATTGTACCTAATTATGAAGGTGAAATGGCTGTTTCTGGAGATATGTTAAAAGGAGAAATGGAAGAAAGTCTTTTTACATCTATCGGTGAAAGACTAGACCCTTTACAAACTAAAATAGAAAAAGTAATTGTAAGAGCAGATACTTTATTTAGTGGTGTAAATAAAATTTTAAATGATAAAACCATAAATGGTATAAACTCTTCTGTATCTAATTTAGCAGCAACTATTTACGAGTTAAGACAAACTATTAAAACTGTAAATTCGTTGGTTGTTGATAATCAAGATAATTTAAAAGAAACTCTTGAGAATACAAAGAATATTACTGGAAACTTAAACAAATTGGCAGACAGTTTAACCACTGTTAATTTTAATAGTATTATTCAAAAGGCAGAAAATGCAGTAGATAATTTTAATGAATTATCTAAGAAAATTAATTCTACAGATGGTTCTATTGGTAGGTTAATTAATGATGATGAGTTATACAGAAATGTAGAGGCTGCAACAAAGGAGTTAGAGCAGTTACTAAGAGATTTAAAAATAAACCCAAAAAGATATGTTCATTTTTCTTTATTTGGTAAAAAGCCACAAGAATATGAACCAACAGCTCCAGATAGTTTACTATTTATAAAAGACTAAAACACTAATTTAATTTTTACATAATGCAATATTTACCAAATTTACTTTTTATAATAGCCTTAATTGCAGGTATTGGTTTTTTTGTGATGAACATCAGAAAAATATCAAGAAATATTAAACTAGGTAAAGATGTAGACAGGTTTGATAATAAATCTGAAAGATGGAAAAACATGGCTATGATTGCTTTAGGGCAATCTAAAATGGTTAAAAGACCACTTTCAGGATTTTTACATATTATTGTCTACGTCGGATTTATCATCATAAATATAGAAGTTCTCGAAATCGTTATAGATGGTATTTTTGGAACACATAGAATTTTTCAAGGAATTATTGGCGATAGTTTCTATGCCTTCTTAATTGGAACTTTCGAAATTTTAGCAGCACTTGTTTTTGTAGCCGTAATCATTTTCTGGACAAGGAGAAATATTTCAAACATCAAGCGATTTTTAAGTAGAGAAATGAAAGGTTGGCCTAAGAAAGATGGTAACTATATTTTGTACTTTGAAATGGTTTTAATGACGCTTTTTATTGTTATGAATGCTACAGATACAGCATTTCAGCAGGCAGGAATAGGAAATCCTATCAGTCAATTTGTGGCACCATTATTTGATGGTTTTTCTGCAGAGACCGTTCATTTAATCGAGAGAACTGCTTGGTGGATTCACATTTTAGGTATTCTAGTATTCTTAAACTATTTATATTACTCTAAACATTTACACATCCTTTTGGCTTTTCCAAATACATATTTTGCGAATTTAAAACCAAAAGGTCAATTCAATAATTTAGAAGCGGTTACTAATGAGGTAAAATTAATGATGGATCCTGATGCAGATCCTTATGCTATGCCAGAAGAAGGAGCAGAGGAAACTGTACCAGAAAAATTTGGAGCTAGTGATGTTGCAGATTTAAGCTGGGTACAATTATTAAACGCATATACCTGTACTGAATGTGGTAGATGTACATCTGCATGTCCTGCAAATTTAACAGGTAAAAAGCTTTCTCCTCGTAAAATAATGATGGATACTAGAGATCGTTTAGAAGAAGTTGGTAGAAATATTGATGAAAACAAAGGTGAATTTAAAGATGATGGTAAGCAATTATTAAATGACTACATCACTCCAGAAGAATTATGGGCTTGTACAAGTTGTAATGCATGTGTAGAAGAATGTCCTGTAAACATAGATCCACTTTCTATCATTATGGATATGAGAAGATATTTAGTTATGGAGCAAAGTGCTGCACCTCAAGAATTAAATATGATGATGACCAATGTTGAAAACAATGGTGCTCCTTGGCAATATAATCAACAAGATAGATTAAACTGGGCAAACGAAGAATAAGATAATTTTTAAATTTAAGTAGTTAATTATTAGTTTGAATAACTAAGTATTTAAAATTTAACACTAAAAACGAAAGATATGAATGTACCAACAATGGCAGATATGATGGCTCAAGGCAAGCAACCAGAAGTGTTGTTTTGGGTTGGTGCTGCAGGTAGTTACGATGACAGAGCTAAAAAAATTAGTAGAGCATTTGTAAAAATTTTACATCAAGCTAATGTAGATTTTGCTGTTTTAGGAACAGAAGAAACATCTACAGGAGATGCAGCTAAAAGAGCAGGAAATGAATTCTTGTTTCAAATGCAGGCAATGATGAACATTGAGGTTTTAAATGGCTATGAAATTAAAAAGATTGTTACCTGTGACCCACATTCATTCAATACTATAAAAAATGAATATCCTTCTTTAGGAGGTAAGTATGAGGTTTATCATCATACACAGTTCATTCAAAATTTAATAAAAGAAGGCCGTTTAAAAATAGATGATGCCACTCTAAAAGGTAAAAGAGTTACTTTTCATGATCCTTGCTATTTAGGTAGAGCTAATGAAGTTTATGAATCTCCTCGTGATTTAATTAAGAGATTAGGTGTAAACTTAACAGAAATGAAGCGTCATAAATCTACAGCTTTATGTTGTGGAGCAGGTGGTGCACAAATGTTTAAAGATGCAGAGCCAGGAGATAAAGAAGTAAATGTGTTAAGAACAGAAGATGCTTTAGAAACAAACCCTAGCATTATTGCAACTGGTTGCCCATATTGTAATACTATGATGACAGATGGTATTAAATTTAAAGAAAAAGAGGCTGAAGTTGTTGTTAAAGATATCGCAGAACTAATTGCAGAAGCAAATAATTTGTAAAATAAGGTTTTATTAAAAATGTCAGAAAATTTTAAAAACGAACTCGTTACAGAATTACCAGACATTACTAAAATACATTTTAAAAAGATTGATAAAGATTATTTAAAAGTAATTTTAATCAATCTTTTTTTAGTTTTTATAATACTGTTTTTGGGTTTAATAGCTTTGCATCAATACGCTTTTTCAGAAGATTTTTTAAATTATAGCACCTATATTTATTTTGGTTTTACTTCTTTCTTTGCACTTTGCTTGTTATACACGCTTTTAGCATTTCCGAAGAAAAAATATGCTTTAAGAGAAAAGGATATTTCTTACAAGTCTGGATTGTTAGTTTTAAAAACTACAACAGTGCCATTTTCAAGAATTCAGCATGTAGAAACCGATGAAAAACCAATATCAAGATTGTTTAACCTTGCTTCTTTAAGTGTATACACAGCTGGAGATTCTAGTGATGATTTAGTAATTAAAGGAATTAAAAAGCAGGAAGCCCTAGAAATCAAAGAATTCATTAGCTCAAAAATTAATGAATAATTCGTATACATTTTCTGAATTTTCTAAGCAATCTCCGAAAGGAATATTCATTATTTATTTTGCAGAGATTTATAGAGTTATCAAATTATTTTGGATATTTCTATTTATAATTTTTAAAGATTTCTCTAAGTTTTCCTCTTATGGCGTTATTTATATTTATTTAGGGATAGGATTACTGCTATCACTTTTATTACTGAGAGCTTATTTTATTTATATTAATTTTCAGTTTAAAATAGAAAATCAGCATTTTATTTTAAAAAAAGGAATTCTAAAAAAGACATTAGTAGAAATTCCATTTCATAGGATTCAGAACATTAATTTCAAACAAAATATAGTTCAGCAAATTATAGGTGTGTTTGAGGTAAGTATAGAAACAGCAGGTTCTAAAGACACAGAAATTGCAATAAAAGCATTATCCTTAGAAAAAGCTGAAGCATTAAAGGCGGTTATTTCTAAAGCTAAAGAATTCGATATTGAAGTTGTAGAGGAAAATGAAATAGAACCAATTATGAAAATTGGTTTTTTTTCTCTAATAAAGGTTAGTTTAACTGAAAATCACCTTCAGAACTTATTTCTATTTTTTGCTATTGTTATCGGATTTTTTAACCAAATTCAACAAATTTCAGAAAGTTTTGGTAAAGCTGAGGCTTTAGATGGTTACATTTCTGAAAGTACTAGCAATTTATCTGCAAGCGTAGTATTAGTTACAATATTGGTAATTTTACTAACGCTAATCGCTTTAATTAGTTCTTTTGTAAAGGTGTTTTTAATCCATTTTAATCTTAGAGCATATTTAAAAGATGATGCTTTCGAGATAAATCAAGGATTGCTAACCAAGAAATCAATTGTTTTAAAGAAGCAAAAAATTCAAAATGTAACTATTTCTACAAATCCTTTAAAGAGACTTATTGGTATATCATTTATCACTTTTAAACAAGCTGTTAGTGGTAAGGTAAATAATGCAAAGAAAGAAAAGTTAATTCGTTTGGTTGGGTGTAAAAAAGATCAGATAGAAATTGTTAAAACATCAATTTTTAAAACGCTTAATGTTGAGAATAATATCAAAAAGAATCCTGACTCTTATTACAAAAAAAGAATATTTTTTTGGACAAGTTTATTCTTTTTGATTTTGTATTCAGTAACCTATTATCTCATTTCTCATATTGAGGTTTTTTATTCTTTATTATTGGTTGCTCCTTTAGTAGTGTTCTTAATTTTAAAGAAAATAAAGAAAAGGTTTTATCAGATTTCTGATGAAATGTTAATTGTGGGTAAGGGGTTGTTAGAAACACATTTGGTGTATTTAGATATTTTTAAAGTTCAAAACATTAAAATGAAACAGTCTATCTTTCAAAAAAGAAGTAATGTTGCAGATTTAGTTTTACAAACAGCTTCTGGTAAGATTGAAATACCTTGTATTGCCTATAATGAAGCCGTTAAAATTTATAATCATACTTTGTATAAAGTAGAAACAAGCAATGCTCCATGGATGTAAAAAGTTTTATAAAAGCAGCACGTTTAAGAACTTTACCATTATCAGTTTCTGGTATTATAGTGGGCTCACTTTTAGGAGTTTCGCAATTCAAAAACTCAGATTCGAAAAATATTAGCGATGATTTAGGTACAACTTTTCAAGTAAATCATATTGATGTAGAAACGTCTATTACAATATTTATTTTGGCAATTTTAACCACAATTGGTTTTCAAGTCTTGTCTAATTTTGCCAATGATTATGGAGATGGTATTAAAGGTTCAGATAAAAATAGAACAGGCGAAGCAAGAATGGTTTCAAGTGGTGCAATTACTCCTAAACAAATGAAAAATGCTATGGTTATAACTACAATTATCACTTTAATTATTGCATTGCTATTGATTTATTTTTCTTTCGGAAAAGAAAATTTTCTTTATTCTATTCTCTTTTTTGTGTTGGGAATAGCCTCTATTGTAGCAGCTATTAAATATACTGTAGGTAATTCAGCCTATGGCTATTCTGGTTTTGGAGATATTTTTGTATTTCTATTTTTTGGTTTGTTAAGTGTAGTTGGTAGTTATTTCCTATTTACAAAAGCCATTAATTTCGAAATATTTTTGCCGGCAATTTCTATTGGTTCGTTAAGCACAGCAGTTCTAAATCTTAATAATTTAAGAGATAGAGATGAAGATAAAATCAATAATAAAAACACGTTGGTAGTTAAATTAGGAATTGCAAATGCAAAAATTTATCATTATTCATTAATTTTAGGAGCCTTAATTGCTGCTTTAAGCTACACTTATCTTAATTTTGAAAGCTATTACCAGTTGATATATTTAGTAGCATTTATCCCGTTAATTTTAAATATTATAACTGTTTCTAAAAATACAATTCCAGCAGAATTAGATGGCGAATTAAAAAAAGTTGCACTAAGTACTTTCTTATTTGCTTTAATTTTCGGGATTACAAACTTTATTTTTTAAATTGAAATTATGAAAACCATAAAAATTATATTAGGTATAATTACAGCGTTAGTTTTAGCATTTTTTGCGACAGGCTTATTAGTAAAAGAAACAAACTATGAAGCTAAAGTTTCTGTGAACGAGCCTTTAGCTGAAGTTTTTAAAACTTTTAATACCACAGAAAATGTGAAGAATTGGATTCCTGAAATTAAATCTGTAAAGACTATAAATGAAAATGTAGGTAAAACAGGTAGTAGCTATAAAATAGTTTTAGACAACCAAGGTCAAGAAATTACAATGACAGAGAAGGTGATGGCTTATGTACCTAATGAAAAAGTTACCCTATTTTTTGATGCAGAAAATATGCTAAAGAAAGATGATTATGTTTTTACCGAAAATAATGGAATAACCACTATAACTTTAAATTCAAGCTGCAGAAGCGATTCTTATATTATGGCTTGCATGTTTCCATATTTTAAGTCTACTTTTCAAGATCAAGATCAAGGCTATTTGAATAATTTTAAAACGTATATTGAAAATAAATAATTCATTTTGATTAAAGCTAATTATAAAAAGTATATTCTAAATTTTAATAATCCAAGTGGTACTTCTCGTGGAATTTTAAGAACTAAAGAAACCTATTTTATCATTTTAAATGAGAATGATAAAATTGGAGTAGGAGAAACAGGCTTGTTTCGAGGCTTAAGTATAGATGATGTTTCTAATTACGAAGAAAAATTAACTTGGGTTTGTAACAATATCAACAAAGATTTAGATTTTTTATTAGAAGAGCTTGTGCATTATCCATCTATTCAATTTGGTATAGAACAGGCTTTTTTATCTTTAAAAAGTAAAAATAAGTTTGAGTTATTTCCTTCTAATTTTACACAGGGTAAAAGTGCTATACCTATTAATGGTTTAGTTTGGATGGGAGATAAAGAGTTCATGAAAACCCAAATTAAGGAAAAGTTAGCATCAGGTTTTTCATGTATAAAAATGAAAATTGGAGCCATTGATTTTGATACTGAAATTGACTTACTAAAATCCATTCGAAAAGAATTTTCATCAAAAGAAATAGAGCTTAGGGTAGATGCAAATGGGGCATTTGACCCAAGTACTGCTCTAGAAAAATTAAAAGTATTATCAGAATTAGAAATTCACTCAATTGAGCAGCCAATTAAACAAGGTCAATTACAAGAAATGGCTGAATTATGTGAAGTAACTCCTTTAGCAATTGCTTTAGATGAAGAATTGATAGGTGTATTTTCTAAGGAGGCTAAAAGCAATCTAATTCAAACCATAAAGCCTCAATATATTATTTTAAAACCTAGTTTGGTTGGCGGATTTGCAGGTAGTACTGAATGGATTAACTTAGCAGAAGAAAATGATTGTGGTTGGTGGATAACTTCTGCCTTAGAAAGTAATGTAGGTTTAAATGCAATAGCACAATTTACTTACACTTTAAATAGTAATTTGCCTCAAGGTTTAGGTACTGGAAGTTTATTTACCAATAATATTCAAAGTCCTTTAGAAGTTAAAAAAGGTACATTGCAATACAATACAAGTTTAAATTGGAATTTTAATTATTAATATGAATTACATACAACAAGCATACAAAGGAGAATTAGGAATGTGGAAATATTTAATTATTCCATTTTTATTTTTTGGTCTAATGTTTCTAAATTTTCTAGCAATGATGGTTCTAGATTTAGATGTTGATAAAATAATTCAAACAGAAATAGAAAATAAAGGGGCAACACGTTTCTTAATTGAAAGTCTCATTCCGTTTGCAGTTGGTTTGGCTGCAGTTTTATTATGGACAAAATATGTGCATCAACAATCATTAACATCATTAACTACTTCTAGAAAAAAAATAGATTGGAAAAGAGTGTTTTTTGCATTTTTCTTATGGGGTGCTGTAACAACAGCCTTTTTAATGATTGATTATTTTGTATCTCCAGAAAATTATCAATGGAATTTTAACCTTAACAAGTTTTTAGTCTTACTAGTAGTTGCAGTACTATTAATTCCATTACAAACTAGCTTTGAAGAATATTTATTTAGAGGATATTTAATGCAAGGCTTAGGTGTTGCAACAAAAACTAGGTGGTTTCCTTTAATTTTTACATCGGTTGTATTTGGTGTTTTACATATTGCAAATCCTGAAGTAAGCAAGTTAGGGTATGAATTACTCATCTACTATATTGGTACAGGCTTCTTTTTAGGTATTTTAACCTTGATGGATGAAGGTTTAGAATTAGCACTGGGATTCCATGCAGCAAATAACCTGTTTACTGCTGTTTTAGTAACTGCAGATTGGACCGTTTTTCAAACAGATTCTGTTTTAATTGATATGTCAGAACCAGCTTTAGGGGCTGATGTTTACCTACCTGTTTTTGTGATTTTCCCAATCTTGCTATTCGTGTTTGCTAAAAAATACAAGTGGTCTAATTGGTCAGAAAAACTATTTGGTAAAATAGAAAAACCTGTTACTTTAACTGATAATTAATTAGTTACAAGACATAATTGTGAAGAACAAAATTCATCCAAATTTTAAATTGAATGGTAGGTCATTTTCCAATGAAGGTGATTTGTGCAATTATGCCAAAAAAGTTTCCTTAGGAACGAGCTTGTTCTTAGAAGAGTGGTTTAACAGTGAAACATATGTAATTGTTAATACTTCTGGCTCTACAGGTAAGCCTAAGGCAATTCAATTGCAAAAAAACTTTATGATTAATTCAGTACAGGCAACAGGTGCTTATTTTAATCTAGAAGCCACAACTAAAGCATTATTATGTTTACCTATTAGTTATATAGCAGGTAAAATGATGTTGATAAGAGCAGTAACTTTAGGATGGCATTTAGATATAGTTGAATCCAATTCTTCACCATTACAAAATATTAATACAGTATACGATTTTTCTGCTATGGTGCCTTTGCAAGTAGAAAATTCCTTGTCTAATTTGGACTTGATTGATACTTTAATTGTAGGTGGAGGAGCAATTTCTAATACTCTTTATCAAAAACTACAAAAGGTTTCAACAACTGTTTTTGCTACCTATGGTATGACAGAAACAATTACCCATATTGCAGTACAAAAAGTAAATAATGAAAAAACTGGCCTTAAATTACCTATACAAAGGGCATTCTTTAAAGCTTTACCTGATGTAGATTTTTTTATAGATCAAAGAAATTGTTTGGTTATCAAAGCTCCAAAAGTTGCTAAAGAAACTGTATTTACAAATGATGTAGTTCAATTAATATCAGAAAATGAATTTGAGTGGTTAGGTCGGTTTGATAATATAATCAATTCTGGAGGCGTTAAACTAAATCCAGAGCAAATAGAGAAGAAGTTAGGTCAATTAATAACCAACCGATTTTTTGTTTCAGGAATTCCTGATGAAAAATTAGGAGAAAAATTAATTTTAATTGTTGAAGGTGCAGCAAATTGTATTGCAATCGATCAAATAAAAAATTTTTCTACCTTAACTAAGTTTGAAATTCCTAAGAAGATTTACTTTCTAGATCAATTTACAGAAACATCAACAGGTAAGATTCAACGAACTGAAACAATGAAAAAGATTACCTTAAGTAGTTAGTTTTTAAATAACCATTCTAAAGTCAGCTCATCTAGATATCCATCTGCAAGCAGATTGTTTTTTTCTTCGAAAGCCTTAATTGCATTTAAAGTTTCAATTCTATAAACGCCATCTATTCTTACAGTTTCCCCTTGTTCAACCAACTTTTTCTGTACCTCATAAATAATAGCGTTTTTTTCACCATTATATAATTTGGTATTGGTTTTAAACAAAGACTTTATCAACTGAGCATGCTGCTCATTGTTATATTTTTCTAAGCTAATGCCATTCAATTCTAAAAATTGTATTTCTTTATTGTTTTTTCCTTCAGCTTTTAATTCCAATGAATTATGAAGTTTAGCTTCATAGAATTTAACTAATGCTAATTTATCAGCGAATTTTTTAACAGCATCTTTTGTTTCTAAATCTTCATCTTCAGGAGCTCTAACATCAATATCATTGGCAGTCCATTGTAATTTTACATAGCTATTTAAGTCTTCTACAGCTTTATAGTAGTTACTAATCAGTTCTTGATTGTAGTAGTTTAAATCTATTTTTTGATCTGATTTATAATCCACATTTGGCGAATTGTATCTTTTGTAATCACTATATTCTCCATAGCCAATTACTGCAGCTATTATTAGAAGTAAAAAAATAATAATTTGTTTCATCAGTCTAAAGCTATTCTTTTTAGTAGTAACAAATGTATTAAAACTTTTTTAAGGAATAATTACAGTTGAATAGTGTTAATAATTTATGTAAATAAGATAATTTAGTAGCTCAGCTGTAATATCTTTGTAAATCAAAATTTTTGTAGTGTCAGCCAAAAAAAATAAGAAAAATAAATTTCGTTATCTAAGAAGGTTTCTTAGGGTGTTTTTGGGTGTTTTATTTTTTTTAATTCTATTGTTACTTTTTATTAGAAGTCCTTGGGGTCAAGATATTATTGTAGATAAAGCAACAAACTACATATCTAGTAAAACCAACACAGTAGTAGATATTGATAAAGCTTTCATCACTTTTGATGGTAATCTGGAATTAGATGGTTTGTATTTAGAAGATGAAAAAGGTGATACACTTATTTATTCGAAAACTTTAGAAGCAAACTTACCTATTTGGGGTTTAATAAATGGCACTGCCATTGGTGTTGATAATGTTGAATGGACAGGATTAAAGGCAAATATTCAAAGGCAAGATACTATTAAGGGTTATAATTTTCAGTTTTTATTAGATGCTTTTGCAACTCAAAATTCAAATACTGTACCTCAAGATACCACAAGTACATCTCCAGAAATTATTTTAGGTAGCTTTGAGTTGAATGATTTTGATATTGTTTATGATGATATTCCTTTAGGAATTAAAAGTAGTTTTAAAATAGGCGAATTATCTACAGAAGTTCAAAAGTTTGATATCGACAATATGATTTTTGAGACAAGTGGTATCAACTTATCTAGTTCAAATATTCAATTTGAACAATTACCAGTGCTACTAATTTCTTCAGAAGAAGTGCCTCTCCCTAATCTTTTTGCAACCTATATAGATATTGAGAATACCAAGCTATTGTATAAAGATCAAGTAAATCAAATAGCCGCAAATTTAGATTTGACCAACTTTGAAGCAAATTCTCCAAGAATCAATTTAGAGAATGCAATTTTTGATATTAATTCAGTTAGTTTAAAAAACTCAACTGTAGATATTAATATGTCCAGCCAACCAAATGAAAACAAAGCTTCGAAAAGTGCTTTTGAATGGCCAGAAATAGTATTAAATTTAGATGATTTATCCTTAGAAAACAATGCAATTTCTTATGTTGTAAACAATCAGAAGATAGATGAGAACATATTTAATCCGGATGCAGTTTCATTTACAAACCTAAATTTAAAAGCTAAAAACATTAGTTTTAAAGATAAAAAAGGAGAACTTTCTGTAAATACTTTAAACTTTAGAGAAAGCTCTGGATTAAATTTAAATCAATTAAAGTTTCAAACTTCTATTTCAGACTCTAAATTAGTTGTAAATAATTTCTACTTTAAATTAAAAGATAGCAAGGTTGGTGGTGATTTAAAGATGGATTACTCATCTATCAACAAATTAATTGATGCACCTAACAATGCTTTTTTAGCACTTAACTTACCAACCATCCAATTAGACTTAAAGCAATTATTAAACTTTCAACCAGCATTAAAAAGCAATCCATACGTTTTAGAATTGAGTAAAAAACCAGTCAAGGGTTCTGTTTTTGCAAAAGGTAATTTGGCCAACATCACCTTAGAAAAAAGTAATATTAATTGGGGAACAGATACAACTATTTTTGTTGATGGTAATATTCTTAATGCTACCAATTCTAATGTTTTGCAAGTTAATCTCCCAAATTTAAAAGCGACAACAACTAGAACAGATATTTTAAAATTTATCAATGAAAAAGATTTTGGAATTCAACTTCCAGAAGAAATTGCAATACGTGGTTCTGTAAATGGAGGATTGGAAAATATTAATACCGATCTAATTTTAAAGTCTTCTCAAGGTTTAATTGCAATTAATGGTCAGTTTAAAAATAAAGAAATTATTGATTTCGATGCTACCATTAAAGTAGATCAATATCAAGTAAATAAGCTTTTACAAAATGATCAAATAGGGGCAATTAGTTTAGACTTAAAAGCTTCAGGAAGTGGAAATTCATTGAATAATTTAGATGCTACTGTAAATGCAACTATTTCAGATTTCGCCTATAACAACTATGCTATTAATGATGTAGTATTGTCAGGCGAATTTAATAATGGTTTGGGTGAGTTTTCATCAAACTATAAAGATGAAAATTTAAACTTTAACTTAGATGCCCAAGTTGAATTAGACAGCACAAATACTAATGCCAATTTAGATTTAGATATTATTGGTGCAGATTTAGGTGGTTTAGGTTTAATGCAAAGAAATATTAAAACAGGTATGGATATTTCTGCTAGTTTTAATGGAAACCTAGAGGCGTATCAAGTTGATGCTAATATTAAAAATGGAGTGGTTGTTTATGATAATGACACTTTTCTATTAGGGCAAATTACAGCAAATGGTTTTACCAATAAAGACACTACAGTTGTTAATTTAAATAACAAAATGGTAGATTTAAAGTTAGAGTCTAACACAGATCCACAAACGTTTGCAACATCATTACAAAAACATATAGAAAGTTATTTCTACAGAGATGTAGTTGCAACAGACACTATTAAAAACCCTGTAAACATTAAATTTAGAGGTAAAATTTCTCAAACTCCATTGTTAGAAGATGTATTTCTAGTTAATTTAAAAGATATTGATACTGTAGATATTGTCTTAGATTTTAATGAGATAGAAAGAAAATTAGATGCGGAAATAACAGCTCCTCATATAAATTATAGTGGTAATGAGCTAGATAGTTTGGCTTTTACAATGAATACAGATAAAGAAAGCTTCAATTTTGAGCTTGGATTTAAAGGTATTAAAGCTACACCTTTTAGAGTGCCACAAACTAAAATTACAGGTAAACAAGTAAATAATGAGCTTGATTTAACTTTTAAAGGTTTTGATAAGGAAGAAACTTTAATGAATGTTGCTGCCAAAATTACAGGTAGTCGTGAACGTTTGGTTTTTAGTGTAGATCCAAATAATTTGATTTTAAATAAGTCAAATTGGAATATTCCTTCTGATAATAGGATGATCTTCGTAAATAACAATCAACTTAGTTTTAACAATTTTAAGATTGATAAAAACAAACAATCTATTGCAATTACAGACAAAGCAGATAATATTCAAAAAACTCATGTTGCTATTAACTATAAAAATTTCAAAATAAGTGAAGTACTTAATTATTTGAATCCTGATAAGCAAATCGCAAACGGAATTTTAAACGGAACTTTTATTTTAGAGGAGCCATTTAACGATACAGGAATTGTTGCAGATTTAAAAGTAGATCAATTTAAAGTACTAAAAACAGATTTAGGAAAGCTTTCTATAGATGCAAAATCTTTAGGTGGAAATAAGTACGATTTTAATGCAAACTTAAAAGAAGGCGATATCAATTTAGAATTAGTGGGTGATTACGTAGTTGCAAATAATGATGCTAATTTAAACTTAGATATCAAACTTAATGAGTTTAAAATGAAAGCCCTAAATACACTTTCATTGGGTGAAATAAAAGATACAAATGGTAGTTTCTCTGGCGATTTTAAGGTTACAGGTACAGTATCAAATCCAAATTATAAAGGAAACTTAAACTTTAACAATGCAGATTTTACAATTAAAAAGCTAAACACCAAATTTTCTTTGCAAAATGAAAACTTACGTTTAGATAATGAAGGTCTGTATTTATCTAAGTTTACTATTTTAGATGCCAATAGAAATTCTTTAGTATTATCGGGTAAAATCTTAACAGAAAGTTTTATTAATCCTGAATTTGATTTACAATTAAGAGCTAAAGATTTTAGGCTTTTAAATGCCAAAAAAGAAGATAATCCATCATTGTATGGTTTAGCTACTTTTAATGCGAATGCAGATTTAACTGGAGATTTGCAAATACCAAAATTATCTGCTAACGTAACTCTAGGTTCAGATACCAATGTTACTTATGTTTTGCCAACTGCTTATGCAAGTGTAGAAAATAGAGATGATGTTGTGGTTTTTGTAAATAGAGAAAATCCGGATGCAATTCTTACGCAAACCGAAGAAAAGTCGGCTGTAATTACGGGCTTTGATATTTTTGCAAAATTAAATGTAAATAAAGAAGCATCTGTAACTGTAGTAATTGATGAGGATACAGGAGATAATTTTAATGTTTCTGGTGATGGAGAATTTATTTTTAACATGGTGCCAAATGGAAGATTATCTTTAACAGGAACTTTCGAAATTGCTTCTGGGCATTATGAATTAAATCTTTATGGTTTGGTAAATAGAAGATTTAATCTAGCTACTGGAGGTAGAGTTTCTTGGTCTGGAGATCCTTTTGATGCTAGTTTAGATGTAAGTGCCATATATAAAATAGAAACCACAGCATCACCATTAATGGCCGCTCAAATTTCTGATGAAGATCCATCAGTAAAAAATAAATTCAAGCAAGTTTTGCCATTTAATGTTTATCTAAATATCGATGGCGATTTATTACAGCCTAAGATATCTTTTAATTTAGATATGCCAGAAGATGAACAAGGTGCAATTGGAGGTCAAGTTTATGGCAGAGTGCAGCAGGTAAATCAGCAAGAAGAGGAATTGAATAAACAGGTGTTTTCGCTGTTAGTTTTAAATAGATTTTATCCAGATTCTGGTAGTGATGGTAGTTCTGGTGGTTTTGCAACCATAGCTAGAGATAATTTGAATGATGCTGTTTCTGGACAATTAAATGCATTTTCAGACAAAATATTAGGCAATTCTGGAATTGAGTTAGATTTTGATTTAAACAGTTATACAGATTACCAAGGTACATACGCTACAGACAGAACTCAATTAGGAGTAACTGCTCAGAAAAAGTTATTTAATGATCGTTTAACTGTTAGGGTAGGTAGTGATGTCGATTTGCAAGGTAGTAGCCAAACAGGAGATGAAACTCCGTTAATTGGTAATGTAAGTTTAGAGTACAAATTGTCTGAAGATGGTAGATATCGTTTAAAAGGTTTTAGAAAAAGTGAATTTGAAAATGTTATTGATGGGCAAACCATAGTTAATGGAATTGCGCTTATATTCACACAAGAGTTTAATCAATTTAGAGAACTTTGGGATGCAATTTTTAAAGCCCAGAATGAAAAAGCAGAGAAAGAAAAGGAGCTAGCAGATAAAAAGTTAGAGGAGAAAGAAGATAAAATTGATAAAAGTTTAGAAAAGAAAAAAAACTAATCATTGAAAAAAATAATTAAAAATAGTCTCTTTTTTAGTAGCATATTATTTATGGTATATTCTTGTAGCATTAACAAATTTATACCTGAAGGCGAACGCCTTTATACAGGCGCAGAAATAGAAATGGATGCTGATTCTGCAGTACCTCAAGTAGCGCAGTTAAAAGAAAATCTTAGACAAGTTTTAAGACCTGAACCCAACTCTAAGTTTTTAGGTATGCACTTGGGTTTGTACTACTATTATAAAAATGAGCAAGGAAAGACCAATTTTATTAATAAATGGTTGTTTAAGCAATTAGGTGAAGAGCCAGTTTATCAATCTGATGTAGAGAATTTAGAGGTAGAAGACATTCTTTTAAATAGATTAGAAAACAGTGGATTCTTTTATAGCTCTGCAACTTCATCATTTACAGAATCAGAGAAAAGAGCATCTGTTTTATATCAACTAAAAATTAAAGAACCTTATACTTTAGCCAATTATCAAGTTGATAGTTTTACTAAACCAATTTTTAATGACATTAAAAAGCTTACTGCAAAGTCTCCTTTTGAAAAGAATATGCGTTTCGATTTGGGGAATTTAAAGTTAGAAAGGCAACGTTTAGATAATGAGTTGAAAGACTTAGGCTATTATAATTTTAATAATAACTTTTTAATTTTTGAGGCAGATACAAATCAATACAAGAATAAGAAATTCGATCTTTTTTTGAAATTAAAAAAGGATGTGCCTGAGAAAGCTATCATTCCTTATAAGGTAAAAACTATCAATGTTTACCCAAATTATAATTTAAGAGATTCTACAACTAATATTTCAAAACGCTTTGAAGAGAAAAATTACTATCAAAATGAAGAATTTTTCAAGCCTAAATATTTAGATGATTTTATCACACTAAAAGAAGGTGACTATTACAATCCTGATAATTCAAAAAATACGGCAAGACGCCTATCTACAATAGGTGCTTATAAATATGTAAATATTCAGTACAAAGAATTAGATACCCTTGCAGATGATAATGAAGGTGCATTAGAAGCCAATATCTTTTTATCACCATTAACCAAACGTGCGCTTCGTGCAGAGTTGCAAGCTGTTACTAAATCTAACAATTTTGCTGGTCCAACTCTTGGTTTGGTTTTTAGTAACAGAAATCTTTTTGGAGGAGGAGAGACCTTAAATATAAGTTCTAGTATTGGGTATGAAACCCAAGTTTCATCAGGAGATAATTCAGGTTTAAGTAGTTTAGAATTAGAATTAAAAACAGAATTAATTTTTCCTAGAGTAATTGCTCCGTTTTCAATTAACGAAGATTTTTTTGAATATTCCATACCTAAAACAAAAACAAGTTTAAGTGCAACATATTTAAATCGTAGTCAGTTATATACCTTATTATCAGGAACTGCACTTTTTGGTTATGTGTGGAATGCAAACAAATACATAACCTATGAGGTAAATCCTATTTCTGTTAATTACACAAGGTTGTCTAACACCACACCAGAATTTGATCAAATTTTAGCAGACAACCCATTTTTAGCAAGAAGTTTTGAACAGCAATTTATTTCTGGTTTAACTTTTTCATTTACGTATAACGAAATGTTAGCCGCAAAAAGAACCCATCAATTTTTCTTTAATTCAACAATTGATGTTGCAGGAAATTCAATAAGTCTATTAGGTAAAGAAACTACAACAGGTCAGCCAAAAGAATTTTTAGGTTTGCAATATGCACAATATGCAAAGGCAGATGTAGATTTTAGATATCATTTTAATTTTGGTGATAAGTATGCTCAAACCATTGCAACACGTTTATTTGCTGGTTATGGTTTGGCTTATGGTAATTCTGATGTTGTACCTTTTGTAAAACAATATTTTTCTGGAGGTCCATATAGTGTAAGAGCCTTTAATACTAGATCTTTAGGCCCAGGTACTTATACAGATACAAACAATCAAAACAGTACTTCTTTTTTTGATAGAACTGGTAATATTAGGTTGGAAGCTAATGTAGAATATCGCTTTCCTATTTACTCTTTTTTTAAAGGTGCCTTTTTTGTTGATGCTGGTAATGTATGGAACTCAAATGAAAATCCGGCTTTTAATGGTAATGATAAATTTACATCTAACTTCTTAAATGAATTAGGAATGGGTGCAGGTTTAGGACTAAGGATTGATGTGCAAGGTTTTGTAATTCGTTTTGATTTAGCAGCACCATTTCATGACCCAGCTTTGCCTGAAGGAGAACGCTTAGATTTTAGGTTAGATGAACCTGTATTTAATTTTGCAATAGGTTATTCTTTCTAAGGTTAAAATCCGCTAGAAACTTTCTTTAAACCATTTTCATTAGCAACACTAATGCTTTTGCCTTTCATTTCAATATAGCCCTTTTTCTTAAATTCAGACAATAAACGAATTGCAGATTCTGTGGCTGTACCTATAATATTGGCAATATCCTCTCTGGATAAATGAATGTCTAGATTGCCTTCTTCTGTGGTTCCAAATTTGGTTTGTAGTTTTAAAAGTGTCTCAGCCAATCGTTGTTTTACACTTTTCTGTGCCATATCAACAATTAAATTATCTGCATTTTTAAGAGAGTTTGCCATATTTTTTAAAACATCCATTGTAAAGTTCTGATTTTTCTCTAAATCTTTAACAATTTCACTTTTTGGTATAAAACACACTTCTAAATCTTCTAGAGCAACAGCATTTAAATTAGAAACTTCTTCAGTTAATAAACTGCGTTCACCAATTAAATCGCCTTTTTTAATCAAGTTTACTATTTGATTTTTTCCATTGTCACTAATTTTAGAAACTTTACAAATACCATCTTTGATACAGAAAACTCCATTAATATGCTCACCCTCAATAAATAAAGGCTCACCTTTTTTAATAATTTTAGAGGTTTTGCAAGCAGACATTCTTATTAATTCATCTTTAGAAAGATGTTTTAGAGAATTAAATTGACGAACAATACATTGTTCACATTTACTCATAATTGTATTGATTGGTTGCCTAACAAATATATTTAAAACCTGACAAATATCATATTTTAAACTTAATAGAAATTCGAAATTTGCAGTAGGCAAATAGAGTAAATATGAATACTACACTATGTTATCATTGTGGAGATTCTTGTGAGAATACAACAATTACGCTTAACGAAAAGCGTTTTTGCTGTAATGGTTGTAAAACCGTTTATGAGATTTTTTCAGAAAACGATTTAACTTGTTATTACGATCTTCAAGAAAATCCAGGTGCAATTCCATCAGAAATTGAGGGGAAGTATGATTTCTTAGAGAACAAAGAAATTATAGAGAAACTCTTAGAATTTAATGACGAACACACACAAATTGTAACGCTTTATATTCCTCATATTCATTGCAGCTCTTGTATTTGGGTCCTAGAGAATTTGCATAAATTAAATGATAAAATAAACTCATCTCAAGTAGATTTCCCTAAGAAAACAGTTCGAGTATCTTATGATGCAACCCTAACATCACTAAAAGAAATAGTACTTTTATTAAGTACAATTGGTTACGAACCTTATATAAGTTTAGAAGATTATGAAACTGGTAAGAAAAAAGTAAACCGAAGTTTAATTTATAAATTAGGAATTGCAGGTTTTGCTTTTGGTAATGTGATGTTTTTATCGTTTCCAGAATATTTTGAGGTTGATGGCTTTTGGCTAAATCAATACAAAAACATTTTTCGTTGGTTAATGTTTGTCTTTTCTTTGCCTGTAGTTTTTTATGCGGCCAATGATTATTTTGTTTCAGCATATAAAGGCCTAAGATCTAAAATACTAAATATAGATGTGCCTATTGCTTTAGGTGTTTCTGTTTTATTTATAAGAAGTACTATCGAGATTATTTTTGATTTAGGTACTGGCTTTTTCGATAGTTTAACTGGTTTAGTTTTCTTCTTGCTTTTAGGTAAGTTCTTTCAGCAAAAAACGTATAATTTTTTGTCTTTTGAACGCGATTACAAATCGTACTTTCCAATTGCGGTTACTCGAATTTTATCAGATAAAACAGAAGAAAATGTTCAAATTTACGATGTTAAAAAAGGTGATAGATTATTAATTAGACACCAAGAACTAATACCTGTAGATGGCATTTTAATTAATGGAGATGCACAAATAGATTATAGCTTTGTTACTGGTGAAGCAGAACCTGTAACTAAAAAGTCTGGAGACAAGTTATTTGCTGGTGGTAAACAATTAACAGGCGTTTTAGAAATGCAAGTCTTAGCTTCAGTATCTCAAAGTTACTTAACACAGTTGTGGAGTAACGATGTGTTTAAGAATGATAAAAGTTCGTCATTTAAAACACTAACAGATAAAATCAGTAAAAATTTTACAATTATAGTGTTAACCATTGCTATTTTGTCTACTACTTTTTGGTTATTTTTTGATGATAGCAAGGCTTTAAATGTATTTACAGCAGTGCTTATTATTGCTTGTCCATGTGCAATAGCTCTGGCTGCACCTTTTACTCTAGGTAATTTATTGCGCATTTTTGGAAAGCAAAAATTCTATTTGAAAAATGCAACAGTAATAGAACAATTAGCGGGTGTAGATACTGTGATATTTGACAAAACAGGAACCTTAACTACTAATAAAGAAAGTACAATTACCTATGAAGGTTCACCTTTAATAATGGAAGAAAAAATAGCTTTAAAGAGTAGTTTAAGAGCATCAAATCATCCTTTAAGTAGAATATTGTATAACTCATTAAATAATGTGAATACTGAGGTTTTAGAGGGATATAATGAGTATTTAGGTAAAGGAATAGAAACTAAGCTTAAGAACAATAGTCTTAAAATAGGTGCTGCATCCTTTGTAAAAAATGGCAAAGAAGAATCATCATTTGATACTTCAGTACATGTAAGTGTTAATGAGAATTACAAAGGTAAATTCCGTTTTAAAAACGCTTACAGAAAAGGAGTAAAGTCTATTTTTAATACATTAAAAAGATCGTATTTTTTGGCTGTAATTTCAGGAGATAATGAGGGTGAAAAAGTGTATTTGAAAGAATTTTTACCCAAGGAAACTACATTTCTATTTAATCAAAAACCAGATGATAAATTACAATTTGCTGAAAGTCAACAAAATTTAGGCAGAAATGTGGCTATGATTGGTGATGGTTTGAATGATGCAGGAGCCCTTGCTCAGAGTAATGTTGGTATTGCACTTTCAGAAAATATTAATGTTTTTTCTCCTGCTTGCGATGCTATTTTAGACGCTTCTCAATTTGATAAAATATCTGCTTTTTTCAAAGCTTCAAAAAAGGCGATTACAATCATAAAATACTGCTTTGCATTATCACTACTTTATAATGTTGTTGGGTTATATTTTGCAGTAACAGGCCAATTAATGCCAGTAATTGCAGCTATTTTAATGCCCTTAAGTTCTATAAGCATAGTTGTTTTCACAACTATTTCAACCAATATAATTGGTAAAAAATTACGTAAACTATGAAAAATTTAATTCAAAAATATAATGTTCCAGGGCCTAGATATACAAGTTATCCTACAGTACCATATTGGAATAATGAAACCTTTTCTAAACAAAAATGGATCAAGTCCTTTCAACAATCTTTTATAGAAAGTAATCAGAAAGAAGGTATTAGCTTATATATTCATTTGCCTTTTTGTGAGAGTTTATGCACGTTTTGCGCTTGTCATAAACATATTACAAAAAGACATGAAGTAGAAGAGGAGTACATAAAAACAGTAATTAACGAATGGCAATTGTATGTTAATTTAACTGATGAAACTCCTATTATAAAGGAGTTACATTTAGGTGGAGGTACACCCACATTTTTCTCTAAAGAAAATTTAGAGTACTTGATACAAGGTATTTTTAAAAATGCTAAAAAGCACAACAATGCTGAGTTTAGTTTTGAAGGTCATCCTAGTAATACAACCAAAGAACAATTACAAACGTTGTTTAACTGCGGATTTACCAGAGTTAGCTTTGGAGTTCAAGATTATAACCAAAATGTTCAAAAGGCAATTAATAGAATTCAAACTTTTAAAGAAGTGCAACAAGTTACAGATTGGGCTAGAGAAATTGGTTACACCTCTATAAGTCATGATTTAATTTTCGGTTTACCACATCAAACAAAAGAAAACGTAATCTATACCATTAATAAAACCAAAGAGCTAAAACCTGATCGAATTTCATTCTATAGTTATGCCCATGTGCCTTGGGTAAAAGGAGTAGGGCAGAGAGGTTTTAATGAAAATGATTTACCAAAAGACGAAGAAAAAAGAGAACTGTATGAAATAGGAAAAAAACTATTTGCAGATTTAGGATATGAAGAAATAGGTATGGATCATTTTGCATTAAAAAGCGATTCTCTCTATAAAGCTACTTTAGAAAATACGTTACATAGAAACTTTATGGGATATACCTCGAATAAAACCCAGTTAATGATTGGTTTGGGAATGTCTGCCATTTCTGACTCTTGGTATGGTTTTTCTCAAAATGTAAAAACAGTAAAAGAATATCAAAAAATAGTGAACTTAGGAGAAATTCCTGTTTTTAGAGGTCATATTTTAACTAAAGAAGATCAAATCATAAGAAAACACATTTTAAATTTGATGTGCAACTTTAGTACTTCTTGGGATTTAGACCAAATGAAGATTTCAAACGTTGATAATCATTTGCATGAACTTGAAGAGTTAATAAAAGATGATTTAGTTCAGTTAAAAGGCAATACTATCTATATTCCAGAAAAGGCAAGACCATTTGTTAGAAACGTATGTATGGCTTTCGACAAGAAATTACTAAAAGTAAAATCTGACCAAAAAACCTTCTCGCTAACCATTTAAGACAAAAGTTGTGTAAGGTGTTTCTTTGCAGTATATTTAGGTATTATTAATTAAATTATCCCCTAAAAATGAAAAATACAGAATCTTCTGCGTCTAATCTTATGTCTAAAGTTATTAGTTTAAGCGATGCGACCGTAAAATTATTTATTTTATCGTTAAGCGCTATCTTTTTATTTGAAAGCTTGTTTTAGAATTAAGAAATACGTGTAAATAATTGATATTAAGTTAATTAGATATTTAACTAGTATTAATATTAAAGTAAGAAACTTACTCTAAATAGTAAATCGAAATCCTTTTCGATAAAAAAACCGTGAATTTTTTTTAAATTTAATTTGGTAGTGTAATTAATTTTACTAACTTTATTACATATTATTAACTTAAATAGTCCCCCACACTATGAAAACTCGTAAATTTTCAGATTTAAGAAGTACTTCAGAAACTCTTAGACTAGGAGACGCAAGTCTAAAATTATTAATTTTAACGGTAAGTATTATCTTTATGGTTGAGAGCTTAATCAACTTTTAAAATCGAACCTGTAAGCTAAAATTCATATTTTCGAAATTTTTTATATATTTTCGAAAATATGTCTTGTTATGTCTTTCCATTTTAATAAACACAATTAGTTGCCAAACATCAAAGTTTTGTGAACTATATTTTTGTGCTTAATTTTTAAAACTTTTAGTGAACTGTATTAGGGCTGTTTCTCATACGTTAAAGAACTTTATAATTTGATTTCTAGAGAACTAAAAGTACTTTGTAATAAAAATCTAAAACCTTTTCGGAAATTTTTTTACACTTTTTTTCTCAAATATTTTTTCAAATTTAGCTTAATTAATATAATAGCCAGATAAAAAAATAGTCCCCCACTACTCAAAATCGATAGCTAAAGGATTTTTTTGTTTTACTACCTAAGAAGATTTTTAGAGTATATGCTCTAAATATTTATTTTAGTAGGTTTCGTATTATTTTTTAATAAATGAAAATTAAAACAAAAGATCCTTATCGATTTTCAAAGCGTACTCAGATATTTATATTTTGAGTACGCTTTTCCTTTAATTTTTTCCTTTAATTTTTGAAACCTGATAAATATCATGTTTTAAAATAACTACGCTAAGTATTTTTGATGTATCAAATTATCAGGCAAGATATGAGCGTAATATATTTACTACTTACCCTAAGTATTTTAGTGGCAATTGTATTCTTTATTGCATTTATTTATTCAGTAAAGAAAGGACAGTATGATGATTCTTACACACCTTCCGTACGAATTTTGTTTGATGATGAATTGGTAAAAGAAACTAAAAAAATCAACTAAAATTAAATTCAATTATGAAGACGCAACAGTTTTATTACGATAATAAAATCGTTAAAAAATTCATCTACGCTACACTTTTCTGGGGTATTATTGGCTTTTCAGTAGGGTTACTATTAGCCTTTATGTTTTTGTTTCCTAATGTAACAGATGGAATTTCTTGGTTAAGTTTTGGTCGTTTAAGACCATTGCACACAAATGCTGTAATTTTTGCATTTGTGGGTAATGCTATTTATGCAGGTGTCTATTATTCTTTACAACGTTTGTTAAAAGCTAGAATGGCTAGTAACTTTCTAAGTAATTTTAATTTTTGGGGCTGGCAATTAATTATAGTTGCAGCAGCAATAACCTTACCATTAGGTTATACAAGTTCTAAAGAATATGCTGAGTTAGAATGGCCTATAGATATTATGATTGCATTGGTTTGGGTTGCATTTGGTGTAAACATGATTTGGACAATTCTTAAAAGAAGACAACGTCACTTATACGTGGCCATTTGGTTTTATTTAGGAACTTTTGTAACAGTTGCTGTATTACATATTTTTAACAGTTTAGCTTTACCAGTAGGTTTTTTAAAGAGTTATTCAGTTTATGCAGGAGTTCAAGATGCGCTGGTTCAATGGTGGTATGGTCATAATGCTGTGGCATTTTTCTTAACGACACCTTTCTTAGGTTTAATGTATTATTTTGTGCCTAAAGCTGCAAACAGACCTGTCTATTCTTATCGATTATCTATAGTACATTTCTGGTCTTTGATTTTTATCTATATCTGGGCTGGTCCTCACCATTTATTATATACTTCATTACCAAATTGGGCACAAAATTTAGGTGTTGCATTTTCGGTAATGTTAATTGCTCCTTCTTGGGGAGGAATGATTAATGGTTTACTAACCTTAAGAGGTGCTTGGGATAAGGTAAGAACAGATCCTGTTTTAAAATTTATGGTGGTTGCAATCACAGGTTATGGTATGGCTACTTTTGAAGGTCCTATGTTATCACTTAAAAACGTAAACGCAATAGCACACTTTTCTGATTGGATTATTGCTCACGTGCATGTTGGAGCCTTAGCTTGGAACGGGTTTTTCACCTTTGGTATGTTGTATTGGATGATTCCAAGAATTTTTAAAACTACTTTATACTCAAAAGCGTTAGCTAATTTTCATTTCTGGATTGGAACATTAGGTATTATTTTATACGCACTGCCTATGTATGTAGCAGGTTTTGTACAAGCTTCTATGTGGAAACAATTTAATCCTGATGGATCTCTAACCTATGGAAACTTTCTAGAAACCTTGAATGAGATTATTCCTATGTACTGGATGCGTGCCATTGGTGGATCTATGTATATTCTAGGAGCTATTGTAATGCTTTATAATGTAGTAAAAACGGTTAGAGCTGGTAGTACTGTACAAGATGAATTAGCAGAGGCTGCACCTTTAACCAAGGTTTCAAAATATAGAACTAAAGGTGAAGGATATCACACGTGGTTAGAAAGAAAACCAATCAAATTAACTATTTACGCTACAATTGCTATTCTTATTGGAGGAGTTGTACAAATTATTCCAACCTTATTGGTAAAATCTAATATACCAACCATTAGCAGTATAAAACCTTACACTCCTTTAGAGCTCGAAGGTAGAGATATTTACATTAGAGAAGGTTGTGTTGGTTGCCATTCACAAATGATTAGGCCTTTTAGAAGTGAGGTAGAGAGGTATGGAGACTATTCAAAAGCAGGTGAATTTGTGTACGATCATCCATTTTTATGGGGAAGTAAAAGAACAGGTCCAGATTTGCACAGAATTGGAGCAAAATATTCTGATAGCTGGCATTTAAATCACTTTTATGATCCTCAAAGTACATCTCCAGGTTCTATTATGCCTTCTTATAAATGGTTGATTAAAAATGAGTTGGATAAATCTAACACAGAAGATAAAATGAGAGCTATGGTTAGTTTAGGAGTACCATATTCAGAAGAAGAAATTACAAACGCTCAACAATTAATGGATGAACAAGGAAAACAGATAGAAGAAAACCTATATCAAGATCCTGATTTTGCTAAAAGTTATTTAGAAGATAAAAAATATGCAAAAGAGAATAATGAGCCATTTGTAGAGATGAAAGACAGAGAATTGGTGGCAATTATTGCTTACATCCAAAGACTGGGAACAGATATTAAGGTAAAAGAAGAACAAAAAATCATCAAAAATTAAGATTATGCTAAAATTTGTAAAAAACCATATGGAAAGTATTACTGGCATAGAAATCTATCCATTAATATCATTAGTAATATTCTTTACATTCTTTGTAGCGCTTTTTTGGTGGGTAATTACAGCTAAGAAAGAATACATTCAAAGAGTAAGCAACATTCCTTTAGATTAATTATAAAAATGTAAACGATGAAAAAAAAGATTCAATCAATAATTTATATACTTTTTGTTTTAACTACATTTTTTGCATTAGTTAAGGCATTTATAGCCTATGAAAATCCGTTAAATTTTTTCGAAAACCCATTGGTATGGCTTGCTTTAATAGGTTTTGTATTAGTGATTTCATTAAAGGAATTAGTAAATTATTTAGCCACTAAAAAAGCAACAGAATTAATTAACGAGAAAGAAGGCATAATTCCAGAAGACCCTAATCTTTGGATTAAGAAGTTGATGGTAAAATGGACAAGAGCCAAATCTGTTGAAGAAGAAGAAAGCATAGTTCTAGATCATAATTACGATGGTATTCAGGAGTTAGACAATTCACTTCCTCCATGGTGGGTATACATGTTTTATGCTACCATTTTATTTGCTGTTGTGTATCTAGTACGATTTGAAATTATGGGTGGTGCCACTCCAGAAATGGAATATCAAGCAGCTGTAGCTAAAGCTCAAATGGAAGTAAATAAGTTTAAAAAATCTGCTCCAGATTTAATCACGGCTGAAACTGTAGAGCTTTTAACAGATGCAAGCTCTTTAAAAAGAGGTAAAGCAGTCTTTAATTTAAATTGTGCTTCTTGTCATTTAGCTGATGGTGGTGGAGCTATTGGGCCTAATTTAACTGATGAATACTGGATATTAGGAGGTGGAGTTAAAAACGTTTTTACAACGTTATTAAATGGTGGTAGAGATGGTAAAGGTATGATTTCATGGAAAAATACATTAAAGCCATCAGATATGGAGAAAGTTGCTAGTTATGTTATTTCACTGCAAGGAACAACACCAGAAAAGGCAAAAGCGCCTCAAGGAGAAATTTGGAAAGAAGAATAGTTAGATAATGTTAGTTTTTTAGTTAGTATGGAAACACCTGAGAACGAAAAATTTAGAGATAGTATTGGAACCGTCAATAAAGAAGGAAAGCGTTCTTGGGTATTTCCTAAAAAACCAAGTGGAAAATATTATAAGTATAGAAGTTATGTAAGTTACTTTCTATTAGCTTTTCTACTTTCTGCACCATTTATAAAAATTAACGGAAATCAGTTTCTGCTGTTTAATGTATTAGAAAGAAGGTTTAATATATTTAGCTTTCCATTTTGGCCACAAGATTTTCATCTCTTGGTAATTTCTATGATTACAGGTGTTGTTTTTGTAATACTTTTTACAGTGGTTTTTGGACGATTATTTTGTGGTTGGATTTGCCCACAGACCATTTTTTTAGAAATGGTTTTTCGCAAAATTGAATATTGGATTGATGGTGATAGAGGAAAACAAATACGACTAGATAAACAACCTTGGAATGCAGAAAAAATAAGGAAAAGACTTTTAAAATGGTTTGTGTTCTTTGTGATTTCGTTTATCATAGCAAATGTTTTTTTAGCGTATTTAATTGGTGGAGATACTGTTATTAATTACATCACTGGTAATCCTTTAGATAATATTAATACACTTATTTCTTTAATAATTTTTACCTGTGTTTTTTACTTTGTATTTGCATGGTTTAGAGAGCAAGTGTGCATTATAGCTTGTCCTTATGGAAGGTTACAAGGTGTACTCTTAGACAATAAAACCATTAATGTTGCCTACGATTATAAAAGAGGAGAAAGAGAACAAGGGCGTTCTAAATTTAAAAAGAATGAAGATAGAGAAGCTCTAGGTAAAGGTGATTGTATTGATTGTAAACAATGTGTAGTTGTTTGTCCTACAGGTATAGATATTAGAAATGGAACTCAATTAGAGTGCGTAAACTGCACAGCTTGTATAGATGAATGCGATCATATTATGGAAAGTATCAACTTACCAAAAGGTTTAATTCGATATGCGAGTGAAGAGAATATCACTAAGAAAAAACCTTTTGAATTTACAGCAAGAATGAAAGGCTATTCTGCTGTTTTACTGATTCTGACAGGAATTTTAGTAGGAATGCTTTTTTTACGAAATGATGTAGAAGCAAGAATTTTAAGATTACCAGGTCAATTATATCAGCAAAAGGAAAATAATATAATCAGTAATGTTTATACGTTTAAAGTGATTAACAAAACAACCAAAGACATTGAAAATGTGAGTTATAAATTGCTGTCTCATAAGGGTAAAATTCAGTTGGTTTCTAATCAAAACTTTATAATTCCGAAACAAGGCTTGGCAGAAGGTACTTTATTTATCGAGATTAATAAGTCTGTTTTAAAAGATGATAATGTAGATATTGAAATTGGTGTTTTTAGTAATGATGAATTATTAGAAACCACGAAAACCAATTTTTTAGGACCAAGAACATATAAATAAAAGAATCATGAAAATAAATTGGGGTACAGGTATTGTAATTACGATAGTAGCATTTATTGCATTCATTATGTATTTTGTAGTAACCATGAGTACAGATCATACCTATAGTCATGATTTGGTTACAGAAAAATATTATCAAAAAGAATTGCAATTTCAAGATGAAATTGATGCCATAAAAAATTTGAATGAACTAAAATCCAAAGTTACAGTTCAAAGATCAGAAACAGGTTTAAAAATTCAACTTCCAGAAGATTTTAAAAATAAAAATATAGAAGGTAATGTGTTCCTATATAGACCATCTAATAAACAATTAGATTTTGATATTCCTATTTCAACTTCTAATACATATTTGCTCGTGCCTGAACAACGTTTAGTAGATGGTCGCTGGAACATTATAGTATTTTGGACATTTGAAAATAAACCATATTTATTTAAAAAAGAAATTGTTTACTAATGTTACTTTCAGCACTCATATTTGGTTTATTGGGCAGTTTTCATTGCATAGGCATGTGTGGTCCAATAGCTTTTATGTTGCCTGTTGATAGAAGCAATCGAACCAAAGCGTTCTTTCAGATATTAAGTTATCATTTTGGTAGAATTTTTACTTATGCTCTCATAGGTTTGTTATTTGGCTTATTAGGTAAAGGATTTTACCTGTTTGGTTTTCAGCAACAAATTTCAATTATTGTTGGTGTTTTTATGATCGTTTTAATTCTATTTCCAAAGCTGTCTAATAAAATCCCAATATCTAAAAAGATTAGTCATATCATTTTAAAAGTAAAAAGTTCTTTAGGGAAAGAATTAAAAAAGAAAGGCAATGATACTTTTTTTACCCTTGGTTTTTTAAACGGATTTTTACCTTGTGGCTTAGTTTATATGGCTTTATTTGGGGCCATAACAACTTCTTCATCACTTTATGGAAGCATTTATATGATGCTATTTGGTTTAGGCACAATACCTTTAATGACAATTTTTGTATATTTAGGAAACTTTACAAAGAATGGTTTTCGAAAAAAAATACAGAAAGTGATTCCAATTATGGTGGTTTTTATAGGTGTTTTATTTATAGTTAGAGGTTTAGGGCTTGGTATACCATACATATCTCCAGAACCTGTTTTGCAAAATGCATTAACTACAGTTTCAGGCTGTCATTAAATAAAATCTATTCATCTACACTTATTGGTATTTCATCTATATTAATTTTTAATTAATCTACAGTAAAGTTCGGGCTATAAACTTTAAGGTATTTTTGATAAATTAAACAAAAGTCAAATGCGAACAGATAAGTTAAAAATACTTCTAGTAGAAGATGATAGAATAGAAGTTTTAAAGTTAAAAAGATCTATTGCTAAAGATTTAGATAATTACGAATTAGCTTTTGCAAGTAATGGTAAAGAGGCTTTTGAAAGGATTGAAGAAGACATGCCAAATTTAATTTTGTTAGATTTAAATATGCCAGATACAAATGGTATAGAATTTATGCAAATTATGAAGGGTAGAGATGATCTTTTGCATATTCCTGTAATTATTTTAACCACTTCAAATAATGAGAGAGATATACACGAGTGCTATAAACTTGGTATAGCTGGTTATGTGCTTAAACCATTAAAATACGAAGAATACGAAGCTAAAATTAAGGCTATTTTTAGGTACTGGAGCCTAAATGAATTTTTAAAATACTAACTATGAAAGGAATTGTTTTTACCGAATTTTTAGAACTTGTAGAAGAAAAATTTGGAATGGAAATGGTGGACTCTATTATTGAGGCATCAGAATTAGAATCAGAAGGGGTTTATACTGCTATAGGTACCTATAATTTTTCGGAAATGCTTTCCTTATTAACTAACTTAAGCGAACGAACAAATATTAGTATAGATGACTTGCTTTTGGTGTATGGAGAACACTTTTTTGGCGTTATCGAAAGAAGTTATATGGGGCTTGTAGATACCTATAAAGATCCTATAGATATGTTATCATCTATAGAGAACCATATTCACGTAGAAGTTCGTAAAATATATCCTGAAGCAGAATTACCAACATTTGTTGTAGAAGAAAAATCAGAAGATTTATTAATCATGGTGTACAAATCAAGTAGAGCTATGTACTATTTTGGTTTAGGATTAATGAACAGAACATTTAAACACTTCAAAACAACTGCAGAAATAACTTTAGAAAAACTAGCAGAAGATGGTACTGAAGTAAGATTCATAATTCGAAAAAATTAGTGAGTTCAGAAAAAGAAGAAATATTAAATAGAGCATTAAATAGACAAAAAAAAGCAAGACTTCAAGCAGAAAAAATTCTTGAAGATAAATCTCGCGAACTTTACAATACCTCATTAGAGTTAAAAAAAGTTAATGCACAATTAGAAAGCCTTTTAGGTGAGAAAAATTCTCAACTACAAGGGGTTTTTGAGAATATTAACGATGCCTATCTTGTTATGGATTTAGAAGGCAATGTTATTAAAATGAATGATGTTGCAGAAAAGTTCTTTGAATTTACACTAGAAGAAGAAGATGTAAATGTGGTAGATTTAATTTATTATGAGGACTATGAGTATGCCATGGCTTCTTTTACACAACTTACTGAAAAAGGGAGGTTTGCAGATTATAACGCTAGAATAATTACCAAAAACAAAAATGTAAAATGGGTAAATATTAATGCTAGTGTAATTTTTGATAAAGATAATAACCCTATTGCAGCACAAGGTATTATTAGAGATGTTACCTCACAAAGAGAAAAGCAGCTTGTTTTAGATTTAATAAACGATACAGCAAAATCTATTTTAGGTAAAGAAGATGTAAATGAAATTGCTTGGGAGATTACTAATAAAATTACAGGTTACCTAAATACGGATAATTGCGTTGTTTATTTAATAAACTCAGACACTAAATTTTTAGAGCCTATAGCTACTTACAATACAGATAAAATTAATGATAGACCAAAATTATCTGTTGGTGAAGGTATTTTAGGTTCTGTTGCAAAATCGGGCATATCAGAAATAATAAATGATACTAGCCTAGAAGATAGGTATATTTCTTTCGGTAAGGAAAAGTTATCAATAATTTCAGTACCAATTATAAATGATAAAGAAATCATTGGGGTTATAGACGCAAGGCATACACAAAAAGACTTCTTTAAGCCAGAGCAAATAAATACCCTAGAAAGTGTTGCAAATTTGGTAGCTATGCAACTTAAAAGTGCCTTAAACTTAATAGAGCGTAAAAAAGCAGAGAAAGACAATGCAGATCTTTTATCTAAATTGGCAAAGAGTAATGAAGAGCTTAAAGAGTATGCTCATATTGTGTCTCACGATTTAAAATCGCCATTAAGAAGTATTTCAGCCTTAACTTCTTGGATTAAAATGGACAATGCAGACGTTTTTGATAAAGATAGTTTACAGAATTTTAATGATATAGAAACTACCTTAGAAAAAATGGATGCTTTAATTACAGATGTTCTAAAATTTTCTAGTTTAGATGCAACTGTTAACGAAGAGGATGAAGTAGATTTAGATGTTATGGTAAAAGAGGTTATAAAAATGCTTTATGTGCCATTGAATATTACCATAAATATTCAAGACAAACTACCTGTTATTAAAGGCGATAAAACAAAATTTCAACAACTTTTTCAGAATTTAATTGGTAATGCCATTAAATTTAATGACAAGGAAAATGGTTTTATTAATATTAATGTTAAAGACCTCAAGTCGTTTTATAAATTTACGATTTCAGATAATGGTATTGGTATAGAACAACGAAATTTTGATAAGATTTTTAAAATATTTCAATCGTTAAAACAATCAGAAAATTCAAGTGGAATTGGCTTATCTATAGTTAAGAAAATTGTCGATATTTACAATGGTGAAATTTGGTTAGAATCTGAACTGAATAAAGGTACCACGTTTCATTTCACACTAAAAAAATAATATTGGAAACTCCGAATTTAAAAGTTATACAGCAGTATGCGCAAGGTGATGCAGAAACTGAAAAGATTTTGTTAGATATTGTTATTGAAGAATTTCCTGAAGAAAAAGAGAATTACTATCTCCATTTAGAGGCAAAAGATTCCAAGAAAACTCAAGAGGCAGTGCATAAAATAAAGCATAAAATAAGTATTTTGGGTCTTGAAAAAAGTTATGAAATAGCCAATACTTATGAGGCTAATTTACTTGAAAATAACTTTGATCTACAAAACGAATTTCATCAAATTTTAGAAAACATCACTTCATTTATAGCATCTTTATAGTACCATTCTCAAGTATTAAAGTTGTTGATTTTAAATAGGTTTAGGCCTAAATGTATCCAAAATAGTAGTCATATTTATTCAGTTAAAACATTTCGTTAAACGTTGCACAATTTCATTCGTCGACACTAATTTGTAATTTATCTACATAATAATTGTAGGAAACCGAAAAATAAATTTTACAACACTATTTGCGGTTAAATTTGTGGTATAAATCATTTATCATGAAAAAATTACTACTTATTTTATTTACGTTTAGCGCTTTAGGAATGGCTGCTCAATCATACAACTTTTTAGGAAGTTACGATGCTTTAGGAACTCCATTATATTTAGAGCCAGAAAGAGATGTTGTTTCAGTGGCAACTTTAGAAATGATAAGTAACTCATTACCTGAGTCTTATCCTGTTCCAGATTATAACCCACAATACATTACTGCAGGTTATGATACAGATATCAAATTAAATGATGATGCTGATGTTTGGATTACATTCATTAGTGAAGGTGCAGGTTACAGAAATGTTTTAGGTTTTTATACATATGATTTAGAAAACCCAATGACAAGTGCACCTGCCAAAGAAGATATTACAATTATTTTTCCTAATGCATCTGCTTTAGGAAGTGGAGGAGGATTATTAGTAGGAGATAAAGTAAAAATAGGATCATTTAAAGCTGGTACAGGAATTGGTTGGGTTTTATTAGCAAACGCTTGGAGCCAAACTACACAAACAGTTGGTAATGGTCATTGGCAATTATATTCTAACCCAGATTTTAATCCAGAAGCGAATGCAGACTTAAGATACCACAATGTATTATTAGCAGATCCAGATAACGAAAGAGTAATATTAGGTTTTGAAGATATTAGAAGAGATTATGGTTCATGTGATAATGATTTTAACGATGCCATTTTTTATGTAACTGCAAACCCTTATGAAGCAATGGATACTACAAACTATGCAGATGTAGATGATGCAACAGATGTTAGTTCTGCAAATGATGGTGGTTTAGAAAGTAATGGTGATTTAGCAAATTTAATTGCAAAAAGAAATTTTAAAAGAGAAAAAGTAAAGCATAATTTAAACAAGAAAGCGAATCAATTAAAGTTTTCTAAAAGTGCATATTCTAGCAAATCAGGTGCTACTTCATTAGCAGATTATTTACCTGAGACTGGTATGTACAAAACAGAAGTAGCTCAAGTTTCTAGTCCAGATGATTTATTAGGTATTACAAATGCAGTAGAAATTTTCTCTTTAGATATGTATGAAGGAGACCAAAGAGTATCTGCAGTATTAGCGACATCTACAGAAGGTAAAATATATGATCATTCAAAAGTTATCTGTGATCGTTTAAATAACTCAAGTTTAGAAGATATTAGAACAGTAGAAACTAGAGGTCATCAAATTATTGCCTCTAAAATTAAAAGAGCATCAGAAGATATAGAGTACACCTTAAGTTTCTCTATTAAAACTGACGGATCTGAATTTGAATTGTTTAGCTTCTGGAATATAGATCAATACCCTGCAGGAAACTATCAAAACTTTCAAATTTGGGGTAGTTCATTCTCTCAAGTATTTGCAATTGCTAATCATATTATAGACACTCATACTGCTACAAACGGCTTAAAAAGTACAAAAGTAGATAACGTATTACCAAACGTATTTGTTAAGTCTGGTAAATATACCAATGGTGTTTTAGAATTAGAGATTATTAATAAAACAAAAGAAACGTCATTAGAATTTGTGGGAAATATTGCTAAAACAGAATTGTCTGATTATGAAGAAATGACTAGAACGTATACCTTATCTGGTAACTATAGTGAAATTTTAACTGTACAAACTGGTGTATTATTTGATATTGGTTTGTCTTTAGAAACAGCTTCTTCACCACAAAAAGATGCTTTATATCTTGCAGATGGTCCTTGGGGATTAGATTATTTAGATGACCAAGCAACTGTGACAGACTTTGCAATATCAACTTCAGATAGAGTATATGATGAATCTAATTTTGATGTAGACAGAAATGTATCATTAACAGGTGATGTAAAAGGTAACATTAACTTATTCAGACATTTATTAGCTGGAGATCAAACAGTTGTTGCAACTGACTATAATTTTGTAAATGCAGAAATTGCAAACAATCAAGATATAGAAATTGTAATAATGCAAGAAGATGATAGAACATGGGAAAACAGATTAAGATATACTTTACCAGCAAGTAGTGCAAAGAGAGCTGTGAGTATTGATTTTGATATGTTTAAAGATGCAAGTGGAAAAAGTGCAACCATTGCAAACGTTAAAACAATAGTATTTTCTGTAATTGGAGATTTCTCAACTTACAAAGCATTTCAATTATCTGTAGATAATTTAGCATTAAGTGCTGCAGGAAGTGTATTATCTGCAGAAGACTTTAATTTATCTGATGAAAATACATTGGTTAACTATCCAAATCCGTTTGCAACGAATACTACTATAGTATTACCAAATACATCAGAATTCGTAAATATTAAAGTATTTGATTTATTAGGTAGAACAGTAGATGTTAAAAAGATTACAACTAGCGGTTCTAGTACTAAAGTAAACTATACAGCACCAAAGGTAAACTCAGGTATTTATAAGTACGTAATAGAAGACGATGCTAAAAGAGTTCATAAAGGAACTTTTGTAATTAGCCAATAAGAAGACCCATTGAAAAGGATTGAAAAATCAAAAACGAAACAAGAAAATTTTTCATAGTACCCAAAATTTACCCTTATATAAAGACTAAAGTTAATTCTTTAGTCTTTATTTTTTATAGATAGGTTTGCCTAAAAAATACCATTTAAAACGTAAGCCAAGTTCTGTAAACGTGAAACCAGCAGCAGTTGCAGAGGCTATATTACTTCTTGTGCCATAAAAGTTTAGTAAACTTCTTTCAGAAAATTTATAACCTAAAGTAGTTTGTATTCTGTAGGTTCCTTGTCTTTCATCATCTTCAATGAACTGAAATCCAGTAGCCGCAGTTAAACCATAAAACCATTCTTTTTCTTTCGCAATATTTTCATCTTTAATTAGATTGATAAAAACTTCTACAGCATGAAATTTACTTGGACTAAAGTAAATAGTTGGTACTTGGTTTTTAAATGAAATGTTTTGATAATTAAAACCTCCTTTTAAAGATGGTTTCTTTAAAATATTGTAATACAAAGAAGTGAATAGTAGATTTCTAGTGTTACCATCATTTTGAGAAGTATAATAATACTGTGTAAACCATCCTAAATTAAAGTTAGTACTTAAACTGTAGTTTAAAATATAATTGTTCTGTACAATTTCTCTGTCTATTAATTCTGCATTAAAACTTTGTATGTCTCTCTTATAACCAATTTGTAAATCTTGCAGTTTAAATGGTTTTATATTAAAACTAACATCTGCTAATAACTGATTAAAACTATTGTTCTCTGCTTCAGAAGATGTAAAACCAAAACTACCATTTACAGTTAAGTTATTTAATAGTTGATAAGATGCACCTAAAAGAATGTTGTTTGATTTTGCATCTAAGTTTAAAACATCATTTGAGGTTGTTCTGTAATTGTAAGAGCCTGTAAGCTTAAATTTGGTAGACAAAGGTAATTCTGAATTTACGGTATACGAATAGGCTTTGTTGTTACCATTATCGAAAGAATAAGCAGCTTTTGTTTCTACAAATGGTGTAAATTGTTTGTCTAGTGTTTTTATAAACTGAGTAGCATCTTTCTGCTTTTTATAAAAATTTAAAGTGTTGTTTGCACTTTTGTAGGCATTCTCATAAAAACCAGAAGCTTTTAAAGCATTTGCTTTCCCTAGATTTCCATCAAAAGAAGAACTATCGTTCTCTAAAATTAAATTGTAATCAGCAATACTCTTTTTAAAATCACTTTTATAGATATTTAATGTAGCTCTTAAACTTAGCATCCAGTTTTCTGGCTCATCTGTATTTGCAAATAAAGTATCAATTTCACTTTCTGCAGCAGTATATTTATTATTCCAAATTAAGGCTTGAATATACCTTTCTTTAGTTTGGTTTTTTTCTGTTTCACTAGTGTTTTCAGTAATGGCTTCTAATGCCTTTTTGCTAGTTGCTAAAGCCAATTTCTCTTTTCCATTAATATGATGAGCTAATGCAATTCCGTTTAAAGAGATAAATTTATTTTTAGGATCTAAGCCTAGTTGTTCATAGGTTGCTTTTGCTTTTTCTGGCTGATTAGAAATCAAATACAGATTGGCAAGGTTTAGTAATGTTTCTTTATCATTCTTAAAACTTGAAAAGTTCTCATTTAAAATACGTTCTGCTTCATCATACTCTTTATCTGTAACCTTTGTATTAGCTAAACCTAATCTCATATACTTTTTACTAACAAGTGCATTAGGATTGTTAGGTGAAACTTTAAGAGCTTTATCTACATAAACAATTGCTTGCTCAAACTCTTTTAAGTTAGATAAAGTATTTGCATAACCCAAAAGTGCAGAGAAACTTTGATCATCTTCATCTACCAGGTTTTTATAATAAGATTTAGCCTTTTGAAACTGACTACCCCATAAAAGAGATTCAGCATAATTTAGTTTTACTTCAAAATCATTTGGATATTTCTCTAAAAGCTCTGTGAAAATTCTAGTAGCTTTAGTTGCATTACCTGTTAAACCAACAGCTCTTCCATAACAAAGTTTTGCAGTTTTATTGGTTGGAAAATCTTCTAAAATTTGTTTGAAAAAAACTTCTGCTTTTTTGTATTTACCTGTTTCTAAGTAGGTAAACCCTTCTTTCATTTCTTGTGAAAAGGTAAATTGTGCTATGAATACTATTAGAAGGAATAGGAGGTTTTTCGTTCGCATATGTATTAAAATTGGTTTTTGGCTTCAGCATTCAAATTGTAACGCTAATCTAAAGGTAATTGTTTTTCATCGATTATTTATTTAAAAATTCATTTTCTATTCGATATTTGTATTAAAAAAAAAATCATGAATGCAACTATTAAACTCATTAAGAGCAAAATAAAGCCAGAACAGCTTTTTATGCTAAGTGTTTTGCTGGTAAATGGAGGTAATTATTTATACAATTTAATTCTTGGTAGATTTTTAGGTCCAGATAAATTTGCAGATGCAGCTATTTTAGTAACATTCTTACTGGTTTTGTCTTTTGTGGCAATGACGTTTCAATTAGTCGCAGCTAAATTTTCAGTGTTATTTGAGAATGAAAGTTTTCAATCATTCATTTCTACCCTTTACAAAAGAGCTTTTATTGTTGGAATCATTTTGGCATTAGCCATTATTCTTTTCTCTGCAGAATTGCAAGAATTCTTTAAAACATCAACTTCTAAAATGTTTTTACTTTTTGGTATTGGTGTACCTTTTTACTTTTTAATGAGTGTAAATAGGGGAGTCTTTCAAGGAAAACAAGAACTTACTTCTTTATCAGTTACCTATCAATCAGAAATGATTAGTAGATTATTGATTACATTTTCGCTTTTATATTTCTTAGATTTTGATTCTTCAGTACTAATTGCAGTAGGTATTTTATGTTCGTTCGTATTTGGAATGCTGCCTTTTAAATACAAAATATTTTCATTTAAAACTTCTTTTAAATTAGATGTAGACAATAGCAAACTAGTTCGTAACTTTTTTATTATTACCGCATTTTATGAATTGACCCAAATTATTATTAATAATAGTGATATTCTTTTAGTAAAACACTATTTCGATTCTTACGAAGCTGGTTTATATGCGTCTTTGGCTTTAATTGGTAGAGTTGTATATTTTATAGCTTGGATGTTTGTAATGCTTTTATTACCAACTGTTGTTCAATTAAAGAAAGAAGGTAAATCTACTTTACCAATTTTAATGAAGTATGTAGGTTACATTGGTATGATTGCAGCTTCAATTATTGTAGCTTGTTTCTTTTTCCCTGAACAAATAATAAACATTTTATTTGGTAGCAGTTATTTAGAAATTGCACCATTATTATGGAAATATGCCTCAGCTACTGGAGTTTTTGCAATTTCTAACATATTCGCTTATTATTATCTTTCATTAGATAAATATGTGCCAGTGGTTTTATCTGGAATATTTGGTTTATTACAAGTGGTTTTAGTTACAGTATACCATAATTCATTGTCTCAAGTGGTTCATGTACAAATAATAGCTATGGTGTTATTATTAGGGGTACAATTGGCTTATTTCTTCTTAAACCACTCAAAATCAGTAAAAATCAAAAAAACTATATAATAATACCATTCATCTAAAGTTTTCTACTTTTAATCTTTTATAGACTAAAAAGTCAAGAAAAATGATTGAAATTTGTTATAACTTAAAAAAATAAAAATTATGAAACTCGCCATTGTAACAGCTTACCCACCAAGTAAAGTAACTTTAAACGAATATGCATATCATTTAGTAAAAAGCTTTAGACAGAGCGAAAAAGTAACTGAATTGGTTTTATTAACTGATGAAACTCCTGGAGCAAAAGATATTTCTTTCACAGAAAACGGATGCAAAATTACTGTAAAAGAATGTTGGAAGTTTAATAGTTATAAAAACATTATAAATGTAACTAAGGCGATTTCTGAAGTTAAACCAGATTCTGTTTTATTTAACTTACAATTTATGAAGTTTGGTGATAAGAAGATTGTTGCAGCAACTGGATTAATGTTACCATTAATTTGCAAGTTGAAAAAAATACCTACTATAGTTTTATTACACAATATCTTAGAACAAGTAGATTTAGATAAGGCAGGTTTTACTTCTAACAAGATAGCACAAAATGTCTATAATTTTATTGGTACAACTCTTACGAAATTGATATTAAAAGCAGATTTAGTTGCAGTTACTATGGATAAGTATGTAACTACCTTAGAAGAGAAGTACAAATCAGGAAATGTAAAAATGATTCCTCATGGAACATTTGAAATTCCAGCTGAACCATCTCATGATCTACCAGAAGGACCTTTAAAAGTAATGACATTTGGTAAATTTGGTACGTATAAAAAAGTTGAAAAAATGATTGAAGCTGTAGAAATGGTTAGAGCTTCTTCAGGTTTAGATTTAGAAATAGTTGTTGCTGGTACAGATAATCCAAATGTGCCTGGTTATTTAAAAAATGTTCAAGAAAAATATAAGCATGTACCTCAATTAAGATTTACGGGTTATGTAGAAGAAGAAGAAGTTGCTCCTTTATTCAATGAAAGTGCAGTAGTTGTTTTTCCTTACACATCAACTACAGGTAGTTCTGGAGTATTGCATCAAGCAGGAAGTTATGGTAAAGCAGTTGTTATGCCAAACTTAGGCGATTTAACAACTTTAATTGAAGATGAAGGTTACAGAGGAGAATTTTTTGAGCCAGAAAGCACAGAAAGTTTGGCTAAAGCTATTGAGGCTATTGTAACTAATGAAGCACATAGAATTAAGTTAGAAATAGCAAATTATAAAGCAGCTACTGCTTACCCAATGGAAAGAATAACTGATATATATTTAGAGGAGTTCGAAAAAATTATCGCTAAAAAAGGTGGTGCAGTAAAAAATGTATCTGCTATTTAGTAATGAATTTAAAAGATGGTTTTTTATTCCCTTTTACGTCTATAAAACCAAACTCTTTTTGAGGATTCACTCTCCAAGGAAGTTTCCCTACAACCTCTGAAGGTACAGTTTCAAAGTCATACAAAGTCCAAGATAAAAATGAAATATTATTTTTATTAAGGACTTTTTGCATTTCTTCATGGTATATGGCTTGCTTTTCTGGAGATCCTATAAAAGGTTTCCATAAACCACTGTATGAAGAAATACCAAATTCACCTAACACCAATTCTTTATTTGGTATTTGTTTTTTAAGCACTAAATAATCATCCTCAAAATTGGCTTTATCTTCATAATAATGAAAGCTAACAAAATCTAATTTATCACTTAAAATATGAGCACTTTCTGTATTGGACCAACCAACTGTAACTGCATGGTTTTTATCTATCGATTTTACTAGGATTAACATTTGCTCTAACCAAGAAATTACAGTTTCTTTTCCTCTTTGATCAAAATCTAAGTTCGGCTCGTTTTTAAGATCCCAAGCTAATATTGCTTTATGATCTTTAAATGTACTTACAATTGTTTCTAAATGTCTTTGATTTAACGTCCAATCTAAAATGTCATAGTTCCCATAAAAGTCAAAAAGGGTAACAACCACTTTAAGATTATTTTTTTCTGCAGCATCTAGAACTTTTCTCAGCTTCTCTAGCTTTTCTGGCAGTACAACTGCACTTCCAAAATCTTCATAAGGAATAAAAATTCTAATACTGTTTAAGCCTGCTTTTCGAATTATTTTAAAATCCTTTTTTATCACTCTAAGCTTAAAGTCGTCACCAAACATATCCCAAGGAGTATCTTTAGGGTAATAGTTGATACCTTTCATGGTAAAATTTATAGGTACAGCATCAAACCTTGGTGCAATTGGTTTAGAAGATTGTTTTACCATGTGTCTAATTCTCCAAAAACCATCTTCTAATAATAGAATTACCTTGTAAGAATTTTCTTCTGTGGTTTCAAAAACTAGCTCATCTTTTTCATAGAACTTTTTATACTCAATTACATTTTTATCTTCAAGCACAATTAATTGTCCATCTTCACTAAAAAATAGAATATCTGGTTTGTGTTTAAATGTTGTTGATTCTATGGTTAAGGAATCTAGCTTGTTTTTATAAATATTATCATATAAATTTACTCTGGCACTTTCTGTATAAAAATCTTCAATACCAGTGATGTCGTTATTTCTAAAAGCTACGTTTTTTACATACCATGCATCTAAATAATCGTTTTCTATGCTATTAAGCACTTGGTCATCCATTTCTCTACCTTCATTGCCATTTTCTGCCCAAGTTAGTTTTGGTAAATACTGCACTTCCTTTTTTACTTCTAAATGTAGAATTTTAGCTCTATCTGCACCAGTATTTAAATAGGTGAAAAGCGAACTTATTAAAAAAGTGATCACTGAGATTACTAAAACGTAACTCATGATTATGAATATTCTAAGCATATATTTATTCGTTTTTACCATACTTTTTTAGACTCGTAATTCTTTTCTATTCCTGCAGTTTTTACTTGAAAAGTATATAAATCATTTTTATAAATGGCTTTATCTAGCTCATAGAATGCATACCCATCTCTAGATGGTTTTATAATTTCTTCAATGAGTTTGCCTTTATTAAAAACTCTTAAGGTAATTGTTAGGCCATCAGGAATCATTTGATTCATAAAACTTTTTATTGGGCCTACCTTAATTTTTCTGTTTCCTTCACTAAAAGATACTGTAAAATCTTCAATTGCTCTATTGTATGATAAACTTATAGAATCGCTTTCAGAAATACCTGTAATAATTGCTTTTACTTGCCATGTTTCTTCAGCATCTGGATGTAGTATTTTAGCATAAGCAATTCCTTTAATGGTGGTGCCTGAAGTTTTTAAAATATTACCAGCTTTATTGGTAATAAAGAAATCTACAAAAGTACCATCACTTACTACATTATCATTTTTATCTTTAATAATAGAGGTGAAAAAAGTAGTAATTTGATTACCATCTGCATACTCATGAAGCCTTTCATAGAAAATTTGAAAATTTTCTGCAATTGCAGGCATAATATTAACATCAAACTCTTTAGAATCTAATTGTTTGGCTTTTGAAGACAAAATTACTCTACCACTTTTTATGGGTGAGAAAATTCTTTTATAACCAATTAAATTGTTCGATTTTATTTGTAAATTTTCTCTTGAAGTTAAAAATTGTTTGTTCACATCTATTTCTGTGCCATCTACTAAAGGGTTGTCTAAATCATCTGTAGGAATTACGACTAACATTGTAAAATCTGTTCCACCAGCCTCTATGCTTGGTGGACCCAAATAGGTTTCCATTTCTATTGGGTTTTCTTTAGGTATAATAGTTAGATTTCCAGAAACTCTCTGCTTCTTGTTAAATACAGACCAATTTAAAATGCCTTTTTTAATTGTTAAAAATCTTGGGATAGCAAATGAATAAACATCTTTTTCAACTATTGGTGATACCAAAGTATTGCCATAACTATTGGCACAATACAATTTTAAGTTACTTATACCATTTGCTTTAAATTGTAGAACGATAGAATCTCCTACTTGATATGTTGTAGTTTCATTAAGTAGCTTAATTTCATTGCTAAGCTGAGCTGTTATAGAATTAACAGCAAGTATAAAAATTATTAAAAGAAGTGTTTTTTTACAATTCATTATTTTGGGTTACCAATGTAATTATTCATTTCTATTTTTAGGTATTGATAATTTTCATTATCAATTTCTAAAAGTGTATTTCTATCATGGTTTTCAATTCTTTCTGCAATAATTTTAGCGGCAATATCATCATTAGGTAAACCATTTACATAACAGTTACTCATGTCTGTACTAATTACTTTTAAAGTATCTTTAGTTAATATAGGATAAGAGAAATATTGTTTTCTTTGTTGACGAATACCATTCTTCAAAAACATATGGTCTACCCAAACCATTTTTTTATCTTTTGTGTAATATGTAATTAAAAGTTGTGGAACTGTAATTTCTTGTAAACCGCTATTAAAAAGTGTACCCTTTACTTGATCATTTACCAAATCTACATCATTAAGAACAACGTTTTTATACAAATCTGCATAAGACACATTACCTGCAGCTTGTAGATTAAATTTGGTTGGTTGCTCATCTAATTCTATAGGCGTAAACTCATCAGGATCAAAGGCATTAGGAATAGAATCTTGTGTTTTAGACCAAGCTATACCTTCGAAGTTAATACGAAAAGAACTAATTTCTTTTGGCATTAATTTATGTTTTATATGATATTTAGCATTGTATGTGGCTAGTTGCTTGTTATCATCATTATACAAGGTTCCTTTAATGATAACATCAGCAGGAACATTATCAATATTTTGAACTTCACCAATAATAGCATAACTCTTATTATGTTTTACCAGTTTTGCTGATACTATTTCTAGCACAGGTTGTTTTAAAACATCTTCATGATAGGTTTGTTCTGTGGTTACTCTTCTTCTACCTTGATTAAAATACCCAGTTACATTGTTAGAGTACAATTGATCTGGAGGTAAATCTGAATCTAGTTTAACAGGTTTTACATACCATTTTCCTTTTCTGCTTACCACAGTTTTATAATCGGTTCTATTAATTTTTTCTAAAGGTGTTATCCATTTGGTATCAACCTTTAAGACCACAACACTATCAGATTCTTTAATGCGCTCTGTTTCTATAGCGTCTAATTTTGCATAAGAACTTAGTAAACCATCAGTTACAGAGTTTTCTAGCATAAATTGAGAAATAGTAATATTGCTTTCAGGATCTGTTAAAGAGAAACTTTTTTCAAATTCTTTAAAATCTAAAGCATCATAATATGAAGTGATAAGGTTTTCTGGTGTAACTTGAGAATCGTTTTTTAAATAAAACAACCACATTCCATACCCAATAATCATAAATAAAATGAAACTCCAAATATGTGTTATTCTTAATAAACCATTAGGAAAGTTCTCTAACTTAACTTTATACCTTAAGAAATCTTTATTTACCTGAATCTTAGAACGTAAATTACGAACAAAAATCGGTTGAATATTCAATAGAAATGCAATGATTACTGTAGAGAAAGGCATTAAACCCCAAAGTATTTTTTGCCATTTGGCAACATCGTCTTTAGGCAGTATAGAAGAGAGTGGAGGTACATTTAAACGCTCCCAAACCATAATTCCGTTTTCTAATTGAGGTAAACGTTGCCAACCACAGAAATAGAGAATAGGGTCGTAAAACTTATCGTTAGAAAAGATATATTTTAAATTGTATTTTTCTGGTGTGGTTAAAAATTGTTGCAAAGAACCAATACCTGCTACTCCTTTAAATTTGGAATTCTCTAAACGTTCTATGGGTCTTGTTGTTAATTCTGGTAATCTTCTTGCAGAATGATAATTACCATCTACAGTCATGGCATCTGTTTGTGCAGAAAGCCAAGCCATTTGATCTCCAAAACCTAAGGTTAAAAATCGCCATTTAAAATGCTGATCTTGATTTAGAAAGTTTACAATAGGCAACATTTTAATTTTCTGCGGCTGAGAAGGTCTAAAATATCCTAAACTCATTGTAAAAATGATCATAAATAAAAAGAGAGAAGCCAATACAACTCCAAATAATCTGTGATAAACTGCACCAAATCTTCTTTGTATGAGTTCTTTTAAATCTCCTTGTACAAATCGATATATAAACTCACCAAACATGGGTAAGGCCATAATAGAAGCCCAAAGTGTAAACCTGTCTAATGTTAGTATGTTAAAGGCGTTGTCTCCTAAAATCATTTTTGGTACTGGTGTAGAACCACCTGTACCTAATATTACTAGCATTGTAAAAGATAATCCAAAAAATAAATAACGTTTGCTGTAATATCTATAAAAGAAGAAAGGCAACATAAACATTAGTATACCCCAAGGAATTAAGAAAAAAACCAAACCAGAAGAGGTAGTTTCTAAAAAATTATCTCTAGAGCCATGAGGAATTGGCACTTGCGTTATTGGGTTGGCTTTAGAGTTAATCCAATAAGGTAAAATGCAAAATATGATTAGAAATAATGATATAAATCCAAAGGTTAAATTCTTTTTTAATTGTTTAAAGAAGTGTTTTAAAAAGACTTTAATGGTTATTTTTTTGTAGGATTTTACATCATCATAAGCAACATCCATAATAACCATACCAATTAATGGAAAGATAAAGAATACCATACCAAAAATTGGAGTAACATGATGTGAGGTTACTGTAACTGCTATTAAAGAGAGTGATGTAAATAAAAATTTGTATTTACCTGTTTTTAGCCATAAATAAATTTCAGGCAAAGCATGCATTAACACAGATATACCAATAATACTAGGTAATTGACCAAATACGTGTAATGTTTCTAAAAAAGAGGAGGAGAATACTGCAAGAATGGCTGCATAACCAGCAACAGATTCATTACTTGTCATCATTAATGTAAACCTATATACTCCTGTTATAAAAAGTACAATAGCTACTAATGCTACAGAAAACATTCCGAATTTTAAACCACCAATTAACGAGAGTGCTGCTATAGATTGATGCACCAATGGTGGATAACTCATTACAGTAAAACCAGTGTACCACTCATAGTTCCAGGGTTCAAACCAACTACCTGAATAATGATCTGCAAAGAATAAGTGTATTAAAGCATCATATGTATATTCTAAAGTAAAAAATATACATGTACCATGAAAGGCAATACCAAGTAATACAGCACTAATAAGATGTTTATTCGAATTTTGCTTCATATATCTACAATGTAAAGATAAAAGATTTTCAGTATTCTATACTTTTAATTTGACTATAGATTATTGCAGTTCATCTAACTAAAGGTTAGTGTTTATCTTTTTATTCAAAATAAAACATGGTTATAGCCTTAGATTTGCATAAAAAAAACAATCTTAAAAAAAAAAACATCATGAAAGTATTAGCAATCGATGATCAGAAATTAGTTTTAATCCCTTTAGAAACTAGATTAAAAGCCTTAGGTTATGAAGTACAAACAGAAACTTCTGCTTTAGCAGGTATATCAGCTTTTAACACTTTTCAACCAGATTTAGTAATTGTAGACATTAACATGCCAATTACAACAGGTATAGACGTAGTAAAACATATTAGAGAAGAAAAAAAGTCGGATACACCAATTATGGTTTTAAGTGGTAACACTTCTGATGATATGATTGAAAAAGCATTTGATTTAGGTGCTAATGATTATATGAAAAAACCATTAAGCTTAAGTGAAGTTTGTTCTAGAACTAAAAGATTAATTGGTGTACCAGAACAAAAAAGCGTAAGAAAACAATATAAAGATGTATTAATACAGCAAAGATGTGTTGGTGTAGTAATACCATGTTATAATGAAGAAGATAGATTATTAAGTAAAGAGTTTTTAAACTTTATAGAAAAGCATTCAGGCTATCATTTATGTTTTGTAAATGATGGTAGTAAAGATAAAACATTAGAGGTTTTACATAAGATACAAAAAGGTAGAGAAGATTTTATTACAGTGTACGACTGTGAAAAAAATGGAGGTAAAGCAGAAGCTGTAAGATTAGGAATGTTGCATATGGCTAAAAAATCTGATTTAGATTATATAGGATTTTTAGATGCAGATTTATCTACAGACTTAACAGATTTTGATGATTTAGTATCAACCATAGAAAACTCTGACTACAAAATTGTAAGTGGTTCAAGAATTAGTAGAATGGGTGCTGACATCACTAAAGAATCAGCAAGAAAAATAATTAGTTTAACCATAAACTTTATTATTAGAAAAATTCTTAAAATGGATTTCAAAGACACTCAATGTGGTGCTAAAATTTTCCACAAAGATGTAATTGGTATCTCTTTTAATGAAAAGTTTGTTACTCAATGGATTTTTGATGTAGAAATCTTTAAAAGAATTACACATCACTATGGTTTAGAGAGAGCAAGAGAAATTTTATGTGAGCAACCATTAAAAAGATGGATTCATGCTGATGGTTCTAAACTATCTATGAAAGACTCAATAAAAATTGTAGGTCAATTAGGGCAAATAGCTTGGACGTATAGATCAAAAAATAAATCATCACAGATTAACGTGAATGGCAATCAAGTAGAGATTAAGGATAACAAATATCCAACCAAAATAGTTTCATAGAAAAGTAGATTTTTTTTTTTTTTTAAGTTTCAGCTTTGTGTTGTCTTTATTGACTAATTCACAAAGCTGTTTTTTATTCTAAAACAATTTTCAGTTCCTAAAAATTCTGGGTTTCCAAATTCTTCAGACCAAAAACCTTCTAAAATATCCTTATTCAAACACTTGTACACCACTGTTCCAAAATAAGTAGTGTTTTCATCACCTATGTAATTAAAGTTAATTACCAAAACTCTATCCTTATAAAAACCAATACCAAATTGCTCTTGACTTTTATTGATAAGCCATTTTGCAATTATTTGGTTTTTTTGAAGCGATAATTTTAAAGTGCCAGAATAGGTGATTCCAGAATCATTTTGATTTGTACCTAGAATAGAGTAGGTGCCAATTAAATCTTGGATATTCATTTACTTTCCAATACAAAAATTAGAGAAGATATGGCCCAATATATCTTTGTCTACATCATAATCTCCAGTAATTGCGCCTAAATGACGTAAACATTCTCTAATATCAATTGAAAATAAATCTGTAGAAATTTCTAAATCAATTCCTTTTTGAACGCTAGAAATTGCAATTAAGGCATTATTTAAAGCCTCAAAATGTCTTGAATTGGTAACTATAGTTTCGTTGTTACTTAATGCACCAATATTCACTAAAGAGGTTAATTCTTGCTTTAATTCATCTATACCAACATTATTTTTTGCTGACAAAGGCATAAGATTGTCAATATTGGATTTTAATTGCTCAAGTTCTTCTGTCGGAATTAAATCTATTTTATTAGCAACTACCAACAATTTTTTATTTGGAAATCGTTGTTGAATAGCTTCAATTTCTGCCAATCTATTTTCTTTATTTTCTGATTTAGCATCAATAAGAAATATGATTAACTGTGCATTTTCTGCTTTTTCGTAAGCTTTTTTAATACCAATATTTTCTACAATATCTTCCGTTTTTCTAATACCTGCAGTATCTATAAATCTAAATGCAACACCTTCTATAATTAATTCATCTTCTATAGCGTCTCTTGTAGTACCAGCAATGTCAGATACAATGGCTCTCTCTTCGTTTAATAAAGCATTTAAAAGTGTAGATTTACCCACATTTGGCTCTCCAATTATTGCAACAGGAATACCGTTTTTCATTGCATTACCAAATGAAAACGAATCGATTAATCTTTTTAAAACGTGGGTTATTTTAGCAACTAATTCTTTAAATTTTGTTCTATCTGCAAATTCAACATCTTCTCCAGAAAAATCGAGTTCTAGTTCTATTAACGCTGCAAAATCTAATAATTGCCCTCTAAGTTCTTTAAGTTCATTAGAAATACCACCTCTCATTTGCTGAATTGCCATAACATGGCTGGCTTCAGAATTAGAGGCTATAACGTCTGCAACTGCTTCTGCTTGCGATAAATCCATCTTTCCATTTAGGAAAGCTCGCATTGTAAATTCACCATTATCTGCCATTCTACAGCCATTTTTCAGAAATAGTTGTATAATTTCTTGTTGAATGTAAGTAGAACCATGACAAGATATTTCTACCACATTTTCTCCTGTATAAGAATTCGGATTTTTAAAAACTGAAACTAATACTTCATCTAAAATTAAACCATTATTTACAATGTGCCCTAAATGAATGGTATGTGTTTTTTGATCTGTAAGTTTTTTATCTTTTTTTATTGATTTAAAGAAAGAATCTGCAATGGTAATTGCTTTATCTCCAGAAAGCCTAATAACAGAAATAGCACCAACTCCAGAAGGTGTGGCTAATGCAATTATAGTATCGTTTTTAATCATATTGCAAAAATACATAAAGAATTTAGGACATAATAAAAAAGCGCAACACTTTGCAGTGTTACGCTTTTAAATAGGGTTTTCTTTTTCTTTTAATTTTTACATTCTACTATAGTTAGAAACTTTTACATCAATTTCTTCTCCATTAGATAAAGTTAAAGTGTAGTTTCCTTCTTTCATAATATTGTTAATGTCTTTGTGCATTACAGCTGTTTTATCTGTAATTTTATCTATGCTAACAGAACTATCTTCGGCGTTAATTACAATACCCTCATTAGTTAAAGTAAAGTTTACATCGCCTTTAACTGGTTTTGTGTAGTTAAATTCCACAAAGCTATCATAGGCAGCATCTGTATCGTTATCTAATCTAATTTTTTTAGTTACTTGAGCAGGCATATAAATAATATCTTGATTCAATTTATATTTATCTGCAGGGTCTAACATTACTGGAGTGTATACCTCTGTAACAACAAATTGTTTTACAAAATATCTATCTCCTTTACCATTATTTAATTCTGTTTTTTCAAAATCTGTAGTTACCCATTTATCTGACATGTTTGGATCTCCTTTTTGAGCAATTGCAGTTCCTGATAATAATAATCCCAATCCTAATACTGTTAATTTTAAAGTTTTCATAATGTAATTTTTTATAAAGGTTAAATTTTTCGGCGCTTTCTTTTTCAAAGCATACTTATTGTACACTACAAATATAATTGCGTTCTAAGCTTTAGTTTAACCCTTATAAAAATCAGTTTAACTCAAATGTAAAACAGTATTGTATTTAATTGTGTTTCTTTATAAAACACAAAAAAGGTTTAATACGAAAAGTATTAAACCTTTAGTTTTACTCTCTGAGGTATATGATTACATTCTCTCGTAGTTCGAAATTTTTAAATCAACTTTTTGTCCATCAGTTAATTCAATTATATATTCACCTTCATTTTTAATTCTTTTATCTTTAATGTTAGAAAACATTACTTCAGTATTTTTATCCCACATTTTTCTTACAAATAAATCATCTTTATCTGTTAAAATGATAATACCATCTTTGGTTAAAGTAAAATCTAAATCAAACTCATCTGATTTGTTATAGGTAAATTCTACTTCTCTATCATATAATGCATCTGCATCATAATCTAATTTAATGGTTTTTGTAATTTGAGCTGGCATGAAAATGATATCCTGATTTAATTTATATCTATCTTCTGGATCTAGCATTACTGGTGTAAAAACCTCTGTGATTTCTAACATTGTAATTTCATCTACATCATACTCATCAGACTCAACCTCCATTGTTACTACATCTTTAGTAACCCACTTATCTGACATGTCTAAATCTGCTTCTTGTGCAAATAAACCTGATGTTGCTAATACTAATCCTAATACTGTTAATTTTAAATTTTTCATAATTATTTTTTTAATTGTTAATACTATAACTAAACCATTTATTACTCCTGGTTCTGGGAATCATTTGATTTTACCAATTGATTTTGAACATCTAATTTGTTAGAAAACTCTAATGTTCTAATTGGGAATGGAATGTTTATTCCTTCTTTATCAAATGCTTTTTTAATTTCTATAATTGCTTTACTCTTAGCTTTTAACTTCTCTAATGCATTTTGAGAATCTACCCAAAATCTGCATAAGAAATTAATAGAACTATCAGCAAATTCTGTAAAGTAAAACTCTACATGTTTGTCTATTTCTTTTTGGTTAAAGTTGCTGGTAATAACCTCTTTTGTTAAAGCTTCTACCTTTTCTAAATCTGCTCCATATTCAACACCACATTCAATAGATATTCTCATTTTAGTAGTTAAAGAGTAATTTTTAAACGGATTTTCCAAAATGGTTTTATTAGGTATTACAACCATATTGTTATCTGCTTCTTTAATAACAAAGTAGTTTAGGTTAATATCTATAACTTCACCAGAATAACCATTGGTTTCTACCCAATTACCAATACCTAAATTTTTTCTGAAAGATAAAACGATACCAGAAATTGTGTTAGATAATGTACCTTGTAAAGCCAAACCAATAACAATACCAGAAACACCTGCTGCAGACACAATGGTTTTTAAAGTATCGTCGAACTTTAAAATGGTCATTGCAAAATATAGACCTAATAAAAATATTAGGGCAGATGCAACTCTAGATACAAGATTTCTTACAGATTTTTGACTAATTCTATTTCCTATAGCTTTGTTTACAAAAGAGCTTATTGCTCTAGAAGCGAAATAGGATACTATTAGAACTACAATTGCGATAGCAATATTTGGTATGTTTTTAATAAACACATCTTTCCATAATTCTAATTTTTCGATAATTTTATTCATTTTTTGGCTTTAAGTTTGGTTAATTTCTATTTTACAAAACTGGTGTTTAATTCGTCTTGGGTATCTTTAGACCAAGCGTTTAACATCCAAGTTGATTTTTCTAATTCTCTTATATAGGCTCCAATTAAATCTACGGTACCTTCATCATTTGCTTTATTAGCTCTATCTATAATTTTACCTAACTGTTCCAGTAAAATACTATGATCATTGATAATGTCTTTCACCATCTCTTCATCAGATAATAATGGGCTAGACTCTTTAATTTTTGAAACTTCTATATAGTCTGATAATTTACTGATTGGGTGATACCTTAAGGTAATTATTCGTTCTGCAATTTCATCGATTTTTACTCTGGTAACATTATACATTTCCTCGAACTTATTGTGCAAGTCAAAAAAGTTTTTACCTAGAATATTCCAATGAAAATTTCTTAGTTTTTGATAATAAACATGGTAATCTGCTAAAAGTACATTTAGCTCTGTTACCACTGGTAATACTTTGTGATTGTCTAAGTTTAAATAATTCATTGTTTTTCATTTATAATTACTCTACAAAAGTAATAGCTGAGGTTAGCTTGTCTTTGCTCATTTAATTTTAAGCTTGACTCAATCAATTTTTGAATAACAATAATTATTTTTGTAGTAAAGTATTGTTTATCTGAAGATTTAAAATGAAAAAAATAAAATATGATGTAACATTTTAAATTGATTAGCGTCCAATAATTACAAACCAAACTAAAGATGATGAAAGAAAATAGACAATTATTAGTATTAACCCATTTAAGCCAATTATTAGATTTTGTATCGGGTATAGGTGGCTTTATAGTTCCTTTAATTTTGTGGGCAACTAAAAAAGATGAGGTTTATGATATGGATGAACATGGTAAAGCAATTCTAAATTTTAGAATTTCTATGTTTCTTTATGTTCTAATATGTATTCCTCTAATTCTATTATTAGGTTTGGGTATTTTAGGACTAATTGTGCTAGGTTTTGCCTACTTGATTTTTCCAATAACCAATGCTGTTAAGGCTAGCAATAACGAACCACCTAGTTATCCTTTTTCTATAAAATTTATAAAATAAAAAAAACGCCTGAAAAGGTGTTTTTTTATATCGCTTGTTTTATAAAGTCTTCATATTCGTAGAAGAATAATTCAAACTTAGACATTTCATCTACAAAAAATTCATAGCAATCTCTCCAGGTATCTTTATTGTATATGCTAAATTTTTTATCAAAAGGAACATAAATTCTATGAATTTGTTTGCCACTATCTAACTCGTAAGAATTATCAAAAATTATTTCAGGTATTTCATTAGTTAGTAAAGTTTTTAGAGATAGCATTTGGTCAAAAAGTAGCTCGTTTGCAATTTCTTCTGGATGCTCTATGTCTAAACAAACCATTGCTTTTTTTCTATCGGCCACAAATTTAAAGGCAAAACCTTTAATTTTTGTATTGTACAAAAGCCATTTTCTAGGAAAGGACTTTCCAAAGCTTGTCCAGAATAATTTACGTAATTGTGCTGCTTCTTCTTTAGAAAACATGTTTCTATGTAATTTTATCCGTGAATTTTAGCTACATGGCCTCTTTCTTTCATCATTTCTGCTTCAAAAGCTAAGAGAGCTGCCCATTTAGTATCTACTATTTCTCTATCTTGATAATCTCTGGCAAATTTTAAGAATGTTGTGTAGTGGTTGGCTTCAGAAATCATAAGATTTTTGTAGAATTTTTTCAATTCTTCATCCTCCATATTTTCAGAGAATACCTTAAAACGTTCACAACTTCTAGCTTCAATAAGAGCAGCAACTAACAAACGTTGAACTAAAGCATCTGTTCTGTTTTTTGTTTTTGGAAAAAACTTTTGCAAACGAACAGCGTAATCATTCTTTTGCTCCCTTCCTAAAACCATTCCACGTTTTACCATTAAAAGATGCACCATTTTAAAATGTTGCATTTCCTCAATAGCAATATTGCTCATCTCTTTTACAAGTTCGGTTTCTTCAGAATAATTAATAATGATAGATACTGCATTAGAAGCCGCTTTTTGCTCTAAAAAAGCATGATCTGTTAATATTTGTTCTAAATTAACTTTTGCAATTTCTGCCCAAGAAGTTTCTGTTTCAAATTGTAAGCCTAACATAATCTTTATTTAAGATTACAAAAGTAAAAAATATAAAGCCTTTATTGGCAAAAGAGACACTATCTTTGGCAAGAATTTAGATAAAACTTTCATTACAATTAACAAATAGAATTATGGCCAATAACATTAAAAATCAAGAAGAAATTTTAGCAAAGCTAAATATCTACGAGTTAAATGAAATGCAAAATGAAGCCATAGAGGTTATAGAAAACACGAAAAACACTGTTATTTTAAGTCCTACAGGAACAGGAAAAACATTGGCTTTTTTATTACCAACTTTAAAAATGTTAGATGTTGATAATGAAAATATACAGGCTTTAATTTTGGTGCCTTCTAGAGAACTTGCTATCCAAATTGAGCAAGTAATTAGAGAAATGGGAACTGGTTTTAAAGTAAATGCTGTTTATGGAGGTAGGTCTATGGCAAAAGATAAAATAGAATTAAAACACACACCTAGTATTTTAATAGGAACTCCAGGTAGAATTTCCGATCATTTTGCAAACGATCGTTTTTCTAAAGAAAGTATCAAAACATTAATTTTAGATGAATTTGATAAATCTTTAGAAGTTGGTTTTGAATATGAAATGAGAGGTATTATTAATCAGTTGCCTAATCTAGAAAACAGAATTCTAACATCTGCAACTCAAGAAACTGACATTCCAGAGTTTGTTGGTTTAAAAAATGCGAAGACCTTAAATTATTTAACAGGTAAAAAATCAAAGAAATTAGATATTAAAATAGTAACATCTAGCAGTAAAAGTAAGAATCAAACCTTAGTAGATTTGCTGAAGTATATAGGAAATCAACCAGGTATAATATTTTGTAATTTAAAGAGTACTATAGAAAATGTTAGTGATTTTCTAATAAAGAACAATATTACCCACAGCACATTTTCGGGTGGAATGGAACAAAGAGATCGTGAGCGCTCTTTAATCAAATTCAGAAACGGAACTAGCCAAATTTTATTGGCTACGGATTTGGCTGCAAGAGGCATAGACATCCCTGAAATTAAATACATTGTGCATTATGAATTACCTCAAAGAATAGAGGAGTTTACCCATAGAAATGGGAGAACAGCTAGAGTAGATGCTAAAGGAACAGCTTATGTTTTAAAATGGGCTAAAGAACAATTACCAGATTTTATTAAAGGAGCAAATAATGTTGATATTTCCAATCAACAAAAATTAAAATCCATTTATTGGGAAACTTTGTTCATTTCTGGAGGTAGAAAAGATAAAATATCTAAAGGAGATATTGCAGGATTATTTTTTAAAAAAGGTGCATTAAACAAAGATCAATTGGGTGTTATTGAATTGAAACAAGATTGTGCTTTTGTAGCTATACCAAAATCAGAATCAGCAAGATTGGTAGAAAAACTCAACAACGTTTATCTTAAAAAGAAAAAGGTTAGAGTTTTTACTGTTTAGCTTGATTTTAAGGACAACAAAAAAATAGGTCATTTTATTTTTAAGATGGGTAAACATTCTTAAATTTACTTTTTAATACTATTTAGATTTATATGTTAGAATTAGCAGGTATCATTATTTTAGGAATTTTAGCTCAATGGGTTGCTTGGAAATTTAAAATTCCGGCAATTTTACCATTAATTTTAATTGGTTTAATAGTTGGGCCAATTGCAGCTGAATATCTAAGTGAAGATGGTACAAAATGGATTGAACCAATATGGAATGGTGATAAAGGCCTTTTTCCTGGCGATTACTTGTATTATTTTGTTTCATTAGCTATTAGTATTATTCTTTTTGAAGGTGGTTTAACCTTAAAAAGAAACGAAATTAAAAATGTTGGGCCAGTTATTACTAAGTTAATTACACTTGGCTCTGCTGTAACCTTTTTTGGTGCAGCCATTATTGCTCATTTTATTTTTGATTTAGGTTGGGAGATTTCCTTTTTATTCTCAGGTTTAATTATTGTAACTGGACCAACCGTAATTACTCCAATTTTAAGAAATATTCCCTTAAAAAAAGATATAAGTACTGTTCTTAAATGGGAAGGTATTTTGATAGATCCAATAGGCGCTTTAGTTGCAGTTTTGGTATTTGAGTTTATAAGTGTTGGTGGTGAAGGTGGTTTTACAAAAACAGCCCTAATTGAGTTTGGAAAAATTTTATTATTTGGTACAACTTTTGGTTTCACTTTTGCTCATGCATTAGCATATGCTATCAACAAGAAATTAATTCCACATTACTTGTTAAATGTTGTTTCGCTTTCAGCTGTTCTTTTGGTTTTTGTAGAATCTGAACTTTTTGCTCATGAATCTGGTTTATTGGCAGTAGTAGTAATGGGTATGGTTTTAGGTAATGGAAAATTAAATAACATTAAAGAACTGCTTTATTTTAAAGAATCTTTAAGTGTACTCTTAATATCTATCCTTTTTATACTATTGGCAGCAAATATCAATATGGATCAGCTATTACTGCTTTATACTTGGAAAACAGCAGCACTATTTGCATTGGTAGTATTTATTATTAGACCTTTGGCTGTATTTTTAAGCACTACGAATTCAAAGTTAAAATTCAACGAAAAACTTTTTATTAGCTGGGTAGGGCCAAGAGGTATTGTTGCAGCAGGTATTGCTTCTTTATTTGGAAGTAAATTGTTAAAACAAGGAGTTGAGGGTGCAGAGTATATTACGCCTTTGGTTTTTATGATTGTATTAGGAACTGTTTTATTAAATGCAACTACGGCTAGATTGTTTGCAAAATTGGTAGGGGTGTTTTTAAAGAGTTCTAATGCCATTTTAATTGTTGGTGCTTCAAATCCTTCAAGATTAATAGCAAGTTTCTTAAAAAGTAAAGGAAAGCGAGTGGTAATTATAGATTCTAACAAAAACTTTATCAAGCAAGCCTTAAACGAAGATTTAGAAGCGTTAGCTGTAAACATTTATGATGATGAATTAAGAGATAATATAGAGCTGAATGATGTTGGTTATTTAATTGCAATGACAGGTAATGATGCAGTAAACAAATATGCATTGGCTAATTTTTCTACAATTTTTGGTGAACATGGTGCATTTAGATTAGCCTCTTCTTTAGAGGTTATTAATGCCACTTCTGAAGAGCGTGAAAACTTCTTTACACCAAAAGACGATTATATTAATTTAAGTGAGGCATTTAGAGAAAATCCTACAATTAAAGAAATTGAAATTAACTCTGAAGAGGAGTACAACAAAATTTTAGAGTTATTAGCTAAAGAAGAAAAGTCAATTCCGTTATTTATTGAAAAGGATAAAGGAATATATTTAATTGCTGAGTTTGAAAAGGCTGGTTTAGAAAAGAAAGGATTAACTTTTTCTTATCTGGGTAAAGATATTGATGAAAGTTACAAAACAGAAAAAGAGGTTTATTTATAGATCTAATTCGAAAGTTTGTCTTAATTTATCTAAAAGCGGATTTTTCTTTACCAAAATTTTGTATTTACCAACATTACCATAGGCTTTTTTCTCTTCTATAGTCTTGTCAATTACAATTTTGGTAGATAATCCATAGTTATTTAAAGATTCTCTTAAATATTTTAAAAACTTGTACTTACCTTCTTTAAAGTGATCTTCTATTAAAGTGCTTGGTAGGTTTAGTTGAATAACAAAATTAGGTAACAATTTAGGTTTACTCACACCTAAGGCTGTAGCCATATTGTTTTCCCCTTTACTAATCATTTTTTTGTGATAAATATCCCAGTGCTTTTGCAGTTCTTTTAGTGTAAAATCATCTTTAGGGTGATTGTCAAAATTTTCTTCAACAACACTTTTCTTAACCTCTTTTTTCTGGTGGATACTTTTTAGTGATAACGAAGAAGACCTTCTCTGAACAGATTTTAATACAGGCTTTTCTTTTACTGCTTTTGTATCTTCTACATTAGCTTTTGGTGTAAAGCTATTGTTTAAAGTAGGTTTTTTAACTTCTTGAAATTTAGGCGATAAAGCTTGAAAAAAAGTAGCAGGAATTATGTAGTTAGCTGACTTTTTTTTTTCTCCATCAAAAGTGATAGAGGCAATTTGCATTAAAGTTAATTCTACAAGTAATCGCTGATTTTTGCTGGCTCTATAATTTAGATCACAATCGTTAGCTTTGTTAATAGCTTGCATTAAGAACGGTATACTTGCTTTAGTGGCTTGCTCTAAATATTTCTTTTTGGCAGAATCACCAACTTCTAATAAAGCAACTGTGGCCTTATCTTTTGCTACCAATAAATCTCTAAAATGACTAGCTAATCCGTTTATAAAATGATGCCCTTCAAAACCTTTACTAAGAATTGTGTTGAAAGCGTTTAAAACATCAGGTATTTTGTTTTCGAGCAGTAAACTTGTCATATTAAAATACGTTTCATAATCTAAAACGTTCAAGTTTTCTGTAACTGCTTCTCTAGTTAATTCTTTTCCAGAAAAACTAACTACTCTATCAAAAATAGAAAGCGCATCTCTCATTGCACCATCTGCCTTTTGAGCAATTATGTGCAAAGCATCATCATCTGCATTAATTCCTTCTTTTTCGCTTATTGTTTTTAAATAGTTTTTGGCATCTAGAACGCCAATTCTCTTAAAATCAAAAATTTGACAACGAGATAAAATTGTAGGTATAATTTTATGTTTTTCTGTTGTTGCTAAAATAAAAATAGCATGAGCAGGTGGTTCTTCTAAGGTTTTTAAAAACGCATTAAAAGCTGCCTGAGAAAGCATGTGCACCTCATCTATAATATATACTTTGTACTTACCAGTTTGTGGTGGTATACGTACTTGATCTGTAAGACTTCTAATATCATCAACAGAATTATTAGAGGCTGCATCCAATTCAAAAATATTAAAAGCAAAATCTTCATCTTCTGAACTTTCTACTTCTTGCTGATTTATTTTTTTTGCTAGAATTCTGGCACAAGATGTTTTACCAACTCCTCTAGGACCTGTAAACAACAAAGCCTGCGCTAAATGGTTGTTTTTTATAGCGTTTTCTAACGTATTTGTGATGGCTTGTTGCCCAACAACGTCCTCAAAATTTTGAGGTCTATATTTACGTGCAGAAACTATAAAATGCTCCATGAATTAATTTGAATTGAATAACAAAAGTAACTATCTAATCCGTTTTTTACAATAAGGTTTCTTAACAAAATGCTAAAGTTGTAAACAAACTGTATGATGATGTCTTTTCTTGCGACTATAGTTGTAATTCGGTTTTGTTATCGAGTTAAAAGTTCAGAAATTTGTGCCAAGAATTTTTTTAGTTTGTTCTTGGTGCAAATTTTAATTTAAAAACGATTTTAATTTTATGAAATTTTACAAAGCATTTTTTACAGTTACTTTTTCTTTACTATTATTTTCTTGTTTAGGGTTTTCTAAAAAAGATTCTAGTTCTAATGATACTCAAAAAATCCATAGTTATACACCTTCAGAAGATACCAAAGTAGCTTATTTTGCTAGTGGTTGTTTTTGGTGTGTAGAGGCTATTTTTGAGAGTGTTAAAGGAGTAGAGGAGGCTGTATCAGGTTACGCAGGTGGGTTTACAAAAAATCCTACTTACCAATCAATTGGTACTGGTAAAACAGGTCATGCAGAAACTGTAGCCGTTTATTATAACCCAAAAGAAGTTTCTTTTAAAACCTTAGTTGCTGTATTTTTTGGCTCTCATAATCCAACAACAAAAGATGGCCAACACCCAGATTATGGCACTCAGTACAGGTCTATTGCTTTTTATAGCACAGCAGAAGAAAAACAAATTATTGAAGATAAAATAGCAGAATTAAATAAGTCTGTCTATAACAATCAAATTGTTACAGAAGTAACAAAACATACTAAGTTTTATGAGGCAGAAGAATATCATCAAGACTTTGAAAGAAGAAATCCTAATCAAGGTTACGTAAAAGCAGTTTCTGTGCCTAGATTAAATAAGTTCAAGAAGAAATTTCCTGAGTTATTAAAAAAGAAAAGTCATTAAAAAAATCTTGGCAATTATTGTTTGCTAAATACCATACAATGTTGCCAAGGTAAATTACTTATATTTTCATCGAGCTTAAATCCAGCAGCCTGTAATTCTTTAACAGCTTGCTTTTCGCTCATTTTATGAAGTTTTTTTATAGGAACAGATTTGTCTTCCATTCTATATTCTATCAAATAAATTTTACCATTTTCTTTCAATGCTTTTCTAATGGATAAAATCATTTCTTTTGGATAGCTAAACTCATGATACACATCAACCATCAGTACTTTATCAAAAGTATTTTTAGGAAGATTTACAGATTTTTCATCACCTTCAACTAACTCAATATTGGTGTATTTTTCAAACTTCGGATTTTTTAAAATAGCATTTAACATTTCTGGCTGTATATCTACAGCATAAACATATCCACTCTTACATAAAGGTGCCATTTTAAACGCATGATATCCAGAACCAGCACCAATATCTGCAATAATATCAGTAGATTTAATATTCATGTTTTTGATTAGTTTGGAAGTGTTTTCTTCTTTTTCACGCGTAGAACGTTCTAACCAATTTATGCCTTCATAACCCATTACATAAGCAATTTCTCTGCCTAAATACCATTTTCCAATTCCATTAAAATCTCCTTTTTTGTAAATATAATCTCCTGAAGAATTGTTGTCTTTTTGACTAAACACAGAAAAACTTATGGCAAAAATTAGTAAAAACAAAAATGTAGTTTGATGAAAGCTTTTCATGTTAATTGGAATTTATAGAGAATTCACAAAATCTGTAAATACTTTTTTATGTAATTCTAAATCTAGATCTGGCGATAACGATGCACGAACAATATAGTCTTTATCTCCTTCTTTTGTAGTACCTTGAGTAGATGTTGCAGGAACTGTCCAATAACATCCTTTTAATTGTCCGTAACTTACACAGAATTTACTTTCGTCAGGAATTTCTGTAATCATTAGATTAATTAATTTTAAATTCAAGGCTCTTTTATAAGCCTCTTGCTCTTCTAAAGTTGTACCTTTTGTAGGCAAATCTAAAGAGAATACAGAAGGTGTAAAACCTTGTAGAGCCAACTGTTCTGAAACAAAATTAATTTTAGCTTCTGGTAAAACTTTTTGAATAAAACTTACAAAATCTTTTGTATTTTGATAAGCTTCTAGAATTCTATGGTTCATACTAGGCAACTGCTCAGCAAGAATATCATATTGTTGTTTTGTAGCTTCATTATCACATAAAGTTAAGTGATGCTCAATTTTGTGCATTAAAGCCTTTGCTTTATCATTAGAAACACAATAACCAGCAGTACATTTACCTCCACTAGGAAATTTAGAACCGCTAGCATATGCGATACTTCTGCAAGTTGATAAAATTTCACCTTCGCCTAAAAATTGATAATTAGGACAAAAAGTTTGGTCTAAAATGAAAATAGGATCTATTGCACTTTCTCCAGAATTGGTTTTGCGTTCATTGGTTAAAACACGTTTTAAATCTTCTAAATTCGGAACTTCAACTCTTGGATTTGTAGGTATTTCTGCAATGATATAAGGTACAGCATCTTCATTTGCAACTTCATCTAAAATGCGGTCTATGCTAGAAACCATATCATTTTTACCATCTACAGGTAAATCAACAACTTCAATATTTTTATCTAATGCTGCAACTCTTCTTGCTTGATCGTTTGTACCTCCATAACAATTTGGTGGTACAATAAATTTTATAGTTTTATTTTTATGATTTTGAAGAGCATCATCAACTAAGCCCATCATAATTGCATATTGAATAGATAATCCACTAGAGCCTAATAAAGGAGTAGCTTTTGTGCCTGTAATATCTTTGATTAAACTTTGTACTAATTTTTTGGAATCATTAGCACTTGTATCATTTTCGGTGTATGATCTTCCTAAAAACAGATTTAACGCTTTTAAAGAATTTACAGGTGTCATAGCAACACTTTCTCTTCTTCTAACATGTTGAATTTCTGATGTGTATTCTTTATTTTTTACTCCATTTACCAATAGAACACTTCCTAAGTCTGAATACGCATTAACATAAAAATCAACTGATGAGCTTAAATTAAACGTTTTAAAGTCTTCTTTATCAGATATAAAAATAGTACTTGAATCAGATTCTTGAATTTCACTTTCATTATCAATTAAATGAGTACTAAAATTATAGCCATAAACACGTTTTAAGGTTTCAAAATCTATATCATTAAATCTGGAATTTGTAAAATAAATAGCTGTGTCTTTATTTTCCAATAAATTTTTCCTTAAAACTGCCAAAATAGGCATCGTTAAAGAAGAAAAACTGATTACTTCATCTGGATGTAAATCGTTTAATTTACTTAAAATCCATTCAAGAACACAAGATAAAGGGTGCCCTAAACGAATATAATCATAAGCAGTTGGTAAATTTTCTAGCTTATTTTTATTGACTGTATCGTTTTTAAATAAGGCTTCAAATTTTGCTAAAAATTCGCTTTTTGCAAGCGATTCATTATATATATCCAGTCTATGAGTTGTTAGATTAACCCAATCACTAGGCATATTATCAACAACTTGAGCAATAAAATTATTTAATTTTTGATGTATCATAGGTTTAAATAGAATCTTAAGAATAGCTTTTTATGCTATTATTGATAGTATTGTTTCAGCACTAAACTTTACACAAAACTATATACTTTGTAGTCGAAAACCAACCAAAAAAATTACAAATTTAATAATCTTTTAGCAGCGTTAAATGGTGTGGTTTTTCCATTTTTTAAATTCATAATTTCTTTAGTTAACTCTTTACTAATGTTAGGATTGTTGTAGAAATTATCTTTTAATTGCTGATTTATGGTAGAAAGTAGCCAAAAAGTATTTTGCTCATTTCTTTTCTCTTCAAAGTAATTGTTGTTTTTGGTAAGTTTAAGATATTCAGCAATCATTTCATGAACCTTATCAATGTTCAAATTTTGCAATGCACTTGCAGTTATAACTTTAGGTTGCCAGTTACTTTCTTTTAAAGGGTATAAATGCAAAGCTCTGTTAAATTCTACTTTAGCAATGTTAGCATTTTTAGCATTATCACCATCAGCTTTATTAATAACAATGGCATCTGCCATTTCTATAATTCCTCTTTTAATTCCTTGCAATTCATCTCCTGCACCTGCAAGTTTCAGTAATAAAAAGAAATCTACCATGGAATGAACTACAGTTTCAGATTGACCAACTCCCACAGTTTCAATAATTATAGTATCAAAACCTGCAGCTTCACATAAAATTATAGATTCTCTGGTTTTTTGAGCAACTCCACCCAAAGAGGTCCCAGAGGGTGAGGGTCTTATAAACGCATTTTGATCTGTAACCAACTGTTCCATTCTGGTTTTATCACCTAAAATAGAACCTTTATTTACAGAACTGCTTGGATCTACAGCTAAAACTGCAACCTTGTTTCCTTTATTTGTAAGGTATTTACCAAAAGCTTCTATAAATGTACTTTTACCAACACCTGGCACTCCAGTAATACCAATTCTTACAGAATTGTTTGCAAAAGGCAAGCATCTTTCTAAAATTTCGTTTGCTTTTTTTTGATGATTCGCATTTGTGCTTTCTACTAAAGTAATTGCTCTGCTTAGAAATGTAATGTTTCCTTTTAAAATTTGAGTTACAAATTCATCAACAGAATTTCTTTTTGCTCTGTTAATTTTTATTTTTTCTGCACTAGAATAGTTAGTGGTTTCTGGTTTAGAAACACCTTCTTTTTCATGCAATGCAGATTGTTTTTTATTCATTGTAAAAGTTAATATGTAAATTTAAAGATAAATTTTAGAACGTTTTGCAACATCGTTAAAAATGTATCGTCTTTAGAATAAGAATGATTTAATGAAACCAACCAAACAATTACATCAAACTATAATTGATCAATGCAAAAGCAATGATGCAAAAGCGCAAATGCAATTGTATAATTTGTATGCAAAAGGCATGTTTGCTGTGGCTGTTAGGTATATGAAAGATAAATGTTTGGCAGAAGATGTAATGCAAGATGCTTTTATTAAGGCGTTTAAAAACATTAAATCTTATAAAAACGAAGTAGCATTTGGAGCTTGGTTAAAGAGAATAGTGATCAACCAATGTATAGATTGTTTAAAACAAAAGAAATTAGAATTGGTTACTATTAATGAAGAAATAACAGGGAATTTAGAAAGCGATAATTGGCATTTTGAAAGTGATATTTGTATAGATTTAATTGTGTCAAAAATTAACGAATTGAAAGATAAATATAGATTGGTACTCACCTTATATCTTTTAGAAGGTTATGATCATCAAGAGATTTCATCAGTATTAAATATTAGTGAAAACACTTCTAGAACACATTTGTTAAGAGGTAAAAGAATGTTAAGAGAAGAATTAAAAAGTACGAGGTATGCAGCAAGATATTAGAGATAAATTTAAAAATTATAAAGAAGAAAAGGTTGAGTTATCTAACAACCATGCTAAGAAGTTCGAGGCACTTTTAAATCAAGAATTGCATCAAACAAAGCCTAAGAAAAACTATATAAAATGGTTATCTATAGCAGCTTCTATTTTATTACTTGTAAGTATTGGAGTTCAGTTTTATCCTACAAAGAAAGAAGATCCTATTTTAATTAAAACGGATGATAATTCAACTCCCAAACAAATTACTTTAGGAAATATATCACCTGAATTCAATACTATTGAAACCTACTATACAAATAGTATCAATTTAGAAATTAGTCAATTAGATTTATCTGAAGAGAATAAAGAATTAGTAGATAACTATTTATTAAAAATTGCAGAACTAACAAAAGAGTATAAAGATTTAACCCAAGAGCTCAATACAAAAGGGGTTAATGACGCAACTATAGATGCATTAATTCGTAATTTACAATTACGCCTACAGCTTTTACAACGTTTAAAAAAGCAGTTAAATGAATTTAAAAATTTAAACACAAAACAAAATGAACAACAAATCATATAAATTATACCTAACCTTATTTTGCCTTGGGTTTATAAGTATTGTATCAGCCCAAAAGTTTGATAAAAAATATACTGAAACCTTTAAGACCAATAAAGATGTACAGGTTGTTATAGATGCATCTAATACAGATATTGATGTAACAACTTGGAATAAAAACGAGGTGCAAATAAATGCCTATATAGAGGTTGAAGGTGTTTCTAAAGAAGAGGCAGAAAAGTACTTTAACAATTGGCAGTTTGAAGCATTAAGTAATAAACGTAAAGTAAATATTTTATCTAAAGGTCAAGGGCCTGCAGGTTTTAAAAACAACTTTGTCTTTTTCGATGATATGGATTTTGATTTTGAAATGCCAGATATAGATTTTTCGAGTTTTGAGACCATTGTTTTGCCAGAAATGAATTTTGATTTCGATTTTAATTTCGATAACATTCTTATTGACATAGACGAAAATATGGGTAAAAATGGGAAATACGATTTTAGATGGAAAGATGATGATCATGACATTGTAATTACTTCAAAAGAAGAGTGGGAGGCCTTTAAAAAAACCAAAGAATATAAGCAGTTAAAAGAAAAGCTAAACATAGATAAAGAGAAAATGCGTAAAGAAATCGCAGAATCTAAAGAGAAGGTTAAAATAGAAATGAAGAAGGCTAATGAGGAATTAAAAAAAATAGATAAACAAAAAATTAAAAACGAATTAGCCAAAGCCAAAGCTGAATTAAAGAAATTGAAAATGAATTTCAGTTCAGACAAAAACGAAATTATTATTAATGGTAAAACCGTTAAAATAAAAAAGCGTTTGGAAATTAAAGTTCCTAAAAAAGCAACTTTCGATTTAAACACTCGTCATTGTAGAGTAAAACTGCCAAATACAGTTGCTATTGGTAAAGTAAAGTATGGTACTTTTATAGCAAATAATTTAATTGATGGTGAATTGGCAATAGATTATTCTAAAGTTACCATTAACGATTTAAACGCTTGTACACTATTCTTAAACAATGTAACTGATGCTAAAATAGCATCAGTTACTAATACTACATTATCTAATAATTCATCTAGTGTTAATGTAGCCAATGTTAATGAAGATGTAATTGTTACAGATAAATTTGGTCTTTTTACAGTAGAAAATTTTAATCCTAATTTTGGTAATTTTATCATTAATTTAAGTCAGTCTGAAGCTATTTTACTTTTAAAAGATGTGCCAAGTAAATTCAAATACGGAGTGAACAGAGTTAAATTAAATAACAAAGCCACCAAAAACCCTTTAAATGCAACTACAACTAACTTCATTAAAGTAAATGGAGAGTACAGTACAATTACTATAAAGTAAACACTTCTTTTAGAAAACTTCTAACAAATTCCATTTCGCTATTCTTCTTAAAGTGCCTATCTTTATGCCCTATAAATAGTCACTTATTTTAATGGAACTTTATAAAGAAAATCAACTTAAAATATACAATTCTCTTTCTAAATCTAAAGAGGATTTTAAACCAATCACAGAAGGTTATGTAGGTATGTATGTTTGTGGGCCAACTGTTTACAGCAATGCACATTTAGGTAACGTTAGAACATTTATGTTTTTTGATGTAGTATATCGTTACTTACTGCATTTAGGTTATAAAGTTCGCTATGTACGTAATATTACAGATGCTGGTCATTTAGAAAATGATGCAGATGAGGGTGAAGATCGTATTTCTAAAAAAGCAAGATTAGAGGAAATAGAACCAATGGAAGTTGTACAGAAATATACAGTAGACTTTCATAATGTATTAGAGAATTACAATTTTTTACCACCAAGTATTGAGCCAACAGCAACAGGTCATATTGTAGAGCAAATAGAAATGATTAAGGAAATCATTGAAAAAGGTTTTGCTTATGAAGTGAATGGCTCTGTATATTTTGATGTTTTAGAATACAACAAAAAAGAAAATTACGGAATACTTTCTGGTAGAAAAGTTGAAGATTTAATTCATAATACAAGAACTTTAGATGGGCAATCAGATAAGAAAAACCCACAAGATTTTGCTTTATGGAAAAAAGCCGATGACAGGCATATTATGCGTTGGCCTTCTCCTTGGAGTGATGGTTTTCCTGGTTGGCATTTAGAATGTTCTGTAATGAGCACCAAATATTTAGGAGAAAGTTTTGATATTCATGGAGGAGGAATGGATTTAAAATTTCCACATCATGAATGTGAAATTGCACAATCTAAAACCTGTTCAGGGGTAAAACCTGTAAATTATTGGATGCATACAAACATGTTGTTGCTAAATAGCCAGAAAATGGCAAAATCTACAGGTAATTTTATTTTACCAAATGAAATTTTAACGGGTAATAATGATATTTTACCAAAAGCATTTTCTGCATCTGTAGTGCGTTTCTTTAATATGCAAGCCAATTATAGAAGTATTTTAGACTTTTCTGGTGATGCTTTAGAAGCTTCAGAAAAAGGGCATTCTAAATTAATGGAAGCTGTTGCATTTTTAGATAAAATTGAAGCAGGAAGTACATCTACTTTCAATGTTGAGAATTGGAAAAAAGATTGTTATGCAGCCATGAATGATGATTTTAATACACCAATTTTAATCTCTCATTTATTTGAGGCTGTTAAGCTAATCAATCAAATTAAAGAAGGTAAAGGTTCTTTAACAGAAACAGATTTAACTTTATTTAAAACTACCATAAAAGCTTTTGTTTTTGATGTTTTAGGTTTAATTGGCGAAGATGCTCAAGACAATTCAGACAAAGTAAAAGGTGTTGTAGAACTTTTAATTAAGTTACGAAAAGAAGCAAGAGAAAATAAAGATTGGGCCTTATCAGATCAAATTAGAGATGAGTTGGTTGCCTTAGGCATTCAGTTAAAAGATGGTAAAGAAGGCACTACCTTTTCTATAAATTAAATACAATTGAACTTTTTAGCTCAATTTTTATATCAGTAATTGAAAAAAATACTTTCATATCCTTTTATATTGTTGGTTCGTTTTTATCAAACAGCAATATCACCATTTACCCCAGCAACATGCAGGTATAGCCCAACTTGTTCTCATTATACAATAGAAGCTTTGCAAAAACATGGGTTATTTTCAGGAGGTTGGTTATCTTTGAAACGTATTTTTAGTTGTCATCCTTGGGGAGGTTCAGGTTATGACCCTGTACCAGAGAAGATTAAAGAAAAATAATTTTACTATTAATAAATTTTAAAAGCACATATGAATTTTTTAGCAATAAATTGGGATCCATCATTAGGTATCGATTTAGGATTTTTTGTAGTTCGTTGGTACAGTTTAATGTTTGTAGCTTCTTTTTTATTGGGTTTACATCTAATGAAGAAAATTTATATAAATGATAATATTCCTGTAGAAAAATTAGACACACTTTTTATGTACGTCTTTGTATCCATGTTAATTGGTATGAGATTAGGAGATGTCTTTTTTTACAGTTGGGATTATTATCAAGATCATTTATTAGAAATTATAATTCCGTTTAAACAAGTCAATGGCACTTGGAAATTTACAGGTTTTACAGGTTTTGCAAGTCATGGAGCAGCAATATCTATCATATTGGCAATGTATTTCTATGCTAAGAAACATTTAGAAAAACCATGGTTGTTTATCTTAGACAGATTAGCAATTATGGTAGCTCTAGCAGGTTTTTTTATTAGAACTGGTAACTTTTTCAATTCAGAAATTTATGGTAAAGCAACCAATTCTGACTTTGGAGTAATTTTTAAAGCAAATGGAGAAGATTTTGCTAGGCATCCTACTCAGTTATATGAAGCATTCAGTTATTTAATTCTGTTTTTTGCAATGTATTATTTGTACTGGAAAACAGATAAGAAAAATCAAACAGGATTTCTATTTGGTTTGTTTATGACAGTTTTATGGTCATTGCGTTTTTTCATAGAATTTTTGAAAGAAGCACAAGTAGATGGGAGAGAAGATTGGGTGTTCAATTCATTAAACACAGGCCAAGTTTTAAGCATACCATTAGTGTTAATTGGTATTTGGTTAATGGTTAGAAAAACTAAAAATACAGCAACAGTAGAGTAATGAAAAAATTAAAAGAAAGATGGGGAATAGAGAGTAATTGGTCTATTCTAGCTATTTTAATTGTATTTGCAATTAATGGTTCATTTGCTGCTTGGGTAGCCAAACCTGTTACGAATTTTTTAGGTTTAAATCCAGAAACTATTTCAGGTTGGATTTACTGGCCATTAAGAATATTACTTATTTTTCCAATTTACCAACTTACTTTACCAATTGTTGGCTGGGTATTTGGACAGTTTAAGTTCTTTTGGGCTTTTGAAAAAAAGTTTCTAACGAGATTAGGTTTAGGTTTTTTATTTAAGCAAGAAGATTAAATATCAATTATTACTGTTTCTTCGTTCTTATCTTCTTTTTTAATCACGTATTTATACACCCAAATGATTGTAAAGGTTGGTATAACATCTGAAAACGGAATGATTTCTTCTAAGAAACTGATTACACCAGCTGCTTTACCTAAATTACCTTTATACATTCTAGTCATTAAATAACCAGAAACTGGAGCCCAGATTAAATCGAAAGGAAGAATAGTAGCCATACCTATTGCATCAAAAATGATACTTAATATTAATTTTTTATATTTTTTGTTCATGCTTTATTATGTTCAAAATTCTTGCCAAAATTAAAGATGGTTTAAAATGGCATGTTTGTTAAAAGTAATTAATCAAAATGGATTTTAAAAAATTTACCAATCATATAGAGGAATTAAGACAACTAAAGTTAGGTGGCTTAGATGCACAATTTAAGTTAGCACCTAAACTTAGACTTAAATATGATCAACAAAAAATTGCAGCAAATAATCCTAAAAAGGCAGCAGTTTTGGCCTTATTTTACCCGAATAAAAAAAATGAAGCATCTATTTTGCTAACGCAAAGAGCTAGTTATAAAGGTACGCACTCTTCACAAATAAGTTTTCCTGGAGGTAAAGTAGAAAAGGGTGATAAAAATTTACAAGCAACAGCACTAAGAGAAGCGTTTGAAGAAGTTGGTATTCATAAATCTGATGTTACCATTATTCGTGAAATGACAGACGTTTACATTCCACCTAGCAATTTTTTAGCTACTCCTTTTATTGGTTATGCAATTAAGAAACCTAAATATTTAATTAATCATGAAGTGGAGAGTACTATAGAAATTACTGTAAATGACTTAATGTCAGATAGCAGTATTGTTTCAATTAATATGAATACTTCTTATATGGATAATGTAGATGTACCAGCATTTTCAATTGATAATAAAATAATTTGGGGTGCAACAGGTATGATGTTGTCAGAAATTAAAGATTTACTAAAAACTATCTATTAATAATTAGTTTTGTAAATTTGTTTAACGTTAAAAACACAGCTTAAATGCCATTATTTAAAAGAAATCCTTTTGGTCATCTTTTATTCTTAAAAAAAATGATTATTAGAATTTTTGGTATCATTTCTCATGGAAGATATCGAAAATTTAATAACCTAAATATAGAAGGTTCAGAGATTTTGAGAAACTTACCAGATAAGAATGTGCTCTTTATTTCAAATCATCAAACTTACTTTGCAGATGTTGCTGCCATGTTTCATGTATTTAATGCCTCTTTAAGTGGTAGAGAGGATTCTATTAAAAATATTGGCTACATCTGGAATCCAAAATTAAATATTTACTTTGTTGCAGCAGGTGAAACTATGAAATCTGGTTTGCTGCCAAAACTTTTTGCTTATGCAGGTTCTGTTTCTATTGATAGAACTTGGAGAAGCGCAGGTAAAGATGTAAAAAGACAGGTAAAAAATTCTGATATTTCTAATATAGGTAAAGCCATTAAAGATGGTTGGGTAATTACTTTTCCACAAGGTACAACAACGCCTTTTAAGCCAATTAGAAGAGGAACAGCGCATATAATTAAAACCTTTAAACCAATTGTAGTGCCTATTGTCATTGATGGTTTTAGACGTTCTTTTGATAAGAAAGGTTTAAATATTAAGCGAAAGAATGTATTACAGTCAATGGTGATAAAAGAGCCTTTAGAAATTGACTATGATAATGAAGATATTGCTGAAATTGTTACTAAAATAGAATATGCTATTGAACAACATCCTTCATTTTTAAAAGTACTTTCTCCAGAAGAAGCAGAAGAGTACTTAAAAACAGAAGAGGAGTTAAATAAGAAAAGAACTTTTTGGAAGTCTTAGTTACTTCACTTTATTCATTTTAATAAAAAAAGCTTCACAATACTGTGAAGCTTTTTTTATGATTTATAATTCGGTTTTTATTTTGCGGGTAATATTTTACCTACACATTCACCAAAGCCGATTCTTACCTTATCATTTTTACAATGAGCTCTCATAATTACAGTATCATTATCGTTTATAAATTTACGAGTAGAACCGTCTTTTAATTTAATTGGATTTTGACCTTTCCAAGTTAATTCTAGCATCGAACCAAAACTATCTTTGGTAGGTCCAGAAATAGTTCCAGAACCCATCATATCTCCAGCTTCAACTGGGCAACCATTAACAGTATGATGAGCCAATTGTTGAGCCATTGTCCAATACATATATTTAAAGTTAGAATTTGCCACAACTGTTTCTTCTGCATTTTCTGGTTGAATACCAACTTGTAAATGAATATCATAACTCCCTTTACCTTCTTGTTTTAAATAAGGTAATGGTTCTTGCACTTGCTTAGGGTTTTCAGTTCTAAATGGCTCTAAAGCATCTAAAGTAACAATCCATGGAGAAATTGTAGAAGCAAAATTCTTTCCTAAGAATGGGCCTAAAGGCACGTATTCCCATGCTTGAATATCTCTAGCAGACCAATCATTAAACTGTACTAAACCAAAAATATATTCTTCTGCTTCTTCAATAGGTATTCTATCACCTAAAACATTAGCATCTGTAGTAATAAAAGCCATTTCTAATTCAAAATCTACTAATTTACTTGGCCCAAAACCAGGTGTACTAGAACCTTCTGCAGGTTTAGTTTGTCCATAAGGTCTTCTAATTGGTGTTCCAGAAGGAATTATAGATGAACTACGACCATGATAGCCAATAGGTATATGCAACCAATTTGGCAATAATGCATTTTCTGGATCTCTAAATAACGAACCTACATTCGTAGCATGCTCTTTACTTGCATAAAAATCAGTATAATCACCAACAGCAACTGGTAACAACATTTCTACTTCATCCATTCTAAAGATGATTTTATCTTTATGATCTGCATTATCTCTTAAAGAACCATTGGTAACATCAAATACTTCTGCAATTCTATTACGAACCAATCTCCAAGTTTTACGACCATCAGCAATAAAGTCATTCAAGTTATCTTGTAAGAACATATCATCTGTAAGTGGTATACCCTCAAAATAACCCAATTGATGAAATGCACCTAAATCTATTGCAAAGTCACCAATTCTACTTCCTATTGTAATAATATCATCTCTTGTAATAAAAACACCAAAAGGAATATTCTGAATAGGGAAATCTGAATTTTCCTCTACCTTTAACCAAGATTTTCTTTTTGGATTATTTGCAGTTATAATCATCTTTACTTTTTTTTCGTTTATTCAAACCTACATAATTTTTTCTCATTTTAAAACTAAATTTTTATTAAAAATTCAATTTTAATATTAGTTTAATCTATTAAGAATAATTATTAATAACTTGTTGAAAACATGGCAAAAATACCTTTACTAACATATCTATTTTAATTATTTTTGTTAACTTAATAAATAACAGCAAAATGCAAATAGACAATCAAATTTTTGACCTTATTCAAGAGGAAAAAGAAAGACAATTAAATGGTTTAGAATTAATAGCATCTGAAAACTTTGTGAGCGACCAAGTTATGCAAGCTCAAGGATCTATTTTAACCAATAAATATGCTGAAGGATATCCAGGAAAAAGATATTATGGAGGTTGTGAAATTGTAGATATTGTAGAACAAATTGCAATTGATAGAGCTAAAGAATTATTTGGTGCAGAGTATGTAAATGTTCAGCCTCACTCAGGTTCTCAGGCAAATACTGCTGTTTTTGCAGCTTGTTTAAAGCCAGGAGATAAAATTTTAGGTTTTGATTTATCTCATGGAGGGCATTTAACTCATGGTTCTCCTGTTAACTTTTCTGGTAAGTTATATGAAACTTCTTTTTATGGTGTAGACAAAGAAACAGGAGTTTTAGATTATGATAAAATTCAAGAAACTGCAACTGCTGAATTACCAAACTTAATTATTGCTGGTGCTTCTGCTTATTCTAGAGATATTGACTTTAAACGTTTTAGAGAAATTGCTGATTCTGTTGGTGCTATTTTAATGGCAGATATTTCTCATCCAGCAGGTATGATTGCTAAAGGTATTTTAAATGACCCAATACCTCATTGTCATATTGTAACTTCTACTACGCATAAAACTTTAAGAGGGCCAAGAGGTGGAATTATAATGGTTGGTAAAGATTTCGAAAATCCGTTTGGAGAAACGTTAAAAAGCGGTAAGCCTAAAATGATGTCTATGTTGTTAAACTCTGCTGTTTTTCCTGGTAATCAAGGAGGACCTTTAGAGCATGTAATTGCAGCCAAGGCAATAGCTTTTGGAGAGGCTTTAACAGATGAGTTTTTAGAATACCAAATTCAAGTAAAAGAAAATGCAGCAGCTATGGCTAAAGCATTTGTATCAAAAGGTTACGATTTAATTTCTGGTGGAACAGATAACCACTGTATGTTAATCGATCTTAGAAATAAAAACATTTCTGGTAAAGATGCAGAAATCGCTTTAGGTAAAGCAGACATTACAGTGAACAAAAACATGGTTCCTTTTGATGATAAAAGTCCTTTTGTAACTTCTGGTATTCGTGTAGGAACGCCTGCTATTACAACACGTGGTTTAAAAACTGAAGATATGGAAGCTGTTGTAAACTTTATAGATGAAGCTATACAAAATGCTGATAATGAAGAAGCTTTACATGAAATAGGAGAGCGTGTTTCTGATATGATGAGTTCTAGAAGACTTTTTGTAATGTAACAACATATAAAATCTCAAAATACTAAAAGCATCAAGTTTATTTCTTGATGCTTTTTTATATCTTACAATCAGAAAAAAAATTATGGATACTTATTTTATAGCTACAGTTTTAATTTTCTTATCAGCTGTTTTTGGATACATCAATGTTAAGTTTTTAAAAATGCCAAATACCATTGGTTTAATGATTATTACAATCATTTTTACTTTGGGAGTTTTGTTGTATAGTTATGTAGATCCAACCTTGCTAAACTTAGAAAAATCAATTATTTCTAATATTGATTTTAAATCGGTTTTATTAGATGAAATGCTTAGTTTTCTATTATTTGCTGGTGCATTACATACCAATTTTGAACAGTTAAAAATTCAACGTTGGCCAATTCTACTATTTTCAACATTAGGTGTTTTAACATCTACTTTTCTTGTGGGTACAGTAATGTATTTTGTTTTGCAACTTTTAGGTTTTGAAATTGGGTTTATTTACTGTTTATTATTTGGAGCATTAATATCACCAACAGATCCTATTGCAGTATTAGGAATTTTGAAAAAAGCAGGCGTACCTAAAAAGTTAGAAACAAAAATTGTAGGTGAGTCCTTATTTAATGATGGAGTAGGAGTTGTAATTTTTTTAACGATATTTCAAATTGCAAAATCTGGTATCGATGACACTGAAGCTTTTGATGTGATACAATTATTTGGACAAGAAGTATTAGGTGGTATTTTACTAGGAGCTCTTTTAGGCTATATTTCTTATAGATTAATAAAGTCTATTGATGATTATGATATTGAAGTTATTATTACTCTTGCAGCAGTTATGGGAGGTACACTTATTGCACAAAAATTTCATTTATCTGCACCATTAGCAATGGTAACAGCTGGTTTAATTGTTGGTAATGATACTATAAGATCTTCTTCTATGTCTGAAACCACAGAAAAGTATGTAGATAAATTCTGGGAGCTATTAGATATTCTTTTAAACGCAATCTTGTTTGTTTTAATTGGTATGGAAATGCTAATTCTTGTTTTAGAAGGTAAGTATATTGTAGCAGGTTTAATAGCAATTCCTGTAGTTTTAGTATGCAGATATATTTCTTTATTTCTGCCAATTAATCTATTTAAAAAGAAATTAAATTTTGTGCCCAAAACAAATTTAATAATGACTTGGGGTGGTTTAAGAGGAGGAATTTCTATTGCATTAGCCTTAGGTTTATCTGCAGAAATGTATCGAGATTTATTTTTAGTGATAACCTATATTGTAGTAGTATTTTCAATTATAGCCCAAGGTTTAACTGTAGGTGGTTTAGTAAAGAAATATAAAAAAGAAGTATAATTAAGTCATAAAAAAAGTACTAAGGAATATTCTTTAGTACTTTTTGTTTATTGTAAATATAAATTACCAGCTTTTTATAGCTTCAGCAATTTCGTCTTTGGTTTTACCATATTTTTCTTGGATTTCTCCAAATAGCTTATCTTTTTTACCTTCTGCTTCTGCCGATTCATCATTAGCTATTTCTCCATAAGTTTCTTTAAACTCACCTTTTATCTGTTTCCAAGTTCCTTCGTTTGTGTCTTTATTCATAACATTAGTTTTAATTTTATAATACAAATTTTAGAGTGTATATTCTCTATTTATCTTTGTTCTCAGAATTCTGAATTTTATCAGCAATTCTTTTATCAGAGTTATCTGTAGCAGAATGCACTTGGTTTTCTAATTTTTCTTTATCTGTGCCTTCTAATCTATTTTTACTACTGTCTTTATCTTTATAACCCTCTTTTACTGTTCCTTTTAAGGGATGCAATCCTCTTTCGTGTTTGTCTGTGCTCATAGTTATATTTTTAAGATAATTTGTTTAATATTTTTCTTTGAAGTGATTCATGATCGGCTTCAATTTTTTCGATTTCCTTAATATCTTTACCTATTAAAATCTCTTTACCATCATTATTATTTTCTGATTTTAAGATTTTAGTTTCTTCTGTATGAATATCTGGTTTACCTACAATATGACTTGTAGTATCATCAGTTTTAACATCTTTATAAAGATCTGTATTAAGTTCTTCTTTGTTTTCTTTTGATTTATTATCAGTACTCATAAATTGTTGATTTTTAGATTCAAATCAAATTTATGACATATATAGAGTAGTCGTTTGTGGTATCAATTCAAATATTAACTCAAAAGAAAATTATTCTTCCAATTGTGCTCTTTTAATAATATTTTCTGGCATAGATTTTTTAGCTTTTGCACCCATCTTTTTTAATTTTTCAACACTGGTAATTAAGTTTCCTCTACCTTCAACAAGTTTGTTCATGGCACCTGAATACTCCTTTTTGCTATCGTCAATGCGTTTACCAATGCTTACTAAATCTGTAAGTAAACCTTGAAATTTATCGTACAAAGCCCCAGCTTGCCTTGCAATTTCAATGGCATTTCTTTGTTGCTTTTCATTATTCCACATAGAATCTATAGTTCTTAAAGTGGCTAATAAAGTTGATGGAGTTACAATTACAATGTTTTTTTCGAAAGCTTTATTATATAGATGCTTATCAGAATTTAAAGCTACTGCAAATGCAGGTTCTATTGGGATAAAGAGCAATACAAAGTCTGGTGATTCAATTTGGTAAATATCTTCGTATTTCTTTTCAGAAAGTTGTTCTATATGTCTTTTTAAAGAGTTTACATGCTCCTTTAAATACTGTATTTTAAGAGTTTCATCTTCTTCGTTCGTAAATCGTTCATAGGCTACTAACGAAACCTTAGAATCCACAATCATTTTCTTGTTATCAGGTAAGTGAATAACAACATCTGGCAATACTTTTTTACCTTCATTTGTTGTAAAACTTTGCTGTACAAAGTATTCTCTATCCTTTTCTAAGCCTGACTTTTCTAGCACTCGTTCTAATACCAATTCACCCCAATTACCTTGCATTTTAGAATCCCCCTTTAAAGCCTTTGTAAGATTTATAGTGTCTTTGCTCATTTGGGCATTCAATTCTTTTAAGTGGTCTAATTGTGTTTTTAGTGCAGATTGAAATCCAGCTCTTTTTTCATCACTATCAGAAACCTTTTTTTCAAAAGTTTGAATTTTCTTTTCTAATGGTTCTAAAATATTTTTAATGTTTTCTCTATTCTGATTGGTAAATTTTGTTGACTTTTCTTCTAAAATTTTGTTTGCCAAAACCTCAAAATCATTAGTGAATTTCTTCTGTAAATTTTCAACTTCTTGCTTGTGCTCCTCTAATTTGCTTTTCAGATTTTTTATATCAGATTCTTGAGTAGTATTTATTCTAAGTAAACTCTCTTTTTCTAATTGATTTGTTTTTATGTCTTTTTGCAATTCAATAAAATTATTTTCTAAGGTGTCTTTAGCTTGCTGTAACAATAAAACGCGCTCTTCGAATGTAGATTTCTCTTTTTCTAAATTTGTTTTCTCTTTTTCAAAATTTACTTTGGCTAAAAGTTTACCTATATAAAGACCTATAAAGCTAAAAATCAGTGCAATTAAAAAGTAAGCTATCAATTCTATCATTGTATCAATTTAAGTCCTTAAATTTATCACTTTTAAAAGAGAGAATGAAAAGAATCGCAAAATTTATATTGTTTACTATTTTAGGCTGGAAAATAGATGGTTTTTTTCCTACTGATATTAAAAAATATGTTGTTATTGCTGCTCCTCATACAAGTTGGGTAGATTTTCCTATTGCCATTTTAGCAAGAATAAGTTCTGGTATAATGATACACTTTATTGGTAAAGCTTCACTATTTAATGGGCCTTTTGGTTTTTTCTTTAGAGCTTTAGGAGGCACACCTGTAGATAGAACTAAAAACAATAATTTGGTTGATGCTATTATTGCTATTTTTAATAGTAAAGACGAATTTAAATTGGGTTTATCACCTGAAGGAACTAGAAAAAAAGTAACAACTTGGAAAACTGGATTCTATTACATAGCCAAAGGTGCAAATGTGCCTATAGTTATGGCTACTTTAGATTTTGAAAATAAAACGATAAAAATATCAGCACCTTTTTATCCTACAGATGACAAAGAATCTGACTTTAAATTTTTGCGATCATTCTATAAAAACATAAAAGGGAAAAACCCTGATTTGTCTTAGTTAATTAGGCTAACTACTTATAAACGTGTATACTTGCGCAGTATTTCTCTTAATATATAAGATGTAGGGGTTTTCTATTGCAAGAGAAATTAACTATAGTTTTCTATTGTTTCAATGGGTCTTCAGAAAGAAATTTCTGAAGACTTTTTTATTGGTATTTAATAGCTACTTTTTTTGCAATACCTACTATAACTTCTGTTGCTTTAATCATAGATTCAACAGGAACGTATTCAAAACGCCCATGAAAATTATGTCCGCCCGCAAAAATATTTGGGCAGGGCAATCCTTTATAAGAAAGTTGAGAACCATCAGTACCACCTCTAATTGGTTTTATTAATGGTGTAATACCTATTTCGTTCATAACTTCTTCAACAATATCTACAATATGCATAACAGGAGTTACCTTTTCTTTCATATTAAAATATTGATTTTTGATAGCTACTTGTATAAAATCATCTCCCAATTTTTTGTTGATATCAAAGGCTATTTTTTGCATAAGATATTTCCTCTTTTCGAAAATATCAAAATCATGATCTCTAATAATGTATTCTAAAACAGTTTCTTCTACATCACCTTTTGCATCATGTAAATGAAAAAAACCTTCATAACCTTCTGTTTTTTCTGGTACTTCTTCAGAAGTACAGCTGCAATATTTCATTAGCAATTAGCAATGAATTAATCATTTTGCCTTTTGCATATCCTGGATGCACAATTTTACCTTTTACAGTAACTTTTGCACTAGCTGCATTAAAATTTTCGTATTCTAATTCTCCAATCTGACTTCCATCCATAGTATAAGCCCAATCTGCACCAAATTTCTCCACATCGAACAAATGAGCTCCTTTACCAACTTCTTCATCTGGAGTAAAACAAATTCTAATTTTACCATGTTTAATTTCAGGATGTTTAACCAAATACTCCATTGCAGATACTATTTCTGTAACTCCAGCTTTATCGTCTGCACCCAATAGAGTAGTACCATCTGTGGTAATTATAGTCTGACCTTTATACTGTTTTAAATCATCAAAATAACTTGAAGAAAGTACAATGTTAAGTTCTTTATTAAGTACAATATCATTACCATTGTAATTTTCTATGATTTGAGGTTTTACATTAGCACCAGTAAAATCTGGGCTTGTATCTATATGAGAAATAAAACCAATTGTAGGCACTTCAAAATCTAAATTACTTGGTAAAGTAGCCATGATGTAACAATTTTCATCTAATTCTACATCTTCTAAACCAATAGCTTTTAATTCTTTTTCTAAAATTCTAGCTAAGGTCCATTGCTTTTCTGTGCTTGGAAAGGCAGGATTGTTAGGATCTGATTCAGTATCTATAGTTACGTAACTTAAAAATCGATTTGTAATTTGTTTTTTATCAATCATTTAGTATTGATTTAGTTTTATGTTTTCAATTAAAGACAATGCCTTGCATCTTCTTTCTGCGATAGCTTTATCACCATACAATTCTATTTTGGCCAAAACAAAATTTGACGAATTTAGATGTATAAAAATACTACAAATTTGATATTTTAAGTTGTTCTTTTTGCCTTTAAATATCATGTAAATTGCTTTGGTATTGTTATAATTAAAAACTCTGTTTTCAACCATAATCAATTTTTTTTGTAGATATTCTTGTTCTTGTTTTAGTATGAAATTTTCATTAATTATTAGTTCTTTATTGATATAAGAAACATCTAACAAAATAGATTCTGTTAAGTTTTTTGAAGTATCTGCGCTAAAAATAGAAGATTGAATTTGGTCTTGATAAAGATTTGTTTCCCACTCTTTTGGCAGTTTTAAAGAAAATAGGCTTTTAGAATCCTCGACTTCTTCCAGATTTTTTAAGATAGATGTATTACAATCAAAATCTTCTAATGGTTGAAAAGGTTTTGAACAGGATTGTAAACTAACAACTATAATAAGAATTAAAATTTTTTTCATCTATTCTAATCTAAATTTTGCAATTTTATTGCTCCCACTTAACCAAGCATTGTTATGGTCTACAAAAGTAATAGCGTAAAAACCTTTGTCTGAAATTTCTACCCAGTTTAAACCACCATCTTTAGAATAAGAAATACCTGTTTTGCCTACAGCAAAAATCTCTTTACCATTTGAATTTGGCACATAAGCAACTCCGCTTTTGTAATTAGGATTTTGGTTATTTGCTACCAAAGACCAAGTTAAACCACCATCTTTAGTTATTGCTTTATTGGCCTTGTTTTCTTGTGGTTTAGCATAGTTGCCTCCAATAATAATTCCCGTTTTTTCGTCATAAAAATCCATTGAATAAATTCCTTGAGGGCCATCTCCTTTTATAATAGGAGTATCAAAAATTTGCCAGGTTTTACCATAGTCTGTAGATTTTAAAATTCGCGCTTTTTTACCACCAGAAGCTATCCAAACTGTACTACCTATTGTTTTAATATTGGTATTGCTAGCAGCAAAAAAAGCTTCTCCTTCTTCAAAATCAGGTAAATTATCACAAGATAGTTTCTGCCAAGTTTCTCCACCATCAGCAGTTAAAATTATTGAAGCACAGTTTTCTGTTGGATCTCCAACAGCAATTCCATGTAAATTATCATCAAAAAATTTCATAGAATCATAAAATACCTTTTCATGGTCTTCTCTATATACCAAAGAATATTCACCCTCTGTAATTTTATATAAGAGAGCAGGATTACCTATTGATAAGGCAAAATAATCTTTACCATTAAAAGCTAAACTTCTAAAATGTGGTAAAATACTGTCTGAAAATTCAATGTTTAGGGCATTTAAAGAAACACCTTCATTAGTCTTAAAACCAACATCTCCTCTAGAACCAGCGTAAAAAACTTTTGTAGAATCTGTAGCATGAATGGCTCTAATACTAGAGTTAATTATGTTAAACTCTTGAATGTCAATTGATTTTATATTTCTAGGTTGATATTCTTCCTTGCACGAATACAATAAAACAAATGTGAGTAGAAGTAGCGCAATTCTTTTCATTTTTGATATTTTTATAGAACTAAAATAAACAAATCATTTAAGGTTAATGAAAAAAGCATTGGTTATTTCTGGGGGTGGAAGTAAAGGAGCATTTGCAGGTGGTGTTGCTCAATATTTAATGAAGAAAGAAAACAGAGAATACGATTTGTTTTTGGGTACGTCTACAGGTAGTTTAATGGTTTCTCATTTGGCTTTAGATATGTTAGATGAATTGAAGCATTTGTATACCAATGTGAATCAGAGTACAATTTTTAATAGCAATCCCTTTAAAATAAAAAAAGTCTCAGGTGAAAAAGTGATTAATATTAATCATTTTGGAATGCTTCGAAATTTTTTGAAAGGAAGAAAAACTTTTGGTGAGAGTAAGAATTTAAGACGTCTTATTAAGAAGAATGTCACCAAAGAAATGTTTGAAAAAATTAAAGAAAGAAATAAAGAAATTGTGGTTACTGTGAGTAATTTAACTGCAAATCAGATTGAATATAAATCGAGTAATGATTGTACTTATGATGATTTTGTAGATTGGATTTGGGGTTCTTGTAACTATGTTCCTTTCATGAGTATTCTAGAAAAAGATAGGCAACAATATGCAGATGGTGGTTTTGGCTCTTTAGTACCAATTAGAGAGGCTATTTTAAGAGGTGCCACAGAAATTGATGCTATTATATTAGAAACAGAAGTGAGCCAGTTTAATAGGTTGCCCTCAAAGAATCCGTTTTCGTTATTATTTGATGTTTTCGATTTTATGCTAACACACGTAGAAAGGCATAATATTACTATTGGAAAATTGGCTGCAAATAATAAAAATGTAAAATTAAATTTATACTACACTCCAACTGTTTTAACCACAAATTCTTTAGTGTTCGATGAAGTTTTAATGCGCAAATGGTGGAAATCTGGTTACAAATACGCAAAATCAAAACGTGAAGAATTAATGAGCGAATTTAGGCCAGACGTTCTTACAGATAAAGAAATTGAAGAGGGTGTAGATAATGTAGAAAACTTAAACATTTAAGTTTAAAACCCAACAATACTTCTTCCTTCAGATTGCATGTTATTACTTGCAGGTGTTGCCATTTTAGAATCGTAAATTTCATCGAAAACATTACTCTTCTCTATTTTTGATGTTGATTTAGAGCCAGTAATAATATACTGAATGGTTCTACTTAATAAAGGTTCATTTACACTACCTAATGTTCCTAAATTATCAAAATCTTCAGTTAAAACAATACCAGGTAAATCTGTTCCAGGAGTTATTCCGTTTGGAAAGTTTACATTGTTTTTATTTGTGATTTCTAAAACCAAAGGTTGTAACGCATAATTATGATCTGTGTTAAAATTAGCACCTGTTTTTCTTAAGTTATCAGAATCATATAAGGTGATAGAACCCACTTGTTTACCAACGGTTGTTGTACCTACAACATTTACATCTATGTATGCACTTAAAGCATTCATTAATAATTCTGAAGCAGAAGCAGTATTAGATGAAGTGATGATGTAGACTCTGTTTAAACCTAAACTATTAATAGGTTCATCAACAATTACATTACCATTAGTATCTACATTTCTAATTTGATTAGTGAAATTATTGATAAAATTTTCTGACGGATTTGCAGCTAATATTTTATCATTCCATATTTCTTTAGAGTAAACTTGGTCTGTAAATTGCCCAGTAACCATACTTCCTAAATAACTTGCAGTTTGCACAGATCCTCCAGGATTGTATCTTAAATCGATAATTAAATCGTCTATATTTTCTGATTTAAAGTTTGCAAAAGCCGCATTTAACTCAGCATCATAGTTTCTTGCAAACTGATTGTACATTAAGTATCCAATTTTTTGATTGTTTGCCTCAACAACCTTTGCAATAGCAATTGGGTTTTCTTGTAAATCTGTTTTTTGTAAAGTAACTAGAGTTCCATTTTGTACAGGATCTCCATCATTATAATCAGCAAATCCCATTGAATAAGAGGTATTACTACTAAATAATAAGGAGCTGAAATTTGTATCTGTTAACTGCTGACCATTTATGGATGTAAATATTTGACCACGAACTATATTTTTAGAAGCTGCATCAGAATTGGGCACTACATAACGCACATAACCAAAAACATTGCTAGTATTGGTTTTATACCTTACTAAGCCAAACTCAATACCATTGCTTAAATTTAAACCTTGAAACGAATTTTCAAGTGCAACATAATCATCAACTATTACAGAAAATCGATCTTCAGGTCTATTTAATAAACTTTCAAAAACTGTTTCTGGAGACGAAAAATCTCTGAAATAAGTATATAAATCATCAAAAGTTGTAAAACGATCATCTGCTAAATCTGGCACATCTTGTTGCCAAAAGTAGTACACATTTAAACCTTTCCATATAAAATAGTTAATATCATCTTGCGTGGTATTTTGCATAGCATCTATCTCTGTTTTTTCACAAGAAGCAAAAGTAAATAACGCAAGTAGTATAAAGGTTTTGAATATATTTTTCATCAATTTAATTTGTATTAGGTAAATCTTGTTCTATAAAAACACCATTATCAATATTTCTTTGTGGAGCAATACTATTAAACAGATATTCGTAATTGTTAGGATTGCAATTGGTGTTTGAATTTGCTGCTCCAGTTTCAATTAAATTTAAAACCCTATTTAAAATAGGTTCTGTTCTAGTGCCTAAAACGCCCAAATTTAAAATATCTTCTTGATCACAAAGATTTATTATTGGTGATAATCCGTTGTTATAAGTTTCGTCGTTATTATTTGAGAAAGTTAACACTACAGGTTGTAAAGCTACTGTATGTGTTGTGTTTTTTAGTCCAAAATCATAATCTTCAGAATTATAAAGTGTAATAGAACCTGTATTGTTTCCAGCAGTATTGTTACCAATTATTTGCACATTCATATACGGATTTAGACTATTTACCAGTAATTCAATAGCAGATGAGCCTTCAAAATTAGCACTATTTAAAATGATAAATAAATCTGTAACCTGCATCCCTTCAACAGAAGTGTTGGCATTGTTAGCAGAAAAACGTGTAACCAATGAATCTGGTTGATTTTGTGAAAACCAAGCTTGTGCTTTATTGTTCCAATTTTCTTTGATGAGAACTTCATTTTGGAACTGACCAGTGATAACGCTTGCAAATGCTTCCATATTTCTAGCAAAACTTCCTGAACCAATGCTATACCTTAAATCTAAAACCAATTTATTTACATTCTGACTTACAAAATTGTTTGCAGTTTGTTTTAAGTTATTAATGTAGTTGGTAGAGAAATCGTTGTTATAAATGATATAGCCTACGTTATCTGCATTCACAGCTAAAACGTCTTCCATAAAAACACCAGGATAATTATAACCTTCTTTTTCTAAACTAACTGTAGTTGTAGTTGGCGTAATTGTATTGCCATCAAAATTTGCCATATTCAGGGTAAAATTATCTTGACCATTTAATAAAATATCCTGATAATTTTGTCTTGTAAGTAATACACCATCAACAGCGTTAAAATAATCACCTCTATTAATGTTTTGATTGGCAGCATTAGAATTTGGTAAAATATGTGTTACATAACCCAAGACATTTTCAGAATTGTTTGGGTCTGCAATAATTCCGAATTCTAAACCATTTGTAAATCTACTTCTTAATTCAGGAACTGTTAAAGTATTATAATCTTCTATTAAGGTAGATTTTATATCGTTTTCAAGTAATAAACTTTCAAAAAGTAAATTATAATCCGCAAAAGAATTTAAGTACGCATTTAATTCTTCATCAGAATTAAAACGTCTATCAGACAAATCTGCAATATCATCTTGATACAAATAATAAGCGTTTAAACCTTTCCAAACAAAATCGTGCACAACTAAATTTTGAGGTACTTCATATTCTTTAGAACAACCAAAGAATAAAGCACAACCTAGTAAGAAGTAGATAATATTTTTATTTTTTTTCATAAAGAAAAGTCTAATGTTTACAGTAAATTTAACGCAATGTAAACCTTTTTAGTATTTTTTTTAAATATGGATGTAACAAAATAAATTGTTACTCGTCGTAATTATGTAAACCTGATATAAGAGATGAAAAAATATCAGAAAAACAAAATCAACCCATGAACCAGTCAGACTTTTTAGAAGTTGTTTTACCATTTAAAGATAAGGTTTTTAGACTAGCAAAAAGATTGTTAGTATCTAGAGAAGAAGCAGAAGATGCTACCCAAGAGCTTATTTTTAAACTATGGAAAAACAAAGGTAAAATTGGGAATTATAAAAATGTTGAAGCATTTGCAATGACAATGACTAAAAACTATTGTTATGATCGTTTAAAAAGTAAGCAAGCAAGTAATTTAACCTTAGTACATAGCAATTATAAAGAGAAAGAAACTTCTTTAGATAAGAAATTAGAATATCAAGACAGTGTAAACCAAGTGCACCAATTGATAGAGAAATTGCCAGAAAATCAAAAGATAATTATTCAATTAAGAGATGTTGAACAGTATGATTTTGATGAAATTTGTAAAATGGTAGATATGAAGCCAACAGCAGTTAGAGTAGCATTATCTAGAGCAAGAAAAACAATTAGAGAAGAATTAATTAAAAAACACAACTATGGAGTTAGCTAACATAGAAAAATTAGTAGAAAAGTATGAAAATGCAGAAACTACGTTGCAAGAAGAGCAAACCTTAAGAACGTATTTTACAGAAGGTAATGTTGCTCCACATTTGCAAGAGTATGCTTATATGTTTACATATTTTACTGCTGTAAAAGAAGATACTTATACCAAAACCATAAAGTTAGAGCCTAAGAAATCTAAGAAGATGAACTTTAAATGGTTGTCTGTAGCAGCATCTGTAATGTTATTATTCAGTGTATTTCTTGGCCAGCAAGAATATAAAGAATATCAAGAAAGAAAAAAAGCAGAAAAAATTTATGCACAATTAAATAAAGGGTTCACTTTATTGTCTAGCAACCTTAAAAAAGGAGAACAAGCAGTAGACCAATTTTATAAGCATGGAACTGCAGTAAAAAAAGTATTAAAATAAACCAAGTAATAAATTAGTAAAACCAAGTAAACACAGAAATTATGAAAAAAATAATAGTATTAATAGCATTTGTATTAGCACCAATGTTTTCTAATGCACAATCTATCTTTGATAGTTTAGAAGATTTAGATGAAGTAGATATGGTTGTTGTAACCAAAGATGCATTTGAGTTGCTTAACAAGTTTAAACCAAAAGACGCAAAAGTAGAAGGTAATGATGTAATGCAAGCCTTTGAAATGTTAAATGAATTAAAAGAATTCAAAATGTTTTCTACAGATAATGTAACCATTGCAAACAAAATGGAAAGCATGGTAAAGTCTGCCATTAAAAAAGCAAATCTTACAGAGTTAATGCGTATTAAAGAAGACGATTCTAGAGTTAAAATTTACGTAAAGGCTACTAAAAATAAAGATTTTGTAAGCGAAGTTTTAATGTTTGTTAAAGGCATAGACAAGAAAACTAATGGAATGTCTGAAGCTATGGTGTTATCGTTAACAGGTAATATAGACATTAATAAAATGGCTGATTATACAGATAAAATTGTAAAAGAAAACAAGTAAAACCAATGTAATAAGTTGGGTGTAATAGCCCAACTTATTCAACCAAAAATATTCAAATGAAAAAATTAACCACAGTATTTTCTTTCCTATTAGTTGTTTTGCTAATGAGTTCTTGTAAAAATGATAAATCTTTACAAACCTATTTAGTAGATACTAGTGGTAAAGAAGGTTTTTATACAGGAGATATACCTGTAAGTTCAGTATTATCTCCAAAAGCAGATGTAGCTGATGATGTCAAAGAAACTATGCAAAGTATTAAGAAGATTAATGTTGTTTTTCTGCCAAAAACAGGAGCTAATGAGGCCTCTTATGAAACTGAAAAAGCTAAGTTAAAAGAGATTTTTAAAGACAATGAAGATTACAAAAGTCTTATGGCCATGAAATTGAAAGGTATGAATGTATCTGTATTCTATTCTGGTAAAACAGAAGCTATTGATGAAATTGTAGCCTTTGGTTATGGAGATCAAAATGGAGTAGGAGTTGTACGTTTGTTAGGTGATAATATGGATCCTTCTAAAATTGTACAAATGTTGAGCAGTGTAGAAATGGATGAAAATAGCTTAGGAAACTTAGGTAACATCTTTAACGCGAATTAAATTAGTTTTCCCCCAAAACTTGTAATAATAAGAGAGTCAAAATTTTTAGAATTTTGGCTCTCTTCTTTTTTTGGTATACTTATTGAATTTAACTGAGCATTAACAGCTTCTACAATCAGTTTTACTATTTTTGAAGTTCCAATACGATACCATTTATGAAGTTCAATACCATATTCTTTTTAAGCTTTTTAATTTTTAGTACATCACTTTTAGCACAAAGCAGTACCTATAAAGCAGAGAAAGAGAAAAAACATGTTCTAATACACACCAAGTTAAATGTAGATTTTAATTTTGATGATAAAACCATGAATGGCGAAGCATGGGTTACAGCATCACCTTACTTCTATGCTACAAATAAAGTGTCTTTAGATGCCAATTCAATGCGCATTCACGAAGTTAGTTTAGATAACAAACCACTCGCATTTGAATATGATGAATATGTTTTAGAAATTGAACTGCCTAGAGTATATACCAAGAACGAAGAGTTTACAATTTATATTAAATATACTGCAAGACCAGAAAAGGTAAAAGATGAAGGAAGTAAGGCTATAACAGATGCTAAAGGATTGTATTTTATAAATGCAGATGGTAAAGATGCTACCAAACCAACACAAATCTGGACACAAGGTGAAACACAAGCCAATTCTGCTTGGTTCCCAACTATAGATGCACCTAACCAAAAAATGACCCAAGAAATAGCGATTACTGTTCCTAATAAATACCAAACATTATCTAATGGAGTATTAGTTAGCCAAACCAATAAGGATAACAACAGAACCGATTATTGGAAACAAGATAAAAAACATGCTCCTTATTTAGCGTTCATGGGAGTTGGTGAGTTCGCAATTATAAAAGACAATTATAAAAATATACCTGTTAATTATTATGTAGAAAAAGAATATGCACCCTATGCAAAAGATATTTTTGGCTTAACTCCAGAAATGATAGGTTTTTTTGAGAAGAGATTAGGGGTAGAATATCCTTGGGCAAAATACAGTCAAATTGTAGTTCATGATTATGTTTCTGGAGCCATGGAAAATACTACTGCAGTTGTGCATGGTGAACAAGCATATCAAAAACCAGGACAATTAATAGATGCCAATTTACAAGAAAATACAATTGCTCACGAAATTTTTCATCACTGGTTTGGTAATTTAGTAACTTCAGAAAGTTGGTCTAACTTGACCTTAAATGAGTCTTTTGCCAATTATGGTGAATATCTCTGGAGAGCACACAAATATGGTAAAACAGATGCAGAAATGCATTATTATGAGCAAGTTGAGGCGTATAAAAATGGTCAAAATCAAGATAAAAGCTTAGTTCGTTATAATTATGATGATAGAGAAGAATTATTTGATTTAGTTAGCTATAATAAAGGTGGAGCAATACTTCACATGCTTAGAAAATATTTAGGCGATGAAGCTTTTTTTCTAGGGTTAAAAACCTATTTAACCAATTATAAATTTGATACTGCAGAAGTACATCAATTAAGATTGGTGTTCGAAGAAATTACTGGGCAGGATTTAAACTGGTTTTTTAATCAATGGTATTTTGGAGCAAATCATCCAAATATTGAAATTTCTTATGATTACAATACATTAAGAAAAACAGTTACTGTAAACATTGCTCAGTTGCAATCTGAAACATTTAAGTTTCCTTTTGCTATTGATATTTTTGAAGGGAATCAAAAAACAAGACATACCGTTTTTGTAGATTCAAATGATGCTTCTTTTACATTTCCATACAACAAACAGCCTAATTTAATTCAAGTAAATGCAGATAATGTTTTAGTATGTAATTTGTATGAAAACAAAATTTTAAGCGAATATATTTTTCAACTTAAAAATGCCGATAATTTTGCACATAGAAGAGAGGCATTGTTTCAGGTAGCTTCTAAACAAGATGATAAAAATGCGTTTAATGCCATTGTTAGTGCACTAGATGATGATTCTTACAAAATTAGAATTTTGGCATTACAACAAATCGATTTAATAAATAAGTTCTCTAAAAAAGACGCTATTCGTAAAATTATGAGAATGGCCAATAATGATGAAAAAACCTTAGTTCAGGCAGAAGCTTTAAGCACTTTAGGTAAGTTAACAGACCCTGAATTAAAACCAATATTTGAAAAGGCCTTAAATAGCAAATCGTATTCTGTATTGGGTAAAGCTTTGGTTTCTATGTATTATATAGATCAACCTTTGGCCATTCAAAAATCTAAAGAATTACCAGATGAAGTTCGTAAAATATTAGCAACGCCTTTAACTAAAATATTTATTGAGGCTAAAGATGAATCTGAATTGCCTTTTGTTGCCAAAAGTGTAGTATCTGGAATGTTCTTGGCGAATGATGATGCTACAAAAGTCTTATATCAAAAAGCTTTTGATCAAATTGCTGTAAGCAACAATACAGAAGCTATTCAGAATTTAGTAGATGATATGGTTGTGAAAGGGAAAGAGTATACTGGTTTTAATTTTGATAAAGTGATGATTAACTTAATGCGTAAAATGGTTGATCAGCAGAAAAAAGAAAGCAAATCAAATTACTTGAAAAACATTGAAATTATAAAAACAGCAATGTCTAAGTTGCTGTAGGAATTTACGAATGTGTCTGCATCCAAGCAGCAGCTTTAGGCCACAACTCTTTCATAGAATTTCTAGACTTTAGTATTCTGCTATGATTGTAATCTTCTAAATTGCCCAGTTCTTTTGCACAATAAACCAACTCATTTTTTGGGTTTTGAAATGCGTCTAAAAATAATTGACAACCTTCTTTAGGCGCTATAAAGTCATCACCTTTTGCACAGAAAGAAATGATTGGTATTTTAATTTCTTTCATTTCAGGTTCGTAATCAAAATGATTACTGTCTTTAAATTGCCTGTAGATGTTCCAGTTAAACCATTGTTTCATGGTAAAATAGGTTTCATCGTTATTCTTAGAACCTGCTAGTTTTGCAGGTACTTTCCCAATTAATTTAGAAAATAACTTAGCTACTCGTAGTTTTATATTCTGTAGGATGCCAGTGTTTGCCCCAAATGCTTGTACTCCAAAAAGTGTGATACTTTTTATGAATTTTTTAAATTCAGGGTGATGAACTAAACATACTGTAATTGCAATTCCTCCTCCACTATGAGCAACACAATGTAATTTATTTATATTTTCGGTAGCTGTTAAATAACGGAATGCAGCTGTAACATCATATTTACCAATAGTAGTTATTTTAAATTTTTTGTTTGTTTTTTTACTTGCACCATGATTTCTCCAATCTAATGCCCAACAAGTGTACCCTAAGTTTAAAAAATAGTCTGTAAAACCATTAAAGAAATCTTTGTCAGAAAAGGTTCCATGAATTAGAAATAAGTGTTTGTTTGTTGATTTATCATTGGTAATTTTCCAAAGAGCTACATTTTCTGAATCTTCTGTAGTGAGCTGAATTAATTTCTCCATTAAAACAAAGCTGCTTTTAAATGAAGAAAGTCATCAGAAACATAATTTGCATTTTCTAAAGTTTGATCTTTAGCCATTGGGTTTTTATAGCCAATCACAAAAATACCTGCATCATTTGCAGCTTTAATTCCATTATCCGAATCTTCAATAACCACACAATGTTTTTTAGAAATTCCGCCTAAAATGGCTGCTTTTTCAAAAATCTCAGGATTTGGTTTTGATTCCTTTAAATCTGCGCCACTTATTTTCGCCTTAAAATATTGATGTAGGTTAAATCGTGTAAAAACCCTATCAATATTAATCATAGCAGAAGAAGAGGCTAAAACTAACGTAACTTCATTCTGGTATAAATGTTTAATTAAGTCTTCTACGCCTTTCACCAAATGAAGGGTAGGATCATTCTCAAAAAAGTTTACGTACCTTTTTCTTTTATCTAATACCAAATCTTCTGGATTTAAATCTAGCTTAAAATGATGGACTAATTTCTGAAATGCATTTATGGTAGATGAGCCTGTTAATGTTTTATACAATTCATCTGAAACGTTTACACTAATTGAATTAAATGTTTCATAATAGGCCTTTTTATGAATTTCTTCAGAGTCTATAATTACTCCATCCATATCAAAAATGACACATTTAATTTCTTTAGGTATATTCATTTATGTTATTTGTTTTAAAGCTTCAATAATATTGGCTACAATTAAGTAAAAAAATAAGCACGTAACAAATGCAATTACAATTATTGAAGTAATTCTTCTTTTAGATGTGGGTTGTTTTAGATTTTTAATAGATCTTAAAAGTCCTATTACAGAAATAATAATGGCTATTAAAGAAAGAACGCCAATTATTGTGGTTACTAAATAGAAATTTTTATCTGTGAATTGAGAACTGAGTACTAAAATAAGTACCAATAAAGAAATAATGACAATTGCGAATTTAAACTTAATGTCGGTTTTTAAATTTAATTTTTTCATTTGTAGGGGGAAGTTTAATGTTAAATAAATTTTGCTTTTAATTTAGAATTAGGTAGTAAGCAATGTTGTTTTTTGCCAAACCATTTGTAACGGTTTTTTGCAATGTAATCATACACATAATTTCTAATAGTTTCGGGTATAAACATAAACACACTAGTTAACCACCAAATACCACCAAAATCTTGGGCAATTTTTAAGGCAGCTGTAGATTTAATTTCATAAGAAACATTAGGCTCATACAAAATGATAGAGTCTATTTTTTCTACATCAATTTTTAAATGTTGAATTACTTTTTTACCAGTATCAGAATCTAAAGCAGCAAAAAGAAAAACATCTTTTTTATCGTACTTTATTATTTTTAATACTGCAGAATTGCAAAGATTGCAAACACCATCAAACAGTATTAATTTTTTATTCTTAGGGATAGTAATCATGTTATATCTTGATTAACTGCTAATTTAGGAATTTATTATGTAAACCTGATGATTCTGCCATCTACTAATTTTTAGAAATTTTAATTCTTTTTGTAATTTTTTTGTAACATAATTTATACTGATACGTCTTATGGTTGTATTGTTCTAAATAAGGGCTTTTAACAAAAAATTAATAAGCGCTTCAAATAGCATTCAATACTTTAGTATAAAATTAACCAACCCATGATAAAAATAGAAAAACTGCACAAATCTTATCCAATAGGAAAAGACTCACTACATGTTTTAAAAGGTATTGATTTACATATTAAAGAAGGCGAATTTGTATCTATTATGGGTTCTTCAGGTTCTGGTAAATCTACGTTACTAAACATTGTAGGTTTGTTAGATATTCATGATGAAGGTGATTATTATTTAAATGGTCAGCTTATAAAAGACATGAATGAGAAAAAAGCAGCACTGTTAAGAAATAAATTTTTAGGATTTATATTTCAATCATTTAACCTAATTTCATATAAAACTGCATTAGAAAACGTTGCACTTCCTTTGTATTATAAAGGAATGGGTAGAAAAGAACGTTTACAAATTGCTTTAGATTACTTAGAAAAAGTAGGTTTAAAAGATTGGGCAAATCATTTACCAAACGAACTTTCTGGTGGTCAAAAACAACGTGTTGCCATTGCAAGAGCATTGGTTACTAAACCAAAAGTTGTTTTAGCAGATGAGCCAACAGGAGCATTAGATTCTACAACTACAGATTCTGTGATGGACTTGTTAAAAGACATTAATGACGAAGGAATGACTGTATTTGTAATTACTCACGAAGAAGAAGTAGCAGAGCAAACAAAGAGAATTGTTCGTTTAAAAGATGGCGTTATTATTAGTGACGAATTTACAAAAGCATCTAAAGCAGTCTAATTATGTTCGATTTAGATAGATGGAGAGAAATTTTTCAGAGCATCAATAAAAACAGATTACGTTCTGTAATGTCTGGTTTTACTGTGGCTTTCGCAATTTTATTATTCACCTTACTTTTTGGTATTGTAAGTGGGTTAAGTAACACTTTTACAGATGCATTTGCAGATGATGCACAGAATGCAATGTTTGTAAGAGTTTGGAAAACTACAAAACCTTACAGGGGTTTACAGACAGGTAGAACAATTCAATTGAGAAATGGTGATTACGACTATATTAATGATGAATATGGAAATAAAATTCAATATAAATCATCTAGAATTTACAAGAATTTTACACTTAAATATAAAAATGAGGCCAGTAATTACAGTGTAATGGCTATCAATCCAGATCATCAATTTTTAGAAAAAACGATTATTAATGAAGGGAGATATGTTAATGAAAGAGATATTAAAGATAAAGCGAAGGTAATTGTCATTGGTAGATTAATTAAAGAAGATTTATTTGGTCAAAAACCAGCTTTAGGTAAACGTTTAAATGTTAACGGAAGTTCTTATTTAATTATTGGTATTTTCTCTGATGAAGGTGGTGATAATGAAGAGCGTAAAGCATTTATTCCTTTAAGTACAGCTCAAATGATTTATGGTAATAACGACTATATTAGTCAAATTGCCTTAGGGTACAATCCTAAATTAAGTTTAGATGCAGCTGTTGCTTTTGGAAATCAAATGGAGCGTGATTTAAGGAATAAGATGAACATTCATCCAGATGATCAAAGTGCACTTTCCGTGCAAAATATGGCAGAAGCAAATAAAGGAGTTGGCCAATTTATGGGAATACTTTATGCCATTGTAATTCTTGTAGGTTCAGGAACTTTAGTAGCAGGTATTATAGGTATTTCTAACATTATGATTTTTGTGATTAAAGAAAGAACTAAAGAATTTGGTATTCGTAAAGCCCTTGGCGCAAAACCATCATCTATTGTAGGTATTGTAGTTCAAGAAACGGTTTTAATAACCACATTAGCAGGGTATTTAGGCTTATCTTTTGGTACATACCTATTAAGTTTAATTGGTAATAGTCTAGAAGAAGATTACTTTATTAAAGACCCAAGCGTAAGCACAGGTATTGTTGTTGGGGCTACTGTAGTATTAATTCTATCAGGTTTAATAGCAAGTTACATACCTGCTAAAAAAGCAGCCAATATTAAACCAATTGTAGCACTAAGAGCAGATTAATTATGAAGTTTTTATTTGATTCAGATACTTGGCAAGAAATTTACGGAAGCATCCGTAAAAATAAAGTGAGAACCGCAATTACAATTATTGGTGTTCTTTGGGGTATATTTCTTTTAGTAGTTTTATTAGGAGCTGCAAGAGGTGTAGACAATGGTTTTAAAAAGATTTTTGGAGACTTTGCAACAAACAGTGTTTTTGTTTGGACGCAGTCTACAGACACACCTTTTAAAGGTTTTCAAGAGGGTAGAAGGTTTCGTCTTAAAATGAGTGATATAGAGGTGTTAAAATCTGAATATCAAGATGAAATTAAATTGTTAGCACCAAGAAATCAAACCAATAATCTAATTATACATGATTTTAAATCTGGTAATTTTTCAGTAAGTGGAGATTATCCAGTTCTAGATCAAATTCAAAAAAAGAAATTAATCTTTGGAAGATTTATTAATGAGAACGATATTTTATCATCAGCTAAAATAACAGTTATCTCAGAAAATATGTACAAACAACTTTTTGATAAAGGAGAAGAGCCAATAGGTGAGTACATTAAAATTAATAGTATAAATTACAAAGTTGTTGGAGTTTATGGCTCATCTAATGGAATTGATTTGGATGGAGATACTGCATTCATACCTTTTACCACATTCAAAAGGGTTTACAATACAGCCAATAATATAGATTGGATGGTAATTACAGCCAATGAAGGTATAGATATTGAGCAAATGGAGAGTGATGTAATTTTAACGCTTAAAAGTTTGCATAATGTGCACCCAGAAGATAAAAGAGCATTTGGTTCTTTTAACTTAGGAGTTCAAATTGCAAAAGTAACTGGGTTTTTAACAGGGTTACAATTCATGACTTGGTTTGTAGGTATTGCCACTTTAATTGCAGGAGTATTTGCTATTGGTAATATCTTACTAATTACAGTTAAAGAAAGAACACAAGAAATAGGAATTAGAAGAGCTTTAGGTGCAACTCCTAAAAGTATTCGTCAACAAATTATATTAGAATCTGTATTTCTTACAACAATAGCAGGAATGCTGGGTATTGTATTTGGAGGTTTAATCCTATATTTTATCGATTCTGCTTTTGGGCAAGGAGATGATGCAGCACTAATTAATCCAACCGTAAATATTCCAATAATTATTATAGCATTTGTAACATTAATTGTGTTAGGTACACTAATAGGTTTAATACCTGCACATATGGCTACAGTTGTTAGACCAATAGAAGCATTAAGAGAAGAATAAAAATAATCAACTAAAATCATGAGTAAAAGAGCAAAAATAATTTTAATAGTTATAGGTGTACTATTTGTAGCAGCCTTAATTTGGTTCGGAAAAAAGAACAAGAAGAGCATTGTTGAGTACGAAACAGAAACTGCATTTAAAACTACAATAGTTAAGAAAACTGTTGCTACTGGTAAAGTTACACCACTAGAAGAAATTGAAATTAAGCCACAAATTACAGGTATTATTGATAAAATAATGTTGTTAGAAGGCTCTAAAGTTAAAAAGGGTGATTTAATTGCTACTGTAAGAGTTGTACCTAATGAGCAATCATTAATTAGTGCAAAAGGTAGAGTAAATAACATTCAAATTAGATTAGATAATGCTAAGGTACAGTATGATAGAAATAAAAATCTATTTGATAAAGGTGTTATTTCTAGACAAGAATTTGAAAACGTAGAATTAACTTACGACCAAGCAAAGCAAGATTTAAAAAATGCTCAAAATGATTATTTAATCATTAAAAGAGGTTCTGCTGGTACTGGAGGTTCTGCAAATACCAATATTATGGCTCAGATTTCTGGAACTATTTTAGAAATTCCTGTAAAGGAAGGAGATCAAGTAATTCAATCTAACAACTTTAACGCAGGTACAACAATTGCTTCTATTGCAGATATGAGTAAAATGATCTTTGAAGGAAAAGTAGATGAATCTGAAGTAGGTAAACTACAAAATGGTGCAGATATTGAAGTATCTATAGGTGCTATAGAAGGTAAAAAATTCCCAGCTAAACTAAACTTTATTGCTCCTAAAGGAACAGAAGAAGGTGGTGCTGTACAATTTAAAATTAAAGCAGATGTTTCCTTAGATAATAACTATTTTATTAGAGCTGGTTATAGTGCTAATGCAGATATTGTTTTAGAGAAAAAAGACAGTGTTTTATCTATAAAAGAGGCTTTACTAAAGTTTGATAATAAAACAGAAGAGCCTTATGTAGAAGTAAAAACAGGCGAAGGTACTTTCGAAAGAAGAACCTTAAAGTTAGGTACTTCAGATGGTGTTAATGTAGAAGTTTTAGAAGGAATTACTGAAGAAGACGAAATTAAAATTTGGAACAAGACTTCAGGAATTATGGAAGTTAGTAACAACTAAAAGCTGTTAAATAATAAAGATTAAAAAAGGGAACTCAAATTGAGTTCCCTTTTTTTATACCCACCAAACAACAAAACCTTTAGTTAGGTTTCCTTTTTTTGATTTTATCCAAACTAAAGGAGAAAATTTTCGAGATACAAACTCATCTAAAACTCTTTTAAATTCAGTGAATTCAATCCAATTTACTTGTTCATGAGGTGTAATAAGCCAATCTTTCTTAGTTGGTATGTAAAATTTAAAATCTGTAAATTCTTTTAATTCTTTAAGTTGAATATAATAACCTTGAACACAATCTTTATTTAAAATTTGAAAGTCAATATCTTGATTGGAATAAGGCAGAAATAGCTGAGCTTTAAACAAAACTTGTTGTTGTACTTCTTCTAGATTGATTTTATATTGATTTAAATAAGGCTTGCAGGCTTCTGAATAAAGCAAAGGCAGTTGCTTATCCTTTAGTTTTGTTATCTTTTCAATCAAAGCATCTTTTCTATTAGGCCCAATAAAATGTTCTATTTCATTGGATCCTACAGAATCATCATACAAATAAAACTTATAAATAATTTCAAGATGAATGGGTTTATCGTCTTTTAATAGTAAACAATCCAATTCTCCTAAAGTTCTTTTTTCTTTAAGAATCTGGTTATTTTCAGCAACGATTTTAATGTTATTTTTGGTAGCTAAATGATTGGATACAAATCGCTCTATGTACTTACCTAATCGAATTTTATCATCAAGTAAAACATCAATTTTATGAGATAAAGAATCAATTTTAAATTGGTGTAGACCAAAGATAGGCTGGTTAAGCCATAGACTTGAAGTGGCTAAATAACCATCATACCTTTTTTGAATCACTTTTGTTTTAAAATCCATTTCTTATTCGAAATTACAATTTCTATTTTGTAAATTGAAAGTTCAAACAGTATATAAATGACAATAGATAAAACTACGTTTCAATTTCTGAAAGATTTACGCAAAAACAATAATAGAGATTGGTTTGCAGAACATAAAAACACATACGAACAAGCAAGAGCTAATGCTAAAGCTGTATTTGCAGAAGTTTTAGAAAAACTAGAAATGCATGATGAAATAGAGAAATCTAAAATGATGCGAATTTATAGAGATGTTCGTTTCTCTAAAGATAAAACACCTTACAAAGCACATTTTTCGAATTCATATTCAAGGTTAGGAGCTTCTTTAAGAGGAGGCTATTTTCTGCAAGTTAGACCTGGAGAATCTTTTCTAGCTGGCGGATTTTGGGAGCCCAACAAAGATGATTTATTTCGATTAAGAAAAGAAATTGAACAAGATGCTTCAGAAATTAGAGGCATTTTGAAGGATAATGAATTTCAAAAACATTTTGGTGACTCGTTTTACAGTTTTAGCGAATTAAAAACGGCTCCAAGAGGTTTTGATAAAGATCATAAAGACGTAGACCTTTTAAGAAAAAAAGGATTCATTGCCATGAAGAAATTTACAGATAAAGAAGTGTTATCAAAAGATTTTACAGACAACGTAAATGAAAGTTTCTTAGCTTTAAGACCTTTTTTTAATTTATTTAGTGATATTCTTACGACTAATTTAAATGGTGAAAGCATTTTATGATTTCAAGAAATTTATTGTAAATTTTTATCAACCTCACGTTTCAAAACCAAAACAGTAACAATTGTAGACAGTGTATCTGCAATAGGAAAAGACCACCAAACACCAGCAACACCATAATATTTTGGTAAAAAGTAAGCTAGAGGTATTAAAAATATACCTTGCTTTAGTAAGGTTAAAATAAGTGCAGGAACTGCTTTACCTGCTGCTTGAAAATATGCAGAGCCTATTAACTGCATTGTTACAATTGGTGTAACTAAAAATACAATAAGCATTGCATTTGGGGTTTCACTTAATAAAGTTGTGTCTCGTGTAAATATGGATATGATTTGTTCTTTAAAAACAACTATTCCTATAAAGATTATTGTACCCAAAAGAGATCCAAAATAAATAGATTTCTTTATAGTTTCCTTTACTCGATCATTTTTATTTGCACCAATATTAAATCCTGCCACTGGTAAAAACCCTTGCGAAACTCCTAATACAGGAGATAGTGCAAACATCATTACTCTGTTTATAATTCCGAATATTGATATGGATATTTCTCCTCCATACGTAAATAAAGAATAATTTAAGACAATCATTAAAATGCTTATTGCCCCTTGTCTTACAACAGAAACTCCACCTAATTCTACAATTTCTCTAACAATTTTTAGATCTAGTTTAAAGTTTTTAGGAATAATTTTTAATTCACTTTTTTTAGATAAAAAGAAGTACAGAATATACAAACCACAACTGGCAAATGAAATAGAAGTGGCTAAGCCAGCTCCTGTCATACCCCAATCAAAATATTTTATAAAGATGATATCTAATACAATATTTAATACTGCAGGTATCATCATAGCATACATGGCAAATTTAGGTTTACCTTCTGCACGTATAACAGGGTTACCCATCATTGCAAAAGCCAAAAAAGGAACTCCATAAATAACAACTGTAAAATAATCTGATGCAATAGGTAAAATATCTCCTTTTGCTCCAAACAAATCTAAAATTGGGACACTAAAAAAGTTACCCAAAAGCACAAATATGATGGCTAAAATTAGCGTTAAACAAATTTGATTACCAAAAGTTAGAAAGGCTTTTTCTGAGTTTTCTGCACCTAAAGCCCTAGAAATTATAGAAGAACCTCCAATTCCTATTCCCATTCCAATAGATGAAATTAAAAAAGCAATAGGTAAAACCACTGTGATTGCTGCAATTGCTAAAACACCAATCCATTGCCCAACAAATATGGTGTCTACAATCATATTTAAAGACATCACAAGTATTCCAATAGTAGCAGGAACTGCTTGTTTTATCAATAACTTATTAATTTTTTCTGTACCTAATTCGTTTGCTAATTGTGCCATAGTTCTATGCAAATATCCTACTAATAGTTTATTAAATTGGTAAACTATCATCAATATTAGCTATACCTAAGTAAATTTTTATAAGTTTACGAAAATTGATAATTATGAATAATTTTTTCGAGGTTAAAATCGAAATTAAGGCAGAAGATATAGACGATTTAAATCATGTAAATAATGCTATTTACGTAAAATGGATGGATGAAGTAGCTTTTATGCATTGGGCACATTTAACAAAAAATCAACCAATTACAGATACTATTTGGGTGGTAAGCAGACATGAAATTGATTATAAAAGCGAAGCTTTTTTAGGTGATGAAATTACAGCTAAAACTTATGTTGGCAATACTAAGGGTGTTACCTCTGAACGATTCATAGAATTTTATAAGGGCGAAACTCTTTTAGCCAAATCAAAAACCATATGGGTTTTATTAGATGCAAAAAGTTACAAACCCGTTAGAATAAGAGAAAACATTTTAAATCTATTGCAACCTTTTAAATAAAAGTATCTTTGCACAAAATTTAGAAAGCATGTCAACATTTGCAGGATTAGGAATTAGAAAAGATTATATAAAATCGATAAAAGAAATTGGGATTACAAAACCTACAGATATTCAAGAAAAAGCAATACCTGTATTACTAAAATCACCTACAGATTTTATTGGTTTAGCGCAAACAGGTACTGGTAAAACAGCCGCTTTTGGTTTGCCTGTTTTACATCATATAGATGCTAATTCAGATCACATTCAGGCTTTAATTCTTTCTCCAACTAGAGAGTTGGTGCAGCAAATTAAAAAACAATTGTTCAAGTTTACGAAATATGTAGATGATCGTATTTTTTTAGAAGCCGTTTTTGGGGGTGAAAAAATAGATAGGCAAATGAACAATTTAAAGAGAACCACGCATATTGTAATTGCAACTCCTGGTCGTTTAATAGATTTAATTGAAAGAGGTGCAGTTGATATTAGCCATGTAAAAACAGTAATTTTAGATGAGGCTGATGAGATGTTAAGCATGGGTTTTAAACAAGATTTAAACCGAATTTTAAAGTTCACTACGAAATCTGATAGAAAAACATGGTTGTTTTCTGCAACAATGCCAGATGAAATTAAGCGTATTGTAAAAACATATATGGATGCCAATGCTCCTAGAATTGAGATTAATAAAAATACATTGGTTAACGCCAATATTCGTCATCAATTTGCAAAAACTACCTTAAAAGAGAAGGTAGCAGATATTGTTACATTTCTAGAGAAAAGACAAGCACAAAGGGGTATTATCTTTTGCAGAACAAAAGCAGGTGCTCAAAATTTAGCTAAACAATTGGTAGATGAAGGCTTTTCTGCAGCTGCTTTAGAAGGCGATATGCAACAGAAAGAACGAGATAAAGTAATGCGTGCTTTTAAAAACGAAAGTTTACAATACTTAATATCTACAGATGTTTCTGCACGTGGAATTGATGTTAGAGAATTAGAGTTTGTAATTCATCATCAATTACCAGAACAATTAGAATATTATACACATAGAAGTGGTAGAACAGCAAGAGCTGGTAAAACTGGTACATCTTTAGCCTTTATTTTACCATCAGAATTAGAAAAAATTCATCAACTTCAAAAAGAGTTGAACATTAAATTTACAGAAGTTACAGTGTAAATGAATTTAATTTATACCATAGATATTTTAGGAACCTTTGCTTTTGCTATTAGTGGTGCACTTGTAGCTTCAGACAAAAAGTTCGATTTATTTGGTGTACTTATCATTGCTTTTGTAACTGCTGTTGGTGGTGGAATGTTGCGTGATATTTTAATCAATGCTCATCCAATAAATTGGATTGGCGATTTAAATTATTTATGGACAATTTTCTTAGCGGTTTTTCTAACATTCTTATTCAAAAGTAAAATTGCATTCCTAAGTAAAACCTTATTTTTATTTGATACCATTGGTATTAGCGTATTTACTTTATTAGGCTTGCAAAAGGGTTTATCTTTTGATTTGCATCCATTAATTGCATTAATTATGGGAATGATTTCTGCCGTTTTTGGTGGCGTTCTAAGAGACGTATTAACGAACAAGGTTCCATTAATTTTTGAAAAAGAAATTTATGCATCAGCCTGTTTGGCTGGTGGTTTATCGTATTTAGTTTTAAATATAGCAGAGGCTCCAAAAGACATTAATTTTATAATCTCTGCCTCTGTTATTATTATCATTCGTTTAGTTTCTGTAAAATACGAATTGGAATTGCCCAAAATTAATGACGATTTATTCTCTAAAAAACAATAACTATGAAAGCACAAGAATTTAAAAATTTTGAAGAGTTTAAAACAATGCTTGGTAAGGATTTGCCAAAAGGTGAGTGGTATACAATTACTCAAGAAATGATTAATGACTTTGCGAATGCTACTTTAGACAAGCAATGGATTCATGTTGATGAAGAAAGAGCACAAAACGAATCACCATTTAAAAGTACTGTAGCACATGGCTTTATGTCTGTAGCTATGATTTCTAGAATGCTAGAGGAAGCATTTACCATTAAAAGTGTAAAAATGGGTTTAAATTATGGTTTAAACAAAGTTCGTTTTCCAAATCCTGTACCTGTAAATAGTGAGTTACGTATGCTAAGTTCTGTTAAAGAAATTGAGCCTTTGGCAAATAACGGAATTAAAGTAACTTTCAATTGCACTATCGAAATTAAAGGTCAAGAAAAACCTGCATGTGTAGCCGAATTCTTGGCTGCCTTATTTGAATAAAGAGATAAAAAAAAACTCTCAACTTAGAAAGTGAGAGTTTTTAATTTTAATTTTGAATACCAGGTAAACCATTTGGTTTTTTCTGATGCCACCAAAAATCAGTAGCTTTCTTTTGTCTTGGATAAACTTCATCCAAATTATTGGCATTGTACAAACGCCCGTTTTTCATCACTTGGTAAATAGTATTGGTATTTCTAATATCATCTAAAGGATTTTTATCTAGAATGATAAAATCTGCCATTTTTCCAACTTCTAAAGAACCAATATCACCATCTAAACCAATTGATTTAGCACCAAGAATGGTAGCCGCTTTTAAGGCATTCATTTTACTTGTTCCAGAAGCGGTTGCCCAAAGCTCCCAATGAAAACCTAAGCCTTGCAATTGTCCATGACTTCCAACACCTGTTAATCCTCCAGCATTAATTAAATCCTCTACAAATTTTGCGTGCTCCGTAAATATATGCTCCTCATCCATAAACCAACCTGGTCTTCTTCTAGCTTTACTCGCTAAATCTGTGTAAGGTGTAAAGTATTTTAACTTTTTATCATGATACGGATTTTCTCTAGAGTAAAAATAGTTTTCAGCCCAAGGACCTCCATAAGAAACTAAAAGAGTAGGAGTGTAAGCAATTTGAGATTCTGCCACAGATTGAATAATATCTTTATACAAAGGTGTTACTGGGTATGAATGTTCATGCCCTGGATAACCGTCTAATATCTCTGTAATATTTAATTTAAAATCTAAAGCACCTTCTGTGGTTGGCATTAATCGTTGTTCTTTGGCAGCTTTAATTACCCATTGTCTATGTTGTCTATTCCCAACAATGTACATTTTAATGGTATTCGTGTTGTAATATTTACTGTACTTTTTTAAAGCTTCTTTAGTTTGATCATAGCTTTTTAAGTTATATGCCCAATACCCTAAACCAGGCCCTGTAGAATAGGCTCTTGGCCCTAACATTTCACCAGTTTTTACCAAATCAAAATAGGTAAGAACGTCTGTTGTACCTGTTTGCGGATCTCTAGAAGCTGTAACACCATAAGCTAAATTTGCTGCATAAGACCATATTTGCTTTTTATGAATGCCTGCATAGGTTCTTAAATGAGAATGTGTATCTACAAAACCAGGTATAATTGTTTTTCCTTTTGCATCTATGATTTTAGCATTTCTAGGCACTTCTAATGAACCAGCTTCACCAATTGCTTTTATTCTATTATTTACTACAAGAATATCTCCATTTTCAATAACATCATTGTTATTCATAGTTATTAAACGAGCTCCTTTAATTAGGGCAGTACCATTTGGAATATCTCTTTTAATAGGCACATTAATATCAATTTCTAATGGTTGATAGGTTTCATCCTTTTTATTTTTTTTAGCAGCTTCTTTATCTTTTTTCTCTTCTTTTTTTCTTTCTTCGTCAGATAGTTTAGCGAGTTCTTCTTTTCTTGTTTTCTTTTTGTCTTTTAAATCTTGTTCAACTTGCTTTGCCTCTTTTAAATTGTAACTAAAAAATGCCTTACCTAAAGCCCAATGCACACTGTTGCCATCTTTAGACCATGAAGGAAATTCACCTCCAAAAGTGGTTAATTTCCATGAAGGAAATGATGCAGAAGAAGGGATAGATACAGAGATTGTAGGCGTTTGTCCATATTTAGGAACTGTTACCACATACACATCATTTGTAATTAAAGCCATTGCTTTATCCCCTTCTGGAGCCATATACACTTCTACAGGTCTAGAAGCATTGTTTCTTTCTTCACTTACATCATCATCTACATGTCCAAAATCAACATTGTCTTTATGAGAATTACCAAAAGTTACAATACCTCTAATGCTAACAATTTTCTTTTCATCTGTTCCATCCCAACGAATTGAGCTTAAACCAGATCCATTACTTAAATATATTCTATCGTCACTTTTTACAAAATGAGGATTTCTTCTTCCATTAGTTTTAGTGATAAAATTTACTTCTCCACCATCACTTGAAATCCAAGCTAAATCTTCACTGCCAGAAAAGGCACCTCTAGTGTAGGCGTTTTTAAAGTTTTGAGCACTTCCTTTCGTAAATACAATTCTATTGGTTTTTGCATCCCAAACAGGAGTGTTATATAATGCTGATGTGTTGGTTAGTTTTATTGGTTTACCTCCTTTAGCATTTACTTTATATAAATGCCCTCCATCTTTTTCAGACCAAGTAGTGTAGACAATTTCTTTACCATTTGGAGACCAATTTGGTTGCATTTCATTTACATCCATTTTAGTTAACCTTTTAGGCTTGCCATCAGGAAGTTGCATTATATATAGTTTATTTAAAGCATTAAATACAATATGTTTTCCATCTGGAGAAGTTTTTGGACTTCTGATCTGATTCGCAAACATTTCTGGATTGTCTGAAATAGGGTATTTAAATTCTAATTTTGGTCCTATAGCCAAATCTACATCTACCTCAAAAGGAATTTCTATTGCCTTTTCTCCAGAAATCGGAATTCTATAAATTTTACCACCATAAGATGCCAATACCTCTTTATTATTTGGGGTAAATACCATTGCTGGTAAAACGCCTAAAGAAGCCACAGACTCTTGCTCATCTCTTTGAACAGGATAAGCCAACCAGTTTTCATCACCAGAAATTAAATCTCTTAAAACCAAGCCAGTTTTTTCTTCATATCTAGAACCATAAACCATGTATTTACCATCACTTGAAAGTGTAGGTGTAAATGCAGAACCATATCTCGAAGTTACTCTCGTAGATTTCCCAGTTTCTAAATCATATCTAGAAATTTGATATTGAGGTAATTGTGCATTGTAATTCCAACCACCAGTTCTTGATGAATAATAGATATACTTATTGTCTGGGCTAAAAACAGGTTCTACAGTTTTAAGACTTGCAGGTTCTTTAATTAGTTGTGTACCACTTCCTGCATCTTTATGGTACAAGTGTAATTTTAAGTTTCTTTTACCTTTAGCAGCAACAATATATTCGCCATCTGGAGACCAAGCTACAGATTCAACTGCACCTCTTTTGTCCTTGGTTACTTGTCTTGTTTCTTTTGTTTCTAAATTTAAAATCCAAACATTATCATTACCACTTCTGTCTGATGCAAAAGCGATGCTTTTACCATCTGGACTATAGTTAGGTTTTGTATCTAAGGCTAAACCATCTGTAATTCTAGTGGCTTTACCACCTGAAAAAGGAATGGTATATAAATCACCAAGCATACTAAAGATAATGGTTTCACCATCTGGACTGATATCTAAAGATAACCAAGTACCTTCTGTAGTTTTAAAGTTTATTTTTCTTCCACTTTCTAAAGGCAATTCTTTAAACTTTTCTTGACCAGATAAGGAGTCTTTTTTTTGAGCGTTCAAAGGGAATGAAAGCAATCCTATAAAAAACGCAATTATAAATTTGTATTGTAGTTTCATAAAATTTGAATGGGTTTAATAATTAGTATGAAAATTTAGTAAATATGATTGATAAAAAAAAGCTGCATTTAGCAGCTTTTTTCAGTTGGTTAATTTAATAATCCTTCTGTAATAGATCTTTTAGAATACCAAATTAAAAAGATGCAGAAAATAATAATCATAATTGGCATAACTACACTAGATAGTTCTACTGTGACTAATAAATATCCTTGTTGGGCAATTGCACAAACTCCAGATACTATAAATAAATAATAGGCCAATTTTTTTCTAGCTAGTAAAAAAATACAAGCTAAAGCACCACCAAAAACGGCTAATGCAAAAAGCGCTGTATACCAAGCAGGATGCTCTACTAGAAATTCAGCTTGTTGTTCTTCTGGTAAAGTGGCTATCATTTCATCTGTCATAAAGGCTTGGACTAAGTAAGCACCAACGCCCATTAAATTCCAAATAAGTGCCAATACTGCAATTATATAAAATTTAGTACTCGGTTTTTTCTTGATATTCATTTTGTAGTTCTTTGGTTGATTTTTTAAATGTAGTAAAAAATTTGCAGAATCTTAAAAAGTAAAGTATATTTGTCATTATATAAAAAGTATTTGTCAATTTGTAAAACAAAATTAAAATGAATAAGCAATCAATCTGTGAAAGGGAAAGAAGTTATGTAGAAAAAATGAACAAGTTTCAACTGCATCATAAGTATAAAAAAATAGGATACATCATATCATTATCGGCTTTTGCATTAATGATTGCTAAAAAGTTTGTAGATGAACCAACTTGGGTAAAGCCAGTGTTATCTGGTTTATTATTAATTGGTATGCTAGTTATTTCTTTAGCTAAAGAAAAAGTAGAAGATGAGTATATAGATAGTTTACGATCTCAATCTTACAGAATTGCGTTTATTTTGGTAATTCTTTATGCTTTGGTGCAACCCTTAGTAAATTACGGAGTAGGTTTGCTTTTTGATGAAACAGAAAAATTACAAGGCTTTGATTACTTTCAAGTATTGTTTTATATGCTAGTAGTTCAGTTAATGGTTTTTTGGCAACTGAAAAGATTTAATAAATAAGATGAAGAATACATTAAAAGTACAACGTGCTATTTTAAATCTTACACAAGACGATTTAGCGAAACAAATTGGTGTTTCTAGACAAACCATAAATTCTATCGAAAAAAATAGATATGTGCCCAGTACAGTTTTGGCTTTAAAACTGTCTAAAGTCTTTAATATAACTGTCAATGAATTCTTTACATTAGAAGAGGATGATTAAACTCTTATTTAGCTTAATCATCCTCTTATCTATATTATTTATTGTAGTAATTAATCAGCTATAGAAATTACAGCTGTTTTAAATAGATTGGCTTTTGTTTCTAAATAAGAATTTTCTAAATCAATAGCCTTTAATTTGGTTTCTATAAGTTTAGATTCTCTATAATTCACTAAGAATAACGAGCTTTCTCCTAAGAAGAATTTACGTTCTTCCGCTTTTAATAAAGTACCATAATCTTTTACTATATTTATAATGTAATCGTTTTGAGTTACATAAGAATCTAATTCTTGTTGTACTGCATTTACTTTATTTCGAATAGCAACTTTTGCTGCTTCTGTTTCAAATTCGGCATCTTGTAATTTCGCTTTTGCTAATTTTAAATCTCCTCTTTCTTTTCTTAAAAAAATCGGTAATTTAAAACTAATTCCTGCTTTGTAATTATCAACATTAAATGAATTACCTTGCCTTGGAGTTTGCGTAATAAAATTATATTGTGCATCTAATTGCGGTAAAAGATTGTTAGCTTTTAATCGTTTATCTACACCCAAACTTTTTACTTTAAAATTTAAAGATCTAATTTTAGGATGATTCTCTATATCAAAATTGGCATTGTTAAATAGGGCAATATTAAAAGTGGTATCTACCTTTTGTAAAGTATTCACATCTGGAATAATATTGTCTTGTAATTCTACAGGAGTATTATCATTCAACCATAAAAAGTTTGACAGTTCTAAAGATGCTTTAACTAATTTTATACGAGCTTTTTCTAAATTTAGCTTTCGGTTATTTAGAGTAATTCCTGCTTCTACAGTATCTATAGCAGCTTTATCCCCTTGTTGAAAAGCTCTTTTAGTACTTTCAAAACGAACAACAGCATTGTTTAAGAAATTCAAATAAACATTTCTGTCATTGAATATTTTTAACCAATTAAAGTAAGATAAAGATGCATTAAAAAGAATTTCATTCACTAAAATTTGTTGATCTTCTTTAGCCTGATTTAAAAACAATTTTGCTTGTTTTAAATCGGCCATTCTTTTATTGATCAATAATCCCTTTAATAAAGATGCAGAAACTCCTGCAGCATATAAGCCATCTGTGGGTACATTTGCTTCAGGATTTAAAAATAATCCATCGTTGTTTTCAAAATTGGCTTTGAACTCCAACCCATAATAAGTAGGTATTTTAAATGTACCATTTAACTTATTGTAATACTCTTTTTCTTTAAACTGTTTGTTATCAAAATCAATTTCTATTTTAGGATCAAAAGCACCTCTAGCTTTTAACAATTTAGCTTCACTAGTATTGATAACTAAGTTTGCTTGCTTTACAATTGGATGATAGTTTTTTACATAACCTAAAAACTCAGACAACGTCATTACAGACTCAATCTTATCCTGTGCAACAAACTGCTGAAACATCAGTAAAAACAGAAGACCAATAATTTTTTTCATAAATTAAACGCTATAATTAGTTGATGTTTTGTTTACTTCTTAGTACCTTTTTTAGTTCCAGATTTTCCATCTGGCTGATAATAATTAGGAGGGAAGCTGTTTAACTGTCTCCATAATTCAAACCAAATAGGCACATCTTCTAAAAGCGCAATGGTTTTTGCACCAGAACCCACTCTTATGGCTGTTGGCCAAGTATGATCGGTTTCATCTGGCGCAAGTAAAATTCTATATCTACCATTATCACTGATAAAATTTTCTATGGCTACTACTTTAGCACCATAAGTTCCGTAAGAAATGTTAGGCCAACCACTAAATACAATTGCAGGCCAACCATCAAACTGCACACGTACTTCTTCACCAATATGAACTAAAGGTAAATCTATAGGTCTAATGTAAGTTTCTACAGCCAAATCATATTGTGCTGGCATAATGCCCACAATTTCTTCACCCTCTTTAAAAGTTACTCCAATTCCACCTTTTAAGGCTTTATTGATAAAACCATGTTGTGGTGCTTGTATGTACAATAAACTATTTCTAACCTTATAGTTACTATTGCTATTTTCTAATTTAGATACTTGAGCTCTAGCATCAAAACCACTAGATTGTGCTGTGAATTTATCACTTTGCGCTTTTGAAATTTTATCAGCATAACTTGCATCAATTCTAGATATTTCTACTCGAGCATTTATTACTTCATTAATAGAGGCTAATAATTTATTTTCTTGCTCTATAATTTTTGCTTCTGTTGCTTGCAATTTTAAACGCTTTTCTTCTACATCCTTAACCGCTTTAATTCCTTCTTGTTGTAAGGTAAAATCACGATTGTACTGACTTTGAGCAATTTTTAAATTTGTTTTAGCAGCCTCGAATGCAATACTATCACTTTGTACTTTTAATTTAGATTGCAATAGTTTGTTTTTTGCTTGCTGTAATTTTAATTTCTGTTCTTCTTTTAGCGCCTCAATTTGTCTATCTAAAGCAGCTACTTTAAAAGCATAAGCGCCTACAGATGAAGTTTTTGCGTTAATTTGCTCATTGGTTCTTTCAATTAATTTATCATCAAAATACTCACTTTTAATTTCAGAAATTCTAAGAATAGTATCACCTTTTTCTACATAATCTCCTTCTCTTACATACCATTGCTCTATTCTACCAGGAATTTGAGATTGAATGGTTTGTGGTCTTTGCTCAGGAGTTAAGGTAGTTACAATACCATTACCAGTTATGTTCTGTGTCCATGGTAGAAACAAGAAAATAAAACCAATAATTGCGGCTGCCAATAAGAATTTATTGAATGCCTTATAGTATTCTTTTGCGTAAACTCTTCCTCCAGATTTAAACTGTCTTAAATCTACTTTTTTATGAACTTGATTGTTAGATATGTTTAACATTGTATACTAGTTTATAGCTTTAATTTCACCTTTATCAATTGTAATAGTTTGGCTGCATTCTGTTCTCCAGCTCTTTTTACTACTTACTACAATTAAAGACCAAGGTCTTGCACTATCTGTTAAATACTTAATAATATTTATAGTTTCCTCTAAATTAAATTGATCTAAAGGATCTTCTAAAATCATTATTTTTGGTTCTTTTATAATGGCTCTAGCTAAAATTATCTTTTTAGCAATTGTGTAAGACATTTGCTTACCCTCAGCATTTAAAATGGTATCTAAACCATTATTCTGCTCTTTTAAGAATTGAGATAAACCAACAATTTCTAGTACTTCAAATATTTTAGAATCTTTTATTTTATCATTACCAAAAATTAAATTTTCTCTAATGCTACCCTCAAAAGGTGTTTCTTCTGATAAAGACAAACCTAGTTGAGATCTGTAATGGTTTAAGTTTAAACTACCTAAGGCTAGGTTGTTTACATAAATATTACCAGCTGTTGGCTCGATAACTCCAGAGATTAAACGAAGTAAGCTAGATTTACCAGCACCACTTTCACCTACAATTAGAATTCTACTTTTAGGTTCTATTTTAAAGGATACATTCTTAATAATTGGTTTTTTTCTGTTGGTTACCTCATAAGAAACATTATCTAATTCAACAGTTAAACCTGATTTAAAGATTGGTTTTTCGCCATCTTGAGATTCTAAATCCTTATCCACAACCTGACCAATTTTTTCAATTGAGGTAAGTACATCATAAAAAGATTCTAAACCAACAATTAGCTTTTCTACAGAAGCAATTACTAAAAGAATAATGATTTCTGCAGCTACAAACTGCCCAATATTCATTTCTTGGTTTAATACTAATGCACCACCAATTAAAAGTAAACTAGCAGTTACAATAACTTTAAAACCAATCATTTGCATGAATTGTAGTATCAAAATTTTGAAGTGATTTTCTCTAGCTTCAATATATTTATCTACCAATGCATCATTCTTAGACATTGCTAAATTTGTATTACCAGATAACTTAAAACTTACTACAGTTCTTGCAACTTCCTGAATCCAATGTGCTACTTTATATTTAATCTTAGATTCTACTAAACTGGTTTCTAAACCTTTTTGAGCTGTAAACTTAAATACAATATAGATTAGTAATAATAATAAAATACCAAAGATGATAAAGAATGGATGATAGAATGATAATAAAATCAAAGCAAAAATAATCTGTAAGATGGCTGTTGGTACATCTATTAATATTTTAGACAATCCTTTCTGAATGGTTAAGGTATCAAAGAATCTGTTGGCTAATTCTGGAGGATAATATTCACGCAACTCTATCATTTTCATTTTTGGAAAACGATAGCTCAATTCAAAAGATGCTCTTGTAAAAATTCGTTGTTGAATGGTTTCAATAATTCTTAACTGCATTAATTGTAATGCACCAGAAAAAATTACACCTATAGTTACAGCTACAACTAAAACAATCCAAGAAGTAGATATTTGTGCTCCTTGAATTAGGTTGATAATGGCTTGAATACCTAAGGGTAATGAAAGCGAAACAATTCCGCCAAAAATGGCATAGTAAAAAATTTGAAAGATTTCTCTTTTTTCTAATTTTAAAAGTCCTAGGAAACGCTGCCAAGGAGTTAGTTTTGTGTTAGTCATTATCTTTATTTAAAGTATGAAATACTAAATGCAAAAAGAATTTTGTGGGTACTTTATTATTATCACAATTGGTAATAGAAGGGAAGTGGCTGTTTAAAAAATGCTGATGCAAACCACCTTCTATAATGGTACTTGCTAAACTTAGCGCGAATTTATATTCAGGATTCACATTTAAAATCATTTCTTCCAAACGTGTTACCAAACGCTTATAAACTTCGAAATAGCCTTCTTTGTTATCATTATCTACCTCTTTGGTTAAGAAAGATTTTGAACTTTCGTTCACAATAATCTTATACAATAAAACCTCATTGATATGCGAAAAATTACTGTCTTTTTCTACAGTTCTTGTTAAAATAGTTATGGCTTTTTCTAACTTTTCTTCTTTGTTAGAAATACTAAATGTTTCTAGTACCAATTGGTATTCTAACCAAGCCCAATACCAAGAAGACAAGTATAATAAAAGCTTATGTTTGCTTTCAAAATACCTGTAAATTGAACTTTCATTAGATCCTATTCGAATACCTAACTTCTTAAAAGTAAAACTCTCAAAACCAATTTCATTAATTATAATGATACTGTTTTCTATAATTCGTTTACCCAGTTGAGAGGTTTCAGGATCCTTTATATATATTTTATCTGGAACAGATATTTTTAAAGTAGATAATAAATCTTTCATGGTTTTACTATTTATATGCAAATATAATAGCAATACTATTATTTTAGAATGTAATTCTAATTTTTAATGATTTTTTAACATTTAAAAATCAAGCATAAAAAAAGCCCTTCGAATCAGGTTCGAAAGGCTTTCTACATATTAACTTAACTCAATTATTATTCTTTATATAAATATACTGCAGAAGCTTTGGCTAAAGAAGAGTTGTAACTTGGTGCTACATCTCCACCTGAGCCTATATTGCTAAAGGCTAAAATTCTTCCACCATTATTACCTGCTTCAGCAATAAAAACGGTTTGAGATTCACCATCATAAGCTACGTCTACTGGGTTCCCTAAAAGCGTACTTGCACCAGAAACTCTCGTTTGTTGGGCTACAGCTAATGTAGCTCCGTTTACAGTACTACTAAATTTTGAAGTAAAATTATCAATTACTTGAAACCCACCATCATCTTGGCCATTAGACGCATCACCAATATCTGTTAAAACCATGGTATCTGTCATTGCATCATAAGTTAAACCATGAGTTCTTACAATACCTTCTACAGCAATTTTCTTTGAGGTTGCCAATGTTGTAGTTGTTGTGTTGTTTAAAAAATTGGTATAAACAGCTAATTCATTAGTAGTATCTGCAATAGCATACAAATCGTTACCAATAAATATGATTCCCCATAATTTAATATCAGTGGTAATAGTATTTCTTAATGTAAAACTATTTCCATTTTTAGTGTATACAAATAATCTACCATCATCTGTAGTATCATCTCCATCTGCATCAGCATTATCGGCTACTACATAAAAGCTGCCATTTACGGCTAATTCTCTTGGACTTGTCATATCTAAACTACCAACTACACTTGCAGTTACAGTTGTAGAAATAAGAGAAGATGATGTTGTAATACCTGCATAACCTTCTAAACCAAATGTAGATCTAGAAGCTTGTACAACTAGGTCTTCATCACTATTATAATACACGCCATCAGCTGCAGAAATAGGTGTAGTTAAAGTAGAAGTTGCTACAGCACTTAAGTTCGTTACATTATATACATTTACATTACCATCGTCATTATTAGAGGTAAAAAGTAATTTTGTGTCTAGCTGTGCTGTTACGTTTGAAGTATTGTCTGAACATGAGGTTAAACCTAATGCAATAGCACCAATAAGTGCAAGTGTCTTAATTGTTTTCATTGTAATTTAATTTTAGTTTTCAGGTATATATACGAAAGGAAGTACAACTTGGTTTTTAGATTTTCTTTTTTAACATAATTTAACAATTGGTACTCTTATATTAAATTTGATTACAGCTATTTCATAAAAGCTAATTTTTTAATACCTTTGTAGCACTAAAGAACTACTGGTAAATAAAATAGCAAATTCATTTTGTTTTTTTAAAATTGATTCTACAGCAAACGCCCTAGGTGCAATTACCTTTCTTTAGATTTAGTAAGAAAAACCACATAAAAACAGTTATATAGTTAATGGCAAAATCGCAACAGACATTTAGTAAAAGTGAAAAAGAAAAAAAACGTTTAAAAAAGCGCGAAGACAAGCGTAAAAAAATGGAAGCAAGAAAAGCTGCTAAAGAAGAAAGTGGAACTTCTGGAATTCAGTTTGCTTACGTAGATCATAATGGAAACTTAACAGATACTCCTCCAGATCCAGAATTAAAAGTAGAGTATGAGTTAGAAGATATTCAAATATCTACTACTAAAAAAGAAGATTTACCAGAGGAAGATCCTGTAAGAAAAGGTAAAGTGAATTTCTTTGATTCTTCTAAAGGGTTTGGTTTTATTATCGATTCTGATAATGGAGAAAAATACTTTACACACGTTAGTGGTTTAATAGATACTATTGCAGAAAATGACAAAGTAACTTTTGAACTAGAAAAAGGTATGCGTGGTATGAATGCAGTAAAAGTTAAAAAAGTATAATTGATACTTTTCCAGATATTAAAAATCCCATCATTTGTTTGATGGGATTTTTTTATGCGTTATAAAAGTGTAAACTTTCTTGTATTAAGTCTTCACTTACTTTACAATCTAATTTAAAATCTTCAAAGTCGTTTAAGAGCACAAAATTAACTTGCCCATTTACATTCTTTTTATCGTGTTTTAACAAGTCCATAATTGCTGAAAAATCTTCAGACAACAAATCAATTTTATCATAAATGGCTAAAACCACTTCTTTTAAATCATTTACTTTCTGTAAAGGAAAGCCAAGTAATTTATTAGAAATATAACTTTCACAAACCATACCTATAGCTATAGCTTCACCATGCGTTAAGTTTTCTTTATCCTCAGATTCTAAATAAAAAGATTCTATAGCATGCCCAAGTGTGTGCCCAAAATTTAAAATTTTACGCAAGTCTTTTTCTTTAGGATCTTTAAGTACTACTTCGTTTTTAATTTCTACAGATCTAAAAATAAGGTTACTAATATTGACCTCTTTATGCTCTTTAATATGTTCGAACAAAGAAACATCATAGGTAACACCATATTTTATAATCTCTGCCATTCCAGATTTTAATTCGCGTTCAGAAACTGTTGCTAAATATTGGTCGTCTACAATTACCATTTGTGGATTTGCAAACAGGCCAATTTGGTTTTTTAATACGCCCAAATCAACACCAGTTTTTCCACCTACAGAAGCATCTACCATAGATAATAATGTGGTTGGTATGTTTACAAAATCGATTCCTCGTTTAAAGCAAGAAGCCACAAAACCGCCCATGTCTGTAATTACGCCACCACCTAAAGTAATTAGCAAACTTTTTCGATCTCCACCCAACTCTGTAATGGCATTCCAAAGCCCAACACAAGTTTCTAAGTTTTTATTAATTTCTCCAGACTCTATTTCTATAACCTCTATGGTCTTGTCTGTCTTTAAATTAGGTATAAATTTAGGATAACAGTGTTCCATGGTATTTTCATCTACCAGAACAAATAAAGTAGAATAGTCTTTATTTTGAATTAATTTCGATAATTCTGCATAGCTTTCTTCCTGAAAATGAACAGGATAAGAAACAGCTTCTATAGTCTTCATTTTTTGTAAAATTGAAAGTGCAAAATAACTAGAATTTATATAAAAATTACTATCCAAACACTATATTTGTACCACTAAATCGATATAGTATGAAACTTTTTGATGATACAGAAGTTGCTTTTGCATTAAAATCAGATTCGCAGTTAGAGAGAGCTTATTATTTATTCAAAATGATACAAAATCAGCCTCTTGTTAAAATTGGTAGTGCTGTAACTAATTTCGCTTTAAAAGCGCATTTACCTATAGAAGGCTTAATTCGTTCTACGGTTTTTGATCATTTTTGTGGAGGAGTTACAGAAGATGATTGCTTACCTATCATTGAAAACATGCACACTAATGGTAATGTTCATAGTGTATTAGATTATTCTGTAGAAGGTAAAGACGAAGAAGCTAGCTTTAATGAAGCCTTGCAGAAAATTCTTAAAATTATCGATTTCTGTGCAGAGAAAAAATCAATTCCGTTTGCCGTTTTTAAACCAACAGGCTTTGGTCGTTTTGCACTTTATCAAAAAGTATCAGAAGGTAAAGAGCTTACTGAAAAAGAAGAAATTGAGTGGATTCAAGTTATTAAAAGATTTCACAAAGTTGCTCAAGTTGCCTTAGAAAAGGATGTACCCTTATTAATTGATGCAGAAGAAAGTTGGATGCAAGATGCAGCTGATGAGCTAATTGAAGATTTAATGGAGATGTACAATACTAAAAAAGCCATTGTATTTAATACATTGCAAATGTATAGACATGATAGAATGCACTATTTACAAGCCCTACATACAAAAGCAAAAGCAAGAGGTTTTCATATAGGTATGAAGGTAGTAAGAGGTGCTTATATGGAGAAAGAGCGTAAAAGAGCCCAAGAAATGGGGTATAGAGATCCTATATGTAAAGACAAACAGGAAACTGACGTAAACTTTAATGCTGCCATTAAATACATGATGGACAATTCTCATATGGCTTTATTTGCAGGAACGCATAATGAAGAAAGCTCTTATTTGTTGATGGATTTAGCTAAGGAATATCAACTTAGAAATAATGATAGAAGACTTTGGTTCGGTCAATTATTTGGTATGAGCGATAATATTAGTTACAACTTAGCCAAAGAAGGTTACAATGTAGCTAAGTATTTGCCTTTTGGGCCTGTTAGAGATGTTATGCCATACTTAATTAGAAGAGCAGAAGAAAATACTTCTGTAGCTGGCCAAACAAGTAGAGAGTTAAATCTACTGCAAACAGAACGCGAGCGTAGAAAACTAAAATGAAAACAGCAGAAGAAATAAGGGCATTATTGCATAAAAATAAATTGCGATTGCATCAAGAACTCGTTCAGAGTAAAGAAGCAATGTCTTTAATTCGTAAATCTACACACGTCAAATTAACGCCAGAAGAACGCCAAAAGATATATGTTCTCATTTTAGACATTTGTAAATCCATACCAGCATTAGCAGTTTTTTTATTACCTGGAGGCGCAATTCTTTTGCCACTTTTAATTAAATTAATTCCAGATATTTTACCCTCTGCGTTTCGAGAAGATGCATCAGAACATTAGCAGCTTTTCTCTAATATCTTTCTTTAAGTAAGTCGTTTGCAACCTTAACAATAAAATAATCTGTTAGATAAGGTGTAAATCACATAGAAACAACTACTTTTGCACGAAATTTAAGAAAGTATAAATGCAATCAATAAGAAACATCGCAATTATTGCACACGTTGATCATGGTAAAACAACGTTAGTAGATAAAATTATAGACCAAGCAAAAATTTTAGACGATCGTAAAGAACGTACTGATTTATTATTAGATAATAATGATTTAGAGCGTGAAAGAGGAATTACTATTCTTTCTAAAAACGTGTCTGTAAATTATAAAGGTGTAAAAATTAACGTAATTGATACACCAGGTCACGCCGATTTTGGAGGTGAAGTAGAGCGTGTATTAAAAATGGCTGATGGTGTTTTATTATTAGTTGATGCTTTTGAAGGCCCAATGCCACAAACTCGTTTTGTATTAGGTAAGGCAATTGAATTAGGTTTAACACCAATTGTTGTAGTAAACAAAGTAGACAAAGAAAACTGTACACCAGATTTAGTACATGAAAAGGTTTTTGATTTAATGTTTGCTTTAGATGCAACAGAAGAGCAGTTAGACTTTACTACCATTTACGGTTCTGCTAAGAACGGATGGATGTCTACAGACTGGAAAGATGAAAAAGAAGACATTATCGATTTATTAGATGCTGTAATTGAGTCTATCCCAGAAGCACCTTATAGAGAAGGTTCTCCTCAAATGCAAATTACGTCTTTAGACTTTTCTGCGTTTACAGGTAGAATTGCTATTGGTCGTGTTTTTAGAGGAGATTTAGAAGAGAATAAAGATTACATGTTAATGAAAGCAGATGGTTCTACTAAAAAAGTAAGAATCAAAGAATTACATGTGTTTGAAGGTATGGGTAAAGCAAAAACTTCTAAAGTAAGAAGTGGAGATATTTGTGCAATTACAGGTATTGAAGGTTTTGAAATTGGAGATACTATTGCAGATTTAGAAAATCCAGAAGCATTACCAAGAATTGAAGTAGACCAACCTACCATGAGTATGTTGTTTACCATTAACAATTCGCCTTTCTTTGGTAAAGAAGGTAAATTTGTTACTTCTCGTCATTTACGTGACAGATTGTTTAAAGAAATGGAAAAGAACTTGGCTTTAAGAGTAGATACTACTGATTCTGAAGACAAGTTTAACGTATTTGGTCGTGGAGTTTTACACTTATCTGTATTGATAGAAACAATGCGTAGAGAAGGGTATGAGTTACAAGTTGGTAGACCACAAGTTATTTTAAAAGAAATAGATGGTGTAAAATCAGAACCTTATGAAACATTATCTATTGATGTTCCAGAAGATGTAGCTTCTAAAGCCATTAACTTAGTTTCTTTAAGAAAAGGAGACTTATTAGTAATGGAACCAAAAGGTGATTTACAACACTTAGAATTTACCATTCCATCTAGAGGATTAATTGGTTTACGTAATAAGATATTAACTGCAACAGCTGGTCAAGCAATTATCAACCACCGTTTTTCGGAATATGGTCCTTATAAAGGTGAGTTTTCAGAAGATATTAAAGGTGCTATTGTTTCTTCTGCAGCAGGTAAAGCAACTGCTTATGCTATTGATCGTTTACAAGATAGAGGACGTTTCTTTATCGATCCTAATGAAGAAATTTACATTGGACAAGTTGTAGGTGAGAACAGTAAGGATACAGACATGGGTGTAAACTTAATTAAAGGTAAAAAATTAACAAACGTTCGTTCTTCTGGAACAGATGATAGTGTTAAGATTGCTCCTAAAACAGATTTCTCTTTAGAAGAATGTATGGAGTATATTAAAGGAGATGAATATTTAGAAGTAACTCCAGAAAGTTTACGTATGCGTAAAATTGAATTTAGACCATAGTCTAATTGTTATATAAAATATGAAAAGCCCAAGATTTGTTTTTGGGCTTTTTTTGTGGAATTACAAATCCTAAATTTAGAATATTGAATTTTAAAAAAGAAAGTAATTATTAAGTACTGCTTTCTTAATTCAATAGTTTAGTTGATATCATTGTAAAGCTTAGTTTCTTCTATAACATAGATGCGAAAGTATTTTTATAAAGCTTTAGACCTTTTTTAAAAATATACTAGTATAAATTACAAAATATACTAGTATATTTTATAAAATAATGTAGTATTTTTTGTATTTTGCTGAGGAGGAATGAAACAATTTCTTATAAACTTTAGATTAAAACCTTAGCAAATGTCTTTACGTTACAGAATTACCAAAAGAAATAATAGTATCTCAGAGAATACACCTAACTATATTTTACAAGCCATCAATACAGGTACTATAGATTTAGATACGTTAAGCGAAAGCATAAGTAATGAGTGCACCTTACATAGTGTAGATGTAAAAGCGGTTTTAATAGCACTAGGTAAAAAGCTCGATTTTTATTTAAGTGATGGTAAAATAGTTGATTTAGGTGATGTTGGTAAATTTAAAATGGGTTTTAGTGGCAAAGCAGAGGAATCACCTGAAGCCTTAACTGTTAAAAGAAACATTAAAAAGTTTCATGTAAACTTTCAGCCTTCGGTTAAAATGAAAAGAAAATTAAAGGGAGGCATTACCGTTTATAAAGAGGGTAGAAGATAGGTACTAGCATTTATAGAAATAAAAAAAACCGAAGTCAAAGCTTCGGTTTTTTTAGTAGTTGTATTAATTATTTTAAGCTTCCAGTCATTTCTGCTGGTTTTACCCAAGCATCATATTCTTCTGGAGTTACATACCCTAAACGAACAGCTTCTTCTTTAAGAGTTGTTCCGTTATCGTGAGCAGTATTTGCAATTTCTGCAGCTTTATAATAGCCTATTTTGGTATTTAAAGCAGTAACCAACATTAATGAATTGTTTACTAATTCTTCAATTCTAGAATGATTTGGTTCTATACCTGCAGCACAGTTTTCATCAAAAGATACACAAGCATCACCAATTAATTGTGCAGATTGTAAAACATTTGCAGCCATCATTGGTTTAAATACATTCAGTTCATAATGTCCTTGAGTACCACCAATAGTTACAGCAACATCATTACCCATTACTTGAGCACAAACCATTGTTAAGGCTTCACATTGTGTTGGGTTTACTTTACCTGGCATAATAGATGAACCTGGTTCATTTGCAGGTATGATAATTTCTCCAATTCCAGATCTTGGTCCTGAAGCCATCAAACGAATATCGTTAGCAATTTTATTTAAAGAAACCGCAATTTGCTTTAAAGCACCATGCGTTTCTACTAAAGCATCGTGTGCAGCCAATGCCTCAAATTTATTTTCTGCAGTTACAAATGGTAATTCTGTAAATTCTGCAATGTATTTTGCCACTAAAACATCATAGCCTTTAGGTGTATTTAAACCTGTACCTACTGCAGTACCTCCTAATGCTAATTGCGATAAATGTTCTAATGTATTTCTTAAAGCTTTTAATCCAAAGTTTAACTGCGCTACATAACCAGAAAATTCTTGACCCAAAGTAAGTGGAGTAGCATCCATTAAATGCGTTCTACCAATTTTAACAACATCGCTAAATGCTTCTGCTTTGGCTTGTAACGTATCTCTTAACTGTTCTAAACCAGGAATGGTATTTTCTACAATTTTCTTGTAAGCAGCAATGTGCATGCCTGTAGGAAAAGTATCGTTAGAAGATTGTGATTTGTTTACATCATCATTTGGCTGAATGGTTTTATCACCTTCACCAATAACTTTACCTGAAATTTCGTGAGCTCTGTTGGCAATAACTTCATTCACATTCATGTTAGATTGCGTTCCAGAACCTGTTTGCCAAATTACTAGAGGAAATTGGTCATCATGCTTTCCGTCTAAAATTTCATCACATACTTGTGCTATTAAATCTCTTTTCTCTTCAGATAAAACACCTAATTCAGCATTGGTAAATGCAGCCGCCTTTTTTAAATAAGCAAAACCATACACAACTTCTAATGGCATAGAAGCTGGTGCACCTATTTTAAAATTGTTTCTAGAACGTTCTGTTTGTGCTCCCCAATATTTATCGGCAGGAACATTTACATTACCCATGGTATCTTTTTCTACTCTAAACTTTGTCATGATGTACTTTATATTTTAGGATAACAAATTTAAATAATATCGCTCAAATATTTTAATATTAACAAGGGTAAATAGGCACAAAAACTTTAATTTTAATTGTGTACTTTTAAAAAAATCTGTTATTTTTGCATGTATATAAATATAATTACCAATAAATGTTAGATTTTTCAGAATTTTCAGGTTTAGTTTTATTCATGTTTATTTTTACAGCCGGTTTTTGGTTGTTAATTTTCTTATTAACATTTGTAGTTCCTTACTGGATTGGAGGAACAATTTGGGAGAATTTTAAATTAAAAAGAGATGCTAAGAAAGCTGCTGAAGGTAAGTAGTCGTTTTTAGCTTTTAATATAAAAAAAAACTCGTTCATTTTATGAACGAGTTTTTTGTTTTTTATACTATTGATTTTGCTATTCTTCAAAATCATCTCCACCATTATCTTCTCTATCTCTGCCAAATCTTTTCTTCTTTTGGTTGAATCTATATACCAAGCTTACTCTAAATTGTGGCTCTCTCCATTGAAACTCTGAATACTGATCTAAGAATCCAGGAATGTTTGTTGTTCTTCTACTAATTCTGCTGTTAAAAACATCGCTAAAGTTAACACTTAAAGAAGCTTTTTCATCAAAGAAATCTCTACTTGCAGCAATGTTCATGCTAAATACACCCTGACTTTCTGTTTGTGCATTTTGAGACGGTCCTCTATAATTAGAGTTAATTTGTAAGTCTGTTTTACCTAGAGTAATTTTTTGATTCAATCTTATAAAGTAAGAAGTGTTTTCGAAATCGAAACTTTGAGTAACATTAGTAGTTGGATTGGTATAATCACCATCTGTTGTAACTTGATATAAGTTAAAATCACTATTAATATTCCATATTTTAAATGGTCTGTAGTTCAAGGTAAACTCAAAACCTACTCTTTCTGAGGTAGATAAGTTAATAGGGAACCTTCTTGTAATAGGATCTCCATTATCTGTAACTTCACCTGTATCTTCTTGTATTCTTTCCCAATTATCGTTACTAATATTGTAATATAATGAAGTACTTAAGGTAAATTTCTCCCATCTTTTTAAGTATCCAATATCTACAGCATCCGTAATTACTGGGTTTAACTCAACATTACCTGTGTAAATGTTAGCTTCACTAGATCTACTAGGAAAAGGATTTAAGTTTCGTCCTCTTGGTCTTCTTATTCTTCGGTTATAACCTATTGTAATATTTTCTCCGTCTTTAAACTCATATCCTAAATTGACGGTTGGAAAAAGATTACCATAACTTCTAGAATCTACTGTTGTAGCTGTTTGTTGCTCGATTTCTATAGAGGTATACTCATAACGTAAACCTGCTAGTAAAGAAATGTTATTGAATTTTTGACCATATTGAAAATAGGCTGCATTCACAAATTCTTCGTAATTGAAAGAATTGTTTAGTCCTGTATCTGGCACTAATGGCCCATCAGGAAAAACTTGTCTTTCTGCTAAATAAAAGCTGTTGAAAATATCTCTATAGTTACCTCTATAACCAGCTTCATACTGAATGTTTTCACCTACAGGATGTACATAATCTATTTGTAATAAAGCTCTATTTTCATCTTGATCTTCAATTACTTGTTCTAAATCATTCAATTCATTGATTTGCGTATCTACCTCAGTAATATTATTTAAAATATCTTCCATTTCTGTAGAATACTGTAGGTTCACAGATAATTTTCTACCTTTTTGATCAAAATTATTTACGTAATCTAAAGTATACTGTATTCTCTGCTCGTCTTCACCTTCACTTTCTGTTCTAAATGTAGCTTCATTTAAACCACCATTTGCATCATATCTTTGAATATCGTTGGTATTTACATCATCATCATTACCACTGTTAAATACGATGTTACCAATAATACTAGAACTTTTGGTTAAATAATATTCAGCTCCGAAACTTGTGAATAATGATCTACCTAGTCTACCAAAATTTCTTTGTTCTATAACTCTTGCATTTTGAGCTGTAGAAGATAAAAAGTTAGATTCACTTAAAGAATTACCTGGAGTTTCATTATACCTAAAACCTGTATTGGTAAATAAGTTCCATTTTTCTGTTCTCCAGTTTGCATTAAAGGCAGCACCCAATCTTTCAGGATATCCTAAATCTAATTGAAGAGAGCCATTAAACCCCGTTAATTTATTTTTTCTAAGAATAATATTTAAAATACCAGCTGTACCTTCTGCATCATATCTGGCAGATGGAGAAGTAATAACTTCTACCTTTTCTATAGCCTCAGCAGGAATTTGTCTTAAGGCCTCAGCACCATTTAAACCAACTAGTGCACTTGGTCTACCATCAATTAAAATAGTTACGTTCTCATTACCTCTTAAACTCACTGTACCTTCTACATCTACTTGTACTGAGGGTACGTTCCCTAACACATCACTAGCATTACCACCTCTAATAGATAGGTCTTTACCAATATTAAAAACTTTTTTATCTAAACGAATGTCTACGGTTGTTTTTTCGGCAACAATAACTACTTCGTCTAAAGATTTCGAATTTTCTGATAATTTGATCACTCCCAAATCTAAATCTGAGGTAATGTTTTTGGCAGGATAGTTTTTAGAATTGAAAGAAATAAACTTTATACTAATTTCATAGGTTGCTTTTGGAGCAGAAATACTGAATTTACCCTCCATGTCTGTAATTCCTCCAGAAATGGCATTGGTTTTTGTGTTTTTTAAAACAATAGTAGCGTATTCTAAAGCCATATTAGAACCAGCCTCAATTACTTTACCAGTTATTTTAATTTCATCTGCACTCGATTTAGCTTGTGCAAATAACTGGTTTGCCGATAAAAATAAGCAAAGAAGGAGGATAATTTTTTTTGTCAAAACAAGTTTTTTTTAGTTTGTTTTGCAAAGATTCATCTTCTTTAAGTTTAAGTGAGTTAAAAAAAAGTTAAACAATTTTATAATAATTTAACTAAATAATAGCTGTGATATTTTCTACAGGTCTGCCTATTACTGCTTGGTTATTGTGAGTTACAATTGGCCTTTCAATTAGTTTAGGATTATCCACCATTGCTTTAACGATTTCATTATCAGTCAATTTCTTAGCCTTGTATTCTTCTTTCCAAATTTTTTCGGTTTTTCTTACCAATTCAATGGGAGCAATATTTAGTTTCTGAATGATTTCTTTTAATTCGTTTTCTGTAGGAATATTTTCTAAATATTTAACAATTTCAAACTCTTTACCAGAATTTTCTAAAAGCTGTAATCCCTCTCTAGACTTTCTGCAACGTGGATTATGGTATATTTTTATCATGTAATTATTTTTTAGGAACTTTAATTATAAAGATTCACTAGTTTTTTGACCATTTAACATTAAATACGCTTTTAAGAAGGCATTTATATTACCATCCATAACAGCATCTACATTACCTGTTTCGTGAGCTGTTCTAACATCTTTTACCAATTTATAAGGATGCATCACATAGTTACGTATTTGGCTTCCCCATTCATTTTTCATTTTGTTAGCCTCAATATCGTCTCTGGCAGCTTGCTGTTTTTGCAACTCAATTTCATACAATTGCGATTTTAGCATTTGCATGGCTGTAGCTCTATTGTCATGCTGTGAACGAGAGTTAGAACAAGAAATCTGAATACCTGAAGGCTTGTGTGTTAATTGAACCTTAGTTTCTACTTTATTTACGTTCTGACCACCTGCACCACTAGATCTGGCAGTCGTGATTTCGATGTCTGCAGGATTAATATCTATTTCTATAGAATCATCTGCAACAGGATACACATAAACAGAAGCAAAACTTGTATGACGTTTTGCATTTGAATCGAAAGGAGAAATACGTACTAATCTGTGCACACCATTTTCACCTTTTAACCAACCAAAAGCATAATCACCTTCTACTTCTACAGTAACTGTTTTAATTCCGGCTGCATCTCCTGCTTGATAATTAAGCGTTTTAAGTTTAAAGCCTTGCTTTTCAGACCACATAGTGTACATTCTAAATAGCATTTCTGCCCAGTCACAAGATTCTGTTCCTCCAGCACCAGCAGTTATTTGAATTACTGCAGATAGAGAATCACCTTCATCAGACAACATGTTCTTAAACTCAATATCCTCTAATAAGGCAATGGTTTTTTCATATTGCTGTACCACATCTTTTTCATCAGCTTCATCTTCTTTGTAAAACTCATAAAAAACAATCAAATCTTCATTCAATCGAATAATGGTGTTGTAGTCTTCTACCCATTTCTTTTTAAAACGCAACTCTTTCATTACAAGTTCTGCTGCTTTAGGATCGTTCCAAAAATCAGGGTTTGCTGTTTTCTCTTCTTCATTCGCTATTTCAATCAATTTTTTATCAATCTCTAAATAAGATTTTAATTTATCGATTCTTGTTGAAATATCTTTAAGTTGGTCTTGTGTAATCATAAGTTGAACAAAAATAAATGATTTTTTAGGATTTCAAGTTTTTAAACTGCTCCTTATTTCATAGTTTTATAAAAATATTCTACTCATGAAAAAAGTACTACTTACATTATTATTTGTTTCTTTTTCTTTACAAGGTTTCTCTCAGTTTTTTTTAGATAAATCTGGTAAAAAATTAGAAAAAGGAATTACAAAATATACAGGTTATTATACCTTTTACTACGATGAAAATTCAGATAAAATTTATTTACAGATAGATAAATTAAATGTTGATTTTCTTTATGTAAGATCACTATCTGAAGGGATAGGGTCTAATGATATTGGTTTAGATAGAGGACAATTGGGAGGTGGAGTAGTTGTGCATTTTAAAAAAGCAGGTAATAAAATTTTGATGGTACAGCCCAATCAAGATTATAGAGCAATTACAGATAATATAGAAGAGCAAAACTCAGTAAAAGAGGCATTTGCAAAATCGGTTTTACATGGTTTTGTGGTAAAAGAAACAGAAAACAATGTCCATTTGGTAGATGCTACTTCTTTCTTTATGAGAGATGCACATGGAGTTGCAAGAAGTTTAGCAAGACAAGGTCAAGGAAATTATAATTTAGATAAAAGTAGAAGTGCCTTTAACTTAGAGCGAACAAAATCGTTTCCTAAAAATTCTGAGTTTGATGTTTTACTAACCTTTAAAGGTTCTCCTAAAGGATATAATATTAGAAGTGTTGCTCCAGATGCAAGTGCAGTAACTGTAAATCAACATCATTCTTTTGTAGAATTGCCAGATGATAATTACAAACCAAGAAAGTTTGATCCTAGATCTGGTTCTTATCAAATGAGCTATTTAGATTATTCTACACCCGTAAATGAATCTTTAACAAAACGTTTTATTTATAGACACAGATTGGCTAAAAAAAATCCAGATGCTGCAATGTCTGAGCCTGTTGAACCTATTATTTATTATTTAGATAGAGGTACACCTGAACCAGTACGTTCTGCTTTGTTAGATGGTGGTCGTTGGTGGAATCAAGCTTTTGAAGCTGCAGGATATAAAAACGCGTTTCAATTTAAAATGTTACCTGAAGGTGCAGACATGTTAGATGTTAGATATAATGTTGTACAGTGGGTACATAGATCTACTAGAGGTTGGAGTTATGGCGCAAGCATTTCTGACCCAAGAACAGGTGAAATTATAAAAGGCCATGTGAGTTTAGGAAGTTTACGAATTCGTCAAGATTATTTAATAGCGCAAGCCTTACAAGCGCCTTTTAAAACAAAAACTGCAGATGATGAATTTGCCTTGCAAATGGCAATTGCCAGAATAAGACAGTTGTCTGCACACGAAATTGGACACACTTTAGGTTTTGCTCATAATTTTGCAGCAAGTACAAATGGAAGAACTTCTGTGATGGATTATCCACACCCAAAATTTACGTTGAAGAATGGTCAAATTGATTTTTCTGACGCTTATGACACCAAAATAGGTGATTGGGATAAACTAACTGTGGCTTACTCTTATCAAGATTTTCCTGAAAACACGAATGAAGATCAAGCTTTAAACAACATTTTAACTCAAGGTTTTAACAATGGTATGCGTTATTTGTCTGATTCAGATGCTAGGCCACAAGGTAGTGCAAGTGCTACAGCGCATTTATGGGATAATGGAAGTACTATTTACGATGAATTAAATAACCTTTTAGAAGTTAGAAAAACAGCAATCGCTAATTTTTCTGCAGATAATATAAAGATAGGTGAACCTTATTCTGTGTTAGAAGATGTATTTGTACCCTTGTATTTTCTGCATCGTTTTCAAACTGAAGCTACTGTTAAGTTAATTGGAGGATTAGATTATTCTTACGCTGTAAAAGGTGGGAATACTACTATCGTAAAACGAGTTTCTGGAGCTGAAGAAAGAAAAGCATTGGCTAGCGTTCTAAAAACGGTACAAGTAGATGAAATTGCCATTCCTAAAGAAAAACTGGCTTTATTTCCTCCAAGAGCAATAGGTTATGGACGATCTAGAGAATCCTTTAGAAGTAAATTAGGTGTTGCTTTTGATGCTTTTTCTGCAGTGGAAACTACCTCTGAAATGACTTTTTCTTTATTGTTAAATCCTCAGAGAATGTCTAGACTTATTAATCACAAAAGTTTAGACGAATCACAATTAGGTTTTGCAGAATTGCTAGATATTGTAATTCAAAATACCATAAAAGTGAATCCGAAAAATTCTTATCATCAAGAATTACAAAATGTAATTAATTTACAGTTTTTAGAAGAATTGATGTATTTATCAGCGAATAAAAATCAGTACAAACAAGTGAATGCAATAGCTTCTTACAAACTGGGTGAGATTAAAACTATCTATCAAAATAAAAAAGACAGAGGCGTGCAGCAAATTTACAATCAAGCAATGTTAAAAATGATTGATGGTTTTATGAAAAACCCAACTTCATTCAAGAAAACGGCTGCACCTAAAATTCCAGACGGTTCACCAATTGGTAACTAATTAAAGCGTACAATTAAAAATGACAATAGATTTAATATCAGATACAGTTACAAAACCAACACCTGAAATGATGCAGGCCATGCTAAATGCAAATGTTGGTGATGATGTTTTTAAGATGGATCCTACAGTAAATGCATTAGAGCAAAAAGTGGCAACTCTTTTCGGAATGGAAGATGCACTTTTTTTTCCATCTGGAACTATGGCAAATCAAACTGCAATAAAATTACATACACAACCTGGAGATTTGGTTATTTGTGATAAATATGCACACATATATAATTACGAAAGTGGAGGAGTAGCTTTTAATTCTGGTGTAACTTGTAAATTGATTGATGGTAATAGAGGAATGTTTACAGCAGCACAAATTGAAGAAATCGCCTCTGCAAAACCACAAATCTATCTGCCCAATACCAGTTTAATTTGTTTGGAAAACACTACTAATAAAGGAGGTGGTGCATGTTGGGATTTTAAAGAAATTGAAAAGATTCATAAAGTTGCCAAAAAGAATAAATTAAGTTTTCATTTAGATGGAGCACGTTTGTTTAATGCTTTAGTTGCTAAAAACGAAACTCCGAAACAATATGGAGCTTTGTTTGATACCATTTCTATTTGTTTCTCAAAAGGTTTAGGAGCACCCATTGGTTCTATGTTGATTGGTAGTAAAGAAATGATGCAAAAAGCTTTGCGTTTGCGTAAATTGTTGGGTGGAGGAATGAGGCAGGTTGGTTTTTTAGCAGCTGCTGCAAATTATGCATTAGACAACCATGTAGAACGATTGGCAGAAGATCATAAAAAAGCAAAAGAAATTGCTGCTGTTTTAGAAACATGTTCCTACATCACAAAAATAGAACCTGTAGAAACAAACATCTTAATATTTTATGTTGATGATAAAATAGGAGCAGATCATTTTATTGAGAAAATGGCGAAAAAGGATATCTTATTAACGCCAATGGGCGAAGGTAAAATTAGAATTGTAACCCATTTAGATTATACAGATGCAATGCATGAAATTTTACTAAAAGAACTTAAAAACTTCTAAAAATAAAAAACTCCTTTGCCAAGCAAAGGAGTTTTTTATTAGTTTTCGTTCAGTTTAAGAAGCTCTTTGTAGTTCTTGTTTAATTTCTTTAAAAGAATTCCGTAAACCAGTTTATAAAACAACCAAAGCAATACCAAAATAATAAATAAGGCTATAACTTGACTAATAACAGTAATTGTAATTACTTGTTTAATGTCTAAAGCTAAGTTATCAGGATTCATGACTTTCATTAGCTTGTTATTATCAGAAAACATAATAACATTTAATATAATACTTCCTAAAAATACAGTGGCTAGGTTGTAGAAAACGTAATATTTAACGGTTTTTCTAATTTTTAAGATTCGATTAATTAGTTTCTTGGTATTATCTACTAGAGATACACGTTTAAAATTCACGTAAAACAGGTATAAGAAAATAGCGATTACTACATAGTGTAGAATCATAAAGAAGTTTAAATACTCCATTAAATCTAAGTCTTCATACACTTTATAGAAACTATCAGGAATAGTTAAATTAATAGCACCCCAAAAAATAAATTCTAAAATACCAATTATAAAAATCCATTTTACAATAGATGAAGATTTGGAATGCGCCATCTTGTAGATTTCTACACTAGAAACCTTATTTGATTCCTCTGGTTGATTCTCCCAGGCTTTTTTGTAATTGTCTAATACATCCATAAACTATGGGTTTAGTATGTTTTTTAATTTCTCCTTAGCTCTGTTCATTTTAACTCTTGCATTTACAGAAGTTATTCCTAACGTTTCAGAGATCTCTTTATAGGGCTTATCTTCCAAGTAAAGAAAAATAAGGGCCTTATCAATATCATTTAATTGATGCACAGCTTTATACAAGGCTTTAAGCTGTAATTCTTCTGTATCATCATAATCTTGTGACTTTATTTTGTATGCAAAGTCACTTATATCTTGTGTTTTAACTCTTCTTGTTGATTTTCTATATAAAGAAATTGCAGTGTTTAAGGCAACTCTGTACATCCAAGTACTAAATTTAGAATCTCCTCTAAACTTTGGATAGTTTTTCCAAAGTTGAATGGTTATTTCTTGAAACAAATCATTATGAGCCTCTCTATTTGTAGTATATAATCTACAAATTTTATGCGCAATATTTTGATTTGTTTCAAAGTCCGATAAAAATTTAGCCTCTAAATCTTTCTGCACTTCTTTAAATTAGTTAGTTAACTATAGGTAGCTTAAATTATTAATTTGTTACATTTTTCTTAAAAAATATTTTAAGAGCGTTATTTTTTGTAAATTTGTTTAACTCAAATAGATATAAATTGAACAATATAAAGCAAGATTTTACAATTAAGGACCTTGAAAACATTTCTGGTATCAAGGCACATACAATTCGAATTTGGGAAAAAAGATATAATCTATTAACGCCAAAAAGAACCGAGACAAATATAAGATTTTACACACCAGAGAATTTAACAAAGCTTCTAAATATCGTTTTATTAAACAAAAACAACTATAAAATTTCTAAAATAGCTGCAATGTCTGATGATGAGATAACTTCTCAATCTCGTGAATTGGCCTTTAGTATTGCTACTAATGATGAAGCTATTAATACCTTTAAAGTTTCTATGTTTCAGTTTGATAAAGTGTTGTTTAACAATACTTATCATAAATTGTTACATAAAAAAACCTTTAGAGAAATTTTTAAAGATGTGTTCATTCCGTTTTTAGATCATATTGGTTTGTTGTGGCATACAGAAACTTTACTACCTGCTCATGAGCATTTTATATCTAATTTAATAGCTCAAAAAATACAACTTAATACAGAAAAACTGCAGTATAGTATTAGTAACACGAATAAAACTTTTGTTTTATTTCTTCCGGAAAACGAAATTCATGAATTAGGTTTACTATATTTAAACTATGAGTTAGTGTTAAGAGGTTTTCATACCATTTATTTGGGGCAAAGTTTGCCTTTAAATAACTTGAATTATTTCTTAGAAGGCGATAGAGAAATTTGTTTTATTTCTTCCTTAACTATTCAGCCTTATGATGATAAGGTAGAACAATATTTTAGTGAAATAGGTGAAGTAATGCAAAATACCAACAATCAATTTATAGCTGTTGGTAGAAAAATTGAGAAGATTAAGCACTTAGAATTGAATGATAATATTAAATTGTATGATTCAATACCTGATTTGTTAAAAGTCTTATAAAAAAATAATAAACTTTATAAACTGTTTAATTAATATTTATATTTGTTGAACAAATATTTTCCATGGGTAAGAATATCTATATAATTGGTTCTGGTTTTTCTTCTTTAGCAGCATCTTGTTATTTATCAAAAGAAGGTTATAATGTTACTGTATTAGAAAAAAACGATACGCTTGGAGGTAGAGCTAGGCAGTTCAAAAAAGATGGTTTTACTTTCGATCTTGGACCATCTTGGTATTGGATGCCAGATGTTTTTGAGCGATTTTTTGCAGATTTTGGTAAGAAGCCCTCAGACTATTATACGTTAGATAAATTGAGTCCTGGTTATGAAGTCTACTTTGGAGAAAACGATTCTATTAAGATTTCTGATAAATTAGAGGAAATTTACGAATTGTTTGAGAGTGTAGAAAAAGGCAGTTCTAAGCATCTGAAGTCATTTTTAGATTCAGCTAAGGCAAATTATGATACTGCCATAAAAGATTTGGTTTACAAACCAGGGATTTCTCCTTTAGAGCTGGTAAATTCTACCACTATTGCAAGAGTTACTCAATTCTTTTCAACAATCAGAAAACAAGTTCGTAAGAATATAAAGAATGAAAAGCTTATTGAAATTTTAGAATTCCCAGTATTATTTTTAGGTGCAAAACCAAGTAATACTCCAGCTTTCTATAATTTTATGAATTATGCAGATTTTGGTCTTGGAACTTGGCATCCAAGAGGAGGAATGTTTAAAGTGGTTGAAGGAATGGTTTCATTGGCAACTTCTTTAGGTGTTCATTTTCAGGTTGATGCAAACGTAGAAAAAATTATTACTGATGATAATAATGCTGTTAAGGGTTTACTAGTAAATGGAAAAGAAATTAAAACTGATTTGGTTTTAAGTGGGGCAGATTATCATCATACAGAAACCTTGTTGAACGACAATTTAAGACAATATTCAGAAAAATATTGGGCTAAGAAAACTTTTGCACCATCTTCATTATTATTTTATGTTGGTTTTGATAAGAAAATAAAAAACGCGAGTCATCACACATTATTCTTTGATACCGATTTTGACAAGCATGCAGAAGAAATTTATGATCAACCTAAATGGCCTACAGCACCTTTGTTTTATGCCAACTTTACTTCGATGACAGACAAAACATCTGCACCAGAAGGTAAAGAAGCAGGTTTCTTTTTAATTCCTTTAGCACCTGGAATTGAAGATACAGAGGAGTTGAGAGAAGCGTATTTTGAGAAAATAATGAACCGATTTGAAAAATTAACAAATCAAGACATTAGAAAAAGTGTTATCTTTAAACGATCTTTTTGTGTAAAAGACTTCGAAGAAGAATATAATTCTTACAAAGGCAATGCTTATGGAATGGCAAATACGCTGTTGCAGACTGCTTTTCTAAGACCAAAAATAAAAAGTAGTAAAGTAAGTAATTTGTATTTTACTGGTCAGTTAACAGTTCCTGGTCCAGGAGTTCCTCCAGCATTAATATCAGGTAAAATAGCATCAGATTTAATTAATAAAAATCACAAGTAACATGAAAGAATTATTTGACAGTGTCTCTAACGATTGTAGCAAATTGGTTACAAAAAGTTATAGTACTTCATTCTCTTTGGCTGTGAATATGCTGTCACCAAAAATTAGAGCAGACATTTACAATATCTATGGTTTTGTTCGTTTTGCAGATGAAATTGTAGATACATTTCACGATTACAATAAAGAAGAGTTGATGGCTCATTTTGAACGTGATTATTACATGTCTAAAGAACAAGGAATAAGTTTAAATCCTATTTTAAATTCATTTCAACAAACTGTAAACAGGTATAACATACCAGAAGAAATGGTTCAGGCTTTTTTGAAAAGTATGAAAGCTGACTTGCATAAAACACAGTATGAAACGAAAGCAGAGTATGATGAGTACATTTATGGATCTGCAGATGTAGTTGGTTTAATGTGCTTAAAGGTCTTTGTAGATGGTGATGAAAAAAGATACAATGAGTTAAAAGATGCTGCAATGCGTTTAGGATCTGCTTTTCAGAAGGTAAACTTTTTACGTGATTTAAAGGATGATTTTGAATTGTTAAATAGATCTTACTTTCCTAATGTAGATTTAGGGCAGTTAAATGCCATTTCTAAACAACTTATTATAGATGAAATAGAAGCCGATTTCGATTATGCGTATACACATGGAATTTTAAAATTACCTGTGGAAGCTAAATTCGGAGTATACATGGCTTACAGATATTACAGAAGATTACTAAAGAAACTAAAAGCTGTACCATCAGAAAAAATTATGGATACAAGGATTAGGATTTCTGACCCAATGAAAATAAATTTGTTGGCTAGAAGTTATGTGAAATACAAATTGAACATTATTTAGTATGCTCCTTTTAGTTACGTTGGGTGTTTTTTTGTTGATGGAATGTATAACTTGGTGTACACATAAATATGTGATGCACGGTTTTGGATGGTATTTGCATGAAGATCATCATCAGCCTAAATACAATGGTTTCGAGAAAAATGACGCCTTTTTTGTAATATTTGCAATACCAAGCATGGCATTATTTTATTTTGGTAGTTACGATAATTACAATTATTTAACTTTTGTTGGTTTAGGTATATTATGTTATGGAATCGCCTATTTTTTGGTACATGATGTACTAATTCACCAACGTTTTAAATGGTTTAAAAACACCAATAATTGGTACTTAAAGGGTTTGCGTAAAGCACATAAAATCCATCATAAAAATATGGGCAAAGAAGATAGCCAATGTTTTGGAATGTTATTTGTACCTTTAAAATACTTTAAACAGTATAAAAACTAGTACCGCTTTTTTAAATCTTATTTTACTTTATTTACTTTGAACTCATCAACAAAAAATTACGATTATATCATTGTTGGTGCTGGTGCCTCTGGTTTAATGATGGCCTATAGGATGAGCAAGGATGCTTATTTTAATAACAAGAAAATTTTAATTTTAGATAAAGTAAAAAAAACAGGAAATGATAGAACTTGGTGTTTTTGGGAAAACAAAAAAGGTGATTGGGATGCAATCTTAAACCACTCTTGGGGGTCAATCATATTCAAAGGCGATAGAATTGCTAAAACTTTATCAATTAAACCTTATCATTACAAAATGATTAGAAGTACCGACTTCTATGATAAAATATGGGTCGAAATTTCCAAGCATGAAAATATTGAGTTCAAAACAGAATCTGTTAAACAAGTACAGCAAGAAACCAATTTAGGTAAAGTAATTACGGAATTGAGTACTTACAGTTCTCAAAATGTAATTAACAGTATTTTATTTTCTGATGCTTATAAAAAACAAGAGCAATATCCAGTTTTACAGCAACATTTTGTAGGTTATTTTGTAAAAACAAAATCTCCTGTTTTTGATGATTCGTCAGCTACTTTTATGGATTTTACAATTCCGCAAAAAGGAAATACGAGATTCATGTATATATTGCCATATGCAAAAGATGAAGCGCTTTTTGAATATACTTTATTTTCTAAAGATCTTTTAAAGTACGAAACTTACACAGACGCGATAAAAGAATATCTGCAAGAAAAAAATATTACAGATTATGAAATTATAGAGAAGGAGCAAGGCTCTATACCAATGACATCGTTTAAATTTTGGAAATCAAATTCCAAAAATATCATTCATATAGGTACTGCAGGTGGTTGGAGTAAAGCTAGTACAGGTTTTACTTTTAAGAATATCGATAAGAAAACAACCAATTTAATACAGCATTTAAAACAACAGAAGCCATTAAATACATTTTATAAAACCAATCGTTTTTGGTTTTACGATTTACTTTTGTTGGATATTTTATCACAGAAAAACCAATTAGGAGCAGTCATATTTTCTAAAATGTTTAAAAGTATATCTCCTCAACTAATTTTTAAATTCTTAGATGAGGAAACAAACTTTGCAGAAGAATTAAAAATATTCTCTAAAATGCCAACTGTTTTGTTTTCTAAAGCTTTATTAAAGCGACTATTTTAAAGGATATTTGGCCTTAATTTTATCTAAGCCTAAATTGTGAATGCTACCTAAATGTGTATGTTGCTTGCCTAAATCTGGTTTGTATGTTCCTTCTTGCACTTGGCCACCAATTTTTTGATAAGCTTCTCTAAATGACATGCCCTCAACCACTAAATTATTAATAGAATCTACCGTAAATAAATATTGATATTTCTCATCATTTAAATCAATATCTTTTACAATTACTTGTTGAATTGAGTAATTAAAAATGTCTAATATGTCTTTTACATCTTCAAAAGCAGCAATGATATTTTCTTTCAATAGTTGAAAATCTCTATGATATCCTGTAGGTAAATTGTTTGTTATTAATAACATTTCTGAATGTAAAGCTTGAATTTTATTACATTTTCCACGAATTAATTCAAACACATCAGGATTTTTCTTGTGAGGCATAATGCTACTTCCTGTAGTTAATTCATCAGGAAAAGAAATAAAATTAAAATTTTGGCTCATATACAAACATACATCCATAGAAAAACGCGCTAATGTATTACATAAACCTCCTAATGCAGCAGCAATTGAACGTTCACTTTTACCTCTACTTAACTGAGCTGCAACTACATTATATTTTAAAGTTGCAAACTCTAATTCTTTGGTGGTTAATTCTCTATCAATAGGGAAGGAGCTTCCATAACCTGCAGCAGAGCCTAAAGGGTTTTGGTCTACAACTTTAGAAACCGTATTTAGTACATATACATCGTCAATTAATAACTCAGCATAAGCAGAAAACCATAACCCAAAAGAAGATGGCATTGCCACTTGTAAATGTGTATAGCCAGGTAATAATGAATCTTTATGTGTTTCTGCAAGATCTAACAATGTATCAAAAAGTGATTTTACTTTACCATTAACAATAGCTAAATTTTCTTTATAATATAATTGTAATGCTACTAAAACTTGATCATTTCTAGAACGTGCTGTGTGTATTTTTTTACCAACTTCACCTAGTTTATTGGTTAATTCCCATTCAATTTTGGAGTGAACATCTTCAAAAGAAGGTTCAATGACAAATGTTCCTTCTTCAATATCTGTAGCTAATTCGTTTAAGCCTTTTTTTAAGTCAGCTAATTCATTAACTGTAATAATACCAATAGATTCCAGCATTATTGCATGTGCTATGGAAGCTTGAACATCATATTTTGCAATATGCATATCAATTTCTCTATCATTACCTACTGTAAAATTTTCTATTTGTTTGTCTATAGAAAACCCTTTATCCCAAAGTTTCATAATTTTAATTTTATTGTTTTAGAATTACTCTATTAAGCAATTCTATATAAATTTTTATTCCTTCTTCAATTTCTGAAATGTATATAAATTCGTTTGCAGAATGAGATCTTGTACTATCTCCAGGTCCTAATTTTAAAGACTGGCAAGTTAACACAGATTGATCTGAAAGTGTGGGAGAGCCATAGGTTTCTCTACCCATTGCAATACCCGCTTTTACCAAATCATGATTTGAAGAAATAGAAGAAGAGTTTAGTCGTAAACTTCTAGGAACAATCTCTGAGCAAGGAGATTGCTCTTTTAAGATAGTTGCAATTTCTTGATTTGAATACGCATCATTTACACGAACATCTACTACCAAATCTACGTGAGCAGGAACTACATTATGTTGTTTACCTGCGTTTATTTGGGTTACAGTCATTTTTACATCACCTAAAGCCTCAGAAGATTTTTTAAATTTAAAATCTTTGAACCACTGTAAAACTTCGATTGTATTGTAAATAGAATTGTTATTATTTGGGTGTGCAGCATGACTTGGTGTGCCCTCAACTTTGGCATCAAAAACTACCAAACCTTTTTCAGCAACTGCTAAATTCATTAAGGTTGGCTCACCAACAATGGCAACGTCTATGTGAGGAATAATGGATAACATGCTATTTAATCCATTAGGGCCTGAACTTTCTTCTTCTGCAGAAGCTACCATAACCAAGTTATAATTTAAATTTTCATTGGCGTAAAAAATGGTAAATGTTGCAATTAACGAAACCAAACAACCACCTGCATCATTAGAGCCTAAGCCATATAATTTATCTCCTTCTACAATGGCTTTAAAAGGATCATTAGTGTAAGCAGAATTCGGTTTTACAGTATCGTGATGAGAATTTAATAGTAATGTTGGTTTGCCTTTTGTAAAATGTTTATTTGTAGCCCAAACATTGTTTTTGGTTCTATTAAAAGGAATATTAAACTCTTGAAACCAAGCTTCAATTAATGCTGCAGTTTGTTCTTCTTCGGATGAAAAAGATTGCGTTTCAATTAAACTTTTTAAAAGTGAAATTGCTTTTTCCGTTAATTTATCTATAGTTATCATTATAAGGTTATGGTTGTATAATTATTGTTTTCCTTCGTTAACATTGATGCATTACCAATATGAACTTTTGTAACTCCGTTTTTTAGGGCATCAAAACAATTGTCTAATTTCGGAATCATGCCATCTGAAATGACACCTTTTTGAAGCAAGTCTTTATAAGAATTATAATCTATGTTTTTAATTACAGATTCTTTATCATTAAAATCTTTTAAAACGCCATTTAATTCAAAACAATAATAAATGGATGTTTCATAGATTGCACTCATACCTGCTGCAATTGTACTTGCAATGGTATCAGCATTTGTGTTTAATAATTGTCCTTTTCCATCATGTGTTATAGCACAAAAAACAGGTGTAAAGTCAGCTTGAAGTAATTTATTTATGGAGTTTGATGCGATTTGTTTTACATCACCTACAAATCCGTAATCAATTTCTTTAACAGGTCTTTTATCAGACTGAATACTATTAATGTCTGCACCAGTTAAACCAATTGCATCCTCTTGAAGCGCTTGCAATTTAGCAACTATATTTTTGTTTACTAAACCGCCATAAACCATAGTTATAACTTCTAAAGTCTCTGCATCAGTAATTCTTCTACCATCAATCATTTTAGAGGCAATGCCTAATTTTGAGGCAATGTGTGTTGCACGTTTTCCTCCTCCATGAACCAATATTTTTTTACCTTCTATATTTGAAAATATGGAAAGGAAAGTATTTAAAGCTTGTTCATCTTCAATTATATTTCCACCAATTTTAATTATGGATAATTTAGTTCTAGACATTCTCTAATATTTTTTTCAGCACCAATTGTGCTGCATAGGTTCTATTGTTTGCCTGTTTTATAACTAAAGAATTATCGGAATCTAAAACAGCATCTTCTACTACTACGTTTCTTCTTACAGGTAAGCAGTGCATAAATTTTGCATCACCAATTTTGTCTTTGGTGATGGTCCAATTATCATCAACATCTAAAATTTCTCCATAAGATTCATAAGAACTCCAATTTTTAGCGTAAACAAAATCAGCATTTTTAAAAGCTTCTTCTTGATTGTGATAAATAGGTGTGTCCTTTGTAATTTCTTTGTTAAGATTATATCCTTTAGGATTTGCAATAACAAATTCAACATCCATTTTTTGCATAGCTTGTGTAAAACTATTCGCTACTGCATGTGGCAAAGGTTTTATATGAGGTGCCCAACTTAAAACCACTTTTACCTTTTTCTTCTTGCAATTTTCAGATATGGTTATTGCATCTGTTAAGCCTTGTAAAGGATGACCTGTAGCGCTTTCCATACTTATAATAGGCACTGAAGCATGTTTTACAAATGCGCTTAAAACTTGTTCAGATTCATCTTTTTGTTTGTCTGTTAAACTTGGAAAAGCTCTTACAGCAATTACATCACAATATTGAGAAACAACAGCAGCAGCCTCTTTTATGTGCTCAGCTGTAGAACCATTCATAACTGTACCATCTTCAAATTCAATGCCCCAAGCATCACCAGAAACATTCATCACTATAGGCTCCATACCTAAATTTAATGCAGCTTTTTGAGTGCTGAGTCTAGTTCTTAAACTCGAATTAAAAAATAATAATCCTAAGGTTTTATTTTTACCAATTTCGATATTTTGAAGCGGATTTGCTTTTAATTCTTTGGCTTCAGCTATCCAATCATTGATATCTGAAATATCATTTATAGAAGTGTACTTTTTCATTATAACTCAGATTTTAAAGCATCAAAAAATGCATCTACATGTTCTTTTTTTAGTGTTAAAGGAGGAAGAATTCTTAACAAATTAGGATTCTTTGCACTCCCTGTAAAAACATGTTGATTGAATATTAGTCTTTTTCTTAAGTCTGCAATAGGTGCATCGAACTCTAAACCTAACATTAAACCACGGCCTTTTATATTTTTAATTTCAGGAATGCTTTTGGCTTTCTCAACAAAGTATTTTGAAATCATCTTTACATTTTCCATCAACTTTTCTTCCTCTATCACTTCTAAAACAGTTGTGCAGGCAACAGAGGCTAGGTGATTTCCACCAAAGGTTGTACCTAATAAACCAAAAGATGCTTTTATATTTAGGTGAATTAGAATTCCGCCAATAGGAAATCCATTACCCATTCCTTTTGCAATTGAAATAATATCAGGAGTAACTTTAAATTTTTGGAAAGCGAAGAAATCTCCAGATCTACCAAAACCAGATTGCACTTCATCTGCTATAAAACAGGTATTGTATTTTTTGCATAGAGCGTCTGCACCTTCATAAAATTCAGCTGTACTTTGGTCTAAACCACCAACACCCTGAATAAATTCAATGATTACAGCACAAACATCGTTCTTTCTTAATGCAGTTTCTAAACCTTTTAAATCGCCCAACTCTAAAATTTCTACTTCTTGTTGTGCATTTAAAGGCGCAATAATTTTTTGATTATCTGTAGCTGCAACTGCAGCAGATGTTCTACCATGAAAACCATTTTTAAAGGCAATAACTTTATGTTTCTGATTGTGAAATGAAGCTAATTTTAAAGCATTTTCGTTGGCTTCTGCACCTGAATTACATAAAAATAACGTGTAATCTTTACAGCCAGAAAGTGAAACTATTTTCTTTGCCAAATTAGACTGTAGAGGATTCTGAATAGAGTTACTATAAAATCCCATTTTTGAAACTTGATCAGAAATTGCAGCTACATATTTAGGATGCGAATGCCCAATTGATATTACTGCATGACCACCATACAAATCTAAATATTGAGTATTATTCTCATCGTATACAAAAACATCTTTTGCTTTTACTGGGGTAATATCGAACAAAGGGTAAACATTAAATAAACTCATATTTGTTCTTTTTTAATATTGTTAATTTTATTGAAAGATGCAACCATACCTTGAATTAATGAAGAGCTTAAACCTTTATGTTCCATTTCATTCAATCCTTCTATAGTACAACCTTTAGGTGTTGTTACTCTATCAATTTCTTCTTCAGGATGATTGCCATTTGTTATCAATAAATTGGCTGCACCTTCACTGGTAAACATGGCTAATTCTTGTGCCTCTTTTGCATCAAAACCTAATTGTATAGCTGCTTGAGTTGTAGCACGAATTAAACGCATCCAAAATGCAATTCCACTTGCACAAACTACAGTTGCAGCTTGCATTTGAGATTCTGGTATACTTAAAGAATGGCCTAATCTATTAAAAATAGCTTCTGCAATTGGTATTCTTTTTTCTCCTTGTGTATTGCTACATAAACAGGTCATAGACTTACCAACAGCAATGGCTGTATTTGGCATGGCACGTATTATATATTTATCTGCACCAATTTCTTCTTCAATTTGCGGAATTAAGAAACCGGTTATCGTAGAAATTACAACATGCTTTTCTGTTAAATGAGGTTTAATATCTTTTAGAATATTTTCAAAATGTGCAGGTTGCACTGCAAAAATCAATATATCAGAATTTTTTACTGCAGTTATATTGTCTATGGTTAAAAAGACGTTTGAATATCCATCAAATTCAGCAAGTCCTTCAATATTTCTTTTGGTTAAGTATAAAGATGTAATTGCATTGTTGGTGATTAAACCTTTGGCAATTGATTTACCTAAATTCCCTGTACCTATAATTGCTATTTTCATTTTTTGTATTTCAGAGTTTTAAAGTTGAAATTTTTCAAAAGTTAAAACTGTTAATAATTAGATACTGAAACAAGTTCAGTATGTAAAGCTTTTGCAGGGCTTAAAAATAATTTGCCTTTAATTTTAAACCTGTATCTTCTTGAAAACCATACATCAAATTCATGTTTTGAATGGCTTGACCAGAAGCTCCTTTTAATAAATTATCTATCATACTAGTGATTAATAATTTTTCACCATGTTTTTCTAGTTGAATAAAACAATTGTTGGTATTCACCACTTGTTTTAAAAATAAATTTTGGTTGGTAACAAATGTAAAGGCAGCATCTTTATAGTACGCTTCATACATTTTTATGACTTCCTCTAGAGGTTCATCACATTTTGTGTATGTAGTCGCAAAAATTCCTCTTGAGAAATCGCCTCTATTTGGCATAAAATTTATCTCACTTTTAAAATCAGATTGTAACTGATGAACTGTTTGGTTTATTTCGCCTAAATGCTGATGATTAAATGCTTTGTAATGGGAAAAATTATTGTCTCTCCAAGTAAAATGCGTAGTTGCAGTTAATGACGTTCCTGCACCAGTTGCACCAGTTACAGCATTAATATGAACATCATTTTTTAATAATCCATGAGAAGCTAAAGGTAAAATAGCCAACTGTAAAGCTGTAGCAAAACAACCGGGATTCGCAATGTAATTAGTAGATTGAATTGCTTTTTTGTTTAACTCAGGCAAACCATAAACAAACTCTTTACCCTCAAAATTTTTATCGTCAAGTAATCTAAAATCATTACTTAAATCTATAATTTTTGTATTTTTTGAAAAGCTGTTTTTTTGTAAAAAAGCAGTTGAATTTCCATGTCCTAAGCAAAGAAACAATACATCTACATCAGCATTTATTTCGCTTGAAAAACTAATTTCTGTAGCTCCTATTAAATCTTGATGAACTTTATACAATTTATTGCCAGCATTAGAAGTACTAAACACAAAATTGATATTTGTTTTTGGGTGATTTAATAATAAACGTATTAATTCACCTGCTGTGTAACCTGCACCACCAATTATACCTACTTCTAACATAATTATGAGTTTACTTGTTGATATATTTTGTTTTGATTACCAAGAATCTTAATAAAACCTTTTGCATCATCTGCAGACCAAGCTTTATTCTCTTCACCATAAGTACTGAACTTACTTGACATTAAATCGTGTTTAGAAACGATACCATCTAGTGTAAAGTGATAAGGTTTTAAAGTAACAACTACATTACCAGAAACCATTTTTTGAGAACTTTGCAAAAAGGCTTCAGTATCTCTCATTACAGGGTCTAAATATTGTCCTTCATGCAAGTGCATTCCGTAAAAACTAGACAGATATTCCTTATGTTGTAATTGCCATTTGGTAAGGGTGTGTTTCTCTAATAAATGATGAGCTTTTACCACAATTAGTGCAGCAGCTGCCTCAAAACCAACTCTACCTTTAGTACCAACAATTGTATCTCCAACATGAATATCTCTACCAATTGCGTATTTAGAAGCAATTTCATTTAACTTTTCGATATTTACCTCAGGAGCATTTTCTTGATTATTTAAAGCAACAAACTCTCCATTTTTAAAAGTCAATGTAACTTTTTCTTCACCTTCTTTTATCAATTGAGAAGGATAAGCCTCACTAGGTAATGGTTTTTCTGATTCTAAAGTTTCTACACCACCAACACTAGTTCCCCAAAGACCTTTGTTTACAGAGTATTTTGATTTCTCCCAATTCATATCTATGCCCTCAGCTTTTAGATAATCAATTTCTTCTTGTCTAGATAATTTTTGATCTCTGATTGGTGTAATAATTTTAATTCCTGGAGCAAGCGTTTGAAAAATCATATCAAAACGAACTTGGTCATTTCCTGCACCTGTACTTCCATGAGCAATATATTCTGCATTTATACTTTTAGCATATTCAATGATTTCTATAGCTTGTATAATTCTTTCAGCACTCACAGAAAGTGGGTAAGTAGCATTTTTTAATACATTACCAAAAATTAAATATTTTACAACCTTATTGTAAAAGGTAGCTACAGCATCTATATTTTTATAAGTAGTAACCCCCATTTTATAAGCATTACGCTCTATATTTTTAACTTCATTTTCAGTAAAACCACCTGTATTTACACTTACTGCATGTACTTCGAATTCTTTCGATAAACTTACAGCACAATAAGAAGTGTCTAAACCACCACTGTAAGCAATAACTAATTTTTTCATTTTTTATCTTTTTTTAGAAACAGATTTTGTTTCATTGATTTTAATCTTTTAAATACGTTTTCTTTAACCTCTTTTGATTCTGATTCATCTTGATTTTTAGGATCAAAAAGCATTCCTGTACACAAACACATTTTTCTTTCTGTTCTTGTTAAAATATCGAAGTTCTTGCAGGTTTGGCAGCCATTCCAAAAGGTTTGATCATCTGTTAATTCAGAAAAGGTTACTGGTTTGTAACCTAAATCGCTATTTAATTTCATAACAGCTAGACCAGTTGTTATGCTAAATACTTTTGCATCTGGAAACTTGGTTCTAGAATGTTTAAAAATGACTTCTTTAATCTGTTTTGCTAAACCAATATTTCTATAATTAGGATGAACAATTAAACCAGAATTGGCTACAAATTTTCCATGACCCCATTGTTCTATGTAACAAAAGCCAGCAAAATTATCGCCATCTAAAGCGATAACAGCATTACCATTTTCCATTTTTTTGGCAACATATTCAGGTTTTCTTTTAGCAATACCTGTACCTCTAACTTTAGCAGCTTCAGCTATAGTTTCGCAGATGATGTTGGCATAAATAATATGCGATTTATTTGCAATAACAATTTGCATTGTATTGATTTGTTAAGGTTTGAATTATTTTGTAAAGTTTTGAAGTGTGGAATTGGACGCACCTAATTCCTAAGAATTATTAAACACCCAAAGGGCGCTCAGAGAAAGAGCGACGCACAAAAGCAATTTTACTACTAGGAGTAAAATTTAAAATTGCTGATATGTAATGTTGTTTAATCAAAATATATAGTAAGATTATGTGACAAATGTATTTATTTTTTATTATGCTTGGTAACTATTAATCATTTTTTTAAAATTTTTATCAAATTAGAAAAAAACGACATAGGTTTTTTTGAAATCCATAATAGAACTTGCAAATCTCTAACTAAATTATAAGTGCTTGATAGTGGACGATATATAAAATTACAATTCAGCCTAAAAAAAATACAGTTCAGTAATCTTTAGTTTTAAAAACTGTAGTTCAGTTGCATATTTGTAACATAATTAATCTAAAAAACTAAAAATTATGAAACTTGTAGTATCACTTTTATTCGCAACTGTAATGTTTATTTCAACTACAATTACAGCTCAAACAAAAACAATTACAGTAACTATAGAAAATATTTCTTCAGATGAAGGTAAAGTTGGTTTTGCATTATACAATAAAGACAATTTTATGAAAGAGCCAGTACAAGCTAAAAATGCCAAGATTGTAAATGGTAAAACAGAAATTGATTTTGAAAACATTACACCTGGAGAATATGCAGTTATTTGTTACCATGATAAAAATGATAATGACAAAATGGACTTTTCAGAATACAGAATGCCATTAGAAGATTATGGAGTTTCTAATAACAATATGAGTTTTGGACCTCCAAATTATGAAAACGCTAAGTTTGTAGTTGCTGATAAAAATGTATCTTTAATTATAAAATTTTAGTAAAAACAATTGCCAAGTATGAATACAAATAGCAGAATAGTAAGAAGCAATATAAAAGAAGGTGTTTCTGTAAGTTTAAAAATTACTATCATTTTTGCAGTAGTTTTTACTTTAATCAACCAAAATTTTAGCATATTAAATATTGCTTACACCTTTTTGATTTCTGCTATGTATTCTTTTGGATTAGGTTTTGCACAAGGTGTAATTAATCACGCTCTTAGTAAAAAATGGTCTTGGGTAGAGGATACAAATACCAGAGTTTGGGCAGGTATAGTTTCTACGATACTATATACAATTCCTGTAGTTCTTTTAATTGATTATGTGAATTTTATAATCATCAATGAAAATAATCCCGATTATTTTTTTAGTGGTAATTACTTATTGATGCACATTTTCTACATCATTTTATCTTTTGGAGTATCAGCATTTTTGCATGCTAGAGGATTTATGATTGCATGGAAAAAATCGGTAAAACAAGAAAGTACCAAACAACAAATTGTAGCCAAAACAGAAACTGCAAAGTTTGAGTCACTAAAAAATCAATTAGATCCACATTTTTTATTTAATAGTTTAAATGTATTAACCAGTTTAATTGGCGAGAATCCATATCAAGCAGAAAAATTTACCACAAAACTATCTAAGGTTTATAGATATGTTTTAGAGCAAAGAAATAAAGATTTAGTACCAATTTCTGAAGAATTGAAGTTTGCTAAAACCTATATGCAATTGCTAGAAATGCGATTTGAAGAGGCTGTGAAGTTTAATATTCCAGAAGATGTTAAAGATCCAGCATTAAAGATTGTGCCTTTATCTTTACAACTATTGTTAGAGAATGCAGTAAAACACAATGTGGTTTCACCTTCTAAACCATTAACCATAACTATATATCAAGAAGGTAGTTTTTTAATTATAGAAAATAACATTAACCCAAAAGAAGCAATAGGTAAAAGCACCAAAGTAGGCTTACAAAATATTGCAGATAGGTATGGTTTATTAACCAAAAAGGGGGTTAGAATAGAAAATTACAATAAAACATTTAAGGTGAGTTTACCTCTCTTATATAAAATGAACGAAATTATGTTTACAGAAGATTTAGAAAATAGCAAATACGTAAAAGCAGTAGAAAGAGTAGAAAAATTAAAAGAATTTTATCAAAATTTGGCTTCATACTGTTTAGTAATACCATTTTTAATATTTATCAATTTAAGATTCTCGCCAGGTTTTTACTGGTTTTGGTTTCCAGCTTTTGGATGGGGAATAGGCTTATTATTCCACTTCTTAGAAGTAAATAACTATAATATATTCTTAGGGAGAAATTGGGAAGAAAGAAAGATTAAAGAAATGATGGATAAAGAAAATCAACAAAAAAGATTAAGATAATGGAAAGAGAATACACACAAGAACAAAAGTATATTTTGGCTCGTAAACGTATAGAAAAAATAGGTAAATTCTATAAGCATTTAGCGGTTTATCTTATTGTAAACACATTTTTATCGGCAATATTTATAGTTGGTGATATGAATGATGGGGACACATTTAGCCAAGCATTTTACAATTATCATAATTACAAAATTTGGTTTTATTGGGGAATTGGTATTGCCTTTCAAGCAATTAATACTTTTGGCATTAGCTTGTTGTTCAACAAAGAATGGGAGCAAAGAAAAGTACAGCAATATTTAGATGAACAAAATAAAAACTTTTAACATGAATATCGAATCAAACAACCATAAGCTTAGACTAAAGGCAGCAAAAAGAGTAGAGGAGATTAAAGGTTTCTATACGCATTTAGTGGCTACATTTATTATTCCGCCTTTTTTAGTGTTTATCAATTTACAAACAGCACCTCAATTTCACTGGTTTTGGATTGCAATAGCAGCTTGGTTTGTAGGCTTAATTATACATTGGTTTTATGTATTTGGTTCTGCACAATTTTTAGATGAATGGGAAGCTAAGAAACTAAATGAAGTTTTAGAAGATCATGAAGATAAATCAGAATTTATTCAAGAACAGTATTATTTAAAAACCAAAAAGAAGGTCAATGAAATAAAAGGTTTTTATGTACATTTTGGAGTTTCTATTCTTGCAGTATTTATTATAGTGCTAGTTAATTTACAATTTGTGCCCGATTTTTATTTCTTTTGGTATGCTGTTGCTGGTATTTGTATTGCTTTATTCTTTCATTGGTTTGGTGTATTTGGATTTGATAAATTAGGTTTTGGTAAAAACTGGGAAGAAAAAAAGATTCAAGAATTTATAAATAAAATGAGTTAAGATTTATGGACAATAAATTTATTCAAGAGCAAAACTACATGAGAGCTAAAAAACGAGTTAAAGCCATTAAAGGGTTTTACATTCATGCTATAGTCTATGTACTTGTAAATATATTTTTAAGTGGTATAATTATTTTTGGTTTACTGCAAAGTAATTATTCAATAACAGATGCATTTTCTAATTTTGGTGTATATTCAACTTGGATTTTCTGGGGAATTGGAATCTTCTTTCATTGGATGGGAGTTTTCGGTTTTAAATCTTTAGGGTTTGATAAAAACTGGGAAGAAAGAAAAATACAAGCTTATTTAGAAAAAGAAGAAGAAAAAAGAAGATTTTAGCATTAAAACTATGAACGTATTAATTATAGAAGATGAAAAGCCTGCTGCAAGAAGACTAAGTAGAATGCTTGCAGAACTAGGTATAGAAGTACAACAAATGTTGCACTCTGTAGAAGAATCTTTAAATTGGCTGCAGAACAATGAACATCCAGAATTAATATTTTTAGACATTCAATTATCTGATGGTTTGTCTTTCGAGATTTTTGAAGAAATAGAGGTAAAATCTGCTATAATCTTTACAACAGCTTATGATGAGTATGCTCTAAAGGCCTTTAAACTAAATAGTATAGATTATCTTTTAAAGCCAATAGATGATGATGAGTTAGCTGCAGCAGTAGAGCAGTTTAAAAAACAACAACCAAAACAAACTGATGTACAAGTAAATCTAGATGATATTCGAAAGCTTTTGGTAAATCCTGTTGATAGAAAATTTAAGAAAAGACTTTCAATTAAAGTTGGTCAACATATAAAGATTATTCATATTGATGAGATTGAATGCTTTTACAGCGAAAATAAATCGACCTACATTCATACTTCAGAAAACCGAAATTACTTGTTAGACAACTCTTTAGAAAACTGGCAAGAACAATTAGATCCAGAACAATTTTTTAGGGTAAATAGAACGTTTATTATTCATATAAACGCAATAAAAGATATTGTTGCTTATTCAAATTCACGTTTAAAACTAATTCTACACTCTTATAATGAGCAAGAAATAATTGTAAGTAGAGAGCGTGTAAAAGATTTTAAAAATTGGATTGACTAACCTTTCAATTTGAGTTCTTAAGTTTTAATTACTATTTTTTTAGGAAATAAATAATCTAAAATAATATTCAAAACAGTAAATTAAATACGAATCCACCTCAATAACTTTATCTATATTTGAGTATAATTTCATAGAAGTATAGATACTATTTTGAGAACAAGTTTAATCATTGTAAAATACTACCCAATTTTTGCCATTTTTGGATTTTTATCGATGGCGATTTTTAGAATTCCATTATTTTTTAATAAAAACATCCAATTTTATAAATTAATGGGTACTGGTAAAAATGGCACCTTTGATAAAATTCCAGATTTATCTCAATGGGCTATTTTAGTAACTTTCGAAGGTGATTTGAATTTAAAATCCCAATTTGGAAGCTTCATTTTAAAATGGTTTGATTTATTCTGTAAAAGGCAAACCATCTATTTCTTAAAACCAATTGAAGGTCATGGTTTATGGGATAAGAAAAAGGTTTTTGGCAATTTACCAGCAACTACAGATTATGAAGGTGTAATAGCTGTGTTAACTAGAGCCACAATTCGCCTAAACAAATTACGTTATTTTTGGAAAAATGTAGCTCCAATTGCATCGCAAATGGCTACTGCAGAAGGATTTGTAAATTCTTACGGAGTTGGCGAAATTCCTTGGATTAAACAAGCAACTTTTAGTGTTTGGGAATCAAAAGCAATGATGAAAAATTTTGCTTACAAAATGCCACAACATAAAGCTGTTATCAAAAAAACTAGAAAACAAAAATGGTATAGTGAAGATATGTTTACACGTTTTACTATTCTGCAAAAAATTGAAAAATAATATGTTGATTTTCTCTTATGGCAAATGCTTCCTCTTTTTTAATTTGATTTATTAAGCTGTTAATTATTATGAGATTTTTAATTAAAAATTAAGGTTTAGTATTGTTTTGTTTCATACTTTTACATAAACATTAAACAAATGAAGAAAGTAGCTGTTATAGGCAGTGGAATAGGTGGTTTAGCAACTTCTATTCGATTAGCTTTAAAGAATTATGATGTTTCTGTTTTTGAAGCAAATTCGTACTTTGGAGGAAAACTATCTTCAATTGAAAAAGAGGGTTTTACTTTTGATGCTGGGCCTTCACTTTTTACAGCTCCAGAAAATATAGAAGCACTATTTAGTCTGGCCAAAAAAGACATTTCTAGCTATTTTACCTATCGAGATTTAGATGAAAGTTGTCGTTATTTTTTTGCAAACGGAAAAAAAATAGTAGCAAAGAAAAGCATTAAGGTATTTGCTGATGAAGCAGAAAAAGTTTTTGGAGAACCAGCAGAAAATACTTTAAAGTATCTTCAAAACAGTAAAAAAGCCTATCAAAATATAGGAGAACTTTTTTTAGATTTTCCTTTAGATTTAAGTTTAATTACCAAAAGTGTAACTTACAAAGCGTTGTTTAGTGTTAAGTTTCCATACATTGCTAAGTCACTAAATAGTTATAATGAATCAAGTTTTAAAACGCCAGAAATGATTCAGCTTTTTAATCGATTTGCAACTTATAATGGTAGTAATCCTTATAAAGCGCCTGCAATGCTAAGTATGATTTCAAGTTTAGAGCAAAGCCAGGGAACTTTTTATCCAGATGGAGGAATGATAAGTATTACCAAAGCTTTAGTGCAACTTGCAAAAGATATTGGTGTTAAATTTCAACTAGAGAGTAAAGTTGAAAAAATTGAAACTTTAAAAGAAACAGTAACAGGTGTTTTTGTAAATGGGAAAAAGCATGAAGCTGATATTGTAGTAAGTAATATGGATATTTATTACACCTATAAAAATTTACTTTCTGATAAAAAGTTTGCTGACAAAGTTTTGAAACAAGAAAGAAGTAGTAGTGCTTTTATATTCTATTGGGGCATTGATACTACTTTTTCAGAATTAGGTTTGCACAATATCTTTTTTAGCGAAGATTATAAGAAAGAGTTTCAACAAATATTTGAAGAATCAATTTTACCTGATGAGCCAACCATTTATGTAAATGTAACTTCTAAATTTGACAAAAGTCATGCTCCAAATAATAGTGAAAACTGGTTTGTAATGGTAAATGCTCCTGCACACAAAGAGCATAACTGGGAGGAACAGAAAGAAAAAGTTAAAAAGTTTATTATTAAACAAATAAATAAACAATTAAATACTAATCTTGAAAATCATATTGTTGTAGAAGAGACATTATCTCCGTTAAACATTCAAGAAAAAACGGCAAGCTTTATGGGCTCTTTATATGGAACTAGTAGTAACAGTAAAATGGCTGCTTTTTTCAGGCAACAAAATAGAAGTAAGCATTATAAAAATTTATATTTCTGTGGAGGAAGTGTTCATCCAGGAGGAGGAATTCCTTTGTGTTTTAAAAGTGCAAAATTAGTAGCAGATGACATTGAATAAATTAACCTTACATAAATATAAATTAGCCTTAGGAATAACTTTATTATTTCATGTGAGTGCCATTATTGGTTTACTTTTTACTGATTACGATGATTTTTTTATTAATAATACACCATTAAATTTAATTATTTCCTTGGTGTTGTTGATTTTTACGCATCAAAAAATTAATAAATCACTTTGGCTCTTTTTTCTAGCTTGTATTTTTGCAGGTCTTATTTATGAAATTATTGGTATCAACACAGGTTTTCTTTTTGGAGATTATGAATATTCCAGTGTTATGGGGTATAAAATTTGGGGTGTTCCTATTTTATTGGGTAATTTATGGTTTATCACTATGTATTCCGTTGGTAGTTTAACTTTTCAAACCTATACTTGGCTGAAGGTTAAATATAACTTATCCATTTCTAAGGGTTTAGAGTTTCATGTATTGGCGATAACTGGAGCCTTTGCTGCAGTATTTTTAGATTTATTTTTAGAACCTGTTGCAATCAAATTAAATTTCTGGCAGTGGTATCCTCTTGGAGAAATTCCAATTTATAACTATGTATGTTGGTTTTTTGGAAGTTTAATTTTACAGTATTTATTCGTAAATTTGAGTTTTAATAAACAGAATAAATTTGCTGTTTATCTGTATGTAATTCAACTTATATTTTTCATAACTATTAGTTTATTTTATAAATGATTTTTCTTTATATCTTATCAATTACTTTACTAACGTTCGTTATAATGGAGGGTGTAACTTGGGTAATGCACAAATATGTAATGCACGGATTTTTATGGTATTTGCATGAAGATCATCACAAACCAAATGCTCACTTTTTTGAAAAAAATGATGCATTCTTTTTAATCTTTGCTATTCCAAGTTGGTTATGTATAATGTTTGGTTTGCAAGATAAAGTCTTCTGGCTTGCAGGTATTGGTTTTGGTATAGCACTTTATGGCTTTGCTTATTTTCTAGTGCATGATGTCATTATTCATCAACGTTTTAAATGGTTTTCTAGAAGTAATAATACCTATGTAAAGGCTATAAAATGGGCACATAAAATGCATCATAAGCATTTAGGAAAAGAGAAAGGCGAAAGTTTTGGTTTATTACTTGTTGCTAAAAAATACTGGGATAAGGTGCAAAAAGATAAAGCGATAAGAAAACAAAGACGCTAATTATTTTTTACTACTCTTTTTTAATTAATGTTGATTTCGATATTTATATTTTGATATAAACAAATATTTCACAAAAGCCCTAAATTATTTCCCACTTCTTAAACTTTACTTATTTTTATCAAAATTTATTTTGATGAGTCAAAAAGAAGCGTTTTTTGAATACATAAATGAGGGCTATAAATCCAAAGGCGATTTTATAGCACTTGGTGCTGCAATGTTGGGTGAAGAAACTGTTACAAATGCTATTGTAAAAGTGCCACTTAAAACATTAAATAGGCATGGTTTAATTGCTGGTGCAACAGGTACTGGTAAAACAAAAACCTTACAGGTTTTAGCCGAGAATTTATCAGAAAAGGGTATTCCTGTATTATTGATGGATATTAAAGGGGATCTTTCAGGTTTGGCCAAAGCAAGTCCTGGACATCCAAAAATTGATGAACGTCATCAGAAAATTGGTATTCCTTTTGAAGCCAAAAAATTTCCAATAGAAGTTTTATCAATTTCAGAACAAAATGGTACTAAAATGCGTGCTACCATTTCTGAATTTGGACCAGTATTATTATCTAGAATTTTAGATTTAACAGAGACACAAAGTGGAATTGTTGCTATTATTTTTAAATACTGTGATGATCATAAATTGCCACTTTTAGACATTAAAGATTTTAAGAAAGTATTGCAATTTGTAACGCAAGAAGGTAAAGAAGCTATTCAGGCTGAATATGGTAGAATTTCGACTTCTTCTACAGGAGCAATTTTGCGTAAAATTATTGAGATAGAACAACAAGGAGGAGACTTGTTTTTTGGAGAAAAATCTTTTGAAGTAGAAGATTTAACTAGAATAGATGATGATGGTAGAGGAGTTATTTCTGTTTTAAGATTAACAGATATACAAGATAAGCCAAAACTGTTTTCTACTTTTATGTTGCAGTTGTTGGCTGAAGTTTATGAAACTTTCCCTGAACAAGGTGATTCTGGCAGACCAGAATTGGTGATATTTATAGACGAAGCACATTTGGTTTTTGAAGAAGCTTCTAAAGCCTTATTAAATCAAATAGAAAGTATTGTAAAGTTAATTCGTTCTAAAGGAATTGGATTGTACTTTGTAACACAAAACCCTAAAGATGTTCCAGAAGATATTTTGGCGCAGTTAGGTTTAAAAATTCAGCATGCTTTAAGAGCTTTTACAGCAAAAGATAGAAAAGCAATTAAATTAGCTGCAGAGAATTATCCAACTTCAGAATATTATGATACCAAGGAAGTTCTAACACAATTAGGTATTGGTGAAGCGTTTGTTTCTGTTTTAAACGAAAAAGGTATTCCTACACCATTAGCGAGAACCATGTTACGTGCTCCTATGAGTAGAATGGATATTTTAACTGATCAAGAATTGAATCAAGTTATCAATAATTCTAGACTAATTCATAAATACAATAATGAATTAGACAGAGAAAGTGCTTACGAGTTGTTAAATCAGAAAATAAAAGATATTAATGAAGCTGAACAAAAAGCAATTGAAGATGCTGAAAGACAGAAAGAAATTGAACGTTTAGCCAAACAAAAAGCAAGAGAAGAAAAGTACAGAAGAGGCTCTAGACGAAGAAGTACAAGACAAGATCCTTTAGTAAAAGTGCTAACAAGCGCAACATTTATTAGAGCAGTTTTTGGAATTTTAAAAAAAGTAATTAAATAACAAATTAAGAATATTAGCGTTAACGTTAATAAAAACCAAATAGAATGATCAAAAGAAGTTTTTTATCCCTAGTACTATTTTCATTATGTATAGTAAGTTGTACCAACAACGATAAATTTGGAATAGCCAAAGGCACAGTTGGTGAAATTACTACAACAACTACTGTATCTGATTTAGATGAAATTTTTAAAAACGATTCTATCGTTAAAAACTTAAGCGAAGGTGCTTTAGGAGATAACTATTTTCAAGATGATGACACCTATTTAATATATGAAAAAGGAGGTAAGCATTTATTAACTATTGTTCCAAAAGAGCAACTAGATAGCACTTCTACTATTAAAAGTATCGAAATTCACGATTCTCGTTACAAAACAAAATCTGGAATTAATTTAAATTCTACATTTTCTGAAATTAATGCAAATTATGCTGCAAGACCTGAAACTACGTTACAATCTGTAACTTTATTTTTAGACGAATTAAATACAACAATTGCTATTGATAAAGAAGAATTAGGATTAAGAGATTTTGGCATGAATCAAAAAGTTTCTTTAGAGCAAATTCCTGATTTAGCAAAAATTAAGCTATTTATAATTTGGTTTCAATAACTGTTCTAATTTATTCTGAGTATTGATGAAAAAATATAAAATTCAAAAAAGTCCTTTTGTTGTGCCAACAACTGATGGTAAATTAATTGAAGAACATTTTGGTAATGCCACTACAAAACAATCAGATATAAGTATTGCACATATGGTGGCTCCTCCAAATTGGAAAGAACCTTTTCAAACACCACAATTTGATGAATATACATACATCATTAAAGGTAAAAAGCAATTTATTATAGAGGATGAGAAAATAGTTTTAAGTGCAGGAGAGTCTATTAAGATTGAGAAAAACGTGCGAGTACAATATTCAAATCCTTTTCAAGAAGAATGCGAGTATATAGCGATTTGTACCCCAGCTTTTTCTATGGATTTAGTAAATAGAGAAGAGGAGTAGCATTCCTATTTTTAAATGCATTAATTTTATATCGGATTTTTACATTTTATAGTTCAATAAATTTCTAAATTGCCATAAAATTACGCTACTATGAATGATGTTATCGCACCAAAAATTATTAGACAGGTATTTGTTTTATTACTTATAGTATTTTTTGCAGTCTTGATATTTACAGAGTTAATTCCTTATTTATCAGGTGTGTTAGGTGCAATTACCATTTATGTACTTCTTAGAAAATGGATGGTTATTTTAATTAAGAAAAACTGGAATCCAGATGTTGCAGCTATTCTACTAATGTTTCTCTCTTTTATTTGTATTCTCTTACCAGTAACCGGTATTATTTTTATGTTGGGCGAAAAAATTGGTGAAGCTGTAGAAAATTCAGAAGAAATAGCTAGAGTAGTTCAAAACAAAATAAGAACAATAGAAAGCGAATATGGTTATGATTTAAGTTCTAGAATAAATACAGAAGAAATTTCTACATGGATTTCAAGTAACTTGGAAACCTTTGCTGGTAGTACGTTTAATATTTTTATTGGTATTGGTTTAATGTACTTTATTCTTTATTATATGTTAACTAATAGACGTAGACTTAAAGATTCGCTGTATGAATATATACCTATTAGTAATAAAAATTTAAAAATTATTGGAGCAGAATCTCAAGCCATGGTTCGTTCTAATGCCATTGGAATACCTTTAGTAGCAATAGCACAAGGAATTATTGCCTTAATTGGATTTTTGATTTTTGGTATTAGAGATCCGTTTTTCTGGTTTATTATAGTAACTATTGGTTCTATGATTCCTTTTGTAGGTACTTTAATTGGAATTTTACCTGTTTTTATATTAAGTATGTCTTATGGTAATACTGTTGGTGCTTGGGGAATCTTAATTTATGGTTTGGTTGTGGTGGGTTCTACAGATAATATTATTCGCTTATTTTTACTTAAAAAACTAGATAACGTTCATCCTTTAATCACCCTTATTGGGGTAATCGTTGGTGTTCCTTTATTTGGTTTTATTGGTTTGATTTTTGGACCCTTATTAATAAGTTTATTCTTAGTAGTTGTAAGAATTTATAAAAAAGAATTTGGTGCTTTAATTGAAGAAAAAAAGGTACTATAAATTAAAACTTCATCGCTAATTTAAAGTTTAACACTCTACCTGTCATAAAATTAGGGATTCCAAATTGAGTTTTTGTATAAACATCTCTAACCCAAGTATTGGTAATCGCATTCTGGATATCGAACATATTAAAAAGTTCTAAACCAGCACTTAATTCTTTAAAATTAGATAGCCACCCTGAGCTATATTGTTTATTAGCATCTACAAAAATATAAGATACACCTAAATCTGCACGCCTATAATCTCTTAAACGCTCTTGAAAGTTATAAGGATCTGAATAGGAAGGTGAACCACCAGGAACTCCAGTATTATAAACCAGATTTAAATACGCTTTTAAATCAGGTAAATTAGGTACATAATCTTGAAATAGAATTCCAAATTTCACTCTTTGATCAGATGGCCTAGCAATATAACCTCGATCATTAATATTTTCTTCTGTTTTTAAATAGCCTAAACTCACCCAACTTTCACTACCAGGAACAAATTCACCATTCAAACGTAAATCAACTCCATATGCATAAGCTTCAGTAACGTTATCTGCTCTATATCTAATTCTAACATTATCTATAGTGTACGAATTAACATCTGTTAAATTCTTATAATAAGCTTCAGAAGTAAACTTAAATGGTCTATTCCAAAGATTAAAACTATAATCCATTCCAGTAACCAAATGATAAGACTTTTGCGCTTCTACATTTATGTTGATATCTCCGTTAAAATCCCTTAATTCCCTATATGAAGGTGGTTGTGCATACAAACCTCCCGAAATTCTAAAAAGCATGTCTTTGTCCCAGTTTGGTTTAATTGCAAACTGAGCACGTGGACTCACTATTATTTTATTCTCAGATTTAGAACCATTTCCTGTAACTGTCCATGAATGCCCTCTAACTCCTAAATTGTAAAATACTTCATGATCGTTCCAAAAAGAACGTTGATTAAATTGAGCAAAACCCGTAATTCTATTTATTTGGACATTGTTGTCTTTTCTAATATTTTGAAAAGGTGTAATCTCACCTTCAAAAGGTTCATAAGGTTGATTGTTAGAAGAGTGAAAAGGAGGTCTAATTGAAAAGCCCAAAGAATCTATTACTTCCCATTCACGAATTCGATCAATAATATCTTCTTTTTGATATTTTACTCCAAAGTTCCATTGTTTTGACCCTTGCTTTACTGTTCCTTTCAGTTCTACATTGGTTATTAACGCATCCAAATCGTTTCTTGCATGATTTAATTGAGAACCAATTCCTTGAGAAAATTGAACATCACCAAAATTATCAGAACCAATATTGGCATCTACCTCTCCCAAACTATATTGAGCAGAAATATCGAAATGTTCTTCTTCTTGGGTGTTATATCTAGATGCAGTTGTGGTTAATGTAAACGAATCTTTTACTTTATATTCTGCTGCTAACGCTCCAAAAAGTGTTAAATATTTATCTTCTTCTTGGCCTTGATAAAACACAGTTAATTCTAAAGGATTAGCCACAGTTCCAAAACGTGTTCTTCTTGTTAAAGGTTGATAATTGTAATTGTTAAGTGAGAAATTACCTAAAAAGCTAAGTTGAAATTTTTCTGAAGACTCATAAGATAAATAGGTTTGAACATCAGTAAATCTTGGTCTAAAATTCGTTTCTACTTGTTTACTATTTACAAATAAGCTATTATCTCTATACCTAACTCCTGTAATTGCGCTCAATTTATTATTCAAAAACAATCCTTCAAAAGTTGCACTAGCACCTAAAAGACTAGCATCGATGGCTAAAGCAGTTTCAGTTGGTTTTCTGTAAGTAATATCTAAAACAGATGATAATCGATCTCCATACTTTGCTTGAAAACCTCCTGCAGAGAAATCAATATTTTGCACCATGTTAGAATTTATAAAACTTAAACCTTCTTGCTGGCCAGATCTTATCAAAAAAGGTCTATACACCTGAATGCCATTTACATACACTAGATTTTCATCAAAATTACCACCTCTAACATTATATTGCGTACTCAATTCATTATTGTTGTTTACCCCAGGTAAAGTCATTAACACATTTTCTACACCTGCATTTGGCCCAACAATATTTTTTGCTTTATTGATGTCAATTTTTGTAATTCCTGCAGCTTCTTTCCTGTTATCTCTTATGATAACCTCTTTAAGGTTTTCAGTTTTTGTAAGTAAAATAGGAGAGAAGCGAATTATATTTCTGTTTTTCGCTGTAATCTTTTTTATAAAGGTAGTATAAGAAACATGGCTAAAAGTGATGGTTACTTCTTTGTCTAAAGGGATTCTAATGGAATAATTACCATTTTCATCTGTTACAGTTCCTGTATTATTAAATTTTATAGAAACTTTTTCAATACCTTCTTTCTGGCTATTTTTTACTGTACCTTTTACTATGGTTGTTTTTTGGGCATAGAAAAAACTAGGTAGTAAACATAGAATTAAAAAAAGTTGCTTCACAAAGATTAGTTTAGTTGTTTTTTAAAGAACGTTGTAGAAAGCGTATTCGTATTTCCAACATTGTCTTGAACTACAAGTTTAAAGATATGTTTGCTACCAACCAATTTTTTATCACTAAAATTATAGGTCAAAATCTTTTTTTTGTGATTGTATTGCATTAAAATCCATTCACCATCAATAGTAGCTCTCCAGTTTTTAATACCTGAACCAACATCTGTAATTTTTACTTGAATTGTTTTTGAATTGCTAATCCATTGTTGATCTTTAAAATACAATAAACTTATTTTAGGTCTTTCATTATCAATTAATAAAGTGTAATTACCTAAAGTTTTACTTGTTGTAAAAAATGTACTATCTTTCTTTCTAGTATATTGATATCTTGGATATTTAGGATAAGCCAAACTAGCAATATAAAGTTGTTGTTTTTCAGCTTCATCATAATCAGATACGTCAAAAGTTAACGTAAAATTTTTATCTAGAGGAACTGTTGAGTTGTGAACTTGAGCAATACCATCTTCGACTTTAAAGTCTAAATACAAGTCTTCGTAAAAAGAATTCTTTGGAAAAGCGACTGTAACCTTATTTGAAGAAAATTTATTGAACTTTTTAGAAGCAATGAAATAAGCTGTAGAATCTGGTTCTTCATCAAAAATTGCATTTGGTTTTTTCCCAGCAACAGGTATTTTTACAATGCTTGTATTTCCTTCAAAATCTTTTGCAATAATCTCTACAATGTAATTAAAACCTTCTTTTGTGCTTATTCTGCCATAATTTATAAGTTCTTCATAAGTAGATAGTTTGTTAGGTGTAAGCTTATATGTTCGTTGATATTTACGTTTATAACGCTTGTAATGTGCATAATCTATGTGTAAGTTAATAAATTTACTTTCAGAAAAGGCAAAGGTTTCAACATCATGATAATAATATCGTTTTCCATTTACTTTCATCTCTAAACTATAAATTCCGTTTTTATTTGGTGCACCATTAAGTCGATCAAAAACACTAACACCAAATCCAATTAACCCGCTTGCAGCTATTCTATCCGCAACATAATTACCCTTTGAAATTTTTTTAATAGGTATTTGAAAACTATTTCTTTGTTGATTTATTCTAGCATCAGCACTTAAAGAATACCCCTTTATTGCTTGAATGATTGGTGGTATATCATCTTTTACCTTTAAACCAAATAATAGCGGATTTATAATGTTTTCTGTAGCAGTATTTCTAATTTCAAAATGCAAATGAGGGCCACCTGAACCACCTGTATCTCCAGAAATTGCAACTATTTCTCCTTTAGAAACAGGAAACTGATTTTCTTTAAAATACAAATTACCTGTTGCATAATTCTCTTTCTTATACTGTATCGATTTTACATAGGCATCAATTTCATCATTAAACTTTTTTAAATGCCCATAAACGGTTGTAAACCCATTAGGATGAGTAATGTATAATGCTTTACCATAACCAAATTGCTGTACTTTAATTCTAGAAACGTAACCATCGGCAGCAGCATAGACGTTTAACCCTTCCTTTCCTTGAGTTTTAATATCTATACCAGCATGAAAGTGATTGCTACGTAACTCTCCAAAAGATCCACCTAAATAAATAGGGATATCTAATGGGTTTCTAAAATAATTTTGAGGATACTCTTTTTGAGCAAAACAAATACTTTGCACTAAAAATAATGCAAAAATTAATAATCTTTTCAAACGACAATATTTTTACGTAAAAATAGCAAAAATGATTGTTTATGTAAAAGGTTAGTTATCATAAGGTTATTAAAAAAGCGATTAAATGTTGTAATATTTAAAACAGAATGCTAACTTTGTGGAGATAGTTTATTCTAAAGTTTAAAATGAGTAACACACTAGAAGCAATTCATTTACTAGAAAAATCGTTGAAAAACCTTCTTTCTAATTATGAATTTTTAAAGAAAGAAAACGAAATCTTGCTTCAAAATAACACTTCATTACAAAAAGAACTTATAGAAAAAGAGCAAGCTTTAAGCTTTCAAAAAAAAGAATTTGAATCTTTAAAAATTGCAAAAACTATTGAAGGCAGTAGTTCAAATACAAAAGATACAAAGCTGAAAATAAATTCATTAATCAAAGAAATTGATAAATGTATAACTCAGCTTCAAGAATAAAGTTCTTTACATTGTGGGTAAATTAAAGATTAATATAGTTATTGCTGGTAGAACATATCCTTTAAGTGTGAATAACACTAAAGAAGAAGAAGGTATGCGTAAAGCTGCAAATGCTATTAATAAACTAATTGCTATGTATGAGCAAAACTATGCTGTGAGCGATAAACAAGATGTTTTAGCCATGTCTGCTTTGCAATTTGCATCTAAATTAGAAATACTATCTTTAAACAAAAACGACACAAATAAAGAAGAAATGCAAAAGTTAAATGAGCTTACCAATTTGGTAAAAACTCATTTAGAATAAGTTCATTAAAATACATTAACAACACACTGCCTACGTTAGTAATTGTTTATTAAACTCAACACTATTCTATTATGAAGGATGAGTCTTAACTACTAAAGCAAGCCACCTTGAGTGGATCCTTGAACAGTTAGTTAGTCCTATATATGTCATTATGGAGTTTAAAAAAAACCAACTAATGTAGGCTTTTTTTATATACAAATTTTAATTATGGAAGGAATAATACTTCCCCTTATTTTGGGAGTTTTAGTAGGAATCGCTTTAGGTTTTATAATATTTAAATCAATTGAGAAATCTAAAGGAAAGAAGATTTTAAATGGCACAAGAAAAGAAGCTAGCTCTATTCTAAAAGAAGCAAAAATTGATGCAGAATCAATTAAAAAAGATAAAATTTTACAAGCAAAAGAAAAGTTTATAGAATTAAAATCTGAACACGAGAAAGTAATTTTATCTAGAGAAAAGAAGATTTCTGATGTAGAAAAGCGAATTAGAGATAGAGAATCTAAGGTAGCTTCTGAACTCGATAAAAATAAAAGGTTAAACCAATCTTTAGAACAAAAAGAAAAAGACTACGATTTTAAGCTAGATTTCTTAGAAAAGAAAGAAAACGAACTTGAAAAAATGCATAAAAGGCATGTAGATATGCTTGAGCAAATTTCTGGTTTATCTGCAGAAGAAGCTAAAAAAGAATTGGTAAGTTCTTTAAAAGATGAAGCAAAAACAGAAGCAATGGCTTTTGTACAAACATCTATTGAAGAAGCAAAACTTACTGCAGAGCAAGAAGCAAGAAAAGTTGTTTTAGGAACTATACAAAGAGTAGGTGTAGAGCAGGCTGTAGAGAATTGTGTTTCTGTATTTAACTTAGAATCTGATGATGTTAAGGGTAGAATTATTGGTAGAGAAGGGCGTAATATTAGGGCTTTAGAATCTGCTACAGGTGTAGAAATTATAGTAGATGATACTCCAGAAGCAATTATTTTATCTTGTTTTGATCCTGTCCGTAGAGAAATAGCTCGTTTGTCTATGCACAAATTAGTAACAGATGGTAGAATTCACCCTGCTAGAATTGAAGAGATTGTAAAGAAAACCGAAAAACAAATTTCTCAAGAAATTATCGAAGTTGGTAAAAGAACAGTAATTGATTTAGGAATTCATGGTTTACATCCAGAATTGGTGAAAGCAGTAGGTAGAATGAAATATCGTTCTTCTTATGGACAAAATTTATTGCAGCACTCTAGAGAAGTTGCAAATTTATGTGGAATTATGGCTGCAGAAATGGGCTTAAATTCTAAGGTTGCAAAACGTGCTGGTTTATTGCATGATATTGGTAAAGTGCCAGATGCAGAAAGTGAATTACCACATGCTTTATTAGGTATGGAATGGGCTGAGAAATATGGAGAAAAGCCAGATGTATGTAATGCAATTGGTGCACACCATGATGAAATTGAAATGAAAAGTTTAATTTCTCCAATAGTACAGGTTTGTGATGCTATTTCTGGTGCAAGACCAGGTGCAAGACGTCAAGTATTAGATTCTTACATTCAGCGTTTGAAAGATTTGGAAGCAATTGCTTTTGGTTTTACAGGAGTTCAGAAGGCTTATGCTATTCAAGCTGGACGTGAATTGAGAGTTATGGTAGAAAGTACTAAAGTAAACGATTCTAAAGCTTCTGAGTTGTCATTTAATATTTCTCAGAAAATACAAAATGACATGACTTATCCTGGTCAAGTTAAAGTAACAGTAATTAGAGAAACTAGAGCTGTGAATGTAGCTAAATAGAATCTAAAAATTTATTGATATTAAAAATCCCACTTTTGTGGGATTTTTTATTTTCTAGGATGATAGGTTTCTACAATTTCTTTTAAATAACTATTATCCAAATGTACATAAACCTCAGTAGTAGTTATACTTTCATGTCCTAACATTTGCTGAATGGCTCTCAAATCTGCTCCGTTTTTTAATAAATGAGTTGCAAATGAATGTCTTAGTGTATGTGGACTTATTTTCTTATTCAAGTCAATTTTAATAGCCAAATCTTTAAGAATGGTAAAAATCATTTGTCTGGTTAAACCTTTGCCTCTTCTATTTAAAAACAAAGTATCCTCAAAAGATTTAACCGGTTTTACCTGATTTCTAATTTGATGAATATAAGTTGTGATGTATTTCTGTGCATTGTAATGAATAGGTACAAAACGCTCTTTATTTCCTTTTCCAGTTACTTTAATAAAGCCTTCGTCAAAATAAAGATCAGATATTTTAAGTGTAATTAATTCACTTACACGCAAACCACAACTGTACAAGGTTTCTAGAATTGTTCTATTTCTTTCTCCTTGAGGATGACTTAGATCTATAGATTGAATCAGCGAATTTATTTCATCTTCAGAAAGTGTGTCTGGTAACTTTCTACCAATTTTGGGTGCTTCTATTAAATCTGTAGGATTTGTTTCTCTAAAGTCTTCGAAAACCAAATAGTCAAAAAAACTACGTAAACCAGAAATAATTCTTGCTTGGCTTCTAGGATTCACCCCTTTTGCAACATCATAAATAAACTGCTGTACAATTTCTTTATCGATTTTTATAGGTGATATTTCAATATCATTTACATTTAAAAATTGGGTTAGTTTATTTAAATCTCTAGTATAACTATCTATGGTGTTTTGAGATAAACCTCTTTCAATTTTTAAAAATAATTGATAATCGTTGATGGCGTTTTTCCAATTCATTAAATACTAATATAAAAAAAACCATCCAAAATTGGATGGTTTATAATTTATAAGTAAATATGTATTACAATGTTTCTGAATAACTACCATTTTTAGGCTGTAAATCACCAGTAATAATCATAATTAAATCTATAATATACCAAATACCAAATCCACCTAAAGTAATTAGTTTTAAAACACCTAATAAGGTATAACCAAGGTAAAATCTATCAATACCTAAACCTCCTAAAAAGATAGATAGTAATAAAGCTGTTGTTTGACTTTTACCTGAACTTGCTGCAGAAGAAAATGTAGTAACTTCTGATTTTTCTACCTTATCTCCTTTTACAACTTCTACAGTTTTTGTTTTCTTCTTTACAGGAAAAGAAGCTTCTGCATTAAAAGAGAATGCTAAAAAGGCAACTAGGAATGCATAAATAGTTAATGATTTTTTCATAATTACAAATATAATTTTAGTTAATTTGTTCTAAAGTTAACTAAAAAATATCTATGAAATTTAATTTTTGCTTATTAATTTGTTTGGTCGCTATTTTTAGTTTTAACGCTCAAGATCTTAAAAAATTCGATTTTGAGTTGCTTGGAGCAATTGTTCTAGATGAAAATCAACTTATATCTTATAAAATTCAATTTGACTTAGAAAAGAATAATTTTATTCAAGGTTATTCTATTACAGACATTGATGGTGAAGATGAAACCAAATCTTATATAAGAGGTTACTACAATAAAAAGACAAATAAAATTCAGTTTAAAGAAAGTGATATTCTATATACCAAATCTAAATTTTTGCCAGAGGAATTCTGCTTTGTAAGTTTTGAAGGAGATTTTAAAGGCGATTCTAATAAAAAGTTGTTAGATGGCAATTTTGTTGGTATTTACGATGATAAAGATACTTGTGCTACTGGTAAGATTAAATTAGTAGGTAAAAAATTCATTAAAAAGAAAGTTAAAAAGGTTTATAAAAAAATTAAGAAGGTAAAAAGAGTAGATAGTATTGTTAAAGACAACTTGAAGCCAGAGAATTACCTTAAAAAGTTTAGTGAAACTAAAATTAATTCCGGAGAAAAAGTTTCTGTATTCGTTTATTCTAGCAAAATAGAAATTGATGTTTGGGATTATGGAATTGAAGATGGTGATATAATTACCATATTACAAAATGATAAACCAGTTATAGAGAACATTAAAGTATCAAGACGCAAACAGTCTTTTGTGTTAAACTTAAACGAAAAGGTAAATACCTTTAAAATTATTACTGTTGATGCAGGTAAGTTAGAAACAAATACTACTAAATTAAAATTGTACGATTTTCGAAGAGAGTATGAGGTTGTTGCAAATTTAAAGAAAGGTGAAGCAGCAATATTAAACATTGTAAAACTTACTGTAAAGCCTAAAAAAAATAATAAATAACTCAAATTATTTCTCTTTTTACTGAATTGATATCGTTCTTAAAAATAGTGAATGAGTTAAATTGAAAATGCTATTATTTCTAGTTTCGTATTATAATTTAAAATTAAGAAATATGAAAAAAGTAATTTTAGTATGTGCTTTAGTTTTAAGCAGTTTAGCAGCAAGCGCTCAATTTACAGTAAGCGTTAATGGAGGTTTACCAGTTGGTGATTTAGAAGATGCAAGTTCTTTTGCATTAAGTGGAGATTTAGGTTACTCTTTTGCTACAGATAGCAATTTAATGTTAGGAGTTTCAGCTGGATTCATTAATTATTTTGGTGAAGAGTATGAGTTTTTAGGCACAACAGTAGAAGCAGAATCAATTCAGTTTTTACCAGTAGCTGGTTCATTACATTATAGAATTTCTAATAATTTCTCTGCAGGATCTAAAATTGGTTATGCATTTGGAATTAATGATGGTAATGATGGTGGTTTTTACTATAAACCAATGTTAAGTTACATGGTTGGTGATGCTACTAGTTTATCACTATACTTTGAAGGTATAAGTGATGATGGTGCAAATGCAAATAATGTAGGATTAGGATTTACGTTCGCGTTATAATCTAATATCATCAATAAAATTTAAAGGAGGCTTTTAGCCTCCTTTTTTTATGTAAATAATTGTATTTTTGAATTTATGAAGATTATCATTATTAACGGGCCAAACCTAAATCTATTAGGTAAACGTGAACCAGAAATTTATGGTTCGCAAACTTTTAAAGAGTATTACAGAACTTTACAAATGAAGTTTGATACTGTAGAGCTTAGCTATTTTCAATCGAATATAGAAGGTGAAATTATAGATAAGTTGCACGAAGTTGGTTTTGATTATGATGGAATTATTTTAAACGCAGCAGCTTACACGCATACCTCTGTTGGTATTGGTGATGCAGTAAAAGGTATAGAAACACCTGTTGTTGAATTACATATTTCTAACGTTCATGCTCGTGAAGATTTTAGGCATAAAAGTTTTATAGCTCCTGCTGCTAAAGGTGTACTTTTTGGTTTTGGTTTAAAAGGTTACGATTTGGCCATTCAGAGCTTTTTGTAGGCTTACAACTCTAAAATCATTTTTATATCTGCCCTTTCATAATGTGAGTTTTCTTCTACAGGAATTTCCACAAAACCCATATTTCTATATAAATGAATTGCCGTTTCTAAAGATCGATGAGAATATAGAATTATATTATCCCATTTTTTATTCTTAGCAAAATCGATACAAAATTTAACCAGTGATTTACCAATTTTTAAACCTTGAAACTTAGGGTCCACAGCCATTTTACTCAATTCAAAATAGTTTTTTTGATTGATTAATGACACCACACCAACTATCTCATTTTTATATTTTGCAAAAAAGATATAGCCACCTTCATCAATAATGTATTTTTTAGGCTTGCTAAGTACTTTTTCATCATAAGGCTCTATGTAAAAATATTTCTCTAGCCATGCTGCATTTAAAGCATAAAATTGTTGTGAATATTTCTCTTTAAAAGGAATAATTTCTAAATCTGCATTCATGATTGTATTAAGATTTAGTTTTGAAATACGTTAATAAATATAAATATCTAACGAAAAATAATATCAATAAAGGAATTATTGAAGTTGGAAATAATTGTATTCCTGAAATCCATATCATTGGTATGACGATTAGAAAACCAATGAGCACAATAAAATACTTATGAAACCAAGCTGAATTTCTTCGCTTTAGTAATAAAAAGGCTAGAATTAAATTGGGTGCAAATCCCCACAAAACATTAAAATTGTTAGGTGTTGTAGAATGGTCTGTAAAGAACCATAAAAAGACAATTAACGCTCCTATAATGCCAGTAACGAATAATAAAATGAAATCTAAAGCTTTTGTTCTAACCTTATTTTTGCAGTCTTTAAAGGTAACGAATAAACCTAATAAGCTTAGTAAACTAAAAATTAATAAAGGACTTAATAAAGAGGTGTTTTGCTCTAATTCATCATATTGTAAAATTGTATTTTCTTTTTTGACTAAGCTAGTATTTTTATTGTTTAATTTTATTGTACTGTTTTTAAAAATTAAATAAACATAGTCTGGTAAATACATGTATTCTTTAAAATCAGCTTTTTGATCAAGTTTACTTCCTAAAGCCAAATTAATACCAAAGCTACCCCAAGTATTCCAAGGTATTTCTCTATTCATTAATTGCCTGAAAGATAGATTAGCTTCAATATCTTCATCATTCCAACTAATTTTATCACCTAGAACTTCTTGAGTAATATCTCTTAGTTTTGTAGCACAATTATTAAAATAAGGATCATAAAAATAGGAGGCATTTTGAGGTGCAGCATTTTTCTCTAAATAGGTAAAGAAAGCTTGTTTTTCATCTCTAGTTAAATTTAATACTTGTTCTTTTATCCAACGTTTGTCAGCATTATAACCTCTTAAAAAATAATCAAAACGATATCTCCCTAATTTGTAAATGAGCTTTCCTTTTGTAAAATTGCTATAAAAATTAGGCGCATTAAAATCGAACATTCCATAATTATAAATTAGATCGAGTTGTAAAACAGGATCTTTAATTCGCAATGCAGAATGACCAAAAGCCTCATACAATTCAGTACCAGGACCAGCAGTAATAATACTTACCTCAGAATAAACAGATAGTTGCAGTTGTGCAAAACTTGATTTAGCAAAAAATAAAAACAGTATATAAATTAAGTATTTTTTCTTCATGTAATGTTATCTTCTAAAAAAAGAATAATCGAAAGTAATAGAGAAAATATTAGAATAAAGTGCGTTTCCAACACTTCCTATATTTGTTAAAGCGTAATCTACTTGAATGCCTTTATAGTTAAAGCCAACTCCAAAATTGGGTTGTGTAGATAATGATTTTGAATTATCGAACTCTGTAGTGTATTGAAAATTCCCAACTCCTAATCTTAAATAAACGAGTTTTTCATAATCTAATTGCAAACCTAATGCAGGATCTATACTTGCAACTTCAGATGAAAAAATGTCATTGGTTTGTTCAAACCTTATATTCAAATCAAATTCGGATTGTAAGTTGAAAAAACGACCAATTTTCCAGTCTTTGGCAACACCAATTTGTAATTTTGGTTTGGTAATTTCTGTTGTTTCTGGCAATTCTTGATTTTGACCAGGAATGGCATTTCTTATACTTTCAAACTCTTCTTCATCTATAGCCCAACTATTGTAAGTTGTAGTTAAATCTCTAGCCATTACCCCAAATTTCCAAGAATTTCTCTCAAATTGAAGTCCGACATCAAAGCCAAAACCCCAAGAAGTAGCAAAATCACCAATAATTCTTCGAATTAACTTTGCATTCACCCCAAGTTTTAAATCCTTGAAAATTAAATTTCTAGCGTAAGAAAAGTTAAATGCATAATCAGCAGCAGAAAAAAGGCTAATTCTATTAAAATCTATATTACCATCGTTATCAATTAGAGCTGTAGTATTTAAAATATCATCTACTCCAAAACGAATTACAGAAATACCTAAAGCACTTTGTTTATCTATGGGCATAGCAAATGCAGCATGATTGTAATTGGCAATTCCTGCAAAATAAGAAGAGTGCATTAATGAGCCTTGATAATCTTCTATACCTACTAAACCTGCAGGATTCCAGTAACTAGCATTTACATTATTTGTAGTTGCAACAACAGCTTTACTCATACCTAAAGCAGCTGCATCTACACCAATATTTAAAAATTCGTTGGAATAATTTCTAAATGCTTGTGCACTTAAAAGGGAAGAAAAAAGTATACTAAGAAGTAAAAATTTGTATTTCACAAAATTGAAAATTACCAATAACAAATATCTAAAAACCTACTAAAATAACAGTTCTTTTTAACAGTTATTGTTTAGGGCATATCAATATTGATGTTTCTCTGAATAAACTTTGCAATTCTTTCTTCTAGCCAAGTATTATCTGATGGTTTAAAAGAAGACATAAACCCACAATGACCTCCATATTTGGTAATTTCTAAAAAGAAATTATCTGAAGTCTTAGCTTCTTCTTTCGGATAACATTCTTTAGATAAGAAAGTATCGTCTTTAGCATTAATAAGTAGTGCAGGTCTATTAATAGAAGGAATGTAAGGTTTAGAACTAGCTTTCTGCCAATAATCTTCAGGACTTTCAAATCCGAAAACAGGCACTGTATATAAATGCTCTAAGTGTTTAAATTTGGTTGCTTTAAACAGTTTGTCTTTGTCTAATTTATATTCAGGAAACTTATGTGCTTTTTCTAAAATTTTATTTTTCATGGTTTTAAAAAACACTTCCATATAGAGTTTATTCTTTAATTTATCCATTTCTTTTTCTGCAGAAGCAATATCTACAGGCACAGAACAAGCAATACCTCCTTTAATTTCTGATGGCAATTCTTTTCCTTGTTCCCCTAAATATTTAAGGGTTAAGTTACCACCTAAACTAAAACCAATAATTACAATATTTTCGTAGCTATATTTATCTAAAAGATGATTCATTACAAAACTAACATCCTCAGTTTTTCCACTATGATAAGTAGCAAGCAGGTTATTATCTTCGCCACTACAACCCCTTAAATTAATGCATACTGCATCTAAGTTTTTATTATTAAGATGCTTAATAGTTGCTGTAATGTAATGAGAAGATGAACTACCTTCTAAGCCATGAATTAAAACTGCCAAGGTCTTAGAACCAACTTTTGAAAAATCTAAATCTAGAAAATCATTATCCCAAGTATGTAATCTTTCTCTTTTATAGTTAACAACACCTTTCATAAATAATGGTCTGTACATGGTATTAAAATGACCATTTCTAAAAGGAATGGTTGGCGAAAAATTAGAAGGTAAAATTGGCATCTGTATAATTATATGACAAATATGACAAAAAATTAACAATATAGAAAACAACCCAATTTGCTTTTATTACTTTAGCTACATCAAAAAAAATACAATGAAGATTAAACAACATATACCAAATTTAATAACGCTTGGAAATTTATTATGTGGAACAATTGCAACTATTTACGCTGTTTCAGGTGATTTTAGTTATGCAGCTTTATTTGTAGTTTTAGGTATTGTACTTGATTTTTTTGATGGATTTGTGGCAAGGCTGTTAAAAGTTTCTGGTGAGTTAGGTAAACAATTAGATTCTTTAGCTGATATGGTTACAAGTGGAGTTGTACCAGGTGTAATTATGTTTAAACTTATAGAATTGAATTTTTTTGGAGAAACTGAATTTTATAATGATTCATTTTTAGATGTTGCATTAATTGGATTGTTGCTAACATTAGCAGCTTGTTACAGGTTAGCTAATTTTAATTTAGATACCAGACAAACAGATTCCTTTATTGGTTTGCCAACGCCTGCAATGTGTTTGTTTGTAATATCATTACCATTAATCTATGAGAATTCTAATATCGATTTTGTAAATAATTTAATTGGCAGCAATTACTTTTTAATTATTGTAACCTGTACTTTAAGTTATTTAATGAATGCAGAAATACCATTATTCTCTTTAAAACTCAAGAGTTTTTCTGTTCAAAAGAATTGGTTTGTTTATTTATTTTTAATCATTTCGTTATTATTTATAATTTTCTTAAATTACATCTCAATTCCAATCATTATAATATTGTATGTTCTTTTATCGATACTAAAGAACGTAGTAACTAAGAAATAATAGATGATCATTGCAACTCCCCCAAAAGACGAATCTGAAAGATTAAAATCTTTACAGAATTATAAAATACTAGACTCTTTGCCAGAAGAAGACTATGATGCTATTGCTAAAATAGCTTCAAGTATTTGTAATACACCAATTGCGCTTATATCTTTAATAGATAAAGACAGGCAATGGTTTAAAGCAAATCATGGTTTAGATGCAAGAGAAACACCAAGAGATTTTGCTTTTTGTGCCCATAGCATTTTAGAACCAGATGAATTGTTCATCATAAATGATGCTACCAAAGACGATCGCTTTTTCGATAATCCATTAACTACAGGAGATCCTAACGTAATTTTTTATGCAGGTGCACCTTTAAACACTGAAGATGGCTATCCTTTAGGAACTTTATGTGTAATTGATAATGAGCCTAAAACTTTAAATGAAGAGCAAAAAGAAGCATTAAAATTACTTGCAAATCAGGTAGTAAACTTACTGGAACTTAGAAAGAAAAACCGCGAACTTGAAAATGTAAATAAAGAAGTTTCTAACTTAAACGAACAGTTAAATAATTTTGCATATCGTTTAACACACGATTTAAAATCGCCTATAAATGGAGTGAATTTTTTGGTGGAAGTTTTAAAAACAGATCATGCAGCTTTATTTATTGATGAAGAAGCCAAGAATTATTTAAATTTGATTGCTGATAGAATGGGTTACATGAGTAACCTTGTAGATGATATATTGCATTATACTAAAGTAAATAATGAGAATATTGTTTACAGTAAATTTAATATTCAGGAGACAATAGAGAGTATTATTACAAATATTGACCATGAAAACTTGGTTTCTTGTTCTTACAATTTAGTGAATACTTCTATAATTAGTTCTAAAATAGGATTGATGCAAGTTTTTCAAAACTTGATATCAAATTCTATTAAGTTTACAGATAAAGAAAACGTAGAATTAAGCATTGAACTTACTAAAGATAACGAGTATTATACTTTTGTTTACTGTGATAATGGACCAGGAATTCCAAAAGCATATCGAGATAAAGTTTTTAATATGTTTGAAACACTTTCTAACGAAAAAAATAATAATACAGGTATTGGTTTAACCACAGTAAAATCTATAATAGAAAGGCTAGGAGGTACGTATTCTTTAGAAGATCCTGCTGATAATGCTGAAGGTATTTGTTTTCAATTTAAAGTGTTAATTAAGGATATTACAGCATAAAATGTTTAAATCAGTTAGAGCATTTATTGGCGCAAAAAACTTTGAAGAGTCAAAACAGTTCTATCTAGATTTAGGTTTTAGCTATGTAGATTTAGACAGTATGCTTTATTTTTCTATTCATGATAATTTAGGCTTCTATTTACAAAAAGCATATGTAAAAGATTGGGTAGATAATTCAATGTTATTTCTAGAAGTTGAAAATCTAACTGAATATTATAAAGAAATAAAAGCGAAAAACTTAGATAAGAAATACGAAAAAGTTCGTTTATCTAAAATTGTTAAGAATGATTGGGGACAAGAATTCTTTTTACATGACCCTTCAGGAATCCTTTGGCATATAGGTAATTTTAAGAACTAAAAACACGTTTCTTTTTAAGCTCAAAGTCTTTTCCTAAATATACTTTTCTTACCATTTCATCTGCAGCCAATTCTTCTGGAGTTCCTTCTTTTAGAATGCTTCCATTATACATCAAATACGTTTTATCAGTAATGGCTAAAGTAGCTTGCACATCATGATCTGTAATTAGAATACCAATATTTTTATCTTTCAACTGAGCTACAATACTTTGAATATCTTCAACAGCAATAGGATCTACACCTGCAAAAGGCTCATCTAATAAAATAAATTTAGGATCAGAAGCCAAACAACGCGCAATTTCGGTTCTTCTACGCTCACCACCAGAAAGTAAATCTCCTCTATTTTTACGTACATGTCCTATATTGAATTCCTCAATTAAAGACTCTAATTTCATTTTCTGTTCTTTTTTAGAAAGATCAGTAAATTGTAAAACAGACATGATATTATCTTCTACAGACAACTTTCTAAAAACAGATGCTTCCTGAGCCAAATAGCCAATACCTTTTTGTGCACGTTTGTACATAGGGTCTTTAGTTATTTCTAAATCATTCAAAAATATTTGGCCAGAATTTGGTTTTATCATACCAACAATCATGTAAAAAGATGTGGTTTTACCTGCACCATTTGGGCCTAATAAACCAATAATTTCACCTTGCTGTACTTCTAAAGAAATGCCTTTTACAACCTTTCTACTACCATAAAGTTTTTGAATATTATCTGCTCTTAAAATCATAGAATTAAAACGAATCTTAATTAAATACTAGGTAAATGTAGGTAATCTAAATCTAAATCCTCTTAATAGAATCTTAAACGTTACCTATTGTTGAATAGATTTATTCGTTTTCTAACGCTTCCCAATATTCTACAGCTCTTCGTAAATGAGGAATTACAATAGTACCTCCAATAAGATTGGCAATAGATAAAGTTTCCATTACTTCTTCTTTCGTAACTCCGTTTTTCATAGAAGCCTCTAGGTGATATTGTACACAATCGTCACATCTTAAAACCATAGATGCAACTAAGCCTAATAATTCTTTTGTTTTTACAGGTAAATGACCTTCTTTAAAGGCATTTGTATCTAGGTTAAAAATTCTTTTGATAACCTTATTATCTGAAGCTAAAATTTTATCGTTCATTTTCTGACGATAATCATTAAATTCTTTAACTTTTGTTGGCATTCTTTTCTTGATTTTTTATAACTCTTGCTGAAACTCTTATACTTATTTCGTACAATATTAAAATTGGTATTGCTACAATAACTTGACTTGCAACATCTGGAGGGGTAATGATAGCTGCTAATATTAATACAACTACTAATGCATGCTTTCTATATTTTCTTAAAAATGCTGGTGTTATTAAACCTATTTTGGTTAGAAAATAGATTAACACAGGTAGCTCAAATAAAACAGAAACCCCTAATAACATATTAGTTACTAAGCCAATATGAGATTCTAATGTAAAACTGTTTTCAATTGCTTCTGTAATTTGATAATTGTATAAAAACTGAATTGATATTGGAGCAATTACATAGAAACTAAAAAAGACACCTATAAAAAATAAGAAAGAAGCAATTAAGATAAAACCTCTAGATTTTTTAATTTCTTTTTCAGTTAATCCTGGAGAAACAAACCTCCAAATTTCCCATAAAATGTAAGGGAAAGCAACTATCACTCCTAAAATTAATGAAGACCAAATAGAGTTCATTAACTGTGATGTTACTTTAATACTCTGTAATTTCTTTTCTCCAAAATTGATGCTACAAAAAGAGCTATCCATTCCAAATAAATTAAAAAAATCACAAAACAATTGATAGGTAATAAAATCTGGTTGAAGATGAGCTAAAAGAAAATGTGTATACACTTGTTTGGCAAAAACAAAAAATACAATTGCAAGTATAAATATTGCAGCTGCACTTCTAACCAAATGCCATCTTAATTCTTCTAAATGTCCTAAAAAAGACATTTCTTTTTGTTCTGCAGCCATTAAAAGATTCCTTCCTTTATTAAATCATGCAAATGTACAACACCTGCGTAATTATTATTGTCATCTACAGCTAAAATTTGTGTAATACTATCATTTTCTAATGCCTCTAATGCTTCTATAGCCATTGCTTCAGAATTTATAGTTTTTGGGTTTTTACCCATAATGTCTTTCGCTGTAAAGTTTTCTATTTGCGTTGTTTTGGTTAGCATTCTTCTAACATCTCCATCAGTGATAATTCCAACAATGGTATTATTGTCCATAACAGCTGTTACTCCTAATCTTTTTTCGGAAATTTCAACAATTACCTTAGCAATAGAATCATCTTTTTCTACTTTGGGCAATTCATTATTTTTAATCAAATCAGAAACACGTAAATACAATCTTTTACCTAATGCACCTCCTGGATGATATTTGGCAAAGTCTTTACTTGTAAAACCCTTTAATTTTAATAAACAAACTGCAAGAGCATCACCCATAACTAATTGAGCAGTAGTACTTGTAGTTGGTGCTAAATTATTTGGACAAGCTTCCTTTTCTACAAAAGTGTTTAATACAAAGTCTGCATTTTTACCTAAAAAAGAATCAATATTTCCTGTAATTGCAATTACTTTATTTCCATAATTTTTTATTAAGGGAAGTAAAACTTTAATTTCTGGAGTGTTACCACTTTTAGATATACAGATTACAACATCATCTTCTAAAACATTTCCTAAATCTCCATGAATGGCATCTGCAGCATGCATAAAAACTGCAGGTGTTCCAGTAGAATTAAAGGTTGCTACTATTTTTGAAGCAATATTAGCACTTTTTCCAATACCAGTAATAATAACTCTACCTTTTGAATTATATATGCAATTTATAGCGTTTTCAAAATTGATATCTACTAGTTCTGCCATTTGAGAAATAGCTTTACTTTCAGCTAAAATCGTCTCTTTAGCATTGGCAATTATTGATGATTTATCTTTCAAGTTTTATATTTTTTCAGAATAAAAAAAAGTTATATCTTTAGATATAGGAAACAGGCAAATTTACTATAAAATTAGCTTTCATCAAACTATATAGTTTGTGGTTTCTTTTTTCTATTCAATCAAATAAATATTTATATGGATTTACATGGTCCTCTGAAAAAGTTTTTTGGATTTAATAAATTTAAAGGGTTACAAGAACAGGTTATAAAAAGTATTGTAGAGAGCAATAATACCTTTGTAATTATGCCAACAGGTGGTGGTAAATCTTTATGTTACCAACTACCAGCTTTGATGAAAGAAGGAACTGCCATTGTTGTATCTCCATTGATAGCACTAATGAAAAATCAAGTAGATGCTATTAGAGGTATTTCTGAACAACATGGAGTTGCTCATGTATTAAACTCATCTTTAAATAAAACAGAGGTAGCACAAGTTAAAGCTGATATTTCTAACGGAATTACCAAACTTTTATATGTTGCTCCTGAATCTTTAATAAAAGAAGAATATGTTACTTTTTTAAGAACGCAAACCATTTCATTTGTAGCTATTGATGAGGCACATTGTATTTCTGAATGGGGACATGATTTTAGACCTGAGTATAGAAATTTAAAACACATTATTAAGGCAATTGATAATGTGCCTGTAATTTGCTTAACTGCAACTGCAACAGAAAAAGTACAAGAAGATATTTTAAAAACACTTGGTATTACTGATGCAAATAGATTTAAAGCATCATTTAATAGGCCTAATTTGTTTTATGAAGTAAGGCCTAAAACAAAAGAGGTTGAAAAAGATATTATTCGATTTGTAAAACAAAGAGAAGGTAAATCTGGAATTATTTATTGCTTAAGTAGAAAAAAAGTTGAGGAGATTGCTCAAATTTTACAAGTAAATGGAATTAAAGCTGTTCCTTATCATGCAGGTTTAGATGCCAAAACTAGAGTTAAGCATCAAGATATGTTTTTAATGGAAGATTGTGATGTGGTTGTTGCCACTATTGCATTCGGAATGGGTATAGATAAACCTGATGTTCGTTATGTAATTCATCATGATATTCCTAAAAGCTTAGAAAGTTATTATCAAGAAACTGGTAGAGCAGGTAGAGATGATGGAGAAGGATATTGTTTGGCTTTTTATGCGTATAAAGATATTGAGAAGTTAGAAAAATTTATGGCAAGCAAACCAGTTGCTGAGCAAGAAATTGGGCATGCTCTATTGCAAGAAGTTGTGGGTTATGCAGAAACTTCTATGAACAGACGTAAATATCTATTGCATTATTTTGGTGAGGATTTTGATGAAGTAAATGGTGAAGGTGCAGATATGGATGATAATTCTAGAAATCCTAAGAAAAAGCACGAAGCAAAAGATGATGTTGTGCTTTTACTTAATGTAATTAAAGATACTTTACAAAAATACAAACCTAAAGAAGTTGTAAATACCATAGTTGGTAAAGAAAATGCATTACTAACTTCACACAAAACACATTTACAACCATTTTTTGGAATTGGTAAAAGTAAATCTGCTGCTTATTGGATGGCTTTAATTCGTCAAATTTTGGTGGTGAATTATATCAAAAAAGAGATTGAGCAATATGGTGTTATTAAAATTACCAAAGAAGGTGAAGCATATTTAGAAAACCCAACTTCATTTATGATGACAGAAGATCATGAATATAATGAAGACAATGATAATGCAATCATTACCAATGCAAAATCATTAGGTGGAGTTACTGACGAAAAATTAGTGAAGTTACTAAAGGATCTACGTAAAAAAGTAGCTACCAAACAAGGAGTACCACCATTTGCAGTATTTCAAGACCCATCTTTAGATGATATGGCTTTAAAGTATCCTGTAAATTTAGAAGAACTTTCCAAAGTTCATGGAGTAGGTGAAGGTAAGGCTAGAAAATTTGGTAAAGATTTTGTAAAACTTATTGAAACTTACGTAAAAGAAAACGATGTTTTAAGACCAGATGATTTAATCGTAAAAAGTACTGGTGTAAATTCTGGATTAAAGCTTTACATCATTCAGAATACAGACAGAAAATTACCTTTAGAAGATATTGCAAAGTCGAAAGGATTAGAAATTAATGAACTAATTAAAGAGATGGAAAGAATTATTTTTTCTGGAACTAAATTAGACATTAATTATGCCTTAGATGATTTGTTAGATGAAGATCAGCAAGAAGAAATTCATGAATATTTTATGGAAGCTGAAACCGATAAAATACAAGAAGCTTTAGATGAATTTGATGGTGATTATGATGAGGATGAATTACGTTTAATGCGAATTAAATTCATAAATGAGGTTGCCAATTAAAGTTCAACCCGTTCAGGGTGAAGATCGTTCTACAAAGTTATTAGCGTAAGGACAATTCCTAAAATTATTGCCAAAAATTTCTGAAAATTAAACTTATGATTTTCTGTACTTTCAAATAAAATTATTGTTGAAATATGTAAAAATACTCCAATAATTAGCGCAGTAATTTCTGTATTATATGCTTGAAAGAAATTAATCTTATCTCCCAATAACAAGCCTAAAGGACTCATTAAAGCGAATAATGTTAAGAAAGTAAATACTATTTTTTTGCTGTATTTAGCATGGAGTAAAAAGGTAGTTAGTACAATTGCAATCGGGATTTTATGAACAATTATAGCCCAAAGTAAATTTTCATCTGCATTATGAATGGGTAATCCTTCAGAAAATGCGTGTATACACAAACTCACAAATAATAGTGTAGGAAATTTTTTATTATCTGAATGAATATGAATATGCCCATGTTCTGCACCTTTAGAAAATGATTCTAAAACCGACTGTAAAATGATACCTATTAAGATTAATATACCTATTAAATTATCGCTTGAAGTAATGGTGTAGACATCTGGTAATAAATGTAAAATGGTTACTGATAGAAGGTATGAACCACTAAAAGCCAATAATAATCGAACAATATTTTTATTCGGTTTTTTATACAAAACCAGCAGCGCACCAAATAAAACAGATATAATTAATAGAATGTAATTCACCTTGCTACAAAAATTAATCGATTAGAATTATTTACATCAAATGTATTTAAATGATAATTTCCAAATGTGTTTTCAATGGTAAAACCAACTTTATGAAAGTACGCTCTTATTTTGGCTTCATCTAAATACTTTACCCTTTCTGTGTAGCTTCTATGTTCATCATCAGCAAAGAAATTAATGGTTTTAATAATAAAACCATCTTTAATTTCTCTTGTTATATTAAAAGTAATGTCTTCTACAATTTTTGTTTCAGAAGCCACTAAATTGCGTTTAACCAACTCTACATTTAAAAAATCAAAAACAAAATAGCCCTTATTCTTTAAACCGTTTTTAATGTTTTCTAAAATTAATAAATCTTCTTTATCGTCTTCAAAATACCCAAAACTAGTAAACAAATTAAAAATGGCATCATAAGAATTGTTGAAAGGTTCTCTCATGTCATGAACTTTAAATTTTAAAGTATCATTTTCAAAGACTTTGGCTTTAGTAATGCTATTTTCAGCTAAATCACCACCTGTAACTTTATATCCTAAAGAATTTAAATAAACTGAATGACGACCTTTACCACAAGGTAAATCTAGAATATGAGTAGTTCTTGGTAATGCTAAAAACTCAGTTATGTTTGTCATAAATAACTGTGCATCAGCATCATTTCTATCCTTATAAAGTATATGATAGTAAGGTGTATTAAACCAATCTGTAAACCACTCTTTTGTTTTCATAAATAAACTAAGTCAACAAAAGTAGTTAAATCTTACGTTTCTAAAAATGAAATTAAGAAAATCTGATATATACTTTAAGAAAATGTATTTTTGCAGTCTATAATAATGAGTATGAATAGAGATTTTAAAATGACAGCAACAACACTTTTTGGTTTAGAAAGTGTTTTGGCAGAAGAGCTTAAAAAGTTAGGTGCACAAGATATAAAAGAGGCTGTAAGAAGTGTTTCTTTTAGAGGTGATAAAGGTTTTATGTATAAGGCTAATATTGCATTAAGAACTGCTGTTCGAATTTTAAAACCAATTAAAACCTGTAAAATCTATGATGAAGAAGATTTGTATGAGTCTATTCAAAAAATTAAATGGGAAAACTATTTAGATGCAGAAGGTACTTTTGCAATTGGAGCAGTAGTAAACTCAAAAAACTTTACCTCTAACTCACATTATATATCATTAAAGTCTAAAGATGCAATTGCAGATTATTTTAGACACAAATATCATAAAAGACCAAATGTAGATTTAAAATATCCAGATGTAAAAATCCATATTCATATTCAGAAAGATTGGTTAACAGTTTCTTTAGATTCTTCTGGAGATTCTCTACATAAAAGGGGCTACAGAACAGCAACCAATATTGCACCAATTAACGAGGTTTTGGCTGCAGGTATGGTTTTACTTTCAGGTTATACAGGAGATGAAAACTTTATAGACCCAATGTGTGGTTCAGGAACTATTTTAATTGAGGCAGCAATGATTGCCAATAATATTCCTGCAAATATTAATAGAAAGCTTTTTGCATTCGAAAATTGGAAAGATTATGATGAGGACCTATATTTTACCATTCAAGATGCTTTACTTAAAAAAATAAGATCATCGCATTTTAAGATTATGGGCTTTGATAAAGCACCTTCTGCTATTCAAAAGGCAAAAGCCAATGTAATATCTGCAAATTTAGAAGAGTTTATTGGTGTGCATCATGTAAACTTCTTCAACTCTACAAAAGAAGTTTTTGGTAATACTACTATATTATTTAATCCTCCTTATGGAGAACGTTTGAATATAGATACCAATGAGTTCTATAAAAAAATAGGAGATACTTTAAAGCACAATTATCCTGGTTCTACAGCTTGGCTAATTACCTCAGATACAGATGCTTTAAAATCTGTTGGTTTACGTACTTCTAAACGAATTGCTCTTAAAAACGGAGATTTGGATTGTAAGTTTGTAAAATATGAATTGTATGAAGGTTCTAGAAAACTAAAAAAAAATGCAGTTGATATTTAATTTAGGATTAAGTTAATCAATTCATTTGGTTTTTCTAACATAGGGTAGTGCCCACAATTTTCGATATTGTGTAGTTTGCAATCTCTAATATGATTTGCAAAATGTCCTGCTTCAATTTCGCTATAGATAATATCATTTTTACCAATAATAATTTTACAAGGCAATATATTTTTATCTAAAGCAGTAAACCATCTGTTCCATAACAATCTGCATTCTGTACCATAGTTGGCAAGGAAATCTATAATTTCTCTTCCATCTTTATGATCCATTAAAATCCATCTTGCTTTCATGTCTTCCTCACTAAAATGATTGGCATCAAAAAAGAAGTCCTTTACTTTAATTTTATAAAAGGCAAAAGAAGAAAACATCAATTGCATTTTACGAGAAAAATCTTGTAAAGGACTAATGTTATCATGTTCTTCATCTTCTATTTCATGATTAAAAGATACTGTACTATTTAAGAAAACGAATTCTTTAAATTTGATATCTAAAAGCTGTGTTTTATTTCTAGCCATTAATTCTAAAGCAATAGCTGCACCTAAATTATGGCTTACCAGTGTTATATTTTCAAGCTCTAGTATTTTCCATAATTCTAAAATTACGTCAGTTTGATCTAGAATGCTAAAATATTGTTTGTTAGGTTTATCAGAAAAGCCGAAACCAACTAAATCTTGTAAAACTACTCTATAGTGCTTTGTTAATTCTGGTAAAATTTTATGATAATCTATGGTCGATGTTCCATAACCATGCAAGATAACAAGTGTATTTTCACTTCTACCTTCATCAATAACAAAAACTTCTTTACCCAAAACAGAAAACATTTTACCTTTTTCTGACCATGCTTTTACGTCCATAAAAATTTAGATTTAAAATACAGGTTTAGTTCTGTTTTGATATTCAAAAACTAACTTTATCCAACTATTAGGTGTTTCTAAAATTGAATAATGTTTAACATTTTCTACCCAAGTAAGTTTTTCGTTTTCTTCTTCTGTTGCTAAAACAATTGCAATTTCTTTAATGGCTAAAGAATCTGTTTTAGACCAAAATATTTTAACAGGTACTGTGGTTTCTCTTAAAGCATTCGTCCATCTATGAAAAAAAGTATAACGTTCATTAATAAAATTACTAACAAAATGTATTTCTTTTTGACCTTCAGAAGAATCCATTTGATTCCACATATCTTTAATATCGTAGTTTTTACTTATTTGATAATTGATATTATCTTTCTTAAAACGACGTCTTATTTTTCGATATCCAAAGTTGGTAAGTCTAGAAATGTATTTTCCTATTTTTCTGTCTCTTAGTAAAACACCAATATTTTTTAAATGCAAGTGCTCTAATCGCATACTACTGCTACACAAATACATTTTATCAATTTTAAGCGGAATTAAATTATGATTTCTTCTAGCTAAAATTTCTTTGGCTATAGATGTACCATAATCATGTGCTAGTATAGACACTTTTTTTAAACCCAATTTTCTCCATAATTCTAAAGCAACATCAGCTTGATCAATTAGAGAATAAGTTAATGAATCTGGTTTATCTGAAAATCCAAAACCTAAATGATCATGAACTACAATTCTGTAGTAATGAGATAGTTCTGGTATAACTCTAAAATAATCGTATGATGAAGTTGGGTAACCATGTAAGATTACCAAAGTATCAGGATGGTCTCCAGTATCAATAACAAAAATACGTTTGTCATCAATAGTTACATATTTACCTAGTTTTTTCCAATTCTCGGCAGTCATTATATGTGGGGGGATTAAATATTAGTTAATAAACCTAAAGATACTATTTTTTCTTTAATTTTGATTTTTCAAAGCTTTAAATTTTAGAAAACATCAACTTCATAGACGTAATATTACCAATACCAATTCCTAAAACTTTTACCTATTCTATTACAGATGAGGAAGCTAGTTTTCTAAAAAAGGGAATGAGAGTAGCAGTATCTTTTGGTAATAAAAATATGTATACAGGTTTAGTGTTTAGCATACATACTAAAAAGCCTACTTTATATGATACTACAGATATTATTCAAATATTAGATGAGAAACCTATAGTTAATGAATTACAACTTAAACATTGGCAATGGATTGCCAATTACTATATGTGTTCTTTGGGAGATGTTTATAGAGCTGCATTACCATCTGCTTTTTTATTAGAAAGTGAAACTAGTATTTCTAAAAATGAAGGTTTTATAAACGAAGATATTTTAGAGGACGAAGAATTTTTAATTTATGAGGCTTTACAACATCAATCTCAACTCACAATTCATCAAGTAGCAGATATTTTAGGTAAGAAAAAGGTGATGCCTATTGTTAATGAACTTATTAAAAAATCAGCAATATTCATTCAAGAAAAAATCTACGAACAATACAAACCAAAATTGGTAAAATATGTTCGCTTGCATTCAGATTATACTTCTGATGATTCATTGAACTCATTATTAGAAGAATTATCTAGAGCTAAAAAACAAAGAGAAGCTGTATTAACATTTTTCCAATTAACCACTTCTAAAAAACCCATTAAAGCTAAAGATCTAGAAGTAAAAGCAAGTGTTTCTGCTGCAGTTTTAAAATCTCTAGTAGAAAAAAACATCCTTGAGTTCTACGAAATACAAACAGATAGAATAAGTTTTAAAGGTGAATCTAATGCTTTAAAAAGTTTGAATGAATTTCAAGAAAAAGCATACTCCGAAATTAATGAGAGTTTTAAAAATAAGGATGTAACGCTTTTGCATGGAATAACAAGTTCGGGTAAAACAGAAATATATACCAAATTAATTCAGAATGTTTTAGATGAAGGTAAACAAGTATTGTTTTTGTTACCAGAAATAGCCTTAACCACTCAAATTATTAAAAGGTTACAAATTTATTTCGGAGAACAAATTTCTGTTTTTCACTCTAAATATACTGTTAATGAAAGAGTAGAAGTATGGAATAACTTGCTTAACAAAAAATCAAAAGCACAGATTATTTTAGGTGCAAGATCATCCGTTTTTTTACCCTTTTCTAATTTGGGTTTGATTGTGGTAGATGAAGAACATGAAACCTCTTATAAGCAATTTGAACCTTCACCAAGATATAATGCTAGAGATTCTGCCATTGTTTTGGCAAAGATGCACAATGCTAAAATTTTATTAGGTTCTGCAACTCCGTCTTTAGAAAGTTATTTTAATGCCAAACAAAATAAATATGGTTTTGTTGAATTAAATAGGCGTTTTGGAAATTTACAGTTGCCAAAAATTGAATTGATCGATGTAAAAGACAAGCATAAGAAAAAAGAAATGAAAGGTCATTTCTCAGATCGATTGTTAAAATTAATTCAAGAAGCTTTAGATGAAAAAGAGCAGGTCATTTTATTTCAAAATAGGCGAGGTTACTCACCTATAGTAGAATGTAAAACTTGTGGGGTTGCTCCTCAGTGCCCTAATTGTGATGTAAGTTTAACTTTTCATAAATATAGAAATGAGTTGCGTTGTCACTATTGCAGTTATCAAAGATCAATGCCAAATTCATGTTCGGCTTGTGGTAGTAATACATTAGATACAAAAGGGTTTGGAACAGAACAAATAGAACTAGAACTTAAAGAATTGTTTCCAGACTTTAAAGTTGGTAGAATGGATTTAGATACCACTCGTGGTAAATTTGGTTATCAAAAAATTATAGGAGCTTTTGAAGCTCGAGAAATAGATATTTTGGTGGGTACACAAATGCTATCTAAAGGTTTAGATTTTGATAATGTTTCTCTTGTTGGTATTTTAAATGCTGATACCATGCTTAATTTCCCAGATTTTAGAGCTCATGAAAGAGCTTACCAAATGATGGTACAAGTTTCTGGTAGAGCAGGTAGAAGTAAAAAACAAGGTAATGTTGCCATTCAAACCTATAATCCATACCATCAAATACTGCAACAGGTATCTACAACAAATTATACAGAAATGTATAAGGAACAATTGCAAGAACGTTGGCAGTATAAATATCCACCTTATTATAGACTTATAAAAATAACTCTAAAACATAGAGATTATAATAAAGTAGATACTGGAGTAAATTGGTTATTTAAAGCTTTGTATTCTTCATTTGGTGAACATGTATTAGGCCCAACAGCACCAGCAGTATCTAGAATACGAAATCAATATATTAAAAACATTGTTATAAAAATTCCGCCAAAACAAAGTTTAGCGAACACTAAACAGCAAGTGGCTAAAATCAAAAATACTTTTGAAGCTGTAAAAGAATTTAGACCAATTCGATTTATTGCAGACGTAGATGCTTACTAAAAATTATAAATTTCTACGATTTATTTTACCCAATCTTACTTTTTTATTTTTTTCAGACAATTCAAAAACTTCTATTTTTTTTGATTGGTTTTTTCTACCCCAATTATAATAAGTTGTAATTTTAAAATAGGTAGGTTTGTATTGTTTATTACCTAAATAGGTTAAATTTAAAAGGTAATTTCTAGGATTTAATTCTCTTATAATTAATTCTTTAGATTGATACCCTTTTTCTTTTTGATCTACAATTAAAGCAGGGTTATGAGAAGATGTATTTTTTAACGTGTATCGTTCTAATTCAGGATTTACCAATTCCAAAACAAATTCAGCTTCAGAAACATTCCATTCAATTACAACTCTTACATCACTTTCCTCATTTTTTAAAGGATTACTAATTTTAATTTTTTGTGTAGAATTTATAGTTTCCAAATCCATATTATAAACAGACATAATTTCTGATGACATTATAGCACCAACATCAGTTGCATCTATTTTTAAACCTTTTTGTAAATAATAAGCATAAGTTTTAAGAAAATTCTTGTATTGTTTTTGTTCATAAAATGCATTAGCTAAATCTCTAAACGATTGCCTTTTCTTAGGTCTAATTTTTAAAATTCTTTTATAAACTTCTATTGCCTTTAAACCTTCATTTATCTCCTGATAATTGTACGCAATTGCCTTTAAATCTTCTGGATTATCTGTGAATTTTTCAAAGTCTGACAATACATTCAATAGTAAAGATTTATCGACTTTTTCTTCTTTGAAATAGTTAAAAACAGCAAAATGATAATTAGTAAGGTTTTTATCTGTATTGTAACTATTTTTATAAATACTAAGTAGTTCATCATCTTTAGATACTTTATTAAACTTATCTAAGAAAGGATATTTACTTTCTATAAACTTATTTTTTTTAGCATCACCTGAATAGTAATGATCTTTTGTGAAGTAATAATTATTATAATTTAAATTCTTGATTTTTTTATAATCTATTGATGTTGAAACTTTTATAAGTGGATTGGTAATTTCTAACTGAGGATAAAATTCTGAACTAGTAACTATTAAAAGATCTTTTACTTCAGAAATATAAATAGGATATGGAAAATCAAAAATTACTTCATCTATTTCCCAAATTGTTGGGCCATCTAATTCTTTACCCCTTAAATAAATAATCTCTTGCCCATAATCATTATAACGAACTAGAATATCTGGAATTTTCTCTGCTAGAGCTTGTGTAATTGTGGTAGCATTGGGGTTTAGCTTTTTAGGATCTATTTTTATAGCTTTAAAATTAGATAAGTTTTCACCAAAAGTACTTTCACCTAAATTAACAACCTTTTCATGTTCAATACTAGTAATACTAGATTTTAGTTTTAAATCTATATTTAACGTTTTTGTAATATCTTCAATTAAAACTTTTACTTCATTTAGACCTACATAATTATAAGTTAAATACTCATTTGGTTTTACTTCTATTGAATAAAAACCATTTTCATCGGAAACAGTATATCTAATTGTTTTATCGACTAAAATAGTTACATTCTTTAGTGGTTTGTTTTTATGATAGATAAAACCAGATATGGTTTTTAGTTCAGCATCTTTAGTTGTTTGAGCTAAAGATAAAAGAGAACATACAAATAATAGGATAGTTAGCTTTGCTTTCATAGATTTTATTTAACGCTATAAATTTATCAAATTTCATGCCTTAATAACTATTCTTTAAAAATTTATAAATAAAAAATAGAATGAGGCAACCTTTTTTAAAACCTTGTAGTCTATATATTTGTAAGGCAGTTAAAACCAACTAAAGAGACTTGAAAATTATAAAATTGCATAACAAAGAAAAATCGCTAATTAAAAAAGCGATTGCCAACAATAGAGAAGCGCAGCAAATGTTGTTTGAGCAATATTCTCCTAAAATGTTAGGCGTTTGCAGGCAATATGTAAAAGATTTGCATCATGCAGAAGATTTATTACTACAAGGTTTTTTAAAGGTTTTTAACAATTTACATAGGTTCAAACACGAAGGTAGTTTTGAAGGTTGGATAAGAAGAATAATGGTGAATACCTGTATTTCTTATTTGCGTAAAAAAAATGTTATTGATTTATCTGATGAAGATTATGTTTTTAATGATTCTGCAACAGAAAGTTTAGAAAACACATCTGTTGAAGATATTCAAAAGTTGATAGACCAATTGCCTGAAGGTTACAAAATGGTATTTAATTTGTATGCCATAGAAGGTTATAAGCACTCAGAAATTGCTGAAAAACTAGAAATTTCTGAAAGTACATCAAAATCTCAATTGTTTAAAGCGCGTAAACTTTTGCAGAAAAATTATATAAAAATGAATAAGGTAGTTCATGAAGACAAATAAATTAGATCAACAAATAAAAAAGAAGTTCGAAAACAGAACTTTTGAGCCATCAGCTTCTGCTTGGGAACGCTTGTCTGTACAATTAGATGAGCAACCGAAACAAAAGAAAATTGGTTGGTTTTTTTATATAGGTGTAGCAGCAAGTATTTTGTTATTGGTTACTATAGGAGTTCAATTATTCTCTAAAGATTCTAGTGATTTTAAACCTGTAAAAGAGGTGGTTGTAAAACCAGTAGATAAAAATAGCATCGATTCTAAAATAGAAGAATTCATAAATGAAATTCCTGTAGAAGAAGCTTTAGTAAAAGAAGAAATTGATGCTGATAAATTCTCGAAATCCGAAGATAAAATAGTTGTAAAGAATAGTGTTTACAAGAAAAAAACGAAGAAAATAGCAACTGATAAAAGACAAAATAAAGGCTTAGCTATTGTTGATGTTGAGCCTGAGGTAGATAAAAAGAAACAACAAATAGATGATATCAAAAAGGCATCAACAATAAAAAAAGGCTATAAGAATAGTAAAATTAAAGTAAATGCAGAAGACTTACTTTTTGCAGTTACGCATACTTCTCAAGAAGTAAAACAGTATTATGCTAAATATAATATGGATAGAGATGCTATTTTGAATACGATAAAAATTGAGCTCAAAAAGTCGAATTTAAAAGTTAATCCTAATACCATTTTAGCAGAAGTAGAAAGAACAATAGATGATGACGATTTTCAGAATAATTTCTTAAAATCATTAAAAAGCAAAGTATCAGATATTGCCTCTGCAATTGCCAGTAGAAACGATTAATTAATTCTACAAAATAAAATAATCTAACAATCTTAAAATCAATAAAAATGAAAGGAATACTACTAATATTAGTTGTGTTATGTACAACTATGATGCAATCTCAAGAAAAAACATTTGAGAAAGAAGTTGCCAAAATTTCTAAAAGAATAGAGTTAATAACAAAACAGCAAAAAGACTCATTAAAGGCTAAGGTATTAAACATCGATAAACGTTTGGCTGGAGGCAAAATAACAAAAGATACTGCTGATGATTTAAAGAAGGAGGCTGCAGAATATCATGCAGAGAGAATAGAAAAATTAGTAGGAGAGCAAGAAGCGTTGTTGCAAATTTTAGTACAAGCAAAGACTAATGGTAAAATTGCAAGTTCAGAAGACTCAATTACTAATGAAGATGAAGATAATACCTTTACAATAGGTAATAAGGTTTTTAAACTAAATATTTCTGAAGGAGACATTGAAGAGCGCAATAAAAAAAGAGAAGAAAGATGGAGCTACAAAAATAAACATCAAAGAACAACTACAACTCAATTCGTTTTTGCAATGGGTGTTAATAATGTTTTGAATGATAATGAATTATCTTCTTTAAATGATTCTGAATATCAATTTTGGAGATCTCGTTTTTATGAACTTGGCTTTACTTGGAAAACACGTTTTTCTAGAAAACCATCTCAGTTATATGTAAAGTATGGTTTCTCTTTTCTTTGGAATAACTTAAGATTAGAAGACAATAGAATTCACGTTAAAAATGGAGATATGACTGAAATTCAAGACTTTGGAGATCCACTTTCAGAAAGTAGATTACGTCATGTACAAATGATTTTCCCTTTACATTTAGAATGGGATTTATCTAGAAACAAGGTGTACAAAGATGGTAGAGTTAGAGATAGAACAAACGAATCTGTACGTTTGGGAGTTGGTGGATTCTTTGGTTTTAAATTGGGTACACGACAATATTTAGAGTTTGCAGATGCTGCAGGTGTAGAAACAAAACAAGTGCAATATGATAACTTTAATATGAATACATTTAACTATGGTATTAGCAGTTATATTGGTTACAAATCAACTAGTTTTTATGTAAAATATGATTTAAATCCATTATTTAAGAACTCTGAAACTAGAAATATTTCAATGGGAATTCGTTTAGATTTAAACTAATCTTTAAAAACAATATTATCAAAAAGTCAATGTAATTACATTGACTTTTTTTGTGCTAAATAATTATTGATTTATGATTTTCTAAAAGCTTTTTTGTTGATATGATAAAAGTTTTTAAAATCAGAATTCTATTTTAGATTATATTAAATAATCCTATTACTTTTAGTCTATATTTTTTAAACCTTAAAGATGATAGTTGGTATTCCAAAAGAAATTAAAAATAACGAAAGTAGAGTAGGTATGACACCAGCAGGTGTTTTTGCCTTAGTAAAAAATAATCATACAGTCTATGTACAATCTACAGCTGGTGAAGGAAGTGGTTTTTTTGATGAAGATTACCTAGAAGTTGGAGCAGAAATTTTACCTACTATAGAAGATGTTTACGCTAAAAGCGAAATGATTGTAAAGGTAAAAGAGCCAATAGCTTCAGAATATCCTTTAATTAAAGAAAATCAAATTGTTTTTACTTATTTCCATTTTGCATCTAGTGAGCCTTTAACAAAGGCAATGATAGAAAGTAAGTCTATTTGTATTGCCTATGAAACTGTAGAAGATTCAGAGGGTACCTTACCATTATTAACACCAATGTCTGAAGTTGCAGGAAGAATGTCTATACAGCAAGGAGCAAAATATTTAGAAAAACCTGTGAAGGGTAGAGGGATTTTATTGGGTGGTGTTCCAGGTGTTACACCAGGTAAAGTGTTAATTTTAGGCGCAGGTGTTGTTGGAGTGCAAGCAGCAAAAATGGCAGCAGGTTTAGGTGCTCATGTTACCATTTTAGATATTAATATGAAACGTTTGCGTTATGTGAATGATGTATTACCAAATCATGTAATTACTGGTTTTTCTAGTGAGTATAGTATTCGTCAACATATCAAAACTCACGATTTAATAGTGGGTGGTGTTTTAGTTAAAGGAGGTAAAGCTCCAAAATTAATTACTAAAGATATGCTTAAAGAAATGAGGCCAGGTACTGTTGTTGTAGATGTAGCAGTAGATCAAGGTGGATGTTTTGAAACAACAAAAGCAACCACACATGAAGAGCCTACCTATATTATAGATGATGTAGTACACTATTGTGTCGCAAATATGCCAGGTGCTGTGCCTTACACATCAACTATGGCATTAACCAATGTAACTTTATCTTATATATTAAAATTGGCTAATTTAGGTTGGGAAAAGGCCTGTGAAACCGATGAAAGTTTAGCAAAAGGATTAAATATTGTAAAAGGTGAAATTACTTATAAAGAACTAGAAGGTATTTTTGAATAATTCAAGAATTGTTTATTTTAAAAAAGAGATAAGTAGTTTTACTTATCTCTTTTTTCTTCCCAAGATTTTCTTAAGTCAGATGATAAAATGCTAGAACCATCATGTTTCCATCCAGGAGGTTTTATAAAGTAATTAAGCCTATTCCTTAAAGAAGTTTTAGTTGTAAAAGCATCTTTAAACATTTGATACCACTCTAAAAAAGCTACTTTAATAGGATTATATGTATCTATATTGGCTACCAAACCATAGACAGGTTCTTCAACCTCAGGTTCGTAAGTGTTGAATAATTTATCCCAGATAATAAATATTCCAGCATGATTTCTATCTAAATACTGAGCATTTGTTGCATGATGCACTCTATGATGACTGGGAGTATTAAAAATGGCTTCAAACCATCTTGGCATTTTATCAATTAATTTGGTATGAATCCAGTATTGGTAGATTAAACTTACAGACATCTGAACCAAAACCATAATTGGATGAAAACCAATGACAACTAATGGAATCCAGAAAATAAAGCTAAAAAAACTACCAGACCAAGTTTGCCTTAAAGCTGTGCTAAGATTATATTCTTTAGAAGAGTGATGGACAACATGGCTAGCCCAAAAAAACCTACTTTCATGACTAATTCTGTGAAACCAATAATAACAGAAGTCTTCAGCAAATAATAAAACAACCCAAGACCAAAGTGCAAAAGGAATGGTAAAAACTCTGAATTGATAAAAGAAATAAAACAAACTTAATACAAGTGCTTTTGTAAATAAACCTATAAATACGTTCCCTAAACCCATAATAATTGAGGTTCCTGCATCTTTATATTCGTATTCCTGCATTTTAACTTTAATAGTAAGTACTATTTCTAAGATTACAGTAGCTACAAAAAAAGGAATCGCATAATGAATTAAATCTGGTATTTCAGGTATTTGCATTTCAGTGTTTTAGGTTTAATTAGCAGTCAATAAATTACTTAATTATAAATGGCTTATTTATGTGTTAAATAGAAAAAAGTTATTATATTTGCACCCTTAAAAATAAACAATAAATTTTTAATTATGAATCATTACGAAACTGTTTTCATTTTGAATCCCGTTTTATCTGATACTCAGATAAAGGAAACAGTACAAAAGTTTAATGACTATTTGGTTTCTAAAGGTGCCGAAATGATTTCTAAAGAAGATTGGGGCTTAAAAAAATTAGCTTACCCAATTCAAAAAAAGAAAAGTGGTTTTTATCACTTATTTGAATTTAAAATTGCAGGAGAAGAAATTACTGCTTTTGAATTAGAGTTTAGAAGAGACGATAGCGTTATGCGTTATTTAACTGTAAGACTAGACAAACATGCAGCTGCATGGGCAGAGAAAAGAAGAGAACGTGTTAAATCTACTAAAAAATAAGGTATGGCATCAATAGAACAACAAGCAAAAGGTGGTAAATCTGCAGATGTAAGATATTTAACACCATTAGACATTGAAACTAAAAAAGAAGCTAAATACTGTAGATTTAAGAAAAAAGGTATTAAGTATATCGATTATAAAGATGCAGACTTCTTAATGTATTTAGTAAACGAGCAAGGTAAAATCTTACCTAGACGTTTAACAGGAACTTCATTAAAGTATCAACGTAAAGTTGCGCAAGCAATTAAAAGAGCGCGTCATTTAGCGTTAATGCCTTACGTTGGAGATATGTTAAAATAATAAAGAGGTAGAGACATGGAATTGATTTTAAGACAAGACGTAGAAAATTTAGGATTTAAAGATGACATCGTAGACGTGAAAAACGGTTATGGTAGAAACTTTTTAATCCCTACAGGACAAGCAGTTTTAGCTACTACATCTGCAAAGAAAGTTTTAGCAGAGAATTTAAAACAACGTGCTTATAAAGAAGCTAAATTAATTGAAGATGCAAACAAAGTTGCAGAAACAATTAAAGGATATGATATTAAAATTGCATCTAAAACTGGTTCAGGAGACAAATTATTTGGTTCTGTAAACAACATAGATTTAGCTGCAGCTTTAGCAAAAGAAGGAACAGAAATCGACAAGAAATTTATTAAAGTTGTTGGTGGTTCTGTAAAAAGATTAGGAGTTTATGAAGCATCTGTTAGATTACATAGAGAGGTAGTTGCAGATATTAATTTTGAAGTAGTTTCAGAATAGTTAATAAACTGTTAACTAAACGTTAAAAAAAACGCTTACTATTGTAGTAAGCGTTTTTTGTTTTTATTACTTTTGCCGAAATTAAATTCAAATTCTAATTTAAATTCAAAATTAAATGAACAAAAAATTATTTTTCACAACATTATTTTTAATGTTAAATGTTGTTCTGTTTGCACAGGTTACAACATCTAAAATTAAAGGTACTGTTACAGACGAAACAGGAGAAGCACTTTTTGGGGCTACAATTTCTGTTTTACATGTTCCAACAGGTACGTTAAGAGGAACAACTGCTCAAGATAATGGTAGGTATACCGTTTTAAACTTAAGAGTTGGAGGACCGTATAAAATTACTTTTAGTTATTTAGGTTTTAAAGAACAAGTAGTTAATGATGTTTATTTAACCTTAGGTAAAACAACAAACATTGATGCAAAATTAGTAGAAGAAGGAGAATCTTTAGACGAGATTGTTATTTCCTCTGCAAAAAATAAAATTTTTAATAATGATAGAACTGGAGCACAAACAAGTGTAACAGCTACTCAATTAAAAGTTTTGCCTACAATTTCTAGATCAGCATCAGATTTTACTAGGTTAGAGCCTACAGCAAGTAATGGTTCTTTTGGGGGTAGAAACGATCAGTTTAACAACTTTTCTTTAGACGGTTCTATTTTTAATAATCCTTTTGGATTAGATGCTGCAACACCAGGAGGACAAACGAACGCTCAGCCAATTTCTTTAGATGCAATTGAACAAATTTCTGTTTCTGTAGCACCTTATGATGTTACTCAATCAGGATTTACAGGAGCTTCTGTAGATGCAGTTACAAAAAGTGGTACAAATGAGTTTCGTGGAACTGTTTATGGTTTTTACAGAAACGAAGATTTAACAGGAGGTAAAATCAATGGTCAAGATGTTTTCAAACCAAGTTTAACTCAAAATCAGTATGGAGTTAGTATTGGAGGGCCAATTATTAAAAATAAATTATTCTTTTTTGCCAATTTTGAGAAAGATGAAGTTACTGAATTAGGTTCTTCATTTGTACCAAATACAGGTTCTGGAGCACTAAACGAGTCTAGAGTTTTAGAATCTGACTTACAATTAGTAAGTAGTATTTTAAGCCAGGTTAATATTGGAAATGGCCAAACATATAACCCAGGGGCTTATGAAGGGTTTACTTACGATGCAAATTCAACGAAAGGTTTATTTAAGTTAGATTGGAATATTAATGAAAATCATAGATTAGCCTTTGTATACAATTTTTTAATAGCATCTAAAGAAAAACCAGCACACCCAACAGCATTAGGTTTTAGAGGGCCAAATGCAACTACGTTACAATTTGAGAATGCAGGTTATCAAATAAATAATAATATCAATTCATTCTTAGTAGAATTAAATTCAACTTTTAATGATGAAACTTCTAACAAACTTCAAGTTGGGTATACTCATTTTGATGATTTTAGAACGCCATTATCTACTCCAGCACCATCAATTACTTTATTAAATGGAGGTTCTAATTACATCATTGCTGGGCATGAACCATTTTCTATTAATAACAAGTTAGATCAAAAAGTATTACAAATTACAAATAACATGAGCTTTTTTAAAGGAGATCATACTTATACAGTTGGTTTTTCTTTTGAGAAATTTATGTTTGATAACTCTTTTAACTTAGGTGCTTTTGGTGCTCAAGGTGTATTTTTCCCTTCAGGAGATATTGCAGACTTTAGAAACACAGTGGGTAACCCAACAGCAGAAGCTGCTTTAGTAGCAAACTATCAAGCACAATTTGATGCTGCAATTGCTGCAAACAATTCAAGATTAGCAAATGGTACAGGAAATCCTGGTGGTTTTGCATTAGCAGAAACTAATGTAGGTCAATTGGCTTTTTATGTGCAGGACGAATGGAATGCAAGTGATGATTTAAAAATTACTTACGGAGTACGTTTTGACAAACCTTTATTCTTTGATACAACTCAGAAAGCGCAAGATGTTATAGATAATGCATGTTGTTTTGCTCCTGATATTCCTTATTACAATCCAAATACACAACAAGAAGTTACTTTAGATAACAGAAAAATGCCAACAGACAAGTGGTTATTTTCTCCAAGATTAGGGTTTAACTGGGATGCTAATGGAGAAGGAAAATTACAATTAAGAGGAGGAACAGGTATCTTTACAGGTAGATTGCCTTTTGTTTGGATTGGAAACCAAATTGCAAATCCAGAGGCTTTCTTTTATCAAGCAGTTGATCCAGATTTTCAATTTCCACAAGTTTGGAGAACCAACATTGGTGTAGATTATAAATTAGAAAGCAACTATGTAATCTCTACAGATTTATCTTACAGTAAAGATATCAATGGTGCACATGTACAAAACTGGGGATTAAGAAATCCTACAGGAAACTTATCTGGTGCAGATAATAGAGCATATTATTTAGACTCAGATAAAGGTAACAATGGTTATGTATTTACAAACTCAAATAAAGGTAGAACTTACAACTTTACTACTAAAGTAGAAAAGACGTTTGACAACGGTTTGTATACAAACATTGCATATAGTTACTTAAACTCAAAAGATGTAAACTCAATTGAAGCTGAAATTACAGGAGATGCATTCGCATTTAATCCAGTTGTAGGAAATGCTAACAACGATGTTTTAGCGTACTCTAAATATGGAGATACACATAGAATTATTGGTGTTGCTTCTAAGAAGTTCAACTTTTTTGGAGAAAAAGCTCCAACAACTTTTACTACATTCTTTGAATATGCTAAAGGAGGTAGATTTAATTATACTTATGGAGGAGACATCAATAACGATGGTTCTTCTGTAAATGATTTATTATATGTACCAACAGCATCAGAATTAAATTCAATGCAGTTTACAGGTGCAGGACAAGCTGCTGCATTTGAATCTTACATTCAGCAAGATGATTATTTAAGTGAAAGAAGAGGGCAGTATGTAGAAAGATATGGTGCTTTAGCTCCATGGAGAGGTCGTTGGGATTTAAAAGTATTACAAGACTTTAACTTTAATGTTGCAGATGGTAAAGAAAATACTATTCAAATAAGTTTAGATATTTTAAACCTTGGTAACTTAATTAATTCAGATTGGGGTGTTGTTCAACAACCAAGAAATGTACAACCATTAGGAGTTTCTGTTGATGCTAATACATTGCAACCAACTTATACTTTTGATGAAACGTTAACAGACACGTTTGCTTTTGATAGTAGTTTACAATCTAGATGGCAAGCACAAATTGGTTTACGTTATATTTTCTAAACCAAAATAATAAATAGATATTTGAACCGCTCAAAACTTTTTGAGCGGTTTTTTAATGGAACAAAATGAAATATAGACAACTTACCAAAGAACAATTTGAAAGTTTGCATAAAGAGTTTGCTCAGTTTTTAGCAACACAAAGTATAGACGTAAAAGAATGGCAAGATATTAAGACCAATAAACCTAAGGTAGCAGAAGAAGAAATGAATATTTTTTCGGATTTGGTTTGGGATGATGTTTTAACAAAAGTAAACTATGTAGAACATTTTTCTAAAACTTCTGCAAACTTGTTTAAATGTGAAGATGAACAAATTCACAGAATTGCTATTAAAGTCAATTGGGATATTAATTTATTAGAGCAAAAAGGTTTTGAATGGCTCATGCAAAACCCTATGGACAATTCTGTAGAAATTTTTAAAGGAAGTAAATCTTACAATGGTGAAAGAAATTTAGAAATCTTTGATTTAATAGAAAAAGGTAGTTCAATTTCTAAAGGAGAGATTTACGATTATATAAATAGTTTAGTCTCTTAAATAAAGTTAAATTTCATTCGTCGACACTTATTGGTATTTAATCGAATGCAAATTACTTTCTAACACTAATTTTAATAAAGTAAATTAGTTTAGATTTACTTTGCTGTAGTTAATATTAAAACAAAAATTGCAGAGTTGGAAAAAAACCTTAAAATATTACTTGTAGAAGATAATTTAATCGAAATAATGAAAATGAAAAGAACCATTTCATTATTAAAATTAAACCATACGCTTCATGAGGCAAAGAATGGAGAGGAAGCTCTAAAATTTTTAGAAGATAAATCAAACATACCAGATTTAATTTTATTAGATCTTAACATGCCTAAAATTAGCGGAATTGAATTTTTGAAAATCATTAAAGCTAATGAGGAATTGTTACATATTCCTACAGTAATATTAACTACTTCTAGTAATCAATCAGACCTAATTGAATGTTACAAAACAGGGATGTCTGGTTATGTATTAAAGCCACTTAAATATGAGGATTATGTCAAAAAAATTGAAAAAGTTTTGGCATATTGGAGCGTGAATGAATTAAGAAAAGTATAAAAACTTTACTTTTTTAAATTCTTTATTACCTACTTTATCATCATTTTAATTTCTAAATCTGTTTTTTAAACTTTTGGCTATCAGCAACTTTGTTTTAACGTTCTTTTTAATAATTTTTTATTTTTGTTATAATATTCTTACAGAAATAGATTATGTATTGCCAAAAAGATTGTAAATTTAGTGCTTATACTATGCATAATACAATCAATATTATAACTTAGTAAACCTCTAACCAAATATAGAATAATGAAAACTGTACAATTAAAAAGGGAAGCAAATTCAGAGTTTAAATTTATTACTGATAAACAAACTTTAAAAGCACCTTTGGTTTTAATTTTTGGCAGTAGATATTTGTTAGAAGCAGAATCTGTTTATGATGAAATTAAATCTATTTTTCCTGATGGTCATCTTGTTTTTGGTTCAACCTCGGGTAATATTACATCAGAGTCTGTAGATGATGAATCTATTGTTGTAACAGCTATAGAGTTTGAAAAAAGTAGTTTTGTTATTAAAACTACCAACGTAATTAGCGAGAATCAAGAAAGTTTAAATAGTACAGAAGTTGGTAAAGAACTTATAAAACAATTACCTCAAGAAAATTTAAAACACGTTTTTATTATTTCTGATGGTAGTTTTATTAATGGAAGTCAATTGGCTATTGGTATGAACTCAGCTTCAGACCAAGATTTAATTGTTACAGGCGCACTATGTGGAGATGCAGCAAGATTTGAAAAAACACTTTCTTCTTACAACGAGTTGCCAAAAGAAGGTGAAATTATTGCTATTGGTTTGTATGGAGAATCTTTAGAAATTTCTTTTGCCTCTAATGGAGGATGGACACCTTTTGGACCAGAAAGATTAGTTACCAAATCGAAAGATAATATATTGTACGAAATTGATGGTAAACCAGCCTTAGACTTATACAAAACCTATTTAGGAGAAAAATCTAAAGAATTACCAGGTGCTGCCTTATTATATCCTTTAAATGTAAAATCTAAAGATGATAAAAAATCGATTGTTAGAACCATTTTAAATATTAATGAAGAAGACAATTCTATGATTTTAGCTGGAGATATTTTAGAAGGATCTCAAGTACAGTTAATGATGACAAATGTAGATAGCATTGTAAATGCAGCAGAAATTGGTGCTGAAAAAGCATTAGCTGAAAGAAAAAATGCACCTGAATTAGCCATATTAGTTAGTTGTATTGGTAGAAAATTGGTGCTAGATCAAAGAGTAGAGGAGGAAGTAGAAGAAGTTATGGAAGTAATTGGTGCAAATACGTTAGTAAGCGGTTTTTATTCTTATGGAGAAATTGCTCCTTTTGAAGATGAAACTAATTGTCAACTGCACAATCAAACAATGGCAATTACATTAATAAGCGAGTAATGAACTCTTTACTTAAAAGACAAATTCGTAAATATTTACCCGAAAAATTTAAGTCAGATGATGACTTAAATGAATTTTTAGAGGCCATTGAAAGGTCTTATAATACTTCTGATGAGCAATTTAAAATGTTGCAAAGAGCTGCATCTATAAGTTCAGAAGAACTTTTTGAATCTAATCAGCAGTTAAGAGAAGAATCAGAAGCTCAAAAAGAAATAATAGCTAAACTTAATAATGTAATTAATACATTAAAGTTTTATGGTTTAGATGAAACCAATAATTTAGAAGAATCAGATTCTTTAAAATTAGTAGATTTTATTGATAATCAAACCAAAGAAATTATAGAAATTAATAAGCAGAAAGATCTTTTACTTTCTAATTTAGAAAAGCAAAATGCAGAACTGAATGATTATGCTCAAATGATTTCTCATGATTTACAATCACCCTTACAAAGTATAGAAGCGTTAACTACTTGGTTAAAGACAGATTATCAAGATCAAATAGATGAAGGTGGTAAAGATATACTTCGTTTAATTGGCGAGAATGTAGAAAAGATGGATTCTCTAATAAAAAATGTTTACGAGTATACTAATATTGATAAAATTCACAATAAAAAGCGAGATATTGATTTAAATGATTTATTAAAAAGTTTATTAAAATTAATCAAAAATCCTAATAAAATAGAAATCAAAATTCAAGACAATCTACCAATAATTAGTGGTGATACATATCGATTAAATTTACTTTTTTATCATTTAATAGATAACGCCATTAAATACAATGATAAAGGTGAGAATGGCTTGGTTGAAATTCTATTTGAAGAAGAGAAAAACTACTGGAAATTTTGTGTTAAGGATAATGGAAAAGGAATAGAAAATCAGTATTTAGATAAAATTTTTAATGCTTTTCAAAAATTAAATAATGACAATCAATCTTCAGGTATAGGTCTATCTATTGCCAAAAAGATTGTGGAAGTTTATTATGGTAATATTGAAATAAAATCGAACCCAGGTGAAGAAACACTTGTAATATTTACTTTAAGAAAGTAGCTATGATAGAACCCAATTTAAATTATATAGAACAATTGGCCAGAGGAGATGACTCAATAAGACAAACTTTAATTCAAGTGATTAAAGATGAATTTCCTGATGAGAAAAAAGAATATTTTGAATGCTTAAAAACTAAAAATTCTGAAATTATTGCGAGTAACGTTCATCGCATTAAACATAAATTTAGTATTTTGGGCTTAGAAACTAGTTATAACAGTGCTGTGAAATTAGAAGAAGTACTTCGAAACAATCAATCCAACCAAGGTTTACAAGAAGAATTTGAAAATACACTTGCAGCAATTACTAAATATTTAAAAACTATTTAGAAACATGAATTGTATAGTAATAGACGATGAAAAAATGGCACGCGTAATTATTAAAACGCTGTGTAATGAAATTAAAGATGTAAACCTAGTTGAAGAATTTTCTGATGCTATTGAGGCCATAAAGTATTTAAATGAAAATAAGGTAGATTTAATTTTCTTAGATATTCATATGCCAGCTTTTAGTGGAGTAGATTTTATAAAAACATTAAAAGACCCACCAAAAGTTATTTTTACTACAACAGATGCAAAGTATGCAATAGAGGCTTTTGAGTTTGATTTTATTGTAGATTACCTTTTAAAGCCAGTAGAATTACCTAGATTTAAAAAGGCAATACAGAAAGCGCAAAAGGCATTAGCAGTTGCTAAAAAAGAAAAAGCAACTCCTGCTCCAGTAATAAAAAATGACTTTTATGTAAATATTGATAGAAGGCTTATAAAGATTGATTTGCCTAGTATTTATCTAATTGAAGCTAAAGGTGATTATATCAATATTAAAACTGAAGAGAAGAATTATATAGTGCACTCTACACTTAAAAAAATAGAGGAAAAGTTACCAGATTCTTTATTTCTAAAAGTCCATAGATCTTATATAATAAATGTAAAACATATTATTGATATAGAGGATAATAGTGTTTTAATTAAAAAGGATGTAATTCCTGTAAGTAGATCTAACAGACCAGAATTAATGAAGCGTTTAGATCTGTTATAAGTTTCTAATCGTAACTTAAGTTTCATTCGTCTACAGTAAATTTGTACAAAGCGAAGTTTAATCTTTAAGGTTCAAATTGGGGTTATCTTTATGATATAAAGAAAATATCATGAGAAAATCCCTAATAATTCTAGTTTCCTTAATTGTTACAGCTTTAAATATCAACTCTTATGGCGATCTTAGTGAACGTCAGATTGAAAAAGCCAAATCTTCTATAAAAACTGAAAACGAAGTAACCCTTGATGAAAGTGTTAATATGGGACTAAGCTTAACCTTTCTAAAAGTAATTCACATTGCAGAGTTAATGTGTGTTTCTGAAATGGGTAGAAAAAGTTTAGTAAGACCGTTTACAGCTTAAGAATTTCTAATAATTTATCAGTTCCGTTAGTTGCATTATCACTAATAACTGTTAGCTTATTAAATAAATGCCTATTTATATTTGGTTTAGGGTCTATAAAATAAATAGGAACTTCATTACCTATAAACTCAATTAAACTAGCTGCAGGATATACTTGCATAGAAGTGCCAATTACCACTAGAATATCAGCTCTTTTCGTAATTTCTATTGCTTTATCTAACATAGGTACCATTTCTCCAAACCATACAATATGTGGTCTTAATTGATATCCTAATTTACAAACATCACCTAAATTTAAATCTTTCTTCCAATTTAGAACATCTGCTTCATTTTTAGTGCTTCTAACTTTTAATAGCTCTCCATGCAAATGAGTAATAGCAATACTACCTGCTCTTTCGTGCAAATCATCTACATTTTGAGTAATGATATTTACCTTATAATATTTTTCTAATTTCTTTAAATTTAAATGCGCTTTATTAGGTTCTACCTCTAACAATTGCCTTCTTCTTTGATTATAAAAGTCTAAAACTAATTCAGGATTATTTCTAAAACCTCTTGGAGAGGCAACTTCCATAACATCATGACCTTCCCATAAACCATCAGCATCTCTAAAAGTTTTTATACCACTATCTGCGGAAATTCCTGCACCTGTAAGTACTACTACATTTTTCATATTAGTAAAAATAATAATAAAATGATATGTTTGTATTTATGGTAGATAAAAAGTTATTGGAGTATCTAGAAGGTTTTTTGACTGACAAAAGAAAACAGACTTTTCAGAAAGTTTTGGCAGAAAGAACTAGACATTTTACAGTTGTTTTAGAAGATATTTATCAACCTCATAATGCAAGTGCAGTAGTTAGAACCTGCGATATTTTTGGTGTTCAAGATTTACATGTTATAGAGAATAGGTACATTAATAGAGTATCTAAATATGTTACAAAAGGTGCCCAGAAATGGATTACCACTAAAAGATACAAAACAGATGGTGATAATACGAAAACATGTTTAAATCATTTAAAAACAGCTGGATATCAGATTATAGCAACCTCTCCACATGCTGATGCCAATCTTTTACAAGATTTCAAAATTGATAAAAAAACGGCTTTTGTTTTTGGAGCAGAAGCAACAGGTATTTCAGATACTGTAAAAGAACATGCAGATGGTTTTTTAAAAATTCCGATGGTTGGGTTTACAGAAAGTTTTAACATTTCTGTAGCTGCAGCTATTATTTTACAAGATGTAACAACTAGACTTAAAAATTCACGTATTGATTGGATGCTTTCTAACGATGAAAAGGAACAACTATATCTGCAATGGATTAAAGAAACTATTAAGAATGTTACTAAAATAGAAGAAAGGTTTTACCAACAATTAGAGGATGAATAAGGAAATTACGGAATACATTACCAAACAAGATTTTTGGAAAGAAGAGTTAGTTTTACTTCGTTCAATTTTAAATGAGTTGCCTTTAGTTGAAGATATAAAATGGGGTATACCTGCTTATATTTTTAATGGTAAAAATATTTTAGGAATGTCAGCTTTTAAAAATTATGTGGGTCTTTGGTTTCATCAAGGGGTATTTTTAAAGGATAAAGCAAATCTATTAATCAATGCTCAAGAGAATAAAACAAAAGCTTTAAGGCAAATGAGATTTAGCTCTATTGCTGAAATTGATAAAGAGCTAGTTAAGATTTATGTTTTAGAAGCAATTGAAAACTGTAAAGCTGGTAAAGAAATTAAACCAACTAGAAATACCAAGCCTGTTGCTTTACCTTCTGAACTTAAATTGGTTTTGAATTCTAATAAAGCTCTAAAGGTTGCATTTTATAAGTTAACCTTATCAAAGCAAAGAGAATATGCTGAGTATATTTCTACAGCCAAAAGAGAAAACACTAAAAATTCTAGAATTGAGAAAATTATTCCTCTAATTAAAGCAGGAAAAGGCTTAAATGATAAATATAAATAATTATTGTATCATTATTTTTTGAATAGTAGAAGTAGAGTCGCATCTAGAAATGTATAAACTAACATTTTCTAATTCTTTCTTTCCAGTAACAAAGTACTCAGCACAAGGCTTCTGTCTTGGTTTTCCTTTCCCAAAATCCACATCGCCAAAGTTTAAAATCTTTTCTATCTTAAGGCTATCAATATCTGAAGTTTGCATCACTTTTTTGGCCTCATTAGAATAGACTCTTTCTCTAATTCTAATAGTTTTAAGCGTTCTAGCATCCATACCATAATCAAAAGTGGCGTTTTTCTTTTGCCAGAAAAAATACACCCCAATAGAACTAATACTAGCACCAATTAAAAAATATCCAATACGTTTTAGTAACATCAATAAATTTTGAGTGGCAAATTTAAGATTTTAAGTTCAGAAAAGAATTACAAAATTAATAAATTGATATCTCTAAATGGCAAATCGAACCATTCTGCTACAGTTTTATTTGTTAAAATTCCATGATAAAAATACATTCCATTCCTTAGACTTTTATCAAATCTGGCAGCATTTTCAAAACCACCTTCTTCAGCAATATTTAATAAATAAGGTGTAAATATATTACTTATTGAAACAGAAGCTGTTCTAGAGTATCTTGCAGGAATATTAGGCACACAATAATGAATTACTCCATGCTTCACAAAAGTTGGTTTGTTGTGCGAGGTTACATTTGAAGTTTCAAAACAACCACCTCTATCAATACTAACATCAACTATAATAGACCCTTCTTTCATGGTTTCTACCATAGTTTCTGTGGCGCAAATAGGAGATCTGTTTTTACCTCTTATAGCACCAATAGCAACATCACATCTCATTAAAGCTTTAGAAACAGATTTTGGTTGTAAAGTTGATGTATAAATAGGTGATGATAAGCCATGTTGTAATTTTCTTAATTTGGATATTGAATTGTCAAAAACCTTTACTCTTGCACCTAAACCTAAAGCTGTTCTTGCTGCATATTCGCCTACAGTACCAGCTCCAAAAATAACTACACTAGTAGGTGGCACTCCACCAATATTACCAAATAACAATCCATTACCTTTATTAACACCACTCATTAATTCACCTGCTATCAATACAGAAGCTGTCCCTGCAATTTCACTTAGTGATTTTACTACAGGAAACGTATTATGTTCATCCTTAATATAATCGAATGCAACAGCCGTAATTCTTTTTTTAGCCAAACACTCAAAATACTTTTTAGATTGAGTTTTTAGCTGAAGTGATGATATTAATACTGCCTGAGGATTTATATATTCAATTTCTTGTTCAGTAGGTGGTGCAACTTTTAATATGATATTACATTTAAATGCTTCTTCTGTATCATAAGAAATTTTTGCACCTGCTTCCGAATATTCTTTGTCTGTAAAATTTGCGCCATCTCCAGCACCAGTTTCTATAACAATTCTATGACCATTAGCAGTTAAAGCGGTTACAGCGTCTGGAGTTAAACAAACACGTTTTTCTCCTAAATGAGATTCTTTGGGTAGACCAATAAAAAGTTCTCCTTTCTTTTTCTTTATTTCCAACATTTCTGTTTGTGGTAATAATTCTTCTTTACTAAAAGGAGAAAACTGGCTCATATAGTGTATTTATTTTAGTTCAATTTTACGTTGACCATCCTCTAAAATAGAAAGATGAATTGCAACAGCATCTAAAGGTAATAAATTTTCGATATTCTCTGGCCATTCAATTAAACACCAATTATCGCTATAAAAATAATCTTCAACTCCTATATCTAAAGCCTCTTCTTCATGATTAATTCTATAGAAATCAAAATGATACAAGGTATTGTTATCATGGGTAATATATTCATTAACTAAAGAAAAGGTGGGTGAAGAGATGTTATCTTCTGTACCAAGTTCTTTGCAAATTTGTTTAATTAAAGTTGTTTTTCCTACGCCCATTTCTCCGTAAAAAAGTAATACTTTATGCTTTGCATTGGTAATAATAGAATTAGCCACTTTTGGCAAATCGTTTAACGAGTATGTAGTAATCATAAGGTAAAAATAAGGAGTTATTTTATATAGATTGTAATTCCCTAATAAATTTTAGTATTTTGTTACAATTCGCTTTTTAGAACTAAATTTAATGTGAAAAGGCTATTTAATTAGTACTTCTTTGTACTCATTTTCAGCAACTCATTTGTTAAAATTACAGAATTCATTAAATTTAAAGTACTGATAAACAGTATTTTATGAAATAAAATACAAAATGTATTATTAATGATACCTTTAATTATCAATTTCGTTATAACTTAGCAATCAAGAATTTAAGTAATTTTATTCCAGTTTGTTATTCAGAAAAAATAATAAGCGATCTATTTTTAACCCCTTAATACCTCTAAAATGAAAACTACTTTACAAAGGTTGTTTATGCAAATCTGTATATACAATTATCAAGAATCACAACTTAAGATTCTTAAATACTCATAATTTTCACATACTAACCAAACTTTAACTAACATTAAATCCTCTTTAAGATGTTAAAAACTACCTATTGTAGGTTATTTACTTGTGTAAATAACTTAAAAGAAACTTGTAACAAGTTTTTTAAAGATTATAATTTTGTAATAGCACTTTTGCTTACAATAACTTATAACTCTGGCTTAAATGCACAAACCTGGACTGAAATTGTAAAAGCTACAGCCTCTGATGCTGCTGCTAGTGATTTCTATGCGTATGACGTAGCTATTGATGGAGAATACGCTATTGTTGGAGCAAGAGGTAATGATGATAATGGTTCAAATTCTGGATCTGCTTATATTTTAAAATATAATATTGCTTTAAATACTTGGGAAGAGCAAGTTAAACTAATTCCAAATGACGCAGCATCTTCAGAATATTTTGGGAATTCTGTTGCCATTAAAGGAGATTTAGTTATAGTGGGTGCCTTTTATGATGTAACTAATAACCAAAGAAATGGTGCTGCTTTTGTTTTTAGAAAATCTGGAAATACGTGGAATCAAGAAGCTAAACTATTGGCTTCAGATGGTGTTCAATACGATCATTTTGGCTATGATGTTGCCATTGATGGTAATACAGCTGTGATTGGTGCAATGTATACAGACAATAATGGTGTAAATTCTGGAAGTGCATATGTTTTTAACTATAATGGGTCATCATGGACCCAAACCCAAAAAATTCAACCTGCAGATGTTTCTCAATATAAAGAGTTTGGCAGGGCTGTAGACATTAGTGGAAATAATATATTGGTAGGCGCATTTGGTGATAATAGCTATGCTGGTGCTGCCTATATTTTTAATAATGATGGAAATACATGGACCCAAGAAGCTAAATTAACGGCTTCAGATGCAAGTGCATACGATTATTTTAGTTATCAATCTATAGGAATTGATGGAGATTATATAGTAGTGGGAGCGTTTGGTAATGATAACTCAAATTTAGGTGATTCAGGCTCTGCATATATATATCATAAGACAAATTCTGGATGGATGGAAGAAAGCATAATCACAGCTATAGATGCAGCAGCAGGAGACCAATTTAGTATTTCTGTAGATATTTCTGGAGATGTAGTTGTTGTAGGTGCTAGGTTAGATGATGACAAAGGATCTAATTCAGGATCTGCCTACGTTTTTCAAAGAAATGGTACAGCATGGTCTCAACAATCTAAATTACTTGCTTCAGATGGGGCTTCAAATGATTATTTTGGATTGGCCTCAGCAATTGATGGAAATAACATTATTATTGGAGCTTATGCGAATGATGATAATGGTAGTAGTTCAGGCTCTGCTTACATATTCAATAATGGGTTAAGTAATAATACAGATACTACACCACCAACAGTAGTAGTACAAAATTTAGAAGTAAGTTTAGATACTAATGGAGCTGCTTTAATTACTGCAGCTCAAGTAAATAATGGTTCATCAGATAATGTTTCATCAAATTTAACTTTAAGTTTAGACAATGATACTTTTAACTGTGCCAATTTAGGTAGTAACACAGTAACCTTAACAGTTACAGATGAAGCAAATAATTCGGCTTCGGCAACAGCTACAATAACAGTTGTAGATAATATTGTACCAACTATCACTTTAAATGGAGATGAGACAATTAATATTTTACATGGTACAACTTTTACTGATCCTGGAGCAACAGGTGCAGATAATTGCTCTACCACAACAATACAAATAACTGGTACAGTAGACACCAATAATTCTGGTAGTTATACATTAACTTACAAAGCTTTAGACGGTTCAAACAATGAATCTACAGTGGTATCAAGAACTGTAATTGTTAATGGTTTACCATCAGCATCAAACGATGCAATTGTAGTAACAGAAGGTACTACAAACAACTCAATTTTAGTATTAACTAACGATTCTTTTGGTCCTGATGCAGCTGCAAATACAAATTCAATTTATATAGAAACTGCGCCATCTAATGGAACAGTAAATGTAAATTTACAGAACAATAGTATAGAGTATACACCTACAGGTAATGTAACTACAGACTCTTTTGTGTATGGTATAGAAGATGGAAATGGAGATAAAACAACAGCTACTGTTTCTATTACTATTAACAGATTGCCTAGTGGTTCTGCAGATGCATTATCTGTATTCGAAGATAGTTCAAACAACATTTTGGATGTTTTAGATAATGATGATATAGATTTAGATGGTTTTGGTAGCTTAACTATTGGAGCAAACACAACAGAAGGTGGTTCAATTAGCCTAAACTCAGACAATGAGGTTGTTTATACTCCAGTAGTGCAGTTTGTAGGTGAAGATTCTTTTACCTACACAATTACAGATGGTAATGGAGATGAAACAGAAAACATTACAGTAACTATTAACGTTCTAGCAGTTGTACCTGAACCAGTAAATGATACATTTACTTTAAATCAAGATTCATCTAACAACACTTTAAACGTTTTAGTTAATGATAGTTTTGGTACAGATGGTGCTTTAAGTTTTACAATTAGTGGAGCAACATCTACGGAAAACGGAACTGTTGTTTTAAACGATAATGGCACAACAGATGTAACTGATGATTTTATTCAATTTACACCAAAACCAAACTATAATGGTTCAGATTCTTTTACGTATACTTTAGAAGATACAAATGGAGATTCAGCAACAGCAACTGTTACTATTATTGTAAGGCCAATTATTCCAGTACCAACAGATGATGTTGCAACAGTAGATAAAAATAGCACGAATAATAGTATTGATGTATTATCTAATGATGATTTTGGAGGTAATGAAGCGAATGTAGAACATCCTTTCACCTTTTTAAACGGAAGCTTAAATAGTGCTAGTAATAATGGTGCTTTACTTACTATCTCTGATAATAATACCCCTAATAACTTATTAGATGATGTTATTTTATACACACCAGCTGCCGATTTTGTTGGTGAAGATACATTTACTTATATCTTAACTGATACTGATGGAGATGCAACTTCAGCTCTTGTTACAGTAACAGTTGTAGAAGGTAATAATGACAGTACAAGTCCAACTGCTGTTAATGATGCCTATACAGTTTATTCAGAAAGTTTATCAAATGAATTTAATGTCTTATCAAATGATAGTGAAGGATTAGATGGTTTAATTGATAGTGGTTTAACCATGACAAATGGTACTTTAAGTAGTGCTACATCTAATGGAGGAATCATTTTTGTAGACAATAAAGGCACTAATACAACTACAGATGATGTTATTAACTATGTACCGCAAACAGGTTTTGTTGGTGAAGATACTTTTGATTATACAATAACAGATATAAATGGAGATGCTTCAACAGCTACAGTTACAATTACTGTAGAAGTAGAAATTTTTGATGTGCCAACTGCAGAAAATGATGCAGTAGTTTTAGAACAAGATAGTTCAGATAATATTATAGACGTTTTAATAAATGATGCTTTTGGTTCAGAAGGTAGAGCACAAAATAATTCGTTCGCTATTAATGTTCCAACAATCACAAATGGAGCTTCAATTTCGATTGTAGATGACAAAATTGTGTATACACCAGCAACAGGATTTAGTGGTACAGACTCTTTTAATTATACAATTACAGATGCTACAGCACAAACATCAACTGCAACAGTAACAGTAATGGTTACACCTGCAGAATTTGTAAATGATGTTCCTGTTGCACAAAATGATGTAATTACTATAACTCAGAATAGTGTTAGAGCAGTAATAGATATTTTACCTAACGATTCTTTTGGAAACGAAGGACCAATCACAAGTCATGACCCAGTAACAACAGACAAAGGTTGGATGATGCAAACCACTTCAATTGGAGCATTATTCTGTATCAATAAAAATGATGACAATTCACCTTATGGAGATTATTATATCACATATACACCTCCAACAAACTTTACAGGAACAGATACCTTTAATTATTTAATTACAGATGCAAATGGAGATGCTTCAACTGCAACTGTAACAGTAACTGTAGAAGAAGATTTAACGCTTTTAGCTTTAATTGACGATAGTGTTGAAGTAGATGAGAATAGCGTAAGTAATGAAATATCAATTTTTGACAATGATATTATTGGTGCTAGAGTTCTATTAAGAAGATTAATTATTAATAATCTTACAACTTCTCAAGGAGGTACATTAGTGGTAAAGAATAATTTTTCTAGAAATCCTTTAGATTATACAATAGAATATACACCAGCTGAAAACTTCACAGGTATTGATACTTTTGAATATAGCTTAGAAGATGCATCAGGAGTTTCAGACCCAGCAACTGTAACAATTACAGTAATTGCAGGAGATGTTGTAAATGGTACACCAACAGCAAATAACGATGCAGTATCAGTGTTTACAGATAGTGTAAATAATGAAATTAATGTTTTATATAATGATACAGCAGGTTTAGATGGTTTTATAGATGGAGGTTTAACCATGACAAATGGAACATTAAATAGTGCCACTGCAAATGGTGCAACCATTTCTATAGACAATAAAAGTACCGCAGATACATCAGATGATATTTTTATGTATACACCAGCCACAGGTTTTGAAGGTACAGATACTTTTAGCTATGTAATTACAGATGCAAGTGGAGATGCTTCAATAGGTGAAGTTACTGTAACTGTTGCTAGAGTAGAAGATGTACCTTTTGCTGTAGATGATGCATTTACTTTAGAACAAGATTCAACAATAAATATCGATGTTTTATCTAATGATAGTTTTGGTACAGATGGGGCTGCACAAAGTGATGCGTTATCAGTTCCTTCAAACTCAGATTTAGGAGGACAATTGAGTATCGCAAATGATTTAGTTGTGTATACTCCAGCCACAGGCTTTGTAGGCGTAGATAGTTTTACTTATACTATAGAAGATGTAAATGGAGATACAGATACAGCAAGTGTTACTATTACTTTAACAGAAATAGTTTCAGATAATGGTCTTCCAACTGCTACAGATGATACAATTACTGTAAATCAAAATAGTTCAGATAATGTTATAAATGTAACAGTAAACGATGATTTTGGAACAGATGGTCCTAATGCAACACACCCTTTAACCTTCGCAAACGGATCTATGGTAAATGCCAGTGCTAAAGGTGGTTCTTTAACTATTGGTGATAATAACACTCCAAATGATTTATCTGATGATGTAATTTTATATTCGCCAAGTGTAGATTTTAGTGGAGAAGATACTTTCAACTATAGAATTACAGATGCAAGTGGAGATGCTGTAATAGCTACTGTTTCAATAACAGTAACTGGTTCAGGAGCAGTTGCAACACCTACTGCTAATAATGATGCTGTAAATATAAATGCATTACAAAATTCAACTGAAATTGATGTTTTATTAAATGACGATTTTGGTTTAAATGGTGCTATTGATAATGGGTTAACCATGACAAATGGTACACTTTCTAGTGCTACTGCAAATGGAGCTTTAATTAGTGTAGATAATAAAGGTACAAATGATACTTCAGATGATGTTATTGTATATGAGCCTGCTGCAAATTTTGTTGGAGAAGATTCATTTAACTATACAATTACAGATGCTACAGGTGATGCATCAACTGCAACAGTAACTGTTACAGTTGCAATTCCTACAGATGTGCCAAATGCAGTAGATGATTCAGTTACAGTAGATCAAGATAGTTCTTCAAGTATAGATGTTTTAGTAAACGATACCTATGGTGATGATGGAGCAGCACAAAATGATGCTCTAACAGTGGGTGCTAATTCAGATTTAGGAGGAACTTTAAGTGTAGCCAACAATCAGGTGTTGTACAGCCCTGCTGCAAATTTTGTAGGTGTAGATACCTTTACATATACTATTACAGATAATTCAGGAGATACTTCTAGTGCCAAGGTTACAATTACTGTAGAAGCAATTGTACTCCAAAATGGTACACCAACTGCAGTAGATGACGCAGTAACTGTAAATAGAACAGAAGCAGAGCCTAATCAAATTATTTATATACATGTAACTGCAAATGATGATTTTGGAACTGATGGCCAGAATGCAAATCATCCTTTAGTATTACTAAATGGTAAAACAGATACAGCTAGTAATAACGGAATGAGAATTAAAATTGACGATAATGGAACAGAAAATGATCCTTCAGATGATAGAATAGCTTACTATTCAACAAATGATGAAAATATAACTTCAGACAGTTTTGTGTATACAATTACAGATGCTAATGGTGATGCATCTACAGCAACAGTAAACGTAACTTTATCTGCTGTAGCTTCAAAATCAAATACTTCAAGTAACTTATTTGATAATAGCTTTACAGCTTATCCAAACCCATCTGTAGGTTATGTTAAAACAACAGTAAAAAGTGAAACTGCAACTAGTGCAATGGTTTATTTATTTGATGTAACTGGTAAGGTTATTTTAAATCAAACTATAGAATTGAAAGCAGGAATCAATGAATTAGAATTTAATTTTAATGTTAGAAACTCAATAATGTTCTTAAAAATTATATCTCCTAATGCAAACTTTGGAACCAAGAAAATAGTTTTCAAAAAATAATCCCTAATTATAATTTGGATCGTATTTTCGAAAAAAAGAGCTGATTTATCAGCTCTTTTTTTATTTTTAAAAAGTAGTAATTAACTACAATTTTTCTGTTTTAGAATAATGGCTTTTTTACTGCCTAAAAGAATGGCGGAATCTAATTCTTTACAAGATTCTTTAGTCTTTTTTAATTTTAACAGAGTTAAACCTAACATATATTTAGAGTCAGCATCTACACCTTTATTAGTAATACTAGAGAAATCTTTAAATGCTAGCAAATATTCTTTTAATGCAAAATAACTTAAACCTCTATTAAAAAAAATATCATTTTCTTCTACAAAATACATGTTAGTCTCTTTTAAAAAAGACCTTTTCATAAATCCAGAATAACTTAATTTCGGTGTATTTTTATGCAAACTTTCAGATTTGTTATAATATAAAATTGCAGAATTATAATCTAAAAGATTAGAGTAGTTGTTCGCTATTTCAAAAAGTGCCAACATGTTCAAAGAGTCCAGTTGTACTACTTTTTTAAAATCGGTAAGAGCGCTATTAAATTGATTTAATTCAGATTTGTTGTTTCCTCTATACAAGTAAGCTGCAACAAAATTAGGATTTATTTTTATCAATTCATTTAACTTTAAAATTGCATGTTTATGTTGTTTCTGTTTATATAAATATGTTGCTTTTTCTAATAATTGTAGTTCTTTATCTTGAGCATTTACTAAGTTTAAACATAGTAAGCCCAACACTAATAGTGTTATCTTTTTCATTTTTTGGCATTTTTGAGTTAAAAAGTAGGTTGCAATTTTATTTAGGAGAATACACAGCACAAGGTATTATTACTTCTTCTAAAGAAATACCTCCATGTTGATATGTGTTTTTATAATACTTTACAAAATGATTAAAATTGTTAGGGTAAGCAAAGAAGAAATCTTCTTTAGCAAAAATAAAAGGACTATTCATTGCCACAGTTGGCAAGAAAATATCTTTAGGATTACGAACAGCATAGACGTCTTTTTCTTCATACGTTAAACTTCGACCTGTTTTATACCTAAGGTTAGAACTAATATTTTTATCTCCAATTACTTTTGTTGGATGTTTGCAATTTATTGTTCCATGGTCTGTAGTAATAATTAACTTCTGACCTAAATTTTGAGCTTTTTGTATAATTTCAAACAGTGGTGAATTCTTAAACCAACTTAATGTTAAGCTTCTATATGCTTTATCATCACCTGCCAATTCTTTAATTACTTCCATTTCTGTTTTAGAATGCGAAAGCATATCAACAAAATTATAAACGACAGTTGTTAAATCGTTTTGTTTTGTACCATTGTAATTGTCTGCTAATTCTTTACCACTTTTTAAAGTAGTAATCTTGTAATACTCGTGAGTTATGTCTAAACTTAATCTTTTTATTTGAGCCGTTAAAAAATCATTTTCGTACAAATTCATTCCACCTTCATCTGTATCGTTTTTCCAGAAATTCGGAAACTTCTTTTCCATTTCAGAAGGCATTAATCCAGAAAAAATGGCATTTCTTGCATACTGAGTGGCAGTTGGCAAAATTGAAAAGTAAGAATACTCTTCGTCTTTTTTATAATGATTGTTTATTAGAGGCTCTAAAATTCTGTATTGATCGTACCTTAAATTATCAATAACAACCCATAAAACACCTTGTTCTTTGTTTAATTCTGGAACAACATAATCTTTAAATAAGGTATGTGAAAATGTAGGTTTATCATTAGAAGTTAAAAAGTCTTCGTAGTTTCTTTTCATAAACTTAAAAAACTGATTATTAGCCTCTTGTTTTTGACTTTCTAAAATCCCTAGCATTCCAGTATCGCTAATATTTTCTAACTCTAATTCCCAATGAACAAGTTTTTTATAAAGCTCAATCCAATCTTCGTATGAATTTACCATAGACAAATCCATGGCAATTTTTCTAAATTCCTGTTGATAACTAGATGTTGTTTTTTCTGACACCAATCTAGAATTATCTAAATTCTTTTTTAAACTTAAAAGAATCTGACTTGGATTTACGGGCTTTATAAGATAATCTGCAATTTTTGAACCAATTGCTTCTTCCATAATATATTCCTCTTCACTTTTGGTAATCATTACCACAGGCAAATTGGCTTGTTTCTGTTTAATTTGAGATAAGGTATCTAAACCAGTTAAACCAGGCATATTTTCATCAAGAAAAACAATATCAAAATTTTGTTCTTCTACCAAGTCTATAGCATCTGCACCATTTGTACAGGTTGTTACATTATAATTTTTACGTTCTAAAAATAGAATATGAGGCTTTAAAAGTTCTATTTCATCATCAACCCATAATATCTGTATATTGCTCATTCTATTGTTTTATTTATAAATTGAACGTTAAAAGTACCAATTTGTTATATTTTTAAAAGGTTCTAAATGATAAATTATTGCCAAAAAAAATAATGTTCGTACTTTGCTAGAAATTGACAAAACAGCATCTTTTGAAGAAAAAAAAACCGAATAAACTTAAAATTTTAAACGATCCTATTTACGGATTTATTCAAATTCCAAACACCTTAATTTTTGATATTATAGAACATCCTTATTTTCAGCGATTAAGAAGAATTGCACAAATGGGGTTTTCTAGTTTGGTTTATCCTGGAGCTAATCATACTCGATTTCATCATGCTATTGGTTGTATGCACTTAATGCAAAAAGCTGTTCGTGTTTTAAGATTTAAACAAATAGAAATTTCGAAAGAGGAAGAAAATGCTCTGTGTATTGCCATTCTTTTGCATGATATTGGTCATGGTGCTTTTTCTCATGCCTTAGAAAATAGTATTGTAAACGGAATATCTCATGAAGAAATATCACTTAAATTCATGAAAGATTTAAATAATGAATTCGGAGGTAAACTTAGTTTGGCAATTCAAATTTTTGAAGGTAAATATCCACGTAAGTTTTTATGCCAATTAATTTCTAGTCAATTAGATATAGATCGTTTAGATTATTTAAGAAGAGATAGCTTTTATACAGGTGTTACAGAAGGTAATATTTCATCAGACAGATTAATTACAATGATGAATGTTAAAAATGATGAATTGGTTATTGAACAAAAAGGAATTTATTCTGTAGAGAAATTTTTGATTGCTAGAAGACTTATGTATTGGCAAGTTTACTTGCATAAAACAGGTTTGGTTGCCGAAAATATATTGGTTAATATATTAAAAAGAGCAAAGGAATTGGCTGAAAAAGGTGAGGAGCTGTATGCTAGTTCAGCATTTACTTACTTCTTAAAAAATCAAATTACATCTAATAATTTTTCTGAAAACACACTACAGCAATTTGCCAAATTAGATGATTTTGATATTCTTTCTGCCATTAAAGAATGGACGAATCATTCAGATAAAGTACTATCATTATTATCTCAAATGATTGTAAATAGAAAACTTCTAAAAATAGAAATTCAGAAGAATGAATTTAGCGAAGAAAAAGTAACTAAGATTAAAACTAAGTTTGCTAAAAAGCTAGATATTACAGCTGAAGAACTAAAATATTTTGTGTTTACAAGAGAAATTAGAAATCAAGCATATCAATCAGAAAAGCCAGTTTTTATTTTAAGTAAAAAAGGCAAATTAAAAGATATTGCTAAAGCATCAGACCAATTAAATTTACAAGCGCTTACAAAACCAGTAATAAAACATTTCATTTGCTACCCAAAGTAAAATGAAATTAGCCAAATACTTATAAATTTTATACTTTTGCCGTTAATGAAATTTACAGCACAACAAATAGCAGACATTTTAGAAGGCGAAATTGAGGGAAACCCAAATGAAGAAGTTTCTAAATTATCTAAAATAGAAGAAGGTGAAAATGGTTCATTAACCTTTTTGTCTAATCCAAAATATAATCCTTATTTATATACTACAAATGCTTCTATTGCTATAGTTGATAAAACATTTGTGCCTGAAAAAGAGATTAGTACAACTTTAATTAAAGTAGATAATGCTTATAAGTCTTTCTCTAAATTGTTAGAATTTTACAATGAAGTAAAGAATAACAAACAAGGTAGAGAAGCACCTCATTTTATTTCAGATTCTGCTAAAATTGGCGAAAATGAATACATAGGCGCATTTTCTTACATTGGTGAGAATGTAAGTATTGGTAATAATGTAAAAATATATCCGAATACTTATATAGGAGATAATACTACCATTGGCGATGATTGTGTTATATTTTCTGGAGTTAAAATTTATTCAGAAACACAAATTGGTAATCAATGTAAAATTCACTCAGGCTGTATTATAGGTTCTGATGGATTTGGTTTTGCACCAAATGAACAAGGACAGTTTAAAGCAGTTCCACAAATTGGTAATGTTATCATAGAAGACCATGTAGATATTGGATCTGGATCTACAATAGATAGAGCAACTTTAGGATCTACAATTATTAGACAAGGTGTAAAATTAGACAATCAAATTCAGATTGCTCACAATGTAGAAGTTGGTAAAAACACTGTAATTGCAGCGCAAACAGGGGTTGCAGGTTCTACTAAAATTGGAGAAAATTGTATGATTGGTGGCCAAGTTGGTATTGTTGGTCATTTAACAATAGGTAATGGAGTAAAGATTCAGGCGCAATCTGGAATCACTAAAAATTTAAAAAACAATGATGTTGTTCAAGGCACACCAGCTTTCGGATATACAGACTTTAACAAAAGTTATGTATACTTTAGAAATCTGCCTAAAATTGCAGCATCTGTTAGTAACATAGAAAAAGAATTAAATACTCAAAAGCAGAAGTAATGAGTAAAAAGCAAAAAACAATACAAAAAGAAGTTACGTTATCAGGTGTAGGTTTACACACTGGTAATACAGTTTCAATGACCCTAAAACCAGCCCCAGTTAATCACGGTTTTGCTTTTAGTAGAGTTGATTTAGAAGGTGTTCCAACAATAGAGGCCAAAGCAGAATATGTAGTTACTACTCAAAGAGGAACTAATTTAGAGAAAAACGGCGTTCAAATACAAACATCAGAACACGTTTTAGCTGCTGCTGTGGGTTTAGATATTGATAATTTATTGATAGAAGTAGATGCTTCAGAACCACCTATTATGGATGGATCTTCTAAGTATTTTATAGAAGCTTTAGAAAAAGCGGGTATAGAAGAGCAAGATGCAGAAATTGAAGAGTATGTTGTAAAAGAAATTATTTCTTATAAAGATGAAGTTACAGGTAGCGAAATTATTTTAATGCCTGCAGACGAATATCAAGTTACAACAATGGTAGATTTTGGTACTAAAATTTTGGGTACACAAAATGCTACTTTAGATCATATTTCTGATTTTAAAGAAGAAATTGCTGCTGCAAGAACTTTTAGTTTCTTACACGAAATTGAAATGTTGTTAGAAAATGATTTAATTAAAGGTGGAGATTTAAATAATGCAATTGTTTATGTAGATAAAGAGTTATCTCAAAGCACTATGCAAAAATTAAAGAAAGCTTTTAAGAAAGATGATATTGCAGTAAAACCAAATGGAATCTTAGACAACTTAAATTTACATTGGGCAAATGAAGCAGCTCGTCATAAATTATTAGATGTTATTGGAGATTTGGCGTTAGTAGGCACTAGGATTAAAGGTAAGGTTATTGCAAATAAACCTGGTCATTTAGTGAATACTCAATTTGCTAAAAAGTTGGCAAAAATTATAAAAGCAGAGAAAAGAAATAATGTTCCTGCTTACGATTTAAATCAACCACCACTTATGGATATTCATCAAATTATGGATATTCTTCCTCATAGACCACCTTTTTTATTAGTAGATCGTATTTTAGAACTTTCTGACAAACATGTTGTAGGTATGAAAAATGTAACAATGAACGAAAATTTCTTTGTTGGTCATTTTCCAGGAGCACCAGTAATGCCAGGTGTTTTACAAGTAGAAGCAATGGCTCAATGTGGAGGGATTTTAGTTTTAAGTACAGTTCCAGATCCAGAAAATTATTTAACGTATTTCATGAAAATGGATAATGTTAAGTTCAAACAAAAGGTTTTACCTGGAGATACTTTAATATTTAAAGCTGAACTAATTACACCTATTAGAAGAGGAATTTGCCATATGCAAGCCTATGCTTATGCTAATGGCAAATTAGTTGCAGAAGCAGAATTAATGGCACAAATAGCCAAGAAAAAATAAATTATGAATCAACCATTAGCTTACGTTCATCCCCAAGCAAAAATTGCCAGAAACGTGGTAATTGAACCTTTTACAACCATACATAATAATGTAGTGATTGGTTCAGGAACTTGGATAGGTTCTAACGTAACAATTATGGAAGGTGCAAGAATTGGTAAAAATTGTAGAATTTTTCCAGGATCTGTAATCTCTGCAATTCCACAAGATTTAAAGTTCGATGATGAAGAAAGTACTGTAGAAATTGGTGATAATGTAACCATAAGAGAATGTGTTACCATCAATAGAGGTACAAAAGATAGAATGATTACTAAAATTGGAGACAATTGTTTAATTATGGCTTATTGTCATATTGCACACGATTGTTTTGTGGGTGAAAATTGTATTTTTTCAAACAATACAACTTTGGCAGGTCATGTAACTATAGGAGCAAATGTAGTATTAGCAGGTATGGTTGCTGTACATCAATTCGCATCTGTAGGAAATCATGCCTTTGTTACAGGTGGTTCTTTGGTAAGAAAAGATGTACCTCCTTATGTTAAAGCAGCAAGAGAACCATTATCATATGTTGGTATAAATTCTGTTGGTTTAAGAAGAAGAGGATTTACCACAGAAAAAATTAGAGAAATTCAGGATATATTCAGAATTCTTTTCCAAAAAAATTACAATTACACACAAGCAATAGATATAATTGAGGCAGAAATGGAAGCAACTCCAGAACGTGATGAAATTATACAATTTATAAAAGATTCTCATAGAGGAATCATGAAAGGATATTACAAAGCAAATTAAAATAGATAAATGGCAACAACATCAGATATTAGAAACGGATTATGTATTAGATATAATAATGATATCTATAAGATTATAGAATTTTTACACGTAAAACCAGGTAAAGGTCCTGCTTTTGTAAGAACTAAATTAAAAAGTGTTACCAATGGTAAAGTGGTAGATAATACTTTTCCTGCAGGTAGAAAAATTGATGATGTTAGAGTAGAAACTCACAAATTTCAGTATTTATATAATGATGGTGATACTTATCATTTTATGAATGAACAAGATTATTCTCAGATTCAATTACAGAAAAATGCTTTAGATACGCCAGAATTAATGAAAGAGGGTGAAGTGGTAACTATTATTATCAACTCAGAAGATGATATGCCTTTATCTGTAGAAATGCCATTAAGTGTAATTTTAGAAGTTACGCATACTGAACCTGGTGTAAAAGGAAATACAGCTACTAATGCAACTAAACCAGCAACTGTAGAAACAGGAGCAACTGTAAACGTCCCTTTATTTATCAATGAAGGAGATAAAATTAAGGTAGAGACAACTAAGGGTACTTACCAAGAGCGAATTAAAGAGTAATAGTGCTTTTAGCTTTTTATGAAATTTAAAAAACCGCAAACTTTACAAGAAATTGCAACACTGCTAAATGTTGAATTTATTGGTGATGCAAATTTTGAAGTCTTAGGAATCAACGAAATTCATGTGGTTGAAAAAGGTGATATTGTTTTTGTAGATCATCCTAAATATTATGATAAAGCTTTAAATTCTGCTGCAACAACGATTCTTATCAATAAAAAAGTAGATTGTCCTGAAGGTAAAGCTCTTTTAATTTCAGATGATCCTTTTAGAGATTTTAATAAGATTACCAATCATTTTAATCCTTTTATTGCTTCTTCTGTAAGTATTTCAGAAACAGCTATTATTGGCGATAACACAACAATACAACCTAATGTATTTATTGGGAATAACGTAAAAATTGGGAGTAATTGTATCATACATCCAAACGTTTCCATTTATGATAATGCAATCATTGGTAATAACTGCACCATCCATGCAAATACAGTTTTAGGAGCAGACGCTTTTTATTATAAAAATAGACCAAGTGGTTTTGATAAGCTTATTTCTGGAGGTAGAGTTATTTTGGAAGATCATGTAGATTTGGGTGCTTCATGTACAATAGACAAAGGAGTTACTGGTGATACTACTATTAAAGAAGGCACTAAGATTGATAATCAAGTTCATGTTGGTCATGATACAGTTATAGGTAAGAAATGTCTAATTGCATCACAAACAGGTATTGCAGGTTGTGTAGTTATAGAAGATGAAGTAACCATTTGGGGACAAGTAGGTACAAATAGCGGAATCACTATAGGAAAAGGGGCTGTAATTCTAGGGCAAACAGGTGTTACTAAATCAGTTCCAGGAGGTAAATCTTATTTCGGAACACCAATCGAAGAATCAAGAGAAAAGTTAAAACAATTAGCAGGATTAAAAAGACTGCTAAAAGAAAAATAAATCGCAAATAAGTTTTTTATAAAAGTAAACAATAACTATTTTTGTGTAACTAAATTAAAAAAAGAACCATGAGTGTTTTAGTAAATAAAAATTCAAAAATTATTGTACAAGGTTTTACAGGAAGTGAAGGTACTTTTCACGCTGGCCAAATGATTGATTATGGTACCAATGTTGTTGGTGGTGTTACTCCAGGTAAAGGAGGTCAAGAACATTTAGGAAAGCCAGTTTTTAATACAGTTGTAGAAGCTGTAGAAAAAGCAGGTGCTGATACTTCAATAATTTTTGTACCACCAGCATTTGCAGCTGATGCTATTATGGAATCTGCTGATGCAGGAATAAAAGTTATCATTTGTATTACTGAGGGTATTCCTACAGCAGACATGGTTAAAGTTAAAGCTTATATAGCAGATAAAGATACTAGATTAGTTGGGCCTAACTGTCCAGGAGTTATTACTCCAGACGAAGCTAAAGTAGGTATTATGCCAGGTTTTATCTTTAAAAAAGGTAAAGTAGGTATTGTTTCTAAATCAGGAACTTTAACTTACGAAGCTGCAGACCAAGTTGTAAAACAAGGTTATGGAATAACAACTGCTATTGGTATTGGTGGTGATCCTATTATTGGAACAACTACAAAAGAAGCTGTAGAGATGTTAATGAATGATGATGAAACTGAAGCAATTGTAATGATTGGTGAAATAGGTGGAAACCTAGAGGCTGAAGCTGCACAGTGGATTAAAGCTGATGGTAATAGAAAACCTGTTGTTGGTTTTATTGCTGGGCAAACTGCACCTGCAGGTAGAACTATGGGACATGCAGGAGCTATTGTTGGTGGAGCAGATGATACTGCACAAGCTAAAATGAAAATATTAGAAGAAAATGGTGTGCACGTAGTAAGTTCTCCTGCAAAAATAGGAGAAATGGTAGCAAGCGTTTTAAAATAAGAAACTACATATTTAATTATATAGAAGAGAATATTCCCGTTAAAAACGGGAATTTCTTTTTTATATTAGAGTTAAACAAAATCAAACTTTATGAAATTATTAGAAAATAAATCAGCAATAATTACAGGAGCAACAAGAGGTATTGGTCGTGGAATAGCCATCGAATTTGCTAAGCAAGGTGCAAATGTAGCTTTTACTTACAGTTCATCTGTTGATGCAGCAAATGCTTTAGAAGAAGAATTAAAAGCTTTAGGTGTTTCTGCAAAAGGTTACCAATCTAATGCAGCAAACTTTGATGCTGCTCAAGAATTAGCTAAAGAAGTTTTAGCAGAATTTGGTTCAATAGATATTTTGGTAAATAACGCAGGAATTACAAAAGATAATTTATTGATGCGTATTTCTGAAGATGATTTTGATAAAGTAATTGAAGTAAACTTAAAGTCTGTTTTTAATTTAACAAAAGCAGTAATTAGACCAATGATGAAGCAAAGAGCTGGTTCTATAATTAACATGAGTTCTGTTGTTGGTTTAAAAGGAAATGCAGGTCAAACAAATTATGCAGCATCAAAAGCTGGTATAGTAGGTTTTTCTAAATCAGTGGCTTTAGAATTAGGTTCTAGAAATGTAAGAAGTAATGTAATTGCTCCAGGTTTCATAGAAACTGAAATGACAGATAAATTAGACGAAGCAACTGTTCAAAGTTGGAGAGATTCTATTCCTTTAAAAAGAGGAGGGAAGCCAGAAGATATTGCAAATGCTTGCATATTCTTAGCTTCAGATATGAGTGCATACATTACAGGACAAACACTTTCTGTTGATGGGGGTATGCTAACATAGAATACCAATTCTAAAAAGAAAAATAATAACAAATTTCAGCTTATCTAATCTTTATTACTGATTATCTAAGCTTACAAGGTTTCTATCTAATTTTCAGAAATTTAACTTCAAACGCATTGTATCTTTACAGTGTAGAAAGAAAGTAGGCCCTAAAAAATTTCCCTAAATTTTATTGCTTTCTGAAAACGTAAACCCTAAACCCCTTTTGGGAATCCCTATAGAAACCATATCAATTTGATAAAAACTAACCTACAACTTTATTCGTTGTAGGTTTTTTTTTTGATGTGATATGTATATCTTTCCTTTAAATTTTAAAATTGACTGCAATTACTTATTTTCTAATTCTTTTGGCACTTTTAATAAGTGTTTTAATTGCTTACTATCAATATTTTTATAAGCAGAGTGATAATAGTACACTTCCCAAGATTTTATTCGTTTTAAAATTTAGTAGTCTATTTTTACTGCTAATTCTTTTAATTAACCCTAAAATAGAAAGCACAAAAACTACAAACGAAAAGCCTGTTTTATCTTTATTAGTTGATAATTCTAGCTCTATAGATTACTTTGAAGAAAATCAAACCGTAAACGATTTAATTACACTATTAGAAAGAAATAAAGCATTAGCCAATAAATTTTCAATAGAAAAATTTTCGTTTGGTAATGATTTACAAATATTAGATAGCTTAAGTTTTGATAATACAAATACTAACATTTCTAAGGCAATTCAAGATGTAAATGAATTACAGAAAGGAAAAAAATCTCCTATTGTAGTTCTAACTGATGGCAATCAAACTAAAGGTTTAGATTATAGTTTTATAACATCTGAACAATCTATTTATCCTATAGTTATTGGCGATACTACAAAGTATGAAGATGTTAGTATAGCTCAAGTAAATGTGAATAAATACAGTTATTTAAACAATAAATTTCCTGTAGAAATCATACTAAATTATGATGGAACCCTTTCTAATAGATTACCTGTATCTATTATTAAAAACGGAAAAAGAATTTATCAAAAACAAGTAAATTTTAGCAAAACTAAAAAGTCTGCTACCATTTCAGCAGAACTAAAATCACTTACTGAGGGTTTACAATATTATACAGTTTCTGTAGGAAAACTAGAGAACGAAAAAAATAGTAAGAATAATGTTAAATCATTTTCTATAGAAGTAATTAACGAACAAACTAAAATAGCTTTAATTAGCTCAATAGTTCATCCTGATTTAGGGGCCTTAAAAAAAGCTATTGAAAGCAATAAACAACGTTCTTTAGAAATTTTTAGCATTGATAAATTTAAAGAAAACGTAAATGACTACCAATTAGTCATACTCTATCAACCAACAATAAAATTTAATGCAATACTTAATCAACTTAAAAAATCGGAATCTAATTATTGGTTAATTTCTGGTGCAAATACGAATTGGAGTTTTATCAATCAGCAAAATATAGGTATTTCTAAAAATGCGATTAATCAAACTGAAAATTTAATTCCATTTTATAATGAAAGCTTTTTAACTTTCTTACAAGAAGATATCAACTTTAATAATTTGCCTCCTTTAACCGATAAATTTGGAGATGTTACCATTTCAGGTGAAAAACAAACTTTGATTTTTCAAAATTTAAATGGAGTAATAACCAAGCAGCCATTATTAACTTTCTTAGAATCGAACTCTACTAAAAAAGGATTTTTGTTAGGAGAAGGTATTTGGAAATGGAGAGCTACCAGCTACTTAAATACAAATTCGTTTGAAGAATTTGATAATTTTATAGGAAACATTATTCAATATTTAGCCTCTACTAAAAAACGAAATAGGTTAGAGGTAAATGTTGAAAGTATTCATCCTGCAAATTCAAGTATTAAAATTGCTGCTTTTTATACTGATAAAAATTACAGATTTGATGATAGAGCAAATTTAGAAATAAAAGTTACAAATTCTGAAAGTAAAGAGGTTACATCCATTCCATTTTCTTTGATAAAAAAGTCGTATCAAGCAGAAATAGAAAACTTAGCTTCTGGTGATTATTTCTATGAAGTTACTGTTGAAAATCAAAACATTCGAAAAACTGGTAGATTTAAAGTGTCAGAATTCGAAATTGAACAACAATTTACAAATGCAAATAAAGACAAACTGAATACACTTGCTTTAAATACAGATGGCCAATTGTATTATCCTAATGAAATTGAGCAGCTTAGTCAAGAATTAATGAGTAATGAAAATTATTACACAATTCAAAAATCTAATAAAATCGAAGAAAATTTAATCAATTGGAAATGGCTTTTATTCGTTGCTATAGGTTTATTAAGTATAGAATGGTTTGTAAGAAAATATAATGGCAAAATATAGCCTTGAATGAATTGTCTTTAAAGGTTATAAATCGTAAATTTGATAAAAATAAATAAAATACAAAATGGCAAATAATCAAATGGAATTCAACTTCCCAAAAGGTGGAGTTTTTTTAGTACTTATTGTAATTGCAGTTATTATTCTTTTTTCTAAATCAACAGTAACAATTGGTCCAGGTGAAGGTGGAGTAATCTTTGAAACCTTAGGAGATGGTATTAATACAGAGAAAACGTATGGTGAAGGTTTTCACATTGTAGCGCCTTGGAACAGAATGATTATTAGAAAAGTACGTCAGCAGTCTATTTCTGATGAAATGAATGTACTTTCTGTAAACGGTTTAGAAGTTAAAGTAAATGGTACAATTTGGTATGAGCCAGAATTTTCAAACTTAGGTTCTTTAATTAAAACGAAAGGTGAAGATTATGAACGCGAATTATTAGATCCTGCAATTAATGCAGCAGCAAGAAGCGTTGTAGGGCGTTATACACCAGAGCAATTATATTCTAGTAAGAGAGATGTAATTGAGCAAGAAATCTTAGACGAAGTAAAATTAGTGTTGGAAGGACAGTTTTTAACGGTAAAGAGAGTATTAGTAGAAGACGTTAAATTACCAACTACAATTAGAACTGCAATTGAAACGAAATTAAAGCAAGAACAAGAATCTTTAGAATATGAGTTTAGACTTGCAAAAGCTAAAAAAGAGGCTGAAAGACAAAAAATTGATGCTGAAGGTAAAGCTGTTGCAAATAAAATATTAAGTGCTTCATTAACAGAAAAAATCTTACAAGAAAAAGGTATAGATGCTACATTAGAATTGTCTAAGTCTCCAAACAGTAAGGTAATTGTTATTGGTTCTGGAAAAGATGGATTACCTATTATTTTAGGAAACCAGTAAAAATATACCTCATATATTTTATAGAAAAACCAGCTTTATAGCTGGTTTTTTCATTGTTTTATAGTCAATAAATTATTTTATAAATTCTTCAAAAGTACCATCAGTATAAAAAGTTACAATTCTTTGAATTTCCTTTTTGGACTTTGAAGTATTTTTAATTGTAGTACCTGAATTTGAGAATTCATCTTGAGACTTTGGATAACTCCCTGTGCCATTTAGCAACCATTCTAAATCCAAATCATTAAAAACCGTATTAATTTTTAATACAAAATCTAAACTTGGCTTATTCCTACCAGATAAAATATGCGAAATGCTAGATCTTTGAACACCAACTTTATCAGCAAAAGAAGAAGCTGAAAATTGATGATGCTCCATAATCTGTTTTAATCTATTGATAAAAGCTACTGTGTTTAACATTGTAAAATTTTAAGGGTACCAAATATAAAATAATAATAATCTTATTCCTAAACCTAAACTATTTGAATGATAAGATAGTATTTGCATTTAATCTAAAAGTCTAACTAATAAATTATATTTATTTAAATATCAGGGTTTTAAATACATTTAAAGTTGCGTTTTCAAATATTTAGCAATGATGAATCAATTTAAAAATAGTGATTTGTTTTAATAAATCATCTTACTAGTTTATTTCTTTGAAAATCGTGTTATTTCATAAGATAGAATTGTTAGCTAGCCATCATTAGTGTAAATTTGTTTCGGTTAAAAATTATATTGAGTGAATATTATATCTCCAGAAATTTTACAAGAATTATATAAAAATCAAAAAGAAGAAAAGCTTTTTGGTAAATGGATTACCCTAGAGCAAATCTTACCTTTATTTGAAAAGCATAAAAATGCATTTTCCATTCATAAAATAGGTGTGTCAGAAGAAGGTAGAGACATTTTTACATTTAAAATTGGTTCTGGTAAAAAGAAAGTTTTGCTTTGGTCGCAAATGCATGGAAATGAGAGTACAGGAACTAGAGCCCTTTTTGATTTGTTTAATTGCTTTACTGCTAATAACTCAGATGAAATTAAAACAATTTTAAAGGAATGTACCTTATTATTTATCCCAATTTTAAATCCTGATGGTGCTCAAAACTATACCAGAGTTAACGCCAATAAAGTCGATTTAAATAGAGATGCTGTAGATAGGGTAGCAAAAGAAAGCATTTTACTAAGAAAGGTTTTAGAAGATTTCCATCCTTCTTTTTGCTTTAATTTACACGATCAAAGAACCATTTTTAATGTAGAAGGCACTCAAAACCCTGCAACCATTTCATTTTTAGCACCTTCAGAAGAAGAAACTAGAGCGCTTACAAAAGGTAGAATTGAAACAATGAATGTAATTGTGGCAATGAATGCCATGTTACAGCAGCTAATTCCGATTTTTGTGGGTAGATATACAGATGAATTTTACCCAACAGCAACAGGAGATAATTTTCAAAAATTAGGTTACAATACTATTTTAATTGAATCTGGTCATTATCCTGAAGATTATCAAAGAGAAAAAACAAGAGAATATACATTTTACAGTATTTTGCAGGGCTTGCATCATATTGCAATTTCAGACACTTTTATAGATTACGAAGCTTATTTTACTATTCCAAATAATGATAAAAAGTTTTTAGATGTAATACATAAATATAAAAACGGTTCACTAGAAGGCTATCAATACATAGATGAAATTGTAGATAATAGACTGGTTTCTAAGTTAGAGAAAGTACCAAATAATGACGTAATTGGTAAAACAGGACATTACGAAATCGTTTTCGAATCGAAAAATATTTAAATTTTTCTCATGTTTTATTCAATTAGATTAAATTAAATTTATAAATTTGCCACATAAATTGAATAAAACACAAAAATGAAAAAATTCATCTTAGACGAAATAGATCACCAAATATTAGATATTTTGATCGAGAATGCAAGAACACCATTTACAGACATTGCTAAACAACTTTTAGTATCAGCTGGAACAATACACGTTCGTGTTAAAAAAATGGAAGATGAAGGTATTATTCAAGGATCTACTTTAACGCTAAACTATGAGAAAATGGGATATTCTTTTATAGCTCATGTTGGTGTTTATTTAGAGAAAACTTCAATGACTCAAAGCGTTATAGAAAACTTAAGACGTATACCAAACGTAACAGTAGCATACGTTACAGCAGGTAAATACAATATTTTTTGTAAAGTAAGAGCGAAAGGTACAAACGATGCAAAAGATATTATTTATCAAATAGATGATGTTCCAGGTGTAAACAGAACAGAAACTATGATTGCCTTAGAAGAGAGTATTAATGACAAGAAAAGAATGATGCATGCAATTTTTGCAGAGCTATAATTCTAACTTTTTATATAAAACTAAATCCTTATCAAATTGATAAGGATTTTTTTATGCAATGAATTCATCTTTCATTATGTTTGTTATAATTAATAAATTGATAATTTATGACAGATAATATTGATTATAATTCAAATTATAATTTAGATCATTCCACATTATTAAATTTATATCAATCAATGTTGAAACCTCGATTAATAGAGGAGAAGATGTTGATTTTATTACGTCAAGGAAAAATATCTAAATGGTTTTCTGGTATTGGTCAAGAAGCCATTTCTGTTGGTGTAACTAAAGCATTAGATACAGACGAATATATTTTACCTATGCATCGAAATTTAGGTGTTTTTACAACCAGAGAAATTCCTTTATATCGATTATTTGCTCAATGGCAAGGAAAGATGAGCGGATTCACCAAAGGTAGAGATAGGAGCTTTCATTTTGGTACTCAAGAATTCAATATTATTGGAATGATATCTCACTTGGGGCCTCAATTAGGGGTTGCAGATGGTATTGCTTTGGCTAATAAACTACAAAATAAACAAAAAGTTTGTGCTGTTTTTACAGGTGAAGGAGGCACTAGTGAAGGAGATTTTCATGAGGCTCTTAATATAGCTTCTGTATGGAGTTTACCAGTTTTATTTTGTGTAGAAAATAATGGTTATGGTTTATCAACACCTACATCAGAACAGTTTAACTGTAAAAATATAGCAGATAAAGGAATAGGATATGGAATGGAAAGCCATATTATAGAAGGTAATAATATTCTAGAGGTGTATACTAAAGTTAAAGAATTAGCGGAAAGTATGCGATTAACACCCAGACCTATTTTAATTGAATTCAAAACATTTAGAGTTAGAGGTCATGAAGAGGCAAGTGGTACTAAATATGTGCCTCAAGAATTGTTAGATTTTTGGGGAGCGAAAGACCCAATTATCAATTTTGAAAATTACCTTAGAAGCAAATCTATTTTGAATGATGAAATAGATAATGAATTTAAGACAATCATCACTTCAGAAATAAATGAGCATTTAGAAATCGCTTACGCTGAAGAAAAAATCATTCCTAATTTAGAAAAAGAGTTAAATGATGTTTACAAACCATTTCAATTTAAAGAGATAAAACCATCAAAATTAACGAATAATATACGTTTTGTAGATGCCATTTCAGAAGGTTTAGAACAGGCAATGGAACAAGATGATCATCTTGTTATTATGGGTCAAGATGTTGCAGGTTATGGTGGTGTTTTTAAAATTACGGATGGTTTCACAGATAAATTTGGTAAAGATCGAGTCAGAAATACACCCATTTGTGAGTCTGCAATCGTTTCTACAGCCTATGGTTTGTCTTTAAATGGAATAAAGGCTGTTGTTGAAATGCAATTTGCTGACTTTGTATCTTCAGGATTTAATCCCATCGTAAACTTATTAGCAAAATCTCATTACAGATGGGCTCAAAATGCAGATGTAGTCATTAGAATGCCTTGTGGAGCAGGAGTAGGAGCTGGCCCTTTTCATTCGCAGACGAATGAAGCTTGGTTTACAAAAACCCCTGGTTTAAAAGTAGTTTATCCAGCATTTCCTGAAGATGCAAAAGGATTATTAGGTAGTGCAATTCAAGATCCAAATCCGGTTTTATTTTTTGAGCACAAAGCTTTATACAGATCAGTATATCAAGATGTTCCAAAGAATAACTATACTGTAGAAATTGGTAAAGCAAACCTGATAAAAGAAGGTGTAAATCTAACCATTATTGCTTATGGAGCTACTGTACATTGGGTTTTAGAAGTGTTAAATAAACATAAAGAAATATCTGCAGATGTAATTGACTTAAGAACTTTACAACCCTTAGATACAGAAACCATCTACAAATCAGTACGTAAAACCAATAAAGCTGTCATTGTACAAGAAGACTCTTTGTTTGGAGGAATTGCTAGTGATATTTCTGCGTTAATTACAGAAAATTGTTTTAATAGTTTAGATGCACCTGTTAAAAGAGTAGGTAGTTTAGATACTCCAATACCCTTTCAATCAGACTTAGAGCAACAATATTTGAGTAAATCAATCTTAACAAATGTTATTTTAGAAATAAATAATTATTAATTAAATTTAGGGTTCAAAACAGATCAATTCATGACGAATAAACAGATTATATTTAAAAAGAGACCTTCAGGTGTGCCAGATGCAGATACTTGGGAATTACAAACAAATGAAGTTCCTGAATTGGAAGAAGGAGAAATTTTAGTACAACATCATTATATTTCTTTAGATCCTGCAATGCGTGGCTGGATGAATGATACAAAATCATACATTCCTCCAGTTGAAATAGATGCAGTAATGAGAGCTGGATCAGTTGGTAAAGTCATTAAAAATAATGGAAACCCTAAATTCGAAATTGGTGATACAGTTACAAGTTGGGGTGGTGTGCAACAATATGCCATAACAAATGGTGATGGTTGGTATAAAGTAGATACGAATTTAGCACCTATGCCTATGTATATTGGAACTTTAGGTATGCCAGGAATGACGGCTTATTTCGGAATTACAGAAGTGGGTAAAATAGTTGAAGGTGATATTGTCTTGGTTTCTGGAGCGGCTGGTGCTGTAGGTAGTATTGTTGGACAAATTGCCAAGATTAAAGGCTGTACAGTAATTGGAATTGCTGGTGGTAAAGAAAAATGCGATTACATTGTAAATGAATTAGGTTTTGATGATGCTATTGATTACAAATCAGAAAACATCTATTCTGCATTAAAACAAAAGTGTCCTCAAGGTGTAGATGTCTTTTTTGATAATGTTGGTGGTAAAATTTTAGATGCAGCACTAAGCAAATTAAGAATGCATGCTAGAGTTGTAATTTGTGGTGCCATTTCTCAATACAATAACAAGTCTAAAGTGGATGGGCCAAGTAATTATTTATCATTATTAGTAACTCGTTCTACAATGCAAGGTATGGTTGTAATGGATTATACGAAGAAATTTGGAGAAGCCGCAAAACAAATGGGAATATGGATGAAAGAGGGTAAATTAAAATCTAAAGAAGATATTTACGAAGGCATTGAGAATTTCCATGAAACCTATAACAGATTGTTTTCTGGAGATAAAAAAGGAAAATTAGTATTAAAAGTGATCGAAGACTAGAGGTGGAGCAAGAACATTTTTTTCAATGTCCTTATTGTTGGGAAGAAATCTCAATGATTTTAGACAGCAGTGTAAGACAACAAACTTATATAGAAGATTGTGAAGTATGCTGCAACCCCATAGAAATATCTCCTCAATTTGAAGAAAGTACTTTGGTTGCTTTTCAAGCACAATCTATAGAACAATAAAAAAATCCTGCAAATGCAGGATTTTTTTATTCTAAAGGGTTTTTCCAATTGAACTTTTCAAAAAGCTGAATCCAATCAGTTGGAAAAGTTGATTTTAAAATTAAGGTTTCTTGGGTATAAGGATGAATAAATTCCAATTTACCTGCATGTAAAAAAAGGTTTTTAAATCCGAAGTTTTGCTCAAACATCATATCATGATTTTTATCACCATATTTTGCATCACCTATTAATGGATGACTAATTTTATTACTATGCACTCTTAATTGATGCATTCTACCCGTTTTTGGAAAAAGCTCAATCAAACTATATCTGCTGCTATCATAAGGTTTTACAGCAATATCTAAAGTAATTTTCGCTAAGGTTTTTAATTCTGTTAACGCCTCTTTATGCACATTAGCATCTCTACCTTTTACAGGAGAATCTATACGTTTTGTAGATGGTGAAAAACCACGTACAACCCCATAATATATTTTCTGAATTTGATTCTTAGTAAACAAATCTTGAAATTTAGCCACATATTCTTTTTCTTTTGCCAATAAAATTGCTCCAGAAGTTTTTCTGTCTAATCTATGAATAGGATAAACTTTTAACCCAGTTTCTTCAGAAACTAGTTGAAGAAGTGATTTTTCATCGGCCATATTTCTGGAATGGTAGGCATGATGTACCAAAACATTATTAGGTTTGGTTACACATAACAAATATGCATCTTCATAAATAATTTCTAAGCTCATATTAAAATCTTATCTTTAATCGTCAAATATAATCTCAATTCGCAGAATGTGGTATTAATTTTGATGTATTTTAAGTGAAAAAATAACATTATGAGATATTTAATTTTAGGCATTTTTTCTATGGTTATTGTAGGTTGTGCCAGTTCTAAAAATAAAGTTAGTGCAACTCAAATTGCAAATTTAAAAAGTGCTGTAGAAAATGCTCAAATAGAAATAGTTTCTGATGCAGCAAACCCTGTTGCATTCACAAATACAAGAGGATTAGAAAATTTACTACCTCCAGGAAGTAACTTGGCTAGAATTAGTTTAATTAATAATCCCAATTTCTTTAAAATTAAAAACGATAGTATCGATTTGTACCTACCTTATTATGGAGAACAACAAATAGGTGGTGATTACACTTCTGAGAGTGGACTTGTGTTTAAAGGTGTACCTGCCAGAACTAAAATAGAATTTGACAGTAGTAAAAACAGGTACAACTTAACTTATATTCTTAATGCCAATAAAGAAAGCTTAACTGCTAACCTAACTTTATTTGCCAATAATACCAGTACTTTAAGAATTAATAGTAGCATTAGAACTACCATTATTTATTATGGTAAATGGGCTAAATTAGAAGAGTAAATTATTCTTTACCAATTTGATTAATCATAGAGTCGTTACCTATGCCTTTTGGGTTATCTCCCCATTTATTTGCATGTGGTTCACCATCAATAACACTTAAGTAGAAATTGTAAAAAGGAATTAACATAAACCATCCACTTTTACCAACATCGTGCATTCTTCTTGCTGTTACTGCTATAAACGGAATTATAACGATTAAACCGTAAATAGATTCTAAAATTCCTTGATCATCATAATCACCATAATTTGTTCCTAATAAATGATCTAATATTCGAAAAAATAAGGTTATTATTGTATTGAATAAGTAGAACATCCAAAATTCTTTTCTTCTAGCTCTACCTTTAAAATCTGCATACTGTCTTAATACTTTTAAATACCAATTCATTTTTTTTATTAATTATTCGTTATAATTTTGGTTAATTTCAATATGGAAATATAATAATAAATTAAAATAATCCTCTCGATTTTAAACTTAAATATTTTTCAATAGTATCTCCTGTAAGATCTTTAGGCGTTGTCAATACAGATTGTATACCGTATTTTTTTAATTCGTTTACAATTTGCTTTTTCTCATACAGAAACTTTTCTGCAATAATAGCATCATAAACATCTTGAATATTTTTTGATTCTTTTTCAATTAATACATTCAATTCTGTATTTTTAAAAAACACAACCAAAACTAAGTGATTTTTAGCTAAAGCTCTTAAATAGGGAAGTTGCCTATTTAAACCATCTAAAGTTTCAAAATTGGAAAAGAGAACAAGTAAACTTCGCTGTCTAATTTTTCTTTTAACAATTGTATACAAACTGCTAAAATCAGACTCAGAAAAATTAGTTTTAATTCTATACAAAGCTTCAGAAATTAAACTCATTTGAGAATTTCGTTTTTCGGCAACTACAATATCCTCAAGCTTTTTAGAAAATGATAAAATACCAGCTTTATCTTGTTTCTTTAAAATTACATTGCTGATAGCTAAAGTGGCATTAACTGCATAATCTAACAAACTTAAACCTTCAAATTCCATTTGCATGGCTCTACCTTTGTCAATAATACAATATACAGCTTGAGATTTCTCTTCCATATATTGATTAATCATAAGTTGATTGCTTTTGGCTGTAGCTTTCCAGTTTAAAGTACGAATATCATCACCAGAGACGTATTCCTTGATTTGTTCAAATTCTAAAGAATTACCTATTCTTCTTACTTTCTTAGTACCATAAGAAACTACAGAATTATTGAATGTTTGAAAATCAAACTCTCTTAATTTTAAAAAGGATGGATAACATTTTAACTCTTTCTTTTTAGCTAATATGTATTTTTTAGTAGCCAATTTTAAACCTGTATTTGCATAAGCATTAAGATTACCAAATTCATAAAGTCCTCTTTCTTTTGGGTTTAAACTATACTTTACTGCTTTAATTTCTTTCTTTTGTAAACTAAGTTGAAAATTAAAATCTCTTTTTTGAAATTGATAAGGCAATTCTTCAATCAATTCTATATGAGCTTCAAAATTATATTTGTTTTGAATATCTAGGGTAATTTTATTTTCATCGCCATTAGATAATTTTTCAGGTAAAAAACGTTCTGCTGAAATTCCGTTTTTTGTGTTATACAACAAAGTGATATCTATGATAAGTAAACCAACCAATACTAATAATAGCACTTTTGCAATTTCAAAAAATATAGCAACGAAAAAACCAATCACAAAAAGTGAGGCTATTATGCTTAACGCATAGAAAAACCGTTTATTTATAAATAATGAGTTGTAAAAGTATTTCAAGACTATCTAGGAATTTCTACTGTTTCTATGATTTGTTTAATAATTTGTTTACTCGTTAAACCTTCCATTTCTCTTTCTGGAGTTACAATTACTCTATGTTGTAAAACAGGTACTGTTGCCTTTTTAATGTCTTCTGGAGTTACAAAATCTCTGCCCTCAATAGCTGCAAAAGCCTTAGAAGCATTTAAAATAGCAATACTAGCTCTTGGAGAAGCCCCTAAATATAAAAACGAATTAGACCTTGTATTTACAACTACATTTGCTATATATTTTAATAGATTTTCTTCAATTTTAATTTGATTAACAAGAGCTCTATATTCTACAATTTTAGAACCTTCAATTATAGTTTCTATTTGGCTGGTTTTAGTACTATTTTCTAAAGCCTGCTCTTTCATTAAAATTTCTAGTTCCTCTTCTGCATTAGGATATTCAACGATAACTTTAAATAAAAATCTATCTAATTGTGCTTCTGGTAATCTATATGTACCTTCTTGTTCTATAGGGTTTTGAGTAGCTAAAACTACAAAAGGTTCATCCAATTTATAAGTTGTACCATCCATAGTTATTTGCTTTTCTTCCATTACTTCAAACAATGCTGCTTGAGTTTTTGCAGGTGCTCTATTGATTTCATCAATTAAAATCATATTCGAAAAAATGGGCCCCTTCTTAAACTCAAAGTTTGAGGTTTTGGCATTAAATACAGAAGTTCCTAAAATATCTGATGGCATTAAATCTGGCGTAAACTGAATTCTACTAAATCCAACATTTATGGTTTTTGATAATAATTTTGCTGTTATAGTTTTGGCAACTCCTGGTACACCTTCAATTAATAAATGACCATTAGCTAACAGTGAAACTAGAAGTAGATCTACCATTTCTTTTTGACCTACAATTACCTTTTGCAATTGTTTTTTAATTTTTAGAACACTTGCCTGTAACTCAGATAAATCTATTCTATTTTCAAAAGATAATTCACCAGTATTTTGGTCTTCATTATGCATATCCATACTATTATTTTTTTAAGAATTTTGTAATCATTTTTTGCAAGACAAATAACTCTTCTTGAGTACATTCTGTCTTTTTATTTAAAGTTTTAATTGTATTGATTAAATACTTGGTATTTGCCAATTTATTACCAGATTTTGATGCTAAATTCTTTATGAATTCAGTATTAAGTCTATTGGTATTTAATAAATATTTTGTTCTAACTTTCTCTAGGAAAAAGCGAATTGTTTTATCAACTAAATTTTTATGATTTTGTTCCTTTAAATACAAACTAGCAATTGTTTGTGTAAAAGCAACTGTAGTGTTTTCTAATTTTGGAATGCTAGGTATTGGTCTTTGTTTTCTTTTGGCATTAAATAACATAAACAATAGTATACCTACTAATAACACAATTAAAAACCAAGTTAGCGTGTTGTGTTTTAAGAAGAAATCAAAAACTGAGGTGTTGTCTTTATTGTTATCGGAATTCTTACTGTATCTTAATTGTGGATCCCAAATAATGTTTCCTGATGGGAGGTAAGAGAGTAGTTGATTAATATAAGAATTCTCATCTTTTAACAAATAATAATTTGTAAAAACAATAGGGTTTGTGTGCAAATAGAAATAGCCTTTACCATGTTTTATTCGAATAAAATTAGGTACTAATTCAGTATCAATTTCAGCAAATCCTAAAATTGAGGTATTGTTTTTATTATAGGTAACAAAATAATTTCTTTTAATATTTCGATCAAAATTGTAAGTTTCAGTTCTCAAAGAATCCAAATAAAACTGACCTTTTAGTTTCTTCAAATCTTCATAGAAATAAGAATCTTTACTTAAATTGTTAGAGGTAAATTCTAATTTTTTACGAAAGTTTTTACTAAAATACTCTAGAGCAATAAAAGCATTATTTCCTTTACTTACAAAAGATAGCAATGAATCTACACCCTCATATTCTAGCTTATTCATGCTGTAATTAATGCAAACATAATTTGCAGTTGAAATTGAATCAAAATTACCATCAGCCAAATAATCTCTAAAGTTTTTCTTTATGGTGATGATGCTATCATTTGGAAATAAATTATTTATTTCTTCATGCATTATGTATGTACCAAAAGGACTTTTCTCTTTATAATTGAAGTTTTCTTCCCAGTTGGTTTCTGAACAACTGAATATTGTTAAAGTAACTATAAATGCAGCAAAATGATTGAAATATTTAGTCATCCTTTAATTTTTTAAAAAATGACTGATATTTACTTTCCACATTTTTAAAACCAATTGCGTCTATAGCAAATTTACCATACCAAATATGAGCATAGATGTAAGATAGATAAGAAAAATCAGGAATAATTTCATCTTTTTTGATTTCCAACAAATAGTCTGAATTAGTCTTTTCGATTTGATAATCGATATGATTTAAGTCACTTAGATATTTTAATAGTTTTAGGTAGTAATATCTTGTGGCTAGTCTATAATCATTGTTATTTAAAGCAGTATTCAATAAAGAATCAATATCTAATTCATGAATATCATCATTATCAAACTCTAATTTTTGAACTGTATTCGTTGCATTATTTTGTTTTTTCCAAAATCGTATATCGATATTTAAAACAGTCTTTAAAATAATATAAACAATAAAAATACCTAACAGAAAGGGAAATATAAATTTCATAAAAATGATAAATCCGTCTAAAAAGGCTGAATTTATATTTGATGATTTTTTTGGCTTTTCCTTTTTCTCTTTGTAAATAAAATCATCATCATTGTATTTTTCTTTAAGGTTTTTTGGCAACTCTCTTTGGTAAGTATTTAACCCAACTACATGGTTAGAATTTAAATCTGTAGTGTCTGGTTGATTAAAGCCAAAACTATTAAAGCATAACAATAAAAGGAGGGAAGCTATTAAATTTTTCATGCAGTTCCTTGATATTGTTTTGCTCTTTTAAATGGCAAAATGAGATAGTAATAACTGATTGTAATTAAGCAAAAGAAAATAATAGCGAAACAAAATATATCTGGCATTTGATTAGAGTACCTAGTAATATAACCCTCTAAAAATGCAGCAATAATGGTAAAAGGAATTGTACTGATAAAAATATAAAAGGCGTCTCTAATGCCAATTTTAAAAGATTCTAATCTTTTTAATGTGCCAGGAAAAAGAATACTAGCTCCAATTATATAGCCAGCTGCAGCTTCTATTATTATACCAAAAATCTCATAGGTTCCATGAATCCAAATTCCTTTTAAACTATCGTAAAGACTATTGTATTGATAGAAAAATGCTTGAAAAACTGCAACCATTATAGCATTTACCACAATATAATAAGCTGTACCAAAGCCTAAAAATAGACCTGAAAGAAACATATTTAGCCCAACTCTTTGATTATTATTATAAATACCAATAAAAGTAGCCCAGTTGCTACCACTTTTGTAAATAGCCATAGCATCACCACTTTCAATATTTTCTAGAGTTTGATCTACATAATTATTACCAAGAATTTGTCTTGCAAAATCAGCATCATTAAATGTGCTTAATAAACCAATAAAAAAACAAACAAAAAATACTATAAATGAGAAGTATATAATTTTTCTGTATTGATAGCAGAGTAGAGGAACCTTGTCTAAAAAGAAATATAGGATTGCATTTTTGTTTCGTTTTTTAGAGTCATAGACTTTATTGAAACTAGATTTGGCTAATTTATTTAAATACCTGGTAACCTTGCTTTTAGGATAGTAAGTTTGCGCATAAACTAAATCGTTCATTATCTTTATGTGCAAATTGGCAATTAGGTCTGGACTTTTTTTCTCTTTATTTGAAATTAATTGTTCAAATTCTAGCCATTTTTCTTTATTTTGCTTTATAAAAGCGACCTCTCTCATATAGAGCGAATTTAATCATTGCATGAAAACACTCCAAATAAAAACTGCACAAAATGTAAATATAAAATTTACTTTGGCTGGTGTATTTCAAAGACTTTTAGCGTTTATTATAGACAATATTATAAAGTTTGCTTATCTATATTTAATCTTTGAATTTTTTGATTTTTCTTCTCTTGAAAATGCTTTAACTGGCGATAGTTGGGACATCAAAGCCATAGAAGCCTTAGTATTAATACCTATAACTTTCTATTCTTTGTATTCAGAAATTTTATTGAATGGTCAAACATTGGGTAAAAAGTTATTGCACTTAAAAGTAATTAATATTGAAGGGTATAAGCCAACAACAACCGATTTTATTATTAGATGGTTTTTAAGAGTTATCGATTTTAATTTATTCAGTTTATTGTTTGTTTATGTGGCTTCCTTAGGATTAACAGATGAATATATTTTGCTCGTTTTACTTTTTATATTTGGTAAATTAATTGGCTTTTTTTTAATCTTATTCACAAATAAAAGCCAACGTTTTGGAGATATTATTGCAAATACCATTGTTATTTATTTAAAGGATGAAGTAAAATTCTCACAAACCATTTTGCAGGAAATAAAAGACACGTATAAACCTACATATCCAAGTGTTGTTAAATTATCTGATAATGACGTACGAATCATAAAAGAAACCTTTGAGAGTTCTGCAAAGTTTGATGATTATTCAACTTTGATAAAACTTAGATCGAAAATCTTGGAAGTAACTCAAATTCAATCTATTCACAAAAGTGACAAAGAGTTTATAAGCACTGTTTTAAAAGATTACAATTATTATACACAAAATATGTAGGATAGAGGTTTTATTATTTTCTATTTTACATAATATAAATTATAGAACAATATAAATGTTTTTAATTTCTATTCTATTTAAAAGTATTCCCTTAGTAAATTGTAAACATCAATTTACCAGATAACAATTTATTAATCATCCATAAGTTTCAAGAATTTATATTTTATTTATATTGTAATTCTAAAAACAGCATTTATGAAGAATATATTCAAACTTTTATTTGTGACGCTATTATTAGTAATGGCTTGTCAATCAACTAGTATTAAAAATGAAGATGTTTTAGGTTCTTGGATAGATCTGTCTGAGGCCAAGCTAAATTTTACCTTATTAGAAAATGGCGTTGCACGATCAGACAATATGGAAACACTTCTTTATCAAAAATGGGAATTAAAAGGTGATTCATTAATTCTTACCATGAAAAGTATTGGAAATGGAGCGTCGTCTATTGATAAAATGGCTTATAAAATTGAAATGCCTAACTCTAATAAGATGATACTATTTACAGAATACGGCTCTAATGAGTATTTAAAAAAAGAATAAAATTTGAATAAATTCAATCTTTAATCGTAATATTGCAATATAGTTATTAAAGATATAGTAACGAACCAAATATAGATTGAAAATCAAATGAAAAAATTAAGCTTTTTAGACAAGAATTTAACACTTTGGATATTTATAGCCATGGCTATAGGTGTAGCTTTGGGCTACTTTATACCCACATTTCCAGATATTATTAATTCTTTTAATAGTGGTACAACCAACATACCAATTGCCATTGGTTTAATTTTAATGATGTACCCTCCTTTAGCAAAAGTAAATTACGCATTATTACCAAAAGTATTTAGAAATACAAAAATCTTATCAATCTCATTATTATTAAATTGGATTATAGGACCAGTTTTAATGTTCTTTTTGGCGATCATTTTTCTAAAAGATTATCCAGAATACATGGTTGGCCTTATTCTTATTGGTTTAGCAAGATGTATTGCTATGGTTTTAGTTTGGAATGATCTTGCTGATGGTAGTAGCGAATATGGAGCAGGTTTAGTAGCTTTAAATAGTATCTTTCAAGTATTTGCCTATAGCTTTTATGCTTGGATTTTTATAACCGTGCTTCCTCCCTACTTTGGTTTTGAAGGCGCAATTATAGATATTTCTATAGCAACAATTGCTGAAAGTGTTGCCATTTATTTAGGTTTACCATTTGTTTTAGGTATTTTAAGTAGAGTAATTTTAGTGAAGCTTAAAGGTGAAGCTTGGTATACTCAAAAATTTATTCCTACAATATCTCCATTAACCTTGATAGCATTATTATTTACTATTATAATTATGTTTTCTTTAAAAGGAGAATTAATTGTAGAAATACCTATGGATGTTTTAATTATAGCAGTACCATTATTAATTTACTTTACATTAATGTTTATTATTGGATTCTTTTTTACAAAAGCAACTGGTGCAGAATATGATAAAACTGCTGCTGTAGCTTTTACTGCTGCAGGTAATAACTTTGAGCTTGCAATTGCTGTAGCTATAGCTGTATTTGGTTTAAATTCAGGTCAAGCGTTTACAGGAGTCATTGGTCCATTAGTTGAAGTACCTGCTTTAATATTACTGGTTCGAGTGTCTTTCTGGCTGCGAAAAAAATATTATAAAGCAAAACAAGCTTAATATATTAAACTCAACAACAATCTTAAAAAGTGATTTAAATTTAATTTGAATCACTTTTTTTAATTTTTATAACTTGATATTTTTACTTCAGGATAAATAGTTAACAAAATAATATTTAAATTAGTAGCAGTAATTTTCATTAGAAAAATTACACTTGATTTAAATAATAACCTAAATTTAAAATAATTCATAATGATTAAAGCTAAAAACACAAATCTACTTTTAGCCCTAGTTTGTTTTTTATTCACAAACATTGCACTAGCCCAAAGTGACATCATTCTAAAAACGACTGGTGAAGAAATGAAAGGTAAGGTTTTAAAAATGGGTGAAAGCACAATACAGTTTGTATATGAAAATGAAACCATAGAGTATACAGTTAAAAAATCTGACATCGTAAAAATTACTTTTAGTTCTGGTAGAGTTGAATTTTTTAATAAACTAAATACAAAATCCAACAATTATAACCTAGAAGATCATCATAACAAAGTGGCAATTTTACCTTTTGGCTACTTAAAAGATCAGCAAACTAGTAATGCTACCATGCAGAAAAAAATTCAACAAGAAACCTTTAGTATTTTTAAACGAAAGTCAGCTTCTTTAAAGTTTCAAGACCCTAATACAACTAATGCATTATTGGCCAAAGCTGGTATCAACAATAATAATATTGCAGGTTATACAATGGGCGAAATTGCAAATATTTTAGGTGTTGAGTATTTGGTACAAGGTATGGTTTCCATAGAAAAAACTACAGTAACTTCTTACAGTAATACAAATACAACTACTAAAAGAAATGGAAATAATAGTCTTAGAGTAGACAGACATGGACATATTATTGGAGATATTTGGAATAGCAATAAACGAAAAACAAATAGCAGCACATTTGGAACTACTCAACAAAATTATGCTACCAATATTACTATGAATATTTATAATGATAAAGGTGAAAACATCTTTACCAAAGATCATCAATCTTTTTGGCAAACTCCTAATGCCTATAAGATTACGTTAGGTTTCTTAGCAAAAAGAACTCCAATTTACAAAAGATAAATTCTTGCTAATTTTAGAATTGATAGTATAAATTAAAGTTTAAATTCTTTGATCTATACTATCATTTTTATTTGTACCAATAGTCTTTTAAAATTAAAAGCTTATCCGTTTACTTTTTGTCTTTAAGTGCCTCTTTCATAGATTCACTATCCCAATGATTATCAAAGTCTACTACTCCCCTTTTTAAATCATCATTTAAGAATTTTTCTTGCTGTTTTAATTCCTCTTTTACTTTAAAAATATACTTTTCATCTCTTTTAGGTTCTTGAGCTAAACGTTTTAAACTTTCTTCATCATATTTCCTAAAGTTTTGAAGCTGTGTATTAAGTGTATATTTACGATACCCCATTTTGCTTAAAACATCTCTTGCCAATAGTAAAGATGTATCTAAAGATTCTCTATACACCTTTTCATGCCCCATATTTAAAAGCTCATAAGCATCATACCTGTTTTTGGTTCTAATCATTAAATCTACATGAGGATATTTCTCTTTCACAATTTTACTAATTGCCTTTGAAACTGATAATCTATTGGTTGCACAAATTATAATTTTTGCTTCTGCTATACCTGCAGATTCTAATAAATCTATTCTTGTTGCATCACCATAATAAACTTCAAATCCCATTTTCCTTAAAAAATCTACTCTATTAGAATCTTGATCTAAAATAGTTGCTTCTACTCCATGAGACCTTAAAAATCTACCTACTGTGCTTCCAAAATGCCCAAAACCAACCAGTATTATTTTTTGCGATTTTGCAATATGATCCATTGGCCTTTTTATAGATTCTTTTGTACCAATTTTGGGTAAAATTAATCGCTCATTAATCATTGTGATAATTGGTGTTAAAGACATAGAAAGTGCAGTTATTACTAAAAGCATATCCATTTGATCTTGACCTAGAATATTTAAACCAAAGGCAAAAGATAAAAGAACAAAAGCAAACTCCCCTACTTGAGCTAAACTAAAAGTCAACATTAATTTTTGATCTAATTTTAACTTAAAAACACTTCCGGTTATAAATAAAATGAGGGCTTTTAAAAGTATAATAACAAATAATGTCCCAATAATAGTTAAAGGATTATTCGCAATTACTATAAAGTTGATAGAAGCACCAACTGCCATAAAAAACAAGCCTAAAAGTAAATTTTTAAAAGGTTCTAAAGTGCTTTCTAATTCATGCTTAAATTCACTATTAGACAAAACTACACCACCTAAAAAAGCACCTAATGCAGGACTTATACCAACAAATTCCATTAAAAAAGAAATACCAAAAACAATTAAAAGTGCAGCAGCAATAAGCAACTCTCTTACACCAGTTTTAGAAACTTTACGTAACATTGGTACTATTAAATAATTCCCTGCAACAACAATCAAAACTACCGATAAAATAATAGCAATGGTTTGATAAGCAACAGGTAAATCTTGAATTAAACTAAAAGATTCACTGTGAGAATTTTCTGAAGATGTTTGTTCTGAGTTGGCCAATAAAGGAATAAAACCCAACATAAAAATGACAATAATATCTTGAAAAAGTAAAATCGAAAAAGCAGAATTGCCAAAAGTGGTATCCATTAAACCTTTTTCTTTTATAGTTTGCATAGCAATTGCTGTTGAAGATAATGCTACAGCCATAGAAACCACCAAAGCTACTTTGCCATCAAAACCCAAAGCAATAAAAAGTAAATAAGCCAGAAGCATAGTTGCCCCAACTTGTAATCCTCCCATTCCTATAATGGTTTTACGCATTTTCCAGAAGTTTTTGGGCTCAATTTCTAAACCTATAAGAAACAGCATCATTACCACTCCAAATTCTGCAAAATGCAAAATATCATCACCTTCATTACCAATAAAACCTAATACATATGGGCCAATTAAAACACCTGCCAATAAATAACCAATTACCGAACTTAACCCAAATCTTTTAGCTATAGAAACACATAATATTGCACCTGCTAAAAACATTATGGCCTGAAAAAGTATACTTCCTGTCATTTTTATTTAAGAATTAAGTTGTGGTATTTCATTTAAAAATGCAGAATTATCAAATTCATTTAAACTTAAGCCATCTTGTAATAAATTTAAAATTTTGCTGTATTTCTCTTTAGCAACTAGCAATTTTTCTTCTTTAATTTTGTGTGTACCCATTACAGTAAATGGAGGATAATAAATCATACCACACAAAACTGCTGTTTGCTCAAAAGGTCTTAAAAACTGTCTAATAGTAAAACTGTTATTACCTTCTGAACAATACATTTCTTTAGAACCACCTGTTGTAATTGTATTCAAACAAATCTTACCATTTAAAGCATCTCCTTGAGGACCATAAGCCCAATTGAATTCAAGAACAAGATCTATCCACTGTTTCATTAAAGGCGGACAACTATACCAATAAAATGGATGATGCCAAATAATAATATCATGATTTTCTAAGAGCTGTTTTTCTCGATTTATATCTATATGGAAATCTGGATATTCTTCATACAAATCATGAACAGTAACATTTTCTAATCCGTTTATTTCATCAATTAAAGCCTTATTCACATTCGATTTCTCAAATTTTGGATGGGCAAATAATACAAGTACTCTTTTCATAAAACGAATGTAATTAAATTTAGCTTAAAATAAGCTTAGAAGAATGCCTATCAATTAAACGATTGAGGTATAAAACTTTTGAATAGCGTTCATAAATTTTTGATGTGAGTTAATCCTGCTATTTAATGAGGCTTAATTTTGTTAGAACTAAAAATAAACAACAAAATGAAAATATTATTCGTATTAACATCACATGATCAATTAGGTGACACAGGTAAAAAGACTGGTTTCTGGATTGAAGAATTTGCAGGCCCATATTATACTTTATTAGATAAAGGATCAGAAATTACACTGGCAACTCCTAAAGGAGGAAAAGCGCCAATTGACCCTAGTAGTGACACTGAAGACGCAAGTACAGAAGATACAAAACGTTTTAAAAGCGATGAGAATGCTCAGCATTTAATAAATAACACGCATAAATTAGCAGAGATGAATCCTTCAGATTTTGATGCAGTATTTTATCCTGGAGGTCATGGTCCTTTATGGGATCTTGCAAATGATGCAGAATCAATTACTTTAATTGAAACCTTTTATGCGCAAAATAAACCAGTATCGTTTGTATGTCATGCACCAGCTGCTTTAAAGAGTGTAAAAACACAAAATGGTGAATACTTAGTAAAAGGTAAAAATGTAACCGGTTTTACAAATTCTGAAGAAGAAGCTGTAAACCTAGTTGATGTAGTACCATTTTTGGTAGAAGATATGTTGCAAGAAAATGGTGGAATCTATTCTAAAAAAGATGATTGGGCAGAACATGCCATTCAAGATGGCTTGCTGATTACAGGTCAAAACCCTGCATCATCTAAATTAGTTGCAGAAAAATTACACAATTCGTTAAAAAAATAAAAAAACTTAAACGAATGAGAAAGGCTTGCTGATGCAGGCCTTTTTTTATGCCCAAAGTTATTGAGCTATATGATATTTAATATCATTAGAAATATAACTTTTCAAAACTCCTTTATCGTTTAAATTGTCTAAAACAGAATAAAGAGGTAATATCATATCTAAGTTCTCTACTTTATCTAAAATCTCAAAACTTGTAAGTGCTTTTTCTTGAATTGCTTCTAAAACAGAATGCTCTATAGCTGATAGGTTTTGCTTTTTCATTTTCTTTTTTGACTAATGTACAAAATTAAATGCTATTCAGCTAAAAATCAGAATTTAAAGCATAAAAAAACGTTGTTAACATACCAATTAAGATTAACAACGTTTATAAAAATTTTAATACAAAGTATATTTAAGCTGCATAGTGATACTTAAGATCTTGCTTCATGTAGCTTTTAATTACACCTTTGTTGTTTAGTTGATCTAAAATATTATACAATGATAATATCATAGAAACATCTTCTACTTTTTTAAGAATTTCGAAACTGGTTAGGTGTTCTGCTTGTACTGCCTTGAGTACAGACTGCTCTTGAGCTGTCAAATTAGGGTTTAACATAAGGGGTTAAAATTTAAAAGTTATCAACAAATATAAATAAAAAAAATTAACAGAAACAAATTATTAAACCTTTAATATCAGTGATGTATAAAGATTGTTCTCTATTTCTATTAATTTTTTTTACAATTTACCTAAATTTTAGGCTTCACCTCTTGCAGGGTATCCTTCTTTTAAAATATAATCTATTCCATTTAAAACATCTCTAAATTCTGGTCTTCCAAAAGGCATAGATTGTATTGATTGCCAGTATACTTTTTGTTCTTTATCAATTAAAAATAAGCCTGGCTCTAAGAAAGTATCAGGTTCCTTATCACTTATTCCTTTTGAAACAAATAAGCCCCATTTTCGACCCTCTTCAATTGAGAATTCAAAACCTATTGGTAAAGATTCTACATCCCATTCTTTATAAGCTTTCTTTGCTCTTTCTTCTGAATCTGCACTAATGGCTATTAAGTTTACACCTCTCTCTGTAAAATCGTTCATTTTCTCTTTCAATTGTTCCAACTGTTTTTTACAAACTGGGCAATGCAATCCTCTATAAAATAATATCAATGTAAAGTTTTCTGGGTTTTGTTCAGACAAACTCCATTTTGTATCATTTACTAAGTTAATTTTTAATTCTGGTGCTTTTTCTCTTGGTTTAATCATAATTTATTTTTTATTTATTTTCTTCTAATTTTGGGTAATCTGTGTAACCTTCTGGTCCTGGAGTATAAAATGTATCTTGATTCCAATCTGCTAAATCTTGATTTCTTTCAAATCTTTCTACCAAATCTGGATTAGATATATATGGTTTTCCGAACGCGACTAAATCTGCATTACCTTCTTCTAACACTTTATTTGCTGACTTTTGATCAAATCCTGAGTTAATGATAATAGTACCATTGTAGATTGGTCTAAAATGTTCTGCAATATTTTGTACGGCATATTTAACCTCTGAAACATCATTGAATGGTTCTGATAAATGAACATAGGCTAATTTGTAATCGTTCAACCTTTTCATAATATATTCAAATGTTGTTATAGTTTCTTCATCCATCTCCATTCCAAAAATACCATGCAAAGAAGGGTTAAACCTTACTCCTATTTTCTTTTCTGGAATTGCCTCTTTTACAGCATCTAAAACTTCAAAGAAGAAACGCGCTCTATTTTCAATATTTCCTCCATACTCGTCATCTCTTACATTAGAAGATTTGTTAAAAAACTGATGAAATAAATATCCGTTTGAAGAATGTATTTCAACTCCATCAAAACCAGCCTTTATTGCATTTGAAGCTGCATTTTTAAAATCTTCTATAGTTTGATTAATATCTTCTTTACTCATTGCTTTTGGTGTAACAGTATCTTTTTCTCCTTCTGGAGTGTAGACAGTTACGTTAGCGTTCAAAGCAGATGGAGCTAAAGGCAAATCTCCATTATGAAAATCTGGGTGCGAAATTCGACCTACATGCCATAGCTGAATAAATATTTTACCTCCTTTAGCATGAACTCTTTCTGTTACTTTTTTCCATCCTTCAACTTGTTCTTGAGAATGAATTCCTGGTGTGTTGATATAACCCACTGCCCTTTCTGACACCTGAGAACCTTCTGTAATAATTAAACCAGCAGAGGCTCTTTGTTCATAATACAAACCATGTAAATCATTTGTAGGCACATTACCTTTATTATTTGCACGACTTCTAGTCATAGGTGCCATTACAACTCTATTAGTTAATGGTAAATCTGTTATATTATTAAAGTTCTGTAATAAAAATTCTTTTGTCATTTTAATTTATTTAAAGATTAATATTCTAATTATCTGTGATTAATAAGTAGACATTTTATCTTTTTTCTTAGTTAACTGTGTGTCTAAATCTTTTACAGATTCGTTAATAGAACTGATAAAATTATCGTGACTAGCTTCTGCAAATAAACGCGGTCCAGGTACACTTAACCTAATATTACAAATCATACCTGTATTATCTGAAGATGTATTTTCTGTTTTAAAGAAAACATCTGCTCTTACAATCATTTGGAATTTATTATATAATTTTTCTAATTTTTCTGTGGTATATGCCTCTAATCTTTCACTACCTTCTACATCATGATATTCGAAATTAATTGTCATCTTATTTTGTTTTAAATTAATATTGATATAAAATTATTCTAAAACTGGTGTTTTGGTTTGCTTAAATGCTATTAAGATGAACTCTTTTGAACTCTTAACAGATTTTTAAGAAGATTGTAGAGCTTATAAATATTTCTGTATTTAGTTTACTGTTGATAGAAATAAAAAAAGGATGACCATTAAAGATCATCCTTTTAGTTTATGTTGGATTTGAGTGTTTATTCTTTTATTAGCTTTAAAGTCATTTGGCCTCTATCTGTTTTAATTTTAGCTAAATAAACTCCTTGGCTTAAGCCATTAGAATTGATAACTGTTCTATTACCAATTTCTGTTGATACAAAAACTTTTTTACCTAGTAAATTATATACTTCAATAGCTTCTATATTTGAATCTTGAGTACTAATTGTCCAATTAGATTTTGAAGGATTGGGATAAGCACTTACGGAAATTTGATTTATCGTTTCTGTACTTAACGTAGTATTTGGTTCTATGATAATACTTCCTAAAGCAGTTTCATCATCTGGATTTGCATTAAGACCTTTAATTTCAAAACCATATTGAATTACTAAACCTGCAGGCAATTCTGATGCTGTAGCTGATATAGAAAAGTTACCACTTGCTGGTAAATCCATAACTTTACTACCATTAAATACATCAATATAACTATTGCTTGGGTCTAATGCTTTAATGAAAAACTTTGCTGTATAATCAGAACTAAGTGTATTTGAGCTGATTGTTCCTTGAAAAGTTAAATCTTTACCATTAAAAGTGTCTCCTGGCTCCACAAAACTAGACGCTTGCATGTTTTTATTCCCTTTATCACCAGCTGTTGCACCTCCATCAGAAGAATTTGTCCAATAAGCTCTATCATTATCATTACCATTCAATGCTGCTGCATATGTACTAAAATTAGGTTGCAGCACTATGTTTTGTCCATCAAAAGATGACTTTAAATCTGCAAATCCCCAGAAGTCTTGAAATTCAAAACCATCACTCGTATTTGTTACAGTCATATAACCTATCCAAGCAGCAGCAGGATCTACTGTTACAACATTAGTATTACCATTATTAGTGTCATCTGCTTTTGCATTGAATGTTAAATTATCGAAATAAACAATGTTATCTTGACTTCTAGCAGCAAAATCTGGAATAATTACCAATTTATTATAAGTAACTCCAATTTCTGATGTAAAATCAAAAGTTAACTCTTCCCAATCTCCATTAGTAACAGAGTTAGCTACTTTAATTTCTTTAGCAGCATTTGCTGGGCCTTCAAACTTTACACCAACATCTGAAGCTACATCTTTTTTCACCATTATTTTAACAATACTATTTGTATCGTCAAAAGTAAAAGAACCAACATTATCACTAATTACAAGAGCCCAATCATTACCAGCATCTTTTGCTGTAAACTTTGCTACTTTAGCTGAAGTATTTGCTCCGTTAGTTTTAGGATTAGCTACAATTTCTAATGGAGGATTTGAATCATTTTGATCTACTGTCCATGTGAAATTAGCACCAAAGCCATCATCTTCAAAATCAATTGGTTCTAGATTATAATTAACAGTATCTGCTGGTTGTGCATTAAAACTTAAATTATCGAAATAAACAATGTTATCTTGACTTCTTGTATCAAAATCTGGAATGATTACTAATTTGTTGTAGGTAACTCCAATTTCTGTTTTAAAATCAAAAGTTAACTCTTCCCAATCACCATTGGTAACTGAACTAGCCACTTTAATTTCTTTAAAAACACCTCCTGGCCCTTCAAATTTTACACCAACATTTGAGGCAATGTCTTTTCTTACCATTAGCTTTACAAGACTGTTAGTATCATCAAACGTAAAAGAACCAATATCATCACTAATTACTAGTGCCCAATCATTTCCAGCAGCTTTTGCTGTAAACTTAGCCACTTTAGCAGATGTATTTAATCCTGCTGTGTTAGGATTATCTACAATTTCTAGTGGAGGATTGGAATCATTTTGATCTACAGTCCAAGTCCAACTATCACCTTGGCCTCCAGATTCAAAATCTACAGTTCCATTCTGTGCAGAAATCATTGTAGAAGTTATTAATAAAATTAAGAATGTAATTTTTTTCATTATATAAGAATTTAGAATTAATTGTTTTCAAATTACCTTATAACTATTTATCATTAATATAATTTACATGCATAAAAAGTATACAAATACTAATTATTTTTATAATATTTTAATTAATCAATAAATACAAGGCCTTAAGGATGTTTTATTATCAATCTAAATTTTAAAATAAAGTTAATGTTGTATTAATGTTGTGGTATAATTAGATTTTTGATTTTAAAAAATATTTATCAGAAATATTCAAATCTAATTTTAGGTCTTATTCAAGTAAAAAACGCTATAAATAAGTGATTTACTTTCTTTTTCTTGAAGTAATAAAATAAACACCCGTAAGTAAAATACAAGATGCAACAAAAGATTGTGCACTAAGTTTTTCGTCTAAAAAATACCAACCCATAAAAAGTGCAATTACAGGATTTACGTATGCAGAAGTAGATACTTTTTCGGGGCTCACTTTTTTTAATAAATAATTAAAAGCCGTAAATGCGATAATTCCTCCAAAAACCACTAATAAAGACATGGCTATTTTAACTTCTACACTCCAATTAATAGGTGAAATCCAAGTTTCATTAAAGCCAAGACTCATTACAACTAAACAAACACCTGCCACCAACATTTGATAACCAGTAGTTACTAAAAAGCTTTTGGGCAAATCTGCTTTAGAAACAAAAACACTACCATAACTCCAGCTTAAAACACACGTTAGCATCATAAAAATACCCAACAAAGTATATTCTGAGGTTACCAATTCTTTTTGACTAACCAAAAGATACATACCAAACATTCCCAAAATAACTCCAATAATAGATTTCTTTTGAAAAGGTTTTCTGTCCGTCAATCTTAACAAAAACAATACAAATAAAGGTTGAGTAGATGCTATTAAAGCACCAAAGCCACTATCTACATATCTTAGTGCCCAAACAAAAACTCCATTACCATACACCAGAAAGAAAAAAGATGCTATTGCAGAATTTAGAATTTGCTTTCTTGATATTTTTAAAGGATGCTTTAAAATTAAAGCCATAATAATCATTAAAATTCCTGCTACGAAAAAACGTATAGAAGCTAAAAAGAATGGTGGTAATTCTGTAACTGCTATTTTATTGAATAAATAAGTAGAGCCCCAAATAACATAAATGGAGATGAATGAAAGTATTATTAAAACCTTAGAATTTTTCAGTTTCTCTAAATTTAGATGTCAAAAATACTACTAAAAAAGTTCTAAAAGATTAATAAAGCAGAATGTTTATATTTAGTTATATTTGATAAGCTATTGACCTTAATTAAACCTATTGTTACATCAAAAATATCCTTTTGACTCTTCTTTAAAGCATCACTTTATCATTGCTTTAGGTTTAGCCTTATGGATTTTTATATTCTTATACTTTACAGAACCTTTAGATGTTAACGAGTTTGGAAGTACAGAAAAACTGATTTATTTGCCTTTGTATGGATTGTTAGGCGCAACCTGTTATTCTCTGTTCTTGCCTATTCAGCGATATTTATATTACAAAAATGATAAAAATTGGTATGTAAAAACAGAACTTCTATTTCTAATTATTTTTGTTTTAGTAGCAATTATAGCTGCAAGACTTTTTTATTTATACGTTGTTCAGCCTGACAGAAATCCTTATTCTTTTCAATATCATTTAACTGGAATTATACTACCTGCTTTAGCAACTATTTTGCCCATTATAATTTTTGGAAGATTTGCTTTTGGAAAATATAAAAACAAGCAAACTGAAGCAAAAAAGATAGAGATTAAAGGAGAAGGCAATTATGAAGGCTTACGCTTATTTTTTAATGATATTGTTTGTATCAAATCTTCAGACAATTATGTAGAAGTTTTTTACAAATCTAATGGAGAAATTAAAAAGAGTCTAATTAGAAATAAACTATCTGCAGTTGCAGATGAGTTTCCTTTGCTTTTAAGAACACATCGTTCTTATTTGATTAATCCTTTTCATTTTTTACAATGGAAAACAGAAAAAAGTAAATTGTTTGTATTGTTATTTCACCACATAGAAGTACCAGTCTCCAGAACCTATCAAAATGATGTAAAAGCGGTTTTGAATTCTACCACAGAATAACTGTATTTCACCCCAATCGCCTTTATTTATTGAGTTTTTACTTGGTTACTTTCTAGTTTTGTATCAGAAAGTTTAATCATTAAAAACATCATTATGAAATCTAGAATCACTCTTTTTACTTTATTATTAGTATCTATTTTTAATTCAGTTGCACAAGAAAATCAAAAAGAAGTTGTAATTATTGGTACAATGCACACAGTGCCAAAAATTGTAAAACATAGCTACAAACCTATGTTACGTTTTGCAAAAAAATACAATCCTGAAGCAATTTTTGTAGAATCACCAATGCCAAATGATAGTATTTCTTGGAACTATCTTAAAAATGGTTGGTCTAAAAACTATAAAGAGTTTTATAAAATGTCTGAAGAAATGAAATCGAATTTTCAGTTTGACGCCAATAAATTTGAAACACTTGCAGCCAAAAAATTTGAAGCGCTAACATCTACAGAAATTGATTATTTAATTAAATCTTATATCTACAAAAGAGATAATGGCAATTATGAATTGATGAGCTACATTAAAAATTATGGTTTGCAAGGTGCTAAAAAACCTACTAGACATGAAGATGGAGATTTAACTTACAAACTGGCCATACACCAAAACCTTAAGGTCACAAATATGGATGATCAACAAACAAATGGAATTTATCATAAGGCTTGGAATAAATGTGCTAGAGAAGGAAGTAAAAATGGAAATAATGAAGCCAATTCTAAATTGTATAAAAAAGATTACAATTCAGCTATTTTACCAGCTGTATTTAGAAAGCTAGGTAAACATACCAATAATAGAAAATCTTTAAATAGATTGCATACAATGAGTTCTTTTAGCTATGTGATAGAAGATACAGAAGGATGTAAAGAAGGAAGAAAGTATTGGAATGAAAGAAATATGCGAATGGCAAATAATATTGCTAATCAGATTGAGAATTTAGATAAATACAAAAACTTAGTTGTTGTTGGTGCAGCTCATGTTATAGGTTTAGAGAAGGAACTTAAAACAAGATTTCCGAATTTGAAAGTTATTCTAATGAACGAGTATTAAACTTTCTATTTTACTTCTAATTGGAAAACGCTCACACTTTTGTGAGCGTTTATTCTATTTGAAAAAATACTACAATTAAATGATTACTTTAATAATTATATGTAAATAACTATATTTCAATAAATTAAAAATAATATTTTCAATAGAGTTAAGATTAAAATCTTTTAAGACAAAACCAACTTTACTTGTTGTTTAATTTTGTTATAGAAACTAAAAAAACAAACAATATGTCAATTTTAACAATTTTAATAAGCATTTTATTACCACCATTAGCCGTATTTTTAAATAAAGGTTTAGGTAAAGATTTTTTGATTAATTTATTATTAACCATTTTAGGTTGGTTACCAGGAGTAATACATGCATTTTATGTAAACAGTAAATAAAAAATATTATGAAAGAGAAAGAGAAAGAAATAGATTATAATTCAGAAATTACAAAAGACGATTTACAAGCTTTAGGTGATAAAGCTGGTAATTTAAGAAATGATAATGGTGATGACGAATTGCTTAAAAACAAAGTAAACGAACCAGATTTTATAGGGAAAGAATTAGATGTACCTGGTAGAAAAATACCAAAATCAACTTCTAAAAAATCTCTAAAAGATGAAGAGAATCAATTGTATAGCTTAGGAAGTGATGACAATGAAAATTTAGAGATTGATACTATAAACTAATAACAATAAAAAAAAGCCTCACAATTGTGAGGCTTTTTTTATTTCTGTCTTTTTATTAATTCGGCTTCAATATCTTTTAAAGTAAAGCCTTTAGCTTGCAGTAACATTAAATAATGAAAAAGTAAATCTGCAGATTCGTATAAGAACAACTCATCATTGTTATCCATAGCTTCAATTACTGTTTCTACAGCCTCCTCTCCTACTTTTTGAGCAATTTTATTTATTCCTTTATCAAATAAGCTAGCCACATAAGATTTCTTAGTTTCTTTGTTGGCAACTCTCTCACTAATTACGTTTTCTAAGGTTGATAAAAAACCGAAATTAGATGTGTTATCCTCATTCCAACAGGTATCTGAACCTTTATGACAAGTTGGTCCTTTAGGATTTACCTGAATAAGTAATGAATCATTATCACAATCGTTCTTAATATCTACCAAATGCAAAACATTTCCACTTTCCTCGCCCTTAGTCCATAATCTATTTTTAGATCTGGAAAAAAAAGTAACCTTATTGGTTTTTAAGGTTTTATTGTAAGCTTCCTGATTCATATACCCCAACATCAAAACATTTTTTGTTGTAGCATCTTGTATGATTGCTGGCACTAACCCATCATTATTTTTATTAAAATCTATTGTCATCAGTTTTAAAATTGGTATTTATAATCGAATTGGAATATTATTTTCTTTTAATTCTTGTTTTAAATCTGGAATAGGAATTTCACCAAAGTGAAATACACTTGCAGCTAATGCAGCATCAGATTTACCGTCTACAAAAGTATCAATAAAATGCTGTACAGAACCTGCACCTCCAGAGGCTATGATTGGTATATTTAATTCTGTTGATAATTTTGCTAAAGCTTCGTTTGCAAAACCTGCTTTAGTGCCATCATTGTTCATGGATGTAAACAAAATTTCTCCTGCTCCACGTTTTTCAACTTCCTTTGCCCATTCAAAAAGATTGATATCTGTAGGAATTGTACCTCCAGCCAAATGAACGAGCCATTCACCATCAACTTGCTTTGCATCTATGGCAACAACCACACATTGACTACCAAATTTTTCTGATAATTCATTGATTAAATCTGGTCTTTTTACTGCAGATGAATTTATAGAAACCTTGTCTGCGCCACATTTTAAAAGCGCATTTACATGATCTACAGAAGAAATTCCACCACCAACAGTAAACGGAATATTAACTTGTTCTGCTACTTTTAAAACCATATCTAGAGTTGTGCCTCTATTCTCTAATGTGGCAGCTATATCTAGAAAAACAAGTTCGTCTGCACCTAAATCTGCATATTGTTTTGCTAATACTACTGGGTCTCCTGCATCAATTAAATTCACGAAATTCACACCTTTTACAGTTCGTCCGTTTTTAATATCTAAACAAGGAATAATTCTTTTTGTTAACATTATGATAGCTTTTGCCATTTGGCTTTTAACTTTTAGCAAAGTGCTAAACGCTAATAGCTTAAGGCTATTTATTAATGATAAATTGTTCTAATTGTTTTAAACTGATTTTATTCTCATAAATGGCTTTGCCTATAATAACACCTTCACAACCATTCTCGGCTAATTTTGGAATTTCTTCAAAAGTAGAAATACCACCAGAAGCAATTAGTTTTAAAGGATTTACAGAAGCCAACAACTCTGAATAAACTTCGAAACTCGGGCCTTGCAACATACCATCTTTAGAAATATCTGTGCAAATAACATATTGAATTCCTTTTTTCTGATAATCAGCTACAAAAGGAATTAAAGCCAAACTACTTTCTTCTTGCCAACCATTGGTTGCTATTTTTCCTCCTGAAGTATCAGGATAAAAATCTGCACCTAATATTATTTTCTCTGCACCATATTTAGAAATCCAATTTTCAAAAATAGTCGGATTTTTAACAGCAATGCTACCACCTGTAATTTGGTTTGCACCAGAGTTAAAAGCAATTTCTAGATCTTTATCAGACTTTAAACCACCACCAAAATCTATTTTTAAATTGGTTTTTGTTGCAATTTGTTCTAGTACCTTATAATTGATGATTTCACTTGCTTTTGCGCCATCTAAATCTACTACATGTAAATACTTTATACCAGAATCTTCAAATTCTTTGGCAACCTCAATTGGATTCTTATTATATATTTTTTTGGTATTGTAATCGCCCTTTGTTAAACGAACACATTTACCATCTATAATATCTATTGCTGGAATTATTCTCATTTTATAATTCTAAGAAGTTCTTTAATATTTGTTCACCTGCTTTAGATGATTTCTCTGGATGAAATTGTACTCCGTAAAAATTATCTTTTTGTAGTGCAGATGCATATTCTATTTCATAATCTGTTGTAGCTATAGCTTCCTTACAATTTTCTGCATAAAAACTGTGTACCAAATACATGAATTCTTTTTCTTTTATGCCTTTAAATAAGTCTGATTTTAAATTGTAAATAACATTCCAACCCATTTGAGGTACTTTCACATTTTCAGAAAACTTCTTAATAGCTACATCAAAAATTGCTAAACCTTTGGTATTGCCTTCTTCAGATGAATTGCACATTAGTTGCATACCCAAACAAATACCCAAAACAGGTTGTGTTAAAGTAGGTATTACTTTATCTAAACCACTTTCCTTTAACATTTGCATTGCTGAACTTGCTTCACCAACACCAGGAAAAATTACTTTATCCGCAGCTTTAATTTCATCAATATTATTTGATAAAACAGCTTCTACACCTAACCTTTTAAAAGCAAATTGAATGCTTTTAATGTTTCCTGCACCATAATCAATAATTACTAATTTCATTTAATATCTTTTTGCTATTGGCAAACAGCTTTTTATAACATTCCTTTTGTTGAGGGTAAAAACATTTTATTAGCATCTCTTTTCACTGCCATTTTCATCGCTTTTGCAAAAGCTTTAAAAATACCTTCTATTTTGTGGTGTTCATTTACACCTTCTGCTTTAATATTTAAATTGCACTTAGCACCATCTGTGAATGATTTAAACAAGTGATAAAACATTTCTGTTGGCATATCACCAATCATTTCTCGTTTAAATTCAGCATCCCATTCTAACCAATTTCTACCTCCAAAATCTACAGCAACTTGTGCTAAACAATCATCCATAGGTAAACAAAAACCATATCTTTCAATACCTAATTTATTGCCTAGAGCTTTGTGGAACAACTCTCCAAAAGCAATCATGGTATCTTCTATTGTATGATGCTCATCCACTTCTAAATCGCCATCGACCTTTATGGTTAAATCCATATTTCCATGCCTACCAATTTGATCTAACATGTGATCGAAGAATTTTAAACCAGTATCAATATCATTTTTACCTGAACCGTCTAAATTTAGTTTGATATAAATTTTAGTTTCATTGGTATTTCTAGTGATTTCTGCAACACGATCTTGCAATTTTAAAAATTCATAGATTTTTGCCCAATCTGTGCTTGTTAAAGCAATTGCGTCTATAATTTCTTTTTTCGAACTTTCAATTTCATCTGCACCTAAATCTGGGTTCTCAGATAAATAAATACCTTTTGCTCCTAAATTCTTTGCTAGTTCCATATCTGTAATTCTATCACCTAAAACAAAAGAATTCTCTAAATCATATTCTTCAGAAAAATATTTGGTTAACAAACCTGTTCTAGGTTTGCGAGTTTCTGCATTTTCATGAGGAAAAGTTTTATCAATACAAACTTCAGAAAACACAACTCCTTCTTTCTCAAATGCTGAGATAATTTTATTCTGTGCAGGCCAAAATGTATCTTCAGGAAACGAATCTGTACCTAAACCATCTTGATTGGTAACCATTACCAATTCATAATCTAGCTCGTTGGCTAATTTAGCCATATATTGAAATACCTTTGGGTAATATTCTAATTTTTCTAAACTATCTAATTGATAATCTACAGGTGGTTCTAATACTAAAGTTCCATCTCTATCTATAAAAAGTACTTTTTTAGCCATTTTGTAATTCTTTTAAAGCTTCCAATAATCTTATGTTTTCTTCCTCAGTTCCAACTGTAAATCTTAAACAATTTTCGCATAAAGGTTGGGTAGTTCTATTTCTAACTACAATGCCCAAATTTATTAACTGATTGTATCTCTTTGTGGCATCATCTACCTTTACTAAAACAAAATTACAATCTGAAGGATAAATTTTATCTACATAATTTATAAGCTCTAAAGACTGTATTAGTTTTTCTCTTTCAATTTTAATTGCTTTAATTTCTGCAGCTACTTGATCCTTATTATTTAAACGCTCGTAAGCTCTTTGTTGCGTAAGTTCATTAACGTTATAAGGTGGTTTTATTGAATTTAAAACAGCAATAATCTCTTTGGATGCATAACAAACTCCTAATCGAATACCTGCTAAACCATAAGCTTTAGAAAGTGTCTGGGTAATTATTAAGTTTGGAAATTCTTCTAAACGATTTAACCAACTTTGTTGATCTGAAAAATCAATATATGCTTCATCTACAACCACTAAACCTTTAAATTTGTTCAGTAGTTCTTTAACATTTTCTGTTGAAAAGCTATTTCCTGACGGATTGTTTGGTGAACATAAAAACAAAATTTTACTATGTTCATCAGCCAATTCTAAAATCTGTTGAACCTTTGGCTGAAAATCTGATGACAATAGCACTTCTGTATTTGTAATTGCATTGATATTTGCCAAAACACTGTACATACCGTAAGTTGGTGGTAATGTGATGATATTATCCTGATTTGGTTCACAAAAGGCTCTGAAAATTAGATCTAAAACTTCATCACTTCCATTACCTAATAGAATATTTTCTTTACCAACATTTTTAATAGTTGACAAAATTTCTTTTACATCATTTTGTTGAGGATCAGGATAACGATTTACACCATTTTCGAAAGGATTTTCATTAGCATCTAAGAAAATCATACTTTCTGAAGTAGCATCTTTATATTCATCTCTAGCTGATGAATAAGGTTTAATATTTTTAATATTATCTCTAACTAAATCTAAAACATTCATATTATTGCAAATCTTTTAAACGAAGTGTCACCGCATTTTTGTGCGCATCTAAACCTTCTGCTGCAGCCATAATTTCTATGGCACTACCAATATCTAAAATTCCTTCTTTAGATATTTCTTGAAACGTAATACTTTTCATAAAGCTATCTAGGTTAACACCTGAATAGGCTTTAGAAAATCCGTTTGTTGGTAATGTATGGTTTGTTCCTGAAGCATAATCTCCTGCACTTTCTGGAGTATAATTACCAATAAAAACAGAACCAGCATTTGCTATGTTATCTATATAATAATCATTGTCTTTAGTACAAACTATAAAGTGTTCTGGACCATAATCGTTTATTAAATCTAATGCTATTTCATCATTATCAACCAGAATAGATTTTGAATTTGCAATGGCCTTTTTAGCGATTTCTTTTCTAGACAATTGTTCAATTTGAGTATTTAATTCAATTTCAACATCATCAATCAATTGTTGAGAAGTTGACACCAGGATGACTTGAGAATCTACTCCATGTTCTGCTTGGCTTAATAAATCTGAAGCTACATAACTTGCTTTAGCTGCATCATCTGCAACTACTAACAATTCACTAGGTCCTGCAGGCATATCAATGGCAACACCAAATTTTGTAGCCAATTGTTTTGCAACTGTTACGTATTGATTTCCTGGTCCAAAAATTTTATAAACTTGTGGAATATTTGCAGTACCAAAAGTTAAACCAGCTATGGCCTGTATACCTCCAACTTTAATTATTTTAGTTACACCACATAAATTAGCGGTATATAATATGGCTGGATTGATCTCACCTTCTGAATTTGGTGGTGAGCATAAAACAATTTCTTTGCAACCTGCAATTTGAGCAGGAATTGCTAACATTAGCACTGTAGAAAAAAGAGGAGCTGTCCCTCCTGGAATGTATAAACCTACTTTTTGGATAGGTCTTTTTTCCTGCCAACATTTTACACCATTCGTAGTTTCTACAGCAACCTTACTTGTTTTCTGCGCCTCGTGAAACTTACTAATATTATTATATGCAGTATTAATAGCTGTTTTTAAACTTTCAGAAACATTGTTTGCTGCATTTTTTATTTCTTCTTCAGAAACCAAATTAGAGGCTAACTGAACTTGATCAAACTGGTTGGTATATTTATTAACAGCATCATCACCTGTTTCTTGAACTTCTTTAAAAATTCTAGAAACTGAAGCTTCAATATCATCTACAGTTTTTGTTGGTCTTTCTAGTATTTTAGACCAAGTTTCTTTTTTAGGATTTAAAATAACCTTCATTGTAAAAATATTAAAGTACCATTTTTTCTATTGGACATACCAAAATGCCTTCTGCACCATTGGCTTTCAACTCATCTATCATCTCCCAAAAATCATTCTTACTAATTACAGTGTGAACTGAACTCCAACCTTCTTCTGCTAATGGTAAAACAGTTGGACTTCTCATACCTGGTAATAAATCTAAAATTTTATCTAATTTATTATTAGGTGCATTTAAAAGTACATACTTTGAGTTTCTTGCTTTTAAAACAGACTGAATTCGAAACTGTATTTTCTCTAAAATTTGTTTTCTTTCTTCATCTATTTGTGGAGAGACTGCTAAAACAGCTTCCGATTTTAATAGTACTTCAATTTCCTTTAGTCCGTTTTTAAATAATGTACTACCACTTGAAACAATATCACAAATACCATCTGCAAGCCCTATATTTGGTGCAATTTCTACAGAACCGTTAATGATGTGCAATTGAGCATCTATATTTTGTTTTTTCAAAAACTGTTTTACAGTTTCTGGATAAGAAGTTGCTATTCTTTTGCCTTCTAAATCTTTTAAAGAATTTGCTTTAGAATCTTTTGGAACAGCAATTGATACTCTACATTTAGAAAAACCTAAACGTTCTACAAAATCTAAATCGCTCCCTTTTTCAATTAAAACATTCTCACCAATAATGGCTGCATCTACTACTCCATCTCTTAAATATTGAGGAATATCACCATTTCTTAAATAAAATACTTCTACAGGAAAATCTCTAGCAGCTGCTTTTAACTGATCTTTACCATTGTCTATAGAAATTCCAATGTCTTTTAAGATTCTCATTGAATCTTCATTTAATCTTCCTGATTTTTGTACTGCAATTCTTAAATAACTCATTTTTAAATTTTAATTAAAAGTGGTTTGAGCAAATTCGGTTTAAAAATAAAAACCTGTTTGATTTGCTCAAACAGGTTTATAAATATCTTGAATTTATTCAATACATTTTTAAATCGCTTGAGAGCAATTGTAAAAATGATGATGATGATTTTGAATAAATGTCATGTCTTATTTTGTTGTTACAAATATCTTACTTTTATTTTAATTATACCAAAAACTAAAGCTGAAAATTTTTGTTAAATAATTAATCTATAATTTTTTTAAGCAGTGCAAAAATCTTCTTTTCTATAGCATCTACTGTACCATCTGCAAAAAATACATTTTTAATATCTTTAATTAAAGCTTCTTTTTCTGACTGTGAAAAATCATTTTCTGATAAATATTGTTGAATTTTATTCAAATTTGTTTCTTCAGAATCAATAACAACTTCTGTATGAATTTTGTTATACAAATTTTCATCAACCCTATTTAAAATATATTCCTGCTCTTCTTGAGATTCGAAATGATTGCAATGAGCTGCGAAAAGAAGTACATAAACTTCGAATTCTTTTTTACTCCAATTTAAAGTATTCATCACTTTCAGTTATTTAACGGCATCATAATTGTCATCCCAATTTTTGGGTTTAGGATCATTCAATTTACCTAAAGATTTTGCAACAATCATAGAAACAGTAGCATCACCAGTAACGTTTACGGTAGTTCTACACATGTCTAAAGGTCTATCCACTGCAAAAATTAAGGCTAAACCAATTGGCAATAATTCAGATGGAAAATTAATAGATTCTAATACAATTACTAACATAACCATACCTGCACTTGGCACAGCTGCTGAACCAATAGAGGCTAATAATGCTGTAGCAACAATAATTAATTGATTTGAAAAAGATAAACCTTCTGGCCAAACTACTTGCATAATAAATACGGCTGCAATCGCTTGGTATAAACTTGTTCCATCCATATTAATAGTTGCACCAACAGGAAGCACAAAACCAGAAACCTCTTTATCAACACCTATATGCTCTTCAACTCTTTCCATAGTTACAGGCAATGTGGCTGCACTTGAACTTGTTGAAAACGCTAATAATTGTGCTGGACTAATTTGTTTTAAAAACCAAACTGGTGATTTTTTTGTGTAAACACTTACTAATAAAAGATAGAAACCTATCATTAATAATAAACCACCCACAACACATAGTGCATAGACTAAAAGTTTTAGTAAAATTTCTGTATCATCAAAAGCAATTATAACGTTTGCCAATAATGCAAAAACTGCATAAGGTGCAAATAACATGATTAAATCTACCATTTTCATTACAACTTCATTTAATGAATCAAAAAAGTCCATTAATGGTTTTGCTTTTTTCTCTGGAATTAACAATAATGAAATACCCACGAATAATGCAAAAAATATTATTTGCAACATGCTTGCATTACCCAAAGCATTAAAAATGTTGCTTGGAAATATATCTACAAGAGCTTGTAATGGCCCTGCATCGTTTTGAGCAGAAGCTTTGGTTAATTTATCTACAACTCCAGAAGAAGTTTCGTATTTCGCTTTAATTTTTTCTATGGTATCTGCAGACATTCCTGTACCTGGTTTTACTAAATTTACGATACCTAACCCTATTACAATAGCAACTAACGTAGTCATCATATAAATAATCATAGTTCTAAGACCCATTTTTTTTATCTTAGAAATATCTTTTAAATCTGATATACCTTTTATTAATGATGCTAAAATTAAAGGAACAGCAATTAACTTTAAAAGATTGATAAATATGGTTCCAAATGGTTTAATCCAATCTGTGACAAAACCTTTACCACCATCTATAGAATTCATTATAAAACCAAAAAGAATTCCAAGAACCATTCCTATTAAAATCTTCCAATGTAATGCTAATTTCTTCATCTATCTATTTAAAATTATTTAAGGCTGAAAGATAGAAAATTATTTAAAAACATGAGGGTATTTCTTTGTATATTGTGTTTTTAAAACCGAATATCAATCATAAAAATTACACATAAAATGTCAGGAATATTAGATTTATTAAATAGTGATTTAGGAAAATCAATTGTAAGTGGGGTTGCAGGTTCTACAGGAACAGATACTAGTAAAACTAGCTCAGTATTAACTATGGCAATGCCAGTTTTAATGAAGGCTATGGAAAGAAATGCCTCTACTCCAGAAGGAGCAGAAGGTTTAATGGGTGCCTTATCTAGCAAACATGATGGAAGTATCTTAGATAATTTAGGTGGCCTATTTGGTGGTGGAGTTGATAGAAGCGTAAAGAAAGATGGTGCTGGAATTTTAGGTCATATTTTAGGAGCTAAACAACAAGGTGTAGAACAAGTTATAAGTCAGAAAGCTGGTTTGGATGCTAGTTCTGTTAGCGAAATTTTAAAAATTGCTGCACCTATATTAATGGGTTATTTAGGGAAACAAAAAAACGCCAATAACGCAAGTTCTGCAGGTGATTTAACTGGTTTACTTGGTGGTTTACTTGGAGGAAGTTCTGCTGATAATAACCAGAGCTTTTTAGAGAAAGTACTAGATGCTGATGGAGATGGAAGTGTGGTAGATGATGTTGCAGGAATGTTTTTAGGAGGAGATAGTAAGAAATCTGGTTTAGGAGGAATGCTAGGTGGAATGTTTGGTAAATAAACAGATTTTACAAAGAATAAAAAAAGCTCGAAATTTAACATTCGAGCTTTTTTTTATGTTTAAACCTTACTCTTATAACAAGATTTATAAATTTCTTCGTAGACTGGTAATATGTTTTCTAATGAAAACTTTTTAGTGTGTTCTTTTGCATTTCGCTTAAATTGCTCTAAGGTTTCATCATCTTTTAAAATAGATATCGCATTTTTAGCCATATCATTAACATCACCTAAATTACTTAAATAACCAGTCTCTCCATGTATATTAACTTCTGGTAAACCACCTGTATTTGTAGAAATAACAGGAGTTTTTGCAGCCATCGCTTCTAAAGCAGCTAAACCAAAACTTTCAGTTTTAGAGGGCAGTAAAAAAATGTCTGAATAACACAAAATTTGATCTATTTCAGTACTGTTTCCTAAAAAGAAAACTTTCTTTTTTAAGCCCAATTCTTTCGTTAAAATTTCTGCTTTTATTCTCTCTGGACCTTCACCTATCATTAATAATTTAGAAGGAATTTCTTTCTGAACTTCATAAAACACCCTAATAACATCTTCCACTCTTTTAACAGGCCTAAAATTACTAATGTGGGTTAGAATTCGTTCATTTGGTTTCGCCAAAGCAATCCGTTTACATTCCTCCTCACCTGCTTTACTATATTTATCTACATCAATAAAATTGTAAACAACCTCAATATTTTTATGAATATTAAAAAGTTGATTCGTAGTGTCTTTTAAATTATTAGATACTGCAGTTACAACATCAGAATTGTTAATACTAAATTCAACTGCTGTTTTATAGGTAGGATGACTACCAACCAACGTAATATCTGTACCATGCAAAGTAGTTACAACTCTTATGTGAATGCCTTTTTCTAATAACATTTGTTTTGCCATAAATGCTGCATATGCATGAGGTATAGCATAATGTACATGCAAAACTTCTAAGTTATATTTTTTAACAACCTCAACCATTTTACTAGACAATGCTAATTCGTAAGGTTGGTATTGAAATAGAGGATATTCTTCTATTAAAACTTGGTGAAAATGTAATTTATGAGATATAAAGTCTAAACGAACTGGCTGATTATAAGTAATAAAATGAACTTCATGCCCTTTATCTGCCAAAGCCATACCTAATTCTGTTGCTACTACTCCACTACCACCAAAGGTAGGATAACAAACAATACCAATTTTCATAAGTTAGTTATAAGTTAAATGAATTTAAATCTAATTGATTTTATCATTATAGTTGTAAAGATAAAAGTTCTATTACATTTAGGTGTTAAATAAAATCATAAAATATGATGATCGCAATCTCTAAAAACAAAAAAAGTTGCACTTGATTCTGTGCAACTCTTTTAAAATATTTATTATTTTTTTTTAATAATCTCCTAAAGTAACAGGATTTTGATTCAAAGCACTTTCTAATTGCTCATCATTTGGTGCTTTACCATGCCATGCATGAGTGTGCATCATAAAATCAACTCCATTACCCATCATTGTTTCTAAAAGAATACAAATTGGTTTTCCTTTACCCGTTAATGATTTTGCTTCAGCTAATCCTGCTAAAATTGCTTCAATGTCATTACCTTCTTTAACTTCTATCACATCCCAACCAAAAGCTTCAAATTTTGCTTTGATGCTTCCCATTGGTAAAACATCATCTGTAGCACCATCAATTTGCTTTCCATTCAAATCGATTGTAGCAATTAAATTATCTACTTTTTTAGCTGATGCATACATAATTGCTTCCCAGTTTTGACCTTCTTGCAATTCTCCATCACCATGTAAAGAGTAAATTAATTTATCATCATTGTTTAACTTTTTAGCTTCTGCTGCACCAATTGCAACAGATAGTCCTTGACCTAAAGAACCAGAAGCAATTCTAATACCTTCTAGGCCTTCATGAGTTGTAGGATGCCCTTGTAAACGTGAATCTATTAATCTAAATGTGTTTAATTCATCTACTGGAAAAAAACCACTGTGAGCCAAAACACTGTAATAAACTGGAGAAATATGACCATTTGAAAGGAAAAATAAATCTTCATTTTTACCATCCATAGTAAAGTCTGTAGAGTAATCCATTACTTCTTGATACAAACAAGTAAAAAACTCAGCACAGCCTAAAGAACCTCCTGGATGCCCAGAGTTTACTTTGTGTACCATTCTTAAAATATCTCTACGAACTTGTTGCGTAAAATCTTGTAATTCTTGTATTGTTGGCATTTTTCTAAAATAATTTTATATGGCAAAAATACAAAAGAGATTTACTTTCTAAAGAAATTATAATTTATTTATTGATGTTTTATTAACAGACAGCATTTTATGTTTTTTGCTTCTTCTTTTTAGCTGCAGGAAACAACACATTATTTAAAATTAATCGATAACCAGGAGATGTTGGGTGTAAATCTAACTCAGTTTTTGGGTCTCCTACTCTGTGGGTATAGTCCTCAGGATCATGACCTCCATAAAAAGTAAACATTCCTTTACCCTTAGTACCATGAATATACCTAGCTTCTCTATTTGTTTTATTTTCACCCAAAACCAACACATTCGATTTTACTGTATTTCGATCAAAAGATGTAGTTTGCCCCATAAAACCTTTCACTAAAGTTGTATGATTTTGAGTTAACATTGTTGGTACAGGATCCCATTTTGCTGAGAATTCTATTAAGGAAAAATAATCGGAAGTTTTTGGTATTCTTCGTTTACGAGTCATATCTATAGAAGAAAACTCATATTTAGTTGGACTTCTTTCTAGCTGAAAATTGGTAAAAGCAAACGTTTTATTAAAGTTTATTTTAGATTGATAGTTTAAGGTTGATGCATCTCCGTCAAACATGGCTTCTGCTATATCTACACCTTCCGCAGATAAAGCAATATCAAAACTATCTGTTGCAGAACACATTGCAAACATAAAACCACCACCAACTACATAATCTCTAATCTTTTTTGCAACTGCCAATTTTTCTGCAGAAACTTTATTGAAACCTAATTCTTTTGCAAGTTTTTCTGCATTTTGTTTTCCTTCTATATACCAAGGTGCAGTTCTAAAAGAACCATAAAACTTACCATATTGACCTGTAAAATCCTCATGATGTAAATGCAACCATTCGTAAATTAATAATTTATCTTCTAAAACTTCCTTATCATAAATAACATCAAAAGGTATTTCTGCATAAGTTAATACCATAGTTACTGCATCATCCCAAGGCATTTTATCTTTGGGCGAATACACCGCAATTTTAGGGGCTTTTTCTAAAGTTACAGCATCTTGGTTCGAAGAGGGTGATGCAATTTCTTGAAGAATTAATTGTGCTTTTGCATCAGAGATAATTTCGTAAGATACTCCCCGAATTTTGCACTCATTTTCAATAGCTTTATTGTTTTCAATTAAAAATGCTCCTCCATCATAATTTAATAACCATTTAGATTTTAATCCAGCTTCTAAACCAAAATATACAATTCCATAAGCTTTTAAATGATTCTTTTGGTTATCATCATCCATAGGAACATAGATAAATGAAGCCCAAATAGAATTAGAGAGAATTAAAAAACTGACAATTAATATAGCTTTTTTCATATTAAAAACTAAAATACACAATTACTAGAAAGCAATTGTGTATTTAGAATATTTTATAAAATTTTTAAGTTTTAAAAAGGTACGTCATCATCATCACTACCAAAAGCATCTTTTGGTTCTATTCTTTGATTTACAGAAAATTCATCTGGAAAATCTGCATTCATTGAAGACTGGAACTCAGAACTAAAGCCTTCTTCTAAATCTGAGAATTTAGCTAAGTGTCCTGTAAACTTTAAACGAATATTATCTAAACCACCATTTCTATGTTTGGCAACAATAAATTCTCCTTGACCTTCACAAGGTGTATGTTCATCATCATCCCATTCTGTCATTCCATAATATTCTGGTCTAAAAATAAAACTCACAATATCTGCATCTTGCTCAATGGCTCCAGATTCACGTAAATCTGAAAGTAAAGGTCTTTTAGATCCTCCACGTGTTTCTACTGCCCTAGACAATTGCGAAAGTGCAATTACTGGTACAGATAATTCTTTTGCTAAGGCTTTTAAGTTTCTAGAAATTGTAGAGATTTCTTGTTCACGATTTCCACCACCTTTTCCATTTCCTCCTGCTGTCATTAATTGTAAATAATCAATTACAATAATTCTGACATTATGTTGAGAAACTAAACGTCTTGCCTTTGCACGTAAATCAAAAATTGATAATGATGGTGTATCATCTATAAAAATTGGAGCATCAGACAAACGTTTTACTTTAACATTTAACTGCTCCCATTCATGAGGCTCTAAATTTCCTTTTCTTAATTTTTCTGATGTTAATCCTGTTTCTGAAGAAATCATCCTTGTTATTAACTGAACAGATGACATCTCTAATGAAAATACAGCAACTGCATGATTAAAATCAATGGCCATATTTTTTGCCATAGAAATTACAAATGCTGTTTTACCCATACCTGGTCTAGCAGCAATAATAATTAAATCTGAGGGTTGCCAACCAGAAGTTAAAGCATCTAGCTTTGTAAAACCAGTAGCTAAACCAGACATTCCTTCTTGATTACCAATTTCTTGAATCTTTTTTAAGGCCTGTTTTACAAGTGAACCTGCATCTTCTGAACTCTTTTTAAGGTTTCCTTGAGTAACTTCAAACAATTTCCCTTCTGCTTCATCTAATAAATCAAAAACATCTGTAGATTCATCATAAGAACTTTCTATTATTTCTGATGATATTGATATTAATTTACGCTGGATATATTTCTGAAGAATGATTCTAGCATGAAATTCTATGTGTGCAGATGATGCTACTTTTTGCGTTAAACGAATCAAGAAAAAATCGCCACCAACCATTTCTAATTTTCCATTCTTTTTCAACAAGTTAGAAACTGTTAAAATATCTATAGGTTGTGAATTTTGAAACAATTCATAAATAGCAGCATAAATTTCTTGATGTTTCGCATCGTAAAAAGCGTCTGAATGTAAAATGTCAATTACATCATCTATTCCCTTTTTATCAATCATCATTGCACCTAGCACAGCTTCTTCTAACTCTACTGCCTGTGGTGGAATTTTACCTTTTTCAAGACTAATAATTCTGGATTTATCAATCTTTTTTCCTGCTATCGTATTCGTTTTTTCCATTGACACAAATGTACTTTTTTAGGTTGATTAGCCTTTATCTTTCTTAACATTAATTTGTGAACATTTATTGTAAACAAAATTGTTATTATCTTGTTAATAACCAGTAGCCTTTAAAATTGAATTGCTATTTTTACCTTCATGAAATGGAATAAAAATTATATTTTTCTTGCTTTATTATTGCCTGTACAGATGCTTTTAATGCATTTGGCAGAAAATAATCCTGCAGTAATTGAAAAATATTATTCTAATGGAATGTATCCTTACATCTCCATTTTACTTAGAAGATTATTTGGATGGATACCTTATTCAGTTGGGGACGTTTTTCTGGCTATTTTCGTTCTTCTTTTTTTGCGTTCTTTATATTTACTAATTAAGACGAAATTTAAAAATTTTCTAATTAAAACTACAAATTTTGTTGCTTTTTTATCAATACTATATTTCTGTTTTTACTTGTTCTGGGGCTTAAATTATTACAGAGAACCTTTGGCAAAAAACTTGGGTTATCAACAAAAAAAATACACTACAGAACAATTACAAAAAAGTACAGAATACATTATTTCTCAGCTTAATAACTATCATTTAAAAATCACAAAGAATGATACCATACAAGTTAAAAGCCCTTATAGCACAGAAGATTTGTATAAAATTTCTTTAAAAGGCTATAAAAACTTAGAGAACGATTTTCCTCAATTAAAATATAAGGTGCCTTCTATTAAAAGTTCATTAATGAGTACTCTACAAAGTTACAATGGAACATCTGGTTACTTAAATCCGTTAACAGGAGAAGCGCAAGTAAATGATAGAATTTCAAAAACAAGTTTTCCAACAACAGCCTGTCATGAAATTGCACATCAAATAGGTTTTGCTGCCGAAAATGAAGCAAATTTTGTAGGTTTTTTAGCGGCTAATTATAATGACGATATTTATTTTAAATACGCCAGTTATAGAATGGCATTTGGCTACAGCATTTCTGAAATAAGAAAAAGAAATCCTGAACTTTCTGCACAACTTTGGAGAACTGTTAATAAAGGAGTGATTAAAGATTTTAACGCCAGCTATGGATTTTGGCAACAATATAAAAATCCTTTTGAGCCCTTGTTAAAAAAAGGATACAATGCTTATTTGAAAGCCAACAAACAAGCTAAAGGAACAGATTCTTACAATTATGTTGTAGACCTACTTATCTCTTATCTAGAGGATTCTAAGCAGATTTAAATCTCTTAAAATTATGTTAAATTAGTTGGTTTAGCCTTTAATCAACTAGGTAATCTCTAATTTAGAAACTTAATTCAAATTAATTCAAACTAAATGAGAAAACTAATCTTATTACTCTTTTTCTTTACGCTGCATGTATCTCATGCACAGGAATATTTTCCTACAGATTCTGGAGTAAAAACAACCAAAAACACGGCATTTGCTTTTACAAATGCAACTATTTATGTTACACCAACAGAGGTTTTAAAAAATGCAACATTGCTTATTAAAGATGGCAAAGTAGATGCTGTTGGTAAATCTGTTAAGATTCCTGAAGGAACAATAACAACAGATTTAGAAGGTAAAACAATATACCCGTCATTTATAGACGCCTATTCAGGTTTTGGTATTAGTAAACCTAAAAGAGCTACAAGCAGAACTAGAGGTACACAATATGATGCTTCTAGGGAAGGATATTATTGGAATGATCACATTAGACCAGACACCAACCCTATTTCTGATTTTAAATTCGATTCTAAAAAAGCTAAAGAATTAATTAATGCTGGGTTTGGAGTTGTAAATACGCACATGCAAGATGGTATTATTAGAGGAAATGGTTTATTAATTGCTCTAAATCCGAATGCATCAGATGCTTACAGAATTCTAGATACAAAATCTGGACAGTACTTTTCATTTCAAAAAAGTGTGCAATCAAGACAAGCTTATCCAAGTTCAAGAATGGGTGCAATGGCTTTATTACGTCAAACTTATTTAGATGCAGATTGGTATGCTAAAGGTAATATGAAGAATAAAGACATGGCTTTAGAGGCTTTAAACGCTAATAAAGGTTTAACTCAAATTTTTGAAACGGGAAATCATTTAGATGCTTTAAGAGCTGATAAAGTTGGCGATGAAATTGGAGTTCAATTTACCATTGTTGGTTCTGGAGATGAATATGAAAGAGTTGCTGATATTAAAGCAACCAATGCCAATTTTATTATTCCTATTAATTTTAGCAGTGCTTACGATGTTTCTAATCCACTTTTAGCGCAACAAATTTCTTTAAGAGATATGCGTAAATGGAATCAAGAGCCATCGAATTTAAGTGTACTTTCTAAAAATGGAGTAAATTTTGCTTTAACTACGCATGAATTAAAATCAGTTAAATCATTCCATAAAAACTTACAGAAGGCCATTAAATATGGTTTTGATGAAACTAAAGCACTAGCTGCATTAACTACAGTACCTGCAACTATTTTAGGAAATTCTTCTATTGGTAATTTAAAAACAGGTAGTTATGCAAATTTTATAATTACTTCTGGTAATGTTTTTGATTCAAGTACCAAAATTTTTGAAAATTGGGTACAAGGAGCCAAAAATGTAATTACTGATATGAATGTAAAAGATATTACTGGCGATTATATGTTGTCTGTAAATAATCAAAATTATCAGTTATCTATTACAGGTTCTGGAGCAAAACAAAAGGGTTCAATTAAGCAAGGAGATAAAAAGATTAAATCTAAATTTTCTTTTAAAGATGATTGGGTTTCTATTACATTAAATGAAGATTCAGGTTACACTAGAATGCTTGGTAAAGTCATCAACAATTCTAATGTAATGCAAGGAACTGCTTTTGATACCCAAGGAAATGAAACAACTTGGTCCGCGAGTAAAAAAGTAGCTAATTCAAAAGGTGGTCCTAAAAAGAAAAACGAGACAGATAATAGTGCTCCTATGGTTATGCCTGTAAGTTATCCTAACATTGGTTTTGGTAATTATGTTCAACCTGAACAACAAACAATTTTAATTAAAAACGTAACAGTTTGGACAAGTGAAGATGCAGGAATCCTAGAAAATACAGATGTTTTACTAAAAGATGGTAAAATTGCTGAAATTGGACAAGGATTAAAAGCAAGGAGAGCTTTTGAAATAGATGGTACAGGTAAACATTTAACTGCGGGTATTGTAGATGAACACTCACATATTGCTGCATCATCTATTAATGAAGGAGCTCAAAACTCATCAGCAGAAGTTACTATTGAAGATGTAGTAGATCCTACAGATATTAATATTTACAGAAATATTTCTGGAGGTACAACAACTGCACAAATATTACATGGTTCTGCAAATCCTATTGGAGGTCGTTCAGCGATTATCAAACTAAAATGGGGAGAAAATGCAGAAAACATGATTTATGAAGACACTCCAAAATTCATCAAATTTGCTTTAGGTGAAAATGTAAAACAATCTAGAAGTAGCAATGGAACTCGTTTTCCACAAACTAGAATGGGTGTAGAACAAATGATTACAGATTATTTTACTAGAGCAAAGGAATACGATGCTTTAAAGAAAAGTGGTCAACCTTATAGAAAGGATTTAGAAATGGAAACATTGGCTGAAATCTTAAATAAAGAACGTTTTATTTCTTGTCACTCTTATGTGCAATCTGAGATTAATATGTTAATGAAAGTTGCAGATAAGTTCGATTTTAACATCAATACATTTACACATATTTTAGAAGGTTATAAAGTTGCTGATAAAATGGCTGAACATGGTGTTGGAGGTTCTACCTTTTCTGACTGGTGGGCTTACAAGTACGAAGTTAATGATGCAATACCTTACAATGCTGCAATAATGCATAATGCTGGTGTTACTGTCGCTATTAATTCAGATGATAGAGAAATGTCTAGACGTTTAAACCAAGAAGCTGCTAAAACAGTAAAATATGGTGGAATGTCTGAATTAGAAGCTTGGAAAACTGTAACTATTAATCCTGCTAAACTTTTACATATCGATCACAAAGTGGGTAGTATTAAAGAAGGTAAAGATGCAGATGTTGTGTTATGGAGCAATCACCCAATGTCTATTTATGCTAAAGTAGAAAAAACAATTATTGATGGTAAAGTATTTTTTGATAGAGCCGAAGACGCTAAAAAGCGTTTAGCAATTAAAGAAGAAAAAAGTAAACTTATCAATATGATGTTGAACGAAAAGATGAATGGTGGTAAAACAAAAGTACCAATGAAAAGAGGAGATATCAACTTTCACTGTGATACTTTAGAAGAACTTAAAAACTAAGAACAGATGAAAAAAATAATATATAGTCTATTAGTATTTTTCTGCATAGGAAATATGATAGCACAACAAACACCTGCAGACAAACAGAGCACTGCCATTTCAATTGAAGGTGCAACTGCCCATTTAGGAAATGGAGAAGTAATTGAAAACTCATTAATTATGTTTAATGAAGGTAAAATTACTTTTGTAGGTTCTGCAATGATGAGAATTGCAAGAATGGGAACTGTTATAAACGCAAAAGGAAAGCATATTTATCCAGGCTTTATCGCTGCAAATGCATCTTTAGGTTTAGCAGAAATTGATGCAGTAAAAGCCAGTGTAGATGTAGATGAAATTGGTATAAACAATCCTCATATTAGAAGTTTAATTGCTTACAATGCTGAGAGTAAAGTTGTAGAATCTATGAGACCAAATGGAGTTTTAATGGCTCAAATTACACCAAGAGGTGGTTCAATTTCTGGTACGTCATCAATAGTGCAATTAGATGCTTGGAATTGGGAAGATGCAGCTATCAAGGTAGATGATGCTATCCATATGAATTGGCCAAGTAGCTTTACAAGAGGTAGATGGTGGTTAGGAGAAGATCCTGCTTTAAAACCAGATACAAGATATGGTAAAAACACAGATGATATTGCAATGTATTTTGCCAATGCTAAAAATTATTTAGCTGGACAAAAACCAACAATCAACTTACCTTTTGAAGCAATGAAAGGCTTGTTTGATGGTTCTCAAAGATTATTTATTCATGTAAATGGTCAGAAAGAAATTACAGACGCAATTACTATTGCTAAAAATGCTGGAGTTAAAAGTATAGCTTTAGTACATGCTGAAGGCGCAGAAAGTGTTACGGATCTTTTAGTGCAAAATAATATTGGCGTTGTTTTAGAAAGACCTCATAGAAATCCAAACTCTGAAGATGATGCTTACGATTATACCTATACTATTGCAAAAACTTTAATGGATAAAGGAATTACTGTAGCTGTTGGTATGGAAGGGCAAATGGAAAGAATGAATACTAGAAATTTACCTTTTTATGCGGGTACATTTGCTGCTCATGGTTTAAATAAAGAAGATGCATTAAAAATGATAACCTCTAACAGTGCCAAAATATTAGGAATTTCTGATATGGTTGGTACATTAGAAGTTGGTAAAGATGCTACCCTATTTATTTCTGAAGGCGATGCTTTAGATATGAGAACTAACATTTTATCTAAAGCCTTTATTCAAGGAAGAGATATTAGTTTAGAAACACATCAAACTGAATTATGGAAACGTTATTCTAACAAATACAAATCAGAATAAATAATCTAATTTCAAAAAAAAGGCTCGCAAATTGCGAGCCTTTTTCAATTAATCAAATTACAATTACTAATCACAATTACTGTAAGGTTGAGAACCATCTTTATTAAATCTTACTCGGTTTACATGAACATAAACCGTATTTGATTCTTCTAAATATCTATAATGAGAATTTCGTTCTGTGGTATTCGCATTTAAATCTGTTCTGTTGGTTGTTCTTTGAGATTTTCTAATAGCACTTCTTTGAGAATAAGGAACAATTTCAAAATTGAAATAAATTTTATTATTGTACCTATTTCTAAACTGAACAAGCCATTCCGTTTTTGTTGAGTAGCTACTTTTCTTACGTTTCACTCTAAAATCTAATCCTCTAAAACAATCTGTAGTTTTCCAAGAACCCCAACCATTTTGATCTACGTTTCCTTCTGGTAATTCAAGTTTTACAACAGAGTTGATCTTATTAGAAGTTGTAAAAGACGTCATTGTTATCAATCCAATAAACAGCAATGCAATAAATTTCATTTTTTCATAATTTAAATTTTTATTTCGTATTGTAATATTGAAAATTTAATAGTTGAAAACAATACTTACAATTAGGTATATTTGCCTTAATGAAACAGATTACAAGTTCACAAAACACTTACATAAAAGGACTGTTAAAACTTCAAGAAAAATCTAGAGAAAGAAAAAAGCTAGGTTTATTTATTATTGAAGGTTTACGTGAAATTAACTTAGCACTAAAAGCCAATTATACTTTTAGAACGGTATTGTTTTGTATTGATTTAATACAAAAAACAGCTGTTGATACTTTAATTGATAGCAGCACTGAAGTGATTGAAATATCGAAAGAAGTTTACGAGAAATTAGCATATAGAAATTCTACAGAAGGCATTATTGCTGTAGCTAACGCAAAAAGCTTTTCGCTTGGAGAAATTAGCTTTTCAAATAAAAATCCTTTAATTTTAATTGCTGAAAGTTTAGAAAAACCTGGAAATGTTGGTGCTTTATTAAGAACTGCAGATGCTGCTAATGTAGATGCTGTAATTATTGCAAATCCAAAATCTGATTTATATAATTCAAATATTATAAGATCTAGTGTGGGTTGTGTGTTTACCAACCAGATTGCTGTTGGTACATCAGAAGAAATTATTACCTTTCTAAAAGAAAATAAGATTTCTATCTATGCAGCAACATTGCAAAACTCTAATAAATATCATTTAGAAGATTATAAAAAACCTTCTGCAATAGTTGTGGGTACAGAAGCTACTGGTTTATCTGAGATTTGGAGAGATAAAGCTACACAAAACATTAATATACCAATGCAAGGTAAAATAGATTCTATGAATGTTTCTGTTGCTGCTGCAATTGTTATTTTTGAGGCTAAAAGACAAAGAGAATTTAAATAATATATTATGAAGATATTAGGAATAGATGTTGGTGGTTCAGGTATTAAGGCTGCTATTGTAAATACAAAAACAGGTGAACTACTTACAGAAAGACACAGAATTCCTACTCCAAAACCTGCAACTCCTGTGGCTGTTGCAAAGGTAATTAAAGAAATGACAGATCACTTTAATTGGACCAAAGCTGTTGGCTGTAGTTTCCCAACTACTATAGTAAAAGGAAAATGCATTCATACAGGTAATTTAAGCAAAGACTGGTTAAATGTTAAGGTAGATAAACTATTTAAAAAAGAAACGAAATTACCTTTCTTTATTAGCAATGACGCAGATTTAGCAGGTGTTGCAGAAGTAAATTTAGGCGCTGGTAAGAATGAAAAGGGAGTTACAATTGTTATTACTATAGGCACAGGAATTGGCTCTGGCTTGTTCTTTAACAAGAAGTTAATTCCTAACTTAGAATTGGGTAAACTTTTGCATTCGAATGGAGAAATTATTGAGTTTTATGCAGCAGACTCTATCAGGAAAAAAGAAGAACTAACCTTAAAAGAATGGGCACTTCGTTTTGATGAGTTATTAGAATATACTAGAGTAGTATTTTCACCAAGCTTAATAATTTTAGGCGGAGGAATTAGTAAGAAATACGAGAATTTTAAAGAATATTTAGAAACAGATGTTCCAATAAAAGTAGCTAAATTTAAAAATAATGCAGGTATTATAGGTGCAGCTATGTATGCAAGCAAAAGACTTAAAGATTAATGCAACCCACTACCCTATTTTACATTTTAATTGCAATTATAGTTGTAAGTTTTTTAATTGATCAAATTTTAGATTATATAAATAGCAAACACTTTAATGATAAAATACCCGCAAAATTAGCAGACGTTTACAATCAAGAAGAATATGCAAAATCTCAATCTTACAAAAAGGAAAATGCTAGGTTTTCTTTAGTAAGCTCATCCTTTTCTCTATGTTTAACCTTATTATTCTTTTTTCTAGAAGGCTTTAAATGGGTTGATGAAATTGCAAGAAATATAACATCAAATTCAATTTTAGTTGCTTTAATTTTCTTTGGTATTATTATGTTGGCTTCCGATGTTTTAGCTATACCCTTTCAATTTTATAAAACTTTTGTAATTGAAGAAAAATTTGGTTTTAATAAATCTACCAAAATAACTTTTTGGTTAGATAAAGTAAAAGGTTGGATAATGTCTATTATTCTTGGAGGAGGAATTCTATCACTCATCATATGGTTTTATGAGTTTTTTGGACCTAACTTTTGGATTTACGCTTGGGCATTAATTGCTATTTTCTCGCTATTCATGAACATGTTTTACGCTAAATTAATTGTTCCTTTATTCAACAAACAGACACCTTTAGAAGATGGAGAATTAAAGTTTGCTATAGAAAAATATGCTAAAAAGGTTGGTTTTACCATAAACAATATATTTGTAATCGATGGCTCTAAACGCTCTACCAAGGCTAATGCTTACTTTTCTGGTTTTGGTGCTCAGAGAAGAATTACGCTTTTTGATACACTTATAAATGATTTAGAAACAGAAGAAATTGTTGCTGTTTTAGCTCATGAAGTTGGCCATTACAAGAAAAAACATATCATTTTTAATTTGATAACCTCTGTTCTACTCACAGGATTTACGCTTTACATTTTATCATTTTTTGTGAATTCACCAATATTATCAAAAGCATTGGGTGTTGCAACTCCAAGTTTTCACATTGGTTTAATAGCATTCGGAATTTTATATTCACCTATTTCAGAAATTACAGGTTTATTCATGAACTATATGTCTCGTAAATTTGAATATCAGGCAGATAATTATGCCAAAAATACTTTTAAAGCAGCACCATTAATATCTTCACTTAAAAAATTATCTAAAAACAGTTTAAGTAATTTAACCCCACATCCTGCTTATGTTTTTATGCATTATTCTCATCCAACTTTATTAAATAGAGTTAAAAATTTAGAATCTTAAATGTTTGCTCGTTAACATAGGTTTTCCTAAATTCACTTAGTTTTTAAAGCTTTAAAAATATTTATGGAGTATACAGCAACCATAGAAGAAGAAAATAAAGAAATTGCAAATCGATATAAAGATTTGCTAAAAGGTACTTATGAGGTTTTATCAAAAGAAGATAAAGAACTTATAAGAAAGGCTTTTGATATTGCTGTAGATGCACACTCAAAGCAAAGAAGAAAAACAGGTGAACCTTATATTTTTCATCCAATTGCAGTAGCAAAAATAGTAGCTATGGAAATTGGTTTGGGTGCTACTTCTATTGCAGCAGCTTTATTGCATGATGTTGTTGAAGATACAGACTATACCTTAGATGATATGGAGCAATTGTTTGGAGAAACAATTGCAAGAATTGTAAACGGACTTACCAAAATTTCTCGTTTAAATAAAGAACAAGATGCCTCTATTCAAGCAGAGAACTTTAGAAAAATGCTTCTTACCTTACATGATGATGTAAGAGTTATCCTCATAAAAATTGCTGATAGGCTGCACAACATGCAAACTATGGATGCAATGCCTGGTTATAAACAGGTAAAAATTGCTTCAGAAACCTTATATATTTATGCACCTCTAGCTCATAGATTAGGTTTGTATAATATTAAAACTGAGTTAGAAGATTTAGGATTAAAATACACAGAGCCAGATGTTTTCAATAGCATTGTTGCAAAAATTAAAGAAAGTAAAGAAGAGCAACAAAACTATTTAAGACGTTTTGAGGATACTTTAAAAAATGGCCTAGACAAAGAAAACTTCACCTATGAAATTAAGGGTAGATTCAAATCTATTTTTTCTATTCGTAGAAAAATGCAAAAGCAAAATGTAACTTTTGAAGAGGTTTTTGATAAATATGCGATCAGAATAATTTTTAAACCTATTTCTAAAGATGAAAAGCATGATGCTTGGAAAATTTACTCTATAGTTACAGATAATTTTAGACCAAATCCTGCACGTTTAAGAGATTGGATTTCTCAGCCCAAATCAACAGGATATGAAGCATTACACATTACAGTAATCGGTCCAGATGCTCAATGGGTAGAGGTTCAAATTCGCTCTGAAAGAATGAACGAAATTGCAGAGAAAGGATATGCTGCTCACTTTAAATATAAACAAGGTGATGAAAATGAAAGTGGTTTAGATGTTTGGCTAAACAGGTTAAAAGAGACTTTAGAAAATCAAAGTTTAAATGCTGTAGATTTTGTAGAAGATTTTAAATTAAATCTTTATGCAAAGGAAATTTACGTTTTTACACCAAAAGGAGATTTAAAATCTTTACCAAAAGATGCTTCTGCACTAGACTTTGCCTTTTCTATTCATACAGATATAGGTTTAAAATGTAGAGGTGCAAAAGTAAATGGTAAACTGGTTCCTTTAAGTTATACCTTGAGAAGTGGAGATCAAATTGAGGTAATTACAAGTTCTACAAATAAACCAAATGCACGTTGGCTAGACTTTGTAATTACAGCAAGAGCAAAAACTAAAATTAGAGCAGCCTTAAAAGAAGAAGAGAAACTTATTGCTGAAGAAGGTAAAGCCATTTTAAAACGTAAGTTACGACATTTAAAAATTTCGTTTAATGAGAAAACAACGAATGAATTAGTTAACTTCTTTAAGTTAAGAACTAGTTTCGATTTATATTACAGAATTGGTAATGGTGCCATAGACAATACACAGTTAAAAGCCTTTGTTTCTCAAAGAAATAGTACCATTTTAAACTTCTTTAAAACTAAATTAAGAAGAAACGCATCTCCTACTGAAAATGCAGATGGTACTGAAGAAATTACGCATAAATACGATGCTTTAGTTTTTGGTAAGGAAGAAGAAAAACTAGATTATAAACTTTCAAAATGTTGTAATCCAATTCCTGGAGATCAGGTTTTTGGTTTTTTAACTATTAATGATGGTATTAAAGTCCATAAAAAGAACTGTCCTAATGCAATTTCTTTACAATCTAATTATGCTTACAGAATTATGCAAGCCAAATGGATTGATTCAACCAAACAAGATTTTAAAGTTGTTTTACACATAAATGGTGTAGATACTTCAGGTATTGTAAATGAAGTAACCAAAATTATTTCTAGTAACATGGGTGTATTTATTCACAGTATCAATATCTCTGGAGATGAAGGTGTTTTCGATGGTAAAATATCACTTAGTGTTAAGAATAGTGCACAATTGAAAAAGCTAATGAATCGCATTCAAAAAGTAGAAGGAGTTAAAAAAGTGGAACGTGTTAATAGAATGTAAATATCATTTTTAGAAAAGTACATTTTTATTCAGAAATAACTGTAAATTTGTTTTTTCGTAAAAATTAAATCCATGAATAATTCTCTTGAAAATCAAGAAGTAGTTAAAAAAGTTTTTACCTCATACTTACAAGAGCATAAACACAGAAAAACACCTGAACGTTATGCAATCCTACAAGAAATTTACGATGCAGATGAGCATTTTGATATAGAGTCTCTCTACATTAAAATGAAAAACAAAAACTACAGAGTTAGTAGAGCAACACTTTACAATACTATTGATTTACTTTTAGATTGTGGTTTAGTTCGTAAACATCAGTTTGATGGTCAAACCATGGCTCGATATGAAAAGAGTTATTTTGATAAAAACCACGATCATGTAATATTTACAGATTCTGGAGATGTTAAAGAATTTTGTGATCCACGAATTCAAATCATCAAAAAAACCATAGAAGATATTTTTGACATTGATATACACAATCACTCATTATATTTTTACGGAACAAAAAAGAAAGACACAAACAACTTATCATAAATTAAATTTAAAGATTTAACAATTACACAATTACAAAAATGGCAGTAGATTTATTATTAGGATTACAATGGGGTGATGAAGGAAAAGGAAAAATTGTTGATGTATTAACCCAAAACTACGACATTATTGCACGTTTTCAAGGAGGGCCAAATGCAGGACATACTTTAATTTTTGATGGTTATAAGCACGTGTTACATACGATACCTTCTGGTATTTTTCATAAAACAGCTTTAAACGTTGTCGGAAATGGAGTTGTTATAGACCCAGTAATCTTTAAAAAAGAATTAGAAAACTTAGATAAGCATAATATAGATTACACTTCTAAACTGTTAATTTCTAGAAAAGCACATTTAATTTTACCTACTCATAGATTACTAGATGCAGCCTCAGAAACTTCTAAAGGTAAAGCCAAAATTGGTTCTACATTAAAAGGTATTGGACCAACGTATATGGACAAAACTGGAAGAAATGGAATGAGAGTTGGAGATTTAGAATTAGACAACTGGAAAGAAAAATACGATGCTTTAACTGAAAAGCATATTAAAATGCTAGAATTCTTTGATGTTCAAATTGAATATAATTTAGATGAATTAGAAGCAGAGTTTTGTAAGGGAATAGATAAATTAAGAACACTACAATTTATTGATAGTGAAGAATTCTTAAACCAAGCTATTAAAGACAAGAAAACCATTCTTGCAGAAGGTGCTCAAGGTTCTTTATTAGACATTGATTTTGGAACATATCCATTTGTAACATCATCAAACACAACAGCAGCTGGTGCTTGTACTGGTTTAGGTGTGGCTCCAAACAGAATTGGAGAAGTATTCGGAATTTTTAAAGCGTATACTACAAGAGTTGGTTCAGGTCCTTTTCCTACAGAATTGTTTGATGAAGATGGAGCAACAATGGCTAGAGTTGGGCATGAATTTGGTGCAACAACAGGAAGACCAAGAAGATGTGGTTGGTTAGATTTAGTAGCTTTAAAGTATGCTGTTGATGTAAATGGAGTTACACAATTAATGATGATGAAAGGTGATGTACTTTCTGGTTTTGATACACTAAAAGTATGTACTTCTTATAATTATAAAGGTGAAGAAATTACACATTTACCTTACAATATAGAACCTGAAAACGTATCTGTAAACTATTCAGAATTTAAAGGTTGGGAAGATGATTTAACCAAAATGACTAAAGAAGATCAACTACCACAAAATTTATTAGATTATGTTGCTTTCATTGAGAAAGAAACTGGTGTACCTGTAAAAATTGTTTCTGTAGGTCCAGATAGAAAACAAACTATCAAAAGGTAGTTTTATCTTAAAATTAAGAACTTGAGGTATTCTTTTCATTATTTTTGTCGCAAAACAAATCTTTTGAAAAGAATACTTTTTTTATGCCTTTGTCTTACTTCTATAATTTCTTATTCTCAAGAGAAAAAGAAAATTATTATAGAAAATGCAGAAATACAATATGCAGATGAAGAGAAAACACCTGGAGCAACTATTCTTTTAGGTAATGTTCGCATAAAACATGATGGAATAAATTTAACCTGTCAGCAAGCTCTTTTCTACAAAAAAGAGAATTTCTTTAAGGCCATTGGTAATGTGTTAATTAAGCAAGGTGATACCATTACACAAACTAGTGATTATGCAGATTATGATGCTAATGCCAAACAAGCACTTTCTTGGGGTAATGTAGTTTTAAAAGATCCTACAATGACGCTTACCACAGATACTTTGCAGTTTGATAGAATTAATCAAAAATTATACTATCAAAATTATGCAACTATTAGAGACGTAACAAATACGCTAAAAAGTAAAAATGGTAATTACTATTTAGAGAATAAAAAGTTTACAGCAACAACTAGAGTTACTGTGGTAAATCCAGAGCACAATTTAGCTTCTAATCACTTAGATTATTATACAGACTCTGGCTTGGCCTATTTATATGGCCCATCAACAATAACCAATACTCAGAATGAGAATAAGTTATATTCAGAGAAAGGGTTTTACAATACAAAAACAGACATTTCCTATTTTACCAAGAATGCTAAATTATTTTTAAAAGAAAGAACAGTTGAAGGTGATAGTTTGTATTACGATAAAAATAAAGGATTTGCCTCTGCTACAAACAATATTAAAGTAATAGATACTGTTCAAAATTTTATATCGAAAGGAAATTATGCTGAGTTATTTGAGAAAAAAGATTCACTATTTATCATAAAAAGAGCGGTTGCAATATCAATTATAGAGAAAGATTCTATGTTTATCCATGGAGATACTTTATTGGTGACAGGAAAACCTAAAAAACGTGTGATTAGAACCTATCACAATGTAAAAATTTTCAAATCAGATTTACAAGGTAAATGCGATTCTATTCATACAAACCAAGAAACAGGCTACACTAAAATGTATAGAAACCCCGTAATTTGGTCAGATCAAAATCAAATAACAGGAGATAGTATCTATTTGCAATCTAATTTAGAAACCGAAAAACTAGACTCTCTAAAGGTTTTTAATAATGCTTTTATTGTTTCTAAAGATTCTTTAGCTAAAGAGGATTACAATCAGATAAAAGGTAGAAACATGTTTGGTAAATTTGATGCTAATAAGCTTAAATTTCTTTTGGTTAAAGGTAATGCTGAATCTATTTATTTTAATAGAAATGCAGAAACGCAAGTTTTGGAAACCATAACTAAGGAAGTTTCTAGCAATATTGAATTTACTTTAGAAAATGGCGAAATTCAGTCTATTAAATATCTAAAAAGTTCAGATGGAAAAACATATCCTCCTTCTGAACTCGATTTAGAAGGTAGAAAAATTAAAGGTTTTATTTGGAGAGAAGATGAGCAACCTAAAACTAAATATGATATTTTTATTAAAGATGGTCAAGAAAATAAGGCTCCAATAAAAAAGAAAGCCTTAGAAAAACCCTCATTATTTATTGATGAGAAAACAAAAGATAAAAAGAAAGATAAAAAGCAAACTTCCCTCTCTCGTTTTGGTCAATAATTTGAAATCAGATTTTTACAAATATCAAGCACAAACCTCTCCTCACCCATTAGCTATAGAAATTTCTCATGCAAATGGTTCTTACATTTATGACAGTGATAAAAAAGCCTATTTAGATTTTGTAGCTGGAGTTTCGGCCAATAGTCTAGGTCATAACCATCCATTGGTAAATAAAGCCATCAAAAGGCAAGTAGACAACTATACACATGTTATGGTTTATGGTGAGTTTATACAAGAACCACAAGTTTCTCTTTGTAAAAAATTAGCTTCTACTCTGCCCAAAACCTTACAATCTATATACATTACAAATTCAGGAACAGAAGCTACAGAAGGTGCTTTAAAACTAGCAAAAAGAGTTACAGGAAGATCAGAAATTATTGCCGCCAAAAATTCTTATCATGGCAATACTCAAGGTGCAATGAGTGTTTCTGGTGTAGAAAGGCAAAATGCTGCTTTTAGGCCTTTAATTCCTGGTATTAAATTTATTGCTTTTAATTGTACTTTTTGTTTAGAGCAAATAACAAAGAATACTGCAGCAGTTATTTTAGAAACTATTCAAGGTGGTGCTGGTTTTATTGAGCCATTTGATAACTATTTAGCTGAAGTTAAAGCTAAATGCAATGAAGTTGGTGCGCTCTTAATTCTTGATGAAATACAAACTGGCATTGGTAGAACTGGTAAATTTTGGGGATTTGAAAATTATAACGTAACTCCAGATATTATCATTACTGGTAAAGGTTTAGGTGGTGGAATGCCAATAGGTGCTTTCATTGCTTCTCAAGATAGAATGAGTCTTTTAAAAGATAATCCTAAACTTGGACATATCTCTACATTTGCTGGCCATCCAGTAATTGCAGCAGCAGCAAATGCTACTTTAGATGTTATATTAAAAGATGATTTAATATCTGAAAGTTTACGTAAGGAGAACATCATTAGAAATCTATTGCAACATGAATCTATTCTAGAAATTAGAGGCAAAGGATTAATGCTAGCTGCTATTGTAGAATCTCCAGAATTAGCAGCTAAAATCATTATGAAATGTTTAAATAAAGGTTTAATACTTTTCTTTTTATTATTTGAAGGCAGAGCTATGAGAATTACTCCTCCACTTACCATTTCTGATGAAGAACTGATAAAAGGATGTCAAATAATTTTAGATGCAATTGAAGAGTGCATTTAAATTAAAAGTAGCTTTTAAATCTTATTGATTCTATTATTTTTGCAGCTATGAATCAACAGCATCAAAACACTAAAAAACTTCAGAAATCTGTAGCACAAGCCATTCAACAATACACAATGATTGAAGAAGGTGATAAAATTATGGTTTGTTTATCTGGAGGAAAAGACAGCTATACCCTATTAGATTTGTTACTTTATTTCCAAAAAGTTGCACCTATAAATTTTGATTTGATTGCTGTAAATCTAGATCAAAAACAACCCGGTTTTCCAGAAGAAGTGTTACCAACTTATTTAAGTAACCTAAAAGTTGATTTTAAAATAATTGAAAAAAACACCTACAAAGTGGTGATGGATAAAACTCCTGAAGGCAAAACCACTTGCAGCCTTTGCTCTAGATTAAGAAGAGGAACTTTATATGAGGCTGCCAAAGACTTAGGTTGCAATAAATTGGCTTTAGGTCATCATAAAAATGATATTCTAGAAACTTTTTTTCTTAATATGTTTTTCTCAGGAAAGCTAGAAACTATGCCTCCAAAATTTAAAAATGATGCAGGAGATTTAGTCGTTTTAAGACCCCTTGCATTTTGTAATGAGAGCGATATTGAAGAATTCTCGAACTATAAAAACTACCCAATAATTCCGTGTAATTTGTGTGGTTCTCAAGAAAATTTACAAAGAAAAAAAGTAAAGGAAATGATAGCTCATTGGGAAAAAGAGTTCCCTAATAGAAACGCAATAATGATGAATGCCTTACAAAACGTATTTCCTTCGCATTTGTTAGACACCAACCTTTATGACTTTGATAACTTAGAAAGTAAAGTTCAAGTAAATACGTTAACTAACTAATTCTGTCTTTGTTGCTATTAACTTTAAAGTCAGCTTATTAAATCGTATAAATAACAAGATTGATGCAGTAGTTAAACCAGCTAACAAGCCCAACCAAATACCAAAACTACCATACATTTCTTCAGAACCTAAAAAATAAGAAACTGGGAATCCTACACACCAATAAGAAATAAATGTAAGAATTGTGGGTATTTTTACATCTTGTAAACCACGTAAAGCACCTAGAACAACTACTTGAATACTGTCTGAAATTTGAAAAAATGCTGCTGCAATTAGCAATTTAGAAGCTATAGAAATTACCTCCATATTATCTGTGTAATTCAATTCATCACCCAAATCAACATAAATGGTTGGCATTACATTGTGAAAAATAAAAAATAAAATTGCAAAAATAGTTGCAAAGATCATTCCCAATAAAAAGATAGAAAAGGCAATTCTTCTTAATTCTCTGTAATTTTGCAATCCTTTTTGATTTCCAACTCTTATCATAGAAGCCACACTTAAACCCATAGCTACCATAAACGTCATAGAAGATAAGTTTAACGCAATTTGATTTGCAGCTTGTGGATTTTTACCTAAAAGACCACTTAACCAAATAGCTGCAGTAAAAATAGCTACTTCAAAGAACATTTGCATGGCACTTAAAGAACCTAAATTGATGATTTTCTTAATCATTAAAACATCTAAAACAAAGAATTTAAGTTTATTCATAATTCTCTTTGATCTCTCTTTGTAACTTAATAAAATCCACAGATAAATTACCATAATTATTCTAGAAGCTAAAGTTCCATAAGCAGCACCAACTATTCCCAATTCTGGAAAACCAAACTTTCCAAAAATGAATAAATAATTCAAAACTACATTTACAATATTGGCTAATAATGTTGCATACATTGGGTATTTAGTCATAGACATTCCATCACTAAATTGTTTAATGGCTTGAAAAACGATAAGCGGAATTAAAGAAAATGCAACTAAATCTAAATAAGGAATGGCTAAGGCTACTACTTCTTCTGGCTGCTGCATTAAATACATTAATGGTTTTGCAAAAAACACCATTAAAAAAAGTAAAACTCCTAGCACAGTGCACAAAAATAAGCCGTTCTTAAAGGTTGCTCTAGCCTGTTGTAAGTTATTAGATGAATCAGCCTCAGCTATTAAAGGTGTAATTGCTGTAGAAAAACCAATTCCTATAGACATTGCAATAAACATAAAACTATTTCCCAAAGAAACTGCAGCCAGTTCTGCAGTACCCAACTGCCCAACCATAATATTATCTATGAACGCCACAAACGTATGGCCTAACATACCTAACATTACAGGTGCTGCCAACTTCCAATTGTACTTAAATTCTGATGTATATTGAGCTAAATTCACTACTACCCTACTATTTGAAATCGCGAAGATACATATTAGATTTGCATTTATTTAAGGAGAACTTCACAGTTTTAAAATAACATTATCAATAAAATTAATTACTTTTGAATAAACAAAATTTATAAAGATGGCAGGAATAACATTGGGAGGAAATCCTATAAATACAGTAGGTGATTTACCAAAAGTTGGTGAAAAAGCATTAGATTTTAATTTAAAAACAGTTGAACTTAAAGAAAAGTCTTTAGCAGATTATTCAGGTAAAAATATCATATTAAATATTTTTCCAAGTGTTGATACAGGAGTATGTGCACAATCTGTAAGAGAATTTAATAAAAAAGCATCCGATTTAGAAAATACAGTTGTGTTATGTATTTCTAGAGATTTACCATTTGCACAAGCACGTTTTTGTGGTGCTGAAGGTATTGATAATGTAGAAATGCTTTCTGATTTTGAAGATGGTTCTTTTGGTAAAGATTATCAAGTAACGATTGCTGATAGCGCTTTTAAAAACTTACATTCTAGAGCTATTGTAATCATAGATGCTGATGGAAAAATTGTTTACACAGAGCAAGTACCAGAAATTGGCTCAGAACCAAATTATGATGCTGCATTAGAGGTTTTATAATATGAAAAACCCAAATGACGGTTTTATAAGAGGTAGAATTAGAAGTTTCAAATTTGCTTTCAAAGGCCTTTGGATTCTAGTTACTTCTGAGGACAGTATTAAAGCTCAATTATTTGTGGCAGTTATTGCTACAATTCTGGGTTTTCTCTTTAATATTTCTGCCTTAGAATGGGGTATACAGTTTTTAGCTATTGGTCTTGTTTTAGTAGCAGAAGCTGCAAACTCGGCCGTAGAGGAAATTGCTGATTTTATTCACCCAGATTTTCACGAAAAAATAGGTAAAATAAAAGATATAGCTGCAGGTGCACCAACATTTGCAGCTATAATATCTTTAATTATTGCTTCTATAATTTATGTGCCTAAAATAACGTTGTTATTTTAAGCAAATATGTATATTTACCCTTTAAAAATCACTAATTTTTAATGGCCAAATCAAAACAAACCAAAACCAAAACTTCAAAATCTAAAGAGGAAAAAACACCTGTTTTTGCTTTTTTAAAAACAAGGCAAACTCAAAATATTTTGGGTTTATTTTTAATTTTGTTTTCGGTTTTTTTGTTTATTGCCTTTATTTCATTCTTTTTCAATTGGCAAGCAGATCAAAGCACATTAAATCATTTATCTGATAAAAATATAAAAAGTAGTAACTTATTAGGTAAAATTGGTGCAAACCTAAGCCATTTCTTTATTTATGATGGTTTTGGTTTAGCTGCATTTTATATCGTTTATCAGGTATTCATCACAGGGTTTTATATATTAATTAAAAGAAAATTTGCTAAAATTATTATCTCTTGGAATTGGGGTTTACTATCCATGGTTTGGTTATCAATAACCTTAGGGTTTTTACATCAGAAATATGCATTACTTTCTGGAGTTGTAGGATATGAAATCAATAATTACCTACAAACTTTTCTAGGTAAAACAGGTTTAGCTATTGTTCTAGTTTTTCTTTTCTTTACTTACATCATTGTACGATATAAGGTTACTATAGATAGTTATTTAGATAAATGGAAAGCTCAAAGAATTGCAAATAGGCAAAAAGCCGAGAATGAAGCATTAGAACCTGATGTTGAAAAAGAAACCACAATAACTGAAGAATCTGTTACTGAAACCAAAGAAGAGCAAAAATCTGAATTTGAACTATCTCTAGAGAACTTGCAACCAACTATTTCAAAGCACTCAGATGTTAGTAAAAAGGAAGAAATTACATTAAAAATTGAAGAAGAGTCAATATCTGAGCCAATTGTTGAGGAAACAGTACCTGACAAAAATGACTTAGATTTAGATATAAATGTAGAAATATCTGAAGAAGAAGAACACTCTACAGAAAATTTATCTGATAAAATATTAAAAGACTTTGGAGAATTTGATCCAACTTTAGAGTTATCAAACTTTCGTTTTCCTACTTTTAACCTACTAAAGCAATACAATGAGAGTATTTCTATAGATCCTGAAGAATTAGAGGCAAATAAAAATAGAATTGTAGAAACTTTAAAAAACTACAAAATAGGTATTGCAGAAATTAAAGCAACTGTTGGGCCAACAATAACCTTGTATGAAATTGTGCCAGAAGCAGGAATTAGAATTTCTAAAATTAAAAATTTAGAAGATGATATTGCATTATCTTTATCAGCCTTAGGAATTCGTATTATAGCTCCAATACCTGGTAAGGGAACCATTGGTATAGAAGTGCCAAATAAAAAATCTACTATAGTTTCTATGCACTCTGCAATTTCTTCTAAGAAATTTCAAGAGTCTCAAATGGAGCTTCCTATTGGTTTAGGTAAAACCATTTCTAATGAAACATTTGTTGTAGATTTAGCAAAAATGCCTCACTTACTAATGGCAGGTGCTACAGGTCAAGGTAAATCTGTAGGTTTAAATGCTGTTTTAACATCTCTGTTATATAAAAAGCACCCTGCAGAAGTAAAGTTTGTTTTGGTAGATCCAAAAAAAGTAGAACTTACTTTATTTAATAAAATTGAACGTCATTATTTAGCCAAGTTACCAGATTCTGAAGAAGCTATAATTACTGATACCACTAAAGTTGTGCATACTTTAAATTCACTTTGTATTGAGATGGACAATCGCTATGATTTGTTAAAATCGGCAATGGTTCGTAATATAAAAGAATACAATCAGAAATTTAAAAAGCGAAAATTAAATCCTAATGATGGGCATCAATTCTTGCCATATATTGTTTTGGTAATTGATGAATTTGCTGATTTAATTATGACTGCTGGTAAAGAAGTAGAAACACCTATTGCTAGATTAGCACAATTGGCAAGAGCAATTGGTATTCATTTAATTGTAGCCACACAAAGACCTTCTGTAAATGTAATTACAGGTATAATTAAAGCCAATTTCCCTGCCAGAATTGCATTTAGAGTTACCTCAAAAATCGATTCTAGAACTATTTTAGATGCAGGTGGAGCAGATCAATTAATTGGACGTGGAGATTTACTTTATACCAATGGAAACTCAATAACTAGAATACAATGTGCTTTTGTAGATACACCAGAAGTTGAAAAAATTACTGATTTTATTGGTTCGCAAAAAGCATATTCAGAGGCTCATTTATTACCTGAATACGTAGATGATGAAAGTGGCACAAGTATTGATGTTGATATAGCAAACAGAGATAAATTGTTTAGAGAGGCTGCAGAAATTATAATTACAGCACAGCAAGGATCTGCTTCTTTGTTACAAAGAAAATTAAAGCTTGGTTATAATAGAGCTGGTAGATTAATAGATCAATTAGAAGCAGCAGGAATTGTAGGTGGTTTTGAAGGTAGTAAAGCAAGGCAAGTTTTAGTACCAGATTTTATGGCTCTTGAGCAATTATTAGAAAACGAAAAAAAACAATAACATTTTGCTTAAACAAAATGAGAATTAAACAAAACATGAGAAAACTAGTAGTATTATTTTTAAGCTTGTTTATTACAAGTGTAACTCTTTCACAAAACTCTTTAGAGGCAAAAGCTTTATTAGATGAAGTGTCTACTAAAATGTCTGCTTATAACAATATGTTTATTGGATTTAGCCAGACTTTAAGTAATGAAGAAGCAGGTATTGAAGAAGGTGATGAACCACCAATTAGAGGTGAAATTAATTTAAAAGGAGAAAAATACAGTTTACTGTATTTAGGTAATCGTTTTATTTACGATGGTAAAAAATTATATGTCATTAATAATGAAGAAAAAGAAATTTCAACTTCAGAGGGTGATATGAATGCAGATGATGGTTTTATTTATCCTTCTAAATTATTAAGCTTTTATAAAGAAGGTTACAATTTTGAAATGGGTAAATTAAAAAATGTTAACGGTAGAAAAATACAGTACGTAACTTTAAACCCTATTGATAGCGATTCAGATATTGTAAAAGTAGAATTAGGTATAGATGCAAAAACTAAACACATTTATAAGTTAATTCAAACTGGTTCTAATGGCGCAAAAACAAGTTTTACAATTACATCGTTTAAAAGTAATCAGCCAATTTCTGATAGCTTTTTTAAGTTTGATGAACAAAAATATCTAAATCAAAACTACACAATTGATTAATTATTTCAATTAACAGAAAATTAGTAGCATCTTAATATTTAAGGTGCTATTTTTGTTTTTTTATGAAAATATTAGATAAATACATCTTAAAGAGCTTTCTAGTTCCTTTTATTGCTACCTTTCTAATTGTATTGTTTGTATTGGTTATGCAAGCTTTATGGCAAGCTTTCGAAAACATTGCTGGTAAAGGAATTAGCGTTATTTTCATACTTAAATTTTTATACTATACTACCTTAATGATTATACCTCAAGCATTACCAATTGGTGTGCTTCTGTCATCAATAATGGCTTTAGGCAATCTAGGTGAAAACTATGAATTTGCAGCTGCAAAATCAGCAGGTGTTTCCTTGCAAAGATTGGTAAGACCAATTGGTATTTTAGCTATTGCTTTAAGCGGACTTAACTTTCTGTTTTTGAATAATGTTTTTCCTTATGCAAATTTAAAACAGCGAAATCTCTATTTAAATATCAAAAAGAAAAAGCCAGCTTTAGCTTTAGTTCCTGGTAGTTTTAATGCAGATATTCCTGGTTACCAAATTAAATTTGATGAAAAGTATGGAGAAGAAGAAAATTTACTTAAAAAAGTTTGGATCTACGATTTAACGAGTAACAGAGGTAATCAAAAAGTAATTACAGCAGAAAGTGGGAAAATAGTTACTGAAGAAGGTAGTAGATATATGACCTTTATTTTATACAATGGTAATTATTATGAGGAGCATGTAAAATCTGCTAGAACCACTATAAAACGTAAAAAAATGGCAGCTTCTAGTGCCACTTTTAAAGAATACGAATTTAATATTGATATTGGAGATACTTTAGATGAAGGCCAATTAGATTCTATCAATTCAGCAACAATACCAATGATGCTAACCTTAGATCAAATTAAGGACACAATACCAATGTTAAAGGATAATTATGATGAAATTTTAGGTTTACGAGCTAAAAACATATTTATCAGTACTTCTGCTAAAGATTTATATGAATATCCTGACTCTTTAAAAAACAAATCTTTAGACAGCAATATAATTGACAATTTTGAACTTCAAGAGAAAATAACAATTCTAAACTCTGCTGTTACCAAAACAACTAGAGTTGTAAGTACCATAAATAATAATTTAGATAGCATAAAATGGAACCGAAAAATGGTGAATTTTTATGACACAGAATACTACAATAGAGTTGCTTTTTCATTATCGTGTGTAATCCTATTTTTTATAGGAGCACCTTTAGGTTCTATTATTAGAAAAGGAGGTTTTGGGCTCCCAATGATTTTAGCTATTGCAGTTTATGTGCTGTATTTCTTTACCAATACTTTTGGTAAAAACTTAGCCGAAGAAAGCTCAATAACTTCTATTCTAGGCTCTTGGATATCAGCAATTTTAATGATTCCATTAGCAATTTTATTAACCAACAGAGCAACAAAAGACAAAGGAATTTTCAATTTAAATTCTTTCTTACAACCAGTGACTAATTTTTTCAAAAAAATACTACCTAAAAAAGGTAATTCGATATGACTACAAATTCAGCAAATCAAACACAACTTAACACTATTGAAGAAGCAATAAATGATATCAGAAATGGTAAAGTTATTATTGTGGTAGATGATGAAAACAGAGAAAATGAAGGTGATTTTTTAGCGGCCGCTGAAAAAGTAACTCCAGAGATGGTAAATTTTATGGCAACTCATGGTAGAGGCTTAATTTGTACACCATTAACCGAAAATCGTTGTAAAGAGTTAGAGCTTGGAATGATGGTAAATAATAACACTGACCCTATGGAAACTGCATTTACGGTTTCTGTAGATTTAAGAGGTAAAGGTGTTACAACTGGAATATCGGCTTCAGACAGGGCATTAACCATTAATGCTTTAATTGATAAAGAAACAAAACCTTTTGATTTGGCTAGACCTGGTCATATTTTTCCTTTAAAGGCAAAAGAAGGTGGCGTTTTAAGAAGAACAGGTCATACAGAAGCAGCTATAGATTTTGCAAGGTTAGCAGGTTTACAACCAGCAGGAGTTATTGTAGAAATCATGAACGAAGATGGTACCATGGCTCGTTTACCACAATTACTAAAGGTTGCAGAAAAATTCGATATAAAAATTGTTTCTATAGAAGATTTAGTTGCCTATAGAATGGAACACGATTCTTTAATTGAAAAGAAAGAAGACTTTGAAATTGAAACACGTTTTGGTAAATTTCGTTTAAGAGCTTATCAACAAACTACTAATAATCAAGTACATATAGCTTTAACAAAAGGATCTTGGACCAATGAAGATGGAGTTTTAACAAGAATAAATTCTACTTTAGTAAATAATGATATACTTGGTACACTAACCAATAATGCAGATAAGAAATTAGATCAAATGTTTCAGGTTGTAAATGATGAAGGTAAAGGTGCAATCTTATTTATCAATCAGCAAAATCAGTCTAAAAACTTATTGAGCAGATTAAATATTTTGAAAGAAAATCAGAAGAATGGTGAATTAAAAGCACCTGCGATTGCAATGGACCAAAGAGACTTTGGAATTGGAGCTCAAATTTTACATGATTTAAATATCAGCAAATTAAAACTATTAACTAATAACCAACAAGCCAAAAGAGTTGGTATGATTGGTTATGGTTTAGAAATTGTTGATTACGTAACTTATTAAAACAAGAAAAGGGATAATTAAAATTATCCCTTTTTTATTGTTCTGTTGTTACTACTACACTACTATTTCTATATAGAAATTTCACCTATTCCTGACTCAATAGGTTTTTTATCTTTTTCAAATAACCTTGCAGTATAATTTCCTTTTAAAGTTATTGTTTCACCTATTACTTCTAACCAACTACCTTCTCTTAATCCTAAAACAGCAGTATTATTAAATACATGAAATTCTTTAATTCTAGTTTCTCGAGTTTCACCCATATGTTTTGTACCCTCTATTGGGTCTAAATAATGAGCATTTATATTAAAAGGTATGCAACCTAAAGTCTTAAAACTAGGAGGATACACAATTGGCATATCATTAGTATTTTTCATATTGATACCACAAATATTGCTTCCTGCACTTGTGCCTAAATAAGGTGTACCATTCTCTAATACTTTTTTTAAAGTTTCTAAAATATCATTTTTATATAACTGATTCACCAGTTCAAAAGTATTTCCACCTCCAGTAAAAATACCTTCAGCATTTTGTATTGCTTCTATGGGATTTTTATAGCCATGAATACCTTCTATTTCAATTCCTATTTTTTGAAAAGCTTCTTTAGCAATATTAGTGTATGCATCATAAGAAATTCCACTCGGTCTTGCATAAGGAATAAATAAGATTGTTTTTACATCACTAAAAAAAGACTTTAATGTTGGTAAAAGATATTCTAAATAACTACCACCATAAATAGTAGACGTGCTTGCTATAATCATTTTCTTCATAGCTCAAAAATAAGTCATTTTTTATGGATTGCAATTCTTAATTTCATCATAAAAAGTAGCAGAAACGTAACCTGTTAACAAAATTTTATCAGTGTCTTAATAGAATTTTAAGAGGACTAGGCATTTTCTTTGTTTCAATGAAAAATCAACTACTACTCTACCTTTTATTTATATCTTGGTTTTCTTTTGGGCAAGATGCTCAAAAAATTATATCAGGAAAAATTCTATTTCAAGAAAATACAATTCCAGATGCACACATCATCAACAAAAATACAAATCAAGGTGCAGCTTCAGATGATTTTGGTGTTTTTCAAATACCAGTTTCTTTAAACGATACTTTATTTGTTTCGCATATAAATCTAGAGAAAAAAGAAGTAATTATTACCAAAGAAATTTATGTAAAAAAATCTATAACCATTGATTTACAAGAAAAAGTAAATGAATTAAATGAAATAACTTTTGAAAGATCTACAGGAATATTTTATGTAGACAAGCAATACATAAAACCACCAACAGTAAATGCAAAAAAGCTTAATTTACCATATGCTAATACTAAAGTTGAAAAAGATACAAAAATTGTAAGTGCAACACTTACAAGCGCTTCAGTAAGCCTAGATAATCTAATAGGCGCTTTAAACGGAAGTAACAAGAGAAAAAGAATGTTAAAAAAACTTACCTATGAAGATAAAATGTTAGCCAGCATTAGAAAGCATTACACAGATGATTTTTTTATTACAGACTTAAATATTAAGCAAGACAACATCAATGTATTTCTGAACTATTGTTTTAAGAAAAATATCATCACTCTTTTTAAAAAGGATGATAAAATTAAAGTAACAGCAATTTTAATGAGAGAAAGCAAAACATTTCCTCAAAAGAATAAGACTGAACTTAGTTTACTTCAAAAAAACTAATTTTTATAAAAATTGTATTAAAATATTACGTAATTTTCAAGATAGTTATAAGTACAACTTAGCCTAATAAATCTATGAAAAGAAGTATACTGTTTTCTATATTAATGCTAGCTGTAGTATTTACAGCAAATTCTCAAAGTAAAAGATATATTATTACTGGTAAGATTACAGATTCTTTAGGTGTAATTAAAAACGCAAATATCATAAATTTAAATACGTATCAAGGAACATTTTCTAGTGATCAAGGTTTGTATAGAATTTTTGTTTCTAAAGGAGATACGTTAAGGGTTTCATCTATTCAATACAAAGCAAAAAAGATTTTCATTTCAGAAGAAATTATAGATAAACGAGAACTTGATATAAAATTAAATACAAATGTTTATACGTTAGATGAGTTCGAACTTAAAAGAAATCAATTGTTAGGAAGATTAGGTATAGATACTAAAGATGTTCCTAGAGATGTACAAGATTCTTTATTAAGAAAAGTAATGGATTTTTCAAATGTGAACTTTAAAGAAAAAGACTTTACTATAGATGAAATAAAAAAAGCCAAACCACCACTAGTAAATACTATGGAAGGTGCTATGCCAATGGCTGGTGCAGGAGCCAAAATAGGAATGCCTTTTAAGCACTCAGAACGTTTATGGGCATTAAGAAATAAACTAAATCAAAAAAGACAATTTCCTTATAAGATAATGTCTGAATTGGGAGAAAAATTCTTTTTTGATGAATTAAAAATTCCTATTGAAAACTACTTTCATTTCTTAGAATACTGCAATCCTTTAGGTATAGAAGATTTACACAAGGAAAATAGAATGCTAGAACTAATAAAAATATTAAGGGCAGAAAGCGTCTCTTACCTTAAAATCATAAAAAATGAGTAATTTGGTTCAATAATTGTTTTTAGCTTTTTATGAAATTAAAAATACACTTGCTATTATTTATAGCACTTCCACTACTCTCTTTTACAGCACATAAATATTATCTTAGTTTAACACAAATAAACTATAAGAGCGAAGCAAAAGCTGTGCAAATAATTATTAATGTTTTTATGGATGATATAGAGCTTGCGCTAAACAAAGATTTTGATATTGATTTGCAGCTAACCACCAAAAGAGAATTAAAAAACAATGATGTTTACTTTGAAAAATATCTAAAAGATAAACTCGCTCTTAAAGTAGATGGTAAAGAAAAAAACTTTAATTATCTTGGCAAAGAATATGATGGAGATTTAGTATTTTTTTACTTGGAGATAGAAAACATCAATAAAGTAAATAGTATAGATGTTTCTAATAAAATACTTATCGAACATTTTCCAAAACAACAGAACTTAATTAAATCTAAAGTCGGTAAAAAAAACAAAAGTGTTTTACTTACAAAAGATGAAAGTTCTACCTTATTAGAATATTAATTTAAACAAACCCAAAATCAACATTTATGAAAAAATTTGGATTAGTAATGCTTTCATTCTTGTTTGCAGCCACAACATATGGCCAAATAACAAAACAAGGGCATGTAAATACAAATAAGTTTAAGCAATTAAAGCAAGAATTACCCACACCAAACTTAGAAAGAACTGCTTCTGGTAAACCTGGTAAAGAATATACGCAGCAGAAGGTAGATTATGTAATGGATATTGTTTTAGATGATGTCAATACAAAAATTACAGGTTCAGAAACTATTACTTACCACAACAATTCTAAAGACGATTTAGAATATCTATGGGTACAATTAGACCAGAATATGAGAGCTGCAGATTCTAAAACTCCAGATATTTCTCCTAATTCTATTCCTAAAAAAATTAGTAAAAACAGATTTAACAGAGCTTTTCCTGAAGAGCGTTTTGATGGCGGATTTAATATAATGAGTGTTACTAATAAGGATGGTAGTGCATTATCACACACTATTAATCAAACTATGATGCGCATTAATTTAGAAGAGCCTTTAGCTTCTGGAGATACTTTCGATTTTAATATTTCTTGGTGGTACAACATCAACAATCATAGAACAGATGGTGGTAGATCTGGCTATGAGCACTTTACTGAAAATGATAATAACAACTATGTAATAGCACAATTCTACCCAAGAATGTGTGTTTATGATAATGTAGAAGGTTGGCAAAATGATCAATTTTGGGGAAGAAGTGAATTCGCCTTAGAATTTGGAGATTTTACAGTAAATATTACAGTGCCTGAAGATCATATGTTAGGAGCAACAGGAGTTTTACAAAATCCAAAAGAGGTTTTTTCAAAGAAAGAATTAAAAAGAAGAGAAAAAGCTAGAAAAAGTTTTGATAATCCTGTAGTAATTAGAACTCAAGAAGAAGCTGAAAAAATTGAAAAGTCAAAAGCGACAAAGACAAAAACATGGAAGTTTATTGCTGAAAACGTGCGTGATTATGCCTTTGCAACATCAAGAAAATTTATATATGATGCAATGGCTGTAGACATTAATGGTAAAACAGTAATGGCAGAATCTTTATACTCTAAAGAAGCAAACCCTTTATATGGTGACCATTCTACAAGAGCTGCAGCACAAACCTTAAAAACGTATTCTAAATATACTTTTGATTATCCTTACCACAAAGCTATTTCTGTAGATGGACAAATGGGAATGGAATATCCGCAAATATGTTTCAATCCTGGAAGACCAGATTTACCAGATGGTGGTTATTCAGACAGAATGAAATACAGAATGATTAAAGTTACAATACACGAAGTTGGGCATAACTTTTTTCCTATGATTGTAAATTCAGACGAAAGACAATGGACATGGATGGATGAAGGTTTAAATTCTTATATGGAAATGTTAGCTGAGCTAGATTATGACAAAGATTTTCCTATTGTAAGAGGTTATCCAAAGAATATTGTAAGATACATGTCTGGAGATCAATCAAGAATTGCCCCAATTATGTCTAAAGGAGATAATGTATATAGTTTTGGTTCTAACGCTTATGGTAAACCAGCAACAGCATTATGGATTTTAAGAGAAACAATTATGGGTAAAGAATTGTTCGATCATGCATTTAAAACTTATTCACAAAGATGGATGTTTAAACATCCATCTCCTGCAGATTTCTTTAGAACTATGGAAGATGCTTCTGGTATAGATCTAGATTGGTTTTGGAGAGGTTGGTTCTATACTACTGATGTTACAGATATTGGTGTAAAAGGAGTTAAAAAATACGCTACTAAAGATGAGGGCAACACAGTAGAATTTGTAGAAGATACTTCTGCAGGATTAGGTTTTGCCAGTAATCAAGATAAATATCACTATGAAATAACATATGAAAAACCTGGTGGTTTAGTTATGCCAATTATCGTAGAATTTACCTATAAAGATGGTAGTAAAGAAAAGAAAACATATCCTGCTCAAATTTGGAGATATAATGACAAAGAAGTAACCAAAGTATTTACTTCATCTAAGCAAATAGAAAGCATTATGATTGACCCAGATTTAGAAACTGCAGATGTAGATGTTTCGAACAATTCTTTTCCAAGGGAAAAAGCAAACAAGTTTGATAATTTTAAACAAAAAATGAAAGGATAAAAACTATCCAAATCTAAGAAAAAGGCAATATGTTATCATATTGCCTTTTTTTTATGATAAAGGTTTGTTAAAATTTTTAACATTTTAGTAAAATCGTACTAATTATCAGTAATTTTATAGCTAGTTAAATTCAAATCAATACAAATGAAAAAAATCTCTTTACTAGTTTTTTCTCTATTTTTTATTGCAACAGCTTCTATAGCTCAAGAGCAAAAAGAAAAAAAGAAAACGCAACTAGGTCACACTGATGAAAACAAATTTAGGCAACTAAAAGATGTTTTAGCAACTCCAAATGATCAGCATGCAGCATCAGGTGCTCCTGGACATCAATACTTTCAACAGAAGGTAGATTATGTTATGGATATTCGTTTAGACGAAGCTAATAACAAAATTTATGGTAGTGAAAATATTACTTACCACAATAACTCTAAAGACGATTTAGAATATTTATGGGTACAATTAGATCAAAACATGAGAGCAGATGACTCTAAAACGCCTTTGGCAAGATCTAATTCTGCAGCTGCTTTTATTACTCCAGACAACTTTAAAACTTCATATATGAATGAAGGTAAAGGCTTTGGTTTTAATATAGAAAGTGTAATGACAGGTGGTAAACCTTTATCTCACTTTATCAATAGAACTATGATGCGTATTAATTTACCAAAAGCATTAGCTCCTGGTGAAACGTTTGAGTTTAGCATTAAATGGAATTATAAAATAAATGATATCAACAAAGATGGTGGTCGTTCTGGATTAGAATCTTTTGATGATGGTAACAATAACTATACTATTGCACAATTTTTTCCAAGATTGGCTGTGTATAACAATGTTGAAGGATGGCAAAATATGCAATTCTGGGGTAGATCTGAGTTTGCTTTAGAATTTGGAGATTATGAAGTTAATCTTACAGTGCCTGCAGATCATATTGTAGAAGCTACAGGAACTTTACAGAACGAAAAAGATGTTCTAACAAGAACTCAGCGTAAACGTTATGCTAAAGCTAGAAAAAGTTTTGACAACCCAGTTTTAATTGTAACACAAGAAGAAGCTGAAAAAGCAGAAAAAGGACGTGCAACAGGAACTAAAACTTGGAAGTTCAAAGCTGAAAAAGTTAGAGATTTCGCATTCGCAACATCAAGAAAATATATTTGGGATGCAATGGCTGTAAACGTAAATGGTAACACAATTATGGCTACATCATTATATCCTAAAGAAGGTAACCCTTTATGGGAAGAGCACTCAACAAGAGCTGTAGCTACAACTTTAATAGAGTATTCAAAGTTAACTTTCGATTATCCTTATCCTAAAGCTGTTTCTGTACATTCAGAAAGACAAGGAATGGAGTACCCAATGATTTGTTTCAATTTTGGTCGTCCAAATCCTGATGGAACTTATTCAGACAGAACTAAAAAAGGTATGTTAGGTGTAATTATACACGAAGTTGGTCATAACTTCTTCCCAATGATTGTTAATTCTGATGAAAGACAATGGACTTGGATGGATGAAGGATTAAATTCTTTCGTAGAAATTTTAGCTGAAGATGTTTATGATGCAGAATTATTTGCTTCTAATCCAGCAAAAGATATCACAAGATATATGGGTGGAGATCAGTCTAACATCTCTCCTATTATGTCTCAAGGAGATTACGTAAAACAATTCGGACCAAATGCATACTCTAAGCCAGCTGCTGGTTTATATATGTTACGTAAAACAATTATGGGTCCAGAATTATTTGATCATGCTTTTAGAACATATTCTCAAAGATGGATGTTTAAACACCCAACACCAGAAGATTTCTTTAGATCTATGGAAGATGCTTCAGGTATGGATTTAGATTGGTTCTGGAGAGGATGGTTCTATACTACAGATGTTACAGACATAGGTATTAAAGAAGTTAAGCCTTTATATTTAACAGATAAGCCAAGTGAAAGAGTTACTAAGTTAAAAGCACAATACAAGCAGTATTTTGATAATTTAGGACCTTTAGTTTACATAACAGATAAAAAAGAAGATGCAAACCCAAATGCTATGGATCAATATGCAGATGGTAAAGAAGTACCTTCTTATATTTATTCAGTTGAGTTTGAAAAGCCAGGAGGTTTAGTAATGCCATTAATCGTTGAATTAACGTATGCTGATGGTTCTACTAAAAGAGAAACTTTCCCAGCTCAAATCTGGATGAGAGATGACAATACTATAAAGAGAGTATTCTCTTCTACACAAGAAATTAAAAGTATCAAGGTAGATCCAGATATGGAAACTGCAGATGTTGATACTTCTAATAACAGCTGGCCTAAGCCAGAAGCTGATAAATTTGATCAGTTTAAGAATAAGACAAAAGGATAAGATACTTTTTGTTATTTGAACACAGAAAAACCTCGCAATTTGCGAGGTTTTTTATTTAAAGGTATTTTCTAACTTTAAAGGCTAGAAATAAAATTTGAATAGCAATAGTAAAGAAATAATGTTTGCCATAATTTATTATAGATAAATAGCTCAAAAAAATGGCATAAAAAAAACGCTGAATAATCAGCGTTTATTTATTTTATTCTTCAATTGGTGGATGACCAAAAATCTTTTCATATTCCTCATCAAAATTTTCTCTTAGATAAGAATTTAGCTTTTTCCTGTAATCATCTTTTAACCAAGTTACAAAGTTGTGTGTACTTTTAGAAATACATTTTGCATACCTATTTATTCTATCATCTATCTCCTCTCCTAGCATTTTAGCTAAAATTAATGCATCAAAAACGTCTTCACTATTTTCGATACACATTTTTGCATGATGAGCTATAGATTTCTCTAAAACTCGCTTAGATGATTCTCCAGATCTTATAGTATCAATGTAAACAGCTTTCATATCAAAATAAGTGTCTTCAGATTTTGCAAACTCCTTTTTAACATCAGCAGGTAATTCATATCTAAACGTACTTTCTATTTCTTCATCAGAAAGAATGGCATTTAAATAGTAATCTGGAGCTCTAAACATTTTTTGCCAATCTAAATCAGCTCCCCAAGGTCCAAATCTGTAAAAATTGTTTCCTAAATCTACAACATCAAATGTATTCTTATCACCAAAAATACGCGAACCACGACCAATCATTTGATAATATAATGTTAATGATTTTGTAGCCCTATTTAAAATAATAGCCTCTATACTAGGTTCATCAAAACCTGTTGTTAAGATACTTACAGAGGTAATTATAGCATTTGGTGTTTTATGAAACCATCTAAGAATTAATTCTCTTTCTTTTTTAGTATTAGTATTGTCTAAATGCGCAATTGGGTATCCTGCTTTTTTAAACGCATGAAACACTTGTATAGACGTATTAATACCATTGTTAAATATTAAAGTCTTTTTACCCTTTGCTGTTTCTTCATAAGCAGAAACTAATTTGGTTAACATATCTGTATTGGTATACAAATCTTCAGAAGATTTTACGGTATAATCTCCATTTGCACCAACCTCCAAAGATGTTAATCCTACATTATAAGAGTACATGTTAGCTCTAGCTAAATAACCATTATCTATTAAATCTTGTATAGACTCACCTACAAACAATTCTTGATAGTTCTCGTACATTGGTAATTTAATGTTAGAACTCAAAGGTGTTGCTGTAACTCCCAAGATAAAAGAGTCGTTAAAAAACTTAAATATTTTTGTGAAAGAATTGTAATGCGCCTCATCAACAATTACTAAACCAATATCAGAAATATCTAGTTTTTCATCGTTTAAACGGTTTTTTAAAGTTTCAACCATTGCAACAAAACATTCAAAATCATGCTGATCATCTAGTTTTGCAGTAGAATTGATGATTTTGTTTCGTACACCAAACTCCTTCAACATTCTAGAAGTTTGTTTACTTAATTCAATTCTATGGGTAAGTACTAAAACTTTCTTTTTAAAAGTTTTAATGTAACGTCTTACAATTTCTGAGAAAATTACAGTTTTTCCACCTCCTGTTGGTAATTGATATAATAAATGATAGTCTTTTGGTGCGCTTTCAAATCTTTGAAATATTTCTTGAAGTGCATCTTTTTGATAACCATATAGTTCTTTACCTACAATCTTTTCTGAAGTACTGTTTTCTGCCAAAATTTTAAAAATTTAAGATACAAAAATAAGACTTAATTAAGGTTTAATGCAAGTTTACCTATACAAATTTGGTTAAATCTGTTAAAGTAATGTCATAATGAGAGGCATTAAATACAGAAACTTCATTTTTAACCACAATTAGTTGTGGTGATTGATGCATAACTTGAAACGTATAACCAACTTCATCAGAAATGATTCGATATCTTAATAAATCTAAATAGTAGACCTTCAAATTTTCATGTTCCTCTTTAAAAAGCTTTTCAAATTGCTTAATAACCATACTACTAATTCCACATCTAGTAGAATGCTTAAATATTAAAACTGGTTCTGTTTTAGAAAGGTGCTTAATTTCTTCTAATTGATTCAAATCAGTTAAAGGAATCCAATTTAAATGTGACTTTTTTTCAGGTTTAGAATTACCTTTATCATTACCTCCAAACATATTATTAAATAAACCCATAGCTCGTATTTATAAATTCGAAGCACAAATATACAAAACAAAACCAGTCAAAAAGTCAGTAATAGCAAGCATTTTAAAGACAAAATGACTGTTTTTTCAATCAAATTTATGATGGTACTACTATTGCTATAAACAGTATGAAAATTGAAAATAAAAATTGAAAATGAATTTTAATAATTATACAACAAAATCACAAGAGACCATTCAAATGGCGCAACAAATTGCGCAAGGTTATGGTCATAATCAAATAGAAAATGAGCATATTTTTAAAGCCTTAATTCAGGTAGATGAAAATGTATTACCTTTTCTATTGAAGAAATTGAATATTAATATTGGCTTAATTACACAAATTTTAGATAAGCAATTAGAGAGTTTACCTAAAGTTTCAGGAGCAGAATTAATGTTATCCAGAGAAGCTGGAACTAGTTTAAATGAAGCATCAATCATTGCTAAAAATATGAAAGATGATTATGTTTCTATAGAACACTTAATTTTAGCAATTTTTAAGTCTAAAAGTAAAATTGCCCAGGTTTTAAAAGACCAAGGAGTTCATGAAAAAGATTTAAAAGCAGCCATTGAAGAGTTAAGAAAAGGAGATAATGTGACTTCGCAAAACCAAGAAGAAACTTACAATTCTTTAAATAAATATGCTAAAAATTTGAATCAACTTGCCCAAGAGAACAAGTTAGATCCTGTTATTGGTAGAGATGAAGAAATTAGAAGACTTCTTCAAATTTTATCTCGAAGAACTAAGAATAACCCGATTTTAGTTGGTGAACCAGGTACTGGTAAAACAGCTATTGCAGAAGGTTTAGCTCATAGAATTGTAGATGGTGATGTACCAGAAAACCTAAAAGATAAATTAATTTTTTCTTTAGATATGGGTGCATTAATTGCTGGTGCAAAATACAAAGGTGAATTTGAAGAGCGTTTAAAAGCAGTAATCAAAGAGGTTACTACTTCTGAAGGTGACATTGTTTTATTCATTGATGAAATTCATACTTTAGTTGGTGCTGGAGGTGGACAAGGTGCAATGGATGCCGCAAATATTTTAAAACCAGCTTTAGCTAGAGGAGAATTGCGTGCAATAGGTGCAACTACTTTAGATGAATATCAAAAATATTTTGAAAAAGACAAAGCCTTAGAACGTAGATTTCAAAAAGTACAGGTAAATGAGCCAGATACAGAAAGCGCTATTTCTATTCTTAGAGGAATTAAAGAAAAGTACGAAACACACCATAAAGTTCGTATTAAAGATGAAGCCATTATTGGTGCTGTAGAATTATCTCAAAGATATATTACCAACCGTTTTTTACCAGATAAAGCCATAGATTTAATGGATGAGGCTGCATCAAAATTACGAATGGAAATCAACTCTAAACCAGAAGAATTAGATGTATTAGATAGAAAAGTAATGCAGTTAGAGATAGAGATTGAAGCCATTAAACGTGAAAAAGACGAAGTAAAATTAAATTCTTTACGTTCGGATTTAGCTAATTTAAAAGAAGAACGTAATGAAATTAATGCAAAATGGAAGTCGGAAAAAGAGGTTGTAGATAATATTCAAAATACTAAGGCCGCTATTGAAGATTTTAAATCTGAAGCTGAAAAAGCAGAACGTGAAGGAGATTATGGAAAAGTTGCTGAAATTAGATATGGTAAAATTAAAAAAGCGCAAGAAGATTTAGAAGCTTATCAAAAGGTTTTGCAAGAAAATCAGAATGAAAAATCTTTGATTAAAGAAGAAGTGACTTTAGATGATATTGCAGAGGTTGTAGCAAAATGGACAGGAATTCCTGTTACAAAAATGATACAATCTGAACGCGAAAAGCTTTTGAAATTAGAAGATCAATTACATAAAAGAGTTGTTGGCCAAGAAGAAGCAATTGTGGCCATTTCTGATGCAGTAAGAAGATCTAAAGCAGGCCTACAAAACCCTAACAAACCTATAGGAAGTTTCTTATTCTTGGGTACAACAGGAGTTGGTAAAACTGAGTTAGCAAAAGCTTTAGCTGAATATCTTTTTGATGATGAAAATGCGATGACAAGAATAGATATGAGCGAGTATCAAGAGCGTCATTCTGTGAGTAGATTAGTTGGTGCACCTCCTGGTTATGTTGGTTATGATGAAGGAGGACAATTAACTGAGGCTGTTCGAAGAAAACCATACTCTGTAGTGCTTTTAGATGAAATTGAAAAAGCACATCCAGACACTTTTAATGTACTTCTTCAAGTTTTAGACGAAGGTAGATTAACAGATAATAAAGGTAGAGTTGCAGATTTTAAAAATGCAATAATTATTATGACATCAAATATGGGTAGCCATATTATACAAGAAAAATTCTCTGATCCTAAAGCAGATTTAGATGCTGTAACTGAATTGGCTAAAATTGAAGTTTTAGGTTTATTAAAGAAGTCTGTAAGACCTGAATTTTTAAACAGAATAGATGATGTTATTATGTTCACACCTTTAAATAAAGTTGATATATTTGAAATTGTAAAATTACAAATAGATCAATTAAAGAAGATGATTGGTAAGCAAGAAATTACTTTAGACGCTACAGATGAAGCGATTACATATTTAGCTCAAAAAGGATTTCAACCAGAATTTGGTGCTAGACCTGTAAAAAGAGTTATTCAGAAAGAAGTGTTGAATCAACTTTCTAAAGAAATTTTGGCAGGTAGAATTACAACAGATAGTATTATTTTATTAGATGCTTTTGATGATAAATTAGTTTTTAGAAATCAATCTGATTTAGTTGAAAATTAATAGTGTATTGGATTAGTTCGTAAAAAAGTGATGTTTGAAAAAACATCACTTTTCTTTTTTAAGTATATTAGCAGCAAACCTATCTATTATGAAGAAATTTTTTCTGCTTTTTATATTTTCTTTCACACTATTTTTTAGCTGTACACCAGAAGAAACCACAACTTATTACTTAATTCGTCATTCAGAAAAAGAAAGAATAAATCCTAGAGATAGAAATCCGAACTTAAATATAGAAGGTGAAAAAAGAGCGCAGAATTGGTCTGAGTATTTTAAAGACATAACAATTGATGCTGTCTATTCTACCAATTACAATAGAACCATACAAACTGCTACTCCAACTGCTTTAAGTAAAAATTTAAAGGTAGACACCTATGACCCAAGTAATATGTATGACTCTGTTTTTCAAAAAAACACCAAAGGAAAATCGGTTTTAGTAGTTGGCCATAGTAATACTACACCTGCTTTTGTAAACAAAATTTTAGGCGAAAACAAATATGAAAGTTTATCTGATGATGATAATGCTACGTTATTTATAGTTACCATTAAAGGAGATGATGTAACAAGCGAATCAAAAAAAGTTGAATAATTTTTCAACAAAATAATTTATAAAAAATTGATTTTTAGAGGTTAATAATCAACCTCTATATCTTCAAGTATTATTTCAGATACCTTTTGCAACTCGTTGTTTTCTAGTGAAATATCTAAATCAATTAATTTAGAATCTTTAGCTATTGGTTTGTAATTATAGTAATCTACAAAACGAATTCCTTTAACAGAACATTGTTCTTTTAATACACGAAATCTTTTTCCTCCTCCATTTGTTTCATAGGCATAAGCCAAGTAATCTATCAGAAAATTCTCTTGGTTTATCCAATAGATAAAAACATCATTAAAGTCTTCTCCTCCTCCATTTTCATCAAAAGTAATTTCTATTTTATAATAAGAAATACCTTTAACCGTTCTAGAAGGTAATAACCTTTTGTATACTGCTTTATCATTTAAACCAAAAGGTAAAACAGAAAAGTAATGAACAGAATTTATAGAGTTACTATAACTTGTTATCATAGAATCTACAACCCTTACAGGTTTTTTATTGATTAACCTTTCGTAGGCAGTATTAGAAATAGACTCATCTATTTCTAACGAATCTTGTTTAAAACTTCTGTACAGTTTAAAAATTCCGTTTTTACGAACTGCCCTGTATTTCTTATCTCTAAAACGAAAAGATATTTCAGAGTTAGCAACCTTATCAGCTCCAGAAGCTATGATACTTTTATCAATAATTTCTTGAGCAGATAACTCCACTTTTTCAGATTTACAAGACACCAAGAAAACGATAAAAAGAACAGATAAAAAACGCATGAAATTAATTTCTTATGAAAATTAGTACTTATGAAACGTCAAATTTACATTTCTTTCTCTAATCTAATAATGTATCTTTGTATAAATTAAAAAGTAGATTTAGAATTGCAGAAAAAAATAAACATTCAGAATAAAAAAGCACGTTTCGAATTTGAAATTTTAGACAAATATGTTGCTGGAATTCAATTAACTGGAACAGAAATTAAATCAATAAGACAAAGTCAGGCCAGAATTACTGAAAGTTTTTGTGAATTTAATGAACGTGGAGAATTGTTTATTGTAAATATGTATATCAAAGAATATATGTATGGTAATCACTTTAATCACAAACCAAAAAGCGAAAGACGTTTACTTTTAAACAAGCGTGAATTAAAAAGTTTAAAAAAGGATGTTGAAGCTAAAGGAAATACAATAGTACCCTTAAAACTGTTTATAAATGATAGAGGGTTTGCAAAGCTAGAAATAGCACTTGCAAAAGGTAAACAAACCCATGATAAGCGAAATGTTATTAAAGATAGAGATAACAAAAGAGATTTAGCAAGAATTAAGAAAAGCTTCAATGCTTAGAGAAAAACTTCAAAATTACAACATCATTTTAGCTTCAGGCTCACCTAGAAGACAGCAGTTTTTTAAGGATTTAGATATCGATTTTAAGATTGACTTGAAACCTGTGGATGAAGTTTATCCTTTAGAATTAAAAGGTTCAGAAATAACAGATTACTTAGCAGATTTAAAATCTAAAGCTTTTGCAGCATTAAATGAAAATGATGTTTTAATTACTTCTGATACTATAGTTTGGTTAAATGAGAAAGCATTAGGAAAACCAAAAAATGAGGATGACGCTTTTCACATGCTTAAAGAGTTATCAAACACCACACATGAAGTTATTACCTCTATTAGCATCAAAACAAAAAAGAGTCAGAAAATTATAAACGATATAACCACAGTTACTTTCAAGACTCTTTCTGATGACGAAATTAATTACTACATAAAAAACTACAAACCTTTTGATAAAGCAGGTGCTTATGGTATCCAAGAATGGATAGGTTTTATAGGAATTGACAAAATTGAAGGAAGTTATTTTAATGTAGTTGGTTTGCCTGTTCATAAATTGTATGATGAATTAATGAAGCTGTAATTTAAACTTCCTCACAAACTGTTAAAAAGTCTTCTTTCTTATCTTTAAAATAACAAGTCTAAAGAAAAATAAAAGTTTATTTTTACCAAAATTTTTACAACAATATATTTATAATGAAAAAATATACATACACAGAAAAAAAAGATACACGTTCAGGCTTTGGAGATGGTCTAACTGAGTTAGGTAGAACAAATCCAAACGTAGTTGCTTTATGTGCAGATTTAATTGGTTCTTTAAAGATGGATCAATTTATTAAAGAAAATCCAGAACGTTTTTTTCAAGTAGGTATTGCAGAAGCAAACATGATTGGTATTGCTGCTGGTTTAACTATAGGTGGTAAAATACCATTTACAGGTACATTTGCTAACTTTTCTACTGGTAGAGTTTATGATCAAATAAGACAATCTGTTGCTTATTCTGGTAAAAATGTAAAAGTCTGTGCATCTCATGCAGGAGTTACTTTAGGTGAAGATGGTGCTACACACCAAATATTAGAAGATATTGGTTTAATGAAAATGTTACCAGGAATGACAGTAATTAATCCTTGTGATTACAACCAAACCAAAGCTGCTACATTAGCAATTGCTGATTTTGAAGGGCCTGTTTACTTGCGTTTTGGAAGACCAAAAGTGCCTGTATTTATGCCTGAAGATGCAAAATTTGAAATAGGTAAAGGTATTCAGTTAACTGAAGGTACAGACGTAACCATTGTTGCAACTGGCCATTTAGTGTGGGAATCTTTACAGGCAGCAGAACAATTAGAAGCAGATGGAATATCTGCAGAAGTTATTAACATACACACAATTAAACCTTTAGACGAAGAAATTATTTTGAAATCTATTGCTAAAACTGGTTGTATTGTAACTGCAGAAGAGCATAACAAACTAGGAGGTTTGGGTGAAAGTGTTGCAAGAACATTAGCTTTAAACACACCTACTCCTCAAGAATTTGTAGCAACAAATGATACATTTGGTGAATCTGGAACACCTGCTCAATTAATGGCTAAATACGGTTTAGATGCAGCTGCAGTAGTAAAAGCTGTTAAAAAAGTAATTTCTAGAAAATAAATACGTTTATTATAAAGATTTATTCAATTAATAACTAAATAAATATATTATGAAAAAAGTAATTTTAGTAGTTTTTTTAGCTTTAGGGTTAAGTCAAGTTTCTAATGCTCAAATTAATTTTGGTATTAAAGGAGGTATCAACTACAATAACAATGGAGAAGACTCTTTTAAAAATGCAACCAATGATATAGCTGATGGAGCTAGTGCTAAAACAGGTTTTCATGCAGGGGTTTGGTTTAGAGGTAATTTACCAATACTAGGGCTATACTTAAGACCAGAATTAGTGTATACTCAGGTCAAAACTGAATTTGAAGAACAAAGCCAAACAAACGAATATTCTTTTAAGAAATTAGACGTACCTGTGCTCTTAGGTAAAAAGTTCTTAGGCTTTGCACATGTTTTTGCAGGACCATCTTTTCAATACATTTTAGATGATTCTTTAGACTTCGGAAATTTATCTACAGATGAGTTTGATAAGTTTACTGTTGGTTTACAATTTGGTGCTGGTGTAGAATTTGGAAATCTAGGTGTGGATGTTCGTTGGGAAAGAGGATTATCTGAATCTGAAGCAAGATTTGCAAACAGTTCAAGAATAGACAATAGAGTTAATCAAATTATATTTGGTTTATCACTTAAATTATAATCAATTTAAAATTGATAAAAAAAAGAGGAAGCTAATTGCTTCCTCTTTTTTTTGTAGCTTATCCAAGTATTTGCTCTGAATGCGCTTTAGTTTTTACTTTAGAAATAACTTCTTCTATTTTACCCTCTTCGTCTATAATAAAAGTGGTTCTATGAATTCCATCATACTCTCTACCCATAAATTTTTTAGGGCCCCAGACACCGAATGCATTTATTACAGATTTATCTTCATCAGCCAATAAAGGAAATTTTAATTCATTCTTATTGATGAAATTCTGTTGTCTTTTGGCAGAATCTGCACTTACACCTAAAACATCATAACCCTTACTTAAAAAGGTTTCATAATTATCACTTAGATTACAAGCTTCTGCAGTACAACCAGGGGTACTCGCTTTTGGATAAAAGAAAAGTACCAATTTTTTACCTGCATAATCAGCTAATTTAATTGTATTTCCTTCTTGATCTTTTGCTTCAAATTTAGGAGCTTTATCCCCTACTTTTAATGATGTCATTACTTTTGTTTTAGCATTAATAAAGTGGAAAGTTATAAAGTAAAATCGATACTAAAAACTTTTTACTTTGCAACTTATAAATCTTTAGAAACTTTTAACTTTACACTTTATCAAATAACCATGTATGACTAAATCAGAAAAAGTAAATTTTGTAATTGAAACCTTACAAAATTTGTATCCTGAAATTCCAGTTCCTTTAGACCATAAAGATCCTTACACTTTATTAATTGCAGTTTTACTTTCTGCACAATGTACAGATGTAAGGGTAAATAAAGTTACTCCGTTTTTATTTGAAAAGGCAGATAACCCTTTTGATATGGTTAAAATGACCCAAGAACAAATAAAAGAAATTATTAGACCTTGTGGTTTGTCTCCAATGAAATCTAAAGGGATTTATGGCTTATCTAAAATTTTGATAGAAAAATATAATGGTGAAGTTCCAAAATCTTTTGAAGGTTTAGAGGAATTACCTGCAGTTGGTCATAAAACTGCAAGTGTTGTTATGAGTCAGGCTTTTGGTGTGCCCGCTTTTCCTGTAGATACTCATATTCATCGATTAATGTACAGATGGAATTTATCTAATGGTAAAAACGTAAACCAAACAGAAAAAGATGCGAAACGCCTTTTTCCGAAAGAATTATGGAATGATTTGCACTTACAAATTATTTGGTATGGTAGAGATTACTCTCCTGCTCGTGGTTGGAATTTAGACAATGATATTATCACTAAAACCATAGGTAGAAAAACAGTTTTAAATGAATATTATAAAACAAAAAAAACACCTTAACAGGTGTTTTTTGTTTTATAAAAAGACAGTAATTAATTAGGTATTGCTTTACCAATTAAAGTTTCTCCTTTAATAATTTCGAAAGTTTCATTGACTTCTGCAGAATCATGCAATACTCTAACTAAAGTTTGAGCAACATCTTCTCTACTAATTTCTCCTTGTTTGTTTAATTTTCTTTCCAATTCAATTTTTCCTGAACCTTTGTCGTCTGTCAATGATCCTGGTCTTACAATTGAATAAGATAAATTACTACTTTTTAAATATTCATCTGCATTGTGTTTAGCTTTTAAATATTCTTGTAATTCTTCTGCTTCTTCAGGGTTATCTGCTCCCATAGAACTCAACATTACAAACTTTTTAATATTTTCTTTTTCTGATTCTTTAATCAATTTTTTAGCTCCATTTTCATCTACTTCCTTAACTTTTTTTCCACCAGAACCAGCTGCAAAAATAACTTTATCGATATTTTTTACTGTATGAGAGACATCTTTCTCTAAATCTCCAAGTACAGTTTTAATATTTCTGTTCTTAAATTGTGCTTCTTGCTCTTCTTTTCTAACCATTGCTACTGGTGTAAAATATTGTGAAGATTCTAAAAGTGTTACTATTTTTTTTCCTGTGGTACCATTGGCACCTGCTACTAATACATTTTCCATATTGTAAAATTATGAAGTATTAGTTGTTGTTATTGACTCATTTCATTTATAGTTTGATTGAAATGATAAAATTATAAGACGTAAAAAAAGCCCCAACAATGTTGAAGCTTTTTCCACTCTTAATTCAAATTCAATTCAATGAAGTCTTTTGATTTGGTTTTTACAATTGTTAGCGATTTGGAAAAATTAATCAAAAATTGAACTGTTTCTTGTTTAGGTTGCATCTGTAAATCAGATGGCTTACTAGAGTAAAGTTGCATCATATATTTTATTTAGTCTCTTGGTTATAAAACTATTAACGATGCTTTTTTACATATATTGTTAATTCACTAAAATAATTTTATGTTTTTCAATTAACTTACGCATATTAATTAATGCATAACGCATTCTACCCAGTGCTGTGTTGATACTAACACCTGTATTTTCACTTATTTCTTTAAAGCTCATGTCTTTATACATGCGCATTACAAGTACTTCTTTCTGCTCTTCTGGTAACTCGCTTACAAGTTCTCTTACATCAGAAAAAATTTGTTCTTGTATCAATTGTTTTTCGGCATTTAAATTTCCATCACCCAAAACAGAAAAAATATCAAACTCATCTGTATTCTTAAAAGATGGCATTCTGTTAGATTTTCTAAAATGATCAATCACTAAATTATGAGCAATTCGCATTACCCAAGGCAAAAATTTACCTTCTTCATTATAATTGCCCTTTTTTAAAGTTCTAATTACTTTAATAAACGTGTCTTGAAAAACATCTTCTGTAATATCTCTATCTTGTACTTTACTATAGATAAAGCTAAATAACCTTTGTTGATGTCTGTTGATAAGAATTCCTAAAGAAGCTTCATTACCTTTTATATAATCGCTTACTAAAGTACTGTCGGAAATTTTGTTTTTTCGCACCATAACTACTTTTTTAGATGAACAAGTGGTTCATCAAAACATTATTTTGTTAATAATTTTAAAAGTAGTTTTTAACTATATGCGTCTAATTTTGTGAATATTAAGTTCGTAAATATAAAATTTATTTTCTATTTACCAAACAAATTAGCAAACACAATGCCAATCTTTTTTAGTTTCTTTAAAATAAGTGGTATTTTTATAGTTTATTATTATACTGAATGAAGACTGATATTTCTACTGTAAATCCGAAAGAAAATATAATTATTAAAGGTGCAAAACTGCACAACTTAAAAAATATTGATGTTGTAATACCAAGAAACAAACTTGTTGTAATTACAGGTTTATCTGGCTCAGGTAAATCATCTTTAGCTTTCGACACTTTATATGCAGAAGGTCAAAGAAGATATGTAGAGAGTTTAAGTTCTTATGCTCGTCAATTTTTAGGAAAACTAGACAAACCTAAAGTAGATTATATAAAAGGTATTGCACCAGCAATTGCAATTGAGCAAAAGGTGAATTCTACCAACCCAAGATCTACAGTAGGTACTTCAACCGAAATTTACGATTACATAAAATTATTATATGCAAGAATAGGAAAGACCTACTCTCCTATTTCTGGTAATGAAGTAAAAAAGGATACAGTAACAGATGTTGTAAAATTTATTCAAAAAATTGAAGTTGGTACAAAACTTTTATTGCTTGCTCCAATTGAAATAAATGAAAATAGAGATCTTAAAACTGTATTACAAGTTTTAAAACAACAAGGTTATGCGCGTTTAAAATGGAATGACACAGTACATCGAATTTCTGAGTTTCCTCAAGAAAAGTATAATAATGAATCAATATTCTTGGTAGTTGATAGAATTGTAACTAAGGATGATGAGGATTTTTATAACAGATTAGCAGATGCCATACAAACTGCATTTTTTGAAGGAAGTGGAATTTGTTTCATCGAAAACTTAGAGAATAAAAAAATTACTGAATTTAGTAATAAATTTGAATTAGATGGTATTTCTTTTCTAGAACCAAATACACATTTATTTAGTTTTAACAATCCATATGGTGCTTGCCCAACTTGCGAAGGTTATGGAAATGTAATTGGTATAGATGAAGATTTAGTAATACCAAATACTGGCTTATCTATTTTTGATGATGCTATTTTTCCTTTTAGAACTCCTTCTTATGTTCATTATAAAGAAGATTTAATTTCTGTTGCATATAAATTTGATATTCCTGTTCATAAACCATGGTTTCAATTAACAGAAAAACAAAAAGAATTGGTTTGGAATGGTAATAGATCTTTTAACGGAATTCATCATTTCTTTTCAGTATTAGAAGAAAAAAGCTACAAGATTCAAAACAGAGTAATGCTCTCACGTTATCGAGGTAAAACGAAATGTACAACTTGTAGTGGTAAACGTTTAAGAAAAGAGGCAGATTACGTTAGGATAAATGAAAACACCATTTCTGATTTGGTTTCATTGCCTTTAGATGAATTAGCTGTGTTTTTCAAGAATCTTAAACTCGATAAATATCAAGAAAAAATTGGTAAGCGTTTATTAACTGAAATAAATAATAGGCTAAAATTTTTAACGGATGTTGGGTTATCTTACTTAACCATAAACAGAACATCTAATACACTTTCTGGTGGTGAAAGTCAGCGAATAAATTTAGCAACATCATTAGGAAGTTCACTAGTGGGCTCTATGTATATTTTAGATGAACCTAGTATTGGTTTGCATCCAAAAGACACAGAACGTTTAATTGGCGTTTTAAAAAACTTAAGAGATTTAGGAAATACTGTAGTGGTTGTAGAACATGATGAAGATATCATGAAAGAAGCAGATTACATTATAGATATTGGCCCTGAAGCAGGTACTTTTGGAGGAAATGTAGTAGCTGAAGGATCTTTTAGCGAAATTTTACAATCTAAATCTTTAACTGCTCAATATTTAAACGAAGACTTAAAAATTGAAGTCCCTACAAAACGTAGAACATCAAAACACAAAATACAAATTAAAGGAGCAAGAGAACACAATCTTAAAAATGTTGATGTAACTTTTCCCTTAAATAGCTTGGCTGTAATAACTGGAGTTTCTGGTTCTGGAAAAAGTACGTTGGTTAAAAAGATTTTATATCCTGCAATGCAGAAAAAACTAGTTGGTTATGGAGATAAAATTGGGCAGCATACAGAAATTACTGGCGATTTTGACACTTTAAAAAATATTGAGTTTATAGACCAAAATCCTATTGGGCGTTCATCAAGGTCTAATCCTGTTACCTATATTAAGGCTTATGATGATATTAGAGCGCTTTTTGCAAATCAGAAATTATCTAAAATTAGAAATTTTAAGCCCAAACATTTTTCTTTTAATGTAGAAGGTGGTCGTTGTGAAACCTGCAAAGGTGAGGGTGAAGTTACTATTGAAATGCAATTTATGGCAGATGTTCATTTAGAATGTGATGTTTGTAATGGCAAACGCTTTAAAAAAGATGTTTTAGAAGTTACTTTTGATAATAAATCTATAGATGACATCTTAAATTTAACCATAGATGATGCTGTAGCCTTCTTTACCGAAAACTTAGTACCCAAAATTGCTAAAAAACTTAAACCCTTGCAAGACGTAGGTTTAGGCTATGTAACTTTAGGGCAATCTAGCTCTACACTTTCTGGAGGAGAAGCACAAAGAATAAAATTAGCATCATTTTTAGTAAAAGGTACTACAAAAGACAAAGCATTGTTTATCTTTGATGAACCCACAACAGGTTTACATTTTCACGACATTAAAAAATTATTAAAATCTTTTAATGCACTTATAGAAAAAGGTCATTCAATTATTGTTATTGAGCACAACATAGAATTAATTAAGTGTGCAGACTATATTATTGATCTTGGTTTAGAAGGTGGCAAAAATGGTGGCGAACTTATTTTTGAAGGAACTCCTGAAAAATTAGCCACAAATAAAAAATCTTATACAGCAAAATATCTGGCTGAAAAATTGGATTTTTAATTGAACTGATAGCTTGTTTTTTACATACTATGCCCCTGAATAAATTAAGAATATCTAATCTTAAAAATTGAGGTTATTTATAATAGATGGGATTATGAGAAGCAAAATTAATATCTTAATAGTAGAGGACAACGTTATTATTGCAGACGATTTGCAGTTTACCATGGAGAGTTTAGGTCATGATATTGTTGGTAATGTTATTTCATACAATGATGCTTTAATTGTTCTAAAAAATATAAAAGTAGATTTAGTATTTATAGATATTAAAATATCCTCTAAAGAAACTGGAATAGATTTAGCTCATTTTATAAATGAAAATTACCAAATACCTTTCATCTTTTTAACCTCTAATGCAGATACAGACACCATAGAGCTTGCTTCAAAAACTACACCTGCAGGCTATTTAGTAAAACCTTTTCATCAAAACAATTTAAAAGCAGCTATAGAAATTGCCATTAGCAATCATGACTCTAAATTGGCTGAAAATGCACAAGACATCATTTTTGTAAAGAAGAATAATTTTCAACATAAAATTGTGCTTAATAATGTAATGTATATAAAATCAGATAATATTTATTTAGAATTGCATTGTGAAGATGGTAGTATGCACTTACAAAGAGCAACTTTAAAAAGCTTTTTACCACAATTACCAGGTTACTTTAAGAGGTGCCATAAATCCTATATTGTAAATACTAATTATATTAGTGCATTCAATAAAAAAACGATTATGCTAAATGAAGTAACTATACCTATTTCTAATCAATATATCGAAATTTTAGATGATATTACCTCATGATGAATCTATCAAAATATTTGTTATTTTTTATATTAGTATTTAACGCTACTATTGGATTTTGCCAAGTAGACCCTAATTTAAGTCAAGAAGAATACTACCAGCAATTTTTATCAGAAAAAGATGTAGATAAAAAATTAATACTATTTAATAAGATAGAAGACTACACCCAGTTTAAAACCTTAGAAGAATGGGATAAATATTTTGACAAAGAAGTAAAGAAATATAGAAGTCTAAATACGAACGTTTTTTTACTAGAACTCTACAGAATTGCAATTTATAGTAACTTAAAGAAATTTGAAATTGCGAATAATTTGGCCTATGATTTATATTTTAAATCAAAAAATGAGATCGATAAATTTTATCTGTGTAAGTTGTTAAGAAGAATGAATGGAAATTTTCTAGCAGAAAATAAGATATTCGAAATGTTCTATGTAAATAGTGAAATGCTAGAAACATGTCCTGACAAGGCAAACTTATCTAATATATACTCATTTTTAGGGCAACCAGGATTGGCTATAAGACTTTTAAAAAAGCATAGAAATTATCATAAAGATAGCATCAGCTTTAAAAATGCGCAATCTTTAAACGACTTTGGTGTTTTTTACAAAAGAAATAACGAATACGACTCTGCATTTCATTATTTCTGGAAATCACTCGATTTATTAAAAACGATGAAGAAAGCAGACTCGTTTAAACATACTAGAGATATAGAAGTTTTAATGGGAGTTGTTAAGGGTAACATTGGCGAGTACTATTTATACAAGAAGGATTACAGTGCAGCAAAAATGTATTTCTTTCAAGAAGCAAAATCTGCCAGAAAACATATAAAAGAAGGTAATTGGGGTTTTCAAAATGACTTTTACAGAAATATGGCTTTCTGTTATTTAAATACAAATCAAACTGATTTGGGTAAAAAATATATAGATAGCTTAGATTTTAATGCTAACATTGGAGACAGATATCAGCTTTTGGCTACCTATTATACCAAAAAGAAAAATTTAGATTCAGCTACTTTTTATTCAGAAAAATACTCAGACTTTTCTAACGCAATCAATTTTAAACTTAATCAAGAAAAGAATAATAGCTTATTAAATCTTTTAGAATACCCAATAAAACTTATTCAAAAAGAAGAAGAAAATTTTAATATTCAAAGGACTAACGAGCGTAAACAAAAACGTAATCAAATTATTGTTTTGTTTTTAGTTATTGCCATTTTAATGATACTTCTACTCTATTATTTCTTTGTAAAAGAGAAGAAACAATATAATCTTATTGCTATCAAAAATGAAGAAATTAAAAAAGCTTTATCAGAAAAAGGAGTGCTTTACAGTGAATTAAATCATAGAGTTAAGAATAATCTTCAATTAATCATTAGCATTTTAAAAATGCAAATGAACAAATTGCCTGAAGAAGATCTTAAAACTACATTTCAATATAGTATCAACAGAATATCTACTATAGCTAGCTTACACCAAGATTTATTGAAAAATGAAACTATTTCTAAAATTTCCCTCACTAATTTTGTAGGTACTATTGTAAACGATTTAAAAAAAGTTTATGGTGCTTTAGAGCAAGTAAAATTTACCATCAATATTCAAGAAAATTTATACATTCATTTAGAACAAAATCAAGCTCTAGGCTTAATTGTAAACGAATTAATCACAAATTCTTACAAACATGCTTTTAATTCTTCTACAAATAATGAAATAAGCATAAAAATTCATGAAAATGATAACCAAGTATACTTTGAATTCAAAGATAATGGTGTGGGTTTTAATGTTAAAGAAGTAGACAAGTCTAAATCTATTGGCTTGGTACTTATACAAAGATTGGCAAATCAATTAGGAGCAGATGCAACAATAAATTCTGAAAAGGGAACGATAGTTTCTTTTAACTTTTGTAACAGGTTTTATACTTAATTGTTAAACAAAAATGGCAATATTGTTAATTTAACAACAAAAATCAATCAACTTACAACATATTTAAAAGGTTAAGTATGTTAAATTGTACATTTACAGCAGCTAAAATGCAATGCTAGAACAATTATACATCCTCCAACTTTTTATTTCCAACAACTAGCATTGCATTTTCTTTAACGAATTCTAACTTACTACTTACGAATTCTAATTAGCAAAATATTTAAGCAAACATCCCTCTTATTTTTACGGTGTATTAACATTTAAAAAATAGAAAGATGAACACTCCAATTAAAAAAGCAAGTATTTTATTATCGCTAATTGTTATGGCAACCTTGAGCCTAAAATGTGATCACAGGGCTGAACCAGAAATTATTGCATCAACAGAAATTATTCAAGAAGAAACCGATTTTAACATAGATGAAGATGTTGTATTAAGAGAACCTGTAGTTTTTATTACTGGTGATGATTCAAGCTCTGATACGTATTATACTAATGCCAGAAATTACTTCGAACAACAAAAAGTAGAAATTGTAAATGGTACCTATTCTATAGAAGAGATTATAAATTGGCTAAACACAAATGCAGATGATTTACCTTATGGTGAAATTCATATTGTAAATAAAAGCAATCCGTTTAAAGGTTTATCACTAGAAACAGTTGTAAATGGAGAACCTGTTACTGAAGAGAGTTTAAAAATGAAACTTAAAGAGGGTGAACTACCAATTCTTGAAAATGTAATTACATCTAAATCTAAAATAATATTTCATGCAAATGGTTTAGGTACTAATAAAAATTTGATGGATGCTCTAAAAAATACGTTTAGCGCTCAAGATTCACCTAAAGTTATTGCCTCTGCTTATTACTCAATTTTTAACGGTGAGTTTTCAAATCATTTTTTAGCAAAGCCTTATTATGTATTTTATCCAACTGCAAATTCACCTGGAAAAGTAGATTTATCTAAAGAATTGGCAAAAAAATATCCGAATGAAAAAGATATAGATTGGTATGAAGCAATTTATAATGAAACAGAAAGATATATTGGAGAGGCTTATTACACACAACAAACAGTGCCTGTAAAGTTTGAATTAGATTATCATAACTCAGATGATGAAGTACCTACTTTCGAAATTCAAGAAGAAATTATGGACTTTATTGAGCAAAGAGCAGAATTATATGAAGCTTTTAAAGAATTAAACATTCCACTTGAAAAGTTTAGATGGTCTTTTAAAGTAAAAAATAGTGTATTAACCATCAAAGGAAAATCTACAGTAATTACGGTTTTAAAACCTTTAATTAAGCCTTATGGAGAGCTACAACATATAGAACCAGATACAAATAATAAAAGATTATACGCAATGAAATAAAATGGAATAGAAATTGTAGTTTTATAAACGTCATTAACAAAGCTTTTGCTTAATGACGTTTTACTATTGAAATATGACAAAGAGATTATACCTCATTCTACTTATCTGCTGCTTTTATTTAAACAAAAGCAATGCACAACAATTCAATTTTACCAATTACACAATAAATAACGGCTTGCCAAGTAACACAATAAATGCAAGTTCAATAGATGATATTGGATATGTTTGGCTTGCTACATGTAAAGGTGTTGTAAAATTTGATGGGTTATTTTTTAGCGAGATAAGTAATTTAGAAACGACAGCATTATTTACTTCAAAAAGGTTGAAGCTATTAGGTCATAAAAATGGATTAACTATAATTAGAAACAACAAACAGACTTTTATAAAATCTCGAGAAATATTAAACTTTTATGAAAAAGATAAAATCATTTATGTTTCTACTACAGAAGGTGTTTTTCAATTTAAACACGATAATCTTGTACCAATCGAAATTAATTCTGTTTTAGATTTTTCTATTATAAGAGATATATTTTTTAATGCTGGTAATTTTTACATCTCTTCAAATAGTGGATTATGGAAAATTGACAACCTCAAAAACCCAAATAGTATCAAGCAAATTTTTAAAGATGATATTACCACAATTGTAAAATCTAAGAATAAATTTGTAGCTGCAACTTCGAAAAATGAAATTATTGTTTTAGATAATGATAAAATTGAAAAGAGTTTAACCTCATTAAAAAACATATCAGACTTAGTTGTAATTAATAAAAATTTATGGATTTCTTCGTTTACAGATGGTATTGAGATTCGTGATTTAGAAACATTTTCGTTTGTAAAAACCATTAGCAAATACAATAACCTCAATACTAATCAGATAAATTCGGTTATAAAATCTGAGAACCTAACATTAATAAACACTTTAAATAAAGGAGTATATATAAATGGATATCAATTACATAAAAAAAACAAAGATATAATTTTACATTTTGAAGATTTTTATGTCAATGGCAATTCAGTTGACAATTTATTACAATCGAAAAAATCTATAGTACTAAATCCTGACCAAAATAACATCTCATTAAAATACAAAACTATAGATCTAGAAAACCCCAATAAAGTAAAATACCAATACACTTTAAACGGAACTTCTTCTAATTGGACTAGCAATAATGAACTACAATTACCTAATTTAAATTTTGGTAAATACAAGCTAAAAGTACAATCTAAGATAGATGAGTTAAAGAGCCCTATTCAAGTTTTAAATTTTCAAATTACTACACCCTTTTATAAAAAGGATGAATTTTACCTAATAATTACTGTAATTCTATTAACTGTTGGTTATCTAACACTTGATTTACACTTAAGAAACCTAAAAAGAAGACATAATAAGGAAGTAAAAGAATTAAAGTTAAAAAACCACTTATTAACTTTAGAACAACAGGCACTTCAGCTACAAATGAATCCTCATTTTATATTTAATGTATTGAATGGTATTAAATCTCTTGGTAATAAGGGCAATGTAACTGAATTAAACAGAACTATAAATCAATTTGCAATCTTGCTTAGAAGCGTCTTAAACAACTCTAGAAAAGAAGAAATAACACTTAAAGAAGAATTAACCACAATTGTGAATTACATTGAATTAGAGCAAAGAATGAGTTCAAAAATCTTTAATTATACTATAGATCTGCAATTAAGCAATATAGATAGTGATGAAATACTCTTCCCATCTATGTTACTACAACCATTTATAGAAAACGCCATAGCACATGGTTTTACTAATGATAAAGAAGGCTTACTTACAATTGCAATTAGATTAATTAATAATTTTCTAGAAATCACTATAGAAGATAATGGAATAGGTATAGACAGATCCTTAAAAAATAAGTCTACCACAAATAATAATTCTTTAGCTTTAAAGGTTACTAAAGAAAGAATTCAGTATCTTTCGAAATCAAATAAATTTAATATTACAACTATTAAAACTAAAGAAAACACAACAGGAACAAGAGTTTTCTTTCAGTTACCATTAAAAACAGAATACTAATGAATAAGTTTACATCATTTGTGGTAGACGATAATAAGGATGCTTTAGACCTTATATGTAGTGATATTAAAACTTATCATAAAGATATTGATATAGTTGGTAAAGCTTCTAGTGTTGTGTCTGCAGCCAAACAGCTTCAAACGCTTAAACCAGATATACTATTCCTTGATATTATGCTTGGAGATGGCACTGGCTTTGATATATTAGAACTGGTTCCCTTAATGGAATCAAAGGTTATCTTTATTACTGCAAGTGAAGACTATGCTTTAAAAGCCTTTAAATTTGCTGCTATAGACTATCTATTGAAGCCCTACTCTATTGAAGAATTAGAAACAGCCATAAACAAGGCTAAAAAACAAATATCTCCTCAAAAACCTCAGTTAAATGTATTAAAAGAGATAATTAACAACCCTCACCACAAACCGAGTAAAATTTCTTTAAACACGGTTGATAAGATACAATTAGTAGATATTAATGACATTATAAGATGTCAATCAGATAACAATTACACTACGTTTTATTTAGAAAATGGTTCTAGAATAGTTGTTTCTAAGACATTAAAATATTACGCCAATCTACTATCATCACTGGGTTTCTTAAGAGTTCATCAAAGTCACTTAATAAATAAAGCATTTATTAAAGAGTATATTAAGGCAGATGGAGGCTATTTAATACTAACTGATAGTAAAACAATTCCTATTTCTTCTCGTAAAAAGGCGGAAATACTGGAAATTTTAAAAAAAATATAAAATAATTTAAAAATAATCATTGTTTGTGGTAAATAATTACTATATTTGTAGTGCCCCCAGATATGAAAGATGAAAATAGACAAAGAGCGGACAGAGTAATAAAGGTTTTTAAAGACTCTAAACTAAACCAAAGACAGTTTTCGGAACTCATTGGAGTTTCTCAACAATTGGTAAGTGCAGTAGTTAATTACACAAAGAAACCTAACGAAACAATATTACTCGCAATCATTGACAACATTAAAGATGTTGATCCAATGTGGCTGCTTACTGGATTAAAGAAAGAAGAAGCTAAAAGCTATACCCCTAATAATACAGAAGTTCAATCCCCTATTGAATTTCATATTAAAGAAATAGTAAAAAAGCAAGTTGAAGAATTATCTACAGATATTCTTCAAAGATTATCAGATATTGAAGAGTCTGTTAAACAAGCTAACCCCTAGTTCTGCTTGAAGAATAGAATTAACTCTTTAAGGTGATGTTCCCTAAACATCATATTATTGAAAAGGACCTTCAATATTTGATAAGCTTTTTTATTAAATACCCTTAATTGACCCCTTACCCCTAGTACCCCTAAGAATACCCCTAAAAGTAAAAAAAGCCTTCTCAAAAGAGAAGGCTTTTTTTTTATTCTGGGTGGAAGATGGGGCTCGAACCCACGACTTTCGGTACCACAAACCGACGCTCTAACCAACTGAGCTACAACCACCATTTGCTTGTGAGTGCAAATATACTTCTTTTTACTTTTTTTAAAAGAAAAAATTAAAAAATTTTATCTAAATTTTCTACTGCCACATAACGTTCTGTGGTAAATCCCTCTGCATGTTCTACTCCAATTAATCTTCCTAAATCTCTTGCTCTATACGTAACACTATCAATAAAATTTTTGCTGGTTATAGGTGTCTCTGGCTCATCACTTTCAGGATCAAAGAATTGCGAAGAATATGCCAAAACAGATTGTACTTTTAAATCAATAAAACCACTTACATCTACCACAAAATCTGGCTCAATATTTTTCCATTGTATATAATGATAAACATTTTCTGGCCTCCACTCTTGTTGAACTTCATTATTATAATGTGTAGTTATTCTTGCTAATCCACTTAAAAAGCAAGCATCAGAAACTAATTTACTACCTTTTCCATGATCAATATGTCTATCATCAATTGCATTACAAAGAACAATTTTTGGTTGATATTTGCGAATCATCTGTATTATTGCTAATTGATGATCTTTATCGTTTGTAAAAAAACCATCAGCAAATGCAAGGTTCTCACGCACTTCTACTCGAAGAATTTCTGCTGACTTTTGAGCTTCTTTATCTCTTAATTCTGCAGAGCCTCTTGTACCCAGTTCACCTCTTGTTAAATCTACAATTCCGACTTTTTTACCTAAAGAGATTTCTTTAGCTAAAGTAGCTCCACAACCTAACTCAACATCATCTGGATGAGCACCAAATGCTAAAATATCTAACTTCATGATTTTGCTTTTTCTATGGCTTGTTCTATATCCGCTATTAAATCTTCTGCCTCTTCAATACCCACTGAAAAACGTATTAAACCATCTTTTATTCCTCTTTCTAAACGTTCTTCTTCACTTAAAAGTGCATGTGTAGTTTGAGCAGGACTTACAGTTGTACTCTCTAAACCAGCTAAACTCATAGAAGGTTTTATTAAGGCCAAGTTGTTTTGAAACTTCATAGCATCTATACCTTCTTTTAACTCAAAAGACAACATGGCTCCAAAACCTTTCATTTGTTTTTTCGCCAATTCATACTGAGGATGACTTTTTAAACCAGGATAATATACTGAATCAATATTTGGACTATTTTCTAAATACTCAGCCATTTGCTGTGCATTTTTCGTTTGTTCCTTAACTCTAAGATTTAACGTTTTTAAACTTCTTTCTAACAACCAAACTGTTTGATCACTTAAATTACCGCCAAAATTAATTGCTGTTTTCCAAATTTGTTCTATGTGTTCTTCACTTGCAGCAATAGCTCCTGCAGAAATATCTGAATGACCTCCCATATATTTAGTTGCAGAATGAATTACAATATCAATACCAAAATCATAAGGATTTTGATTTATAGGTGAAGCAAAAGTATTATCGATCATCGTTAAAATATTATTTTCTTTAGCGATGTTACTAATAGCTAGCATATCTGTGATCCCCAATAATGGATTTGATGGAGTTTCTATGTATAGTACTTTCGTATTTTCTTTAATTAAAGCTTTAAAATCTTCTGACTTATCAGATTCAGTAAAAGAATAATCTATTCCATATTTATCAAACTCAGAAACAATAAAGTTATAAGTACCTCCATAAATAACTTGCTGCACTATTACATGGTCTCCCTTTTTTAAGAAGGCTAGCATTGCTGATGAAATTGCAGCCATTCCAGAGCTAAAAATTAATCCAGCTTCTGTATTTTCTAATGCTGCTATTTTTTTACATAGCATTTCTTGATTTGGAGTATTATAATAACGTGGATATCGTTTAATATCTACTCCATCAAAAGCATAAGATGTAGACATATACATAGGTGATACTGCACCTTTGAACTGCTCATCCTTCACTTCTCCCACATGAACGCAGGTTGAATTTATACCTAATTTATTTGAGTTTTTCATAAAATGATTTATAGTTGCTAAATTAACAAATCTTAAAAACATGTTGTCTTAAAATTTCAATATCTTCGTAATATGATATCAGTTTTAATTGTTGGAGATGGAAATGTTGCAAATCATTTAAATGAAGCATTTGGCAAAGTTGATGAAATACAACTTACCAAAATCAACTCTAGAAAGTTAGAAAATATACCTTCTGCAGATATTACAATTTTAGCAGTTTCTGATGATGCTATTGCTGAAGTTTCAAAGAAAATTAACAACGATTTCTTGGTGCACACCTCTGGTGCTTGCAGTATTAAAGAGCTTCAAAATAAAAATAACAAAGGTGTTTTTTATATGTTGCAAACATTTACAAAAAACAAACCTGTAAATTTTTCTAAAGTTCCTTTTTGCCTAGAAGCAGACAATACCAAAAATTATAAATTACTAGAAAAACTAGCTAGCCTTATTGGTAAAAACATTTATAAAATTGATTCTAATCAACGTGAAAAATTACATGTGGCAGCTGTTTTTGTAAATAATTTTACCAATTATATGTACGCTATTGGGAATGATATTTGTGAGAAACATCAAATTCCTTTCGAGATTTTATATCCTCTGATAGAAGAAACATCCGAAAAAATAAAAAGTTTAGCTCCCAAAGATGCACAAACAGGTCCTGCTATTCGTAAAGATCATCAAACAATAAAAAATCATTTAAATTTGCTTGATAATAATCAAAAAGAAATTTATCAACTATTAACAAAATCAATCCAAAATGGAGCTTAGTTATAAACAATTATTGCCTAAAATTTCAACTTTTATTTTTGATGTAGATGGTGTTTTAACCAATGGAATGTTAACCATAATGCCAAGTGGAGAATTGGTTAGACACATGAATGTTAAAGATGGTTATGCCATGAAAATAGCATTAAACAAAGGGTTTAGGGTTTGTATAATTTCTGGAGGAACTAATGAAGCTGTAAGAAGTAGGTTAGCAGCTTTGGGTATTGAAGACATTTATTTAGGTGCCCACGATAAAATTAAACAATACAATGAAATTGTAGAAAAGTATAATTTATCTGCAGAAAATGTGTTGTATATGGGTGATGATATTCCTGATCTACCTGTTATGCAAAAAGTAGGTTTGGCCAGTTGCCCAAATGATGCAGTACCAGAGATTCAAAATGCTTCTAAATACATTTCTAATATAAAAGGTGGAGAGGGTTGTGTTAGAGATGTTATAGAACAAGTACTGAAAGTACAAGGAAAATGGAATGATTATTTTGATGCAGAAGCTTAACAATAAAAACTATAAAAAAATGAGAAAACTATTAACAGTAGCTACCCTATTATTTGCGTTTACGATAAACGCCCAAACCATTTTTGGAAAATGGAACAGTACCAATGAAGAAACTGGTGAAGTAGATTCAGTTATTGAAATCTATAAAAAAGACAATAAAGCATATGCAAAAGTTGTAAAAATCATGGATCCTGCAAGACAGAATTCTGTTTGTACTGCATGCGAAGGAGAAAATAAAAACAAAAAAATATTAGGATTAGATATTTTAACGGGATTAGAAAAAGATGAAGATGAATGGTCTGGAGGAGAAATCTTAGATCCTAGAAATGGAAAGGTATATAAGTGTTATATAAAATTAGTGAAAGACAATAAATTAAAAATTAGAGGATTTATTGGTGTATCACTTTTTGGAAAAACAAAATATTGGGAAAGAGCTGAGTAATTAGTTCTTTTCCTCTAACATTGGTACAAAAGCAAAATCACCCAATTCTAATTTTTCGAATTCTTTATTAGATTTTCTAATAAACAACGTCATTATTTGGGTTTTATCACCAACAGGTATTAATAGCTTACCTCCTACTTTTAGCTGTGCCAATAATGGTTTAGGTACAAAAGGTGCACCAGCAGTTACTATAATTTTATCAAATGGTGCTTGTTCTTGCAAGCCTTTATAACCATCACCAAAAATAAATCTTTTGGGTTTGTAATTTATTTTGGGTAAAAAAGAAGATGTTCTTTTAAAGAGTTCATGCTGTCTTTCAATAGTATATACTTCTGCTTTAAACTCCAATAAAACAGCTGTTTGATATCCAGAACCTGTACCTATTTCTAAAATTTTATCTGTAGGTTTTATTTCTAAAGTTTGTGATTGAAACGCTACAGTATAAGGTTGAGAAATAGTTTGTTCTGCTGCTATAGGAAATGCTTTGTCTTGATAAGCATGAGCCTCAAAACTAGAATCTATAAACAAGTGTCTTGGAATTTTACTAATGGCTTTTAATACATTTTTATCATGTATTCCTTTAGCTTCTAAAACTTTTACAAGTTGATTTCTAAGTCCTTGATGTTTTGCTGTATCTTTCAATGAATGGTTGGTTTCTAAAGCCTAAAAATAGTAATATTTCTAAATAAACTCTTATAAAATTGTATCTTTGTTTTCGGCTAATTTAAGATTTAAAAATCAGCATATTAGCTAAAAATAATGTACTAAAATTATTCTTTAGTATTACATTCATTAATAAAATTTTAAATTTATCTATATGCTTAAAGTTGGAGTTTTAGGTGCTGGCCATTTAGGAAAAATTCATCTTCGTTTGTTAAAAGAATCTTCAAAGTATGATTTGATTGGTTTCTATGATCCATCAGAAGAAAATGCAAAAAATGTTGCTGAACAATTTGGCTACACTTCATATAATTCTATAGATGATTTAATTGATGCTGTAGATGTTGTGGATATTGTAACACCTACCCTCTCTCATTTTGATTGTGCTGAAAAGGCCATTAAAAAAGGAAGACATATTTTTATTGAAAAGCCAATTGCTAAAACTGTATTAGAAGCAGAAGCTATTAAAACTTTAGCTAGCCAATATCATGTAAAAGGTCAAGTAGGTCATGTAGAGCGTTTTAATCCTGCTTTTAAAGCAGTAAAAGATAAAATCAATAATCCTATGTTTATAGAAACACATAGGTTGGCCGAATTTAATCCTAGAGGAACTGATGTACCTGTAGTTTTAGATTTGATGATACATGATATTGATATCATTTTATCTTCAGTAAATTCTAAAGTAAAAAATGTACATGCTAGTGGTATTTCTGTAATCTCAGAAACTCCTGATATTGCAAATGCTAGAATTGAGTTTGAAAATGGCTGTGTTGCTAATCTTACTGCAAGTAGAATTTCTATGAAAAATATGCGTAAAACGCGTTTCTTTCAAAAGGATGCTTATATCTCTGTAAACTTTTTAAGTAAGGAATCAGAAATTGTTAGAATTCAAGATGCTCCAGAAGATTTAGATGAATTTGCAATGGTGCTTAAAAATGATGAAGGTGTAGAAAAACAAATTTATTTTGAAAATCCAGAAGTAACTAATAGCAATGCAATTTTAGACGAATTAGAAACTTTTGCTGATGCCATTTTAAATGATACTACTCCAATAGTTTCTTTGCATAATGGTACAGAAGCTTTACGAATTGCACAATGGGTAATAGATTGTTTTAAAACAGAAGAAGACTTAAAAAATTAAATAAATAAATATATAACATGAAAAATATAGCTGTAATTGGTGCTGGAACAATGGGTAATGGAATTGCACATACTTTTGCACAATTCGATTATAATGTTCAATTGATTGATGTTTCTGAAAAAGCCTTAGAAAAAGGTTTGGCAACTATATCTAAAAATTTAGATAGAATGGTTGCAAAAGAAAAAATCTCTGAAGAAGATAAAAATAAAACCTTAGGCAACATAACAACGTATACCTCTATTAAAGAAGGTGTAAAATATGCTAGTTTAGTAATAGAAGCAGCAACAGAAAATGTAGCTTTAAAATCTAAAATTTTTAGAGAGTTAGATGAAGTTTGTCCTGAAGACACCATTTTAGCTACAAATACTTCATCTATTTCAATTACTCAAATTGCTGCAGAAACAAACAGAGCAGATAAAGTAATAGGTATGCACTTTATGAATCCTGTGCCAATTATGAAGTTGGTCGAGATTATTAGAGGTTACAATACTTCTGATGAAGTAACTCAATTCATAGTAGACTTAAGTGAAAAAATTAACAAAGTTCCTGTAGAAGTTAATGATTATCCTGGTTTTGTTGCAAATAGAATATTAATGCCAATGATAAATGAATCTATAGAAACATTATATAATGGTGTTGCAGGTGTTGCAGAAATAGATACAGTAATGAAATTAGGGATGGCACACCCAATGGGCCCTTTACAATTGGCTGATTTTATTGGTTTAGACGTTTGTTTATCTATTTTAAATGTAATGTATGACGGATTCAAAAACCCTAAATACGCTCCTTGTCCATTATTAGTAAATATGGTAATGGCTGGGAAATTAGGTGTAAAATCAGGAGAAGGTTTTTATGATTACTCAGAAAGTAGAAAAGCTGAAAAAGTAGCTAAAATGTTTAGCTAATTATGAGAAAATATCTCCTACTTTTTTCAATTCTAGTTCTATCGATAAAAACCGTAGCTCAGAATTCTAATAGTAAACTAAAGCCTATGAAAGTAGGCTTTTTATATGCCTTTGGTTCTAATGAACAATTTTTTCATGATGATCCAGATTATACGTACACAGCAAAAATTTTTAAAGGACAAGCATTCTATAATTTAGGAAATTGGAAGTCTTTAAATTTTGAGTTGATTGTGCAGCCTCAAGTACAATTTTTAGAGCATCAACTCCTAAATAGTTTTTACGTAACTCCAGATCAAGAAAATTATATAATTAAAATTGACGAGTTTACTAAAAAGAAAAACATGAATTTATATGCTTTAGAATTCGGATTTTCTGCAAGTAAACAATTAATGAGTAAATTAGATGTACAAGCCTCTGTAAGTTTAGGTTTTTCTTATATTGACACTAACACAGAACGTTTGCCAGAAGGTTTTACTTTCATAGAAAATTTTGCTTTAGGTCTTAATTATGAAATTTTTAATGACCAATTTCTTTATGTAGGTTCTCATATTGGCCATGTTTCGAATTTAAATTTTCAAAAACCCAATGATGGTTACAATTTATTAGGTTTTCAAGTAGGATATTCATTTTCTATAAAATAAAAAAGAGGACTTGTTAGTCCTCTTTTTTATTTTATCATTCAATTAGATCTATTTCCCTAACCAAGAATTTAACATCCAAATCGTTTTTTCTTGTTCAGAAATCAAATCGCTCATCATTGCGTTTGTTCCTTCATCATCAGACTTATCAGATAAATCTAAAATTTCTCTTTCAATTTTTAACAATTCAGACAAAGAAGTTACTACTAATTCTACAGCTTCTACATCTTGAGAAATATCTTTACCTACAGGTACACTGCTATTTGCAATATAATCTGTAAAAGTATGTAAAGGTTTGCCTTGCAACGTTAAAATTCTTTCTGCAATTTCATCAATCTTTACTTGGCTATCTGTATATAATTCCTCAAATTTTACATGTAAATCAAAAAAGTTTTTACCTTTAATATTCCAGTGTAAACCTCTTAAATTTTGGTAGTAAATTTGAAAGTTTGCTAACAAACCATTTAATTTTTCTACTGATTCTTTTGAGTCTGATTTATCTAATCCTAATATATTCTTATTCATAATTATTCTTTTGTTATTTACTCAAATTTATTAAAAATAAGTCACTTAAACTATAATCAATATTGATAGATTTAATATCTTTATCAAAAATTCTTATTAATGACTATTACTCAACTTAAATACGTTTTATCTGTAGCAGAATATCAAAATTTTACAGTCGCTGCAGAACACAGTTTTGTGACTCAGCCTACATTAAGTATGCAGATTCAAAAGCTTGAAGATGAATTAGATGTACAAATATTTAATAGATCTAAAAAACCAATTGAACTTACAGAGGTTGGTAAAAAAATTGTTGAACAAGCTAAAGTTATTGTAGATGAAAGTAACAGAATTCTAGATATTGTTCATCAGCAGAAAGGATTTATTGGAGGCGAATTCAAATTAGGAATTATACCTACTATTATGCCAACCTTATTACCTATGTTCTTAAATAATTTTACCAAAAAATATCCAAAGGTTAAAATTATTATTGAAGAACTAACTACAGAAGAAATAATTAGAAAGTTAACAGATGGTCATATAGATGCTGCCATTGCTGCTACTCCATTAGAGAATGAGGCTATAAAAGAAAAGCCATTATATTATGAACCTTTTGTAGGTTTAATTCCACAGAATCACAGGCTTTTCAAAAACAAGAATATTGATGTGAATGAATTAGAAATGGAGGATATTCTTTTATTGGAAGATGGACACTGTTTTAAAGACAATATTATAAATCTTTGTAGAGCACATAAAATTGATAATAAAAAAGGATTTCAATTGCAAAGTGGAAGTTTTGATACGTTGATAAAATTATCTAAAGAAGGTTTAGGAATGACTTTATTACCTTATTTACATACATTAGATTTGAATGATTCAGACAAGAAATTTTTACGTGAATTTAACAGTCCACCACCTGCAAGAGAAGTAAGTTTAATCTATCATAAATCACAATTAAAAATGCAATTAATAGAAGCTTTGAAGAAAACTATTGATGGCGTTGTTAGAGGAGCAATTTCATTTTCTGATGTAAAAATCATAAGTCCTTTACAAAAGAAATAGTTTTACAACAACCTGTATTACAGTATTTAAAGACCCACTATTTAAACTTTTAGTTTATATAATGGGTTTTTACTATTTGTAACAATTATATCCTATTAAGAATACATTGTTTCTCTTAATTCTTTAATTTTTGGATCAGATAAATAATCATCAAAAGTAGCATATCTATCAATAGCTCCTTTAGGAGTTAATTCTATAATTCTGTTAGCCACAGTTTGTGCAAACTCATGATCGTGTGTAGAGAATAAAATGGTTCCTTTAAAATTTATTAGAGAATTGTTTAATGCTTGAATAGATTCTAAGTCTAAGTGATTTGTTGGCTCATCTAACATTAAAATGTTGGCTCTTTTCATCATCATTTTAGAAAGCATACATCTAACTTTTTCTCCTCCAGAAAGTACATTACTTTTCTTTAAAGCTTCTTCACCAGAAAAAATCATTTTACCTAAAAAGCCTCTTAAATATACTTCTTCTCTTTCTTCTTCTGTTTGTGCGTATTGTCTTAACCAATCTACCAAATTTAAATCTCCATTCTGAAAATATTCTGAGTTGTCTAGTGGCAAATAAGATTGTGTAGTAGTTACACCCCAAGAATATTTACCTGAATCTGCAGGTTCATTACCTGAAATAATTTGATAAAAAGCTGTAATAGCTCTTGAATTTTTAGAAATAATAGCAACTTTATCTCCTTTATTTAGGTTGATGTGAATATTATCAAACAATTTCTCACCCTCAAAAGATTTACTTAAGCCTTCTACATTCAATATTTGATCTCCTGCTTCTCTATCTCTATCAAAAATAATTGCTGGATAACGTCTACTAGAAGGTTTAATATCTTCTACGTTTAATTTATCAATCATTTTTTTACGAGAAGTAGCTTGTTTTGATTTTGCTACGTTTGCAGAAAATCTACGAATAAACTCTTCTAATTCTTTCTTTTTGTCTTCTGCTTTTTTGTTTTGTTGAGCTCTTTGTTTAGCAGCTAACTGGCTAGATTCGTACCAAAATGTATAGTTACCAGAATAATGATTAATCTTACCAAAATCAATATCAGAAATATGTGTACAAACTGCATCTAAAAAGTGCCTATCGTGCGAAACCACAATTACACAATTATCAAAATTTGCAATAAAGTTTTCTAACCAAGCAATGGTTTCAAAATCCAAATCGTTGGTAGGCTCATCCATAATTAAAACATCTGGATTACCAAAAAGTGCTTGTGCAATTAACACACGTACTTTTTGCTTACCATCTAAATCTTTCATTAAAGTATAGTGCAAATCTTCAGTTATACCAAGGTTAGATAGCATTGCAGCTGCATCAGAATCTGCGTTCCAACCATTCATTTCTTCAAAAACTATTTGAAGTTCACCAATTTTTTCTGCATTTTCATCGGTATAATCTGTATAAAGTGCATCAATCTCTTTTTTAATTTTAAAAAGATCTTTGTTACCCATAACCACTGTTTCTAAAACAGGGTACTCATCATAAGCATAGTGATCTTGAGTAAGTACAGACATTCTTTTACCCGCCTCTAAATGAACCTGACCAGAGGTAGGATCCATCTTACCAGAAATTATTTTTAAAAATGTAGATTTACCTGCACCATTGGCGCCTATAATTCCATAACAATTTCCTGTTTGAAATTTGGTATTTACTTCATCAAACAAAACACGTTTTCCAAACTGAACAGATAAATTAGAAACTGATAACATAACTCTATTTTAATTTTTTGCAAAAGTAGTAAATTGATTTGTTTTAAGGCAGATATACTAGGTGTTTTTAAGGTAAATCGTTAAAATTTTAAGCTAAATTTTTTAGAATATTTTTAACAACGTATTAACAAGAGCAACTCTAATGAATACTTATTTTTGTATGAGTTATACCCACAACATTATATGAATAATAAAATATTAATTTTATTACAAATACTTACAATAGGTTTTTTAACTAGCTGTGATAGAGAAGTTAAAGAAAAAACCACTTATTTTGGAGGTAAGATTATTAATCCGAAATCGAATAAAGTAATCCTTTATTCAATGGAGCAGGTAATTGATACTTTTCTTTTAGATGAAAATCAAAAATTTATTGGCGAGTTAAAAGAGGCAAACGAAGGTTTGTATTATTTTGTCCATGGTAATGAAAATCAATACATTTATATTGAACCTACAGATAGTTTAATGTTACGTTTAAACACTTGGGATTTTGATGAGACTTTAGTATTTGCGGGTAAAGGTGCTGAGAGAAACAACATTTTAATTGACTGTTTCTTAGAAGATGAGAAAGAAAAAAAGAATTTTTACAAATTAAATAAGCAACAACCAGAAGTATTTAAAAAGGTTACAGATTCATTGTTAGCCATTAAGTTGGTTACTTATAATGACTATATTTTAGAACATCCAAATGAAACAGAAGGGTTTAATGAAGTTTTAAAAGTAGCACTCACCTTCCCTATTTATTCTAGATTTGAAAGATACCCTATCATTTATTCTAAATATGCTGAAGATGGAAACTTCCCAGAAGTTGATGCCTCTTTTTATGATTATAGAAAGAATATAGATATTAATAAAGATACCATGATGTATTTTCCTCCTTACTCAAGGTACATCAGAAACTATTTGTATAATGAAACATATGCTCAAGGTCATAAACCTATGAGAAATAAATACACTCCAGATTTTACGTTAGATTTATTAAATATTATAGACAATAGAATAAAATCTCAAAACACTAAGAATGCCTTTTTAAAGCAAACTTTAGTAAGTCATTTTTACAATAAATCTTCAGATCAGATTAATTTAGAGGCTTTTGATTTATTCTTAAAATCATCTACCAACGAAAAGGATAAAACTCAGATACAAAGTTTATTAAATGATTCTAAGGCAATTACCTTAGGAAACGAGTTGCCACATTTCGAAATTACAGATTATACAAATGCAGATCATTCTATTCATAAATTAATCAAGAATAAAAATTCTTTTTTACTTTTCTGGAATCCTGAATATGTGTCAAAATCTTATTTATCATCTAGAGTGATTTATTTGTCAGAAAAATTTCCAGAAATCAATTTTCATATTATTAAGACAGATGGTAAAGATGAAGATAAAATTGAAAAATTAGATATTAAAAATCAATTCTACATTAACAAAGACAATTTAGCACAAACTTTTCTAAGTAGTAAAATGACTAGAACTATTTTGGTAGATCATAATGGAAAAGTGGTAAATGGCTATGCCTCTTTATACTCTAATAATCTTATTCCTTACCTAGAGAATTTGAATAAAAAGTAATAAAATCCACATTCTTCTTCAGTTCATTTTATTTGTAGTACATTTGCACGATTTTATTTTTGAGTGTAACTCATTTAAAATCAGGTCGAATTTATAATCAGATTTACAGGTGGGCGTTCTGTGAATCTACAAAATCACAGAAATGTCAACATTTAAAGAAATAGGGCTAAAAGCACCTATCATCAAAGCATTAACAGATTTAGGTTACGAAAAACCAACTGTTATTCAAGAAAAAGCAATTCCACAAATAATATCTTCTGATACAGATTTAAAAGCATTTGCTCAAACAGGTACAGGTAAAACTGCAGCATTTAGTTTACCTATTTTAGAACTTTTAGAAGAAGATAATAACAATGTTCAAGCCATTATATTATCGCCAACAAGAGAACTTGCAGTTCAGATTGGTAATAATATTAAAGATTTTTGCAAATATTTAAAAAATGTAAAAGTAACAACGGTTTATGGTGGTTCTAGCATGGAAGATCAAATAAGATCTTTAAAGAAAGGATCTCAAATTGTTGTAGGTACTCCAGGTAGAACTGTAGATTTAATTAATAGAAGAGCATTAAAGTTAGGCAATGTTAGATGGCTGGTTTTAGATGAAGCTGACGAAATGCTAAACATGGGCTTTAAGGAAGAACTAGACAAAGTTTTAGAAGCTACACCAGAAACCAAACAAACCTTACTATTTTCTGCAACGTTTCCTAGAGAAGTAGAAGCTATTGCTAGAAATTATATGACTACTCCTGTAGAAGTAACTTCTGGAGAAAAGAATTCTGGTTCAGAAAACGTTAGTCATGAATATTATGCAGTAACAGAAAGAACACGTTACCCTGCTTTAAAGAGAATAGCAGATTTAAATCCTGATATTTATGCAATTATCTTCTGTAGAACTCGAAGAGAGACTCAAGAAGTTGCAGATAATTTAATTAAGGATGGCTATAATGCAGATTCTCTACATGGAGATTTATCTCAAGCACAGAGAGATTCTGTTATGGGGAAATTCAGAAAGAAAACCATTCAAATCTTAGTAGCAACAGATGTTGCAGCACGTGGTTTAGATGTAACTGAATTAACTCATGTAATTAACCATAAATTACCAGACCAAATAGAAAATTACACACATAGAAGTGGTAGAACTGGTAGAGCTGGTAACAAAGGTGTATCTATTGTTTTAGTAAATAATAGAGAAAAAGGGAAATTACGTGTTATAGAACGTATCATAAAACAAAAATTTGTTGAAGGTAAAGTACCTACAGGAAAAGAAATTGTAGAAAATCAATTAATGAATTTAATTGATAAAGTAAATGATACAAAGGTTAATGAGTCTGAAATTAAAGAGTTTTTACCTAGCATTTACGATAAGTTAAAAGATTTAGACAGAGAAGAATTAATACAAAAGTTTGTTTCTTTAGAGTTCAACACAATGTTGGCTTACTATGAAAACTCTAAAGACTTGAATGATTTAGGTAGAGAGAATTCTAGAGCTAGAGCAACTGCAGATAATATGACTCGTTTTTTCATCAATATTGGTAGAAAAGACAGTTTGAATCCTGCCAAATTAATTGGTTTAATTAACGACCAGAATATTGGTGATAAGATAGAAATTGGAGCTATAGATATTCTAGATACGTTTTCTTTCTTTGAAATTGATAAGAATTTTGAGAGTGAAACCTTAGATGCTTTTGCTTCTAATCAGCCAGATTTTGATGGTAGATCTGTAAACGTAGAAATTACAAAAAAAGAACGTTCAGGAGGAGGAAGAAGAGGAAAAAAGAAATCTTTTGGTAAAAAAGATGGAGGTTTTGGACGAAGAAGAAGTGCTGAAGGTTCATCATCTAGAAGAAGTTCTGATAATGGTGGAGGAAGAAATAGAGGTGATAGAAGTGATAGAAGATCTTCTTCATCTAGCAGATCTGACAGAAAACCTGGAGGATTTGGAAGAAAAAGAAGAGATTCTTAAATAAATAAAAAAAGCTCAAGATGAATATCTTGAGCTTTTTACTTTATAACTACTTTGTTTTTAAATAATTTACTACTGCCTTTCGAATATCGTAGGCAACTTCATCTTCTTTAGGATGATAAACAGATAAAACCTCTTTGTTTTCATTAGATAAAAAAGGAATGTCAAAACCCTTTAATAAATAATCTGAAAAAGCAACAGTATATGTTTTTGTAATATCTAATTTCTTATTATTTATAAACCAATTATCTTCTACCCACTTTACATTATACCTATGTAAATAAGCGCCTGTGCCTGAAGCTAATTCTCCATAATCTAATACTCTTTTTAGTAATCGTCCTTTAATTTTAACTTTCACAATTGCACCACCAAAAGGCAATACTCTAAAAATATCAACAGGAGTTATATCACCCATTAGTTGATCATCAATTCTTATAGAACCTCCATTTACAAGAGCACAATCTACCTTATCATTAAAAGCATAAGACATGGATGTTGTAATAATTTTACCTAAATTAGTTTGTTCACTTCTTATAGGCGTGTCTCTACCATCTAAAGGAATTTTAGTTTTATAAATTATTTCATTAGGGTTTTTCAAAACCTCCTTAATTTCTTTTTCTAGAATCGTTTGCCATTTAGAAACAACCTTAGCTACTTTTTCATCTTCCTTTATAGAAACATTAATTTCTTTTAACTCAGACTTTATATTGACTTTCTTTGTAATCTTGTCATACTCTACTCTATGAATATAAACGGTTTTAGCATTTGCGTCTGCTTTTGTTATGATTCCGTTTTCCGTTTCAACTCGCATGTTTGTATGCTCATGACCACCCATAATTAATGGTATTTCTGGTAGTAATTTCGAAATTCTTTTATCGTTTACAATTTTAACATGGGTTAAACCAAAAACAACATCAACAGAATCTTTTAAATTGGTATATGATTCTCTTACTTTATTGAACATGTTTTCGTATTTCACATACGCTTTAGGGTTTGAAGGTATACATACGCTTACAAAACCAATTTTGATTTTTGTACCATCTTCGTCAGTAAATTCTTTTATATAAGTCTCAGGAATATATTCTTTACTATTATTGATTACTTTATAAAATGGCGTGGTTTCTTGTTCGTTAATCAACTTTACATTAGCAGAAATCCAAGGGAAATTACTTTCATTCAATCTTTTTTGTAAATCTTTCTGAGACAAGTCAAACTCATGATTTCCAAAAGTTACCAAATCGAAATTCATAGCATTCATAACGTCTATCATTTGTTTACCTCGAATTCTTTGGCCATCTAATTTTAAAGTACCTATTAAAGAAGGATTTAAAAAATCACCTGCCATTAAAAGCATAATATTGGAGTTTTCTTTTAAAAGGTCTTTATGAACAGTTTCTACTCTAGCTAACCCTCCAAATTCACCTCCTTGAATTGGAGCTATTTCATAAACATCATTTAATTGTAAAAAGGTAAATGCTATTTTATTATCATCCTTTTTGCAAGAGCCTAATATTAAAATTGTAAGAGCAATTATGATTCTAATGGTAATTTTCATCCTGAATTTCTTTACTTAAATCTTTATTCAAAAATAACAACATAAAACAAAAAACCCATCAATTAATTGATGGGTTTTAATTTTATTATTAGAACTCTAATTATTCATTAGAACCAATATTTCCTTGAGCTACTACAGTACCTAATTGAGTTGCACTTAAGTGAACATTAATATATCCATCAAAAGTTAAAATCTCATCATAAGTAATTGTTGTGTTATCGTCTAATTCTTCAACCTGAGTCATACTCATTCCAGTATCACCATTTACAGGGTTGAAAGAAAATGCGATTGGACCACCAGTTGCTGCATCATTTTCATGAATATGAGAAGGGTGCATTTCACCAGCTACTGTATTTTCAATATCTAAAACTGCTAAAGCACTACCATCTACTCTTTTGTAAAAAGTTGCAGTACCCATAATTCCAGCCACATCTTTTTCAGCTAAAGTGTACATTTTAGAATCACCAGTTAAATCATTTCTACCTATATCTCCTTGAGCTACAATTGTACCTAGGTTATCTGCACTTAAATGTACATTTACATAAGCGTCTAAAGCTTCAATTTCACTGTAAGCTATAGTATCAACATTAGTTGCACTCATTCCAGTATCACCATCAACAACATTAAAAGTAAATAATATTCCACCAGTTTCTGCTGCTGTATTTTCATGAATATGAGCTGGGTGCATACCTCCTGCTGGAGTATTTGCAATATTAATTACTGCTAAAGCTCACCATTTACTCTTTCTGAAAAAGTTACGTCTCCAGAAATTCCTGCAACATCTTTTCTCCTAAATCATACACGATTGTAGATCCTGTTAAATCATTCTGCCCTATATCTCCTTGAGAAACAATTGTTCCTAAAGCAGTTGCACTTAAGTGCACGTTTACATAAGCATCTAAGTCTAAAATATCTGCATAAGTATAAGTATCTACGTTTGTAGCACTCATTCCTGTATCGCCATCTACTAAATTAAAAGTAAATAGAATTGCACCAGTTTCTGCTGCTGTATTAGCATGAATATGTGCTGGGTGCATACCTCCTGCTGGAGTATTTGCAATATTAATTACTGCTAAAGCTTCACCATTTACTCTTTCTGAAAAAGTTACGTCTCCAGAAATTCCTGCAACATCTTTTTCTCCTAAATCATAAACTTTAGTAGTACCAGTTAAATCATTTTGTCCTATATCTCCTTGCGCAACAATTGTTCCTAAGTTATCCATACTTAAATGTACGTTAACGTAAGCATCAATATCTGCTATTGCAGAAAACATTAAAGAACTTAAAGTTGTAACACTAACTCCTGTATCTCCACTTACTGGATTAAAAGTATAAAGAATATCTCCACCTTCTGCAGCTGTATTTGCATGGATGTGTGCTGGATGAGAACCACCTGCTGGAGTACCATCTAATTCTATAACTGCTAAAGTTTCACCATTATTTCTTTCTGAAAAAGTAATATTACCTGAAATACCATTAACATCTTTCTCACCTAAATCATACATCATAGATGTACCTGTTAATGCATTTTGACCAATGTCTCCTTGAGCTACAACAGTACCTAATTCATCTGCACTTAAATGTACATTAATATAACCATCAAAATCTAGTAATTCTGCATAAGAAATTGCAGTACCATCGTTTAATGTAGTAAAAGTAGTTGCACTTAAACCTGAGTTACCATCTACTGGAGTAAAAGTTAAACCGATGTCTCCACCTTCTGCTGCTGTATTAAAATGGATATGAGCTGGATGTAAACCATCTGATGGTGTGCCTTCTATATCTAACACAACTGTTACAGATGCATCTGTGTTTTCTACGAATGTGGCTTTACCAAAAATACCATCTACGTCTTTAGAACCCAATTGGTACACAACAGTGTTTCCAGAAGGTTCAGGAACCATTAAATCATCATCGTCATTACAGCTTGTGATCACCAAACTTGTTAAGACGAATAAAAAAAGTAATTTAAATTTTTTCATAATTCTATTTTGTTTATTTTATTTTAGGTAAAGTTAGACAAAATAAAACTTAACATTAACGCTATCCAATTAAATTATGTGCTGTATTCGGAATTTAACAGAACATTAAGAATTTAGAAAAAAATAGAATCGACTAGCTTAAAAGTAAACGGATAAGAATAAAAAATCTAATTAAAAACTTCTAAAGCCTTGTTATATGCACTTTCAAAACTCATTGGTTTTACATTAGTTTCAGCCTTTTCAGCAGTAAAATAGCTTAATAATTTTTCGGTTGGCATATTACCTGTAAGCTCATCCTTAGCCATAGGACAACCACCATAACCTTTTATGGCTCCATCAAAACGTAAACATCCTGCTTTAAAAGCAGCATCTACTTTTTCAAACCATTTGTCTGGAGTTGTATGTAAATGAGCACCAAATTCAATCTTTGGATATTGTGGAATTAAATTAGAAAATAGATAATCAATTACATCTGGTGTAGATGTACCAACTGTATCTGAAAGGGATAAAATTTGAACTCCCATCCTTGAAAGTTTCTCTGTCCAACTAGCAACAATATCTACATTCCATGGATCTCCATAAGGATTCCCAAATCCCATAGATAAATACGCAACAACTTCTTTTTTAGATTTATCTGCTAAGTTTAAAATTTTGTCAAGAGTAACTATTGATTCATCAATAGTTTTATGTGTGTTTCTCATTTGAAAATTTTCAGAAATTGAAAATGGATAACCTAAATAATCAATCTCCTCAAATTGAACAGCATCTTCAGCCCCTCTGTAATTGGCAATAATTGCAAGTAATTTACTGTTGGTTTTACTTAAATCTAGTTTGGCTAAAACATCAGCAGTATCTCTCATTTGAGGTATTGCTTTTGGTGAAACAAAACTTCCAAAATCGATAGTATCAAAACCAACTTTTAATAAAGAATTTATGTACAAAGCCTTTCTATCAGTAGAAATAAAGTGAGATTTTATTCCCTGCATTGCATCTCTAGGACATTCTATTATCTTGACATTTTTCATCAATTCAAATATAGATAAAGTAATGATGAATAGAAATTTTTAGCCTTGAATAATCTTTAATTTATGCTAATTTCGTAAACCAATGAAAACACCAAAATACATACTTCCTATTATTGTAATTTCTCAGTTTTGTTGCACCTCTTTATGGTTTGCTACAAATGGAGTCATGAATGCTGTTATTAACGAATATCATTTAGAAGCAAATGCAATTGGTTACCTAACATCTGCAGTACAGTTTGGTTTTATTATAGGAACTTTATTATTTGCGCTATTTACAATAAGTGATCGTTTTTCACCATCTAAAGTATTTTTTATTAGCGCAATTTGTGCTGCACTATTTAATTATTCCTTTGTACTTGAAACTTTTGAGTTACCTTATTTACTGATTTTTAGATTTTTAACAGGATTTTTTCTTGCTGGAATTTATCCTGTAGGAATGAAGATTGCCACTGATTATTATGATAAAGGTCTAGGCAAATCTCTAGGGTATCTTGTTGGAGCATTGGTTTTAGGTACTGCTCTACCCCATTTAATAAAAGATTTATTCGTTACAACTTCTTGGAGATTTGTAATTACAACTACATCTGTATTATCTATTTCTGGTGGTATATTATTGGTTCTTTTTGTTAAAAATGGTCCTTTTAGAAAAAAATCTAACAGTTTTGACCTTTCAATTATCTCTTCTGTTTTTAAGCAACCAAAATTTAAGCAAGCGTCCTTTGGTTATTTTGGTCATATGTGGGAGCTGTATACTTTTTGGGCCTTAGTTCCTGTGTTATTAGTTTCTTATAATCAATTGTATGCTAACCTAAATATTGATATTTCATTACTCTCCTTTGTAATTATAGGTATAGGTAGCATATCCTGTATATTTACAGGCTATATTTCAAATAAAATAGGCGTAAAAAAAACTTCATTTATCTTTTTAACAGGATCTTTTATATGCTGTTTAATTTCTCCTTTTGCTTTCTTGCTCGAGAATCAAACCCTATTTATTAGTTTTTTAATGATATGGAGCTTTTTAGTGATTGGAGATTCACCCATGTTTTCAACCTTGGTTGCCAATAACGTAAATGCAAAAAACAAAGGAACTGCCTTAACCATAGTTAATTGTATAGGTTACGCAATAACCATTATAAGTATCTTGATTTTTACCAAACTGAGTTTGGCTTTTCAATCTAATTTTATTTATATGCTTCTAGGAATAGGACCTTTATTGGGAATAATAGCTCTTAAAAAAAGAGCATAAAAAAACTCCTGAATTTCTTCAGGAGTTTTACATATCATTTAATTGATTATGCGTTTTGCTTTTTAATTAAATTTAAAGCAGAACCTTCATTATACCAATCAATTTGAGCTTTGTTATATGTGTGATTTAATTTGATAGTATCAGAACTACCATCTTTATGCACAATCTCTAAAGTTAATTGTTTGTCTGGAGCAAACTCATTTAAATCTACAAAGTTGAATGTATCATCTTCTTGAATTAAATCATAATCAGCTTCATTAGCAAACGTTAAACCTAACATTCCTTGTTTTTTCAAGTTAGTTTCATGAATTCTAGCAAAAGATTTTACAATTACTGCTGCAACACCTAAATGTCTTGGTTGCATTGCTGCATGCTCTCTAGATGAACCTTCACCATAATTATGATCTCCAACAACAACAGTTTTAATACCTTCTTTCTTATACTCTCTTTGTACAGCAGGAACAGCATCATACTCACCTGTTAATTGATTTTTTACAAAATTTGTTTTCTTATTGAATGCGTTTACTGCTCCAATTAACGTATTATTTGCAATATTATCTAAATGTCCTCTAAAACGTAACCAAGGTCCAGCCATAGAAATATGGTCTGTAGTACATTTACCAAATGCTTTAATTAACAATTTAGCACCATTAATTGTACTACCTAAAGGAGTAAAAGGTGTTAATAATTGTAATCTTTCTGAATCATCACTTACAGAAACTACTACTCCACTGCCATCTTCATCAGGAGCTAAGTAACCATTATCTTTTACGTCAAAACCTTTTGGAGGTAATTCCCAACCTGTTGGCTCATCAAACATAACTTCTTCACCATTTTCGTTGATTAATTTATCCGTTAAAGGATTAAAATCTAAACGACCTGCAACTGCAATTGCTGCTGTTAATTCTGGTGATGCAACAAATGCGTGAGTATTTGGATTACCATCTGCTCTTTTAGCAAAGTTTCTATTGAAAGAGTGAACTATACTATTTTTTGGTGCATTTTTAGGATCTGAATATCTTGCCCATTGCCCAATACATGGTCCACAAGCATTTGTAAAGATTTTAGCATCTAAATTTTCAAAAATGCCTAAAATACCATCTCTCTCTGCAGTATATCTAACTTGCTCAGAACCAGGATTTATACCTAATTCAGCCTTAATTTTAAGACCTTTATCGATAGCTTGTTGTGCAATAGAAGAGGCTCTAGATAAATCTTCGTAAGAAGAGTTGGTACAAGAACCAATTAATCCCCATTCAACAGCTAAAGGCCAATCGTTTGCATTAGCCTTATCTGCCATTGCAGCACCTACTGGAGTAGATAAATCTGGTGTAAAAGGTCCGTTTAATAACGGTCCTAATTCAGATAAATTAATTTCAATTACTTGATCAAAATATTGTTCTGGATTCTCATAAACTTCAGAATCTGCAGTTAAATAATCTTTAATTTCATTTGCTGCATTTGCAACATCTTCTCTATCTGTAGCTCTTAAATAACGCTCCATAGATTCGTCATAACCAAAAGTAGATGTGGTTGCACCTATTTCTGCACCCATGTTACAAATAGTTCCTTTACCTGTACAAGACATAGAAGTTGCACCTGGCCCAAAATATTCAACGATTGCACCTGTACCACCTTTAACAGTTAATATCTCTGCAACTTTTAAGATTACATCTTTAGGAGCTGTCCAACCAGATAATTTACCTGTTAACTTAACACCAATTAATTTTGGGAATTTTAATTCCCAAGCCATACCAGCCATTACATCTACTGCATCTGCACCTCCTACTCCAATAGCTACCATTCCTAATCCACCAGCATTTACTGTATGTGAATCTGTACCAATCATCATTCCTCCAGGAAATGCATAGTTTTCTAAAACTACTTGGTGAATAATACCTGCTCCTGGTTTCCAAAATCCAATTCCGTATTTATTAGAAACTGATTCTAAAAAATTAAAAACTTCACTACTTGTATTATTTGCGTGCTTTAAATCTGTTGCAGCACCTTCTTTAGCTTGTATTAAGTGATCACAATGAACAGTAGTTGGCACAGCTACTTTAGCTTTACCTGCTTGCATAAACTGTAATAATGCCATTTGAGCAGTTGCATCTTGACATGCAATTCTATCTGGAGCAAAATCTACATAATCTTTACCTCTTTCTAATTCTTTTGTAGGATTGCCTTCCCATAAGTGAGAATACAAAATCTTTTCTGCTAGCGTAAGTGGTTTACCTGTAATTTTACGAGCAGCGTCCACACGTTCAGTCATATTCGCGTAAACCTGTTTGATCATGTCAATATCAAATGCCATATTTAGTTGTGATTTTTAAATTTAGTATGACAAATTTAAGGTAATAAAATCAATTTTGAAAAATAAATAATAGATTGCAGTAATTAATAAATAAAAAAATGCTATTTGCTCAAAATTGGGGTATAATTCCAAAAAAAAACGCTGAAAAACAGCATTTCTTTGAATTAATCATAAAAAGCAGACTCTTAAGCCGAATTCTGTTCCAATATAATTGGTTCTTATCATTTATCTAGTTTTAAAATTACTTTTAAAATCTATCTGCCTACCCTTTAGAATCGAGCGAGTAGCCCTCAAGCTCTAATATACATGACATTGCACCTCATAGAGTTTACCTGGTTTCACTACAGCCTAACTGTACTTGCTTTCTGTTGCACTTGTCCTCAACTTACGTTGGACGGATGTTATCCGCTATGAATACTCTTTGGTGTCCGGACTTTCCTCTTTAAAAATATTTAAAGCGATAAGATAAGTCTGCTTAAATTATGATTATGTTATAGTTTATCCTTCAAAACAAAACCCACTCAAATTAAAAATTTGAGTGGGAAAAATTGCTATGAAAAAGAAAAAGTGTTATTGGTTGCCCAATAACACTGTAAAGATACTACATTTTAAAATATATTTTATTATGATAAATCGAATTAATTAACTCAGTATTATCATTTTAATATTTTTTTAAGAAAACATGTCTTTTACCTTCTCAAAAAACGATTTATCTGATGTATTTGGATTTGGTGAAAAGTTTTCATCCTCAGACATTTTTTCAAAAAACTCTCTTTGTTCTTTGTTCAATTCTTGAGGTGTCCATACATTAATATGAATTAGGAAATCTCCTGTTCCATATCTCTCAATACTTGGTAAACCTTTACCTTTTAATCTTAAAATTTTACCTGATTGAGTACCAGAATCTATTTTAATTTTAACCTTACCTGTAACCGTTTCAACTTCTTTGCTTGTTCCTAAAACTGCTTCTGAAAAGTTTACATATAGATCATAGTGAATATTTGTGCCTTCTCTTTTTAATTTTTCGTGTGGAATTTCCTCTATCAAAACTAATAAGTCTCCTGCAATAGAATTCTTACCAGGTGCTTCATTACCCTTACCACCTACTTTTAACTGCACTCCTTCTGTTACACCAGCAGGAATGTTAATAGAAACTGTTTCTTCTTTTACCACTAAACCTTGAGCATCTGCCCCATTTGGTTTACTGCTAATAATTTCTCCAGCACCAGAACAAGTAGTACAAGTAGTTGCAGTTTGCATTCTACCTAATATAGTATTCGTAACTCTCATTACTTGACCTGATCCATTACAAGTATCACAAGTCTTATACTTTACACCATCTGCCTGTATTTTTCTTCTAACTTTTACTTTCTTCTCAATTCCTTTAGCGATTTCTTCTAAAGTAAGTTTAACACGAATTCTCATGTTACTTCCTTTAACTCTAGCTTGCCTTTGGCCTCCACCACCAAAGCCACCAAAACCACCACTAAAGCCTCCACCTCCAAAGATGTCTCCAAATTGGCTAAATATGTCATCCATATTCATGCCTCCACCTCCAAAGCCTCCTCCACCTTGAGGGCCATCGAAAGCTGCATGACCATATTGATCATATCTTGCTTTTTTATTCTCATCACTCAAAACTTCATAAGCTTCTGCTGCTTTTTTAAAGTTCTCTTCAGCAACTTTATCATCTGGATTTTTATCTGGATGATATTTAATCGCCATTTTTCTATAGGCTTTTTTAATTTCTGCTTGAGTTGCAGATTTTGATATACCTAATATTTCGTAAAAATCTTGTTTTGCCATTTTCTTATGGTTTGTAATTTACAGTTATAACTAACTTGTAAAGAATTCGTCAATAATTATTGTCCTATTACAACTTTAGGGTAACGAATAACCTTATCTCCTAATTTATAACCTTTTTCAACACAGTCTATTACCTTACCCTTCATATCATCTGATGGTGCTGGAATTTGTGTTATTGCTTCATGAATTTCAGCGTCAAATGTATCTCCAGAATTTGTTTCAATTCTTGATAATCCTTTTTGTTCTAAAGTATTATAGAACTTATTGTAAATTAAAAGTACGCCCTTTCTTAACTCTTCTGCTTCTTTATCATCTTCGATATGTGTTAAAGCACGCTCAAAATCATCTACAATTGGCAGTAAAGATGTCATTAATTCTTGTCCTGCTGTTTTAAATAATTCAATTCTTTCTCTTGAAGTACGCTTTTTATAGTTTTCAAACTCTGCAAAAAGTCTTAAAAACTTATCTTTTTCTGCCTGAATCAACTCTTCTGCTGTTGGTTCTTTTTTAGCTTCCTTTGTTTCAATATCTTGATTTTCTTCAACTTGCGAATTTTCTTGCTCGTTTTTTATTTCTTCTTCCTGTATATTTTCTTTCTTACTCATTTCTTTGTAATCGTTAAATTGTCTACAATTTATTGACAAAAACATTGCCAATAAAAAAATAGTGCCAATTTGACACTATTTATTTTAAATTTTAACATGAGACCAATTCTCTCCTGTTTTTATGCGATGAATTTGCATATCTGATACTCCAAATCGTTTAGCAATCATAGAAATTCTAGTTCTATTATTCTTTAATTGACGCTTAATGATTTTTACTTTTCCTTCGCTAAGTTTACCTATATTTCTACTTCTTTTTTTAACCACACTTTCCCAAGTTGGGTTGTTAAATTGATGCAGTTCTTTTTCTCTTTTTGTAGCCCATTTAAGGTTACTAACTTCATTATTTTTTTTATCGTAATCTAAATGAATTACATAACGTTGCTCTTCATTTTCTTTGTCAATAAAATGCTGGGCAACCAGCTTGTGAACATATCTACTTGTAGATTTTTTGTTCACTTCTTGTTTTAGAGAAATGGTTTCATAACCATTAATAAAGGTTTTGTTTCTAAGGTAAGGAACCTCTGTATTACAATTAATTACCCTGCCATAATTAGAGATTTGGTATTTCTCGTTTACGGCTATTTTTTCATCAAACTGAATGTCTTTCCATTCTTCATTATACAAGTTTCTAATCATGTTTAAAAAAGTTAAATTATGGGGTATTCAAAATTTACTCTTCTTCTTCTTTCGAAACTTTTTCTTAGCAATAAGAATTTTATTTTTTTACGCTACTCTTTCTATTTTTGCGCCTATCGATTTTAATCTAGCTTCAATATTTTCATAACCTCTGTCTATTTGTTCTATGTTATGAATGGTACTAGTACCTTTGGCTGATAATGCTGCAATTAATAATGATATACCAGCTCTAATATCTGGAGATGTCATTGTTGTTGCTTTTAAAGCACTTTGAAAATTATGCCCTATAACTGTTGCTCTATGAGGATCACACAAAATTACTTTGGCTCCCATATCAATTAATTTATCTACAAAAAACAGTCTACTTTCAAACATTTTTTGATGTATTAACACTGTACCTTTTGCTTGTGTCGCAATTACCAATACAATACTTAATAAATCTGGTGTAAAGCCAGGCCAAGGTGCATCTGCTACTGTTAATACAGAACCATCTATATAATTTTGAATCTCATAAGAATCTTGTTCTGGTATATAAATATCATCTCCTCTTTTCTCAAATTGAATTCCTAGTTTTCTGAATACATTTGGAATTTGCCCTAAGTTCTCCCAACTAACGTCTTTAATAGTTAATTCAGATTTTGTCATTACAGCTACACCAATCCAAGAACCAATTTCTATCATGTCTGGTAATACTCTATGTTCACATCCTCCTAGAGAATCTACACCATTTATTACCAATAAATTAGAACCAACACCTGTTATGTTAGCGCCCATAGAATTTAGCATTTTACATAATTGCTGTATGTATGGTTCACAAGCAGCATTGTAAATTGTTGTGGTGCCTGTTGCTAAAACAGAAGCCATTAAAATATTTGCAGTACCAGTAACTGAAGCTTCATCTAAAAGCATGTCTGTACCAAAAAGCTCCTCAGCTTCTACACCATAAAAATGTTCTTCTTTATTATATCTAAATTTAGCTCCTAATCTTATAAAACCTTCAAAATGGGTGTCTAATCTTCTACGCCCAATTTTATCTCCTCCTGGTCTTGGTATATAACCTTTACCAAATCTTGCCAATAAAGGGCCAACTATCATTATTGAACCTCTTAAAGAACTACCATCTCTCTTAAAGTTCTCAGACTCTAAATATTCTAACTTTAATTCGTCTGCTTGAAAAGAATATGAATTACTACCTAACTTTTCTATTTTAACACCTAATTCTCCTAAGATGAAAATTAATTTGTTAACGTCTATAATGTCTGGAACATTATTTACTATAACCTTTTCTGGCGTTAATAAAACAGCACATAATATTTGTAAAACCTCGTTTTTAGCTCCTTGAGGTGTGATGGTTCCATTTAATTTATGACCACCTTCTATTTTAAATGATGCCATGGTTTAATATCTTTTTCTACCTTTATTATTGCTGTGAGACTTTTTATGATTGCTCTTAGAATGATTTTGTCCTTGTGAATTTCTTTTCTTAAGTAAGTTTTTACTTTCAGAAAGTTCTTCTTCAGAATCTCTTAAATCGATTTTTTTATCGGATAAATCATATAAATGTTTAAAAATTACTGCATCATCTACAGTATCTTTATTCCAATTTAAATAACATTTTTTCATATGATTGGCTATGGTGTAAACCAATGCTTCTTTTTTATCTCCATCTTCCCAACTTAAAGCAACATCTATCATGGTTTGAATATTGTTACCATAATAACGATATCTAGAAGCTGATTTTGGATAAGCCAAACCTTCTGGCTTTTCTTGCAATTCTTCTTTTGACGGAATTGGATAAGGTGAATCTACATCTAAATTAAATTTAGACATGATAAAAAGCTGATCCCATAATTTATGTTTAAAATCTGGAACATCTCTTAAATGCGGTTGTAAATTACCCATAACATCAACAATTGCCAATGCCATTTTATTACGTTCTTCTTTGGTTTCTAAAGCCACACAATGATTTACAAGTTTTTGTATATGTCTTCCATACTCTGGAATAATCATTAATGTTCTTTCTGAATTATATTCTAAATCGAATGTCATTTATCTATTTTTGTGAAGTGTATTACCGAATATAAATTTCATTTTAAGTAATGAAAGTTTTCGATTTGCTAACTTATACTGTTGTAGTTCTTAAACGTTGCAAAATAACACTTTATTTTTATTTATGGTTTATTTTTTAACCAATCACTTTTAATTTGGCAAATTGTAATAATAATTTCTTTTTACCAACTGTACTGAACTTAATTTCTGCTTTTTGATTTGGGCCTTTACCTTCTAAAGCAATTACTTCTCCTGCACCAAACCTGTTATGTTCTACAATATTACCAACAGCAACATTACCATCAAATAAATTGGTTTTTGATGTAGATGCTTGCGACACTTTTCTAAGGTTTTTAGGAATGATAATTTCTTTCTTCTTTGCCAAATCTCGCTCCATTTTTTTACGTTGAATTGGTTTCTGAAAACGGATTCCTTTTGGAGCATCATCAAACAAACTTTTATCTACAAATCTGTTGATAGACGGCTCAGGCATTTTAGGAGCAATATAATGCAGATATTGATCATCTATTTCCTCTAAAAATCTACTTGGCTCAGCATCTACCAATTTACCCCATCTGTAACGTGTTTGTGCATAGCTTAAATACGCCACTTTTTCGGCTCTTGTTAATGCAACATAAAATAACCTACGTTCTTCCTCTAGCTCACTTCTTGTATTCATACTCATTGCAGAAGGAAACAAATTTTCTTCTAAACCAACTATATAAACATATAAATACTCTAAACCTTTAGATTGATGAATGGTCATTAATGAAACACTTGGCTTATCATTATCCTTTTTCGAATCGAAATCTGTTGCCAAAGCTACATCTTCTAAGAAAGTGGTTAAAGAGGCATCTTCACCTTCCTCAATTTTATCTGTGATAAAGTCTTTAATTCCGTTTAAAAGTTCTTGAACATTCTCTACTTTACTTACAGCTTCTGGTGTGCCATCTTTTTCTAAATCTTTAATTAATCTAGTTTCTTTAACAACAACTTCTGCAATTTCGAATGCATTTTTGGTTTGTGCCTCTATTTGAAGCCTAAGAATCATGTTCATAAAATTCTGTAACTTTTTTTTAGTTCCAGAATTAATCTTAATATCAATTTTATCAATATACTTTATAATTTCAAAAATTGATTTTTTATAATGATTGGCTGCAATCGTTAATCGATCTATAGTTGTAGCTCCAATTCCTCTTGCAGGATAATTAATAATTCGTTTTAAAGCTTCCTCATCATTTGGGTTGATAAGAATTCTTAGATAAGACAAAATGTCTTTAATTTCTTTTCTCTGATAAAAAGAGATACCACCATAAATAGTATAATCGATATTCTTTTTTCTTAAAGCGTCTTCAATGGCTCTAGACTGCGAATTTGTTCTGTATAGTACGCAAAAATTGTCTGGAGTTAATTGATGGTTCATCATATTTTCCCAAATAGATTGAGCCACAAATCTGCCTTCTTCACCATCAGAAATGGTACGCATTACATTTATAGAATCTCCTGCATCATTACTTGTCCAAACTTCTTTATCTAATTTGGTTTTATTTCTTGCAATTACTGAATTTGCAGCGTTTACAATGTTTTTTGTAGATCTGTAATTTTGCTCTAGTTTAAAGGTCTTAACATCTGGATAATCTTTTTGAAAATTAAGAATGTTTTGAATGTTTGCGCCCCTAAAACTATAAATACTCTGAGAATCATCACCCACCACACAAATATTCTGAAAACGATCTGCTAAAGCTCTAACAATGATATATTGTGAATGGTTTGTATCTTGATACTCATCTACCATTATATAACGAAAACGATCTTGATATTTAGCTAGAACATCTGGAAAGCGAGCTAACAATTCATTGGTCCTCAATAGTAAATCATCAAAATCCATAGCTCCAGATTTGAAGCACCTATCTACATATTCTCTATAAATATCACCAACTTTTGGTCTGCTTGCATGCATATCTGCTTCTTGCAAATCAGAATTATTAAAATAGGCTCTTACTGTAATTAAACTATTTTTGAACGATGAGATTCTACCCAAAATTTGCTTGGGTTTATAGCGCTCTTTATCTAAATTCATTTCTTTAATAATGGTACCCATTAATCGAACTGAATCTTGCGTATCGTAAATTGTAAAGTTTGATGGAAAACCAAGCTTGTCTGCCTCAGATCTTAAAATTCTGGCAAAAACAGAGTGAAAAGTACCCATCCAAAGATTTTTAGCTTCACTTTGCCCAACAACACCAGCAATTCTCTCTTTCATTTCACGAGCTGCTTTGTTGGTAAATGTTAAAGACAAAATATTAAAAGCATCTACTCCAGATTGCATTAAATGTGCAATTCTATATGTTAATACTCTTGTTTTTCCAGAACCTGCACCTGCAATGATAATCATAGGACCATCTTTTTGCAATACTGCTTGTTTTTGAGGTTCGTTTAAAGAATCTAAATAGGTATTCAATAGTTTGTTTTGAAAGAATTTTTGAAAGTGTGAAATTAGCGAAACTAATCGTTTTTATAAAGCAAGATCATTGGTTTTTATTCACATTTTATGAAAATAAAATTCGCTTGAAAATCAGAATAAATTAAAATTCGTTACAATACCCGAATATTTTTATTTTTTTGTATCTATTTTTGTTATTAATCTTGATTTTTTAAGGTGGATATTTTCATTGACTTTAAAATCAATATTAATATTTGGAGTTTAAAAAACATTAAAAGACATAAAATAAATAAATCGATTTTAATATTAACCTTGCTGGACATTGGTTTAGCTGATATTATTGGAATTACCTATTTCTATTTTAAAAATTTATTTTAGTACATGGAAGATAAACTATTTGAAAGTATCGCCTACATTTTACCTGCAGCAGTAACTGGATTTGTAGCCTATTATATGTTTACAGGTTTTCTTAATCAGAATAATAAAGAGAAACAATTAGACTTAATTTCCGATAAAAAGAAAGAAGCTTTACCTATTAAATTGCAGGCTTATGAAAGAATGTTATTATTTTGTGATAGAATAAATCCCATAAAACTAGTGGTTAGAGTTGCACCTATCTCTAATAATACTAATGATTATCTTCAACTTTTAATTGCAAACATAGAACAAGAGCTAGAGCATAATTTTGTGCAACAACTTTATGTTTCCGAGCAAAGTTGGCAAGCAATTATCGCTACAAAAACAGCCATCATAAAAAACTTACAATTAATTGCAAACGAATCTAACTCAGCACAAGATTTTAGAGAAAATATTTTAATTGAATATGGTAAAAAATCTTCTGTTATCGAAACTGCAACAGCAATTATTAAAAGTGAAGTTGCTAAACTAATTTAATAAGAAAAGCCTTCTAAAAGAAGGCTTTTTCATACAATAATAAAAATTGGGGGACATTAAATTATCATCAATATATTTTTAAAAAAAGTCAATTATCTTTAACTTTTAACTCATTTATTTACAGATAGTTGTATTTAATTACAGTATAAATATAATAAATTTAATTCAGTAATTGATTTTTTTATCATAAATGCTTGTTAAATTTAACTCACTTATTATCAATAAATTAAATAAGCCACTACTATAATTGAATCTTCACCCCTAAATTATAATTTCTTCCTCTGGTAGTAAACCCTGCAATTTCTTGAAAATCTTCATTCAAAATATTGGTTAAGCTTCCATAAAAAGTAACTTTATTTTCTAGGATACTATGATTAATAAAAAAATCGAATAAATTGTAAGAATCTAAAGCTACATTTCCAAAATCTTGAGTTTCATCTACCCATCTATAGCTTAATGAAGTAAAGGTATTTTTACCTAAATTATAATTGGCCTTAATAAAGAATTTATTTTGAGGTATTTTCAAAAGTAAATTTTCATCACGATCTATATAAGTGTAATTCGCCAATAACTTTAAACTATTTGAAACACTATATATTACTTCAGTTTCAAACCCTTTAGCAGAAAAAGTTCCTAAATCGTTTATGGTTTGAAACGTGTTTGGATCATACCCAATTTTATTAGTTTCTTCTCTATAAAAATAAGTAGCATTAAAGGTTAATTTATCACCCAAAGCTATATCAAATCCACCTTCTACAGTTGTTGTTTCTTCAGGTAACAACTCATCTATACTAGGTAATTTTGTAAAAATTTCAGATAAAGTTGGTGTAATAAAAGCTGTACTGTAAGAAGCAAATAACTTGATATTATGTTCATTAATTCTAAAATTATAAGAAGGATTAATGTTGTAAACAAAGTTATTTCCATACTCACTATGAATATTTAATCGACCACCAACATTTACATTTAAACCTTTTTCAGACATATAATTTACAGATAAATAAGGATCATAAAAATGTTGTTTTCCTGAACCTTCTTCTATAGTACTAAAAGATGTTCTTTGAGTCATGTCTTGATATTGAGAAGTTATACCTACTAAAAATGAAAACTCCTCATTGAACATGTAGTTGTTGTAAATATCAAAACCATACACTTCACCATTAAAAAAGTTCTCAGAAGGTGTTTCTGTTCTATCTATATCAGTAAGAAAAGTTCTAATTTTTAAAGAACCATTAGCATAGGTATAATCTGCATTCACACCTACTCTCTTTTGAACGCTGTTTAAGTTGTTATCTCTATCTGCAGGTATACTCGCAAAAGTTACAGGATCGAAATCAAAACCATCAAAATCTGTTGAAAACTCATCATAACTGGTTAATAATCCTATTTTAAAATGATCACTCAATGCATAATTAAGTTTTACTAAAACATTTTGTCTAGCAAAATTATCTTCTTCAAATGCTGTGGCTGTTGAACTTTCTGCTGCAGATAAACCAGAAGAACCATTCGCATTTAAAGCTAAAAGGTAATCTAACTTACCTAAAGTACCATTAAAATTAAAACTCGTAGAAAACTCTTCTGCAGATAAGCTATTGTTCTCACTTGAACTGTTAGAGCCAATTGATGAACTAAAAGATCCTCTAAAACCTTTCTTTGATGCTTTTTTAAGAATAATGTTTATTACCCCAGTTGCAGCTCCTGTTCCATATAAAGTAGAGGATGCACCTTTTAAAACCTCAATTTTCTCAACTTGATTGATATCTATTTGACGTAAATCAAAATCACCATTGAAAGAACTAGGGTCATTTACGTTAACACCATCTAACAAAATGGCAACTTGTCTATTTCGTCCACCTCTAATGTAATACCCTAAATTTTGTCCTTTTGTACTAAAATTACCATTAATTTCAACTCCAGGGACATCGTTCAATAAGTCTAAGATGGTTTTACCTTGACTATTTTCAATAGTTTCTTGTGTAATTTGATAAACTACTTTACCAACGTTTTTTTTATTGGTTGCAAATTTTGTAGCAGTTACCACTACTTCATCTAAAGCTTCTACTTTCTCTTTCTTTTCTTGAGAGAATACTTTTGTACTGACAAAACTACATGCCAATACACTAACAATTAATAATTGTTTTTTCATTTTTTAATAAATTTGATTTACAATAAATCAGGTAAATTTCGTGTACAGAAAAAAATAGTACATAAACTTTTATCCCGAAAGTTTTTAACTCATGATTAAAGGCAGGTCTCCTGACTTGCGTCTTGTAACAAACCTTCCCAACAAATAGTCAGTGGCTAAAGAATTAGTTACAAGCTTTATAGCTTACAGTTGCGGGTACAGTTCTGGATTTTAACCAGATTCCCTTTTAATTTAATGTAAAATGATTTTTACATTAAAACCAAAAATCGGGGCAAATATATGCGCTTTATTAATTATAATCTAATTAAAAGCCAAACAAATTATATATCTTTAAACCTTATTTTAAAAATGATAGATGAGAATAGAAAACGAATTAAAACTAGGTTTTAAGGATGTAATGATAAGGCCAAAAAGATCTACTTTAAAATCTAGATCACAAGTGAGCCTAGAAAGAAATTTTAAATTTTTACATAGTGATATTACTTGGACAGGTATACCAATAATCGCTGCAAATATGGATACTGTTGGTACTTTTGAAATGGCAACTGAACTTGCAAAACACAAATTATTTACAGCCATTCACAAACATTATAGCATTGAAGATTGGAGGAGATTTGCCAAAAACAGTCCGAAAGAAATATTAAATAATATTGCCATTAGCACAGGTACAGGAAAAGAAGACTCTATTAAGGTAAAGCAAGTCTTAGAAGAATTTCCTCAAATAAATTTTATCTGTATTGACGTTGCTAATGGTTATTCAGAACACTTTGTAGAATTTGTAAAACACATGCGTTCAGAACATCCTAAGAAAGTAATTATTGCAGGAAATGTAGTAACAGGCGAAATGGTAGAAGAATTATTGTTAGCTGGCGCAGACATTATTAAAGTTGGTATTGGCCCAGGATCAGTATGTACAACTCGCGTTAAAACTGGGGTAGGCTATCCTCAACTATCTGCAATTATTGAATGTGCAGATGCTGCTCATGGAATGGGTGGACATATTATTTCTGATGGTGGGTGTAAAATTCCTGGTGATTTATCTAAAGCTTTTGGTGGAAGTGCAGACTTTGTAATGTTAGGTGGTATGTTAGCTGGTCATTCAGAAAGTGGTGGTGATACTATAGAAAAAAATGGCGAAAAATATAAAGCATTTTATGGAATGAGCTCAGAAACTGCAATGAATAAATATTCAGGAGGAGTCGCAAATTATAGAGCTTCTGAAGGTAAAATCGTTGAAGTTCCGTTTAAAGGAGATGTAGAAAATACAATTATTGATATTTTAGGAGGAATTAGATCTACCTGTACTTATGTAGGTGCTAGTAAATTAAAGGAGCTCACAAAAAGGACTACGTTTATCAGAGTTCAAGAGCAAGAAAATCAAGTTTATTCTTAATGAAAATAAAAATTCTACAAGTTTTATTGGTGGTTAGTTGTTTAATTGCTTGTAAAAAGGAAGTAAAACAAAATACCTCAACTTCAAAAACAGCAATAACTCTAAAATATGCAAAAGGCTTTGAAGTTAAGATAGAAAATGGTGTAAAGAAACTACTAGTAAATGCTCCATTCCAGAATGCAAATAAAACATTTGAGTTTGTTATCTCTAAGGATACAAATCCAAAAAATAAAATCGCAAATTCTATTCAAGTTCCTATAGAAAGAATGGTGGTGACCTCAACCACTCATATACCAATGGTTGAGCTTTTAAATGAGCAAACATCAATAGTTGGGTTCCCCTACTCAAGATATGTTTCTTCTAAAAAGACAAGACAATTAATTGATGATGGTAAAATTGTAGAAATTGGTAAAGAATCTTCTTTAAATATCGAAATTTTATTGGATTTACAGCCACAGTTAGTTGTTGGTTATAGCGTTAACTCAGCAGATAAATCACTAACCACAATTGAAAAATCCGGAATTCCTGTTATTTATAATGGAGATTGGCTAGAGGAAACTCCTTTAGGAAGAGCTGAGTGGATCAAGTTTTTTGGAGTGCTTTATAACAAAGAAAAAAAGGCAGATAGTATCTTTAAAAGTATAGAACAGAATTATTTAGAGGCTAAAGCTTTGGTAAAAAACCTTAAAGATAAACCAACCATTCTCTCAGGCGCAATTATGAATAAAGATGTTTGGAATTTACCTGCTGGTGAAAGTTTTGTTGCTCAATTTTTAAAGGATGCAAACCTAAATTATCTATGGCAAAATACGGTAGGAAAAGGAAGTTTATCCTTAAGTTTTGAAAGTGTGTTTGACAAAGGAGCAACAGCTAATTATTGGATTGCTCCTGGTTATTTTTCATCAAAAGAGCACATGTTAAAAAACAATGAAATTTACAAGGAATTTAATGCTTTCAAGAATGATGAAATTTATACACCATCTACTAAAAAAGGAGCCACAGGTGGTATCATTTATTACGAAATTGCACCTACAAGACCAGATTTGGTATTGAAAGACCTTATTAAAATTACAAATCCTGAACAATTACCAGATTATAAATTGACGTTTTTTGAAAAAATGAAATAGATTAAACTTTATTCTTTAAAATAATTTTGTTTGATTTTCATCATCTAGTTTCTTTTGTTCTGCTTTTTTCTTAGCTATAGATTTTTGTAAGGCTAGCTTGGCTTTTTCTTCTGCAGAAAGTTCATCAGCCACTGGTTTCTTAATATCAGATTCAGAAATTTCTAATGGTAATTTTTCTTCTAAAACCTCTTCATCAACTACCTCTATTTCCTCAGATTTAGCTTCTTCTGGTTCTTCATAAGGTAAAGATTCTAACAAATTAATATTCTTAATCTTATCTGTTGTTAATTGGTTTCCTAAAGCTTTAATTCCTTTTACTGCTATAAACTCCTCAAAGTTAAGTTTTTCATTTTCTAGACTTCTTTTAGAAAATTGTATTTCTGCAATTGGTCTATGATCAGTAGCTACAATCTCTAATTGACTTTTTGGATGATCTGAAATAAACTCTTCTTCTTTTTCAGGCGTTTCTATAACAAAACGTTTCACATAATAACGTTCTTTATCTCCATCAAAATAAACTGCTGATATAGGTTTAGCTGGTTTCCATTTTTCTAAAACAATCATATCATCTTCAAAATGCATTGCTAAATCTGGCTTAACTGCTTTTGCTTTACCACTTTGAGTAATAATAAGCAATTTATCTTCTGCTCTAAATTCACCTAAAAGCTCTCCTCTATTGTCTACATTCAAACGTTGCACAGCATCATCAAACCAAATTTTTCTAGGTTTTAATGTAGATACTCCTTCAGATTTAAAATCTACACTTTTAATGGCATATTTAGTAATCGTATTTCCACGAACACCTCTACCTTTCACAGCTAAATCTGCAAAATCTATATCCCATTTTAATTTTTTTACACTACCTACAGCTCTTAGATTTATAGTAACAACCTCTGCTTCTCCATTTGGATTTGCAGAAAAATAATGTACTACAGAGCCTTTGCTTCCATTGGCCAAATTATACTCCTTATCTCTAGTAACTGAAGTCACGTTAAAACGTTTCATGTAACTTGGGCCACCCTTTCCATCTCTGTACATCATATTATATACAGTACGTTTGTCCTTCTTTTTGAAGACAGCAATGTGAATAATATCTTTACCAACAAAAGTTTTAGCATCTACTTTGGTTACCAACATTACACCATCTTTTCTAAAGACGATAATATCATCAATATCTGAACAATCAGTAACAAATTCATCTCGTTTTAAAGAAGTACCAATAAAACCTTCTGCTCTGTTTACATATAATTTAGCATTGTTCATAGCCACTTTAGATGCTACAATATCATCAAAGATTCGTATTTCTGTTTTACGCTCTTTTCCTTTGCCATAAGTGTCTTTTAATCTTTTAAAATAGGCAATTGCAAATTCGATTAGATTTGCTAAATGATGTTTTACACCCGCAATTTTTTCTTCTAAACTTTCTATAAATTGCTTAGCCTTATCAATATCGAACTTTGATATTTTCTTTATTCTAATTTCTGTTAAACGTGTAATATCATCAACAGTTATGGCACGTTTTAAATGTTTTATGTGTGGTTTTAATCCTTTGTCAATTGCTTCAATTACGCCTTCCCAAGTTTCCTCTTCTTCTATATCTCTATAAATTCTATTTTCAATAAAAATTCGTTCTAAAGATGAAAAGTGCCATTGTTCTTCTAGCTCATTTAACTGAATTTCTAACTCGCGTTTTAACAATTCTACTGTTAAATCTGTAGAATGTTTTAGCATATCTGAAACACCAGTAAAAACAGGAGTATTATCTTTAATAGTACAAGCTAAAGGTGATATTGACGTTTCACAATTTGTAAAAGCATATAACGCATCTATAGATTTGTCTGGAGAAACGTTTGGTGGTAAATGCACCAAAATTTCCACTTCTGCAGCAGTATTATCTTCGATCTTTTTAATCTTAATTTTACCTTTATCATTGGCTTTTAAAATACTGTCGATTAAAGAAGATGTTGTTGTAGAAAAAGGTATTTCAGTAATTACTAAGGTTTTCTTATCAAGCTGAGAAATTTTAGCTCTAATTCTAACCTTACCTCCTCTTTTACCATCATTATAATTGGTAAAATCTGCAATACCACCTGTTAAAAAATCAGGAACAAGTTTAAAGCTTCTGCCTTTTAAATATTTTATAGAAGCATCTATCAACTCATTAAAATTATGAGGTAAAATTTTTGTTGATAAACCTACTGCAATTCCTTCTGCACCCTGAGCTAGTAATAACGGAAACTTTACAGGTAAGTCTATAGGCTCTTTTCTACGACCATCATAAGACAATTTCCACTCAGTTGTTTTCGGATTGAAAACTACGTCTAAAGCAAATTTAGACAAACGTGCTTCTATATATCTTGATGCTGCAGCTCTATCTCCAGTTAAAATATTACCCCAGTTTCCTTGCATATCAATCAGCAATTCTTTCTGACCAATTTGAACCATAGCATCTGCAATAGAGGCATCTCCATGTGGATGATATTGCATAGTGTGCCCAACAATATTTGCAACTTTGTTGTATCTACCATCATCCAGATCTTTCATAGAATGCATTATTCTACGTTGAACGGGTTTTAAACCATCTTCTAAAGAAGGTACAGCTCTTTCTAAAATTACATAAGAAGCGTAATCTAAAAACCACTCTTTATACATTCCTGTAACCTTGGTAATGGTTTCTTCTTGAGGCGAATCTGTATTAGAATCTAGATTCGTCAACTCTTCTTCGTGTTCGTTTTCGTTAATTTCTTCGCTCATGTTCTAAACTTCCTCTTCTATGTAATCTAATTCAACCTTTAAATTATTGATGATAAATTTTTGTCTGTCTGGTGTATTTTTACCCATATAAAATTGTAACATCTGTTCTATAGACATTTCTTTATCTAACATAACAGGATCTAAACGTATATCGTCACCAATAAAATGTACAAATTCGTTAGGTGATATTTCACCCAAACCTTTAAATCGAGTTATTTCTGGTTTTCCTTTTAACTTTTCTATAGCTTCTCTTTTTTCCTCATCTGAATAACAGTAGAAAGTTTGTTTTTTATTACGAACTCTAAACAGAGGCGTTTCTAAAATATATAGATGCCCTTCTTTAATTAATTCAGGAAAAAACTGAAGAAAAAAGGTAATTAATAACAAACGAATATGCATACCATCAACATCTGCATCTGTTGCAATTACAATGTTATTATATCTTAAATCTTCTAAACCATCTTCTATATTCAAAGCTGCCTGTAAAAGATTAAACTCCTCATTTTCATAAACGATTTTTTTACTTAAACCGTAAGAATTTAATGGTTTACCTTTTAAGCTAAATACAGCTTGCGTATTTACATTCCTGGATTTGGTGATAGAACCTGATGCAGAATCACCCTCTGTAATAAACAAAGTGGTCTCTAAATAATTTTCTTTTTTGATATCGCCCAAATGTATTCTACAATCACGTAATTTTTTGTTATGTAAACTTGCTTTTTTGGCTCTATCTCTAGCTAATTTTCGAATACCTGATAACTCCTTACGTTCCTTTTCTGCTTGAACTATTTTCTTTAAAAGCTTGTCTGCTACTTCTGGATTTTTATGTAAATAATTATCAAGCTTAGTTTTAACAAAATCATTGATATAAGTTCTTACTGTTGGCAACTCACCTCCCATTTCTGTAGAACCCAATTTTGTTTTAGTCTGACTTTCAAAAACTGGCTCCATCACTTTAATGGCAATTGCAGCAATTATAGATTTACGTATATCTGAAGCTTCAAAACTTTTACCATAAAATTCACGTACAGTTTTTACAATAGCTTCTCTAAAAGCAGATTGATGTGTACCACCCTGAGTTGTATGTTGGCCATTTACAAACGAATAGTATTCTTCTGAATACTGTGTTTTACTATGAGTTACAGCAATTTCTATATCATCTCCTTTTAGATGGATGATAGGATACAGCATATCATCTGTATTATTATTATCCTCTAATAAATCTTTTAAACCATTTTTAGAAAAAAACTTTTCGCCATTAAAAATTATGGTTAAACCTGGATTTAGGTACACATAATTTTTAAGCATTTTAGCTACATACTCATTTCTAAATTTGTAGTTTTTGAATATAGTTTCATCTGGAATAAAGGAAACCTTAGTACCTTTTCTACGAGAAGTTTCCTCTAAAAATTCTTCATTCTCTAAATTACCTTGACTAAATTCTGCTGAAGCTGATTTTCCTTCACGAGAAGACTCTACTCTAAAATAAGATGATAGTGCATTTACAGCTTTAGTACCAACTCCGTTTAAACCCACAGATTTTTTAAAGGCTTTAGAATCGTACTTACCACCAGTATTCATTTTAGAAACTACATCTACTACCTTACCTAATGGAATTCCACGTCCATAATCACGAACAGTAACTTTACTGCCATGTATAGAAATTTCGATGGTTTTACCTGCACCCATCACATACTCATCAATAGAGTTGTCTAAAACTTCTTTTACAAGAATATAAATACCATCATCTGCAGAAGAACCATCACCCAATTTTCCAATATACATTCCTGGACGCATTCTAATATGCTCTTTCCAGTCTAATGATCTAATATTATCTTCTGTATATTTTGTTTCTTTACTCATGTAATCGCTTACTATTATTAGGATTGAAGTACTTGCAATATAGGATTAACATCCTAAAAATAAAATACCTAAATTAATTAGTTATTAACAGGATTTCAACGATTTTTTGAGCTAAATATGAGCAAATAAAATTATATAATTGAAGCGAAATTTTCATCAATCAAAACATTAAAAATCACAAAAAAAAACAATATGTTGTATTTTTAAACAAATAGGGCTTGGTGTCTGAATTTAATTACTTTTGAGCCGAATTAAAATGATGAATTGTGGAAAACACTCAACTTATAGAATTAGCAAATAAATACGGAAGCCCTTTGTATGTTTACGATACAGACAAAATTGCTTCTCAATACAATAGATTAACCAACGCATTTAGTAACGTTAAAAATTTAAAATTAAATTACGCTGTTAAAGCTTTATCTAACGTAAATATTTTAAAGTTCTTTAAAAATTTAGGTGCTGGTTTAGATACAGTTTCTTATCAAGAAGTGCAGTTGGGTTTAACTACTGGAATCAATCCTAAAAATATTATTTATACTCCAAATGGTGTTTCTCTTCAGGAAATTGAACAAGTTGCAAAATTAGGTGTACAAATAAATATTGACAACCTATCTATTCTTGAAATTTTTGGACAAAAGCATCCAGAAATTCCAGTTTGTGTTCGTATAAATCCACACATTATGGCTGGAGGAAATTCTAAAATTTCTGTTGGACATATAGATTCTAAATTCGGAATTTCAATTCATCAAGTTCCACACATAAAACGTGTTGTTGAGAATACAGGTATGAATATTAACGGAATTCATATGCATACAGGATCTGATATTCTAGATATTGATACTTTTTTACGTGCTTCAGACATTTTGTTTGATGTTGCTCGTCAATTCAAGAATATCGACTTTATCGATTTTGGAAGCGGATTTAAAGTTCCTTACAAAGAGGGAGACATTTCTACAGACATTGAACAATTAGGTATTCAATTATCAGAAAGATTTAACGAATTCTGTTCAGATTATGGCAAAGACATTACACTAATGTTTGAACCTGGTAAATTTTTAGTGTCAGAAGCAGGAGTCTTCTTAGCTAAAGTAAATGTGGTTAAACAAACTACATCTACAGTTTTTGCTCATGTAGATTCTGGCTTTAATCATCTTGTAAGACCTATGATGTATGATTCTTATCATCATATTACAAACATCTCAAATCCTGAAGGAAGAGATCGTTACTACTCAGTTGTAGGTTATATTTGTGAAACAGACACCTTTGCTTCTAATAGAAGAATTGCAGAAATATCTGAAGAAGATGTACTATGTTTTCATAATGCTGGTGCATACTGCTTTTCTATGGCTTCTAACTACAATTCTCGTTATTTGCCTGCAGAAGTAATGCTTGTAGATGGTAAAGATTACCTTATTCGAAAAAGACAAACCATTCAAGATATTTTAAACAATCAAGAAAATGTAGAACTTCCAACAAAAAAAGAAGTTCAAAAAGCTGAAGTAACAGCCTAACAATAACTATTAATCACTACAAATCCACTAAGAAATCAAAAATTTTAGTGGATATTTTTTTACATTTACTCTCAATAAAATCAACCAAATCATGAAAATTCTAGGTATAGGAAGCAATTACGTTACAGACTTAAAAGACATTCCAGAAAAAAAGAAAGGTAAAAAATTTATTTTCTCAAAACCAGAATCTAGCTTAGCTGTGAATTGTGATGTCCCTTACCCAAGTAGTATAACCAATGAACTAATTTACGAAGTTGAATTGGTTGTAAAAATTGGTAAAGAAGGCAAGAACATTACCAAAGAAGAAGCCAATTCTTACATTTCAGAAATTGCAATTGGTATCGACTACACAGCAAAAGATATCTTAACCAATGCAAGAGAAACAAAACATCCCTGGGAGTTTGCAAAAGGTTTTGATGGAGCAGCACCAATTTCTAGTTTTAAACCAATTACTGATTATGATTTAGCTAACATTGATTTTGACTTAAAAATTAATGGGGAAGAAAAACAAAAGAGCAATACAGCATACATGATTAACAATTTTGCTGATATTATTTCTTTTATTTCTGAATACATGACTTTACAACCAGGAGACTTAATTTTTACAGGAACACCTGCTTTAGGAAAAGGAGAAATTTTTAAAGGTGATCATTTACAATGTTCTGTAAATGGAGAATTATTGCTAGATTTTAAAATGATTTAAATTCATTTACAAATGAAAATTAGACCTTCTACCTTGAATGATGTTGCACAAATTATGGTTATCATCAATGATGCTAAAACCTATTTGGCTTCTCAAAATATTGACCAGTGGCAAAATGGATATCCTAATGCTGAACAAGTAGAAAACGATATTAAAAAAGGTGAAAGTTTTGTGGTTGTGAATGATGATAACACAATTATGGCAACTTCTATGTTTACACTAAGAAAAGAACCTACTTACAAACAAATACTTGAAGGTAACTGGTTAATTTCGGAAGACGAAGTTTATGGAGTAGTTCATAGAATGGCCATTAAAAAAGAGTATAGAAAGTTAGGTTTAGCTACCTTTTTATTTGATGAATTTCATCAACAGCTAAAAAATCAAAACATAAAAAGTTTAAAGATTGATACCCATGAAAATAATATTGGAATGCAATCTTTAATTAAAAAGTTAGGCTATAAATATTGTGGCATTATTTACACAAGCTACAATGCCAAACGTTTGGCTTTTGAGAAGGTTATTTCTTAAAAACTATCAATTTTAAAAATATATTTACATCCTCATAAATTCGGTTTTATGAGGATTTTTTTTTCAATAAACTTAAGTAGCAAATGCAACTACATCAATATATAATTCAACAAACACAACTAAATTCAAAATCTGTAGAAAACACTATTTCATTGTTGAATGAAGATGCTACAATTCCTTTTATCTCAAGATACCGAAAAGAAATGACAGGCAACTTAGATGAAGTGCACATAGGAGAAATTGTAAAGTATAAAGAAGAGTTTGAAGCATTAGAAAAACGTAAAAAAGCCATTTTAAAAGCCTTAGAAGAACAGAATATTTTAACTATAGAACTTACTGAAAAAGTTAATACATCTAAAGATTTAATTGCCTTAGAAGATGTGTACTTACCTTATAAGAAAAAGCGAAAAACCAAAGCAGAAACTGCACGTTTACAAGGCCTAGAACCTTTGGCCAAGATCATAATGAGTCAACGTGTTAATGATTTAGACTATACAGCATCAAAATACATTAAAAATGATGTTAATTCTATAGATGATGCTTTAGAAGGTGCACGTTTTATTATTGCAGAGTGGATTAATGAAAGAACAGATATTCGAAACAATATAAGAAGAGAATTAGAACGTTTTGCAACGATTTCATCTAAAGTGATTAAAGCTAAAAAAGAAGATGAAAAAGCACAAAAATTTAAAGATTATTTTGACTGGAGCGAATCTTTAAACCGAATTCCATCTCACAGATTATTGGCTATTTTAAGAGCTGAAAACGAGGGTTTTATCAGAATTAAAATAGAAGTAGATTCAGAAAGATTATTGCAAAGAATTGAAAATAGAATTATTCGTTCCCAAAATGAGTGTGCAGCACAAATTGAGTTGGCAATTAAAGATGCATACAAAAGATTATTGTTCCCTTCTTTAGCTAACGAAGCTTTATCAAATGCCAAAGAAAAAGCAGATGAAAGTGCCATTTTAGTTTTTGCTAAAAACTTAAAGCAATTGCTTTTAGGCGCTCCTTTAGGAGAAAAAAGAGTTTTAGCAATAGATCCAGGTTTTAGATCGGGTTGCAAAGTGGTCTGTTTAAATTCGCAAGGTGATTTAGAACATAATGAGACTATTTTTCCTCATGAACCTCAAAATAAAAAACTAGAAGCCATCAAGAAAATTAGTTTTTTGGTTGAAGCTCATAAAATTGAAGCCATTGCAATTGGTAATGGAACTGCTTCTAGAGAAACTGAGCAGTTTATAAAAAAGATACAGTTTAAAAATCCTGTAGATATTTTTGTAATTAGTGAAGCTGGTGCTTCAATTTATTCTGCTTCCAAAATCGCGAGAGAAGAATTCCCTAATTACGATGTTACAGTTCGTGGTTCTGTTTCTATTGGTAGACGTTTACAAGATCCTTTGGCTGAATTGGTTAAAATTGATGCAAAATCGATTGGAGTTGGCCAATATCAGCATGATGTAGATCAGACTAAACTTAAAAAATCGTTAGATAATACAGTTGAAAGTTGTGTGAACACAGTTGGTGTAAATATTAATACTGCAAGTGAATCTTTATTAAGTTACGTTTCTGGAATAGGGCCCAGATTGGCTGAAAATATTATAAAATATCGAAATGAAAATGGTGCTTTTATTTCCAGAAATGATATTAAAAAAGTACCAAGATTAGGTGGTAAAGCCTTTGAACAAGCTGCTGGTTTCTTAAGAATCAAACATGGTAAAAATCCTTTAGACAATTCTGCTGTGCATCCTGAAAGTTATTTTTTAGTCGATAAAATGGCCAAGGATATGAATAAAAAAGTAGAAGAAATTATTGGTAATAAAGAATTGATTCAGCAAATTAAACTAGAAAAGTATATTACTGAAAGTATTGGTTTACTTACACTCAAAGATATTGTCAACGAATTAGAAAAACCAGGTTTAGATCCAAGAGCAAAAACCAAGGTATTTTCTTTTGACAAAAATATCAAAACCATTGCTGATTTAAGAATTGGTCAACTCTTACCAGGTATTGTAAATAATATTACCAACTTTGGATGCTTTGTAGATATAGGCATTAAAGAAAGCGGTTTAATTCACGTTTCCAATTTATCTGATAGTTATGTAAAAGATGTGAATACAATTGTGGCTTTACGACAACAAATAGTAGTGAAGGTTTTAGAGGTAGATGTTCATCGCAAAAGAATTCAATTGGCTTTGGTTAAATAATGGATTTAGAAAAAAGAAATAGAAATAAAAGAAAATTAGAACCTTTGACATTTGTGGAGAAAATACCATTCTTCTTGTTTCCTTTTGGTTTTGGCTCAGACTTATTCCCAATGAAAGATATGAATGATTCTGAAATAGAACGTTTTAAAAAATATGGTTTTGATAAAAAGTTGGAAGATGCAATAAAAGCAAAACAATTAGGAATCATTTTTTACTTAATAATACCTTTAATTTTATTAATTTCGACTCTTTAATTTATAAATATTGAAAGTCTGTATAGCCGAAAAACCAAGTGTAGCAAGAGAGATTGCTAATATTCTAGGAGCCAAAACAAAATGTGATGGTTTTTATGAAGGTAATGGTTATGCTGTAACTTACACCTTTGGTCATTTATGTACGCTTTTAGAACCTAAAGATTATAAACCACATTGGAAAAGTTGGGATTTGAACAACTTACCCATGTTACCTGAACGTTTTGACACGAAAGTTACAGGTGATTCTGGAATAAAAAAACAGTTTAACATTGTTAAATCTTTATTTGAAAAAGCAGATGTTGTTATCAATTGTGGTGATGCAGGAACTGAAGGAGAACTCATACAAAGATGGGTTATCAATCAATGTAATTACAAAGGTAAAGTGCAACGTTTATGGATTTCATCCTTAACTGAGGAAGCTATAAAAGATGGTTTTAATAACTTAGAATCTGCAGACAAATATGATAATTTGTATTATGCAGGGTATTCTAGAGCTATAGGTGATTGGCTTTTAGGTTTAAATGCTACACGTTTGTACACTGTAAAATTTGGAGGTTACAAACAAGTGCTATCTGTAGGTAGAGTGCAAACTCCTACCCTAGCAATGTTAGTGAATAGGTATCATGAAATTCAGAATTTTAAACCACAACCTTATTGGGAGCTGCAAACTACTTATAGAAATACGCTTTTTAATTATGAAGATGGTCGTTTTCTAAAAAAGGAAGATGGTCAAGTATTGGCAGACAAAGTTGCTCAATCTGATTTTGAAATTGTTTCGGTTACTAAAAAGAAAGGAAAAGAGTACGCTCCTAAACTTTTCGACTTAACAGGTTTACAAGTATATTGTAATAATAAATTTGGTTTTTCTGCAGATGAAACTCTAAAAATTGTGCAGAAGTTATACGAAATGAAAGTAGTAACATACCCAAGAGTGGATACTACTTTTTTACCTAATGATTTATACCCAAAAATTCACGGAATTTTATCAAAATTATCCAATTATAGCGAGCTGACTCAACCTCTTTTAGGTAAGAAAATAAAGAAAACCAAACGTGTTTTTGACGACAAAAAGGTAACCGATCATCATGCTATTATTCCAACAGGAATTCAAGGCAATTTGCAATACAATCAGCAACAAGTTTATGATATTATTACCAAAAGGTTTATAGCTGTTTTTTATCCAGATTCTGATGTATCTAATACTTCAGTAATGGGCAAAGCTGCAGAAGTGCCTTTTAAAACTACTGGTAAAGAAATTATTAATAAAGGTTGGCGAGTTGTTTTTGAAACCAAAGAATCTTCGATCAAAAAAGAATTGAATGCAGCTGCTACTTTACCTTCATTTCTTAAAGGTGAAAAGGGTAAACATGAGCCTTCTTTTTTAGAAAAAGAAACAAAACCACCAAGAAATTTTACAGAGGCAAGTTTACTAAGAGCCATGGAAACTGCAGGCAAACAGGTAGATGATGATGAAATGCGTGAGCTGATGAAAGAAAATGGAATTGGTAGACCATCTACAAGAGCCAGTATTATAGAAACTCTATTTAGAAGAAAATACATAGAACGTAAAAAGAAATTAGTTTTACCAACACAAACTGGTATTGATCTAATTAACATTATCGATAATGAACTATTAAAATCTGCTGAATTAACTGGTAGATGGGAAAAACGTTTAAAAGAAATTGAACGTGGTGAGTTTAATGCAGGAACATTCATTAACAATATGAAAAAAATGGTTGATGAATTGGTCTATGAAGTGCGTTCTAATAAAGTTAAAAAAAGAATTTCTTCAGAAACTCAAAAAGCTACTTTACCTGCAGCCAAGACTAAAAGCAAACCAAAAAAGCAAGTTATAGGCAAAACCTGCCCAAAATGTAAACAAGGTAAGCTATTGAAAGGGTCTTCTGCTTATGGTTGTTCCGAATACAAAAACAATTGCGATTTTAAAATTCCGTTTGTTATTTATGATAAAAAAGTGTCTGAAAACCAAATTATAAGGCTTATAAATAAAGGTTGTACAACCAATCTTAAAGGTTTTGTTTTAAATGATGAAAAAGTTGAAGGCTTAATTCGTTTTGATGATAGTTTTAACCTAAAACTTGAACCTAAGATAAAACCTGTAGCTACTACTCAAACAACTGCAAATAAAGATGCAATTTCATGCCCAAAATGTAAGGAAGGAACTGTTTTAAAAGGTAAATCTGCTTATGGCTGTTCTAACTACAAATCTGGTTGTGATTTTGTGTTTACCTTCGAAAACATAAAAAAAATCGCCAATGGTAAACCATTGACGAAAGAATTAGTTTTAAAAATTATATCTAGCTAAAGATTAATGCTAAATGTTTGTAAATACGTTTAGCCCAGATTGAACGGTTTGTTTGAGCTCTTTTTAAGCTGAACTTATTCAGCTTAAAAAAGCGAGTAGTGAAAGCTGGAAATAGCTTCTAAAAATTAATCAATCATATTTTTTAGATAAAACTTTTCTACTTTTTCTCTGGCCCAAGGTGTGGTTCTTAAAAATTTTAAAGAAGATTTATAAGTAGGATTGTTCTTAAATGCATTAATATTTAAAGCATAACCCAATTCTTCCCAACCATATTCTAAATACAATTCTTCTAGAATTGTAGCCAATTTTATACCATGCAATGGATTATTTGGTTGCTCTTTACTCATCTAAATTGGGTAGTATAAATTCATCTAAAACAGACTTTTTAGCCATCATTGCTTCTATAGCTTCTGTAGTTCTTGGTGCTTCTCCAGACAAATTAACTGGCCCGTTTTTGGTTACTAAAATATCATCTTCTATACGTATACCAATTCCCCACCATTTTTTATCACAAGGACTACCATCAGGAATGTAAATTCCAGGCTCCATAGTAACAATCATATTTTCTTCGAACGTATTGTAGTTTCCTGGATCATGCACATCTAAACCTATGTGATGCGAAGTTCCATGAGGAAAATAGTTGTGTCTTTCATCTACCGATTTAATAATACCTAGTTTAAATAAGCCCTCATTTACAATTTTTCTGGCTGCTTGATTTGGTGCACTCATTTTTGCACCAATAGTATACAAGGCAATACCTGCTTCTTGCGCTTCGTAAACCAAATCATAAATTTGTTTTTGTTCTTCAGTAAACTTTCCATTAGCAGGAATTGTACGTGTTACATCTGCTGTAAAACCTCTATACTCTGCACCAAGATCCATCAAAACTAAATCGTTACCAACCTTGGTTTTATTATTTTCTATATAATGTAAAATACAACCATTATTACCTGCACCTACAATAGACGGATATCCTTCATACTCAGCACCATATTTTTTATACACAAATTCATGAATACCTTGTAACTCAGTTTCAGACATGTGTGGTTTCATAGCTTTCATAACCTCTATTTGACCAACTGCTGATATTCTAATAGCTTTTGTTAATAACTTAACTTCTTCTTGAGTCTTAACTTCACGCATTGTAGCTAGAGTTCCTGGTAAAAAATTTAAATCAATATTCGTACTTGGTTTTAAAGCCAAAGAAATTTTTTGTTGTACTTCTTTTCTTACTGCATCAGTTTCTGCAGATTTGTAAGCCTTTAATAATTCATCATTCTTAATATCTTCAGATCTTGTTGCCAAGCGATCTATAATATTGATAACGTTAGCACTACTCTCTACAGGAGCTTGTGCAATATTACTGTACACATATTCTTTCATTCTAGATAAATAAGCATCAGGATTGTACTCAGCCTTGATTTTAAATGATTTAACTAAATCAAAAATATCTGCGCCACTTAAATTTCTATAATCATCATTAAATTTTTCTATGTAAACTTTATCAAACCCTTTAAAGTTGATATCTGAGTTTAAAAATTCTGATGCATTAAAAGCCATATCAAAGCCTAATTCATTTTTAGCGCCTTCAATTCCTAAACGTTTTCCATTCCATTGTTCTGCTCTGGCATCTCGCTTTTGTACATATAATATTTCGTTATAAGTATTACCTTCAGCATCTGTTTGATTTTCGGAAAACAAGACCAATACTCCATTTGGTTCTCTATAACCTGTTAAATAGTAAAAATTAGGATCTTGATGAAACACATAATCTACATCATTGGCTCTGTTTCTTAAAGGATTTGCAAACACAACAGCCACTGAGTTTTTAGGCATTTTAGAACGTAGAACTTCTCTTCGATTTTTATGGAAATCTTTAGACAAAAAATCTGCTGGAGCTTGAGAAAATGCGTCTAATGAAAAAGCGACACATAGTATGATGAATATTTTAAAAACCTTCATTAAATAATATTTATTGGTTACAGTCTCAAATGTAAGATTAATTCTTTTTTAAGTACAAATATTAACACAAATTTAGTGCTTGGTTATTGCTGATTTTTCAATAATTTAGCCAAAAATTAAAGAAATCTACAAATGAAAAATATTGCTTTACATCAAGTTCATGAGAAATTGGGAGCAAAAATGGTGCCTTTTGCTGGCTTTAACATGCCAGTTCAATACGAAGGCGTAACTGCAGAACACTTAACTGTAAGAGAATCTGTGGGAGTTTTTGACGTAAGTCATATGGGTGAATTTTTAGTGTCTGGAGAGAATGCTTTAGCCTTAATACAAAAGGTTACTTCTAATGATGCTTCTAAATTAGAAATTGGTGATGCACAATACAGTTGTTTCCCAAACACAGAAAACGGAATTGTAGATGATTTAATTTGTTATAGAATTAAAGAAGATCAATATTTATTAGTTGTTAATGCTTCTAATATTGAGAAGGATTGGAATTGGATTTCTAAGTACAATGAAGAATTTGGTGCTGATTTAAGAGATTTATCTGATGATTATTCTTTGTTAGCCATTCAAGGGCCTAAAGCTGTAGAAGCAATGCAATCGCTTTCTTCTTTAGATTTGGCTGATATACCTTTCTACAAATTTAAAGTAGGTGATTTTGCTGGTATAGAACATGTAATAATTTCTGCAACTGGCTACACAGGTTCAGGTGGATTTGAAATTTATTGTAAAAACTCAGAAGTAGAACAAATTTGGAATCGTGTATTTTTAGCTGGAGCTGAATTTGGAATTAAACCAATTGGTTTAGCTGCTAGAGATACTTTACGTTTAGAGATGGGATATTGTTTATATGGAAATGATATAGATGATACCACTTCTCCTATAGAGGCTGGTTTAGGTTGGATTACAAAGTTTACTAAAGATTTTGTAAACTCTGAAGCTTTAGCAAAACAAAAAGAAGAAAAACCATCAAGAAAATTGGTTGCTTTTATACTAAATGAAAGAGGTATACCAAGACAAGGTTATGATATTGTAGATGATGAAGGTGCTAAGATTGGTAATGTTACTTCTGGAACTATGAGTCCAAATTTGAGTAAAGGTATTGGTTTAGGATATGTACCAACAGCATCTTCAAAAGTAGGTTCACAAATTTTAATTCAAATTCGTAAGAAAGCAATTCCTGCTACTGTTGTTAAACTTCCTTTTTACAAAAAGTAAAAACTTACTAAAATATAAGAATGACAAAACCTCAATAACTAGGGATCATTGAGGTTTTGATACTTAATAATAAGTAGGGGTAGTGCTATCAAACACTACTTGTGTTTCCACAAGCATTCTATTTCGAAAATCTTTAATGTTTATTTATTAGTAATTCGTTCTTAAGTTCTCTATTTTCTTTAGCTTTTTCTAAAAGCGTATTTGCTCCTGCAAAAATTAAAAAGAATACTAGAGTTGACATTGCATATTTCAACAACCCAAAAACGAAAGTATTTAACAGAATAACTTTAAATAAAAGAAACATCATAATTGTACGTTTTAACACTTCAAAACTAAACAATTAAAGAATGTTGTCTTTTACTTATTATGTGAATGGTATAATTTAATAGTTAAATGGTTTTTTTAGATAGTTAAGCAATTATACATTAAATCTAAAATGCATAACATCTCCGTCTTTAACTATATAATCCTTACCTTCTACTCTCATTTTACCAGCTTCTTTTACTTTGGCTTCAGAACCATAAGCAACGTAATCTTCATAAGCAATAGTTTCTGCTCTAATGAATCCTTTTTCGAAATCTGTATGAATAACTCCTGCAGCTTGAGGAGCAGTTGAACCAATAGGAATTGTCCAGGCCCTAACTTCTTTTACACCTGCAGTAAAGTAAGTTTGTAAGTTTAATAATTTGTAGGCAGAACGTATTAAACGTGATACTCCTGCTTCTTCTAAACCAATATCAGCTAAAAACATTTGACGTTCTTCATAGTCGTCTAATTCAGTAATATCTGCTTCAGTACCAACAGCCAGCACAATAACTTCTGCATCTTCTTCTTTCACAGCTTCTCTTACTTTATCTACATATTCATTACCAGAAACTGCTGAGTTTTCGTCAACATTACAAACATATAAAACAGGCTTAGCTGTAATAAATTGTAAAGATTGTACAAACTCTATTTCTTTTTCGTTAAAATCTAAAGCTCTTACAGATTTACCTTGTAATAAAGTGTCTTCTATTTTCTGCAAAACAACCAATTCAGCCTGTGCTTCTTTGTTACCTGTTTTTGCAGTTCTTTTTACACGCTCTAAACGTTTTTGAACCGTTTCTAAATCTTTTAATTGTAGTTCAATATCAATAGTTTCTTTATCTCTAACAGGATCTATTGAGTTATCAACGTGAATAATATTGTCATTATCAAAACAACGCAAAACATGTAAAATAGCATCTGTTTCTCTAATATTTGCTAAGAATTGATTTCCTAAACCTTCACCCTTACTTGCACCTTTTACTAAACCTGCAATATCTACAATTTCTACAGTAGCTGGCACCACCTTTTCTGGGTTTACCAATTCTTCTAACTTCTCAATTCTAGTATCTGGCACATTTACCACTCCTAAGTTTGGTTCTATAGTACAAAAAGGAAAGTTTGCACTTTGCGCTTTTGCATTAGATAAACAGTTAAATAATGTCGATTTTCCTACGTTTGGTAATCCTACAATTCCAGCTTTCATAAATAAAATTTACAGTTTAAAGAACGGTATTTAACTTAAATTAAGTTAAGTATTCTTAAATTTTAAGAATGCAAATATAATACTTTGTTAAACTTAAACTTACTTTTATTTGCAAAACTAAAATTGATTTATTTTTCTCAAAAATTCAACTAAACCATGAGAAAAACATTACAAACCATTTTATTGATTTTTATTGCCAATTGGAGTATTCATGCCCAGTTTATTACTGGAAAAGTTCTTAGCAAAAACTCTAGCAAACCCATTAACAATGTTGCTATAATTACAAACTTAAAAAACGGCACTACCACAAATGAATTAGGCGTTTTTAAATTAGACATTTCTAATGTAAATACAATTACTTTTACAAACCTTAATTACAAAACAGTTGTTATAAGCAAACAAAAATTTACTTCAAAAAATTATACGATTTACTTAGAAGAAAAAGTAAATGAACTCTCTGAAATTCAATTAAATCTTAAAAAAATCACTGTAGACTCTATAGTAACCAAAACACTAAGGAGCATGAAGAAGAATTATATTTCTGGACCAACTATAAGTGATTTTTATGTTAGAGAAAATAGTATCATCAATTTTAAAAAATTAGAATTAGACTTAGATAAAAGTGCTTTATTAAATAGAAAAAACAAGAAAATAGCAGAGAAAGAATTGGCAGCATATGCCAATAATCTTCAAAATAGCGACCCTGTTTTTTCAAATGAATTTTATGGGAAATTTAAAACCAAAAAAGTGTATTCAGATAAGATAAAGAAATTTTACAATGTTGATAAAATCGATACTGTTCAAGGGTTTAAATCGATGAAAAACAACAAACAAATTACTATTAAACAAGCACAAAAGGATTTACAGCATATCATCCTTAAAAATTTGAATAAACATAAAACCTATAAAATAAGTTCTGGATTATTTAAAATTGAAGATTCCCTATCTATAAATGAAGTAGTTCAAGATGCAGATTCTCTTCACTTAATTAATACTTTTAATGCTTTTACTGCTACTAATGCATTCACAAGCGCAAAATATAAAGGCAGATTCTTCTATTTCAAAAAACAGCAAAATTTTCTCAATAACAGATATTATAAACATTCTTTAACTAGCAATGCATTTTTAGGCTCAGAAATGATGTATGTTTTAAATTTTTCACCTAGAAAATCGAAAGCAAAATACAAAGGTCAAATGTTTATTAATCCTATAGATTTTACCATCTCTAAAATAGAATATCAATTTGCAGAAGGCAAAAAAGGGCAGAACATAAACTTAAAATGGCTCTTAGGCATAAAAGTCTCTGAAGATGTAAATAAGATTACGCTGTATTATGAAAAAAATAAAGAAAATAAAGTGTTCAATTCTTATTATAACGAAACTAAGATTGCCTATGCTTATGTTCATAGACCTATAAAATTTAAAGAAAATTCGAGTAAAAAAAGCAAGGTAAAGTTCGATATAAAAATAGAACTTGATACTCAAGAAATAAGAGAAGTTTACTTGACAAATGTTAGTGAAATACCAAAAACGGCTGTTGAAAAAGTTGCAAAGGGCCAATCTAACATAAAATACAATTACCTCTCTAAAGCAGATTACGACAAGACTAGTTGGAAAAATCGACAGTTAATTACTGAATATCTTAAAAAATATAACTAAAAAAAAGCCTCTAAATTAATAGAGGCTTTTCTTATTATCTTATTCTAAAGTTTTTATGAATTATGCATAAATGCCTGTTTTTCAAGCAAAACTTCTTCTGTTTCAACATTATCTTCATCAGGCACACAACAATCTACAGGACAAACTGCAGCACACTGTGGTTCTTCATGAAATCCTTTACACTCAGTACATTTATCTGCAACTATATAATAAATTTCATCAGAAACAGGTTCTTGGTCTTCATCTGCGTTTGCCGATTTTCCATTTGGTAATACAATATTTCCACTTAAGTCTGTACCATCTGCATATTTCCAATCATCTGCACCTTCATAAATTGCAGTATTAGGACATTCAGGCTCACAAGCCCCACAATTTATACACTCATCTGTTATTATAATTGCCATAATTTTCTTTTCTGTTTTTGTACCTTTGCTCTTGCAAAAATAAAGCCAAAATAATAGACAACCAAATAAATGACTAGTATTCAAAACAGAATTACTGCATTCGCAAAATTAGGTGACTTTTTAAGTCAGTTTTCTCCAAATAAAATTGAGAAAAAACAAAATATTGAGCATAATGATTTATTTTTTGATGGCTTCCAGCATCAAATTAAATTAGCTCAAGAAAACAATTCTTGGTTTACAAAAGACAATATTTTATTTGCGCTACAAAGTTGGGCAGAAGCACTAACTACAGAAAACTTAAAGGATTTTACTAAAGATGTAAATCCCGAGCAAAAATCAGAAAAACAAGTTGCTATAATAATGGCTGGTAATATACCCTTAGTTGGTTTTCACGACTTTTTATCGGTATTAATTTCTGGGTATAAAGTTGTTATAAAGCAATCTTCTAACGATAAGCATTTACTACCTTTTTTAGCTAAATACTTAGAGTATGTTCATGAAGATTTTAAGAATAAAATCACTTTTCCAGAAGAAAAATTAACCAACTTTGATGCAGTTATTGCAACAGGTAGTAACAACACAGCTAGATATTTTGAGTATTACTTTAAAAATAAACCAAGTATTATAAGAAAAAGTAGAAACTCTGTTGCAGTAATAACAGGCAATGAAACCGATGATGATTATGATGGTTTAGCGAATGATGTTTTTCAGTATTTTGGTCTAGGCTGTAGATCTGTATCTAAATTATATGTTCCAAAAGATTATAATTTTGATGCCTTTTTTAATGGTATGTACTCTAGAAAAGACATTATAAATAATGCTAAATACGCCAATAATTACGATTACAATAAGGCTGTTTATTTAATGAGCGAATTTGATTTATTAGAAAATGGTTTTTTAATGATAAAGGAAGATGAAAGCTACTCCTCTCCTATTGCTACAATTTTTTACGAGTATTATGATAATGAGATCGATTTAAAAATCAAGTTACATGAAGACAAAGAAAAAATTCAATGTATTGTTGCTAAAGATTTTATAGAAAATGAAGTTGCTTTTGGGCAAACACAACATCCAAAATTAACAGATTATGCAGATGGTGTAAACACATTAGAATTCTTATCTAAATTATAGAGTATGAAAAAACACAATTTTAGTGCTGGTCCTTGTATTTTGCCTGAAGAAGTTTTACAAAAAGCATCTGAAGCCATTCTAAATTTTAATGATGATAATTTATCATTAATAGAAATATCTCACAGAAGTAAACCATTTGTAAACGTAATTGAAAAGGCAAAAAGTTTAGCTTTAGAACTATTAGGATTAGAAAACAAAGGTTACAAAGCATTGTTTTTACATGGAGGTGCAAGTATGGAGTTCTTAATGGTAGCTTACAACTTACTCAACAAAAAAGCGGCTTATTTAAACACGGGTACATGGTCTACTAAAGCTATAAAAGAAGCTAAGGAATTTGGTAAAATTGTAGAAGTAGCATCATCTAAAGATAAAGGTTTTAGCTACATACCTAAAGAATATTCAATACCTAAAGATGCAGATTATTTTCATTGTACAAGTAACAATACAGTAGCTGGTACTCAAATGAAAAGTTTCCCAGAAACCGATGTTCCTTTGGTTTGTGACATGAGTTCAGATATCTTTTCGCGTCAACTAGATTTTGAAAAATTTGATTTAATTTATGCTGGTGCTCAAAAAAATATGGGCCCTGCAGGAACTACTTTAGTTATAATTAAAGAGGAAATACTTGGCAAGGTAAATAGGCACATCCCTTCTATGCTAAATTATCAAGTACATTTAGAAAAAGAAAGCATGTTTAATACGCCAGCCGTTTTTCCTGTGTATGTTTCTATGCTTACTTTACAGTGGTTAAAAGATTTAGGTGGAATTCCGTTTATAGAAAAGGTAAATGAGAAAAAAGCAGAACTTTTGTATGCAGAGATAGACAGAAATCCTTTATTTAAAGGTATTGTAGCTAAAGAAGACAGAAGTATTATGAATGCAACATTTGTGCTAACTGATGAATCTTTATCAGAAAAATTCGATAAAATGTGGCAAGATGCAAATATAAATGGTTTACATGGCCATAGATCTGTAGGTGGCTACAGAGCAAGCATGTACAATGCATTACCTTTATATAGTGTGCAAGCTTTGGTAGATGTAATGCAAGAACTAGAACGTAATAATTAACTATACTTAGAAAATCTTTAACGATAGATTTTCGGAAATTGAATTTGTAGAGAGATAATGATCATATTAGCAAACGACGGAATTACATTAAAAGGAATTGAAGCCTTAGAAAAAGCAGGTTTTGAAGTAAATATTACTAAAGTTGCTCAAAATCAGCTAGAAAATTTTATAAACGATAATAATATAGATGCAGTTTTAGTAAACAAAAACACGCAAATTAGACAAGAATTAATAGAAGCTTGTCCTTCTTTAAAATTGATTGGAAATTCAAGTGTTAATATGGATAATATTGATGTTGATTTTGCAATCGATAATGGTTTACACGTTATTAATCCTAAGAACGCTTCTGCAAGTTCAGTGGCAGAATTGGTATTTGCACATTTGTTTGGTATGGCTCGTTTTTTACATTCGTCTAATAGAGAAATGCCTTTAGAAGGTGATATGCGATTTAACGACCTAAATAAAGCCTATGCTTCAGGTACAGAATTAAGAGGAAAAACCATTGGTATTTTAGGCTTTGATAAAGTTGGCCAAGAAGTAGCAAAAATTGCTATTGGTTTAGGTATGCATGTAATGGCTTATGATGATTTTGTTGAAGAAGCAACTATCACTTTAGATTTTTATAATAATCAAAAAGTAGATTTTACTATTCATACAACTGCTATAGATGATGTTTTAAAAGAATCAGACTTTATTTCTTTGCATTTAACAAACCATGAAGATTATATTATCACATCAACAGAATTTGAAAAAATGAAAGATGGTGTTGGCTTTATTAACACAGCCAAAGGCGGAATTTTAAATGAGGTTGATTTAGTAAGTGCCATAGAAAGTGGAAAAGTACAATATGCTGGTTTAGATGTTTTTGAAACTGAGCCTACACCTGCTGTTCAACTTTTAATGAATCCAGAAATTTCACTTTCTCCCAATATTGGTTCATCAACAAAAGAGGCACAAGAAAGAGTTGGTTTAGAATTGGCGAATCAAATTATAAAATTACTAAACTAAACATCTTCTTATAAACTAAAAGATATTAATGGCAATTGTAAAACCGTTTAAAGCTGTAAGGCCAAGTAGAGACAAAGCTGCTTTGGTTTCTTCAAAATCTTATGAAGCTTATACTCCTGCAGAATTAGGTGCTAAACTAAACTTTAATCCTTTTAGTTTTTTGCATATTTTAAATCCAGATTACAAATACCATCAAGAAGTTTCAAGTGAACAAAGATTTCAATTAGTACAAAAAAAATATAACGAATTTAAAAGTAGTAAATACTTCTCGAAAGATGATAATCCTGCTTTTTATATTTATCAAAATAATACTCCAGCCAACTCTTATTGTGGTATTATTTCTGCAACTTCAGCAGAAGATTATCATAATAATGTAATTAAAAAACACGAAGATACTCTTCAAAAAAGGGAAGTTCTTTTTGAGAAATATTTAAAAAAAACGGGGTTTAATGCAGAACCTGTTTTACTTACCTATCCTGAAAATAAGGTAATAGAAGATATCATCAAAAAGCATAAAAAAGAAAGACCTGAATACGAGTTTGCTACTACAGACAAGAATACACACTTTCTTTGGGTAATAGATGATAAAGAAGAAATTCGTCAAATTACAGAAGCTTTTAAAAGCATCTCTACTTTATACATTGCAGATGGTCATCATAGAACCACTTCTTCTTGTTTATTAGCGAAAAAGTTAGCAGCAGAAAACAAAAACCATACAGGTGATGAAGCTTATAATTATTTTATGAGTTATTTATTACCCGATAATCAGCTAGCTATTTATGAATTTAATAGATTCATTAGAGATTTAAATGGATTGTCATCCAAAGAATTTTTAGATGAATTAGCTAAAGTTTTCAAGATTCAAAAAAAGCATCAAGAAATTTTTAAACCATCAGAAAAAAATCAATTTAGTATGTATTTAGATGGTGAATTTTATGCGCTGAATTTAAAAAAATCAGCTTATAAAATTACAGATGCTTTGAGTAGTTTAGATGCTCAAATTTTATTCAGTACTGTGTTAAATCCAATTTTAGGCATAAAAGATATTAGAAACGATTCTAAAATTGTGTATTCGCAAAACAAAACTGGTAGCCTAGAATTGAAAACAAAAGTAGACACAGGAGAATTTAAAGTATCTTTTGGCATGTTACCTGCAACAATTCATGAGCTCAAAAACATAGTAGATGCTGGTTTATTAATGCCACCCAAAACTACCTTTATTGAACCGAAACTTAGAAGTGCTTTAACCATTTACGAATTATAAAAATGATTGAAAAAAACCTACAAAAAATAAAAGCTACTTTACCAGAAAATGTAACCTTAGTTGCTGTTTCAAAAACAAAACCTGTAGCAGATTTGCAAGAAGCATATGATGCAGGACAGCGAGTATTTGGAGAGAATAAAATTCAGGAAATGGTAGACAAATATGATGTTTTACCAAAAGATATTCAATGGCACATGATTGGGCATTTACAGAGCAATAAGGTAAAGTACATGGCTCATTTTGTAGATTTGATACATGGTGTAGATAAATTAAAAACACTTAAAGTTATAGATAAAGAAGCAAAAAAACACAATCGAACAATCAATTGCTTATTACAAGCAAAAATAGCAGAAGAAGATTCTAAATTTGGTTTATCTTTTTCAGAAATTGAAACCATCTTAAATTCTGATGAGTTTGCTGGTTTAGAAAATATTAATGTAGCTGGTTTTATGGGCATGGCTACTTTTACTTCGGATGAAAATCAATTAAATAATGAGTTTTCATCACTTAAAACCTTTTTTGATAAACAGAAAGAACACTTAAATTTACCTAACTGTAATTTACAAATTCTTTCTATGGGAATGAGTGGAGATTATGCTCTAGCCATTAAAAATGGTAGCACTATGATTAGAGTTGGAAATGCAATATTTGGCAGTAGGAATTATAATTAGTAATTTCGACAAAAGAAAAAGAGAATTTTGTACGCAATTTTAGATATTGAAACTACTGGAGGTAAATTTAATGAAGAAGGCATTACAGAAATTGCGATTTACAAATATGATGGTCAAGAAATAGTTGATCAATTTATTTCTCTTATAAATCCAGAAAAACCAATTCAAGAATTTGTTGTTAGACTTACAGGTATTAATAACAAAATGCTTAAAAATGCACCCAAGTTCTACGAGGTTGCAAAGAGAATTGTAGAAATTACCAAGAACTGTATTATTGTTGCACACAACTCAGCATTTGATTATAGAATTCTAAGAACTGAATTTGATAGACTAGGTTTTGATTTTGAAAGAAATACTTTGTGTACTGTAGAATTGAGTCAGGCTCTAATTTTAGATCAACCTTCTTATAGCTTAGGAAAACTTACCAAATCTTTAGGAATCCCAATTTCTGATAGACACAGAGCTACAGGAGATGCTTTAGCTACCGTAAAATTATTTAAACTTTTACTTGAGAAAGACCATAAAAAGACAATTATTCAGAATGCCATAAAGTATTTTGATAAACGACTAGAAAAGCAAAAATTAAAGAACTTAATAGAAGAAATTCCTGCTGTCTTAGGGGTATATTATATTCATGATGCTAATGGTAAAGTAATTTATATTGGTAAAGGAAAAAATATAAAAGCAGAAATAAATAACCTTTTTATAAAAACGTCAAGACGTTCTGTAAGAGTACAAGAAAGAGCTACATCTGTTTCTTTTGACAAAACAGGAAACGAACTTTTTACGCGCTTAAAATACTACTTAGAATTAGAAGCGTTAACTCCAAAATTTAACTTTAAGAAGAAGTTTAAACATGTTTTTGACGACTTTAACAATGATGATTTTTTACTTATTGATAAAGGCAGAGAAGTTGAAGAACATGCAGTAATTCTTATAGAAAACAATCAAGTTGATAGTTATGGTTACACAAACTTGGCTTATCAAGAAAATAATTTAGACATATTAAAATCTGTCTTAACACCTATAGAGGAAAAACAAATTGCAAAAACCATAATAAAAAATTACCTAAACAGAAATAAAGTAAAAAAGATAATACGATTATAAAATGAAAAAGTTACCCCTAATCCTCCTACTAATTACCTTCCAATTTTTACAAGCACAAAAAGAAAAATCTACTCAAATGGGTTTAGCTACTTTAGACGAAGTTAAGCTAACCAAATATGATAAAGACCCAACTGCAAAAGCTGTAGTTCTTTATGAGCATGCTAATGTTTATTTAGATAAAGAAAATGACTATAAAACAAGAACAGATTTCTATTTCAGAATTAAAATTTTAGATAAAACTGCTTTTGATTTAGCTGAAGTTAATATAGACTTGTATAAAGAAAACAGCGTTATAGATATTAAGGCAACAACCTACAACTTAAGTGATATTGGAGCAAAAACCACTACATCATTAGCTAGTCAGGATATTTACACAACTAATCCATCAGCAAATTATACTCGAAAAAAATTCACTTTACCTAACATTAAAGAAGGAAGCGTAATTGAATATTCATACAGTATTTTAAATCCTTATTTAGGAATTAAGGATTGGTATTTTCAATCAGATATTCCAAAAATAAAAAGTGAATTTGATGCAGCTATATTAGGTAACTACAATTATAATATTAGAATTACGGGTACTCAAAAATTAAACAAGAATAACGCATCGCTTAAAAAAGGGTGTATTTATATAGAGGGTATAGGTGATGGTGAATGTTCAGTCTATTCTTTTGGAATGTATGATATTCCCGCTTTTAAAGAAGAAAATTATATGTTAAGTAAAGAGAATTATATCTCTAAATTATCTTTCGATTTAAAAACATATACAAGTCCTAGAGGCGTTGTCACTAAGTACACCACTAGTTGGAAGAATGCTGATAAAAAACTTAAAACCATTTTTTTTAACAATCAAACCTCTAAAAAGAAATATTTTAGAAAAAGATTACCTGAATCCATTTTAAACAACCAAGATAAATACTCAAAAGCAAAAAGCATATTTAATTTTATAAAAAATCATTACACTTGGAACAAGAGATATTGGAACAGTAATGATGAAAGTGTAAAAGATGCATTTGATGATAAGGTAGGTAGTGCAGGTGAAATCAACATTTCTTTATACAATAGCTTAAATGCAGCTGATATTGATTGTAATTTAACAATATTATCAACTAGAAATAATGGATTACCAACTAAATTATATCCTATAATTTTTGATTTTAATTATGTAGTTGTTCAAGTTACAATAGATGGCAAAATCTTTTATTTAGATGCTACAGATAAGTTTTTACCTTTTGGCCAATTGCCAGAAAGATGCCTAGTACCAGATGCAAGGGTTATTAATTTTAAATCATCTAGCAACTGGGTAAATTTAAAATCTAGAATTAAAACAGCAAAGAATAGTAATGCCAAACTAACCTTAAATGAAGATGGAGAAATTTCTGGTTCCTTATTGGTAAGAAGTCAAGGTTATGAAGCTATCAACAAAAGAAAAAGTATTTCTAACTCTGATGAAGATAGTTATTTGGAGAGTTTTGAAAACAGTAATTTAAATATAGAAGTAGACGATTATAATGTAAAGTTTGAAAATGAACTAGAAAAACCTCTTATTGAAAATTACGATGTTAGCTTAGATATAGCTGAAGAACTTCAAAACAAAATTAGGATTAATCCATTTTTTTATGATAAATTAGAAACTAATCCTTTTCAACTAAAGGAAAGAAATTACGAAGTTGATTTTGGTTATACTAGAAAGGTGAATTTTTATATCAAATTAACAATTCCTGAGAATTACAAGGTTATTTCTTTACCAGAAAATGTCGCAATTGCTTTACCCAATAAGGATGCTAGTTTCATTCTAAATGCTAGTCAAAAAGAAAATACAATTACTATTTATACAAGATTAAGTATCAATAAAGAAGTTTTTAGACCTAACGAGTATAACAGTTTAAAACAGTTGTTTAATGCAATAATTCAAGGTCAAAAATCTTACATTGTTTTAGAGGCAAAGTAATTTATGATATAAAGCAAGTATTAGCTTAGAAACACTTTAAAAAAAATACGTCAATTGACGTATTTTTTTATTTGCTTTAATTAAATAACTTTGTTAAGCAACCATAAAACTTTACAGATGAAACAATTACTTCTTATTTCGTTTCTATTTTTCACCGCAATCAATTCTTTTTCTCAATTTGCTACTGGCCTAGAACCAGCATCAGATGAAGATTATTCCAGCATTGCAACAACAGTTCCACTAATTACTAGAAGTTTTAAAGCTATGCCCACTTCTTATAGTTTAAAAACCTACTGCCCTACTCCAAAAAGTCAAGGTTCACAGTCATCCTGTGTTGGTTGGGCAAGTGCACATGGAGCCAGAACCATCTCTTATGCTATAAAAAATGGTTGGGAGAATAATAAAACTAAAATAGATGCAAACACGTTTTCTCCAGCATTTATTTACAATTCCATAAAAAACCCAAGAAAAAGAGACAATAGTTTAGATGTAAATTGTGAAACAGGCTCAAGCCTTACTAGTGCTGCCTTGGTTCTTAAGAAATTTGGAGTGGTTAAAAATTCAGACTTTCCATATAATGTAAATAACTGCTCTACTAAACCTACAAATTATCTGGTGAGTAAAGCAAGTGCTCATAAAATTAGTCATTTCGAAAAATTAAATGATAGAGGTTACAACGCAAATCTTGTAAATAATGTTAAAAAAGCAATTTCTAAAAACCATCCTGTTTTATTTGGTTTGTTTGGCTATGGAAAAATAATATTTGAGCCAGGCACTTATGTTTACAAGAAAAATCCTGGAAATAAAGGGCATGCCTTAGTTGTAGTTGGTTATGATGATAATAAATATGGAGGTGCTTTCGAAATTATGAATTCTTGGGGTTCTTGGTGGGGCAACAAGGGTTTCTTTTGGATTAAATATGAAGATTATAAAGCTCAAGCAAGAGAGAACTATGTTATAATAGATCAATTTAATACTCCAAACCCAACAATAGATAAGGATAAAAATATTGTTGCATCAAATAAATTAGGAGGTGAATTACAGCTTAGATTAGGCTCTGGTAAGAATATGCCAGTAACTTTAACTGAAGGTGCATCTAGAAATTTCAACATTGTTAAAGCCTCTAAAACTACGTATAGAGTAAAGGAATCATATACTTCTGGCACACAATTTCGTATTTATCTAAACAGTAAACAAAGAGGTTATGTCTATTTATTAGGTTATGGTTCTGCAGATAAATCCGTAAATAAATTATATCCATTTGGTAGTTATAGCGATTTCTTTAATTATACTAATAGCGAAATTGCGCTACCTAATGAAGATTACTTTATAGAGTTTGATAATAAACCTGGTAGAGATATTTTATGTGTTTTATACAGTAAAGAAAAATTAAACATAAATAGTATAGTAACTAAAGTAAAATACGGTTCTGAAGATTTTGTATCAAGAGTTAAAAAAGTGTTATCAGGCAAGATGTACAAAGGGTCAGATATCAAGTTTAATCAAGACAAAATTGCTTTTAATGCCAGCTCAAAAAATGCAACTTCAAAAATTATTCCTATTTTTATTGAAGTCAATCACCAATAAAATCGCCATGAAAACTTTAAAATCCATATTTGTATTCTTCTATTTTATAAGCCTTTCCATCTTTTCTCAAACCAATTATGTTTATGAAGAAAATTTTGATGGTGGTACTTCTTGGCCAGAAGAAAACACCTCTAATACAGAACTAAGTATTTACAATGGTAAATATTATTTTGAACATAAAAGAACAGAAAAAAGCTGGCAAATAATAACTGCTGCTTTTGATTTAGATAGTTCTAAAGATTTTGACATAGAAACTAAAATTCAAAAAATTTCAGGTTCAGAAAACTCAGGTATCGCCTTTAAATACGATTATAAAGACGCAAACAATTACAAAGAGTTGGGTATTGCTACTAATGGTTATTTCAGAGTAGCACAATCAATAAATGGCTCTTACTCTACTTTAAAAGGTTGGACCAAATCTAGCATTGTTAACACTGGCAATTACAGTACAAATATTCTTAGAATAACTAAAAAGGGAAATACTGTAACCTTTTATATAAATAATAAATACGCTTTCTCTACAACTCATAAAGTATTTGTAGGTAAAAAAATGGCAATTGCTTTATATAAAAATCAAAAAATTTCTATAGACTACATTAGGGCTAAAAGCGCAGCTGCTAAAAAAAACACAGTTACTAAAAAAGGGAAGACTATTTTATTTGAAGGCTATAACAATAATAATAACAATTGGGCTATTGTAGATGATGCTGATAGAACTTTTGAAATTAAAGAAGGTGATTATCATTTAAGCCATAAAAGAGATTTTGGTGGTTGGTCTTCAAGTATAGAAAAAGAAATTGATACCAAAAGAGATTTTAAAATTTCAGCTCAAATCAAAAAAATAAGTGGAGTTACCAACAATGGTTTCGGAATTGTATTTGGTAGATTAAATAACGATAATCAAAATCAGTTTTTTATATCTGCAGACGGTTCTTACAATATTAAAAAAGTTAAAAACGGCGAGACAACCTATGTAAAAAACTGGACAGAAAGTAGTTACATTAAAAACGAAATAGGTCAATACAACTATTTAGAGGTAAGACAAGAAAGTAATAACTTAAAATACTACATCAATTCTAATTTAGTTTATACAGAATATAGCCCTGAATATTTTGGTAAAAGAGTTGGCTTTATTGTTTATGACAGACAGAAAATAAAAGTTGGTTATTTAAGCATCGCGTATTTAAAAGATGATGGTAATAGCAATTATAAAAAAGATGGCAATTTTACAGAAGTACTTGCAGAGAACTTTAATGACAACTCAAATGAATGGTCTACAACCAACTCAGAGAATGTAGAATTAACTGTTTCAAATGGCAAATATTATTTAAATCATAAGCGAGATGAAAAAGGATGGTTAACCAATTTAAATAAGTCTTTTGATACTGAAAAAGACTTTGAAATTGAAACTAAATTAGAACATTTATCAGGTGATAATAATTCGCCTTTTGGTATAACTTGGGGTAAGAAAGGCACAAACTATTTTAATTTTCTAATTACAAATACTGGTTATTACAAGATAACTAGAACCGTTAATAATAAAAATGAAGATATTATTAAGTGGGTAAAATCTTCTAGTGTTAAAAAGGGTATAAACGTTTTAAAACTTAAAAAAGAAGGCGATTATTACAAGTTTTACATCAATAATAATTTCTTGACTAAAATAGATTTTGAGCCTTTTTATGGCACTTACTTGGGGTTTGCTATTTACTATAAGCAAAAGGTAGCTGTAGACTATTTAACTATAAGTACCAAGTCTAATAACTCAAAAAACACCACTAAGAAAGCAAAAATGCTTGAGGTACCTCTTGTAGATAATTTTAATAACAACAATAATAATTGGAATTTAGATGATGCCACAGATTATGCTGTAGCTCTAAAAAATGGTCAATTACTTTTATCTAGAAAAACAAAAGGCGGAATTTTTATAAGTAGAGACTTAAATTTAAACACCAGTAAAGATTTTATTATAGAAACAGCCATTAACGAAAAAAATACTTCTGATGGTTGGTATGGACTTACATTTGGTAGAAAAAATTCAGCAAATGAATTTTCGTTTCTACTATCAGGAAATGGAAGTTACAAATACAGAAAATTTGATAATGATGAGTATAAAGAAATTATTCCTTTAACAAATTCATCTGCAATTGTACAAGGAGAAAATAAAGCTAACAAAATTAAAATAGTTAAATCAGGAGCTTTGTTACGTTTCTATATTAATGATCAATATGTAAATGAAGCACCTTTTGAACCCTTTTTTGGTAACAAATTCGGTTATACTATTTATTATGATAGAAAAATTGCTGTAGATTATTTAAAGGCAGATTATCAATCTTTAAGCTACAATAACCCACCAGTAGTTACTATTTCTGAACCTAATGTAGATTTAAAAAGAGGTTTTAAAGTAGTACAAGCTAAAAGAATTTTAGTTAAAGGTAAAGCCACAGATGCAGATGGTATTTATGAAATAAGCGTAAATGGTATTGAGGCTAACGTACAAGAAAATGGTTCTTTTGTTGCAAATGTTCCTTTAAAATATGGTAAGAACGATCTAATTGTAAAAGCAACAGACTTAAAGCAAGCATCATCAACAAAAACATTTGTAATTAAAAGATCTTCACCAAACATAGATCAAGATGTAATTACAGATAATTCTACTAAAAAAGATTTAGATATTGGTTTTGGGAAATATTATGCATTAATAATTGGGGTTAGTGATTATACAGACACCACCATTCAAAGTTTAAAAGGTGAACCTACTAAAGACGCACAAGCACTGGCAGATGTGCTAACCAATAACTATAGTTTTGCTAAAGAAAATGTAACAGTACTTAAAAACCCTACTGAAAACCAAATCAATAGAGAGTTTATAAAACTAAGCAGAAAAGTTGGCAACAATGATAATTTAGTTATTTTTTATGCAGGTCATGGAAATTATGATAAAACTACAGAAAAGGGTTATTGGATGCCTTCTAATGCTAATATGGAGTTCGAAGAGAACATCATCTTAAACACAAGTATAGTTACCTATATTAAAGCTATACCTTCTAAACATACGCTACTTATTTCTGATGCCTGTTTTAGTGGTAGCATTTTAACCACAAATAGGTCTTACAAAACTGCCTCTAAAGCTGTTCAGAAAAAATATGAGTTACCAAGTAGAAAAGCAATTACAAGCGGAACTTTAACCACAGTACCTAATGAAAGTGTGTTTATGAAATATCTTTTAAAGAGATTAAATCAGAACACACAAAAGTACTTGTCTGCAGGTCAATTATTTAACATGATAGAAGATCCTGTAATTAATAATACTACTGGAGATAACCAACCACAATACGCACCTATTAGCAGAACTGGAGATGAAGGAGGAGATTTTATTTTTATAAAAAAAATATAATTTAATTAGATATTTTTATTCTATTTTAGCTACCGGAAATAATTTATGGAGCAAGAACAACTTATATTACAATTTCAGAAAAAGGACGTAAAGGCCTATGAAAAACTATACAGTTTATACTGTGATAGTATTTCTGGTGTTGTAAATAATATTGTTAAGAATGATGATGTTGCACAAGAAATTACTCAAGATGTTTTTATAAAAGCCTGGAACAAAGCAGATACCTACTCTGCTAAAAAAGGCCGTTTTTTCACGTGGTTACTTAATATAGCTAGAAATGCAGCTATAGATTATACACGTTCTAAAAAATTTAAACAGTCTAAACAAAACCTTAATGCCGATTTTTTCGTAGATATATTAGAGAGCAGTTCAAGTTTAGATAGTTCTACAAATACAATAGGTTTAAAAGAATTTGTAAGCAAATTAGGAGAAACCTGTAAATCAGTAATAGAACTCTTATACTTTAAAGGCTTTACACAAAAAGAAGCATCAGAAGAATTAAGCATGCCTCTTGGTACAATTAAAACAAGAAATAGATCTTGCATTGGCGAATTGCGTTCAATGTTAGGCGTATAAAAAATGAATAGTAAAGATTACATAGCATCTGGAATTTTAGAACTGTATGTTGCAGGCTCGCTTTCTGAAAAGGAAAATGAGGAAGTGCACAATGCAATTTTAGAAAATCCTGAGTTACTATCGGAGGTAGAATCGATAGAAAAAGCGATTGTACAACTTACTGCTTTTGCTAAAAAAGATGCTAAATATTCATTTGAAGATATTAAAGATAAGTTAGCTAATAACGAGCCAAAAGTAATACCATTAACGAAACCAAAATCGAATTGGAAAACGTATATGGGTTGGGCTGCTGCTGTTATTTTAGGCTCTACTTTAATATTATCTATATTACAGAACAATCAATTAAAAGAGCAATTAGCTTTAGAAAAACAAACGTTAGAAGCGCAAATAGATAGTGCATCTACCAGTTTAGCTGCTGCTGAAAAATTAATTGAAGTATTTAGAGATAAAGATATTGTTTCTGTTCCTTTAAATGGGCAAACTGTGTATCCTGAAGCTTATGCAAAAGTATATTGGGACAAGAAAACAAACTCTATTTATTTAGATGCTAAGGGTTTACCTGAACCACCTAAAGGTAAGGTATACCAAGTTTGGTCTTTAAAATTGAGTCCTTTAACACCTACAAGTTTAGGTACTTTAGACTCTTTTACTGCTGATGCTAATAAGATATTTACAATTGATAACGCAAACGAATCTGAAGCATTTGGTATTACTTTAGAACCTGCTGGAGGTAGTGAATCTCCTAACTTAGAGCAACTATATACTTTAGGAGCAGTTGCACCTTAAACCATTAAATTTCTAAATTTCATCCAAACAAAAATTTGTTATATTTTTGCAAATCTTATAGTTACCTATAAAAAATGAAAAAATATACATATTTATTAATTGGTATTCTTGCCATTTCTTTTCTGTTTTTTTCTTGTTCTGGCTCTAGTTCTGAAGACGAAACTACAGAAGAAATTGATACTTGTTCCCTATTAGTCTGCGAAGAAAATGCTTCTGTTGTAGATTGTGATTGTCTTTGTGATGATGGTTATTTTGGAGTAGATTGCAAAGATTTAGATGTGGCTTTTACTCAAAAATATTTAAATGATGGTGTTTCTCCTTTTGATTTGTTAGATGCAAACATTCCTATAGATAGTGTTTACGGAAAACTATATCAAGATGGAATTATCTTTAAATTAAATACGGTAACCAAAACCATTAAAGTTACAGCAAAAACAGATTCTCCTGAAACATTAAATTGGCCAGAAGCAATAGACTACTGCTCCACTTACGAAGTAAATGATTTTACAGATTGGTATTTACCAGATTTGCAGGAATTAGGTGAAATTAGAACTAAATTGTATGCAGAATTGAAGGTAGGTGATTTTAGCGATGATTTTTATTGGAGCTCAGAAACACAAGATTCAGACCCTAATAATGCCATGGCTGTTTTCTTTTTAAATGGTAATGTTGGTCCTATAGAGAAAGCTCGTGTAAATCCTGTTAGTTACAATCATGTAAGACCAGTTAGAAGTATTGAAGATTAAACTTTCCTTAAAAAATGAATCGTATTAAAACTTGTCTTGTCTTAATTTCACTTATAATTATATCTGGCTGTAAACCTTCTGTAAAAACGAAAAATGAATTTTACATTGTTGGTCAAATGAAAGATGTCATGTGGAAAGGTAAGTTAGGCCCTTCTATTCAACTAGATACAATTAAAAATACGCAAGGTCTATATGGTTTAGGTCCAGTAAGTTATTTATCTGGAGAGCTTTTAATAAATGATGGCCAAACTTATGTTTCTAGAGTAACATCAGACTCTACAATGAGTGTTGAAAAGAACAACACCATTTCTGCTCCCTTTTTTGTTTATTCAAACGTAAAGGATTGGAAAATAGTTGATTTACCTTTAGAAATACAATCAATTGTTCAACTACAAAATTTTATAACTGATAATTCCAAAGATCTTAAAAAACCATTTACCTTTAAGTTAAAAGGTAAAGTTAGCAAAGCAACAATTCATATTCAAAATTTACCAAAAGGTAGCAAGGTTAGCTCTCCTAAAGAGGCACATCAAGGGCAAGTTAATTATAAAATTTTTGATGAAGATTGCACAATTGTAGGTTTTTATTCAGAAAATCACCAAGGAATTTTTACGCATCATGATTCGTATCTTCACATGCATTTAATTACAGATGATGAGCAAAAAATGGGTCATTTAGATGATGTGAAGTTCGAGAAAATTCAACTCTATTTGCCTAAAAACTAAAGTTTACTAAAATAGAAATGCCTATTACAAGACTGTAATAGACATTTCATCCAACTAAAACTAACCAAACAATAGTTTTACTTTTAAGTTGATATTGTTTTAGTGAAAAGAAGCACTTATTGTAACAATGCTATAAGCACTTCAATTCAACTAAAACTAACCAAACAATATATTTTTAAAATCGATACGTTATTGTTGCTTTCGCAAAAATTGGTGTACCAGGTGTAAAATGTATTTCTTCTACAGAATTTGCTTCGTTTTGCAATCTGCTTTCTGTGGCAAACTGAGTTTCATTCCATGCTACATCGAATAAATTCTCTACAGCTAATCCAAATGTGATGTTTTTAAGATTATAGTTAATATTTAAATCGCTCACAAAATAACCCTCTGCAACAATGCTATTATCTTCGTTTGCAGCTCTATCTGCTAAATATCTATATCTTAATCCTCCAGAGAAATTTCCTAAATTATTAAATGCTAAACCACCTGCCAACGTAAAATTAGGAGCTAAAGGAATATAGTCTTGGCCTGCACTAGCTTCTAAACTTCTTGCTTTTGTAATAGTAGCATCAGAATCAAAATAAATATTATCTGTAATTTGATATCTAATTCCTAAATCTAAACCATAACGTTCTGATTTTCCAGAAGGTTCTACAATACCAGCATCACCTACATAAACAAATTCTTCTTCTGAAAACAAATACCAAACTGCTGTGTTTAACACAATATTTTTTGTTGGTTTCCAAATGTTTCCAAAATCTGCACCATAAGCTCTAGGTAAAACTTTGTCTGCATTATCTTGCAATACAACTCTTGCATCATTTGAATGAAACCCTATACCTGATTTTAAAAACCATTGTAAATTGTTATTCTGCGTGTATAAAAAATTTAATTTAGGATTAACAATTGCCTTAGTTTTACTAAGAGTTTCATAAGTTGTACTTAAATTGTCATTGTATAAAAACTTAAAATAATCAAACCTTAAAGCTGGTGATATTTTAAATTTACCAATTTCAAATTCAGAATTTATAAAAGCGTAAGCATTAGTTTGCTGCACATCTCCAAACTGAATTCTATTTAATATTTCTTGTCTATTCTTTGTACTAGATAATTCATTATCAGTAATATTATCAAAACGTAACCCTCCTCCTTTTGTAAATTTAGCTTCTATATCACCATAGTTTTTCTCAGTAATAATTTTGGCATTCATTCCAAATATATTTCTATCTTCAAATTGTTTTATTTGATCTCCATCTATAGGATTTTCTAAAAAGAAAGTAAAGTTAGAATACAACTCAAAATTGTAGTTTGAGTAAAATGCATTTGCTTCTAAAATTGAATTATTAGCTAACGTTTTTTGCAATTGAATATTGATGTTAGATCTAGATGTAAATCCTCCTTCTGTATCATCTATTGCTCCAAACCTTGTAATATTTCCGTTGGCAACTTCTCTTTCTGGTATTTGACCAGAAGCATCCCACTGACTTGTAAAATGAGAAGCAGTTAGTGTTACTCTATCTCCATCACTTAAAAAAGTATTATACTTTGCAAACAGGTTTAGCCTGTTAAAGTTTTGTGGAGACTCAAATGGACCATCTGTTTCTATATATTCCATAGCAACATAAGCATCATCTTTTTTAGAGTTTTCTAAAAGATTAAACATAGCAACTGTTCTAAAAGAGTTAAAATCTCCATAACCAACAGATATCATATTATCTTTTATTCCTGTTTTAGTGGCAAAATTTACATAACCTGCAGTATTAAAATCTCCTTGATTCGCATAATAGGGTCCTTTACCAAAGTCGATATTTTTAATAGTTTCAGGAATAACAAAATGTAAATCTGAATATCCTTGACCATGTGCATGAGACACCATATTAATTGGCATACCATCTACAGATAATGTAATGTCTGTACCATGATCAATATCAAAACCTCTTAAGAAAATTTGTTCAGCTTTTCCTCCTCCTGCATGTTGTCCAATAAACAAACCAGGAACTTTTCTTAGAATTTCTTGTGAATTATTAACTGGGTTTACTTGTAAATCTATTTTTGTTATTGTTTGTAAAGCGTTAATTTCTTTACGTAAAACCAATTCTTCTAATTGAAAAACTCTTGTTTCTAATTTTATTAAAATTCCATTCTTTAGGTTGTCTTGTGTAACTATTATATTTTTCTTTTCAAACCCAAGAATGCTTATTTGAATTACATCATTTACTCTTGTTTTTTCTATGGTAAAATTACCATTTTCACTGCTGTGTGTATGCGTATTTGTAGCATCATTTACTACATATACATTTTCTAAAGGCTCATTAAATTGATCTACAATTTTACCTTTTAAACTTTGTGCAACCGATTGTAAACTAAAGGCAAACACAACAAAAATTACTGTTAACTGTTTCATGCTATTTAACTTAAAATCGATTATATATTTTTTATTTCACTTTCAGAAGCAGGCCCTAATTCATAAATAGCACCTAATAATTCTTCTTTGATTTTTTTTGCCTCTGTTTTATTACCATTTGCCTTTAAAATATAAGCGGTATGTAATAATGCTTCTGGTTCAAAGGTTTTACCAATAACATATTCATTACTGATTTCTAAAGCCTTTTCAACATTTCCATTTTTGTAATAAGACCAAGCTAATAAATCGTAAGATTGTGCTGTAGGTCTCTCCATAACTTCTTGTTTAGCTACATTAATTGCTTCTAGTTTTTTATCGGCTTTGTCTGCAAATAATAAAACGTTATATTTTGCATACATGGCACCATATTTCTCGTTCGCAACCGAACTTAAATAGTGTTGCTCAAGTTTTTCTTTTTCGACAATATTTCCCATAAAACCTGCAATTTCTGATTTTAACAAGAAGTAATCTGGAGAGGTATTCTCCTTAGATATTGCATCTAAAATATTTAAAGCCTCTTCTGGATTTCTTTCATAAGAATATACAATCCAAGCAATACCTTTTTTTGCATAGCTATTATTTGGGTTTATAGCCAAGGCTTTTAAATAAGCATTGTAAGAATCTTCTATTCTACCTGCATGACCATAATAATCTGCTAAATTTGTATAATTCCATTGAATAAGATTTTGATTATTAGAATTCTCTGCAATTTCTAAAGCATTTTCTAAATATAAAATTGCGTTGTCTAAATTTCCTAAATGATCGTTGTATTTAGAAAGTCTGATTAAATAATCGAAATCATTAAAGTTTTTTAATTTTGATAAGTAGCTTTCTACCTTATCCATTTCTCCTAATTCTAAATAAACATCAACCAACATGAATTGAGTTCTATTTAGATGTTCACCATTTTGTTCTGCTTTTATTAATAAATCTAAAGCTTGTTTAAAACGATGTTGAGAAATATAATTTCTTGCTAATGCTCTTAAGTAACCAGCATTATTAAAGTTTGTTTTAGCGTTAGCAATAGTTAAATGCTCTTCTGCTTTTTTTAGTTGATTTATGTCTGCTGTTAATTTAAAGATTTGAGAATTGGCAGATGCCATTTTAGAATAATATGGATATTGATTTGGAGTACTGTTAATTTTATCAGTCCAAAATTCTAAATCTTTTTGTACCAAGTTTAACGATATATTTTCTTCAATATTTAAATACGCTTGATAATCTTGTGAGTTTGTTATTTGTTTGGTTTTACTTGTATTGCAACTAATTGTTGTAGAAATAGTTACAAATAATAAAATAAGTTGGAAATATTTCATGATTTGTAGTTTGTTTTAGTTTGGATTTTTATTAAAAAACAGGTGCAATAATAGGGATTTTACACCTGTATATTTTAAGGGATTTTGGTTTAAAATAAATTTTAAACTAGGGGTTTTTAGGGTATTTTGTAAATTTCTTAAAATACTGACGTACATCCCCCAACATACGCCAGTAGTGTAATAGCTCTCGCTATTTATATTTTTACCAAGGTGAAGCTAGGTAAGGAAAAGACGTTGAAAAGTCTTTATCATTCGCATCAACATTGTCATCAGAAAGTGTTGGGTTTTCAGTAAAGTCTTCTCCACCAAAAATCAACAATAATTCTACTGTAATTACATCATCTGCTAAAGCTCTACCAGTTAAAACATTTGTACCGTCAAAAAAGGTAGTTTTACCATCTAAAGAAACGTTTAATACATCTGTTGCTAATAAACCTGTAAATGCTGATGCTGTTAAACCTAATGCATTTGTGTCTCCAGGGTTTGAAAAAGCAGGACTTAAACCAGTTAAGTTCGCTTCAAACATAGATTGAAACATTGCTCCTTGCTGAGAAGGAATTGTAGTATTAAATGCATCTTTACTAGATGATGATACAAATACAGTGTTTACTGCTGGTCTACCCATTTGATCTTTTTGAACAAAAGTTCCTGCGAAATCGCTATCTATGGTTAAGTCATCTGAATCATTATCACAACTAATTACGATAAGTGATAGTGCTAAAATTGCTATATATTTTTGAATATTTATTTTCATGATATTATTTTTAAAGTTTGTGTTAATTATTGTCTTGATTTTGCTTCTACCCAAGTATTAATTGTACCTGTTCTACCTATTTGACTTTTTGGCACTTCTACTACAATAGATAATACATTAGTACCTGCAAACGTATCTGCTCCTGGATTGTTAAAACCTGGTGCATTACCACCAATAATTTCTCCATATCTAGCAAAGTCCATAAAGAAAGGATCATCTCTTGGCCCTGCAAAAAACTTCATACCATTTTCATTACTTACTACAGCACTAGAACCATAGGCAGTAATATCTACTGATGATTTTGTAGCCATTTCATTGATAGTACTATTTAATCCTGTTGTTTGAGGAGGATAAGGCCCAAAGAAATACATCTTACCATCTTTTGGTATTGCCTGAATTACCAAATTCTCGATATTGTCATTATCAATATCAATATTGAATTCTACCATTACATTTTCATCAAAAGATGCTGAACCTGTTGCTGAAGGACTTAATAATCCTTGAACATTAGCAACAAACACTAAATTATCTGTGTCTTCTCCTTGAAAAGCATAGAAATCTGTAATGTCTGCACTTGTACCTGCAGCTGCTGGTGCATCAATATGATCTGCTGCAACTGTCATTAAACCTATAATCGCTACGAAAATGGCTCCTACTAAAATTTTTGTTTTTTTCATTGTGTGAGTTTTAGTTATTTATAATTGAATCTCACTAATACTTACGAGGAATTTTAAAGTACGGTTTTAAAAAAGTTCATTTTTTTTTATTTTTTTTCAAAATCCTTATAAACAAAGAGAAAATTGAGGTAAAAAAAATTATAAACTCATTAAATATTTGTAGTATTGTAGTAGAAATTTTAAACTCAATTGGAAATAAAACCTCAAAAAAGCAACTGGAAACATAAACTTCATGAAATTATTTATGAGGCTGATACACGTGAAGGTAAATTGTTTGATGTTATTTTACTAATAGCCATTTTAACAAGTATTATTCTTGTAATGCTAGAAAGTGTAGATAGCTTCGATGCTAAATATCATGATACGCTTATAATAGGTGAATGGATAATTACCATTCTTTTTAGTTTAGAATATATTTTTAGAATCATATCAATCAATAAACCAACCAAATATATTTTTAGCTTTTTTGGTATTATAGATTTTTTATCAACCATACCAATTTACTTATCGCTAATATATGCAGGTTCTCAAGGTTTAGTAGCTTTAAGAGCTCTTAGGTTATTAAGGGTTTTTAGAATCTTAAAATTGGCAAGATATATAGGTGCAAGTAATAAATTATTGTTAGCACTTAGAGCTAGCAAAGCAAAAATTGCGGTTTTCTTATTTTTTGTTTTAATTGTCTGTATCATTTTAGGAACAGTAATGTATATGATAGAAGGTGCAGAAAATGGTTTCAATAACATACCTAAAAGTATTTACTGGGCTATAGTAACACTTACAACAGTTGGTTTTGGAGATATAGCACCACAAACGCCTTTAGGACAACTAATTTCTAGTGTTATAATGATTTTAGGATACTCTATTATTGCAATACCTACAGGAATTGTAAGTTCTGAAATGACCAAAACACCAGAAGAACACAATACCAGCACACAATCTTGCCCAAATTGTTTAAAGGAAAAGCATAGAGAAAAAGCAGTTTTCTGTTATAATTGTGGTAGCATTTTAAATCCATGATAAAAAAAGCAAACAATACTTTAATTACCATAGTTGGACCAACAGCTATTGGTAAAACTGCACTAAGCATAAAATTAGCCAATCATTTTAAGAGTGATATTTTATCTTGTGACTCAAGACAGTTTTTTAAAGAAATGGAAATTGGAACAGCTGTACCAGATCAAAAAGAACTTGCTGCAGCCAAACATCATTTTATACAAGATAGAAGTATTTTTGAACCTTATAACGTTGGTGAATTTGAACGAGATGCTTTGCAAAAACTGAACAACTTATTTAAAGAAAACAATACCCAAATAATGGTTGGTGGAAGTGGTTTGTATGTTGATGCCGTTTTAAAAGGTTTGGATTATTTTCCAGAAGTAGCCCCTACAATTAGAGTAGACCTCACCAAAGAATTAGAAGAAAATGGAATTTCCTCATTACAGCAAAAGCTAAAGGAATTAGATATAGAGACCTATAATAACATCGAATTAGAAAATCCTCATAGAGTAATGAGGGCTTTAGAAATTTGTATTGGTACCAACAAAACCTATTCTTCGTTTAAAAACAAACCAAAAGCAAAACGTAATTTTAAAAGTATTAAAATTGGGTTAACTGCAGATAGAGCTTTGATTTACGATCGAATTAATCAACGAGTAGACATTATGATCAATAATGGTTTAATTGATGAAGCCAAAAGATTGTATGAGCATAAAGACCTAAATGCACTACAAACTGTGGGTTATAGAGAATTATTTAATTATTTTGATGGCACATTTACAAAGGATTTTGCTATTTCTGAAATTAAAAAAAATACAAGAAGATTTGCCAAAAGACAATTAACTTGGTTTAAAAAAGATCCAAATACCATTTGGTTTGATTTTAATGAGAGTAGCAGTAAAATAATAGCAACTATTGAAGAAGAAATAAAAAATGAAAGATAAGTTTATACAGATTTTTAGAAGGATTTATCATCTAAAAGATAAAATAGCCTTCTTTCCTACCATTATTTCTATTGCTGGTGCTCTGTTTGCTTATCTCATGATGTATGCAGAAAATAGGGGTATTTCTAAATATTTAATAGCGTTTTTACCAGAATTGGTAATTAATGATACAGAAACTGCCAGAGTTATTTTAACCTCATTTATTGGTGGTCTAATATCGATTATGGTTTTTAGTTTTTCCATGGTAATGATTTTATTAAATCAAGCATCTAGCAATTTTTCTCCTAGACTTTTACCTGGTTTAATATCAAATAGAAAACATCAAATTATATTAGGTATTTACATAGCTACAATTTTGTACTGCATTTTTATTCTTGTTTTTATAGAGCCAACAGGAAGCAAATATCAAGTACCAGGTTTTTCGGTTTTATGGAGCATCGTTTTAATGGTCTTTTCTTTAGGCGCATTTATTTACTTTATTCATTCTATTTCTCAAGAAATTCAAATTGAGTTTATCATGAATAGAATTGGTACTACTGCCAAGAAAAAATTACAGAAATTATTAAAGTTAGAAGAAAATAGAACGTTTGAATTTGCAGATTCAGAAAATTGGAATTCCTTCGAAACCAAAACCACAGCCTACTTTCAAGATGTGTCAATTCAACTATTAAAAAAAGTAGCGCTAGAAGAAGACTGTAAATTACATGTAATTTCAAAAAAAGGCGCCATTTGTTACAAAGGTGAAATTCTATTCAAAACTGAGAAAGAATTAAGTGAAGATACTATTGATAAAATTTACAAAGCTTTCGATTTTTCTAATGATGAATTTATAGAAGACAACTATTTAATAGCCTTTAAACACCTAAAAGAAATTGCTTTAAAAGCCATGTCTCCAGGAATTAATGATCCAGGAACTGCAATGAATGCAATAGACTACTTACATGAGCTTTTTAAATTAAGAATTCAAAAACAAGAAAACGATTTTATTTTTGAAGAAGACAATTGTGTAGTTTTATTAGATATCGTTTCTTTTGAGGAACTGCTTTATAGAGTTATGGCTTCTTTAAGAACGTATACCAAACACGATGTAATTATTGTAACTAAAATTTTAAGCTTTCTAAAAGATTTAAAAAATTATACTAATGATGATCAGAAAAAAGAGATTGTAGATATTGAAATAGAAAATCTTTTAAAAGACGCTAAATCATCAATTGAAAATGAATATGATTACAATAAATTACTAAAATTTTAAACAAATAAACTTTAACTTTTTTTAAAGGATTCACATTTTCGTAAGTCATTCTCTTTTATATCTTTGCCTCACTAAAATCACCAATATGAAATTCAAAATTACCTTTTTATTTATTTCTTTAATTAGTACTATTTCTGTTGCACAATCTAAAACAGGAACAATTGATAGCGATTATATTATTAACCTTATGCCAGAAGCAAAAGTGGTAATAGAAAGGTCTCAATCTTATGGTTCAAGATTAGATTCTTTATTTTCTATTAAAATGAAAGACTATCAAACAAGAGTTGCAGACTTTAGAGAAAAAGAGAAGGAAATGGGTGAATTAATGAAGAAAACCTTAATTCAAGAACTAACAGCCTTAGAACAAGATATTAAGAAATATCAAGAAAATGGAAATAAGTTAATGCAGTTGAAACAAGATGAGTTAATGAGACCATTATATAAAAAATTAAACACTGCCATTGATGAAATTGCAAAAGCAGAAGGTTTTACTTTAATACTTACCATAGCTGGTAATCAATATGCTTATATAGATGACAATTATGACATTACTAAAAAGGTGATGGCAAAATTAGGTATTAAAGAGCCTGAAGTAAAAGAATAAAAATTACCACTTGAATAAAATAAAGCTTCACATATGTGAGGCTTTTTTTTATATCAATATAAATATAGAAATACTAACAAAAACAACTATTTGCAACCATTTTAAGTACACTCCTATTTTCGAATTTTCTTTTATTTTGTTAGAAATTACTCCTGCAAGAATAGCTATTGAAGAAAAAATAATTAGAGAAACGAACATAAAAATAAAACCTAAAATATAAAATTGAACTACAGATGAAAGATCATCTGAAAACAAAAAGCCAGGAAAAAATGCCAAAAAGAAAATTGATACTTTAGGATTTAAAACATTCATTATAAATCCTTGTTTAAATAATTGCTTGGTCGTTTTTTGAGCCACATTTTTATCACTTAATAAAATAGTTGCATCAGATTTAAAAACTTTATAAGCCAAATACAGTAAATAGAAAGCACCAAATAACTTGATAATAAAAAAAAGAGTTTCTGATTCTTTAATAATTAAAGAAACTCCAAATGCGAGTAAAGTAGTATGCACCAAACAACCAGTAATTAAGCCAAATACAGTAGCCAAACCGTATTTTTTACCATTTACAATACTTTGAGTAAGCACAAAAATATTATCTGGTCCAGGAGAAATTGCCAAGATTGATGTTGCCAAAGCAAAAGACAGTAATGTTTCAATCACTAGAAAAGAGTTTAAGCCGTCTTTAAAATAGCCTTATTTATTTTTTTGATTAAGCTTGGACCTTCGTAAATAAATCCTGTATAAATTTGCACAAGATCTGCACCAGCTTCAATTTTTTCTAAAGCATCTTCTGCAGAATGTATACCTCCTACTCCTATTATTGGAAATGATTTATTAGAGTTTTCTGCCAGATAACGAATTACTTTTGTACTCTGATTCTTAATTGGCTGTCCACTTACACCTCCATTACCAATCTCTTTTAAACGTTCTTCAGATGCCTTTAAATTAGCTCTGGTTGTAGATGTGTTAGAAGCAATTACGCCATCAATTTTAGTTTCAGCAACTAAGGCTATAATTTCATCTAACTGTATGTCATTTAAATCTGGAGCAATTTTTAATAAAATAGGTTTTTGTACTTCTTTAGTATTATTCAGTTTTTGACAAGCAGTTATTAATTCAATCAAATAATCTTTATCATTTAATTTTGCATGGCTACCAACATTAGGACAACTAACATTCAGCACAAAATAATCTACATGAGGATGCAAGCCATTAAAACATTCAATATAGTCTGCTGTATAATTTTCAGGTAAGGTCTGTGTGTTTTTACCAATATTTCCACCAATAATTAATCTACCTGCATTTCCTTTTAGTTTTTGAATTGCTGCTTGTAATCCTTCATTGTTAAAACCCATTCTATTAATTATTCCTTGGTCATCTTTTAAACGAAATAATCTTTTCTTAGGATTACCTTCTTGACCCTTTGGAGTTACAGTACCTATTTCTATAAAACCAAAACCAAAATTGGCTAATTCATTATATAGCACCGCATTTTTATCAAAACCAGCAGCTAAACCCACAGGGTTTTTAAAAGTTAAGCCAAATAAATTTCTTTCTAATTTCTTATCATTTACTTGATACATGCCTCTAAAAATAGCTGGAAATCCAGGAATTCTAGAAAGCGTGCGAATTAAAGAAAAAGTGAAATAATGAATTTTTTCCGGATCAAATAGAAAAAATATAGGTCTTATGATTGCTTTATACATAGTTTACAAATATAAAAAAAGCTCCATAAATGGAGCTTAGAAATTATCTTAATACAGCTTCTAAATTCTTTTCGAAGCTTGCTTGCAATTTTTGCATTATTTTATCTATCTGTTTGTCTTCTAAAGTTTTGTTTTCGTCTTGCAATACAAAACTAACAGCATATGATTTTTTACCTTCAGGTAATTTATCACCTTCATAAACATCAAATAAATCAACTTCTTTCAACAATTTTCTTTCTGATTGAAAAGCCAAATTGTATACTTCTTTAAACTCGGTTTTATTATTTAACAATAAAGCTAAATCTCTTTTTACAGAAGGAAATTTAGAAAGTTCAGAAACCTTGATTGACTTTTTACTTGCCAATTGTAAGATGTTTTCCCAGTTTAAATCTGCGAATAAAACCTCTTGCTTAATACCAAATTCTTTTAAAATACTTCTTTTGATTACACCAAAATCAGCTAACTTAATTTTACCTAAACTAAAAGATAAACCTTCTGAAAACACATCATTTTTAGTTGGTGTACTTTTCAGTTTAGCAATACCTAATCTTTCAAATACAGAAGTTAACACACCTTTTAAATAAAAGAAATCTGATTGTGCAACATTCGCATTCCAAGAATCTTTAGTTCTGTTACCCGTAACAAAAAGCGTAAGATGTTTGTTTTCTTGATACTTCTCTGAATATTTATGATATGTTTTACCAAACTCATAAAACTTTAGAGCGTTATTTTTTCGATTTAAATTATAAGAAACTGACTCTAAACCACTAAATAATAATGACTGACGCAAAACTCCTAAATCATTACTTAAAGGATTTAACATTGCAACATTAGCCTCCTCATTTATATTATCTGATAGTTTTGTATAATCTGCTTTAGTAAGCGAATTTGCCATAGTTTCATTAAAACCTAAAGCACTTAATTGTTCTGCAACTACATTTTCTATTTTGGTTTCTTTATTAGAATCAAAAGAAATAGAAGTATTTAATTTATGAGAAAACTCAATATTATTATAGCCATACACTCTTAAAATTTCTTCTATAATATCTGCTTCTCTTTGTACATCCGTTCTATAAGATGGTATGGTTAGCCCTAAACCTCCTTCAGTTTCACTATTAATTTTAATTTCTAAAGAAGCTAAAATATTCTTGATAGTTTCTTTTGGAATTTCTTGACCTATCAAACGATATGCATTGTCATAAGACAAGAAAACTTGAAAGTCTTCTAATTTTACAGGATAAAAATCTGAAATATCTGAGGCTAATTTACCTCCTGCATATTCTTCAATTAATAATGCTGCTCTTTTCAAAGCATATTCTGTAATATTGATATCTATACCTCTTTCAAAACGGAAAGAAGCGTCTGTATTTAATGCGTGTCTTTTTGCAGTTTTTCTAACAGAGACAGGATTAAAATATGCTGATTCTAAGAAAATTGAATTTGTATGTTCTGTAACTCCAGAATTTAATCCACCAAAAACACCACCAATACAAAGAGGATTTTCTTCTGCATCACAAATCATTATATCATCTGCAGAAAGAGTTCTTTCTACTTCATCTAATGTGGTAAATTTTGTACCTTCTTCTAAAGTTTTTACAATTACCTTATTTCCTTTAATCTTCTGAGCATCAAAAGCATGTAAAGGTTGCCCAAGTTCGTGCAACACATAATTTGTAATGTCTACAATATTGTTTTTTGGTGTTAAACCTATTGCTTTTAACCTATTTTGAATCCACTCTGGAGAATCTTTTACAGTTACATCTGTAATTGTAATTCCACAATAACGAGGCACTAAATCTTTATCTTCTACTTCAACATCAAAACGCAACGTTCTTTCATCAACATGAAAATCACTAACAGAAGGTGAAATTAATTCTAGTTTTGTGTCTTGTTGTATTAGACCTGCTTTTAGATCTCTGGCAACACCGTAATGACTCATGGCATCAGATCTGTTTGGCGTTAATCCTATTTCGAAAACATAATCTGTTTCTACGTTAAAAACATCTGCACCTAGAGTACCTTCTTTAATTTCTTCATCTAAAACCATTATACCATCATGACTGCTACCTAAACCTAACTCGTCTTCAGCACAAATCATTCCATGGCTCTCTTCACCTCTAATCTTACCTTTTTTAATTTTGAAACTTTCTCCTTTATCATCATACAATAAAGTACCAATAGTAGCCACAGGTACTTTTTGACCTGCTGCAACATTAGGTGCTCCACATACTATCTGTACAGGGTTTCCATCTCCTAAATCTACTGTAGTAACTTTTAATCTGTCTGCATTTGGGTGTTGTTTACAGGTTAAAACTTTACCGATAACTATACCCTTTAAACTACCTTTAATAGATTCTTTGGTTTCTATACCTTCTACTTCTAAACCTAAATCAGTTAACAACTCACCTGTTTTGACTGCATCCCAATCTATTTGTAGAAATTGTTGTAACCAATTGTAAGATATCTTCATGTTTTCCTCTTGATTTTTTCAGCGGCTAAATTAATCTTTTTTAGCTATTTTATTAAATATTGATGTAAGTATTTTATTGTAAATTTGACCTTCTTTTAAATTTAATAAATGCGATTACTAGTAGCCTTAATAGGATTTTTAATATGTTTTTCTTGTACTTCTAAGAAAACAAAAACATTAGAAAAAGGAAATTACAGAGGTTTTTTACAAATTCAAGATGATGAAGAAATTCCGTTTTTATTTGAGGTAGAAAATGATACTTTACTCACAATTTTTAATGCTGATGAAAAAATTAAAGTAGATGAAATCTCTTATAGCAATGATTCTATTAAAATTCAAACCCCTGTTTTTGAAGGATATATTTTAGCTAAATTAAATGATGATGGTTTAAATGGTAATTTTCATAAACCTAGTTTGGATAGAATTGTTCCTTTTAAAGCGGTTAAAGATTCTGCCCGTTTTTCTGTCAAAAAGAAAGCCATTGTTTCTGTAACAGGAAATTGGGAAACTGTTTTTAGTTACAATTCTGAAGTTGATAAATATATTGCAAAAGGAATTTTTGAACAAAAAGGAAATACTGTTACAGGAACGTTCAGAACTACTTCTGGTGATTATCGTTATTTAGAAGGTGTTATGGATGGTGATACTTTAAGGCTTTCCACCTTTGATGGCGCACATGCTTTTTTGTTTAAAGCAAAAGCCACAGATTCTACGTTAAATGGTTTATTCTATTCAGACAATCATTGGAAAGAGCCTTTTACTGCAAAATTAAATCCTGACTACGAATTACCTAACGAAGAAGAATTAACCTACATAAAAGAAGGTTATGAGTTTTTCGACTTTTCTTTTCCAGATACTAGAGGAAGAGTGGTTTCTTTAAGTGATCCTGAATTTCAAAATAAAATCATCATCATACAAATTATGGGAACTTGGTGCCCTAATTGTTTGGATGAAAGCAAGTTTCTTGTAAATTATTTAAAAGAAAATCTGAATGAAGATGTACAAGTAATTTCTCTAGCCTTCGAAGTTGCTAAAACTAGATTAAAGGCTTATGATAGAATTAATCGCTTAAAAGAAAAATTGGGTATTGAATACCCAGTACTATTAGCTCAGTTTGGCAATGCAGCCAATAAAGATTTGGCGCAACAAAAATTACCAATGTTAAACCACTTAATTTCGTACCCAACTACCTTATTTTTAGACAGCAATAGAAAAGTTAGAAAAATACATACAGGTTTTAATGGTCCTGCAGCTGGAGATAAATACAAAGAATTTACAGAAGAATTTGAGAATTTTGTAAATGCCCTTTTAGAAGAAAAACAAACAAAATAAAAGCATTACAAAAATGTTTAAAAAATTCCAAGTATCAGAGAATAGAATATTCTTACTAGTATTTTTATTGATTTTGGTTGTTACCTTGTTTGGTATGCCATTAGACTTAATAGATCCTGATGCTGCTCTTTATGCCAGTATTTCTAAGACTATTTATACAAATAATGACTTTATAAACCTTTATTCTTTAGGACATGATTGGTTAGATAAACCACATTTACCATTTTGGATTACTGCTCTATCTTTTAAACTTTTTGGTGTTTCCAATTTTGCTTATAAACTACCTGCAGTTTTAATATTTTTTTCTGGAATCTCTTTCACCTATAAATTTACTAGGGAAAATTACAGTATAAAAACAGCGATTTACGCAGCTTTAATATTGGCTACAGCAACACACAGTATTATTTCTAATTTTGATGTAAGAGCAGAACCTTATTTAACTGCTTTTATGATAAGTACCATTTATTTTATAGATAAGTACTTAAAAACAAAACACATAAAGCATTTAATCTTTGCTTGTTTGTTTGCTGCTTTTGCAATTATGACCAAAGGTATATTTGCAATAATACCCTTAATGATTGGTTTGGGAGGAGAATTAATTGTGAAACGAAAATGGAACGAAATATTCAATCCTATTTGGTTATTAGCAATAGTATTGATTTTTATTTTTATCCTGCCTGAACTTTATACCTTATACATACAATTTGATACGCAACCAAATAAAATAATCTTTGGTTCTAAAAACACTTCTGGTCTTAAATTTTTCTTTTGGGATAGCCAGTTTGGACGCTTTTTTAATACAGCACCAATAAAAGGATCAGGTGATGTTTTCTTTTTTCTACATACCATTTTATGGGCTTTTTTACCTTGGGGAATTCTTTATTACATAGCTACTTTTTTTAAAATTAAAAAGAATATTAAAAAAGTAAATGCTAAAGAAGAATTCTTTACCATTTTTATAAGCCTGTCTGCCTTATTTATTTTTTCGCTGAGTAAATTTCAATTAGCACATTATACCAATATTATTTTTCCTTTTATGGCTGTTATGGTTGCTGATTTAATTTATAAAATAGAAACAGGAAAAATACACCTATTCAAAGGTTTTAAATTTATTACTTGGTTTCAAAATGCTGTTGCTATACTTTTAATTGCAGCTATTTGGTATTTACTAAAACCACAATTTAATGCATTCTTTTTAATAACCTTAATAGTATCTATAATTGCATTTTATAGAATTGTCAAATCAAAAATAAATAAAACTAGTTTTATCTTTTTAAGTACTATTTTACTGTTTTTAAATGTGTATTCCTTCTTATTTACGCATTTTTATCCAACAATTTTAGAGTATCAAGGTGGAGTATCTGCTGCAAGATTTGTAAATGAAAATTATAAGAAGAAAGGTAGTTTAATAGACAATAGAAACAAACATTTTGCTTTTGAATATTATTTAGATAGTGGATTTAAAAGGGTTGATACTTTAAAAATAAATCAAGAAAAAGGACGTATTTTTTACGTTAATCAAACTGAATATGATTTATTTATAAGAAATAATGTAAATTTTAGGATTGTAAAAAAAATTGATAACTTTCAAGTAAGTAAGCTCAATTTGAAATTCGTAAATAAAGAAACTAGAAAAGAGGCATTAGAAACCAGATACTTGGTAGAAATTCTTTAATTATACTTTAAATAACTTTTGATCTAATTTTTTGTACAATGTAAAATATAAATTAGCAAAAATAATTCCAATACTTATTCCTGTTAAAATATCAATAGGAAAATGAACACCTAAGTAGAGTCTAGAATAAGAGAATACTAGAGGAAAAATCAGCATTAAGTATATATATTTTTGATATTTATCTTTTAGTAAAAGCAGTGTGTAAACTGTAAAAAAAGTAGATGTTGTTGCATGGCCAGACATAAAACTATAACCTCCAGGACTATAACCATTTACAGTTCTTAGCAAGTCCTTTATTTGAGGATCGTTATTCGGTCTTAACCTTTCAATAAAATTTTTAACTAAATTGGTAAATTGATCTGAAAAAGCAACTAAAACTATCATGCTTAGAATAATGAATCCACCACGTTTCCATCCAAAAGCTTTAATTACTAAAAAAATGATAGTAGCAAATAATGGAATCCAATTGAACTGCTTTGTAACTGCTCTCCAAAATGGATCCCATTGTTCTGTTCCTAAATTATTTAAAAAAATAAGAACTTGCTTGTCTACCTGTAATATTGTTTCAAACAAATTATTTACCAATTTCTAAGATTTCTACTTCAAAAACTAAATCTGATTTGGCAGGAAAAGGTCCATATTTGGCTTCTCCAAATCCAATGTAATAGGGAATAAAAAGTCTTACTTTTTCTCCTACTCTTAAGTTTTTAACTCCTTCTTTAAAACCTGTAATCATAGGTCTTTCTTCATCATCTAACTGAAAAACAAAGGGTTTGCTATTTTCTTCTGTAGTTTGAATTTTCTTACCATCTGCAGTATACAATGTAAAATGTGCTTGAATTGGCTTATTATCTACTACCTTTTTGCCTGAAGGATTACTCTTCAACTTCAAAATACGTAAACCTGAATCTGTTTTAGTAGCTTTAGATTCATCCATCTTTGCGAGAAAAGCATCTTTATCTGCTAAGTATTTAGAATATCTAGCAGTTTCAATATCTTTCTCCTTTTTTAGACGATCTTCTTCGCTTTCTGCAAATTGAGATAATTTAGTATCAAAAATTTCTGCTTCATCAAAAGATTTAGCTTCAGAACCAATTCTAATAACTTTGATAGTTTCTATAGTATCTAATCTTTGAATGCTATTTACAACAACCATTCTTACAGAATCTATTGCTTTTTGTAAAGCAAGAGAATCTGTAAACTTCTTTTTTAAAGCTGCTAATTGTTTAGAGTTTACAATAGTTTTACCAAAAACGCTATGCTTACCATCTAAATGTGGAATTGGTTTATGTGTAATAAAAAACTGACTACCATTGGAATTCGGACCTCCATTTGCCATTGATAAAATACCAGCATCATCGTGCTTGTACTTTAAAGAACCTTCTTTATCTCTTGTAAATTCGTCTCCAAATCTATAACCTGCAGTTCCTCTTCCTGTTTCTGTAGGATCTCCTCCTTGAATGATAAAATTATCTACAACCCTATGAAATCTAATTCCATCGTAGAATCTTTTACCTTGTAAAGAGTCTGCTACTCTATTATTTGTACCTTCAGATAAAGCCACAAAATTAGCCACAGTCATAGGAACATCTTTTGCGTAAAGTTCTATTAAAATATCACCTTTATTAGTTTGTATTTCAGCATAAAGGCCATCATTTAGATCTTTATATTCGGCTGGCTTACAACTAAAAAGTAGTATTAAAAATAGTACGCTATATATTCCTTTTTTCATTTAGTCTTCTAAAATTTCTAAAATCTCAACTTCAAAAACTAAAGTAGAAAATGGTTTGATTAATTCACCTCTTTGTTGTGCTCCATAAGCCAATTCTTGTGGAATAAAGAATTTGTATTTAGAACCTACTTTCATCATAGCTAAACCTTCGTTAAAACCTGGAATAAATACATTTGCCTTTGTTTCATATGGCTGATTTCTATCAACTGTACTATCAAAAACTTTCCCATCGATTGTAGTTCCATGATAATGTAATTTTACTTTACTTGTTGGGTCTATAACATCACCTTCACCTTCTTTTAAAACCATATATTGTAAACCACTATCTGTAGTAATTACGCCATCTTTACCTTTATTTTCAGCTAGAAATTGCTCACCTGCAGCTTTAACTTCACCAAACTTCTTTAATGCTTCGTTTTCTGCTTTCTCTAATTGTTGCTTTTGGAAAAAAGTTCTTAAGAAACTACCAATTTCTTCTTCCTTCATCAACATATTTGTTGAATCCATTCCATTTCTGTAGCCCTGTAAAAACATATCTGTTTTAGCTTCGCTAAAATTAGATTTAATTTTAATGGCCATATCCATACCTAAAGCATAACTAGCTGAATCTAATTCTGTTTCTAAAGATTTTACATCTGCTTTTTGATTGTTGCAAGAAACCATAGTAGCTAATCCTGCTACTAACGCTAAACTTTTAATTGCTTTCATTATTTTCTATTTATTTATGTTGATTAATGTTACTGTACTCTTTATTGATTGGTTTAAACCAATTTTATTGTTATCTCCTGTTATACCAAATGCACTGTAAGCAGGCAATATAAATGTTATTGTTTCGCCTTCTTTCATCAATTTTACTCCTTTTTGAAGGCCAGTTATAAAATCTTCTTTATCTACTTTATAATTTTTTAAACCCAACTCATCTTTACTGTAAATGATTGAATCATTAAGGTCAGAAATGGAGTAAGATAATGTAATTTCATCTCCTTGTTTAGGTGTTGGTTTATCTTCTTCTATCTTATTATTGTAAGTATACCAAAAACCATCTGAAGATTGTATGTAATTTTGTGTAGAATCTTTTTGAATAAGTTGCTCAATAAGTAAATCTGTATTTTTATTTAATATTTTATTTTGCTGCATCGCCTCAAAATAAAGTGTTGTTGATGGTTTAGGGTTAATTGGCTTTCTAGGTTCAATTTTAGAACACGAAAACATGAAAACCATCAGTAAAAAAAGGAGTACTTTATACTTCATAAGACGACTCTAAGTCTGATTTATAATTCTCTAAAAGCGATGAGAATTTTGTTACAGTTTCTTCCATAGATAAATGCGATTTACCTCCTGCAGCATTATCATGTCCTCCACCCTCAAAATGGTTTCTTGCAAATTGATTTACAGAAAACTTTCCTTTAGATCTAAAAGAAATTTTTATAATATTCTGTTCTTTATCTTCAATAAAAATTGCTGCAAAAATAATTCCTTTTAAAGACAAAGCGTAATTTACAACTCCTTCTGTATCTCCTTTTTGAAAATCAAAGCGTTTCTTTTCTTCGTCTGTTAATGTAATATAAGCGGTTTTATAAGAAGGTAAAATTTGCAAATTACTTAATGCCTGACCTAATAATAATAGTCTATTATACGAATTTGCATCATAAACGTTATTGTGTATTCTGTCATTTTCTGCACCCTTATCAATTAAATCAGCAATGATTCTGTGTGTTGTACTTGTTGTAGATCTAAACCTGAATGAACCTGTATCTGTCATAATACCTGTATACAAACAGGTAGCAATGTCTTTATCAATTAGGTCTACATCTTTATTCATATCAATAAATTGGTATACCATTTGCGCAGTAGAACAAATATTTACATCAGAATACATATATTTTACATCATCTGGCTGTTGATGATGATCTATCATAGCAAAATCATTAGAATATTCTTCTAACGTTTTTTGCATGTTAGAGCCTACTCTATGGAATGCATTAAAATCTAACAAGAATATAATATCAGATTTTTGAATTGCTCTTTGAGATTGTTTGTTTTGCCAATCGAATCTGTATGTTTTATCAGAACCAGGCAACCAGTGTAAAAAATCGGGATAATCATTAGGCATAACAACAGTAGAATTGTGCCCTTTTTTACTTAAATAATGGCCTAAAGCTAATGTAGAACCTACAGCATCTCCATCAGGATTTCTATGGCCTACAATTACAATGTTTTTAGGAGTTTCTAAAAACTTTTTTAACTCATCAAATCCTTTTAAAATCATAGGTTGCGAAGATACAATTTATTAACATTGGTTAATTAAATTTTCGAGTACATTTGAAAAATTTAACTGTTTATTTAACTCTTTTTTATGAGAAATTATTTCGTTCTAATTGTGTCGAGTTTGTTGTTTTCTAACTGCAATATAAAAAAACAAAATGACCTAGCTAAACAAACTACAAACCACGATTTTACTATTGCTTTTGGATCTTGCAATAAACAGAACAAAACCAATGTTTTATGGCAAGAAATAGAAAAAAATAATCCAGATTTATGGGTTTGGGGTGGAGACATCATTTATTCGGATACCGAAAATATGGATAAAATGAAAAATGATTATGAGACACAATTAAATCAAAATGGATATAAATCTCTTAGAACCAAAATACCAGTTTTAGCAACTTGGGATGATCATGATTATGGAGAGAATGATGGTGGAACAGAATTCCCAAAGAAAAACGAGGCACAACAATTGTTTTTAGATTTTTTAGGTGTTGCTAAAACTAGTGAACGAAGAAATCAAGAAGGCATCCACTATTCTAAATTATTTAAAACTTCAAAAGGAAGTATCAATGTAATTTTATTAGATACTCGTTATTTTAGAACAGCACTTACTAGAGCTAAGGGTAAAAGAAGATATATGCCCAACAAAAAAGGTGAAGGAACAATTTTAGGCAAATCACAGTGGTCTTGGTTAGAGAAAGAGCTAAATTCTTCGACTGCAGATTTTAATATTATTGTGAGCAGTATTCAAGTTTTATCTTCTGAACATGGTTTTGAAACTTGGGGTAATTTTCCTCATGAAGTAGAAAAATTGAAAGAAACAATTATTAAATCTAAAGCAAAAGGCGTATTAATCTTGTCTGGAGACAGGCATATTTCTGAATTTTCACAAACAGAAGTACCTAATTTACCATTTAAACTTACCGATTTTACATCTAGTGGGTTAACACATTCTTACACCAGTTACTCAGGAGAGCCTAATAAATTTAGAAAACTAAAGGTTGTAAATGAAATTAGTTTTGGAGTGTTAAACTTTAATTTCGAAAAGAATTTTATCGATTTAGAAATGAGAGGAAGAAACAATAAACTGATTCAAAAAATGAAACAATCATATTAACTTGCAAATCACATTAAAAGACGTACTTTTGCAAAAATTTTATAAAATAAAATGGCAACAAACAGAACATTTACAATGCTTAAACCTGATGCTGTAGAAAACGGACATACAGGTGCAATCTTAGAAAAAATAAATGCTGCAGGTTTTAGAATCGTAGCTTTAAAGAAAACTCAAATGACAAAAGCAGATGCTGAAACTTTTTATGCTGTGCATAATGAGCGTCCGTTTTTTGGAGAGTTAGTAGAATTTATGACACGTGGACCAATTGTAGCTGCAATCTTAGAAAAAGATAACGCTGTAGATGATTTTAGAACCTTAATTGGTGCTACAAATCCTGCTGATGCTGCTGAAGGTACGATTAGAAAGTTATATGCAACTTCTATGGGAGAAAATGCAGTACATGGTTCAGATTCTGATGAAAATGCAGAAATTGAAAGTAACTTCCATTTTTCTGGTAGAGAGCAATTCTAAGAATAGATATTCTTTTTAAAATATAAAAACTCATAACTTAATTGTTATGAGTTTTTTTTATCATTTAAATAAAAAGCTAATTGAGAAAAGCAAAAATTATTTTCTTCTTAATTTTTTACCACTGCTTTCAAGTTGTTTTTATTTGATGTTTCCGAAGGTAGGTTTGATATGAAGTACTATCCTTATTAACTAAACCAACATCAATTTAGAAATTACAGAACTACCCAATTCTTCATTCATTAATTTGATAATTTTTTCCTTACCATAACTCAATTCTTCTCTTAATACTGAAGATTTTAGCTGTACAATTAAGGTTTTATTTTGCAGTTTTACAGAAGTTGTATGGTTTGCAACTCCTGGCCCCATCATTTTTGTCCAGGTCTCTTCTACTTTTATTTTTTGCATTCCTTTACTTAGGTTATTTTCCTTGATAAAGTTTTGCATTAAATCTTCTATTGAAAAAGAATCGTTCTCTCTTTTAGTCATTTCTTTTACTTTTTCTTATTGAAACTTAAAGTTTAAAAATTTGATATTGTTTATTTCCTTCTTTTAAAATATTCTCAGTTCTTTCTGCATGAGTATCTGTAATAAAGATCTGTCTAAATTCATCATTATTAACTAAATCAATAATTTGAGCTACTCTATTTTCATCTAGTTTGTCAAAAATATCATCTAATAATAAAATTGGAGTTATTTTAGCTTGCTGTTTTATAAACTCAAATTGTGCTAATTTTAAAGCAATTAAATACGATTTCTGCTGACCTTGAGAACCAAATTTTTTAATAGGATAATCACCAATCTCAAAATTTAGGTCATCTTTATGAATTCCAGAAGTACTGTATTGTAAAATCTTATCTTTTTCTAAAGATTTTTGAAGTAAATCTGGCATAGAAAAATCGTGTAACTGACTTTTATAATTGAGATTTACATTTTCTTTATCACCAGAAATAACTTTATATTTTTCATTAAAGATGGGAATAAATTCTTCTAAAAAATGCCTTCTAACCTCATAGATTTTAGTACCAAAATCGCTTAACTGCTCATCATAAACACTTAAATTGAGTGCATCAAAAGTTCTGTTAGCCGCAAAATATTTTAATAAAGCGTTTCTTTGAGTTAAGACCTTATTATAGCCTATTAAATCTTTTAAGTAAGATTTATTTTGCTGAGAAATTACACCATCAATAAATTTTCTTCTTAAATCACTTCCTTCAGTCACTAAATCTCTATCTGCAGGAGAAATTATAACAATAGGAAACTGCCCTATATGATCAGAAAATCGATCATATGTTTTACCATTTCTTTTTAATATTTTTTTTTGCCCTTTTTTTAAACTACAAACAATGGTTTCTTTTCTATCATTTAAAAGGTAATTTCCTTCTATCATAAAAAAGGACTCATTGTGCTTTATATTCTGAACAGCCACTGAATTAAAGTAACTTTTTGTAAAAGACAAATAATAAATGGCATCTAAAACATTTGTTTTCCCTACTCCATTATTACCCACAAAACAATTTATTTTCTCTTGAAAATCAAATGATTGAGAAGCTATATTTTTAAAATTAACTAATGAAAGTTGCTGTAAATACATGTAGAAAAAATCATATTAAAAACCGACTGCAAATTATTGAAAATTTTGCGAAATAACCGCTTTTAAAATCCAATTAAAAAAACTATTTTTGTCGCCACTAATTTTTAAGGAAATATGGCAACATACAAGAAAAAATACAAACCAGAAGGTAAAAAAGCTGAACAACAGGCAGAAGATATGGACAGCACAACTGCTGAAGTTTTTAACACTTTAGACGAGACTGCATCTAAATCTGAGCAATGGATAGAAAAAAACAGTAAAGTGTTATTTGGTGCTTTAATTACAATTGTGGTGGTATTTTTAGCCTTTTTAGGATACAATAAATACATAGTAGAACCAAATGAATTAGAAGCTTCTAATGAATTGGCTTTTCCAAGAAAATATTTTGATGAAGCTGCAACAGCAGGTTCAGGTATCGATTCTTTATTAAATTTAGGCTTAGAAGGTGCAGATGGTAACTATGGTTTCTTAGATATTGCAGATGCTTATAGTAATACAGATGCTGGAAATTTAGCAAATTATTATGCTGGTGTTTCTTATTTACAAATGAAACAGTATGATAAAGCAATTGATTATTTAAGTAAATTTGACTCTGATAACGCTGTTTTAAACGCAGTTTCTTTAGGTGCTATTGGAGATGCCTTTTCTGATATAGACCAACAAGAAGATGCTTTAGAGTATTATGAAAAAGCAGCTAATGTAGAAAGTAATGAATTTACTACTCCATTATTCTTATACAAAGGAGCACAAACTGCAATGTTGTTAAAAGATTATGATAAGGCTGAAAGTATGTTTTCTATAATTAAAGAAAAATATCCAACTTCAGACCAAGGTAAAGACATTGATAAATTTATCAATGCAGCAAAATATGCTCAAAATTAAGTAAATAGTTTTTTAACTTTCAGTAGTTATTTCTACTGTAATTGATAAACTGTAAACTGAATAATTAAAATTATGGCTACAACCAATTTATCTTATTACGATAAAGCTACAATCCCAAATGCGAAGAATTTTCGATTTGGGATTGTTGTTTCAGAATGGAATCCTGAAATTACACAGAATTTAAAAAAAGGTGCAATAGAAACTTTAATCGATTGTGGAGCAACTGAGAATAATATTATTTCTTGGGATGTACCTGGAAGTTTTGAATTGGTTTACGGATGTAAAAAAATGATTCAAGCTGAAAAACTAGATGCTATTATTGCCATTGGAAATGTAATTCAAGGAGAAACAAAACACTTCGATTTTGTGTGTGAAGGTGTTACCCAAGGAATTATAGATTTAAATGTAAAATATGATGTACCAGTTATATTTTGTGTTTTAACAGACAATACCAAACAACAATCTCTAGACAGATCTGGAGGTAAATTAGGTAATAAAGGTATTGAGTGTGCAGTTGCAGCCGTTAAAATGGCATCCATTAAAAACTTAGATCGTAGTTCTGAAAGTATTGGTTTTTAAACCTAATTCTATTCGTATATTTTAAGAAAGGTTTTAACATCAATACTTGATGTATTCCTTTAATTTCTTTAAATTTGAAATCCTTTAAATTGGTATAATAATTGCTTTTAAGAAGTGTAATTTTATCAATTTTTACTATAAACTATGGGATTTTTAAAAAGAACAAATAAAAAATTTGATTATCAACCTCGATATTATAAAGGCGAAGGAAGTCCTTTTAAAATTGAGCACAAATTAGATAAATTTAGAACTACCACAGGTAAAAATAAAGGATTAAAATCGAAGTTTACTGATGCTATTAATGACTTAAAAACATCAGACAAAGGCACTAACAAAACTATTATTTATATCATTTTAATCTTAGTTTTTGGTTTCTTGTATATCATCGATTTTGATTTATCAATATTCTTCTCTAAATAATGTCAGACATCATTCAACTTTTACCAGATCATGTAGCAAATCAAATTGCTGCAGGAGAAGTAGTGCAAAGACCTGCTTCTGTTGTAAAAGAACTGTTAGAAAATGCCATAGATGCAGGTGCAACTAGTATAAAATTATTATTAAAAGATGCTGGTAAAACCTTAATTCAGGTTATTGATGATGGTAAAGGAATGAGTGCTACAGATGCTAGAATGTGCTTTGAAAGGCATGCTACTTCTAAAATTCAAAAGGCAGAAGATTTATTTAACTTATGTACAAAAGGGTTTAGAGGTGAAGCTTTAGCATCGATTGCTGCAATTGCACATGTTGAGTTGAAAACAAAACAAGAAAATGAAGAGTTAGGTACTTGCCTTAAAATTGAAGGGAGTACAGTAATTTCTCAAGATTTTATATCTACAGGAAAAGGTGCTAGTATTGCCGTTAAAAATTTATTTTACAACATTCCTGCTCGTAGAAATTTCTTAAAGTCAGACACTGTAGAAACAAGGCATGTAATAGATGAATTTCAAAGAGTTGCATTGGCTCATCCTTCTATTGCTTTTTTATTGCACCATAATAATAACGAAGTTTATCATTTAAAAAGCAGTAATTTAAGACAACGAATTGTTGCTGTTTTTGGGGCTAAAATGAACGAAAAATTAGTTCCTATAAATGAACAAACAGATATTTTAGACATTAAAGGCTTTGTAGCCAAACCAGAATTTGCCAAACGCAAAAGAGGGGAACAATTCTTTTTTGTTAATGATCGTTTTATAAAAAGTTCTTACCTAAATCATGCAGTTGTAAATGCTTTTGATGGTTTATTGGAACAAGGATCACATCCTTCGTATTTTTTATATTTAAAAGTACCTGCAAATACTATAGATATCAACATACATCCTACAAAAACCGAAATAAAATTCGATAATGAAAAGGCGTTGTATGCGATGTTAAGAGCTACAGTAAAACATAGCTTAGGGCAATACAATGTTGCACCTGTTTTAGATTTTAATAGAGATGCTAATTTAGATACATCTTATCATCAAAATGTAAGTAGTGTAAAAAGTAGTACTCCAAAGATTACTGTAGATCCAGATTTTAACCCTTTCAATGAAATAAAACAGAAAGAAATACATTTTCCTTATAAGCGAGAGCAGAAATCTCAAGATTGGGAAACCTTATACTCTTCTGTAACCACTTTAGATGAGCAGAAACAAGATGAATTATTTACAGATCAGCAAGAGGTAAAAACACAAAAAACATTTCAAATTCAACGTAAATATGTAATGAGCTTAATAAAATCTGGTGTAGTTTTAATACATCAATCTTTGGCTCATCAACGCATTTTATATGAAGAGTTTTTAGAAAGTATTACAGTTAAAGAAGCGAACAGTCAGCAATTATTATTTCCTGTAAAAATTTCGTTTTCATCTGCAGAAATTGAAATGATTTATACCATTAAATCAGAATTAGAAAATGCTGGTTTCTCTTTTGATGAATTTACAAAAGATAGTGTAACTATTAAAGGTATTCCTGTTTCTGTTACTGAAAGTAAAATTACTATAATTCTAGAAGAATTATTAAATGATATGAATTTAGAAGTACCAGATACTAGTTTTAGTCATTTTGATATTATGGCTAAATCTTTTGCAAAAACATTATCTATTAAAACTGGTACTCAATTAGCAGAGAAAGAACAAGAAAGTCTAGTGAATAACTTGTTCTCTTGTAAAGAGCCTAGTATTTCGCCTTTTGGGAAATCTACTTTTAAAACATTAACATTAAATGAAATAGATCATTTATTTAATAGCTAAGTATGAACAGACTTACAGATGCCATAAAACACCTAATTATAATTAATGTAATTGTATTTGTTGCACCACAACTATTGCAATTAGATTTTACAAATATGTTGGCTTTACACTTTCCAATGAATGATAATTTTGGTTTGTGGCAATACGTAACGCATTTATTCATGCATGGTAGTTTTGCTCATATTTTATTTAACATGTATGGCTTATGGGCTTTTGGAACACCTTTAGAGCAAATGTGGGGTAAGAAAAAGTTTTTGTTCTTTTACTTTTCTGCTGGTTTAGGAGCTGGTATTATTTATACATTGGTTAACTATTATCAATTTAATGGAATTTTCGAATTGTTTGTAAACGCTGGATTGAGTGATTCTGAAATTTTATCTATTCTAAAATCTGGTTCTACAAATGATCCAAGAGTGGTAAATGCCATAACTCAAGAACAATTTAATAAAATCACATCTTTATACAATACACCTGCAGTTGGTGCTTCTGGAGCAGTTTATGGCGTTTTAGTAGCCTTTGGTTTGTATTTTAAAGATGCAAAATTGGCTTTAATATTCTTTCCAGTACCAATTGCTGCAAAATACTTTATACCCATTATGATTTTAGGTGATTTATTTTTTGGAATGACCAAGTATTCTGTAGGTAACATTGCACACTTTGCACACATAGGAGGTGCTTTAATTGGGTTTATAATTGCCTATTATTGGAAAAGAAATCAATTTAAAATTAGCTAATGAGCATTTTAAATAAATTAAAATTAAGGTACAAACAAGGTAATATTGTAGAGAAACTAATCTACATAAATATTGCTGTATTTGTAATTACCATTTTAATAAATGTGCTTCAGGGTTTATATGCAAATTCAACAAACTTTATTGTTAATTGGTTTGCTTTAGACAACTCTATTAATGCACTTTTTACCAAACCTTGGACACTACTTTCCTATGGTTTTTTGCATGCCGATTTTCTGCATATTCTAATGAACTTAATAGTTATCTATTATATTGGAAACCTTTTTTTAGAGTATTTTACTCAAAAGCAGTTGCTTACTTTTTATTTGTTAGGTACCTTTTTTGGAGGTGTTTTGTATCTATTCAGTCAAAACTATTTTCCGCTTTTTGAAGGTGATAATTCTGTTTTAGTAGGTGCATCTGCAGGTATATCTGCCATTTTTATTGGTATTGCAACTTACATACCTAACTATCAAATAAAATTACGTTTTATTGGTTTTGTAAAACTTTGGCATTTAGCTGCCTTTTGGATTGGTTTAGACATTATTAGTTTAATTGGTAACAATGCAGGTGGTCATTTTGCACATTTAGGTGGTGCACTATTTGGATTTTTATACGTAAACCAAGCTAGTAATAAAGAAATTAAGCTATTCGATTATTTGTCATCTTTATTCAAAAAGAAAGAAAAACCATTAAGAACAGTTCATAAAAATAAGAACAAAACAAGAAAAACTACCTCACAAAATACAGATTTAACTCAAAAGCAAGTTGATGCTATTTTAGATAAGATTAGTAAATCTGGTTATGACACGTTAACTAAGGCTGAAAAGGAATTTCTATTCAAGCAAGGAAAAAAGTAAATAACATTCGTGAAGAATTTGTCATTCATAAATAAAATTATTTATTTGCTAAACTCCTTGTTAGCAACTGCACTCCTACTCTCTTATTTATTACCTTATGTTTCTCCAAAAACACTCTCTAGCTTTGCCATTTTAAGTTTGTTAGTACCTGTTTTAATACTAGTTAATGCCTTTTTTGTAGTCTATTGGTTACTTCAATTAAAAAAGCAATTGTTACTATCTGCCATAATTTTAGGCATTGGCTATTTTGTAACTTCGCCATTATACAAATTTGATGAAAGCAGATCTTCATTGAACTCCGACTTAAAAATCATGTCTTATAATGTAAGGATGTTTAATCATTGGCAATGGATTGAGGAAGAAGGTATACCTAATAAAATAAGTGAGTTTGTATCTGCGAAAGAACCAGATATTTTACTATTACAAGAATTTCATAATAGCGATAATCCATCATTTAATTATCCTTATAAATACATCAAACTTAAAAATACCAATTCAAATATAGGTTTGGCAATTTACTCTAACTATAAAATTATAAACAAAGGTTCTTTAGAATTAACGGACACTTCTAATAATATTATTTTTGCTGATGTTCTAAAAGGTAAAGACACTATCCGTATTTATAATTTACATTTACAATCTTTAGAATTAAATGCAGAAGCAGAGAATTTTGGTCAAGAAAATTCAGAGAAATTATTGGCAAGATTAAGGGCAGGATTTAAAAAGCAAGCAGAACAAACAGAAGAGTTCTTGCTACATGAAGCCAATTGGAAAGGTAAAAAAATTGTTTCTGGAGATTTTAACAATACTGCTTATTCTTGGGTTTACAATCAAATATCAAACAATAAAAAAGACGCTTATATCGAAGCTGGTAAAGGCTTTGGAAAAACATATAATTACGCATTTCCATTAAGAATAGATTTTATTTTAACTGATGAAAATGCAATTATTAATCAGTTTACCTCATTTAACGAGAAAAATTCCGATCATTTTCCAATACAAGCTCGCATCAATTGGTAATTATAAATTCGTAAAATATTTAGTGCTATGAAACATTTTACAGTGGCTATTATAGGTAGTGGACCTTCAGGAGCATCAACTGCTTTTCATTTAGGAAAAGCAGGTATTGCAACAGTTATCATAGAAAAAGAAACATTACCAAGATATAAAACTTGTGGTGGTGGTTTTGTAAACAGAGGTAAAAAAGACATGCCTTTTGATATTTCTTCGGTTGTAGAACGCGAATTTCTAAAAGTTGAAACCTACTTTAATAATCGTGAAAAATGTTATCTATCAGAAAAAGATAAACCCATAATTACAATGATTATGCGTGATTCTTTTGATCATTTAATTGTGAAAAAAGCCAAAGAATTTGGAGTTACTTTATTAGAGAATCACAAATTAAAAAGTATTGTTACTATTGATGGCAAATCAATTTTAAAAACATCACAGCAAGATATTTCTGCTGATTTTATTATTGCTGCAGATGGAGTTTTAAGTCCTACTGCAAAAATGGCTGGTTGGACAAAAGATACTCGTAAATTAATTCCTGCTTTAGAATATGAAGTCGAAGTTTCTAGTGAAGACTTTGAAAGACTAAGTAAAATGTTCGTTTTGATATAGACGCTGTTCCTTATGGCTATGCTTGGAGTTTCCCTAAGAAAAATCATTTATCATTAGGAGTTTTAACCACTAAAAAAGGTAAAATAAATCTTAAAGAATATTACCAAACCTACTTAAAAACATTAGGCATAACTTCAATTGTAAAAGAAGATGCACATGGTTTTCAAATTCCGATTGCACCAAGAACAGATGGTTTTGTGAAAAATAATGTCTTTTTAATAGGCGATTCTGCTGGTTTTGCAGAACCTATAACAGCAGAAGGAATCTCAAACGCTATTTTAAGTGGTAAATATGTAGCTGAAGCAATTATTGAAAGTAATTTAGATTCAAAGTTAGCTGAACAACGCTATGTAGAGAAACTAAATATTAAACTATTGCCAGAGCTAAAATCTGGAGCTTTACTTTCTAAGTTTTTCTATCACAATAATCCTGTAAGAAATTATTTGCTTGATAAATATGGCCAATATTTCAATAACATAATGGTTGATATTTTACATGGAGATAGACCCTTCCCAACAGACGTTGCAGAAAAATTAAAAAACAGAATTAAAGAGAAGATTTTTTAAGCTTTTTATTTTTCCGTTTTTCCTTATAATAAGATTTATCTGCTATATAAATGGTTTTAGAAACCTCAGCAAAAACAACACTTTTATCTTTATTGGTTAATTTGATGTTTTTGACTAAATCAATTTCTTTTTTAATTGCAATATCTGCTTTAATTTCAGCTATTTCTTCTTGAGTAAAAATAAAATCTACATAGCAAGTTTCTTTTGCTGGCCTTTTAAATTTAATAGATGCAGCTTTATCCCAAACCACATAATTATTATCTAAAATATTTAAAAGCTGAATCATAAAAATAGGATCAGTAGCAGAAAATAAACTTCCGCCAAAAATAGAACCTACATAGTTGCTATTCTTATAACTCAATTTTATCTTAATCTTTACTTTTAAAAGATCATCAGAAACCTCTACAATTCTTCCTGTAGACCTTCTATACATTGGTGATAAGTTAAAACCGTATTTATAAATACTAGCTTTACTCATAAACTTCTCTAAAACTTTTTGAATCTGTGCGTACATTAATTATTTCTTAAAACCATATTCACGTTCAACTTTACAAATTCTCAATTGGTATTGCTTGTACCATTGTTCTCTGCCTAAAGTTCTTGCTTCTGTATGTTCTATGTTATTTTTCCAATTTTGAATGGCTTCTAAACTCTGCCAATAAGAAACAGTTATTCCTATTTCATTTCTTGCAAATTCCAAACCTAAATAACCATCTTGTTGTTTCGCTAAAGCTTCTATTCTTTTAGAAGTTTCTGCATAACCCTTTGTATTATCGCCCATAATTGTTGTAAATATTACAGCATAATAGGGTGGTTTAAGATGATCTACAATCATAATTGAATTTTATATTTAGTTTCTGAAAACTGCTGATTATCAAAGGTAAGTTTATCAACTGAATCAAAATTTAAACCTTTTAATATTTTAGCAGATGCTACATTTGCATCTATACAATATGCTACTAATTGCTGCATTCCTTTGTGTTTGCAATACTCTAAAGTAGCTTTGCAAACTTCTTTTCCATAACCCTTGTTCCAAAATTCTTCTAAAAATCGATATCCGATTTCATCATCATCACCATCTTTTACCAAAGCCAATGTACCTAAAAATTTTTCATCTATTTTGCGTTCTATAGCGTAAATCCAGAAGTCGTTATTTTCTATTTCATATTTATTGATGAGTGTAATTAACTCTTTTCTATGACCTTCAAAAGTATCAACCTCACCATCAGCAAATTGCATTACTTTAGGATTGCTTTGCATTTTATGAAAAGAATTTAAATCTTTTAAAGTAAGATATCTTATTCGTAACCTTTCAGTTTCAAAAATCATCAATATTATTGTAAATTTGCCCACGATAAAAGTAAAGGAATGATGTCAGATAAAAAAGTCGCTTTTTATACTTTAGGATGTAAATTAAATTTTTCTGAAACCTCAACTATTGCAAGAAATTTTGTGAATGAAGGTTTTGAAAAAGTTGATTTTGAAGAAGTTGCAGACATTTATGTAATTAATACATGTTCTGTAACAGACAATGCAGACAAAAGATTTAAATCTATTGTAAAAAATGCACTAAAGAAAAATGAAAATGCTTTTTTAATTGCAGTAGGTTGTTATGCACAATTAAAACCAGAAGAATTAGCAGCTGTTGATGGTGTAGATTTGGTATTAGGTGCTACAGAAAAATTTAATGTAACCAGTTACTTAAATGATTTAAGTAAAAATGATTTAGGAGAAGTACATTCCTGCGAAATTGTAGATGCAGATTTTTATGTAGGTTCTTATTCGATAGGTGATAGAACTCGTGCTTTTCTTAAAGTTCAAGATGGTTGTGACTACAAATGTACTTATTGTACAATACCTTTAGCTAGAGGAATTTCTAGAAGTGATACCTTACAAAATGTAATAAATAATGCCAAAGAAATATCTTCTAAAGGTATTAAAGAAATTGTATTAACTGGTGTAAATATTGGTGATTATGGAAAAGGTGAGTTTGGTAATAAAAAGCACGAACATACCTTTTTAGAATTGGTGAAAGAGTTAGATTTAGTAGAAGGTATTCATAGGTTACGCATTTCATCTATAGAGCCAAATCTTCTTAAAGATGAAACTATAGATTTTGTATCTAAATCAAACTCTTTTGTTCCTCATTTTCATATTCCATTGCAATCTGGAAGTGATAAATTATTGAAAAAAATGAAACGTAGGTATTTAAAAAATACTTACACAAATAGAGTAAATAAAATTAAGGAAGTAATGCCTAATGCCTGTATTGGTGTTGATGTAATCGTAGGTTTTCCTGGAGAAACAGATGAGTTATTTTTAGAAACCTATAACTATCTGAATGATTTAAATATCTCTTACTTACACGTATTTACGTACTCTGAAAGACCAAATACTGAAGCTGTAGATTTTGATGGTGTTGTACCTAAAAAAACTAGAGCAAAACGTAGTAAAATGTTACGAGGCTTATCAGCTAAAAAAAGAAGGGCTTTCTATGAATCTCAGTTAGGAAATACGCTGACTGTTTTATTTGAAAATGAAAATAAAGAAGGCTATATTAATGGATTTACCGAAAATTATGTAAAAGTTAAAACGCCTTGGAATCCTGAGTTAGTAAATACACTACACACCATAGAACTTACTAAAATTGATGAAGATGGTTTAGTTCGATTTGATTTCGTTAAACAAACTGTAAATATTTAATTAACATGGATAAGGCTAAAACTCATATTTATTTTATGCCTGGCTTAGCAGCTGGACCAGAAATTTTTGAAAACTTAGCTTTAAATCCAGAAATATATGAGTGTCATTATTTATCTTGGATTGAACCTTTAGATTTAGAAGAAGAAATTAGTAATTATGCTTTACGCTTATCTAAAGAAATTAAACATGAAAATCCTGTTTTAGTCGGAGTTTCATTTGGTGGTATTATTGTTCAAGAAATAAGTAAACTAATTGCTGTTCAAAGATTGATTATCATCTCAAGTGTAAAATCATCAGAAGAGTTACCAAAACGATTTGTGTTGGCTAGTAAAAGTAAAATCTACAAATTATTTCCTACACAATTGGTTACTAATTTTGAGGATTACTCTAAATTTTTTGTGGGAAAAACCTTAGAAAAGAAAGCCAAACTTTATAAGAAATATTTATCTGTTAGAGGTGAAAAGTACATTAAATGGTCTATTCATAATGCCATAAACTGGAATCATACAGATGTAATAGATGGTATAGTTCATATTCATGGTACTAAAGACGAAATCTTCCCAATCAAAAGTATATCAAACTGTATAAGAATAGAGAATGCAAACCATTCTATGATTATTATTAAAGCCAAAGAAATTACTAAAATAATTCACGAAACTTTAACTGCATAGACTCATTATTTTATTTATTTTTAAAGTAAAATTAAAATTTCGCATGAAAAAATCATTTCGCCTTTTAACCTTAGCCAGTATTGTTCTAGTGACTGTATTATTTATGAATGCTATTCATGAAAACGAAGTACAATCAATTACAAATACACACAAAAATTACAAAATTCAAGCACTTGAATTACCTGCAAATTTAAACTTGGCAGGTGAAAGAGTACCAATTGAAATTCCTGATGTTAGAGAACGAATGGATAGAGAATTATTGGTAAATACCTATTGGCAATCTAATGGTTTATTATTGATAAAAAGGGCCAATCAATATTTTCCTATTCTAGAGCCCTTATTAAAAAAGTACGGTTTACCTGACGATTTTAAGTTTTTGGCTTTAGCAGAAAGTGGCTTAATTGATGAAACTTCTTCTGTTGGTGCAGCAGGAATGTGGCATTTTATGAAAACTACTGGAAAAGAATATGGTTTAGAAATTAACAAGAATGTTGATGAACGTTACCATATTGAAAAATCTACAAAAGTAGCAGCTGAGTATTTGAAAAAATCTAAAGAAAGATTGGGTTCTTGGACACTTGCAGCAGCAGCTTACAACGCAGGTAATTATGGAGTGGCTAGTAGATTAGAAACACAACAGGTTAACAACTATTATGACGCTTTATTACCAGATGAAACTGAACGTTATATTTTTAGAATATTGGCTTTAAAAGAAGTAATCTCAAACCCTAGAAAGTATGGTTTTGTTTTTGATGAAAGTGATTTATATACCTTAGAAAAAACAAGAGAAATCGAAGTTGATTCTGCAATTACAAACATTGCAAGGTTTGCCAAAAACTATGGTTTAAATTATAAGGAGTTTAAAAAGTATAATCCTTGGTTAAGAGAGAATCATTTAAACAATAAGAGTAGAAAACTATATCAAATTAAGATACCTATTAGATAATAATTAGGCTAATATATTTTTGACTCTACCTACCAAACCAGATTTTAACTGAACTTTAATTCCATGAGGATGTTGTATTGATTTGGTTAAAACTTTAGCTACTTCTCCCTTAGTTAATTCTCCAGATCTTTGATGTGGCTTTTGTACTATTTCTACAAATAAACCAATTTTAATATTTTTTCTTTGTCTACCGTCAATCATAATAATTCTTGAAAAACTAAAATAAAAAAAGCCTCGCAAATTGCGAGGCTTTTAGATAAAAATTTAACTAGTAATAAATATATATTATAATACTCTTACGTTTACTGCGTTTAATCCTTTTCTTCCATCTTGTAAGTCAAACTCAACTTCATCGTTCTCACGAATTTCGTCAACTAATCCTGACACATGTACAAAATGTTCTTTGTTTGTTCCTTCTTCAGTGATAAATCCAAATCCTTTAGACTCATTGAAAAATTTTACGGTACCTTTATTCATTATAAAAAAATTATGTGCTGCTAAATTAATTCCTAGCAACGTTTATATTGGTTGCAAAGATAGTGCCAATTAAGTTAGAAAGGTGTTAAAGAAAGAGAATCTTTTAAAAATCATGTTACAGCCTACTCACGTTAGCTTTAACTTTTTCAAATTCTGTTATTATATCTTCTAAAACCTCTTTTGCCGGTTTTATATCATGAATTAAACCTGCAATTTGACCTATTTCCAGCTCTCCATTGTCTAAATCTCCTTCAAACATTCCTTTTTTAGCTCTTGCTCTACCCAATAATTCTTTTAAATCGTCTATAGATGGTTTTTTCTGATATAATTCTTGGACTTCCTCGAAGAACTTATTTTTAATTAAACGCACAGGAGCCAATTCTTTAAAAGTTAAATGAGTATCCCCATCTTTTACAGCAACAATGCTTTCTTTAAAATTAGCGTGAGCAGAAGATTCTTCTGTAGCTGCAAACCTGCTGCCCATTTGTACAGCATCTGCACCTAAAACCATAGCTGCTAACATTCCTCTACCAGAACCAATACCTCCTGCTGCTATAACAGGTATTTCTAATTGTTCTTTTACCATAGGAATTAGTGCAAACGTAGTTGTTTCTTCACGTCCATTATGACCTCCAGCCTCAAAACCTTCACAAACCACAGCATCTACGCCTGCATTTTGCGCTTTTAAGGCAAACTTTACAGAGCTCACAACGTGCACAACTGTAATTCCTTGTTCTTTTAAATGCGATGTCCACGTTTTCGGATTTCCTGCTGAAGTAAAAACAATTTTAACACCTTCTTCAATAATGATATCCATGATTTCATCAATTTGCGGATATAACATAGGCACATTAACACCAAATGGTTTGTCTGTTGCCTTTTTACATTTTTGAATGTGTTCTCTTAAAACTTCTGGATACATAGAACCAGCACCAATTAAACCTAAACCACCTGCATTAGATACTGCAGCTGCTAACTTGTAACCAGACACCCAAATCATTCCTCCTTGAATAATTGGGTATTTTATATTAAAAAGTTGAATGATTTTGTTTTTCATATTTATTTAAAATGAATAGTAAACGAATTTTGAAAAGGCATTTCTCTACCACCAATAAAACCAGGTTGCCAACCTTCTATATTATTAAAAAAATCAATTATTTTATTTTTTAAATCTAATGGTAAAACATCATAAATTCTAACATTAGTTAGTTTCCCATCTATACCAATAGTATAATTAACGGTTATACTTCCTTTAATTTTATAATCTAAAGTTTTCAGAAATTTCTGAACTATTTTCCTGTATTTCTTAATTCCTCCTTTAAATTCTGGCTTCTTCCTACAACAATTTTTATCTTTTTCTTTTACAGCACCGTCCTTGGTATAAAATCTCTCATTAATTAATGAATCATTCTTAAACATAGCTTTTGCAGATAATTCACCTGAATAATAATATCGTCTCCAAAGTCCTTCTTTTTTACCATTAACATATCGCCCTTCAGAATTCTTATTTCGATTGTCAAACCAAGAGGAAAATTTTCCGTTTTCTAAACCCTGGTGATTAAAATATTTAATACTTGATATACTATCATTCAAATCAAAAGTAACCATTTGACCAATCTTATTCTGAGAGTCTTTAGTTTTGGAATACCAATAAACTGCCAACTGATTATTTCTTCTAAATCTTCTAAATAACCATAGAGAATCATTCTCTTTTGAAACTTTTTGAATGATTACTGCTTTTAAAGCTTCTTTGGTAATTTGCCCCTTTGAATTATAATATGTAATTATTTCTTTGTTTTGACAAAAACTAAAAAATGAAATAAATAAAAATAGAATTAGCGATTCTTTTTTCAAACAAGGTTTTTGGTAAATTTAAGAAATTACACCTGAACCTAACAATTCTTCATTTTTGTACCAAGCTACAAATTGACCTTCTTGTATTGCAGATTGTTTATTCTCAAATTCTACATATAAACCTGAATCTACTTTATATAATGTAGCTTGTTCCAAAACTTGCCTGTACCTAATTCTTGCTTCAACTTGCATAGTTTCGCTAGGTTTTAAAGTTAAATCTTCACGAATCCAATGAATTTCTTCATTCGCTACAAATAGTACATTTCTGTACAAACCTGGATGCTGTTTACCTTCCCCTGTATAAATCACATTCTCTTCAACATCAGTCTCAATAACATATAATGCCTCTTTTGTACCACCGACATTAAGTCCTTTACGTTGTCCTTTGGTAAAGTAATGTGCTCCTTGATGAATTCCAACAACTTTACCATCAGTTTTATTATAGGTAAATTTGGTTGATAGATATTTTAACTCCTCTTCTTTGCTTTCAAACTTTGGTTGTTCTTTTATATAATCTGAAAAATCTGAGGGTATTGTAACAATATCTCCTTTTTTAGGTTGTAGTTTTTGTTGTAAAAATTCAGGCAATCTTACTTTACCAATAAAACACAAACCTTGTGAGTCTTTCTTTTCTGCAGTAATTAAATCTGCTTCTTTTGCAATTTCCCTAACTTCAGGTTTTGTTAATTCACCTATTGGAAAAAGTGCTTTTGCTAATTGTTGTTGAGATAATTGACATAAGAAATAAGATTGATCCTTATTATTGTCTTTACCTGCTAACAATTTGTAAACGGGTTTATCATCAATAATTTCTTCTGCTTTTCTACAATAATGACCTGTAGCTACATAATCTGCACCCAATTTTAAGGCGATATCCATAAAAACATCAAACTTAATTTCTCTATTACAAAGAACATCTGGGTTTGGAGTTCTACCTTTTTCATATTCTGCAAACATATAATCTACAATACGCTCTTTGTATTGCTCACTTAAATCTACCACTTGAAAAGGAATACCTAGTTTTTCTGCAACAATCATTGCATCATTACTATCTTCTAACCAAGGACATTCGTTAGATATTGTTACAGAATCATCGTGCCAATTTTTCATAAATAAGCCAATAACTTCATACCCTTGTTCTTTAAGTAAATGTGCTGTAACACTAGAATCTACTCCACCAGAAAGACCAACAACTACTCGTTTCATTTTTTAATTTTGAGGTTGCAAAGTTACGACTTTGTAAGTGAACTATAAATTGAAAGAATTGATGGATTTATTGTAAAAATTGATGGATTCTTGTTAGTTTGACTTCTTTTTTACTATTTGTAGATTTTAATACTAACGTAGTATCTTTTAAATTATAGTTGTAAAATTGAAATTCTGGCTTTTTACTATAACTCACCATATCTAATTGTAATCTATGACCATGTGTTTTAAAAATACCATATTTAGTTCCTTTAGGGTAATTACGAAGTTCATAGGTATTGTCCCATCTTAAAAAAAGCATTGCATTTTTAGACGGATTCAAAGTTTTTGAAACATCTTTATCATCTTCTATAATAGAATTAAATTTCCATAAGCCATATAATTTATTTGCTTCAGAAGTTGGTAATTTATCAGTTCTTTCAAGAACAACTTCAATAGGGTTACCCTCTTCTACTCTATTCCAAATCATTTTTCCATTCAAAAACTTTACTTTAAATGGTTCTGCATTATCTTTAATTCCGTAGGTATTTGTTAATGATAATTCATTGCTAGCAGAAACGCTCCAAGAACCTACTGTATGTTGTAACCAGCCATTTCCTGAGCTTTGAGTAGAATCAGCATTGAAACGCATCCATTTTGCAATTGGAGTTAAATCTTGATTGTTCATATTTACTTTTTTAACAAGCCAAAGACCTTCTATATTATCATTTTGGTGAGTGTTTTTCTCATTACAAGAAAACAATAAAATTGTTAATACAAGTGTTAAAAAATATTTCATAGTTATTTGTTTTTTTTGGGTTTAGTAAACCTTTTTTTCTTTTTATTATCTTCATCAGAAGCCATTTCACCATCTAAGTAATACTCCCATTTACCAACTCTTTTTCCATCTTTGTAAACTCCTTTTTCTTTTAACAAACCCGTTAATTCAAAATATTTGGCAATTCCATTCTCTTTATCATTCTTATAATTGACCTCTTCTATTAAGATTCCTGCACTTGAAAATTTTTGAGACAATCCATCCTTAAACCCCATTTTATAATGTGTAATTTCTGTGGCTTTTCCATTAGGATAGTAATTAATGACTTTTCCATCCAATTTACCATCCACATAAAATTCGGTAGACATAATATTGTCCTTATCAAAATAATAAACCCATTTACCTACTCGTTTTTTATTTACAAAAACACCTTCACTTTGTTTTTTACCAGAAATACTATAAAATGAAACTGCTACAGAATCATTTTCTTCGTTAAACTTTTTAATGATGATTGGATATCTAGAATCAGAAATATCATAATATTTAAAAACACCTACTTCTTTGCCCTCTTTAAATTGACCTTGATAACGTATTCTTTTGTTCGGATAATATTTTTTCCAAACTCCAGTTCGTTTTTTATTGGCATCAAACTGATTTATTTTTTGCCCATAAAAGTTTTCACTTAAAAAAAAGCAAGCGAAAAACACCATAACAAAACCAAGTCTTTTTATCTTTAGCATGAAATTTCTATTTAAAGTAAATATATAATTTTCTAATTAAAATGAGCATTCTAAAAATTACAGAAGAACTTCAAAACTTAGGGAATGCTGGTAAAGACAACAGACAAAGGGTAGCAAATATTGTACTTGAAAATAAAGAATTATTTGAGCCTTTATTAGAAGTTACTTTTCAAGTTGATGAGCCAATTTCTGTAAAAGCTGCATGGGTTTTAGAATGGATTTGCACACATCATCAGCTCAGTTGGATGATTCCACACTTAACCTTTTTTACAGAAAACTTAAAAAACTTAACCTTTGATAGTGCCATAAGACCTTGTGCAAAAATTTGTGAGCATTTGGCTAATGCATACTACAGTAAAAGAGATAATGAGTTTAAAAGCAAACTTAAAAACGAACACATTCAAGAAATAATAGAAACAGGTTTTGATTGGTTAATTACCCCTCAAAAAATTGCTGTGAGAGCCTATACCATGAATACTTTGTATTTATTTGGCTTAGAAAACGATTGGGTTCATCCAGAATTAAAACACTTGATAGAAACTAAAATAATTCATGAAAGCAAAGGCACAAAAGCCAGAGGAAAACACATTTTAAATTTGATTGAAAAACATCAAAAATCTAGATTATAAATCTCTTTAAATCCTTATTTTTGCATTTAATAACATCATAAAATGAACTTAACTCAATTAAATGCCATCTCTCCTATTGATGGACGTTACAGAAATAAAATAGCCAAACTTTCTAATTACTTTTCTGAAGAAGCTTTAATAAAATATAGAGTTCGCGTAGAAATTGAATATTTTATTGCTTTATGCGAAATTCCTTTAGCGCAATTAGAAGATTTCAATACTGATTTATTTGACGATTTACGTAAAATTTATATCGATTTTACTGCTGAAGATGCTCAAAAAATTAAGGACATTGAAAAGGTTACAAATCATGATGTTAAGGCAGTAGAGTACTTTATCAAAGAACAGTTTGACGCTTTAAACCTTCAGAAATACAAAGAGTTTATTCATTTTGGATTAACTTCTCAAGACATCAACAACACTGCAATACCTTTATCTATTAAAGAAGCAATGAACGATGTTTTTGTACCTCATTATCTAGAAGTACTAGAAAAATTACAAGAATTAGTAATTGAGTGGAAAGACATTTCTATGTTGGCAAGAACACATGGTCAGCCAGCTTCACCTACTAGATTGGGTAAAGAAATCGATGTTTTTGTAGTACGTTTAAAAGAACAATTTAATTTATTGAACGATATACCAAGTGCTGCTAAATTTGGTGGTGCAACTGGTAATTTCAATGCACATAAAGTAGCATATCCAACTACAGATTGGAAACAATTTGGAACTGATTTTGTACAAGAAAAATTAGGTTTACAACATTCATTTCCTACTACACAAATTGAACATTATGATCATTTAGCTGCGCTATTTGACACCATAAAAAGAATAAACACAATCATCATAGACTTAGACAGAGATTTCTGGACGTATGTTTCTATGGATTATTTTAAACAAAAAATTAAAAAGGGAGAAGTAGGTTCGTCTGCAATGCCACACAAAGTAAATCCAATTGATTTTGAGAACTCTGAAGGAAACTTAGGTATTGCCAATGCTATTTTTGAGCATTTATCAGCTAAATTACCAATATCTCGTTTGCAACGCGATTTAACAGACAGTACTGTTTTAAGAAACGTTGGTGTACCTTTTGGACATACTATAATTGCTTTTACTTCTACCTTAAAAGGTTTAAATAAACTTTTATTAAACAAAGAAAAGTTTGAGCAAGACCTAGAGAATAATTGGGCTGTAGTTGCAGAAGCAATACAAACCATTTTAAGAAGAGAGGCATACCCAAATCCTTATGAGGCTTTAAAAGGTTTAACAAGAACTAATGAAAAAATCAATCAAAATTCTATTGCTAACTTTATTGATACTTTAAAAGTTTCTGATGCTATTAAAGAAGAACTAAAAGCTATTACACCATCTAATTATACAGGTATCTAATGAGAAATTTACTTTATTTTCTTTTCGGAGTTTTACTATTGAGTTCTTGTAATTCTGAATTTAAAGACAATTCAGACAAATTTAAAGAAGGCGTTTTCGAAATTCCTGCTGGAGATAACTTTGTAAAAGAAACAATCATTAGAAAAGATAGTATTCAGATTAGTAAGTATGGTAACAATATAGATACTTTATCTATTGAGTGGAAAAATAACTTCTTTTATACGTTAAAATACATCAATCCTAAGAATAGCTTACAGAAAGACCCAATGTACATTCAGATTAATAAGATTAGAGAAGATTCTTATGATTTTACTGTTAAAATTGGTTTTTCTAAATTTACCAAAAAAGGTACAATTTATAAAGTAAAATAAATGGAGATATTTTTGCAAGCTGAAACTTGGGTTTCATTATTAACACTAACTTTTTTAGAAATTGTTTTAGGTATAGATAATATTATTTTTATATCTATTTCTGCTAATAAATTACCCGAAAATCAAGTTAGAAAAGCAACTTTAGTAGGGCTAGCATTGGCTATGATTACAAGAATTGCTTTGTTGTTTAGTGTTTCATATTTAATTGCTTTGAAAGATCCTTTCTGGACAATTGATGCTGGATGGTTTAAGACAGGTTTAACTGGTCAGAGTCTTATTTTATTTTTAGGAGGAATTTTTCTTTTGTACAAAAGTACCAATGAAATTCGTCAAAAAATGGAAGACACCAATGAAGAGCAAGTTATAAAATCACCAAAAGTAATCTCTTTTAAAAGTGTTATTTTTCAAATTATTTTAATTGATATTGTCTTTTCTTTCGATAGTATTTTAACTGCAGTTGGTATGACCAATGGTGTAAATGGTGCTTTAATAATTATGGTAATTGCCGTAATTGTTTCTATTCTTATAATGATGATGTTTGCACAACCTATCAATAAATTTGTAAATAGAAATCCTACAATTCAAATGTTGGCCTTGTCTTTTTTAATTTTAATAGGCTTTATGCTAATTACAGAAGGCGCTCACCTTTCTCATACAGAATTTTTTAACAAAACAGTAGGTGCAATTCCTAAAGGATATTTGTATTTTGCAATCGCATTTTCGTTAGGAGTAGAAATGCTTAATTTAAGAATTAGAAAAAAAAGCTAATATCAGCAAGTTAAAAGCACATATAGGTACTTTATTAATGGTAATATTTTTATTACCATTGGCTATAAATTCGGCACATGAGTTATTGAATCATGAGCATTCAGTTTGTAGCTCAAAAGTAGTACAACATTTGCATGAAAAAGATTTTGATTGTAATTTAAATCTTCTAAAACAAAGCACACCTCATTTAGCTTTAAACAGCTACGGTTTACAAACACAAGCTATTGTTAAAACAAACAATAGTACACCTTATAATTTCTTAAAAAACTATCAGCAATTATCGTTTTCTTTAAGAGGGCCACCTCTGCATATTCTAGCTTAAAAAACTCATTTAGAATATAGAAAACAAATATGCGTAAACTATTTATTTTTTGTGCTCTTTGCATGGTTATATACCAGGCAAATGCACAAGATTGTAATTACTCTTTTAGCGGAAAAATAACTGATTTTCACGACAACAGTCTTATTGTTGGTGCTTCTATTCAGATTATTAATTTAAATAAATTCACAACCTCAAATTTAGAAGGTGAATTTGTATTTAATAATTTATGTGAAGGTAAACTAACACTAGAAATAAAACATGTGGCTTGCGAAACAAAAAGGTTGGTTATTAACTTAACTAAAAACACCTTTAAAGAAATATCTTTAGAACATCATTTAGAAGAACTTAAAGAAGTTGTTGTAAAAACTAACACGAAAACAGAAGTTACTAGTATTGAAAAATCATTGAAAAAAGAAGTGATTTCGAATTTTACAGACAAATCTTTAGGTGATGCTTTAAATACATTAAGTGGTGTATCTTCTTTAAATACGGGTAACTCTATAGTAAAACCAATGATTCACGGTTTACACAGTAGTAGATTATTGATTATAAATAATAGTGTACGTATGTTTGATCAAGAATGGGGAGATGAACATGCACCAAATATTGACATTAGCTCTAGTGATAGAATTGATGTTATTAAGGGCGCAAACTCTCTAAGATATGGTAGTGATGCAGTTGGAGGTTTAATTTTAATTAGACCTAAAAAATATGCTATTAAAGATAGTTTATTTGGTAGCACAACTACGTCTATAAATTCTAATGGTTTTGGTGGTAATGTAACCTCAGAAATTATTAAAACATTTAATTCTGGCTATTATACAAAACTACAAGCTAATTATAAGAGGTTTGGAGATTTTAAAGCACCAGATTATTATTTGACTAATACAGGTTTAGAAAATATCAATGCATCTTTCAGAACTGGATTTAACAGTTATGAAAAAGGGTTTGATGCCTACTATAGTTTTGTAAATAATAAAATAGGTATTTTAAGATCTTCTCATATTGGTAATGTTAATGACTTAGTAGAAGCTATTAACAATAGAGAACCGAGAATTGTAGAAGATTTTTCTTACGACATTAATTTTCCTAGACAAAACATTTTTCATCATTTAGCAAAAGTAGAAGCTTTTAAACGCTTTAAAAACTTAGGCAAATTAAGCTTACAGTTAGATGCTCAATTAAATAGAAGAAAAGAGTTTGATTTACGTAGAGGAGATTTAAGAGACAGACCAGTTATAGATTTACAACTGTTTACTGCAAGTATTCAACCAAATTTAGAAATCAATAAATTTGATAATTTAAAGATTAATACTGGTTTTTTAGTAAGATACCAAAACAATGATGCCATTGTAAATACAGGTGCAAATACGTTAATACCAGATTACAATAAATATGAGGTTGGTACATATGCTATATTAGATGTTGACATTAACGAAACTTCAGAATTTAGTGCTGGAATTCGATATGATTATTCTAGAATAAAAGCTAGAAAATGGTATGTTGAGTCTGATTGGACTGCCTTGAATTACGATGTGCTATTTCCTGAATTTGATACTGGTATTGTAGATGGTTTAGAGCTTTTAACAAGACCTGAATTTACATTCAATAATTTTTCAACCAATTTAGGATACTCTAAAAGATTTGGTAAAGATTACTCTTTTTTATTCAATTATGGCTTAGCACAAAGAATGCCTAATCCATCTGAGTTATTCAGTGGTGGTTTGCATCATAGTGCAGCAAGAATTGAAATTGGTTTTTTAACAATCAATAAAGAAACTGCCAATAAGTTTATACTATCTCTAGAAAAGAATAACGAAAATTTCGGCTTTTCTATTAGTCCATATTACAAACAAATTGATGGTTTTATACAGTTGATACCTACAGGAATTAGAACTACAATTAGAGGTGCCTTTCCTGTTTGGGAATACAACCAAGTAGATGCTAGAATTTTTGGAGTTGATATTGATATCAACAAAAAATTAGCAAGTCATTTCGATTATAAAGGAAGTTTAAGTTTATTACAAGGTGATGACTTAACCAATGACAACCCTTTAATTCATATGCCTTCTGCCAATTTTAGCAATAGTATTATGTATAGTAACAATGATTTTCATCAATTAAAAATTGGTGTAAATCAAAAAACGGTTTTACAACAAAATAGATTTCCAGATTATAATTTTACAACCTTAGATCCAGTAACACAGCAACAAGTTTTTGTAGACATTAGTTCTACTCCACCAAGTTACACACTTTTTGGCTTTAGCTCTTCTGCTGTTTTTTATCCTTTTAAGAAAGGAAGTATGGAAGTTGGTTTTAATGTAGATAATCTATTTAATGTAAGCTATAGAGAAAATTTAAACAGACTACGTTATTTTGCTGATGACTTAGGAAGAAATTTGAATTTAAAAATTAAAATTAATTACTAAAATTTAAACAAAATGAAGACGATTAAATTATTAGCAGTATTATTTATATCAACATTAGTACTTACAAGTTGTGGAGACGATCATGATGATGATCATGACCATGGAAGTGATGAAGAATTAATTACAACAGTATTGTATACATTAACAGACGGAACTAATTCTGTAGTTTTAGAATGGGAAGATTTAGATGGTGATACAGGTAATGCACCAACAATTACTTCTGGTACTTTAACTGCAAACACCTCTTATACAGGAACTATTCAATTGTTAAACAGAACTGAATCTCCTGCAGAAGACATTACCTTAGAAGTAAGAGCTGAAGGTGATGAGCACGAGTTTTTCTATACAAATACTGCTGGCTTAACTGTAACTAAAACAGATACAGATGGTACAAATCCTATAGGAATTGAAACTACTTTAGTAACAGGTGCAGCTAGCTCTGGTTCATTAACCATTATTTTAAAGCACGAACCAACAAAACCAAATGATGGAACTTCTGTTGGTGCTGGAGGTAGTACTGATGTAGAAGTTACCTTCCCTATTACAGTACAATAACAAAACTCTTTTTTTAAAAAAGTCTGAAATATTAAATATTTCAGACTTTTTCTATTTAATTTCTTTAAATTTGCCGCCAATATTGTGCTGTTTTATTCTTCGCAGAAAATAAAAATGCTCATTTCAAAAGCATTTTATGTCTAAATTACCTAAAGAATATCAATTTCTAGATTTATCTGATTATGGCAGACCTGTTGCCAAAATTATCGCCAAATCACTAAAAAACACTAACATAACTCCTATTGAATTAACCATGGCTTTCATAGTCTCTGGACTTTTAGGTGTGTATTTCATATTTGAAAGTTATTATTTTGTTGCTGCTTTTTTTATCATATTTAAATCTGTTTTAGATGCAGCAGATGGCGAACTTGCCCGAATTAAAAATACACCTTCTTATACAGGTCGTTTTTTTGATTCTATAGCAGATATTATTCTTAATTTTATCATTATCATAACCATTTGGCAATTAACAAACATCAACATTGTATACGCTTTATTGGCCTTTTTTGGTATTCAATTGCAGGGTACTTTATACAATTATTACTATGTAATTTTGAGAAATCGTTTTAATGGCGATACAACCAGTAGAGTTTTTGAAGATACTACGCCTACAGCCTTAAAAGGTGAAACTCAAAAATCGGTAAATATCTTATTCAATATCTACAAGAAATTATATGGAATTTTTGATAAAATCATTTATGCTTTAGATAGAAATGCACCTAATGGAAAACCGTTACCAAATTGGTTAATGTCTTGCATTTCTACTTTTGGTTTAGGCTTTCAGCTACTTATTATTAGTACATTGCTAGTATTAGATTTAAAAGAAATTATAATTCCTTTTTTTATCATTTATACTGGTTTAATCTTTGTGTATATCTTAATTCGAAGATTATTTTTTAGCTAACATATTTAGTACGTTTCAATGTACTTAAAATAATAAAGGACGCTAAAAAGAAAAACGCCAAACATAATACAGACCATTGCATAGAATCTGTAATTGCGTAAAGCAAACCATATACAAAGGTTCCTAATACAATCGCAATCTTTTCTGTTACATCGTAAAAACTAAAATAGGTTGCATGATCTTCTGTTTCTGGTAACAATTTAGAATAAGTAGATCTTGTTAATGATTGAATTGCTCCTAAAACCAACCCTAAAATAGCTCCTAAAGAATAAAAGTAAATAGAAACATTTGGCAAATCTTTGTGCAAAAGAAAAGCACAGAAACATACTACCATCCATATAACAATAGTAACCTTAAGTGCGAAGAAATTACCTTTACTTTCAGACAATCTAGAAAATAAAAAAGCACCTAAAATAGCTACAACTTGAATTAAAAGTACGGTTACAATTAAATCGATAGTAGCCAAACCTAATTCTGTAGAACCAAAAATGGTTGCCAATAAAATAATAGTTTGTACTCCTACACTTAACAAGAAAAAAGAGATTAAAAAACGTTTTAAGGTTGGATAATTCACAATTTCTTTCGAAACTATTTTTAACTCTCTAAAACCTTTCCATATGTAGTCTTTCTCTGGTTTTTTGTTATAAATATCATCAGGTAATCTTTTAAAAGTGATTTGAGCAAAACCCAACCACCATAAACCTACCATCACAAAAGAAAGTCTAGAAGCTAAAGAAGCAGAAATACCAAATAAATCTGGCTTTTGAATCATTATTAAATTGATAATCAACAAAATGATAGACCCCACATAACCATACATAAATCCTTTAGCACTTGCTCTATCTTGTTGTTCTGGGTGAGCTACTTCAGGCAAATATGCATTGTAGAAAACCAAACTTGCCCAAAAACCAATACTGGCTAAAATTGTAAATACAATACCAATCCATACTGTATCTAAACCATCAAAAAAGTACAAGCTCATTACAGATAAACTCCCTAGAAAGCAGAAGAATTTCATAAATTTCTTTTTGCTTCCTGTATAATCTGCAATACCTGACAAAATTGGAGAAATAAAAGCAACCACTAGAAACGAAAATGACAATGCATAACTGTATAAACTATCAGGATGATCCCAGTCCATGCCTAAAAAAGAAACGGTTTCACCTTCTGTAACTGCACTATAGTATAAAGGAAACACAGCTGTACTAATTACCAAAGAATATACTGAGTTTGCCCAATCATAAAATGCCCATGCATTTATCAGTTTTTGATCACCTTTTTTAAACATATATTTTATTTTATAAAAAAACCGCTCAAAACAAATTTTGAGCGGTTACAATATAGAAATTTTATTTCTTACAATTCTTAACTTTTTACAGGAGTATTGTATTGTGCTGCTAATTTTCTAGCAGTTGGTAAATACGATCTTAAATCTTGAATTCTAGATGCATTGTGTGGGTGTGTACTTAAAATTTCCGGTCCTTGACTTCCTCCTCCAGCTCTTTGGCTCATTCTAACCCAAACTTCTGCAGCTTCTGTACCATCATAACCAGCCATAATCATAAACACTAGGCCCAACCTATCTGCTTCTTCCTCATGAGTTCTACTAAATTTTAACATTCCCAATCCAGAACCAATACCAAAAGCAGTGTTCCATAATTGCTGTGTTTCTGGGTTTTGACTAGATGTTCCTAAAGCTACTGCTAAACCACCAATTTGTTGCAATTGACCTTGAGACATTCTTTCCTGCCCATGTTTTGCAAATGCATGTGCCACCTCATGCCCCATTACTGCAGCTACTCCATCTTCATTATCACATATTGGCATAATGCCTGTATAAAAAACTACTTTTCCACCTGGTAAACACCAAGCATTTACTGTATTATCTTCTACCAAGTTAAACTCCCATTTATATGCATTAGCTTCTTCTACCATATTATTAGCTCGCATAAAACGATCTACGGCCTCAGAAATTTTTACACCAACACTTTGTACTTGGTTGCTCATAGCTCTGTTAGTAGATAGTTTATTCTCTTCTAAAAATGTATTGTACTGTGCAAAACTTGCTGGTAATACCTGAGAGTCACTTACAAAGTTTACTCTTTTTCTACCTGTAATTGGCACTGTACTGCATTCTACAAATAGAAAAACGGTAATTACTAAAGTTATTATTTTCTTCATTGTTCAATATTTTTTCGGTTAATGACTGCAATTTATTAATTAATTAACCAATATTTGTGCTGTATTGAAAATTAAAAGAACCTATTTGATTTTGTAATTCATGAAACAGTTTTTTAAACAACCAAAATTTTCATCTAATTTGGCCATTCCAAAGATTGTAAAGGTTGGTATAAAATTCTTAAATGCAATATCTACTAGATTAACTCTTTTTGTTATAAGTAGGTTATTTGCAACTCCTATTCAATTTGCAAGGCCAGAAAGAGAATTAGGCATGTTAGCCAGTTCTCAAAAAAAGAAATTCTATTGTAAAGAAATCGATAAAACCATTCAAATTATTTCCTATGGTTTTTCAGATAAGAAAGTTTTGCTTGCTCATGGCTGGTCAGGTAGATCTACCCAACTTTTTATGCTTGCCAATCATTTACTAGAACAAGGTTATATGGTAATTTCTTTTGATGCACCTGCACATGGTTCATCCTCAGGTAAATCAACAAACTTAATTGAATATATAGATTGCGTAAAGGGTATTCAAAAAGAATTTGGACCATTTGATGCTGCTATTGGACATTCTTTTGGAGGTATGGTTTTGATGAACGTACAAGCCGATTGTAATGCTTTTAAATGTTTAGTAACTATTGGTGCTGCAGACAAAGTATCAGATATATTTTATAACTTCATTAAAAACATAGGATTGAATACTTCGTTTGCTAATAAATTTATAGCGCTATTTGAGAAAAAATTAGGCATTCGTTTAGATGACAATTCAACAAGTGTAGCTGCCAAAAAAGTAAGTATTCCTTCTTTTATTGTTCATGATGTTTTAGATGGAGATGTAGCTGTAAGTTGTGCCATAAATATTCGTCAAAGTTTACAAAAGGGTGCACTTATAATCACTAATGGATTAGGTCACACAAAAATTTTAAGGAATAACAATATATCATTAAGAATTGTAAAATTTATAAAAGAACATACATGAAAAAAATAGCAAGTTTATTTCTATTCGTTTTAATTATTAGCTGTGCAGGAAATGCGCAAGAATCAAAAAAGAAAGATAAAAAAACCTATAAAGTTGAAAAAACAAATGCTGAGTGGAAAAAGCTTTTATCACCTCAGGAATATTATGTTTTAAGAGAAGCAGGCACAGAAAGACCTTTCACAAGTCCTTTAAACAAGAATTATAAAGAGGGTACATTTGTATGTGCAGCATGTAAAACTCCTTTATACAAATCAGAACATAAGTTTGATTCTGGTACAGGTTGGCCTTCTTTTGATAGAGCAATAAAAGGCAATGTTGAGTTAGATGTAGATTATAAAATTGGTTATGCCAGAACAGAATTAAAGTGCAATACCTGTGGTGGTCATTTAGGGCATTCTTTTGATGATGGACCAGCAAAGACAACAGGAAAGCGTCATTGTATTAATGGAGTAGCTTTAAACTTTATACCAAAAGAATAAGGTTTTTGTACTTCACGAATTTTAAAACTCATTAGATATTTCTTTCTAATGAGTTTTTTTTGAATTAAGAGATTGAAATTCTTGATCATAATGCTGAATCTAATTAATTTTCATACTTTTAGTAACTAATATTGGAAGGATGGATAAAGTTGACATTGCAGACTTGTTAGAACAGAAACATGCAGAACTATTTGAATGGTTAAAAGAACAACCAAGAGCGATCTGGATGGAAGCTCCAGAAGGTAAATGGACTGTTGGTCAGCATATTTTACATCTGGTAAATAGCATTCAATTATTGAACAATGCTTTAAGTTATCCGCGATTTTTCATTAAATATAAATTTGGTGTTGCCAATAGAGAAAGCAGAGATTACGAAACTGTAGCAAACAAATATCAAGAGAAATTACTAGCCAATAAAGAGCGAGCTGCAAAATTTAATAAAGATTTAAAGACACCAAGCTTAAAACAAAGAGATCGTTTGTTAACTCGATATCAAATTCAACAAAAGAAACTGCAATACAAAACCAAAAAAATTAGCGAAAAGAACTTAGACACCTTAATACTCCCTCATCCTCTAATGGGTAAAATGACTGTTAGAGAAATAATTATGTGGACAGCACATCATACAGAACACCATTTAGATTCCTTAAAATTATATTACTAGTTGAAAAAATTTATTACCAAACCCCATCTCTTCTTTTTTTATTTAATCCCAGTTTTTTTAATTCTTGGGTTTGTAAAACGAAATGTACCTATTGATGTTAGTATTTCTTACATATATTATTTAATCAATGTAGATTTTTGGTGTTATGTTTCTGCTGTCTATTTTGGTTTAATTGGGTTAAATTATTTAGCATTAAACTGGGCGAATAAATCACCTCAAAATATATTAACTATTTTACATATTTTACTTCAAATAATTGCGCTTCTACCCTATTTGTACGCCATTTTTAATTTAGATGAAACAGGAAACTTACAAACGGAAACCTTCTTAAGTTTCGATTTAAACAGCTTGTTTCTCATCTCATTTTTTCTATTCCTCGTATCTATTTTCATTCATTTAATCAACTTTTTAGCTAGTCTTTTTTTAAAGAGAGATTAGGTTTTTAAATTTTTATAAGCGAACAGTAATTTGTAAATTTGTGTTTCCAAAAAACGAATACAAATTATGTTTAATAATTTAAGTGATAAATTAGATAAAGCCTTACACACCCTAAAAGGTCATGGCCAAATTACAGAAATTAATGTTGCAGAAACTTTAAAAGAAGTTAGAAGAGCATTATTAGATGCCGATGTTAACTTTAAAATAGCCAAAGAGTTTACAAAAAAAGTACAGACTGAAGCAATTGGGCAAGATGTATTAACTACATTAAACCCTGGACAGTTAATGGTAAAATTGGTTAAAGACGAATTAACCAAATTAATGGGTGGTGAAACTGTTGGTGTAAATTTAGGTGGTTCACCCACTGTAATTTTAATGTCTGGTTTACAAGGTTCTGGTAAAACTACGTTTTCAGGAAAATTAGCCAATTATTTAAAAACAAAAAAATCTAAACAAGTTTTACTTGTTGGTTGTGATGTTTATAGACCTGCAGCCATAAACCAATTACAAGTAGTTGGTGAACAAATTGGCGTTGAAGTTTATGCAGAAGTTGGCAACAATAATCCTGTTGAAATTTCTCAAAATGCAATTAAACACGCAAAAGCAAATGGAAAAAATGTTGTAATAATTGATACTGCAGGACGTTTGGCTGTAGATCAAGAAATGATGACAGAGATTTCTAACATTCACAAAGCAATTACACCTCAAGAAACCTTATTTGTTGTAGATTCTATGACTGGGCAAGATGCTGTTAACACTGCTAAAGCGTTTAATGACATTTTAAATTTTGATGGAGTTGTCTTAACCAAATTAGATGGTGATACTAGAGGTGGTGCTGCTTTATCTATTAAATCTGTAGTAAATAAACCAATTAAATTTATTGGTACAGGTGAAAAAATGGAAGCTATTGATGTCTTTTATCCAGACAGGATGGCTGATCGTATTTTGGGAATGGGAGATGTTATTTCTTTAGTAGAAAGAGCACAAGACCAATATGATGAAGAAGAGGCTAGAAAATTACAAAAGAAGATTGCAAAAAATCAGTTTGGTTTTGATGATTTCTTAAATCAGATTCAGCAAATCAAAAAGATGGGTAGCATGAAAGATTTAGTAGGTATGATTCCTGGTGCAGGTAAAGCCATGAAAGATGTAGATATAGATGATGATGCTTTTAAAGGAATTGAAGCAATTATACATTCAATGACTCCAAAAGAAAGAAGCACACCATCAACTATAAATGCAAGTAGAAAGAAAAGAATTGCAAAAGGTTCTGGTACATCTATTCAAGAAGTAAACCAGCTAATGAAGCAATTCAATCAAATGAGTAAAATGATGAAAATGATGCAAGGTGGTGGAGGCAAAAAAATGATGCAAATGATGCAAGGAATGCGTTAACAAATACAACAAAACAACACCAACAACACAACACATGATATTATTAGATGGCAAAAAAACTTCTGCAGATATTAAAGAAGAAATAGCCTTAGAAGTAACAGATTTAAAAGATAAAGGCCATAAAACACCTCATTTAGCTGCAATTATTGTAGGTAATGATGGTGCAAGTATAACCTATGTAAATGCAAAAGTAAAGGCTTGCGAACGTGTAGGTTTTGAATCTACTTTAATACGATTACCAGAAGATATTTCTGAAGAAGACTTATTAAATGAAATTGCGGTTCTTAATGTAGATAATGATATTGATGGGTTTATAGTGCAACTACCATTACCAAAACATATAGATGAGCAAAAAGTTATTATGGCTGTTCATCCTGATAAAGATGTAGATGGTTTTCATCCAACAAATGTTGGTAAAATGGCTTTAAACTTGCCAACCTTTATTTCTGCTACTCCATTTGGAATTTTAGAATTGTTAGAAAGGTATAATGTAGAAACCTCAGGAAAACATGTAGTTGTTTTAGGAAGAAGTCATATTGTAGGTAGCCCTATGAGTATTCTATTATCACAAAAAAGAAAAGTAGGTAATGCTACTGTAACTATGTGTCATAGTAGAACTAAAAACTTAAAAGAAATTACCTTACAGGCAGACATCATTATTGCAGCTATTGGTATACCAGAATTTGTTAAAGCAGATATGGTAAAAGATAATGTAACTGTAATTGATGTTGGAATTACTAGAATTGCAGATTCAAGCAAAAAAAGAGGATTTAGATTAATTGGTGATGTTGCTTTTGATGAAGTTGCTGAAAAGTCTGAATTTATTACTCCTGTTCCTGGTGGAGTTGGTCCAATGACAATTGCAATGTTATTAAAGAATACCTTATTGGCTTGTAAACGTAAAAGTAAATAAGCTTAATTAAAAAAGTACAAACATAAAAAAGCGCTTTTCATCATTATGAAAAGCGATTTTTTATTGAATTCAATTAGAAAAATTCTAATTAATGTCCGGATTTAAATAATCTGGTAAATCAGGATTATTAGGATCACTAAAATCGTTAGTTGGGTCTCCATCATTGTTAGCATCTTCATCTATGGTAAAAACACCATCACCATCATCATCAACATCAAAATAGTTAGGAAAACCATCCTCATCAGTATCATCGTTAGTTACAATTCCATCTCCATCCACATCTTCAGCTATTGATGGTACACCATCATTATCATGATCTGTGTCTGGTACAATAGTTAACAAATCAAAATAGAACATTAAATTCGTGTCTACCAGTGAATTTGTTTGATTGTTTACGTTAGATGATGGATAAGCTAAACCAGAAGGAATAAATAAAACACCTTTTGCCCCATTTAAATAGGTTACAGGCCCATTAAAAGGACCACCATTCGCGTCTTTCTTAAGTTCACCTCCTTTTACTTGAGTAAAACCATAAGACCAACCTCTAATTACGTTTACTAATGTAAACCAAATACCAGAAATATTACTATCAAAGCTGCTTTCAGAAAAAGTAGTACCTCCCATTGTTCGTCCATCATACTTTACAAAAACAGAATCTACACTAGTTGGAAAACCTTTATCAGGATCTGCACCAGAATCTCCTTGTCTTGCTACATAAACATACAATTTATAATCAATAGTATTTTCTGTAATATCTAAAGTTCTTAAACTAGAAACATCGTTTATCATTGCAGTTTCACCATCTACCAAAGGCTTTACAGAATCTAAATCTTTATCATAATAATGGTTCTGCAAAAACTTTACAATAGAGTCGTTATCTGTTTTTGCAAGTTCTATATGGTTTACATCTGCAAACGGATTCACTAAAAAACCGTCATCTCCACATGCATATATTAAAACTGATAGTACAAGAACTACAATTATATTTCTAAATTTTATCATTTATAGCTTAAATTTGAGCGCGCAATTTACCATTTTTATACCTTTGTAAAAAGACAAAACCTATATTTTAACTTTTTTTATGAGAATTGATAAATACTTATGGTGTATTCGACTTTTTAAGACAAGAAGTTTGGCTACAAATGCTTGTAAAAAAGGGCAAGTAAAGATTGATGATGCTAATATTAAACCCTCTAAAGAGGTGTTTGGAAATGAACTTATAAGAGTTCGAAAAAATCAAATCAATTATCAAATAAAAGTTTTAGATTTACCTGAAAGTAGAGTTGGTGCAAAATTGGTAGATCTGTATCGAAAAGACGTGACTCCAAAAGAGGAGTTTCAGAAAAATGAGTTATTAAAGTACTCTAAAGATTATTACCGTAAAAAAGGTACAGGCAGACCAACCAAAAAAGATAGAAGAGATATAGAAGGTTTTACAGATAATACTGAAGAATAATGACAACTGAGAGCAATATAATTTTAGACAACGTACAAATTAACCAAAAAATAAAGCGAATTGCCTATCAAATTTTTGAAAGCAATAGTAATGAAACTGAAGTAATTATAGCAGGTATTGTTGGTAATGGATATATTTTTGCTGAAAAACTAGTAGCTACCCTAACCGAAATTTCTAATTTAAAGGTTACCATTTGTGAAGTTACTATCAACAAGAAAAAACCATTAGAACCAATTACAACTTCTTTAAAAGTAGAAGATTATAAAAATAAATCGCTAGTTTTAGTTGATGATGTTTTAAACTCAGGAACCACTTTAATATATGGTGTAAAGCATTTTTTAGACGTGCCTTTAAAGCGATTTAAAACTGCAGTTTTAGTAAACAGAAATCATAAAAAATACCCTGTAAAAGCAGATTTTAAAGGGGTATCTCTATCCACCTCTATTAAAGAACATATTCAAGTAGATTTTTCTGATCTCGAAGCTAAGGCTTATTTAATGTAGTAGCAACACACCTTCAATTTCTTTAGCAACTGCTTTCTTTGATTTTTGATCTATTTTAAAAGTCATTTCTGTTTGTTCATAAAACGCTCTCCTTTCAAAAAGATGTTTCGCTACAAATTCTGGTATTTGTTCATCAGATAAAGAGGCAACCAAAGGTCTTTTTGCTTTCTTTTTAATTAATCTTTCGACCAAAGTTGGCACATTGCCCTGCAAGTAAATAGATGTTGCTGCACTGTTATTTATAAGATCCATATTATTTGCATAACAAGGAGTGCCCCCACCTAAAGCTAGAATAAAGTTTTTTTCGTTATCTAGAATTTCTTTTAAGTAAACATGTTCTATTTTTCTAAAATAAATTTCTCCTTTAGAACTAAAAATTTCAGCGATAGATGAATTTTCTTTTTCAATAATATAATCATCTAAATCTATAAAACTGATATTTAAAGATTTAGCCAATCTTTTACCAATACTAGATTTACCTGAAGCCATGTAACCTAACAAGACAATTTTCATAATTTGTAATTTTCTACAAATATCGATAAAAATTTATGCTTTTTTCTATTTCAATTTCAAAGATTGATAGTATATTTGCACCTGTTAATTTTTGACCTGGTAGCTCAGTTGGTAGAGCATCTCCCTTTTAAGGAGAGGGTCCTGGGTTCGAGCCCCAGCCCGGTCACAAGAGAAAAAGTTAAGCATTTGCTTAACTTTTTTGTTTTCTAAATACAAAGCGCACGTGGCGAAACTGGTAGACGCGCAGCCTTGAGGGGGCTGTAAACTTAAGTTTGTGGAAGTTCGAATCTTCTCGTGCGCACTTTTTGCCTCTTTTTTATACTTCTTCACAAAATATTAACCTTTATAACGTGTTTAATACTTAATTTTGTTTTTATGCGAAAAATTATCTTTTTATTGAGTTTTGTATTCACGCTAAATGCATTTTCTCAAAATGACAGTATTCAAAAAACCATTCTTAAAGGTCAGATTATTCATGCTGATACCAATGATGCTTTAAGTGCTGCTCATGTTTTAAATTTAAATACAGTACAAGGAACCATCACTAATGATAAAGGTTTTTTTGAATTACCTACAAGTGTTAATGATACAATTCTTGTTTCTTATCTTGGATTTTCATCCATAAAATTGAAAATAACTAACGATTTATTAAAAGGTAATGAGCTAGAGATTGCTTTGTACGAAAAGCCTCAAGAAATTAAGGAAGTTGTTATAAAGTCTACTAAATTAATTGGAGTTTTAGAAATTGATGTAAAACAAGTACCTAAAGATAGATTTACAAGAATTCATATAAATGGGTTAAGACAAACTTATGAGGTTGGTAAGCCACAGAAAAGAGACTTTTCTTCACCTTTAGCTGCCCTATTTCAGCCAGTAGATTATTTGTACAATCTGTTTGGTAAAAAACCAAAACAACTTAAAAAGTTACAAAAGCTTAAAAAGGAAGACGATTTAAGAAAAATGTTAGCTGGTAAGTTTGATAGAGAGGTTATGATGGAATACCTTGATATGGATAGACAAGAGTTGAGTGAATTGCTTACAGATTGTAACTACTCTGAATATTTTATTAGAAAAGCCTCTGACTTACAAATGATTGAAGCGGTTTTAGACTGTTATGAAAACTACAAAGCCTTGAAAAAAGGTAAGATAGAAAGAGATAAAATTCCGACTAAAAAGAACTAACAAACTTAATTGAAAAGAGCCAGAAGCATATCTGCCACTGACTCTTAACAAACTATTAAAAACTAACTAATATGATTGGTATAAGCTAATTGTGTTATAAAATTACAACTACAATTTAAACCGCTTATTGCAATCATTTATATGACGTTTTGTTTTAAAGTTTGTTACAAGAAATTTTTGGATTAACAGAATTTTAGCAATTAAAAAACTTTTCTTAATGAATACATCATCAAGAAAAGATTTAAATATATCTAATTAAGTTAGCTTACCTCCTACTATAATTAGGTGCTTCTTTTGTAATAGCTACATCATGAGGATGGCTTTCGTTAATTCCACTAGCTGTGATTCTTACGAATCTACCTGTTTCTTTTAGCTTTTCTATATCTTTAGCTCCACAATATCCCATACCTGCTCGTAAACCACCTATAAATTGGTGAATACTTTCAAATAATTCACCTTTATAAGGCACTCTACCTACAATACCTTCTGGTACTAACTTTTTAATATCATCTTCTACATCTTGGAAATATCTATCTTTAGAACCTTGTTTCATAGCTTCTACAGATCCCATACCTCTATATGATTTGAATTTTCTTCCTTCGTAAATGATTGTTTCTCCTGGAGATTCTTTTGTACCCGCTAGCAATGAACCTAACATTACACAATCTGCACCTGCAGCAATTGCTTTAGGAATATCACCTGTATAACGAATTCCTCCATCTGCAATAACAGGAACACCACTACCTTTTATAGCGTTTGCCACCTCTAAAACAGCAGAAAATTGAGGAAACCCAACTCCTGCCACAACTCTTGTTGTACAAATAGAACCAGGACCAATACCTACTTTTACAGCATCTGCACCAGCCTCTACTAAATATTTAGCTGCTTCTGCAGTTGCAATATTACCAACAACAACATCTAACTCAGGAAATTTATCTTTAACCGCTTTTAATACTTTAACCACTCCAGCTGTATGCCCATGAGCAGTATCTATAATTACAGCATCTACACCCGCTCTTACTAAAGCAGAAGCTCTATCTACAGCATCTGCAGTAACTCCTAAAGCAGCAGCTACTCTTAATCTACCAAAAGAATCTTTATTGGCAATTGGCTTTTGTGTAACTTTAGTAATATCTCTAAACGTAATTAATCCTTTTAATTTATAATCTGCATCAACAATTAAAAGCTTTTCAATTTTATAGTTTTGCAAAATTTTCTCAGCATCTTTTAAAGACGTACCAACATCTGCAGTAACCAAGTTTTCACTGGTCATTACTTCTACAATAGGTCTTTTATTTTTATGCTCAAAACGTAAATCTCTGTTGGTTACTATACCTTTTAACGTACCTTCTTTATCAACAATAGGTATACCACCAATACTGTGTTCTTTCATGCTTAATTTTGCATCTAAAACAGTAGCATCCATTTGAAGTGTTACAGGATCTAGAATCATACCACTTTCTGCACGTTTTACTTTACGAACTTCTTGAGCTTGTTGCTCTGTAGTCATATTCTTATGTAAAACACCAATACCACCTTCTCTTGCTATGGCTATGGCCAAAGAAGATTCTGTTACTGTATCCATAGCTGCAGATACAATAGGTACATTAATAGTAATGTTTCTAGTAAATTTTGTTTGAATACTAACTTCTCTAGGTAAGACTTCTGAGAATGCTGGAACTAGAAGTACGTCATCATAAGTAAGACCTTCTCCTAAAATTTTGTTTTCGTGTGCGATCATGTGGCAATTAAGATATAATTGCGAGCAAATTTACGATATATAATGATTTTAAACTAATTTAATTTTATGCTTTATTCGTTTTCTTTTGATTCTCAGGCCTTTTCTCATCAATTTGAATAATTCTGATATTTTATTTTAATTTATTCTAAATAAGCTTTGGAAAAACTGTTATGAGGTTGTATATTTGCACCCGATTTAAAAACTATTTATACTTAATCTAAATAAAATGAAGAAGGTAGCAGTATTAATTTTATTACTTATCACGTTAACAATCAACGCTCAAGAAAAGAAAGCAGTAGCAAAGACTTTAGATTCTATTCAACAATTAGACGAAGTTATCATTTCTACTACTAAAATTTTTGGTAACAAATACGTAGCGAAAAACAGAACAGGTTCTGCTTATTATTTATCACCAAAAGAATTACAGAAATTTAGTTTTACAGATGTAAATAGAGCGTTAAGAACAGTACCTGGTGTTTCTATTTATGAAGAAGATGGTTTTGGTTTAAGGCCAAATATTAGTTTAAGAGGTACCTCTCCAGAACGTAGTTCTAAAATTACAATAATGGAAGATGGTATTTTAATAGCACCTGCACCTTATAGTGCTTCTTCTGCCTATTATTTTCCTACAATTGCAAGAATGGAAGCTGTAGAAGTATTAAAAGGTAGTAGCCAAGTGCAATATGGCCCATTTACAACTGGTGGTGCTATTAATATGATTTCATCTCAAATTCCGACTGAATTTGGAGGGAAAATTAGAGCTAGCTATGGTAGTTTTAACTCACAACAATTGCATGCAAAAGTGGGTGGAGGAAACAACACTTTTGGGTATATGGTAGAATATTTAAACTATGGTTCAGATGGTTTTAAAACTTTACCAAGTGGAAAAGATACAGGTTTTGACAAAAATGATGTTGTTGCAAAATTCTCTGTAAATCTATTTCCTAATGCAAGCGTTAAACAATCTTTAGAGTTTAAATTTCAGTACTCAGATGAAGTAGGTAATGAAACGTATTTAGGACTAACAGAAGCAGATTTTAATGCCAATCCGTTTTCTAGATATGCATCTTCTAATGAAGATAAAATGACCACAGATCATACGCAATATGCTATAACACATAAAGCTGATTTTTCGAATAATGTTCGTTTAACCACTACAGCTTATCGTAACAACTTTTCTAGAAATTGGTATAAATTAAACGATATTACTTTTAATGGCGATAAACAATCTATTGCAAACATTTTAGACGATCCTAATACACTATCAGATCATTTTGCTATTGTAAACGGAAGCGTAAATTCTGGTGCAGATGCCATTGGTGTTAAAGCAAATAACAGAGCATATTATTCACAAGGTATACAGTCAAAATTAGATTATCACTGGTATAATGGTGATGCTTTCCATGATATTGAATTTGGTGTTCGTTTTCATTATGATGAAGAAGATCGTTTTCAATGGGTAGACCAATATAGTATCTCTAATACTGGAGATTTAACATTAACAACTGCAGGTGTGCCTGGTACAGATGCCAACAGAATATCTAGTGCCAATGCTTTTGCCTCTTTCATTACTTATAGATTAAAGTACAACAACTGGACATTTACCCCAGGTTTACGTTATGAAAACATCTCTTTAAAAAGACAAGATTATGGTAAAAGTGATGTTGATAGAACAGGTGTAAATTTATCTGAAAGAGAAAACAATGTAGACGTTTTTATACCAGGAATTGGTACAAATTATAAATTTAGTAATGACTTCTCTATTTTTGGAGGAATTCATAAAGGATTTTCGCCTCCAGGAAATCAAGATGGTCAAGAGCCAGAAGAAAGTATTAACTATGAATTAGGAACTCGTTTTAATTTCTTGGGTATTTCTGGTGAAGTAGTTGGTTTCTTTAATGATTATTCTAATTTATTAGGAAGCGATTTGGCTGCAACAGGTGGTACAGGTTCCTTAGATCAATTTAATGCTGGTGAGGTTAATGTAAACGGATTAGAATTATTGGTAAACTATAATTTTGCAAAAGCAAATGCTGCCTTGTCTTTACCATTATCTTTTGGCTACACATATACAAATACCGAGTTTCAAAACAGTTTTGGTAGTTCTAATGATTTATGGGGCACAGTAACTGTGGGTGATGAATTGCCATACATACCAAAACACCAGTTTAATGTTGGCTTTTCTTTAGAACACACCAAATTTGAATTAAACTTTAATGGACGTTTCAATGGGGAGTTTAGAACCTTAGCAGGATCTGGAGCCATTGCAGATTCAGAACGTGTAGATTCTAACTTCATTGTTGATGTATCAGGTAAGTACTATGTAACTAAAAACTTAAATTTAACTGCAAACATTATTAATTTGTTAGATGAAACTTATGCAGTTTCTAGAGTTCCTGCAGGTTTAAGACCAGGTCATCCTTTTGGAGCATATGCAGGTTTAGAGTTTAGATTCTAAAAATTTACAAGACATTTATATAAAACTCGATTAACAAATGTTGATCGAGTTTTTTTATTTCTAAAAACTATCCTTCAGCTCATCTTGAACTATGTAAAATAGCCCTCAAAAATCAGCCCTGACGCAACTTTAATCGCATGCTGATGCAACTCAAATTGAATCAGGATACAATAAAAGTTACGTCCGCATGCAAATTAACACATTTTTAAATACTGAAAATCAAACTGTTAAAATCAATTAAATAATCATTTTTTTTCTTATATTTAGACTGCTAAAAAAAGAAAAATTGTCAAACTTACCCAAAGTAATACTTGTACATAAAACTCATCGAAAAGAATTAAAAATATTAATTCAGTTTGATTATCATCAGCAGCTTATCAATAAATTAAAAAGTACACCACATATTTATTGGAGTAAAAGTCTGGCTTGTTGGTATACTTCAGCAAGCCCTGAAAACTTAACTATTTTAGAGAACTTATTTAAAAACATTGCTCAATTAGACACCTCAAAGTTATCTAAAAAACAATTGTTTACTCGTAATTTGAGTGAACCCGAAAAGAAACTCTTGAATGGATTCTATCTTTATATGAAAGGTAAAAGATATAGTGAAAGCACACTTAAAACTTATACTTTTTTCATTGCTGATTTCATTAATTTTCATTCCAAGAAGGCTTGTAGCGATTTGGATAATAGAGATGTTGAACTTTTTATAGAAAAGGTGTTTATAGAACGTAATTACTCTGTAAGTTCTCAAAGACAGTTTATTAGCGCTTTAAAAATTTTTACTAATTATTATCCTTCTACAAAAATTAATGATATAGAGTTAACACGACCTAAAAAATCTAAGAAACTACCATCAGTACTATCTCAAGAAGAAGTTTTACGCATTATAAGTGTAACAACAAATTTAAAGCACAGAGCAATTATAGCCCTACTCTACTCTTGTGGTTTACGAATTAGTGAGTTAATAAACTTAAAACTAAAAGACTTTCATATAGAAAGAAAACAATTGATTGTTAAAAGTGGCAAAGGTAGAAAAGACAGGTATGTTAGTTTAGCCGAAAGTTTTATGCCTTTGTTAAAGAATTACTACTATTCTTATGAACCTAAAGAGTTTTTTGTTGAAGGTATGAATGGAGAAAAATACAGTGCCAGCTCTGTTAGGGCTTTTCTAAAGAAAAGTTGTAAAAAAGCGGGAATTCAAAGAGCTGTAACGCCTCATACTTTAAGACATAGTTATGCTACCCATTTGTTAGAAAATGGTGTTGATATAAGATATATACAATCATTATTAGGGCATTCAAGGCCAGAAACGACAATGATTTACACGCATGTTAAAAGAAAAGATTTAATGCAGATACAGAATCCATTGGATGTTGCTTTACAAAAGGTGGCATCTTCGGATAATGATCATAAAAAAGTGACGTTATCCCGTAAAATTTAATGAAAAAAGAGTAATTTTATAAACATATAACTAGTTGCCATTCATTGGCGGAACGAAATAAAAAAGAAAAATTGTAAGAATGAAAAAAGGTTTAAAAATTATTTCTGACATTTCAATTATTTTATTCGGAATTTCTCTAATTGTAAGTAAGTTTAATGAATCACTTGAATGGAATAGTAGTGGTTTGAGAAATGTTCTTGTAATCATTTACTTAATTACAGGCTTATATTATTATAGAATGGAAATTAAAGACAAAAATAGAGAAATTGAAGAATTGAAATTAAAATTAAAAAAGACAAAAAATGAAATCTAACTGTTTTAATATCAACTCAGGAAGGAATTTATCAAAATGTGGAATTGCTCACTTTGTCGGAATTGAAAATAGAATGAAACAAAACACTCAATGAATTAACTATAAAACAGAAAATTAGAAAACTGAATTTGGAGGAATAATCACAACCTGAAAAAAAAACGAAATGGCAACACCGTTTATAAAAAATTGCTATTTTTAGCTTAATTTAAAATTGGTTGCTTTTTTGCGAACTTCTGAATTTCCGTTGGAAATTCCTCGTTCACAAAACCGCAACTTTTCATACACAAAAACGTTGTATCCAATACGAGAAACGAACTAATAAAATTGAAACTATGGAATTTATTACAGATAATTTAAAGGAAATAATACTTGCTATTATTGCGATTTCAGCTGTTGGAATTGTAATTAAAGTTCGAAAAAATAAAAAATCGAATAAAGTCACTCAAAAGAAAAATAAAGTTGGTGGAGATATGGCAGGAAGAGACATCAACAAATAATCGTAAATGAGTAAAAAGGAAGTAAGTCAATCAAACAACGAAGTTAAAGGCGATTTAGCTGGAAATGACATTCACAAGCCAACCTATAACATAGGCAGAACCTCCATTGGTGGAAAATCTCAATTGGAGAAGTTATATGATAGACTTGAAAAAGAAAGAGAAAGCTCAACAATTTTTAGTGAAATTGTTGATGACCTCTTACACTACAAAAAAAATGCAGATGAAAATGAATTTATTGGTCTTGAAAAGAAATTAGAAAACGGGAACAGAATAAGCTATTTAAATTTTGCTGAAAAATCAAAAGAAAAATTTGCTAAAAAACTTTTACGCAACGAACATTCTGAAACAGCACAACTTATTTATGCATTCTTATTAGCAAAAGTTTACTCTAGTTTTGAATTTAATATTGCACCTAGAATAAAGGAAAACCATCCTGAAATATTCATCAATGAGTTAGTAAGTGAGTTTATTATTAGACCATTAGAAGATATATTGGGAGAAAATCTATTAAGGATTTATGATGACGATATTAATGGAATGATATATTTTTTAACAGGCAATTGTCATATAAAATGGGACTAATATGTTAATCTATAATCAAGCGTACGATTTATACCATACAATGTTTAGAGTTCTTCAAATAATGGAGAAAACTGAAGATGTAATCGAAATTGACAAGTTGCGAATTTTGGATTTCTATTTAGCTTTTCCAAGTGAATTAATGGAAATTAGAAGCTTTAGAGGTTTTAAAAAATATAAAAAGTACATAAAAGCTGAAAAAAACAAATACGAAAGAGTAATCGACAGAAAGAGACTGTTTTTCAAAATGGAGCATATCCAATTGTCTGCGATTAAGGCTTTAATTTCATATGGCATCTTCGATGCAGAAGAATTTAAAAAAGGAAATATTAAAAAAACATATGAAAAGCTATCTGATGATTTACTCTCAAGAATTCAGTCAGCAAACGAGGAAAATCCGAACTTAATTACTTTGATAACTGGTCCATTAGCATCAATGAATCTTTTTGGTCATCTAGGTTTAAAGGAAAGAACTAACCTAATAGAATTTAAATATGATTCAATATAACCCATTTCTAAAACTAAATAGGCTTTCTATTTTTACTCACGATGGAAAGAGTGCCTATGACGAAAATTTTCACGATGGTGTAAACATTATAAGAGGTCACAATAGTTCTGGAAAATCAACGATTGGCAACTTTATATTTTATGTTTTGGGAGGTGATTTTAAAAAATGGACAAAAGCATCATTAGCCTGTAATGATGTATATGCAGAAATTTTAGTAAATACAGAGCCAATAACAATAAAAAGAACTGTGTCAACCTCTGGCAATCAACCAATGTCAATTTTTTGGGGTACATATGAAGAAGCAATAAAATCCGCAAGTGAAGGTTGGCAAATATTTCCTTATCGTAGAAGCGAAAAGAGCAATAAAAAAAGTTTTTCTAATGCTCTCTTCTTATCATTAGGCTTTCCTGAATTAAGAGGTGATGTTGACAGCAATATTACAATGCACCAAATACTTCGACTTTTGTATGTTGACCAGAAAAGTTTAACTCTTGACCTTTTAATGACAGATACTTTTGATTCTGCTATAACTAGAAAAACCATAGCAGATTTATTATTTGGTGTTTATGACGATTCTTTGTATTCGGATAAAATTGCACTTCGAGAATCTGAAAAAGACTTTGACGTAAAGAAGAAACAATTCGAAGGAATTGAACAAATCTTTAAGTCAAGTGATACTGAAACTAATCCGCAAATTATAAATGCATTAATTGAAGAAAATTACAGTCAACTTAACAGTATTGATTCCTACCTCAAAAAGATTTACAATGAAGAGGAAAAAGTAGAAGTAGACGATAATGAAAAGGAATTGAAAATTGTTTCAATCAAAACGGAAATCCTAGCTACAAGACAGAGTTTATCGGTATTACAATCAAATATAAATCAATATGAATTTGAACTTATTGATTCCGCTGATTTTATAAAAAGTTTAGAAAAAAGAGCAGTTGCTTTATCAGATTCACTACTAACAAGAGAAACATTTGTTGACATAAAAATGAATCATTGTCCTAATTGTTTATCACAATTAGAACCTGTTTTGGACGAAAATCATTGCGAACTATGCAAACAGCAGTTGCCAGAAGATAAAGGCTCTTCCCAAATAAAACGAATGCAACAAGAAATTGATAATCAAATAAGGGAATCAAAAAAATTGTATATCGAAAAAGAACATACTTTACTAGAGCTGAAATCCAGTTTTCCTGCTTTAGAACAAAAAGTTAGAGGGTTACAAAGAGAATTAAATGAAGCACTTTCAAACGTAAAAACAGAACGCAATCAAGAATTAGATAATCTATTAATTAAAAAAGGTGAACTTGGTTCAAAGAATGATTATTTGATTAAACAGTTAAAAGCTTTAGAACAAATTGAAGTATTAAAGAAAGAACTAAATAGTTTAAGAATAAAAATTTCTGCACTAAAAGCGAATATTTCAATTAAAGAAGCAGAACAATTTAAAAGACTTAAAAGTGCATACCAGTTAATTCAAGATTATAGTTTAAGACTCTTGCATAGTGATTTAGGCAGACAAACAGAGTTTAAAACAGGTAAAAATATTAAGCTTGACTTTGAAAAAAACACATTCACTTTGGATGATGAAAATAATTTTTCGGAAAGTTCAAATGTCTATTTAAAGAATAGTGTCAGATTTGCTATTTTCTTTGCGTCACTGGAAAAAGAGTTCTTTAGATATCCAAGATTTATTTTATGCGACAATATAGAAGACAAAGGAATGGAGCCAGTTCGAAGTCAGAGCTTTCAAAATGAAGTGGTTAAAATATCAAGCGAAATTGAAGTAAGACATCAGATAATAATAACAACATCTATGATTTCACCTGAACTTGACAATTCTGATTTATGTGTTGGAGAATTTTATTCGGAAAGTAATCCAACTTTAAAAATCGCATAATAAGTACTGGTTACAACAAGGTATAAACCTTATTGCTTGCTTTTAGCTTACTTGCGAAAGTCCTAACGGACTTTCTAATCAGTAATATTTTGCTTACTTTTAGCTTGAAAACAACGCAACAAGGCTTATACAGAGCCGTTGGCAACAATATGAAAAAACTAGCATTCATATTATTTCTTGGAATTTTTTCCTGTAAATCGGGATTTGATTCATCTTCGACTGTCTTATCGTCGAAAGATTGTGTTGTCAAAGAACAAAAAGAAATATTAGAAAAAGCAGTGAAATTGTTTGAATATAAACTGCAAAAGCAATATTCAGATATTTCTATTGAAGCTGCATATTTTGAATTTATATCTGATTTAGCAAATAAAGAATTAACTATTGACTTTTTTCAAGATTCATTGGAATTAAAAATTAGGAATTTAAATTTATGGACTGAATCAAAACGTTCTGAAGAAGAAACAGATTTAGAAATGAAAATATTCAACGTTAATTCGATGAATCCAATACGAGTAAAATTAAATTCTGATTTTTCAACTTGTCTTGCAAATAAAATCGACTGGAGAATTGGAACGAGCAGTTTTTTACGAATGAACTCAAAATATCGATTAAGTCCTAGGCTTGCTAAAAAACAACTTTTCAAGACAAGCGAGTATGACCTGAAAAAATTTGAAAATAGATTAACTATCGTTCTTGGTGTTTATTACCAAACAATGTTTAATATAAAAAATACCGTTGCCAACAACGTGTATAATTAATTGCTTTGGTCGTTGCTTATTTGGAAAATTCCTTCGGAATTTTCTCGCGTTCGTTTTTGTTTACTAAATTAGTTACTTAAACACGCAACTAACCATACACAAAACCGTTGTACGCAAGCGATGAGAACTTATGAGAGCTATTAAAATCTTCATTCTATTTATATTATTTAGCCAAGTTTCATTTGGACAAAATAACTGCGGAGATTTCAAAAATTACGAGGAATCTCAAAAGTGGATTAAGGAAATCAAACAGTTAAATCTTGAAGAGCGTAAAAACAAAATCTTCGACAGAATTAAATATGAGCAAGAATCGGAACAAGGCGAAATTGACTTTTGGCTTACAATAATTATAGATGGTGGAATTTTTTCAACAGCCAATGACATTGCAAATGAACAATTTGAAAAATTGAAATTAATTCCAGCTGAAAGCATTGAAATTACGCAATCTCTATGTGAATCCGAGGGAATTTATCCTGAAAAATGTAATCTTGGATTTGTTCTTATAAATCGTCCTGAAAAACCAGTACTTAACGAAATAACTGAACTCAAAAACATTCGGATAAAAAGGCGAAAAGGAAAAATAATTATCAAATTGGAATCTGAAATTGAGGACGACATTAAATTTGAATTAAACCATTTACTAAAAAGACATAGCACAACACTCTTTGTTAATACCGAATTGAAAAAAGGAAATAACAGATTTGTTTTTAAAAGGAGTAATAATTTGCAACTTGTCGAATTAGAAATAAACGGAAAGAAATTAATTATAATAACATAAAAGCCAGCGTACAACAACGTGTATAAAAAATTGCTTAATTTTAGCCAAATCAAATTTTGTAGCTTTTCTTGCAATCTTATATTTTCCTACGGAAAATAACGATGGCACAAAATCGCAACTTTCCATAACACAAATACGTTAGGGCACATTTGAAAAATATGAAAAAAACATTTACAATTCTCTTTCTTTTTTCAATTTCTGTAAGTAACTCACAATCTATTGGAAGTTATTTATCAAACTTCTATAAATATGATAAGAATTCTAATTTCATTGAAATAATAGAAGAAACTAAATTTTATAATAAAAATGAAATAAAGAAAGAAACTGAATATAAAAGATTTAATGAATATATGAATCTAGTTAGTTTAAAGAGATTTAATGAAAAAAAGAAACTTACTTGGTTAAACATATACAGTTACGACAGCATGCATAGAAGAGTCAAATTAGAAAATAAGTATTGGGTAAATATAGTTGGTTATCAAAAGAAATATAATACATATGAATATGATTCTATTGGAAATTGTTTAGAGATTCAATATAACTCAAACAAACAAGTATTAAATATCTTAGAGTATAAGTTTGACAAGGAGAACAATTTAATTCAATTAGCTAGTTATAATGGAAATGGGAATTTAATTGGTTATGAAAAAGCAGAATACTTTATTAAAAAGAATAAAGTGAAAATTTCTCAGTTTAATAATAAAGGAAAATTTATTGTATCAAACTTTCATTCTATTGAATATTCAAAAGATTACGAGCATAAACCTCAATATAAGTACAATGAATATGGTGATTTAATATTTTGGGAAAGGAACTTGAATGAAAATGATAATGTTTGCTACACAATCGAATATAAATATGATAAGAAAGGAAATTGGATTTCTAAAAAAAGATTTAGTTATATTAAAGATAAAAAAGGGAAGTTAAGAAAGAAAAAGATAAAAATGATTAAAACAAGAAAAATTGAATACCGAACCTAAACGTGCCCTAACACCGTATAAAATTAATTGCTGGTTTTAGCCTACTTACGAAAGTCCTCGCGGACTTTCTATCTGTGATTTATTTACTAACTTTAATGCTTAAATCACGCAACTAACTTTACACAAACACGTTGTGTGTAATTACTCAGTTGACTCAAAATGAAATAATTATACTAACTTTCGAGAAACAACTAATCAATGATAAAATTCTTTAGAAAAATTCGCCAGAACTTACTTATGGAAAACAAAACTGGAAAGTATTTTAAATATGCTATTGGAGAAATTATACTCGTGGTAATTGGAATTTTGATTGCGTTGGGAATAAATAATTGGAATGAAAATCGAAAGAATAAAGAGTCAGAAAAAATCATCCTGAATAACATCAACAAAAATTTAACAATAGATTCTGTTCAGTTCGATTATTATAAAGAACAGTTTAAACAGATTGATAAACTACATTTTGAACTATATGGTTTAGCACAAAATGAACAAACAATAGATTCTATTTCTGAACCCCTTCTTATCAGAAGAACTCTATATTTTAAGCAACTCGTAGATTCTGATTTTATACAAAATATAAGGCCAATTAATAATCCGAAAATTAACGAAGTCTTTACTATTTATGTACAAAGGGTCGATGATATTGAGGAAGTCTATTTCAGACAGCTTTACCCATTAATAGAACACACTTTAAAGCCATTACTAAAGGAACACAAACTATATAATACCGAAAATTGGTTCAGGCTAAAAAATAGAAACTTCCAAAAAGATTATACTTTCAAAAAAGTAAATAATAAAAATCTAATTGACAAAAATAGGTTCATAGAATTAGCAAAAACAATTGAATTTCAGCAACTCTTGTTTGAGCTGAATGCGAAATGGAATGAATTTAACACGCGACTCGAGATAGTAATTGAAGAGAATGATAATTTTAGAAAATTAATAACATCAGAATTAAAAAATTATTAAATAACGAAAGCACAACAACGTGTATAATTAATTGCTTTGGTCGTTGCCTATTTGGAAAATTCCTTCGGAATTTTCTCGCGTTCGTTTTTGTTTACTAAATTAGTTGCTGAAACACGCAACTAACCATACACAATCACGTTAGCATACATTAACCAAAACCTATGAGTGAATTTAAAGAATTTGAGGTAATAAAGACTAAACCCAATATTGGAAATAGAATTGTTGCAGGTTTAGTTGACTATATTTTAATATATTCTTTCTTTTTCTTTTATGTTTTTGCAGTCGGAGAACCAAATGAAGATGGAGGTTATTCTGTGAATGGATTACCAGCAATTGTTCCAATAATTTTTTGGGGAATTATGACAATTGGAATTGAAATAGGAATTGGAGCAACAATTGGAAATCTTATTTTAGGATTAAAAGCAATTCCAAAAAGTGGAATTAATAGAAAACTGACTTTTGTAGAATCTTTGAAAAGACATTTACTTGACCCAATTGATATGTTCTTTTTTGGTCTTGTAGGAATTTTAACTATAAAAAATACTGAACTGAATCAAAGAGTTGGAGATTTATGGGGAAAAACTATTGTTGTTAATAAGGAAGATTTAAATTAAATAAATAAGGAATTAAAAAACGTATGCTAACAACGTGTATATTTTATTGCTTTCTTTTAGCCAACTTACGAAAATCCTAGCGGATTTTCTATTCAGTAATTATTTGCTAAATTTAAGCTAAACCAACGCAACAAAGCATACACAATCACGTTGGTAGTCATATCAGAAAATGAAGTTCAAAAAAATAAATAGAAGGAAAACAAAAGGGAATTATATTCCTTTATTTTCAGTTGGAATAATTTTACTTTTATTTATTTATTCTTTCTCTCATAACCAAATAAATGATTTCAATTGGAATGGAATTAGAAAAGAAGTTAAAGATTCAATCATTGCTTTTGAAAAATATGGAGGTTTAACTTCAGAATTTGTTGGAATTGCTGGAAAAACTACGGAACAATGGTACAGACAAAAATGGTTGAATGAGAACTTGAAAGAAGGGGAATTATCAAAATTGACTGAATATCCAAATGGAAGTGTAAAAGGAATCGCTTATTGGAATTTATTTAAGAACGAAAAAGTTGAGAAAAAGGAATTATTTGAAAAAGCTTTGAATGATACATTAGCTTTTGTTCATTATCAAAATGGTTGCATTGGAACAGGGTTTATGCTTGGTGAATTTGTAGTTTCTTATTTACCAATGACTGAAAATATTAAACTAGAAGAAATCCTAACTGAAACTGAAAATAAGGAAATTTTGAACCTTTTGAAAAAAAGAAAAATGAAGCAAAATTTCTACAAAAAGGAATATTATAAAACATTAAAATAAATACGCCTACCAACACCGTGTATAAAAAATTGCTATATTTAGCTTAATCAAAGTTTGTTGCTTTTTTTACAATCTTTTATTTTCCTTCGGAAAATAACGATGGCACAAAATCGCAACTTTCCATAACACAAACAAGTTGTACACCATTTGAGAAAAACAATCTACATAGCAATAATATTTGGAATATTGATTTCTTGTAAACAGAAAACTGAATCAAAAAAATCTAGAAATATAACGTCTAAATTTCAAAAAAATAAGATTGACAAAACTTTAATATATGGAATTTGGAATTCCACAAAAGGTGGAGATGCTGATTTTCGAATTACAGAAAACGAGTTTTATCTAGTAGATTTTTTTGAATCATCGGAATTTATACTTGATGGTATTTTGATCAAAGTAAAGGGAAGTGAATATTATGAAAATGGTGTAATTTTGAAAGTTAGCAAAGATTCTCTTAAAATTAAATGGGTTGAACTAAATGTAACAGTTGACTACTGGAAATTTAAAGATTAGAAAACAGTGTATAAATGAAGTATCTTATCAAAGTTTGGTTGTTTACAATAATAATTTCACCGTTTCTGATAGGATTGGTTTTAGGTGCCATCATTAATAATTCCAGTTTCAACAGTATATTGAATTCTTATGAAATAATATTTGTAATGATTATTGTTGGCTTTCTTTTGTCAATTCCAGCTATGATAATTTTTTGGTTAATTAAAAGAAGCATAAAAAGTAAATTCACCAATTGGAAAGAAAAGTTAATATTATCAATTTATTCCTTTTTATCAGTTTGGACTACATTTTACATAGTTGATAAAGGATTTATAATCCGATGGTCAGAACAAACATTTTGGGTATTAATATATTCCTTAACAATAGTAATAGCAGTTTGGATTTTCAAAATTCCAAAAGGAGAAATAATTAAATAAAAAAACGGTGTACAACACCGTATAAAATTTATTGCTGTTTTTAGCTCACTTGGGAAATTCCTTCGGAATTTCACAGTTCGTGTTTTATTTAGTAAATTAACTCCTTAAAACACGCAACAAAGCTTATACAAATACGTTGTGGATAATTTGAGTAAACTCAGTAAATGAAAAAAATATTCGGAATTTTATTAATAATTCTCACTTTGAATTCCTGTAAAAACGAATCATTTTGTTCTGTGAATGAAAATAATGCTGGAAAAGAAATCTATGATTTAGACGAGGCTTCTTGTTTTATAGCATTGAAATTGGACAAAAAAGCATCTGACTTAAATTTGATTCGTGACGCATTAGTAGCGGAAGAAAATTATATGAATAAAATCGGACTGATTTCCGAGAATCCGAATTCAGAAAACGGAACTGAATCCAATACTGAATTGGATATGACTGAACTTGTGGAATATACTCTGAATAAGGAAAAAGTTGAATTAACAAAAAATGAATTAATAGAAATTTACGATACTGAAATTGAATATTTAAAATTTATCGGAATTGTAGATGAATAAAAAACTATGCACAACACCGTATAAAAAAAATTGCTAGTTTTACCTAAAGCAATGTTAGTTGCTCGTTTGCTAGCTTCTGATTTTCCTTCGGAAAATCCTTTCACACAAACACGCAACATTCCTTATACAACAACGTTGTGCACTATATGAGAAAAACTTTGAGAAATTTATTTATAATCATATTATCATTTTTATCATTTTCTTGTTCGAGTCAATTCGCAACAACGGAAATGAAAAATCATTTTTCAACGGAACAAATTGAAGACCTTAATAAAATAACTGAATTCTTCAAAAGTCAAATTTGTACTAATGCATCGACTGATTTTCAAACCTGTTTTGACAATTTGCCAAACTTGGTTGAAAATGGATATTCCCCAATATTAGAAAGGTTAGATTTTAACAGTCAAAACGAATTATATAAAAGCATATCAAAGAAAACTTTTAATGAAATTTGGGTATTTTGCCAAACTAAAAACTACCAAACGAAATCTGAATACAAAAGCTTATGTGCAGCTGGATATGGTAAAAAATATGCAAATTATCTGACCGAAATAGGCACAAAAAATAAATCAGTAGCTGAATATGCTGACCGACTTATAAAATCTGGAGACTTTGAATTCACGCTTTATTTTCCGCAACAGATTTATAAAAACAAAAAAGATTTTGATTTGAAAGATAGTAATATTCAAGTTTTACTTGCAATTCATTTTCTTTCAATAAATGATCAAGAATCAAGAAATATGGCTGAATTTAATAAAGAATAAATACAGTGCACAACACCGTGTATAATTAATGGCTAGTTCTCGCCTACTTACGAAAATCCTCGCGGATTTTCTATTCGGTTTTTATTTGCTAACTTTAGTACTTGAAATACGCCACTAATAATACACAACAACGTTGCCAAAAATTGCTGAATAAGGCAAAATCTAAATAGAAAACTACGATATTAAAAGAAATAAAAAAGGAAAACACTAAATTTTGAAAACAAGATTATAGAGTTGTAACTTAAATATTTAATTTAGAAAGTTGTCGTAATTGAGCAAAATGTCGAATTTGAAAGTACGGAATTAAATTCTTTACGGAATTTCTAACTTAAATAAAAAGACTCTTATGTTATCACATTTTGGGGAATTGAAAAAAAAAGAAAAATCTAATGAAGAACATAAATTTTCTTTAAGAAAAAAATTACGGATAATTAAAGAAAACTATATTGGATATGGAAAAAATGGAGAAAAAGAATATGAATTTCCTAAATTATCTGAAATAGAATTAAAGGAATTTAGAGAGAAATGGATTAAAAAAAGAAAAAGGGACAAAATAAAAACGAATATTATTATTACTCTAACAATTATTTTTGGAATAATAATGGCTTTTTTATTAAGGTTTTATCTCTAAGAAAATTTATAATCAGATTAAAAATAAAGCAACATTTTGGCAACAACGTGTTTAAAAAATTGCTTATTTTTAGCTAAATCAAAGTTTGTTGCTTTTTTTGCAATCTTTTATTTTCCTTCGGAAAATAACGATAGCATAAAATCGCAACTTTCCATAACACAAACACGTTGGCAACAAGCTGAAAAATGAAAATAAAATCAACATTCATATTAATTTTAACGATTTGTTTCATACAAATATCGTTTGGTCAGAATGCTCTGAAAATAAAGAAATCTGAAGATTCTCGATTGATTAAAATTTTAAATAATTCTGAACTAATTGGAGAAAATAGTGAGAATTATTTGTCTGTAAGAATATATACAATTGACAACGGAACTGGAAGCGCAGGATTTGAAAGCTCTGAAGTTTCTCATAATTTATTAATTGCGGTTTCAGAATTTGACGAAGAACCGAATCAAAGTCTTTTCGAAATCGGACCTTTTTATAATCCAAAGTTTGTAAAATGGACTGATAAAAAAAAGTACGAAAAAGAATTTGAAATTGAATACGGAATTTATAGCAACCGAAAAACTATAAAACTGAAAATAAATATTAACGAACTGAAAATGGGAAAATAAAACCAGTTGCCAACACCGTGTATAAAAAATTGCTACTTTTAGCTTACATTAAAGTTGGTTGCTTTTTGGCAATCTTATATTTTCCTTCGGAAAATAACGATGGCACAAAATCGCAACTTTCCATAACACAAACACGTTGGCAGTAATTAAAAAAAGCACGTTAACTAATTGAAATTAAGGATTTACTCATTACTTCTTTTCAAAAAAACAAATTTAATTAAGTTGGAATTAAATTTAAAAAAACGATTTTGAAAAAAAAAATACTTCTGATTTTCTTACTCAACTTTGGATTTGGATTTGGAATTGGAATTGGAATTGCACAAACTGAATTTCCATTTTACGAACAAATTGCGTTTGACTTTTATCAATCAAAAATAATCAACTCTTTTCCGACTAAAAGGAAAGTTAAAGTCTATCCATATGTTATAGATTTTCATCCTACTGGAAATGTATTCTCGAATCCGACTTGTTTAGGAATAGTTTGGAAAAGTAATGAGCAGTTTAAGGAAATAGAATCTTACGTGGAAAGTCAACACAAAATCGACTCTGACAGATTTGAGCTTGACTTTTCAAATTTGAATAAAAAGAAATTCAGAATAAAAAAGAGAGGAAAGGGAAGTCACCCAAGATTATATATTACACCACCAAACATTGAAAAGAATGAAAATGAACGAATTTTTGTGAATATTTACGAAACTTATGAAAGTAAATATGTTATTTATCATTTTGAATTTAATGACAAAGGAAATATTATTAATTGGTGCAGAGAAATGAATGAAATAATCCGAATAAATTAAAAAACTACTGCCAACACCGTGTATAAAAAATTGCTTATTTTTAGCTTAACCAAAATTAGTTGCATTTTTGTAAACTCCTATTTTCCTGCGGAAAATAGCCGTTCACTTTAAACGCAACTTTCCATAACACAAACACGTTGTACACCATTTGAGAAATGAAATACTCCATCATAATTTTAATGACAATATTTCTTAGTTGTAAAGCACAAAAAACAACTACTGAGAATAAATTAATGTCAACAGAAAGTATAACTGAACGATTATGTAGTCAGTTTGATAATGATTTTGAAAATCAATCAAAATTACAAACGGAGATGATTCAAAAAGAGTCTCAAAAGAATCCATTCAATGAAAATATTTTAAGTGATTTAAATGTTTTGAATTACAAGACGACTCGTGAATTGTGGAAGAACTGCAAAAAGTATAAACTTAAGCACTACGCTCTTGGAAGTATTTTCACAAGAGTTCTAGACATAGACAATACTCTAAATTATAAAGAGGAAAACGAAATTGAATTAAAGATTAAGAATCTTGAAACGAAAAAGAAAGTTCAATTGATGATTGTGACAATAGATGATTTATATCCTTACAAAGACCTAACCGAATACTCAATTGAACAAGTAAACTCTTGGGGAATTGGAAAATACCCTGTAAACGGAGGAATAATTATAGTTTTAGATAAAAAGGATAGAAATATTAGATTGTCAACTGATTATAAATTAAAAAAAGAATTAACCAATAAAGAATGTGAGGAAGTTATTGAAATCTTAAAACCATTTTTAAAGGAGAAAAAATATCTCGAAGGTCTGAAAATGGCGATTGAAGAAATTGACGCAAGAATATAAACGGTGTACAACAACGTGTATAATTAATTGCTTTGGTCGTTGCTTATTTGGAAAATTCCTTCGGAATTTTCTCGCGTTCGTTTTTGTTTACTAAATTAGTTGCTGAAACACGCAACAAAGTATACACAAACACGTTGAAAGCAATTGCCTACGGCACGCAGAAATCGAGTTTTAACAAACTCTTCCTTTTCTGCTAATTCCTTTCAACAGCCCATGTTAATTGCGCAAGCCGAATACATTGATTATAATAGAGATATCTGCGTCTACGACATACGAAACTTCTATCAACTAAATGTATCGTGAATAAGGCGCAATTATCGACTCCGTAAGGCGCGCCTTACTACACGATACACATGGGCTGTTGCCACACATAAAAAACTGAACCGAAAATGTTCTGGAATAGAAAAAAGAAACTGCCAATTACTGAAGAAGATAGAATTTGGATTAACGAAGATTTGAATTGGTTAAGAACTGAATTTGGAGAAGAACATATTCAAGAAATTAGAACAATTACACCAACAAAAGAATTCTACGAAAGAACTTTTGACGGAACTGAAAAAGACGCTGAATTTATTCTCAAACGAACAATGGAACTAATGAGAATTGAAAATTGTGAGATTAAACTTGACTTTTTTACAGATGGTATTATAGAGTCTGAAAATGGAGGAATACTTACAACACCTGCTGACATAAATGGAAAATGGGAAAGTGCTTCTGGAACGTATGAAGTGAAAGAAAATGAGACAATAATTTCAATTGAAACACAACAATTGAAAGATCCTATTTCTTTAATTGCAACAATTTCTCACGAATTATCGCATCAAATATTATTAGGAGAAAATCGAATTGAGGAGAATGACGAATTTTTAACAGATTTAACCGCTATTACTTACGGTTTTGGAATTTTTATTGGAAATTCAAGGTTTAAGTTTTCTCAATTTTCGACAAATGGAGGTTTTGGTTGGCAATCAAGCAATCAAGGTTATTTGCCTGAACAAATAATTGCTTATTCAATGGCTTGGTTATCTAAAGAAAGGAATGAAAAAACAGATTATTCAAAATTTATGAAACAATCTGTAAAAAAATATTTTGAACAAAGTTTTGAATATTTAGAAAAAGAAAAAATTGAATAATTACGTGTGGCAACACCATATATAATTTATTGCTGCCTTTTTACCTACATACGAAAGTCCTCGCGGACTTTCTTGGTTGGTAATTATTTACTAAATTATGTGCTTAAACCACGCAACAAACCATATATAAACACGTTGTGCGTCATTAAAAAAACAGAATTCCAAATTGAAAATCCTACTAAAAACAACATATCAAATATTCCTTTTTGTCGTTCTGACTGCGATTACTCAAATCGGTGGAATAGTTTATTTTATAAGTCTGTTGATTTCTAAAAAATGGAATAAAAAACTGAAATTTAAAACCCTGATTATTTTTGTAAGCCTTTATTTGGTTTCTACACTTTTAATTGTTCCGTTAATTGCACCAGTTTTTGGACGAGAAAAAGTAAAGCATTCGGAAAAAATAAAACCAACAAACTATATGACTGTTTTATTAAACAGAAATTATATAAGACCAAAACTAAATGAATTATTAAGCAAAACGGAAAAAGAACTAAACGGAACGAATATTGAAATTCATTATTTAGATGCTAATTTTCCTTTCATTAATAAATTCCCTCTACTTCCTCATTTGAGTCATAATGACGGTAAGAAAATTGATATAAGTTTGATTTACGAAACTAAAAACGGAATTATAACGGACAAACAAAAATCTATAAGCGGTTACGGACTTTTTGAAAATCCGAAATCAAATGAATATAATCAAATTGAAAAATGCTTAAAAAACGGATATTTTCAATATGACTTTCCAAAATATTTGACTTTAGGGAAAATCAATAATGAATTAGTCTTTTCAGAAAAAGGAACAAAAAAACTAATAGATAAAATCTTAAAAAATCAGAATTTAGGAAAATTATTTATTGAACCACATTTGAAAAGCAGAATGAATTTAAAGAATAATAAAATAAGATATCACGGATGTCGAGCAGTAAGACACGATGACCATATTCACATACAACTGAAATAAAAAATAACGAACGCACAACACCGTATAAAATTAATTGCTGGTTTTAGCAAGTTTACGAAAATCCTCGAGGATTTTCTATTCGGTTTGTATTTGCTAATTTAGTTGCTGAAATACGCAACGAAATCATACACAAACCCGTTGTGCACTATATGAGAAAAACTTTGAGAAATTTATTTATAATCATATTATCATTTTTATCATTTTCTTGTTCGAGTCAATTCGCAACAACGGAAATGAAAAATCATTTTTCAACGGAACAAATTGAAGACCTTAATAAAATAACTGAATTCTTCAAAAGTCAAATTTGTACTAATGCATCGACTGATTTTCAAACCTGTTTTGACAATTTGCCAAACTTGGTTGAAAATGGATATTCCCCAATATTAGAAAGGTTAGATTTTAACAGTCAAAACGAATTATATAAAAGCATATCAAAGAAAACTTTTAATGAAATTTGGGTATTTTGCCAAACTAAAAACTACCAAACGAAATCTGAATACAAAAGCTTATGTGCAGCTGGATATGGTAAAAAATATGCAAATTATCTGACCGAAATAGGCACAAAAAATAAATCAGTAGCTGAATATGCTGACCGACTTATAAAATCTGGAGACTTTGAATTCACGCTTTATTTTCCGCAACAGATTTATAAAAACAAAAAAGATTTTGATTTGAAAGATAGTAATATTCAAGTTTTACTTGCAATTCATTTTCTTTCAATAAATGATCAAGAATCAAGAAATATGGCTGAATTTAATAAAGAATAAATACAGTGCACAACACCGTGTATAATTAATGGCTAGTTCTCGCCTACTTACGAAAATCCTCGCGGATTTTCTATTCGGTTTTTATTTGCTAACTTTAGTACTTGAAATACGCCACTAATCATACACAACAACGTTGTGCCCAATTAAAACCAAAAATTAAGAAATATCTTGCAAGCGAAAATAAAATACAACTTTTCAGCAAAAATTTGGAAACACAATGGGACGAGTGGATGGCATTTTGTATCACTTCCAAATCATATTTCAAAAGAAATAAAGGAACACTTACAATGGCAAGAAGAAGGTTGGGGAAGAATGAAATCTTCAGCTAAAATCAAAAACTCAGAATGGGAAACTTCAATTTGGTTTGACAAAAAACATAATACTTACTTGTTACCTATAAAATCTGAGGTGAGAAAAAAGAATTCACTTAAAGAAAATGACCAAATCGAAGTAACCATAAGTATTTAAAAAATGAATAGGCTTACCAGAGTTACAGCAATATTAATTCAGCTTCAATCTAAAAGAATTGTTACGGCCAAAGAAATAGCCCAACGATTTGAAATTAGTTTAAGAACAGTTTACAGAGACATTAAAACACTACAAGACGCTGGCATACCTATCGGCTCAGAAAATGGCGTTGGTTATTTCATTGTTGACGGTTATAGAATACCACCAATTGCTTTAACTGAAGAAGAAGCTAATGCTTTAATTATTGTTGAAGAATTGATGAAAAAACAAGGAGATAAGTCAATCGATAAAAATCTAAATTCAATCATAATTAAAGTAAAAGCAACACTTAAGAACTTTCAAAAAGATAATATTGAGTTACTTTCATCAAGAACATTTAGCTTAAATAATCAGAATTATACAGAAAGTAGTTGGCTTTCAGAAATTCAAAAGTCAATTTTGAGAAAACAAATATTAAAAATAAATTATCATTCCATTTCCAAAGAACAAACAACAATTAGGGATATTGAACCACTATCAGTTTATTTCACGAATACATCTTGGGTTGTAATTGCATTTTGTCATTTACGAAATGGATTGAGAGAATTTAGATTAGACAAAATAATTAAGTTAACTAATACGCTAATGCCTTTTTCAATAGATATTTCGTTTTCCCTCGAAAATTACTTTGAAAAAATCCAATCGTAGTTGACATAAGGTTGTCACTCACGCAATTTAGTTTTGTCTTAAACATATAAATTAAAGAAAATGATAAAACTAAATGGCAACCAACCCAAAGTAATGGAATTTGCATCTTTTGAAATTAAAGACGCAAGTACAGAAGATGAATTAATCAATACTGTACTTGCTTTTGAGGAAAAGTTCTTAAAAAATCAAAAAGGTATCCTATTTCATTGTTTGGTTAAAAACCAACAAAAAACGTATGCCAATGTTCTACTTGCTGAAAATGAAGAAGTATTAATCAATATTCAAAAGTCAGCAAGTAAAGAACAGGTTGCGAAAGACTTTTTCTCTGTTATGAAAAGGGATAGTGTGAAAATGAATATACACTCCATTCAAAAAAACAACTTTGAAATTCCAGAAGACTTTTCTTGTGTTGAGCACGGTACATTTTTACTAAAATCAACTTCTTCGTTAAAAAACCTGAACTCGAAAAGTGACGAACTTGAAAAGGGTTATTTAAATAACTTTACGAATTCTAAAGGACATTTTATCGGTTCATTACAAGATAATAAATTTTCGGAAATAGCTTTTGGACAAACGTTAGGTAAAACAAAGCAAATTTGCTATGGTTATCTTAAAAACAAAATTGGAATAGAATTTTTAAACTTATTAGATGATACATCTATGAATTTAGATTTCTACTATGTCCTTGCATAAATAACTAGCACAACAATGTGTATAAACAATAGCGGTTTGAGTTTTAACTTAAACCGTTTTTCTATTTAATTAAAGTATATTGTAATCTGAAAGGTAGTCGCTTTAAATCCGCAACTGCTCATACACCAAACCGTTACCAAAAAACGAATGAAAATATTTCTATTATTCTTTACGACTATAATAATGAACTGTTCTGCTCAACAAGGCAAATACGATTTAATACTAAAGAAATTAGATAAAAATCATCAATTTAAACTTGATTCTGGTGAATTTATGCTCGAAACTGAACTTGAATATACAATGAAATTGGATAGTTTAATGAAAGTTATATACAACGACCTAATTGTTGTTAAAAAAACTAACGTAAAAAATATAGAAATTGAACAAAATAAATGGATTAAACAGTTTGACATACAAATCAAAAATATCTGGAAACCACTAAATGAATCCATGAATGAAATAGGCTTTATTTCAAATGATGAAAAAATGTTTGTTTTTAGCAAAAAATCTGAATTAACTCGAATAAGAATTCTAGAATTAATTAATAAGCTGAACAAATAAAAAAACTGCATATAACAAAGTTGTGTGTAATTAAAAAAAAGGCAAGAAAATGAAAAACGTATTCGCAACTATAATTACTTTTTTGATCTTTACTTCTTGTAATGATTCTAGGAAATTAAAAGATTTGGAAAGTAGAATTTCTAATATTGAAAATCAAAATAAAATACTATCAGACAGTTTAAAGTCTTTGAATGCTGAATTTCTAAAACCTTTTAAAGCTTATGAAAAAATAGTTTTGTTTGAATTTAAAAACTCACCGAATGAAATAATTTCAGATTATGAGTATTTAATAAAAGATTATCCTAATTCTTTTTGGAAACACGAAGCAAAAAAAAGGATTGAAAATATAAAAAAAAGAAAAAATTATTGGACTGAAAAAGATGGTTGGAAATTACCAAAAAAACCTGAGAAAACTGAATTGATTAAAATAATTGAACCTATGGTAATAAGTTGTCCAGGATGCTAATAAACTACACAAAACAAAGTGTGTAAAAAATTGCTTAAATTTAGATTAAACAAAGTTAGTAGCTTTTTTGCAATCTTATATTTTCCTTCGGAAAATAACGATAGCACAAAATCGTAAATTTTAATACACAAACACGTTGTACACAATTAAAGAACTGAATGACCACAAGAGATAAAATAGGAATATCATTTTTGATTATTGGGTTTTTAATACCATTCTTTATCTATTTTGGCTTCATAATCGGACTTCCAATTTATGTTATTGGAATTATTATACTTCTATTTGGGAATTTAAAAATTAAACAAAAATTACTTTGGATTTTAATTCCAGCTATTTTGTTTATTCCAGTTTCGAAAACTTATTCTTCCATTTCATTTTATTTTGCTGACATTCAAAAATTCGACATTATTCTACCCGAAAATTTTAAAGGAACAGCGATAATAATTGACAATTCTGATTTTGGACAAACTTTCGAAAAAAAACATAGACGTGAACAAATAATATTCGATGAAAACGGAATTGCATTTTATCCATCGGAATTAGAATTGGACAGGTCAAAGTTTAGAGTTTTTCTTAAACAAAAAAACGGAGAGTTGAAAAAAGTCTTATTAAGTTCTGAAACTTCTGAAAAAACAACACTTTTAGCTTATGGAGAAAGTAGTTTTAAAAAAACTATTGAATCAGCAATCAAATATATTCCATACGACTTTGTAAGAATTGGAGAGAATTTTACAGAACAAAGTAATTCGGAAAAAAGAGATGAATTAATTAAATTAATAAAAAAAGGACAGTTAAAAACTGTGTACAACAACGTGTATAAATAATTGCTCGTTTTAGCTAATCGACAAAAGTCCATACGAACTCTCTATCTACAATTAATTTGTTAACTTTAAAACAAAATCAATTTATAAAATCATAAATATTTAAGTTTTTAAACAAATTCCAAAATGATAGCAACTGACAAATTTGAGAAGATTGAAATTGAATCTTCAGAAGATCTAAGAAATTGGTTGACTCAAAATTATTTGAATACCAACAGTTTTTGGTTGATAACATTCAAGAAAAGCGAACTAAAATATGTATCAAGATGGGATGTTTTAGACGAATTACTTTGCTTTGGATGGATAGATGGTATTAGAAGAAAACTAGATGATAAAAGAACAATGCAACTAATTTCTAGGCGAAAAGTAGAACATTGGGCAAAGTCATATAAAGAAAGAGTTGAAAAACTAATTGACGAAGATAAAATGCACGAATCAGGGTTAAAATCAATTGCAGATTCGAAATTAAATGGTATGTGGAATTTTATGGATGACGTTGATAATTTAATCATACCAAAAGATTTAAAAATGGCACTGATGCAAAAAACTGAGGCATTCGATTTTTTTAATACAATTAATGATTCAAGTAAAAGGTTTGTTTTACGTTGGCTGAAAATAGCAAAGACAGAAAAAACAAGACAAAAAAGGATAAATCAGCTTGTTGAACTATCAGCTAAAGGTGAAAAATTAAAAGGTAGTTAAACCAAATCCGTTTACAATAGTTGTTTTAAGGGATCATTTATCCTACTAGAGTTTAAATATACCCGCTGATTAAAAACTTAATATTTATTCAAAAATAAAATGCTATAACATTTGCCTGATTTACTATAAGAATAAAATTATGAAAAGAATACCTAAAATAGTATCAACCGAAAACCAAACTAACAACTTTTTAGGCGGATTAAGAAATGTAATACTAAATTCTAAAGAAACTGATGGAGATGTTTAACTTGTAGAAGGAATAATGCCAAAAGGAAGTAGTGTTCCACTTCATATTCATGAGTTAGAAGATGAAATATTTCACGTATTAGAAGGTAAGGTTGAATTGATTTTAGGAGAAAAAACAATTCAAGGAAAAAAAGGTGATATCATCTATTTACCACGTGGAATTCCACATGGAATTAAAACCCTTGGAAATGAAACTGCAAAAGTTTTGAATTATGTTATTCCTGGAAAAAACTTTGAAGAATTCTTTACTAAAATGAATGAAATTGGATTGGATTCTAGTGTTGAAGAAAAGGCAAAAATTGGCAATGAGCATAAAATTAGATTCTTATAACAATGGAACTTATTGTATTATATATACTTATAATACCTTTAACTCTTGAAATGAAGGCATTCATTTGATGTATTGAGCAAACGTATTTATCTTTTACAAAATACTTTAGAGTACCTTTAGTTAATTCTACTTTCGAACTGTAACCATTTTCATATCAACCTATTTTACTCTAAAGATCAAAATTATAGCCTCTGCTTTCCACTTCAAATTTACAATCTGAAAAGATAGATTTGAACAACTAATAAATACTTTTCCCTAAAATTTAGGCATTATTGACTGTTTCATTTGCATAATTTGAATACTATCATTTTTGACCGTTATTGGAATTACAATATACTATACTTACTTTTGTGACTATAAAAATGATAGTTTAATTTAATACAATATAATATGAATTTAAAAGAAACACTAAACTGGAGATACACTACCAAAGAATTTGATCCAAATAAAAAAATATCTGAAGCTGATATGAAGGAAGTAAAAAACTTATTGAGGATGAGTCCTTCAAGCGTAAACCTTCAACCTTGGCATTTTATCATTGCTGAAACAAAAGAAGGTAAAGAACGAGTGGCAAAGGGAACACAAGGCTTTTTTCATTTTAATGAACCTAAAATATTAAATGCATCAGCAGTTGTAGTTTTTTGTTCTAAAGTTGATGCTGATGAAAAATATTATCAACATATTGCAGATACAGAAGATAAAAGCGGAAGATTTCCTAATGAAGATGTTAAGAACGGTTTTTTAGGCGCTGTTAAAACATTTGCAGGAATTCATAAATATGACTTAAAAGATCTAAATCATTGGATGGAAAAGCAAGTTTATTTAAATATAGGTAGCTTTTTATTAGGAGTGGCCTCTCTAGGAATTGATGCTACACCAATGGAAGGTATAGATGTAAAAGCGTTAGACGAGGAATTTGGGTTAAGAGAAAAGGGTTACACATCTTTAGTTGCAGTTTCTATAGGTTATAGAGCTAAATCTGATTTCAATTCTACCGAAAAAACACCAAAATCAAGGTTATCAGAAAATGAGATAATAACCTTAATCTAATTGAAATAATAATGAAAAAGTTAATCTTATGCCTGTGTCTAACTGTAGGTTTACTATTTTCTTGTAATGAATCAAAAGAAAATGTAGATGAAAATATTAAGACTAAAATTATAGAAAACCCAACAAATAAAGTTGGCTTAAGTTCTGATATTATTTGGGAACAAATGAATCCAGCAAGAGAAGATAAAAGTCCTTTAGCTGGCACCATTTGGGGTAATAGAAAAGCAGAGGTTCCAACTGGATATATTGGGAAATTTAAAGACGGTTTTTCATCTCCACCTCATATCCATAATGTAACGTATCGTGCAATTGTAATGAATGGATTAATACATAATGATGACCCTAAATCAGAAAACATGTGGATGCCTGTTGGCTCATTTTGGACACAACCTGCTGGAGAACCTCATATTACTTCTGCAAAAGGAGAAGAAACTATGGCTTATATTGAAATTGACAATGGGCCATATTTAGTAGAACCAGTAACTGAAGCTTTTGACAATGGAGAACGTCCAATTAATATAGATGCTTCTAATATTGTTTGGCTAGATCATTCTCAAACAAATTGGATTTCAACTAACAATCAGGCCAAAATTAGTTTTTTATGGAAAAACTCAAATGATATTCGTGGCCTTTTTGTAAAGTTACCTAAAAATTTTAGAGGTAACATTTACAGCAAAGGAACTATTCTTTATGGAGTAATTATAACAGGAAATATTGATTATAAAATGCCTAAGGCAAATTCTATAACAAATCTAGATCCTGGAAGTTATTTTGAATCTACAGGAAATAGCATTCACCAAATTTCAACGAAAGAAGAAGCATTAATTTACATTAGAACTAATAACGCAATTGAAATAAGGTAAATCTACTTTACATCAATTCAAGTAACATATAGCAGAAAAGAATAAAATTAAAATTTTATTCTTTTCTGCTTTGTTCTTTTAAAACTGAGAATTACAGGACACAAAATGGCCAATTTAATAGAAAAAATAAACCTATTTTAGTACTCTAAAGTATTTAAAATATGTACATTAACAATCTTATTCTTTTAAATTAACCTTATATGAAAAATTTTGTTCTAATAGTAATCAGTTTGTTTTGCTTCAATCAATTTGTGGCACAAAACCAAGCCATAAAAATCACCAATACAAATACCAATAAAGTAAAAGTTATAAAAGAGAACAAGAGAATTAAACTTAAAACATTTGATGGTGAAACAATTAAAGGACGTTTTACCATAACTGACAACAATACAATAACAATTAATGGCCAGCAATTTAATTTAGCTGATATAGAAGCACTAAAAAGAAATCCTCTTTTTACTACCCTCTTCACCTCAGGCTTTTTTATTTATCTTGGATCTGTAACCATTGGCTTAAGCGTTCTTATTGGAGTTTTAGTAGACTCCTCAGCTTTTTGGCTTACAATTCCAGCAGCAGGAATGGTTTATGCAGGTATTAAATCTCCTAACTTTAATAAAAACCGCAAAGTTGATAAAGGTTGGAAATTCGAGATAATCACAGTCACAGATTAGCTAAACTCTAAAATTATTTCTGCTGATGAACATCAACTATAATTAAAGATTGCTTTAATTCATTCTTCAGATTCAGTTACATTTTAGAAGATAAAACATCATCGTACATACAATTTACCAAAAAGTATTCAACATTCGAAAATCTGTATAAGAGGTTTTGTTTGCTTTAAACCGATCTTTGTCACTCATAATAAACATCAAGAAAAATGAGCGCAAATCAATTTGGTAATAAAGGCTGGACACCAGAAAGAATAGAAGATTTAAGTGGTAAAACTTATGTTATAACTGGTACAACAAGTGGTACAGGTTTTGAAGCCGCAAAAATTTTACTATCTAAAAATGCTAGGGTGGTTATGCTAAATCGAAATGCGAGAAAAGCCTTAGAAACTATTTTAACATTAAAAGAAGAAATTGGTAATCATATAGATGTTTTGGCCATTAATATGGATTTAGCAGAACAAGCATCTGTAATAAAAGCGGCTGAAGAAGTACTAAGTTCTGTACCAAAAATAGACGCTCTTATCTGTAATGCTGCCATTGCTCAAGTTCCTAAACAAACGTTAACTACAGATGGTTGGGAAAGTCAAATGGGAACCAACTACTTTGGTAACTGGACACTTCAGGCATTACTATTTCCTCTAATAGAAAAATCGAAAGGAAGAATTGTAACTGTTGGAAGTATGGGCTATGATATGGGTATTAAAACAATCAAATTTGATGATTTAAATTGGGATAAAGATTATACTCCAAACAATGCATACAGTCAAAGTAAATTGGCGCAAATCATGACTGTTTATGAATTACAAGATCGATTAAAAGAAGCAGGGAAATTGGATGTTAAAGCCTATGCATGTCATCCAGGGTCTTCTAGAACTAACTTAATAAATACAAGTGGTGGCTTTGTAATGAAAATAATCTTTAATTTAATGAAACTATCTCCATTAACGCAATCTGCAGTAAAAGGTGCTTATCCTCAACTAATGTGTGCTCTTGAACCTAATTTAGATCAAACCTTGTTTTATGGTCCTACAGGTAGAAGCAATTGGGTTGGGCCTGTTGGCGCACACAAATTAGAGCCCCATGCAAAAGACAAAACTGTTGCTAAAAAATTATGGGAACTTTCTGAAAAAGAAACAGGTATAAAATGGAATATTTAAATTTGTAGTATGCAACATTTTAAAACTCTATCATCGTTTTTAAGTTATTTAGGATTACCTAAACCTGAACATCCTATGTTAAGTGTATTTAATTCAAAGGAAGATGGGTATTTACCTTGTCCTAGAGAAAGTTCACCTCCAATTACTAATGATTGTTATACCATCAGTTTTAAAAAATATATTGAGGGTGATTTAAATTACGGACGAACCAAATATGATTTTACAAATGGAGTTTTAATACTTATTGCTCCAAGGCAAGTTTTGCAATGGGATAGCAGCGTAGTTTTTGAACAAAAAGGTTTTTCTATTAATTTTCATGAAGACTTTGTAAAAGGTACAGAATTAGCGCAACAAATTAAAAAATACGGCTTCTTTTCTTACACTGTAAATGAGGCTTTACACCTTTCACCTAAAGAAGAAAAGCAATTAGAAAGCATCGTAGAAAACATAGAAATTGAATATCAAAATAATCAAGATGCGTTTAGTAAAGACATTATTATATCGCAATTGAGTACTCTTTTAAAATATGCAAATCGATTTTATGAAAGACAGTTTTTGCACAGAAAAGAAATATCTAATAATTTATTAGAACGATTTAATGCTAATTTAGAAGACTATTTTGCAACAGGTAAATTAGAAAAAAACGGAATTCCAAGTATTGAAAATATTGCTAGTTTAATGTCTGTTTCTAAGCGTTATTTGAGTGATACTCTAAAAAAAGAGACTGGTAAAACTACCACAGAACATTTGCAACTGCATTTAATTAACGAAGCAAAAAATATTTTATTAGAGCCTAATAAAAGTATTGCTGAAGTAGCTTATGAATTGGGTTTTGAGTATCCACCCTATTTTTCTAGATTATTCAAAAAGAAGGAAGGTGTAAGTCCTACAGAATACAGAGAAAAATATAAATTGAATTAAAATGGAATTATTAAAGTTAGCTACAGATTGGGCAAAATCTGAAGTATTTTCAACACGATTTTTCATAATATTTGCGTTGCTATTTTTAATAGCAAGTATCGGTTTTTGGCAGTTGAGTAAAACAGAATTGGCAAAAGCCTATTTTATACCCAGTCTTGTAGCTGGTTTACTTTTAATGACGATTGGCCTTGGTTTATTTTACACAAATAAATCAAGAATATCAGCATTTGAAAAAGCGTTTCACGAAAATGCAACATCTTTTTATCAATCAGAAATGGAACGTACAGAAGCCACTTTAAAGGAATATAAAGTGGTATTTAAGGTAATACCAATTCTTATTATTATAGCTGCTTTGGTTCTTTTATTGGTTCAAACTCCAACTTGGAAAGCCATTAGTATTACAGCAATGGCTATGTTAATTGTAATTCTATTGATAGATGGCACAGCCTATGCTAGAATTGCAGATTATAATAAACAATTAAAATTGATAGATGCTAAAGTAAAGACGGTAAAGAAATCAGTTTTAAGCTATGATTAGTTTTTAATTTCAGTGTCAATTTAAAAAATTTAAGCATACTTTTCTGCCACTAAATCTCCCCAATTGGCAATGGATTGTACTAAAGGAATTAACGTATTACCAAATTCGGTTAGTGAATATTCTACTTTTAGAGGTGGTTTTTTAGTATACACTTTTCTTTTAATAAGGCCATCTTCTTCTAATGCTTTTAACTGTAAACTTAAAGTTCGTTCAGTAACAGTAGGCATTTCTTTTCTTAATTCGTTGTAACGTAGTGTTTTATTCATTAAATGATATAATATCACTGTTTTCCATTTACCTCCAATTAGCCCCATTGTAAGACTTGCGCAGCAAGGATATTCTTTACCTCTAAATTTATGCATATTTAATTGCTAATTATATTGCTATAATGCAAATATAAAACACTATACTTAAATAGGAAACTATATTTTATATAGTGAATTTCAAAGATACAAATACAAGAAATACAGTTAATTAGATAGTAGTTTCTTTTAAAAGTAAACAATATTTATATATTACAGCTAAACTATATTTATTTGTAATGGTATTTTTATTTTTATGACAGCGAGTATAATTACACTGATTTAAAAAGAAATAAATAGCTTTATCAAACTTTTTATTACATTGTAAGACCTTATAATTAAAAATATGAAGTATCTCTATATTATAATACTAAGCTTAATTCCATTTTTCTCAATTGCCCAGCAAACAAATTCTAAATCAATTTCTTATTTAGAAAAAGGTATTAAAGCTCCTAATACTCATCATTTAGGGTCTGCTTGGCTTAATTTTTTGGTTAAAGCTGACCAGGATTTCAATCAAAATATTACAAAAGCAACTTTTAAAGCCAATTCAACTTTAGATTGGCATAAGCATAAAACTAAGCAAATAATTATTGTTGTAGAAGGTAAAGGATATTATCAAGAGAAAGGTAAAAAACCTATTATCATAAAAAAGGGTGATGTGATTGAGTGTAAAAAAGATACAGAACATTGGCATACCTCTTCTAAAAATAAGGATGTTTCTTATTTAGCTATATATGGTGCTGAACCAACTATTTGGACAGATAAAGTAACTCAAGAATACTATGATCAAATTGCAAAACAATTGGAAGATTAAATAACGATTAGCAAACAATAAAAAGTAAAAATCAGCAATGTCTAAAATTTTAATTACTGGTGCTACAGGCAATATTGGCTTTGAGTTAATTGGTTTTTTATCGAAATTAGAATCACCAAAAAATAGTGTTGCTGGAGTTAGAGATATTGATAGAGCCAAAGCAAAATTCCATAAGTATTCAGATTTAGAATACACTCATTTTGATTTCACGAACCCAGAAACCTTTGATAATGCCTTAAATGGAATTGAAAAAGTCTTTTTATTAAGACCACCAAACATTGCCAACGTAGATAAATATTTTAAACCTTTCATTACTAAAATAAAAGAAAATAAAGTAAATAAAATCGTTTTTTTATCTGTGCAAGGAGTTGAAAAAAGTAAAGTAATTCCACACCATAAAATAGAGCAATTAATCATTAATAATAAACTAGACTATGTCTTTATAAGACCAAGCTATTTTATGCAAAACCTAACCACTACTCTACTTCCAGATATTCAAAATAATCGAGAAATTATTTTACCTTCTGGAAATGCAAAGTTCAATTGGGTAGATATTAAAAATATTGCTGAGGCTACTGCTATTTTGCTTAACCAATTTGATCATTATAAAAATCAAATAGTTGAAATTACGGGTTTAGAAAACAAAAGTTTTGAATCGGTTACTAGCATAATTAATAGTATTGTAACACATCCTATTAAATATCGAAATGTTAGTCCCTTTCATTTTTACAGAATCAAAAAACAACAAGGTTTGCCTAGAGGAATGATAATAGTCATGCTATTATTACACTACTTACCTAGGTTTCAGAAAGAACCAAAAATATCAAGTAGTTATAAAAAATTGACGGGTAAAAATCCAACTGATTTAAAAACGTTTGTTGAAAGAGAAAAGGTTCTATTAGATAAATAATTACCAACACTACATTCAAATGAAATGAGGTTTATAATTAGAAAATAATCACTTTAAACCCAAAAAAATAAAATAAAAAAAGCCAAACATGATTGTTTGGCTTTTTTAAAGTATTTCAAAAAAAATTACATCATAGAAGCTGCAATCTTTTTATAAGTTCCATTTTCTAAATTTTCTCTAATTGCAGAAAAAGCAGTAATAGTTTCATCAATATCTTCTTGAGTATGTGTAGCTGTTGGTATTAATCTTAAAATAATTAATCCTTTAGGTATTACTGGGTAAACTACTATTGAACAAAAGATTCCATGATTTTCACGTAAATCATTAACCATAGCCATTGCTTCTGGAATATCACCTTTTAAAAATACAGGTGTAATACAAGTTTGCGTAGTTCCTAAATCGAAACCAGCATTTCTTAAACCAGATTGTAAAGCATTTGTGTTTTCCCACAATTTCTCTTTTAATTCTGGCATTGTACGCATCATATCTAAACGCTTTAATGCACCTTTAACCATTGCCATTGGTAATGATTTTGCAAACATTTGAGATCGTAAATTGTATTGTAAAAACTGAATTACATCTTTATCTCCTGCTAAGAATGCTCCAATACCTGCCATAGATTTTGCAAATGTTGCAAAATATACATCTATTTCATCTTGTACACCTTGCTCAAAACCAGTTCCTTTTCCACCTTCACCAAGTGTTCCAAAACCATGAGCATCATCTACTAATAATCTAAAATTATAGTCCTTTTTAAAAGCTACAATTTCTTTTAAACGTCCTTGCTCACCTCTCATTCCAAAAACACCTTCAGAAATAACTAAAATTCCTCCACCTGTTTTTTCTGCCATTTTTGCAGCACGCTTAATGTTTTTCTCAAAACTCTCCATATCATTATGACGATATACAAAACGCTTACCTGCATGTAAACGAACACCATCAATAATACAAGCATGAGTATCTATATCATAAACTATAATATCGTTTTTAGAAACTAATGCATCAATTGCAGACATGATACCTTGATAACCAAAGTTTAATAAATATGCTTTTTCTTTTTCTACAAAAGCAGCACATTCTTCTTCTAATTGTTCATGTAAAGGTGTATGACCAGACATCATTCTTGCGCCCATAGGATAAGCCATTCCATGCTCTAAAGCAGCCTCACCATCAACTTTTAGTACTTCTGGATGATTTGCTAAACCCAAATAATCGTTAATACTCCAAGTAACTACTTTTTTACCATTAAAAGACATTCTATTAGAAATAGGACCTTCTAACTTAGGAAAAACATAATAACCTTCTGCTTGATCTGCCCATTTTCCTAAAGGACCTTTGTCTTTTTTAATTCTATCGAATAAATCTGTCGTCATTTTATCTACTATTTTTTCAAGTTTGCAAAGTTAGCAAAAAAATAGAGTTAAAGCAATTAGTGAAGTTTTGAACAAATTTTATTCAATTATTCTAAAAAACCTTGGTTTTTCATCCAATCTGCGTTGTAAATCTTATTCATGTATCTAGAACCATGATCAGGAAATATTAACACCACAAAACCATCTTCTGTAAAATAATCTTGCGCATTATATTGTTTTGCTGCCTGTAAAACAGCACCACAAGTATATCCGCAAAAAATACCTTCTTGTTGTACAATCTCTCTTGCAGCAAAAGCGGCTTCTTTGTCTGTTACTTTTTCGTAAATATCAATTACATCAAAATTGGTAGCAGTAGGAATTAAATTTTTACCTAAACCTTCAATTTTATAAGGTGATACCTCATTTAAATCTAATTCGCCTGTTTCATGATACTTTTTTAGAACAGAACCTACAGCATCTACTCCTAAAATTTTAATATTTGGGTTTTGCTCTTTTAAATATTGGCCTGTTCCAGAAATAGTACCTCCTGTACCACTTGCTACAACTAAATGTGTAATTTTACCTTCTGTCTGTTTCCAGATTTCTGGCCCAGTAGTTTTGTAATGAGCTTCGCTATTTAATTCATTAAAATATTGATTGATATAAACAGAATTCGGCGTTTCTAAATGAATTCTTTTTGCAACTTCGTAGTAAGATCTTGGGTCATCTGCAGGCACGTTTGCAGGACAAACATGCACCTCTGCTCCCATTGTTTTTAACAAATCGATTTTATCTTGTGATGATTTATCTGAGACAGCCAAAATACATTTATACCCTTTAACCAAACCAATCATAGCCAAACTATAACCTGTGTTACCTGAAGTAGTTTCTACTATAGTTGCACCTTTGGTTAAAATACCTTTCTTCTCTGCATTTTCTACAATGTGTAAGGCAATTCTATCCTTTTGAGATAAACCTGGATTAAAAGCTTCTAATTTTGCGAAATAAGATCCTTTTAAATCTTTGGTAACTCTATGCAATTTTACAAGTGGAGTTTGCCCAACTAAATCTAAAATAGAATCTTTTATGCCTTGATTTCTTGTCATTCTTGTCATTTCAATCGAGTGCAAAAGTACATTTCCTATTTGAATTACAAAAAATGCACGAACTTTTTAATTTTCGAGCTTATTTTCTAGCGCTAAAATAAATGTGTAATCTTTGGCTGTTTCTTTTAAAGCTTCAAAACGACCTGATGCTCCTCCATGACCAGTTTCCATATTTGTATCTAAAAATAAAAGATTATTATCTGTTTTTAACTCTCTTAATTTTGCAACCCATTTTGCTGGCTCCCAATATTGAACTTGAGAATCGTGAAAACCTGTGGTAACCAACATATGAGGATATTCTTTAGCTTCAACATTATCATAAGGTGAATAAGATTTTATGTAATCATAAAACTCTTTTTCATTCGGATTTCCCCATTCATCATACTCGCCAGTCGTTAAAGGTATACTATCATCTAACATTGTAGAAACAACATCTACAAATGGCACAGCAGCAATAATTCCGTTATAAATTTCTGGCTTCATATTTACAATTGCACCCATTAACAGACCACCAGCAGAACCACCCATTGCATATAAATGCTTGGCTGAAGTATATTTATGATCAATTAAAAATTGAGAGCAATCTATAAAATCATAAAAAGTATTTTTCTTATTTAGCATTTTACCATCATCATACCAATCTCTTCCTAAATATTCACTTCCTCTAATATGTGCTAATGCATACACAAAACCTCTATCTAATAAGCTTAATCGAGTTGTAGAAAAACTATCTGGAATTGTATAACCATAAGAACCATAAGCATACTGTAACAAAGGTGTATTTTCGTTTAACTTGGTATCTTTATGATATACTAAAGAAATGGCCACTTTTTTTCCATCTCTTGCAGTTGCCCAAACTCGCTCACTTCTATATTTTTTTTGTTTAAACTTACCTCCTAAAACCTCTTGTTGCTTTTTAATTTCTTTGGCTTTAGTTGCCATATTAAAGTCGATAACAGAACTTGGAGTAGTAAATGAATTGTAAGAATACCTTATAATTTCTGTATCAAATTCAGGATTCCCATACACACCTGCAGAATAGGTTTCCTCATCAAAAGGCAAGTAATAATCTACTGAGTTGTCCCAACGTTTAATGCGTATTTTATTTAAACCATTAGTTCTTTCTTCAAGCACTAAATAATCACTATAAATAGAGAAATCTTCTAATAATGTTTCTTTTCTATGAGGAATTACATCAACCCAATACTCAACAGTTGTTTGATGAACAGGCGTTTTCATCAACTTGAAATTGGTAGCATCATCTTTATTAGTTAAAAAGTAAAAATGATCTTTGTAATGAGATACATTATACTCTAAATTCTTTATTCTTGGCTGTACTATAGTAAATTCTCCTGTTGGATTATCTGCATCCAAATATCTTGACTCTGTAGTCATTGTTGCAAAAGAACTTATGATGATAAATTTCTTAGACTTAGACTTGGTTACATACGTTCCAAACGTGTCATCTTTTTCATGATACACCTCAACATCTTCTGAAGTTGGTGTGCCTAAAACATGTCTGAAAATTTTTTCACTTCTTAACGTAACCGGATTTTTCTTTGTATAAAAAATGGTTTTGTTATCATTTGCCCAAACAGAACCACCAGTAGTATTTTCTATAATATCATCGTAAATTTGGCCAGTTTCTAAATTTTTAACTCTTAAAAAATACTGTCTTCTACTTACAGTGTCTGTAGCAAAAACTGCCAACTTATTATTTGGAGAAACGTTTAAACCTCCCAACTGGAAATATTCAAAACCTTCAGCCATTTGGTTAACATCAAAAATTATTTCTTCTTGAGCTTCTAGGCTACCTTTTTTTCTACTGTAAATAGGATATTGTTTACCTACTTCATACCTTGTATTATAAAAATAACCATTGTTTTTATAGGGAACAGATGAATCATCTTCTTTAATTCTACCTTTCATTTCTTGAAATAAATTTTCTTGAAAATCTTTGGTATAACTTGTAACCTCTTTATAATAGGCATTCTCTTCCTCTAAATAACTAGTTACTTTCTGAGTTTGTTCATCTTTTATAGGAGCTAATTTCTGTTCATCTGACAAACGCATCCAAAAATAGTTATCTACTCTAACATCTCCATGTTTCTCTAATTTTGTAGGCTTTTTCTCTGCAATAGGATGTTTAGCATTGTTGCTGTTCATTTCTAGTAATTTTTTGGCGAAAGCAAAAATAAGACTTAATTATATGCCTTTTAAAGATTTTCGTTTGATTTTAATTCGAATCGATTTATTAAATTTGCTTTCAAATCAATAAAACGAAAAAATGTTTGGAGATATTACAGGAATGATGGGCAAATTAAAAGAGGCTCAACAAAAAGTAGAGGAAACAAAAAAAAGACTAGATACTGTTTTGGTTGATGAAAATTCGGCCGACAACAAAATTAAAGTAACACTTACCGCAAATAGAACTATAAAGTCTATTTCTATAGATGATTCTTTGCTAAATGATGCAGAAGAGTTAGAAGATTATTTAATTATCACTTTAAATAAAGCTATAGAAAGAGCTTCTACAATTAATGAAAACGAAATGGCTATAGCAGCTAAAAGTGGTATGCCTAATATTCCAGGAATGGATATGTTTAAATAAAAGATGTTTCAGGATTTAGAAAGTTACATGTTGCCTTGCTTTAGCAAAACATTTTTAGATATAGAATGTTTGGGCTGTGGTTTGCAACGTTCTTTTCTATTATTTTTAAATGGTAACTTTTTTGATGCTTTTAAAATGTATCCTGCAATTTTTACACTTATTTTACTAATTAGTTTTGCAATTTTTAATTTTTTTAAAAAGATAAAAAATGCTAATAAAATTATTGGTAGATTAGCGTACATAAACTTAACAATTATCATTATCAACTATCTAATTAAAATTAGTATTTAAAAAATTTACATGAAAAAACTAAACACTACCTTAATTTATGTTTTATCTTCTATCAGTTTAGTATGCTGTATATGTTTGGGTTTAGGTATTTTATTAGCCTTACCTTCTTACCTTATAGCCAATAAAAAATTAAAAGAGGCTGAGTTAAATCCAGAAGAATATGAAGCAGATGACATACAAGCTATGAGCAAAGCAAAAACTTTTGCATTAATTGCTTTAGGTATTAACGGAGTTTACTTCTTATACAGCTTATATGGTTTAGCTACTACAGATTGGGATACCTTTATGTTAGAATTCGAAGAAAAAATGCAACAATATCAGCAATAGAAATTATTGTTTTTTACAATGCAATCCAGCTTTTTAATAAAGCTGGATTTTTTGTTTTGAGTTATATTTAACATGATATGAACAAATCTCATAGCAACATTAAAGTAACTTTGTACTACTTAAACAAAATCAATGGCAGCTAAGAAAACATCTACAGGAAAAAAAGTTTTAAAATGGGGTTCAATATCTATTTTAACAGTATTAATTATACTATTTACAGCTCCTTTTATTTTTAAAGGCAAAATAGAAAAAATGGTTACCAATGCTATTAACAAAAATATTAATGCTACTGTTTCTTTTACTGAAACAGATTTAAGTTTTTTTACCAATTTCCCTTTAGCTAGTTTGAGTGTAAAAGAAATTGCAGTGATTAATAAAGCTCCTTTTCTAGGTGATACTTTATATGCTGCAAATGAACTGAATTTAAGTATGAAAATTACTGAATTATTTAAGGGTGCAGATGAGGCTTTAAAATTACAAAGTATAAGTACCAAAGACGGTTTTATTAATATTTACATCAACAAAGAGAATAACAACAATTATGACATTGCTATTCAAAGCAATGTAGAAGAAGATACAGCACAAAATGCTATAGCTTTAGATATAGAAGACTATGCTTTAGAGAACATGACATTTAATTATGTTGATGAAATTTCAGATATAAAATTAAGGGTATCAGAGATAAATCATTCAGGACAAGGAAATTTTGCACAAGACATTTTAGATTTAGACACAGAAACTACAGCATTACTAAGTTTAGATTATAATAAGGTAAATTATTTATCAGATGTAAATATTACCTTAGATGCCATAATTGGTATAGATTTAAAAAACACAAAATATACTTTTAAAGAAAATAAAGGTTTCATAAATCAGTTGCCTTTAGAGTTCGATGGTTTTATTCAGTTAATTGATGAAAATCAACTTTATGATTTACAGTTTAAAACACCAACTTCAGACTTCAAAAATTTAATTGCGCTTTTACCTCAACAATATTCAGGTAATTTAGCTAGCATAAAAACAGAAGGTAATTTTGATTTAAATGGAGTTGTAAAAGGAACGTTGTCTGATGAAACCATACCAACTTTCAATATTTTATTTTCATCTAAAAATGCAATGTTCAAATACAAAGATTTACCAAAAGCTGTAAATCAAATTAACATCGATGCTAAAATCATGAACAGCACTGGTTTGGCTAATGATAGCTATGTAGATGTCAACAAACTAACCTTTAAAATTGATGATGATACTTTTGCTGCAAATGGTAATATTGCTAATTTAACTACAAACCCAACTGTTAACTTAAATGCAAAAGGAACTGTGAATCTTGCCAAATTAAGTCAAGTTTATCCTGTACAGTTAGAGCAAGAATTAGCAGGAATTGTGAATGCAAATGTAGCTACCAGTTTTGATATGAATTCTATTGAAAAAGGGATCTACAAGAATATTAAAAATTCGGGTGCTATCATTGTAAGTGATTTTAAATATGATGCTGCAGATGTTGCAAACCCTTTTTTAATCAGTAAAACCGCTTTAAATTTTAACACGAATACAATTCAACTTAATGAATTTAAAGCAAAAACAGGTAGTTCAGATGTAAACATCAGCGGAAGTTTAAATAATTTCTATGGCTTTTTGTTTAATGATGAAGTTTTAAAAGGTAATTTTAATTTAAGTTCGAATAATTTTAAAGTTGCCGATTTTTTATCTAAGCCAACTACAACTGAACAAAATTCAAAATCAACAAATTCATCTACACTTAAAATTCCTGCTTTTTCAGATTGTAAGTTTATTGCAAGTGCCAATAGTGTAACTTATGATAATATCAATTTAAAAAATGTTTCAGGTATCATCTATGTAAAAGACGAAACTATTAATTTACAAAACCTAAATTCTGACGTTTTTGGCGGAAAAATTGGTTTTAATGGTAATGTTTCTACCAAAAACAATGCCTCTACCTTTAAGGTTGATTTAGATTTAAAAGAATTAAATATTAAAGAGTCTTTCTCTAGTTTAGAAATGTTAGAATCTATTGCTCCAATTGCAAATACTATTGGTGGTAAAATGAATTCGAAAGTTAATGTATCTGGAGTGTTAGATGAAAATATGGCACCTAGTTTAAAAACGATTACAGGTAATTTATTTGGTAAATTAATAAATCCGAAGCTTACTGCAGAAAACTCAAAACTACTGCAAGTACTAAGTAATAATGTATCTTTCTTAGATGCAGAACGTTTAGATTTAGATGGTATAAATGCCTATTTCTCTTTTGATAATGGTGTGGTAAACATAAAACCAATTCCCTTAAAATATAAAGATGTAGGTATTGAAATTTCTGGTAATCATACTTTCGAAAACAGCATTGATTATAACGTAAACTTTGATGTACCTGTAAAATATTTGGGTTCTGATGTAACTAGTATTATTGCAAAATTGAATCCTAAAGATGCTGCAGAAATTAAAAGTATTCCTGTAAAAGCTACAATTACAGGTAATTTTACTAGTCCGAATTTTTCTACAAATTTAAAAACTGCCACTTCTAATTTGGTAAAAGAGTTGGTAGAAAAACAAAAACAGAGTTTATTAAATCAAGGTAAAGATAAATTGAAAGATTTATTAAACACTAATTCAGATAATACAGACTCAACCAAAACTACTGACAAAGACGATACAAAAGATAAAATTAAAAATACCTTAAAAAACTTATTCAATAGAAAAAGGGATACAACTAAAAGTAATTAGATATTAAATTGCAAAAGCGCCTAAAGCTACTGCAATTACACTTAGTATATTCAGTGATATGACAATGATAAATAGCACTCCTATGTACTTATAATGGGACTTTAACATCTCAAAAGCATTGGCTAAAACTTCATCGTTTTTACTTGCTAATGCTTTTTTCAGTTTATTAGAAAACTGAAATAAATAGTATACAGGAAAAATATACAATAATGCCATTACCAAATAAAAGATACCCATTGCTAAGCCCATATCAAAAGGTAATTGAGCTTGAGTTGCCTCAGGCATTGCATCTAAGGCAAAAAAGGAAACTAAACCAACTATTAACATAAACGCAATACCTATAATTCCTAATATTGCTATAAAGAAAGCCCAACCTGCAGTTTCCTTTAAAAATCGTTTAGCATCAGAAGTTAAAACTAATTGTTCTAATTGGGTAATTGGGTTGTGTGCTTTCATGAAAATAAATTTAGTTTCTAACAAAAATAAAAAAAAGCCATGATTTAAAAATTTAAAATCATGGCTTTATAAAGAAATAACTATTCTCTATTTCTCAAATTCAGAAATAGTAGTTTTTATAATTTGTATGCATTCTCTTAATTGCTCTTCATTCATTACCAAAGGTGGAGCAAAACGAATAATATTGCCATGAGTTGGCTTGGCTAATAAACCATTATCTCTTAGTTTAATACAAATATCCCAAGCAGTAGAGCTATCTTCTGTATCGTTTATTAAAATAGCATTTAACAAACCTTTACCTCTAACTGATTTTACCAAATCGTTTTCTTTACAAAACTCAGTTAATTCTGCTCTAAAAATATTCCCTAATTTATCAGCATTAATTGCTAATCTTTCATCAGCAACTACCTCTAATGCAGCCATTGCTACAGCAGCAGCAATAGGATTACCACCAAATGTAGAACCATGATTTCCAGGTCTAATTACATTCATTATAGCATCGTCTGCCAAAACAGCAGAAACAGGATAGGCACCACCACTTAATGCTTTACCTAATATTAAGATATCTGGTTTTACTTCTGGTGTTCCAGAACAGTTTTTATCTTCACAAGTACAATTACCACAAGTTGCTAATAACCTACCAGTTCTTGCAATACCTGTTTGTACTTCATCTGCAATGAACAATACATTATGATCTTCACACATTTTTTTAGCTGCTGCCAAATAACCTTCAGATGGTACATATACACCAGCTTCACCTTGAATAGGTTCTACCAAAAATGCTGCTATGTTATTACTACTTTCAAGGGCTTCTTGCAATTCTTGAAGATTGTCATATTCAATTTTTAAAAATCCTTTAGTGTAAGGACCAAAGTTTTTTCTTGCAACAGGATCATTAGAAAAAGAAATTATAGTAGTTGTTCTACCATGAAAATTATTTTCGCAGACAATAATTTCTGCTTTATTTTCATCAATTCCTTTTACTTCATACGCCCATTTTCTTGCAATTTTTAAAGCTGTTTCTACAGCTTCTGCACCAGTATTCATTGGTAACAATTTATCGAAACCAAAATATTCTGAGGCAAATTTTTCATATCTACCAAGCATATCATTATAAAATGCTCTAGATGTTAAGCTTAATGTTTTGGCTTGATTGGTCATTGCATCTACAATTTTAGGATGACAATGCCCTTGGTTTACTGCAGAATATGCAGAAAGAAAATCGTAATACTTTTTACCTTCTACATCCCAAACATGTACCCCTTCTCCTCTACTTAAAACTACAGGTAGTGGATGATAATTATGAGCACCATATTTGTTTTCTAATTCAATCGCTTGTTGCGATGTTAACTTGTCTAAAACAGCCATTTTAATTTATTTAAATGTTTATACTAAAAACATTCCTGTTCTACCTTTATCCTTCTGAAGTCTAAATAATTTTGACCAGAAATTCAGCGTGGGAAAGAAATCATCCTCGAAGAAAAACAAAAATAAGAAATTAATCTAAATAGTGTTCAATTTTCCTAATTTTGCAATCCAAATAATTTAGAATGCCAAGAAGAGAACGAAACAAATTTGTAAAGAGAAATCAGGTTTTAGAGCTTAAAATTGAAGATTATGCTTTTGGAGGAAAAGGAATAGCAAGAATTCATTCTGAAGAAGGTAGTTTTGTTGTTTTCGTGCCAAATACATTGCCTGGGCAATTAGTAAAAGCACAGATTAAAAAATCGAGCAAAAAATATGCTGAAGCCAAATTAATTGATGTTTTAGTTCCTTCTGAAAATGAGGTAGAAGTACCTTTTCAAGACATACCTGGAGCACCTTACATTCAATTGCCTATTGAATTACAACATCAGTATAAAAAAGAAAGTACATTATCTCTTTTTAAAAGAATTGGTAAAGTCGAAAACATCGAAGATTTATTTGATGAATTTATAACATCACCAAACGTATTTCATTACAGAAATAAAATGGAATATGGTTTTTCTGCAATTGGTTATGATAGAGTTGCAAAAAGAGATAAAGATGAGTTTACTCTTGGTTTTAAAAGACGTGGAGTTTGGTGGATGGGAGATAATCTAGAAAAAGATTCTGGTTTATTTGATAAAGAATTTGAAGACCATTTAAAAACCATACGTAAATATTGTTTTGATACTGGTTTAGCTCCTTGGCATGGGCCAAGAAAAGATGGTTTTTTTAGGTATTTCGTAGTTAGAAAATCATTCAAAACCAATAAACTGTTATTCAATTTAGTAACTACTTCTTATGATTTACCAAAATTCGATCTGAATAAATTTGCTAGCTTTTTAGTGGATCTTTTTGGAGATAGAGTGGCTGGTTTGTTACATACTATTAACGATGAAGTTGGTGATAGAACCATTGCAACATCTGGAAGTATAGAATTGGTATTTGGTAAAGATAAAATCGTTGAGGAACTTTTAGGCCTTAATTTTGAAATTAGCATGAAAAGCTTTTTTCAAACCAATCCAAAATCCGCAGAAAAACTATACTCTAAAGTAGTAGATTACGTTTTAGAGGATAAATCTAAAGTAGACAACACAGTTGTTATGGATTTATTTTGTGGTACAGGTACAATTGGTCAAATAGTAGCTTCTAAAAGTGAAAATGCTAAAATTGTTGGGGTTGATATTGTTGCTTCTGCAATTGAAGATGCTAAAGAAAATGCAAAAAGAAATAATATAGAAGGTTTAAAATTTTATGCTGCAGATGTTGGTAAGTTTTTAACTCAACATCCTGAATATCAAGATAAAATTAAAACAATTATTTTAGATCCTGCAAGAGCTGGAATTATGCCAAAAACTTTGCAAAAAATTATAAATTTAAATGCTGACAGAATGGTTTATGTATCTTGCAACCCAGCAACACAAGCAAGAGACACAGAATTGTTAAGAGAGGCTGGCTATGAAATTAAAAAAATTAGCTTGGTAGATCAATTTCCTCATACTGCACATATAGAAACTGTAGTTTTGTTTGATAGATAGAATTACTTGATTTGTTTAACAGTTATTTACATAAAATCATTTTATTTTAGCAATTAAAAATAACATCATGATAAAACTTACTGAAAAAGAAATTTACTCAAGATTAGAAAACTATCCAGATTGGGAATTTTACGAAGACGCTTTGCATACCGATTTTGAATTTGAAAACTTTAAAGACTGTATGTCTGCCATGAATAGAATTGCATTTGAATGTGAAGCGTTAAATCATCATCCAGAATGGTCTAATGTTTACAATACTTTAGATATTACTTTAACTACTCATGATGCTGATGGTGTTACTGAATTAGATTTTAAATTGTTAGAAGCCATCAACAAAATTGTAGAAGTAGAAGAATAATATGAGAAAAACATTTGTTTTTTTAAGCTTAATAATTTTTACATTTCTGAGTTGCGAAAAAGATGATTTTTGTACTCAGAACCCTGTAACACCTAAACTAATTTTACGTTTTTATGACGATACCAATAGAGAATCTGTAAAAACAGTAGATAATTTATATGTTTGGGCAGAAGGTAAAGACAGTCTATTTATAAACGCTAGTTTAGACTCACTTTTTATACCTTTAAATTCAGCAGCTACAGAAACAGTGTATAATTTTTCTAAAAATAACGTTGTAAATCAGTTTACGATTCAATATACCACAGAAAACGATTTTGTATCAAGATCTTGTGGCTTTAAAGTAATTTTTAATGATGTTAATTTTACATCAGACAATACTTGGATAACCGATTTTGAACCAAGCAATTTAACCACTATAGAAAACCAAAATGAAGCTCATGTACAAATATATCATTAGCCTATTTCTATTTTTCGTTTTTGTAAGTGGTTTTGCCCAAGAAACGGAACCCTTACAAACTGACTTAGAGAAAGACTCTATTACTTACAAAACTGCGTACGGTTTACGTTTGGGTTTAGATATTAGCAAACCTATTAAATCTGCTGTAGACGGTTTTTATAACTCAGGTTTAGAATTTGTAGGAGATTACAGAATTTCTAAACGATTTTACATTGCTGCAGAACTTGGTTATGAAGATGAAACTAACCAAGAAGATTACAGCAACTCTAGAGCAAAAGGTAGTTATATGCGTTTAGGATTTAATTACAACGCTTACGAAAATTGGTTAGATATGAATAACGAAATTTTTGTAGGATTTAGATATGGCTTTAGTTTATTTGAACAAACTCTAAATAGTTATACACCTAATATTAGCAATGAATATTTTCCTGCAAACACTTTTACACCCAACACAACTGCAGATTTAAATGCTCACTGGTCTGAATTTATGGTAGGTGCAAAAGTAGAAACCTTTAACAATTTATTTGTTGGTTTTAGCCTTAGCTATAAAATTATGATAAGTGTAAAAGAGCAAGAAGGTTTTAAAACTTTATATGCACCAGGGTTTAATAGAATCTTTGATAGTGGAACTGGCTTCGGATTTAACTATACTATTAGCTATTTAATTCCGTTTTCAAAAAAATAATTTCCATTTTAGAAAGTAAACATCACAAATAATACGTTCAAAATTGTTATGGTTGCATTCGTGCATACTTATTAACTTTTTTTGTAACTTTAAAATCTCTTTTTAGTAAAAATTAAATAGAATGAATAAAATACCAAGCGTTAATTTAGCCGATTTTTTATCTGATGATGAATCACGCAAGCAAAAATTTATTGATGAAATTGGTCATGCATATGAAAATATAGGTTTTGTAGCTCTCAAAGGTCATTTTTTAGATGATAATTTAGTAGACAATCTTTATAAAGAAATTAAAAACTTTTTCAATTTACCTACAGAGGTTAAGGAAAAATACGAAATTCCAGGAATTGGTGGTCAGAGAGGTTATGTATCTTTTGGTAAAGAATCTGCAAAAGGTAAAAAAGAAGGCGATTTAAAAGAGTTTTGGCATTTTGGTCAGTATGTAGATAAAGACTCTAAATACGCCAATGAATATCCAGAAAATGTAATTGTAGAAGAGTTAGAAAACTTTAATAAAATTGGTAAAGAAACTTATCAAATGTTAGAGAAAACTGCAAAGTACGTGTTAAGATCTTTAGCTTTACACTTAGGTTTAGAAGAAACGTATTTTGACAATTACATAAAAAATGGTAATAGTATTTTAAGACCAATTCATTATCCACCCATAGAAACTGAACCAAAAGGAGCTGAAAGAGCTGCTGCACATGGAGATATTAATTTAATTACACTTTTAATGGGTGCACAAGGTAAAGGCTTACAAGTGCAAAATCATGAAGGTGAATGGATAGACGCAATGGCTGAACCAGATGAATTGATGATAAATGTTGGTGACATGCTATCTAGACATAGTAATAATAAATTAAAATCAACAATTCATAGAGTAACAAATCCTCCAAAAGAATTATGGGGTACTTCACGTTATTCAATTCCATTTTTTATGCACCCTGTTTCAGATATGAAATTAGATGTTTTAGAAAATTGCATAGATGAAGATAATCCTAAAAAATTCGAAGATATTACAGCTGGTGAGTTTTTAGATGAGCGTTTAAAAGAATTAGGACTTAAAAAATAAATTTCAGAAATTTACGCTGATAATCATTGAAACATGGATTTAAAAGATCAACTAAAAAACTTATTTCCAGAACATCAAGAAACCCCTGATCCTCCAAAAGAAAAGTCGAATATTTGGTTGCAAGAAGACCCAATACTTTGCAAGTACGAAAAAAGAAAAGGAAAGCCAATAACCATTTTAGATGGTTATACTGGTGCAACATCAGATTTTAAACAATTAGCCAAAGAAATTAAAAAGAAACTTTCTGTTGGTGGTAGTTTTAAGGATGATAAAATAATCATTCAGGGTGATTATAGAGACAAAATAATGGCTATGTTAAAAGAAAAAGGATTTAATGTAAAACGAGTTGGAGGTTAAAAATTCCTACAACAAAATTTAAAATTTTTTGTTATTAAATTATGGGGGCATCAATTTTACATATTACCAATGGTGATAGCACAACAAATTATCTAAAAAGTTTACAGTTTTCGGGTGAATTTATTACTTGGAGAGAAATGCTTTGTGAAGGTAAAACTACTACAGATGTGGGAAGCGAATCTTTTTGGAAAAACAGATTTCAATTTCTAAAATCATCATATAATGTAAGTAAGAAAAAATTTATTGATTATACCCTCAAAGAATATAGAGCGCTATGTAACAAAAAAGATCATACAGAAATTGTGTTGTGGTTTGAGTACGATTTGTTCTGTCAAATTAATATGATTGCAGTTTTAAGTTGGTTAAAACGTTATAGAAAGGGTTATCATATTTCTTTAGTTTGTAGTGGTAAAGTAGGCAATTCAAAAAAGATGTTTTCATTAGTAGATTTAAATGAAAATCAAATACAGAATCATTTTACTAAAAGAATTTCACTCACAGATGATGATATTGCCTATGCAGATTATATTTGGCAATTGTATTGTTCAGATTCTCCTTTAAGATTAGAAACATTCTATAAAATAAAAAGCAACTCTCCTTTTCAATATTTAGCATCAGCTATAGAAATGCATTTAAAACGTTTTCCTTCTGTTGAAAATGGATTAAATGAAGTTGAAAATAGAATTCTTAATACTGCAGCCAAAAAGTTACCTAAATCTAAAGATAAATTAGTAGGTGAACTATTAAAACAAAACGATTATGGTTTTGGTGATATCCAATATGCGAATAGCATTAATGAATTAAAAAGTCTTTTTTCCTCTTTTAATCCAATCAAAATAAGCAAAAAAGGAAAACAGGTTTTAGAAAATCAAATAAATTATTACGCCCAATTAAGAAATGACAATTCTTATCTTGGTGGTACTAAAAAATATAGCTTTTTGCATTACAACAAAGCAAATAAGCTTTTACAAATTACCTCTTAAATGCCTATAAAAGAATCTGAATTAATCTTAAATCCTGATGGAAGTATTTATCATCTTAATTTAAGACCAGAACATATTTCAAATGATATTATTTTTGTTGGAGATCAAGACAGAGTAGATCAAATTACACAACATTTTGATAGTATTGAATTTACAACGCAAAAAAGAGAATTTAAAACAACTACTGGTTTTTATAAAGGCAAACGTTTATCTGTACAGTCTACAGGTATTGGGCCAGATAATATTGATATTGTTTTAAATGAATTAGATGCTTTGGTAAATATCGACTTTAAAACAAGAGAGATAAAGGAAGATCATACAGCTTTAAATATTTTAAGAATTGGTACTTCTGGCTCTTTACAAGCTAACATTCCTGTAGATTCTTTTTTATTGAGCTCTCATGCTATAGATTTAAATGGAATGTTACAAGCATACCAAATAGACGAAATAGCGCATCAAGAAATTGAGAATGCTTTTATAAAACAAACCAATTGGAGCCCTAAAAAAGCAGCACCTTTAGTTATTTCTAATAGCAAAGAACTTGCTCAAAAAATTATTTCTGATGACATTTTTACAGGAATTACAGCAACTGCAGGTGGTTTTTATGGTCCTCAAGGAAGAGTTTTAAGACTTGCCTTACAAGATGCCAATTTAAATAGTAAAATTGATAGTTTTAATTTTGAAGGAAATAGAATTACCAATTTAGAGATGGAAACTTCTGCTATTTATGGACTTTCTAAACTTTTAGGCCATAAAGCTGTATCTATGAATGCCATTATTGCAAATAGAGCAAATGGTACTTTTAGTAAAAAACCTGCACAAGTTGTAGCGGATTTAATTGTTTATACCTTAGATAAAATAGTTGAATAAATGACGAATTTAAAAGTTGGTGGAGTACCTGAACATTTCAATTATCCTTGGTATTTAACCCTTAAAAATAAAGAGTATACAGAACACAACATAAATTTACGTTGGCAAGATTATCCTGGAGGCACAGGTCAAATGTGCAAAGCACTTAGAGAAGGCACTGTAGATATTGCAATTGTATTAACAGAAGGAATTATAAAGGATATTTCTAATGGAAATCCTTCTAAGATTGTACAAACATTTGTGAAATCACCATTAGTTTGGGGTATTCATGTGGGTGCAAAATCTAAATTTAAAACCATAGCTGATTTAGAACATGCTACTATTGCAATTAGTAGGTATGGCTCAGGCTCTCACCTAATGGCCATTGTAAATGCCTATAATCAAGGTTGGGATGTATCAAAGCTAAAATTTAAAGTGATTAAAAATTTAGAAGGGGGTATTGAAGCTTTAACAAATGGAGAAGCCGATTATTTTATGTGGGAGCATTTTACCACAAAACCTTTGGTAGATGAGGGTGTTTTTAGAAGAATAGATGACTGCCCTACTCCTTGGCCTTGTTTTGTAATTGCAGTTAGAGATGAAATATTAGAAAATAATTTTGAAGAAGTTCAAAAAGTTTTAAAAATAATTAATGCTAAAACAAGTAATTTCAAAGCCATACCAAATATAGATAAAACATTGGCTAAGAGATACAAGCAGAAACTAGAAGACATTCAAAAATGGCTAAAAATTACTCATTGGAATAGCCAAAAACCTATCACAAAAAATTTAATAACTCGCATTCAAAATAAAATGATAACCTTTAACGTTATTGAAAAGAAGAAAAATTCTAGTGATTTCATAAAAAATATGTACCTTTAAATCGTAAATAAAATAGAATGAAAAAAGTAGTATTTATTGCAGTTTGTATTTTAGGAATAATTTGTTTTTCTTCTTGCAGAAGCACATCGAGTTCATGTGGTTTGGCTGATGATGTAACTACCCAAACAATCGTAAAGCAGAAAGATTTAGTTTAAATCTTTTTGTTTCTTAATTTCAAATTCAATAAATCCACTTCTCTAAGTGGATTTTTCTTTGCTTAATATTTATGAAACATTTATTATACAATTTCATAAAGTTTAGCTTACTCAATAATCATTTTAACTTCACAATAACAACACATTACCATTTTATATTTGGTTAAACCAAAGCAAAGGAAATTAGTTTTAAGCATTGTTTTTAACAATATTAACTTCTAAAATAATCCTATTTCCATTGCATTTTATTTAACATCAAAGAATGGCAAAAATCAAAAAACGTCAAGTAGAATTAGTAGTAATTTCAGATGTACATTTAGGTACTTATGGTTGTAGAGCAAAAGAATTATTAAACTATTTAAAAACCATCCAACCTAAAACATTAGTATTAAATGGCGATATTATTGACATATGGCAATTTAATAAAAGGTACTTTCCTAAAAGTCATATGAATGTTTTAAAGCATATTACTTCTTTATTAACCAAAGAAACAGAAGTGTATTACATAACAGGTAATCATGATGAAATGCTTCGAAAATTTAAAGGTTTTAAGCTTGGTAATTTAGAAATTGTAAACAAATTGGTTTTAAATCTAGATAATAAAAAAGCCTGGATTTTTCATGGTGATGTTTTTGATGTTACCATGAAACACTCAAAATGGTTAGCAAAATTAGGTGGTAAAGGTTACGATTTACTAATTATTCTAAATACCTTTTTTAATTGGTGCAGTAAACTATTAGGATATGGAAAGTTATCTCTTTCTAAAAAAATCAAAAACAGTGTAAAAGGCGCAATAAAATTTGTAAATGATTTTGAGAAAACAGCCTCAGACATAGCTATTGATAATAATTACGATTTTGTGGTTTGTGGTCATATTCATCAACCAGAAATAAGAAAAATAGAAAATAATAAGGGTGAAACTTTGTATTTAAATTCTGGAGATTGGATAGAGAATTTAACGGCTTTAGAATACAATAACAATGAATGGACATTGTATGAATATCAGAAAGATGATTTAGCTAAAGGCTTAGAACTTACTTCAAAAAAGAAAAAAAAGAAAAAGAAAAAAGATCATAATATATTATTTAACGAGCTGTTAAAAGAATTTGATATTCAAGGCACAAAAAAACCAACAATATGAAAATACTTTATGCAATACAAGGCACAGGAAATGGTCATATCACAAGAGCTCAAGAAATTATACCCTTTTTAAAAGCAAAAGGCGAACTAGATTTATTAATTAGTGGGAATGACTGTGAATTAAAACTAGATCATCCAATTAAATATAAATTCTTCGGATTAAACTTTACCCATGGTAAAAAAGGTGGTATTGATTTTTGGAACAGCTATAAAAAAATGAATTTAAGAAGATTCTTTAAGGAAGTGAAAAGTCTTTCTCTTAAAGAATATGATTTAATTCTGAATGATTTTGAACCTGTTTCTGCTTGGGCTGCAAAATTAAATAACTGTAAACTGGTTTCATTGAGTCATCAAAATGCAGTTTTGAATGATGCATCTCCAAAATATAATAAGCATTTGATAGAAAAATGGATTTTAAAATATTATGCACCCTCTAAAAATAAGTTTGGTTTTCATTTTACAAGTTTCAATTCGTCAATATTTACACCAATAATAAGAAAGAAAATTAGAAACGCTAAAGTATCTAACAAAGGGCATTATACTGTGTATTTACCAGCATATAATCACGATAAAATTGCCAAAATCCTTTCACAGATTCCGATTGTTAAATGGCATATTTTTTCTAGAGAAACCACAAGTTTAATATTTAAAAAGAATATTACTATTTATCCTGTAAATGAATTTGACTTTATAAAAAGTATGGCATCTTCTAACGGAGTCTTATGTGGTGCAGGTTTTGAAACACCTGCAGAAGCTTTGTATTTAGGCAAACGTTTGATGGTTATACCTATGAAAAACCAATATGAGCAAAAATGCAATGCATTAGCTTTACAACAAATGGGTGTGCCAGTTCTTAAAAAATTAAATAAAAAAAGAATTCCAAAAATTGCCAAATGGTTAAGCTCAGAACCCGTAAAAAACATTGAATATAGAGATACTACAGAAGATATTATAGAATCAATTCTTTTGCCTTATTACAATGAAACCATTTTGCCTACCATTCTATCTTAGTTTTATTTAAAGAAGTTAAGATTTCGTTGGTTTTAGAAAAGTGTTTGTTGCCAAACCAATATCCTCTATTTGCACTTAAGGGTGATGGATGCCCTGACTCTAAAATGTGATGCTTCTTTTTGTCAATCAATTTTGCCTTTTTCTTTGCAAAACCACCCCACAATAAAAAAATTACATTTTCCTTCTCTTTAGAAATTTGTTGTATAACTTCATCTGTAAAAGTTTCCCAACCTTTTTTTTGATGACTACCAGCTTCATGTGCTCTAACTGTTAAGGTAGCATTTAATAACAGAACACCTTGCTTTGCCCATCTTTCTAAATTGCCACTTTTAGGATAATCAACATTTAAATCAGAAGCAATTTCTTTAAAAATATTTACTAATGAAGGTGGGTGAGCAATGCCATCTTTTACAGAAAAACACAAACCATTTGCCTGGTTTGGTCCATGATAAGGGTCTTGCCCAATAATAACCACTTTTAAATCGTTAAAATTGCAGTAATCAAATGCAGCAAAAATATCATTACCTTTTGGGTAGCAAGTAAAATGGCTATACTCGTTTTTCACAAAATTAGCCAACTTTTTAAAATAGGTTTTCTCAAATTCTTGATTTAAAATATTTTTCCAAGGTTCAGCTATTTTTACCTGCATTGTTTCTTATTTTTGTAATAAAGTCAAAGATACCATTTTGAGCAAAAATATATCAGAAAAAACACTCCAAGATTTAGAATTTTCTACAGTATTACAACACATTTCAGAGTTTTGTATTTCTGGTTTAGGAAAACAAAGAGTACTAGAAACCAAACCAATTTATAGTAGAAAATACTTATTTAAAGAATTGCATTTGGTAGATGAGTACCTATCTTCATTTCAGAACGAAAATAGAATTCCGAATCATGGTTTTGATAATATTTCTGAAAGCATAAAAAGGTTGGCTATTGAAAATAGTTTTATTGAAACAGATGCTTTTTTAAAAATTGCAGCTACATCACTTACAGTTAACGAACAAATTAAGTTTTTTAAAAAATTTCAAGTTCTATTTCCTACATTTTATAAATTAACTCAAGGAATAGAATTTACTACTTACGTAGATGATGAGATTAAACGAATTATTGATATTTCTGGTGAAGTTAAAAACAATGCTTCTTCAGCACTAAAACAAATTAGAAGAGATATCAATAATGTTCGAGGTAAAATTGGCTCTAGTTTTTCATCAGCTTTATCTAAGGCAGTTGCTGCAGGTTATTTAGATGATATTAAAGAAACTATTGTAGACAATCAAAGAGTTTTGGCTGTTTCTGCCATGAATAGAAGAAAAGTTGCTGGTAGTTTATTAGGATCTTCAAAATCTGGTGGAATTGTATATATTGCTCCTCAAGCTACTTTGGGTTACAGCAGAGAATATCAAAATTTAGTTTACGAAGAAAAACAAGAGGTAATTAAAATTTTAAGAGCTTTAGCAGATACAATTAGACCAATGGTGTCTTTGCTAGAAGAGTATTTAGAATTTTTAATTCATTTAGATGCTGTTGGTGCAAAAGCCAAATATGCTCAAGATATGGATGCAATTCTGCCTAAAATTTCTAAGGAAAAGAAAATCTTTTTTAAAGATGCCTATCATCCTGTTTTATGGAAAAAAAATAAGGAACAAAAATTAAATACGGTAGCTCAAACCATTCATCTAGATGAGCAACAGCAGATCATTGTAATTTCAGGACCAAATGCAGGTGGTAAGAGTATTACTCTAAAAACCATAGGTTTACTTCAAATTATGGTGCAAAGTGGAATTTTAATTCCTGTTGATGAACGAAGTGAAACTTATATTTTTGATACTGTTTTAACTGATATTGGTGATAATCAATCTATAGAAAACCAGTTAAGTACATACAGCTATCGCTTAAAAAACATGCGATACTTTCTGAGAAAATGTAATGAAAATACGTTGTTCTTAATTGATGAATTTGGTACAGGGTCAGATCCTGAATTAGGTGGAGCTTTAGCCGAGATTTTCTTAGAAGAATTTTATAATAAAAAAGCATTCGGAATTATTACAACCCACTACTCTAACCTTAAGGTTCTAGCCAATGAATTAGATAATGTAACCAATGCAAACATGCAGTTTAATGAGCGCACTTTAGAGCCTTTATACAAGCTTTTTATAGGTCAAGCTGGTAGTTCATTCACTTTTGAAGTTGCACAGAAAAATGGTATACCATTTAGCTTAATAAATAAAGCTAAAAAACGTGTGGAAACAGAAAAAGTACGTCTAGATAAAACCATTTCTAAATTGCAGAAAGAAAGAAATCGTTTACAAAAAACTTCTGATAGTTTAGAAAACCAAAAAGAAAAAGGTAAAGAACATTTAGAAAGTTTACAGGAGAAAGAATTGAGAATTCAAGAAAAGTTATCTGGTTTTCAAGAACTTTATGATAAAAATCAAAAAATGCTTTCTCTGGGTAGAAAGGTTAATGAGCTATTAAATAAATACTTTCAGACCAATAATAAAAAGCAATTAAATGCGAGCTTTAATAAATGGGTTGCAGATGAAAAAGTAAAACATGCCAAGAAGAACCCAATTAAGCCAAAGACAAAATCTCAAAAACACAAAGCCAAAGTTGTAGAAAAACAAATTCAAGAAGTAATTAAAAAGGTAGAAAAAGAGGTTTTAGAAAAAGTAGTTGAAGTTAGAAAAGAAAAGAAAAAAGAAGAAGCTAAAATTGCAAAAGCAAAATCTGAATACGTTTATAAACTAAATGATAGAGTAAGAATCATAGATTCTAACTCTGTTGGTACCATAGATAAAATAGACAGAAAAAACGTTACCATTAATTACGGTGTTTTTACTACAAAAACTACACTTAATAAAATTGAGTTGGTAGAAAAGGCTAAATAAGTAGCAACTCGTCTCTTAAACTTTCTTAATAAAACTTAGTAAAATTCTTAATTTCAGTTAAATGATGTTAAGAAATTACTAAAGTGCACTTTTTGCTGAAACGTTTTTAAAATTCTCAAGTCTTATTGATATACGTTTAACTTAACACACTTATTATGAGAAATTTAAAATCAATCATCGCCATTATTGCTCTTAGCTTATCAACCGTAATTGCTACATCAGCATCAGAGAAAAACCCTTCTAAAGTAACCAAAGAAATTAGAACTGAAATAGTTTCTATGCTTGGTAAAAAAATTCCAATCGAATTTAAAAAAGCAGAAAAAGTTGAAGTTTCATTTATGATTAACAAAGAAAATGAAATTGTCATTTTAACTGTTGATTGCAATCAAACTGAGTTTAATACTTACGTAAAGAATAAATTAAACTATAAAAAATTAAACGCTGTAGGCGCAAAACAGGGAGAAGTTTACAAAGTTCCTGTAAAACTGAAATTAAAATAACAACTGGTTGGTTAGTTGGAGCCCAATATTAGTTTTAAGTAACTAAATTGGGCTTTTTTTTATTCGTAATTTTTCATTTCCTCATCATAGAATTCGCCTGCTTTATCCATTAAAACAGCCAATTCTGTAGCAATATCTTCTTCATTTTCTCCTGTTAAATCTTCAAACCACTCTACTTCATCATCCTTTAGATTAATCATGAATCTAGGAAACTCTGTATGCAGTACAAAAATATCTTCTGGGTACTGACTGTTATCTGCTAATAAAAATTTAGGTAATTCCATTGTATAAAAATATATACCACAAAGTTACAAATATCTTTCTTTAACTATGTTTAAATGATGTATTTGATGTCCAGAAAATAAATAACCTAAAGCTCTAACAGACATCTTATTATTAGAAGCTACACCAATTCTTTGAAATGCTTCATCAGAAAAACTCTTAAAAAGTGCAATAGAACTTTCTCTAACCACCTTCATTTCGTTCAATAACTCATCAAATTCCCTTTGGTTAGCATTGTCATTTTGTGTAAATATATCTTGATCAAAACCTGGTAAATCTGTTTTATCATTTCTAGCAAAACATAAGGCTCTATAAATAAAAACGCGTTCAGTATCTATGGTGTGTTGTATCAATTCTTTTAAGGTCCACTTACCTTTATCATATGCAAAATTATGTTTTGAGGTATCAATATTACTTAGTGTCTGCTCAAAATCATTTTGTGATGCTACTAAATTTTCTACTATACTTTTTTCTTGATTTACTAATTGTAAATACTGTTCAAAATAAGGTGCATACTCATTTTTAGGAACCATTTCTTGCTATTTTATAGTTTAATACAACGAATTTAGTCATTTTTGCAAAACTTAAATATTTTGTAAACCAATAAGATTAATGTTATATCCATTCTTCTCTTATTTAAAATTTTTAATTCAATCTACCAATCAACATGGAGTTCATTCTCCTTTTGTTTACAACTTTGTAACTAAAGGTCTTTACAAAAAATCACAAAAATCTAGTTTAATTGAGCAGAATGTAGAGCTTCAAAAATTAAGTAAGAAAAAAGTAAAAATACTTTCAAAAATTATCAATTATTTCGAAGTAGAGCAAATTTACTTTGCAAGTGATAAAGTTAAAAATACAGAAAATGATAACTTTAAAATAGTTTTCATAAATGTGGATGAACTACAGTTTATCGACTTAAAAAAAGATTTAATTATCATAATTACAGACATATACAAAAAAAAACAGAATACATCAACTTGGTTAAACTTCATTAAAGACACAGAAAATATAGTAACTGTAAACAATTATTTTTACGGATTAATCTTCTTAAGACCTGAACAAGCCAAAGAGCATTTTATAATAAGAGTTTAACATATCTAAACCTATAAAGTTCGTAACTTTGATCCTTTGTAAATAATACAAACAATTCATGAAAATATATACTAAAACTGGTGATGAAGGTACAACTGCACTTTTTGGTGGTACAAGAGTTAAAAAATACAATTTAAGAATTGATAGTTATGGAACTGTAGATGAATTAAACGCTTATATTGGTTTAATTAAAGATCAAGATATAGATGAAGCCACTAAAGAAACTTTATTAAATATTCAGAACGAATTGTTCACTTTAGGAGCTATGTTAGCTACTCCACCAGAAAAAGAAACGTTAAAATCTGGAAAAGAACGTTTAAATATACCTAAGGTAAATGTAAACTCTATTCAATATTTAGAAAACAAGATTGATGCTATGGATGCTGAGCTTCCTCAAATGACGCATTTTATTTTACCTGGAGGACATCAGGCTGTGTCATTCTGTCACGTAGCAAGATGTGTTTGTAGAAGAGCAGAACGTTTGTGTGTTGAGTTAAATGACGAAGAAACTATAAATTCTGACATTTTAAAATACTTAAACCGACTTTCTGACTACCTTTTTGTGTTGGCACGAATGTTGTCTAAACAACTACGGGTAGACGAAATTAAATGGATTCCTACCAAAAATAATTAAGTTCTTTTTTTATTGATGTTATATTTCTTAAAAAAGACTTGCATAATTCAGCAAAAAAATTATTTTTGCACAAAAATTAAACAATAAGAAATGTATTGGACGTTAGAATTAGCATCTTATTTAGCAGATGCACCTTGGCCAGCAACCAAAGACGAATTAATAGATTACGCTATTAGAACTGGAGCTCCTTTAGAAGTTGTTGAAAATTTACAGGACATTGAAGATGAAGGTGATGCTTATGATTCAATTATAGAAATTTGGCCAGATTATCCAACTGAAGATGATTATCTTTGGAATGAGGACGAATACTAAACTCAATAAAAATATAAAAAGTCTCTAAAGAGGCTTTTTTTTTGTTTTCTTTTCTGCTTTTTTGTAGAAAAAAATCAAATAGAATTTTATTGATGTAAAACACATAATACAGTTAATTTTAACTGATAAAAAAATTTGATAATGGGTATATTAGATTCAGTAATAAAGCTCTTTGTTGGTGATAAGCAAGAGAAAGATTTAAAATTATTACAGCCAATTGTAGACAATGTTAAGAAATTTGAAGCAGAGATTGCTAATCTTTCTCATGATGAGTTAAGAGCAAAAACTTTAGCCTTCAAAGAAAAAATAAAAGAAGCTACAAAAACCTTAGATGATAAAATTACTGTTTTAGAGGCAGAGGCTAAAGCTGCAGATATAGACAGACAAGAAGATATTTATGCAGAAATAGATGCTTTAAAAGACGAAGCATATACGATATCAGAAAAAGTTTTGGCAGATATTATGCCAGAGGCATTTGCTGTTATTAAAGAAACTGCAAAACGTTTTGTAGAAAACGAAGAATTAGAGGTTACTGCAACTCCTTTTGATAGAGAACTATCTGCACAAAAAGACAATGTTTCTCTAGAAGATGATAAAGCGTATTGGGCCAATTCTTGGGATGCTGCAGGTAAGCCTGTAACTTGGGATATGATTCATTATGATGTGCAATTAATTGGTGGTTCTGTTTTGCATCAAGGTAAAATTGCAGAAATGATGACAGGTGAAGGTAAAACGTTAGTTTCTACACTACCTGTTTACTTAAATGCCTTAACTGGTAATGGAGTTCATGTAGTAACCGTAAATGATTACTTGGCAAAACGTGATAGAGCTTGGATGGCTCCTATTTTTGAATTTCATGGTTTATCTACAGACTGTATCGATTTTCATCAACCAAACTCAGATGCACGTAGAAAAGCCTATAATGCAGATATTACTTATGGTACAAATAACGAATTTGGTTTCGATTATTTGAGAGACAATATGGCTAGCTCTAAAGACGATTTGGTACAAAGAGCGCCAAATTATGCAATTATAGATGAGGTAGATTCTGTATTAATTGATGATGCAAGAACACCTTTAATTATCTCAGGTCCTGTACCAAAAGGTGATGTACATGAATTTAACGAGCTAAAACCCTTAGTATCAGATTTAGTGTCTTTACAAAAGCAAAACTTGGTAAAAGTATTAGCAGAAGCTAAGAAATTATTAGCAGAAGGCGATGAAAAAGAAGGTGGTAAATTGTTACTAAGAGTTCACAGAGGTCTACCAAAAAATAAAGCATTAATAAAATTTTTATCTCAAGAAGGTATTAAACAAATTCTGCAAAAGACAGAGAATACCTACATGCAAGATAATAATAAATTGATGCCAGAAATAGATCAAGATTTATACTTTGTTGTAGAAGAAAAAAACAATCAGATTGATTTAACTGATAAAGGGATTGCACATTTATCAGAAAAAACGAATAATGACACCTTCTTTGTATTACCAGATATTGGTGTAAAAGTTGGTGAAATTGATGCTCTTGAAAAAACTGCAGAAGAAAAAGCAGTTTTAAAAGAAGACTTGTATAAAGACTTTAGTATTAAGAGCGAACGTATTCATACCATGAATCAACTTTTAAAAGCATATACTGTTTTTGAAAAAGATGTTGAGTATGTAGTGATGGAAAACAAGGTGATGATTGTTGATGAACAAACAGGACGTATCATGGATGGTCGTCGTTATTCTGATGGTTTACACCAAGCAATTGAAGCTAAAGAAAATGTAAAAATTGAAGATGCTACACAAACTTTTGCAACTGTAACTCTACAGAACTATTTTAGAATGTATAGAAAACTTTCTGGAATGACAGGTACAGCCATTACAGAAGCTGGTGAATTTTGGGAAATCTATAAATTAGATGTTGTAGAAATTCCTACAAATAAGCCAATTGCAAGAGATGATAAAGATGATTTAGTTTATAAAACTGCTCGTGAAAAATACAACGCAGTTATAGACGATATCGTAAATTTAGTTGCTGAAAAAAGACCTGTTTTAGTAGGTACAACATCAGTAGAAATTTCTGAATTATTAGGTAGAATGTTACAAATGCGTAAAATTCCACATAATATTTTAAATGCAAAATTACACAAGCGTGAAGCAGATGTTGTAGCAGAAGCAGGTAAACCTGGTGTTGTTACTATTGCAACAAACATGGCTGGTCGTGGAACAGATATTAAACTATCTCAGGAAGTAAAAGAAGCTGGTGGTTTAGCTATAATTGGTACAGAAAGACATGACTCTAGGCGTGTTGACAGACAGCTTAGAGGACGTGCAGGAAGACAGGGAGATGTTGGTTCTTCTCAATTCTATGTAGCTTTAGACGATAATTTAATGCGTTTATTTGGTTCAGATAGAATTGCTAAAATGATGGATAGAATGGGCCTTAAAGAAGGTGAAGTAATTCAGCATTCTATGATTTCTAAATCTATTGAAAGAGCGCAGAAAAAGGTAGAAGAAAACAACTTTGGTATTCGTAAGCGTTTGTTAGAGTATGATGATATTATGAACGCTCAACGTGAGTTTGTTTATAAAAGAAGAAGAAATGCGTTAGATGGTAAACGTTTGCAAGTAGATATTGCAAATATGATTTACGATACATGCGAAGCTATTGTTCAAAAAAATAAAGGAGTTAAAGATTTTCAGAATTTCGAATTTGAATTAATTCGTTTTTCTTCTATGACTTCACCTATTTCTGAAGATGAGTTCAACAAATTATCAGAAAAAGAAATTACAGATCAATTGTATGATATTGTAACTAAACATTACAAAGATAAGATTGAAAGAAATGCAGTATTGGCATACCCTGTAATTAAAGATGTATACGAAAATGAAGGTGATAGATACGAACGTATTGTAGTACCTTTTACAGACGGAATTAAATCTTTACAAGTTGTTACCAATTTAAAAGAAGCATACGAAACTGAAGGTGAAAGTTTAGTTACAGATTTCGAAAAGAATATTACACTTGCAATTATAGATGAAAACTGGAAGGATCATTTACGTAAAATGGATGATTTAAAACAATCTGTACAGAACGCATCTTATGAGCAAAAAGATCCTTTATTAATCTATAAGTTTGAAGCTTTTGAATTGTTTAAGAGAACTGTAGACGAGATTAATAGAGAGGTTTTATCTTTCTTATTCAAAGGTGAATTACCTGCACAAGATAGAAATCAGATATCTGAAGCTCGTCAGCAAAAAAGAGAAAACTTAAGTACTAGTAAAGCTGATGTGCAAAATACCACAGAACAAGCCATTCAAAATTCTCGTCAGCAATCTTCAGAACCTGTAGAAACTGTTGTGAGAGAACAACCAAAAATTGGTAGAAATGAACGCGTTACTATTAAAAATGTAATGAGTGGAGAAGAAAAGGTTGTAAAATTTAAACAAGCAATTCCTTTAATTCAAAAAGGTGAATGGGTTTTGGTAAATTAATTTAACCAAACTATTATACATTTAAAAAAACCGTTTAGAAATCTCTAAACGGTTTTTTTATATGATGCTGTAATTAGATGTATTCTCTATTTTTTGATAAACTTTGAAGTATAACTGAGGCCATCAGCGTATACTTTTATTAGATACAACCCACTAGAAAGGTCTTCAAGATTTATTTTATTTAATTCTGTTTTGTAAACCTTTAATCGTTTACCAACTACTGAGTAGATTTCTATTTTTGAAAGTGCAATATCTTGTAAATCAATATTTAATTCATTAATCACAGGATTAGGATACATCTTTAAAGCCGATTTTAAAACATTTTCTGCAGTACTTAAAGAACAACTTTCACCAACAGTATAAGTAAAATATTTAGTAACTGCTAAACCACCAGCAAAAGCAAATTTACAAGCATAGCTAATAGATTCACCTGCTGAAAATCCGCTTACAGTTGTTGAAAATCGATTACCAGATTCAGCACTCATTTGAGTTTCCGAAAATGGAGATTGCTTCCATAAATAAGCTACAACTCCTGTTTTATCTGTATCTAACAATTCGAAAGTAAAAGTAACTTCTGAGCCATTTGTGATAAATTCATAAGTATAACCTAAAGAAAACTCACCTTGTATTGCTTCACTTTCTGTTCCTGAACATTCAGAATTTGTATTTTCTAACGTGGTTGCTTGTAAACTTATTGAATTATTAGTAGCCTCATTTCCAGATAAATCTTTTGCAGAAACACTAAAATCATATAAAGTATCTGCTGTTAAACCACTTATCATTATTGATTTTTGAACTCCAGAATCACTATTTATAGATTCAGTATTATTGCCATAAGTAACGTCATAAATTACTTTTCCTGAATCATCTGTAGAATTTAAAAAAATTTCTACTGTTGATGCACTCACATTGCCAATACTTGCCGTAAAATTATCTGGGGGAGTTGTATCAGAATTACTACCTGAACAACTATTCCCAACAACATAGTTAAAATATTTAGTCGCAGATAAGCCACCTGCATAAGCAAATTTACATGCATAACTAATAGTTTCACCTATTGATAAACCACCAACTGTACTAGAAAATATATTTCCTGATTCTTGATTCATCTGAGATTCTGTAAATGGAGTTTGTTTCCATAAATAAGCTACGACACCATTTTTATCTGTATCTAACAACTCAAATTGAATTTTAACCGAAGTTCCTATGGTTTCAAAAGACACACGATATCCTTGTGAAAAACTTCCTTGACTTGCTTCAGAGGAAACCTCTTCACATTTTTGTTCTTCTGATACTGTAATTGAAATTTCTTCTGATGTAGTTGTTGCCCCAGAATTATCGGTAGCTACAGCTTTAATTTGATGTGAACCAATACTTGCATTTTCCCAAACAAAACTATAAGGTGAATTAGAAACTTCACCCAATTTTGTAGTACCTCTAAAATACTCTACTAAAGCAATTGTACCATCTAAATCACTAGCAGATGCTGAAATAGTAATTTGTTCTCCTTCTTTAAAGGCAGCATTGTTATTTGGTGCTGTAATTGAAATAGTCGGATTTACATTTCCATTATTTGAAACTATTACCAAAACCTCATCAGAATCTTGATAAGTACCATCATCTACAGATAATTTGCATTTATAAATACCATCTACCAAATTAGAAATAGTTGGTGAAGCAATTGTATTGTTATCAAAAATGATCGTTGAAGGCCCATAAATTTGCTCCCAATTATAAGTTATATTTTGTCCTTCAGGATCATTACTTGCAGAACCATCTAGCATTGCAGTTGAATCAGGTAGTATCACAGAAACGTTTGTACCTGCATTAGCAACTGGAGGAACAAAAGGCAGTGCTTCTTTATAACTAAATGTCATTTTACCTAAATTGAACTCCCCATTTTCTATAAATAATCTCAACACATTTTCACCTTTAGTTAACTGAATATCTGAAACATTCTTAGTTTGCCAAGCATCCCAATCTGAGGTATAGCCCACAGACATATCTGGACTAATTTTAGTGCCATCAATTTCAAAATAAAAAGGACCTCCTCCACTTTCATTACCAGATGTATATCTAAAACTTAGATCATAAACTCCAGCAGTTTGTACATCAACTGTATACTCCATCCATTCTCCTGCAGTAATCCAACCTATTGTTGCTCCTTCTCCATTTACAGAAATGGCATCTATATTTTCTTCTGTTCTGAAATCTCCATTATTTCCCACAGATGTATCAACATAAGTAATGCCTTGCCCAATTCCACCTTCAAACTTATCATAAAAACCTGCTTCAATTTCACCAGGAATACTATTAGGAGTACCTAAATAAGGTACTTGTTCCCCTATTTGTACTTCAACAATATTGGTAACACTAAATTGATTGTTTACATAAACTTTAGCGTAAAAACCATGAATACCCAATCCTAAATTAGCTGCTTTAAGTTCGTATGGAGCTGATGTGTCTTCACCTATAGATGTGGTTCCATCAAAAAACTCAACCTTAGTAATTCCACTTCCAGAAACAGTGGCTGTTAAATTTACACTACCATTTGGAAAAGCTTGGGCAAAATCTGATGATAAAACTCCAGAGACATCTAAATCTCTATTTGTTTTCATTTGATTTGAAGGAACCGTTAATTGAAATCCGTCTGAAAAAGAAACCGTAATTTCATTATCAGAATAATTATGCGCAACGTATGTTGTTTCTCCATTTTGCTTAAAAACTGCTGCAATAGGATAATTTGCTGTAATTGTAGCATCTACAACACCCATTGCATTAACCGAATGTAGCCAATGATAAGTTTGAGCATCAGAAATACCAAATTTTAAGTTTCTTTCTGGATAATCATTATATAAATCGACTGCTTTTTGTGGGTTTGACATAGACAAATATTTCCAATAAGTATCGTACCATAAATTTGGATGTTCTTGATTATTTAAAACAACCGTATTTGCTTCGATTTCCGCCCATAATTTCTGTGCATATTGTTGATTATGCCCAAGGTAAAAAGAACCTCCATGAATGGGATACATCTCAATACCATAAGCTGCTTCAATATCTGCTGTCCAAAAAGTGCCATTATCATAAGAATTACCCCAAACTCTAGACACCAAACTGTATTGTTGTGATGATTGAAAATTACGTTCATAAACATCAAACCAATATTCTTCTACGGCTGTTTGTTCTGTGGTATAAATATATATTCCTAAATCTCTTATTGCATCGTTCTCAGTAATTGTTCCCCAATGAATTAAAGACGAAGCAAATTGCATACTTTCTGAAGTTGATTCTTGATCATTTCCTTGAGGAAAGGTTGCAAAGCCATTGGCCCAACTGTGGCCTGCATAGGGACTAAAATTTCTCAAAAATGGAAATAAGGCATCACTTCTATCTGCTGAAGCTGCATCCTTTATTAAAGTGTTTATCATTGGCCCCCATTTTGAAGCCCAACCAGGTTCAAACTGTTCCATAAAAGCAGCAGCATGAATAAAATATCCCCAGTGAAAATGATGATCATTGATGTTTGTATCTTGTCCATGACCTGAAGGATAACCTAATAAAGCAGACCAAGTATCATTATAATAAAACAAAAATGCTTTTTCTCCAGACTCATAACTTAACCAATCTTCTAAACGCTCTTTAACAGTGGCTATCATTTTATCTCTTGCAGCTGTATTTCCTGTTTGATCAGCAATTCTGGCTGTTTGAATTAAACGATTCATAACTTGACCTTCATTGTAAGAATCCGTCCAAGTTGCTAAACCATCATTTTCAATTTGAGAAATTTTACTCTCAAGCTCAGCAGGACTAAATCCTGTGCTGTAATTTGCTAAATAAGGTATTGTTGGTAAAATTCCTTTAAATGTATTTTCTACTGTAAAGCTATTTCCTTCTTGCATTTTTAACTCACCTCTTACAGATGCATAAGTATAAGAACTTGGTACAGGAGAATTAGAACTTGTATTATACCATTGATGAGGCAATAAGCCTAGTAACATATTGGAGTTAGATCCTTCTTTAACATCTGTGGTAACTGTAAAAGTTGTAGCCACTTTAGATGTTGCTTCATCATAACTCCAATTTGTAGTTGTATTTGTTGGAAAAACGTACGCATACTTTTTTAGATCTTCAACTACATCATTAACATTACTGGTATTTTGTGGCAACATTGCCATTGACCAATACGTTTTACCATTTAAGGTTGATGTATAGGTTGCACCTGATTGATTCCATACACTACCAATTGGTGCATAGAATACAAAATCTTCGTCTCCAGATGCGTTTTCTATAATTAATACTTCATTATTAACAGTTGCTGAACCTGAATTCACTTTTATTTCCACAACATCATCTGCATCTTTTTCGTAATATAAAAATGGCATACCAATTCCTGAAGTTACATTCATTTCATTGTCTGTATCTTTCCAATTCATGGTAACTGTCCAATCTGAATAATCATAAACTGTGGTTTTATCTGTAGACAAACCTTGAAGACTAACTTCTATGGGAGCAGAATCTCCAATAACTCCCCAAGGAATATACGTAACAATTAAACCTGTATTTGTAGTTTTCATTGTCATTGGATAATTGAATAAATTATCTGCATGATTTTCTTTAACTAACTTAGACCACCAGTCATTTGTTGGAACTGGTTTACCTATAGCATTACCAGACAATTGTGGTGTACCTGAAGGAAAACCATTTCTACCTGCTTCATCTGTTCCAGGATGTGAATTTGTATAACTACCACTACCAACTTGTGTTGTTTGACAGTTTATTGAAAAACTAAGAAAAATAATTAGTGCACTAAGAAAGTATTTTAACATAAGAGTAAATTTAGTGAATACGCTATTTGTAAAGCTAACTGAATAGTTTATATAAATGAAAATATTGAGCCATACAAAAACCATACAAAACATAATTTTAAACGTATTCTTAATCCGTTTATAAAAAACAAAAAACCGTTTAGAAATATCTAAACGGTTTTTTTGTTATAACTTAATTAAACTAAAGTTTTCTTAAGTAAACAGTTCCATAACCACTATTTAATTTCATCTTATATTTACCTGTGTTATATTTTAATTTCATCCTAGTATTTATATGACCAAAATCATCCATTTCTTTTTCTTCTAACACCTTAAAATCTACATCACTATAAACAGATTTACCAATAGCATCTATAAGTAAACTAGACTTATTAGGAATTTGAACATCTATAAATCCGTTATTACTGTATATAGAAAAGATACCTTTAGGATATTCTTTTTCAAATTCGATAGTAACATTTCCTCCAATTGTATTTACAGTAACAGGACCAGAAACATCTTTCAATTTCATATTATTAAGGGTTGATGTTATTTCTACCTCTCCTTTAAAATATGATAAACTTGAGGCTTTTGAATTAAAAAATCGAACTTGACTATTCTTAGATTCTTCACTACAATTATTTGTAGACCAATTTAGTTTTATTGTGTTTGGAATTTTCACCAAATATCTTTCATTGCTTGCCATAATAAAACGAACTTGATTTTGGTCTTTGAAAAGCAGTTCTCCATCTCTTTCCTCTATAGTAAAATAAATACCCAAATCAGCATTTTGATTCTTTTTACCTAACTTCTTAAGTCCCTTTTTTCTATCATTATCTACATTAAAAAAAACAAAATTAGAATTTGATATGGAGTCTTTACTTTTTATTGTTGTTGAACTTACTTTGGCTAAATTTTTTGATTTAGCATATCCCCTTACAACCCAAGGTGAGTTCTCTTCTCTTTTTTCATGTAGACTTTTAATGATAACTTCATCTCCATCATAACCCTCTATCTGAAACTGTTTAGAGGAACAAATTCTTAAAGTTCCTTTATTAAACTTTATTTTTTTCTCTTGTGCATTTATCGCACAAAACACAATTAGAAATATTACTGTAAAAATTAATTTTATATTTTTCATGATATTATTTATTAATATTTGCCATAGCTAATGTTGCATTATTTTTAACTATAGGATATGTTTGTTTACTATTAATGATTTTTTCAAGAGGTTTTTGTGCACGATTTTCTCTTAAAATACTTAATGCTTTTATTAATTTAATTTGCACCAAAGGTTTATCTTCATTCTCTAGAGCAGTTATTAAATTCTTTCTTATTTTTTCATTTTTTGGAAATTGCAATAAACCATCAATCGTTGCAATTTTTACATTTGCATTTTCATCTTGATGCAAAATTTGAATTAGTCTGTTTATTATTCTAGTATCTTCTTTTTGATATTCATCATTAAAGGCATAAACACCTTCTAAACGTTTTCCTGCTGAATCTGCATCTAAGTTTGCCAATAATTCTTGTTCTTCTTTAGAAATTGAGTCTCTGTTTGTAAACCAAAACGCAAGAGAAAAAATGATTGCAAGACAGGCAGCTACAGACATATATCTTAAATACACAACTCTACTTTTTTTAGGTTGATGTAATTTTTGTTTTAACATTTTCTCAAAATTAGCATCAGCTTTTTTAGATATTTGCTCATTTGAAAAGGAGCTTTTATTGTCTTTAATAAAATCTTCTAATTTCATAAATCTTGTTTTTTAATCAATTTTAATAGTTGTTGTTTTCCTCTTCTAAATTGATTTCTAATAGTACTTTCTTTGGTATTTAGCATTTCTGCTATCTCCTTATGAGTATACTCTTCTATCAAATAAAGAGAAAGCACAACACTGTATTTATCTTTTAAACTAGCCATACATTCTTTAACAAATTTTATAGATGGAGTTTGCTCTAAATTATCATTAATTTCTTCTTCTTCTTTTTCTAAAGCATCGTATTCGTCAGATACTATGAACTTGTGTTTTGATTTAGAAACATCTATAGATTTATTAATTACAATTCTTTTTAACCAAGCACCTAAATTTGCATCCTCTTTTAAATGAGTTATTTTTTCGAATGCTTTTATAAAACAATCTTGAACTATATCTTCGGCTTCTTCTCTACTCTTTAAAATTCTTACTGCTGTTCCAAACATCATATTTTTATAAGCATTATAAACCTGCATTTGGGCTTGGTAATTGTTAGATTTACATCCTTGTATGAGTTGTTTGGTATTCAAAAAATTAGTTGGTTGATTTTGTTTACACTATAAGAACGTGAAAATTTTAAAAGTGTCGCAAAAAATATAGAATAATTCTAAAAATAGTTTAAATCGTCAATCAAATTCTTATTTTTATAAAAAATCTATTTAAATGAAAGTATTAACTACAACAATATTATTTTTTTTATCGCTATCTGTTTTTAGTCAAACTAATAAAATGGCTTTGTTAAAATTTAAAAAGGAATACAATGTTTTAGAATATAGGTTAAAGACAAAGTCTACAGCTTTAAATCATTCAACAACAGTAAAGATTGACAAATTAAGTTTTGAAATGAAACAAGAATTGATTAATCTAGAAACTAAATATGGATCTAATGAAATAAAATTATCTATAAATAAAAGTAAGTATGCAGAAGAAGTAAATAAAACACAACTTAAATACCAATTACTTATAAATGAGATTCAAGCTAAGCATCAAATTGAGCTTGGAAAAATTGAATTTGATTTTCAAAATGAAAAAGGTAAACTCCAATTAAAATATAAAATTGCCTCATAAAAAAAGAGCTTGTATAAAATACACAAGCTCTTTTTTTATTGAAGTCTATGGCTAAAATCAATCAAATTCTGTTTCTAGTTTTAAATAATCTAAAAACTCTCTTTTTGTTTCTTTATTTTTAAACTTACCACCAAACTCTGCAGTTACTGTAGAGCTTTCAATATCTTTAATTCCTCTTGAATTTACACATAAATGCTTTGCATCAATAACACAAGCTACATCATCTGTACCAAGTGCTTCTTGCATTGCTTGTACAACTTGCATTGTTAAACGCTCTTGAACTTGAGGTCTTTTTGCAAAGTACTCAACAATTCTATTCATTTTAGATAAACCTATTACTTTACCATCTGATATATAAGCAACATGTGCTCTACCAATGATAGGTAATAAATGGTGCTCGCAAGTAGAATAAACCACAATGTTTTTTTCTACTAACATTTCACCATAATTGTAATTATTATCAAATGTAGATGCCTTTGGTTTATGTTTCGGATTTAAACCCATAAAGATTTCATTTACAAAGGCTTTAGCCACTCTCTTTGGAGTTCCTTGCAAACTATCATCTGTTAAATCCATACCTAAAGTGTTTAAAATATCTTTAACACTTTCTTCAATTCTCTTTATTTTTTCATCATCAGAAATATCAAAAGCATCTGCTCTTAATGGAGTTTTTGCAGAAGTACCTACGTGGTTTTCTCCTATTTCTTCAATTCTTTCTTCGTTCATTATGGTATTTAATTCAAACTTATTGAAACGTAATTATTTTGCAAATTTACGTGTTTGCAACGTATTTTATCATCTTTTGTATCAATAATCATTATTGATGTATAATTATTGACAACTACTGCCTCTTAAAAGAAATCTTTATTGTAATTTATTTACTAATTCTGCTTTAGAACATTGTTGTTGTTCTCCAGTAATCATATTTTTTAATGTGAATACCTCTTGTGCTACTTCTTGAGAACCAGCTAAAACCACATATTCTATTGCTCTGTTATTAGCATACGTCATTTGCTTTTTCATCTTAGCAGCATCTGGATATAATTCTGCTTTAATATTGTATTTTCTAAGTTCAGAAATGGCTTTCATGCAATACAAACCTTCAGCATCTCCAAAATTAATAAACAATACTTTAGGCTTAGGTAAATCTACAGATTTGAATAAACCCAGTTCTTCTAGCACTAAATAAATTCGGTCTAAACCAAAAGAAATTCCTACTCCAGAAACATCTTTCATTCCGAAAATACCAGTTAAATCATCATATCTTCCTCCTCCTCCAATAGAACCCATTTTCACGCCTTTTGGTGCTGAAACTTCAAAAATTGCTCCTGTGTAATAATTTAAACCTCTGGCCAAAGTTACATCTACTTCTAAATTTGCAGATTGCAAGCCTAATTCTGTAGTTGCATTTATTACAAATCTTAATTCTTTAACACCTTGTAAGCCCTCATCTGAAGCAGCTAACATAAGATCTAAAGCATCTAAATTTTCTAGGTTAGAGCCTTTAAAATTAAATAATGGTTGTACTTTTTGAATGGCTTCTTCAGAAATACCTTTTGCTAGCATTTCTTCTTCTACTTTAGCTTGCCCAATTTTATCTAACTTATCTAAAGCAACAGTAAAATCTATCAGTTTATCTTGAGCCCCAATTACTTCTGCAATTCCAGATAAGATTTTTCTATTATTAATTTTTATAGTAGTTTCTGTTAAACCTAATTTAGTAAAAACAGTATCAAACAATTGTATAAATTCTGCTTCTTGCCATAAAGATTTACTACCTACTACATCTGCATCACACTGATAAAACTCTCTAAAACGACCTTTTTGAGGACGATCTGCTCTCCAAACAGGCTGTACTTGATAACGTTTAAAAGGAAACGTGATTTCATTTTGATGCTGAACTACATACCTTGCAAAAGGCACAGTAAGATCATACCTTAAAGCTTTTTCAGAAATCTGTGAAGTTACTTTTGTACTTTCTTTATCTGCCAATAATTGTGCATCTGCCTTCTTAAGAAAGTCTCCAGAATTTAAAATTTTGAAAATAAGCCTATCACCTTCTTCACCATATTTACCCATTAAAGTTGATGAGTTTTCAAAACTCGGAGTTTCTATGGGCTGAAATCCGAAAGTTTCGAAAGTAGTTTTAATAGTGTTCATAATATAAGAACGATTGGCTACTTCTGTTGGTGAAAAATCTCTAGTTCCTTTTGGAATGCTTGGTTTCATATAATTCAGTTATCAATATTTAGTTATTCATTGTTTGTAAATAAAAAATCTAAATATTGTTTATGGATACTTTTTTGCGAGTGCAAATATCGTGAAAATCTTACAAATTTTCAGGGCTAGCTTTGCTTTTATTTCGAACACGCAAAGAATAAATAGATGCGTTTAACTCGAAACCTAAAAGAAGAATAATGGCATTTAGCCAAATAAATAGCATTAAAATTAACAAGGTACCTATAGAACCATACAACTCATTGTACTTTGCAAATTCAGTAACATAAAAACCAAAAAGGTAAAATGACAATACTGATAAAACTGTTGTAAAAACAGCTCCTGGAGAAAAGAATCTAGAGTATTTACCTTCTTTTACTCCATAATGATAAAGCATAGAAACTGTAATAAATATCATGGCTAAGAATATAGAACCACGCACTAATTGAATCCAAATTAAATTATCTTCTAACCAAGCTAGGGTTACATAATCTTTTAAAATCAATTCAAAAAAGATTATTATAACCACAGTTATTAATAGAAAAGCCACAATTACAAAAGACACAAACATGGCTATAAAGTAGGCTCTAAAAATATTACGAATTTCTTTTACGTGATACGAAAATTCAAATCCACCAAAAATTGCATTTACACCATTAGTCATTAAAAAAATAGACCCTATAAAACCAAAAGATAGCAAACCTCCATATTGATTGTTGATAATATCAATAATAACTGTATCAACAGCATCAAAAGTTTTGGGTGGCAAAACATCACTAATAATAGAAAGTAAACCTTCTTGAGCACCATCTATGGGCACATAAGGTATTAAGGTTAGAATAAATAAAAGAAAAGGAAAAATAGCCATAAAAAAGCTGTAAGCAATTCCACTTGCTCTTGTGGTTAATGCTCCTTCTACAATGCCTATTAAATACATTTCTAAAACATCGTACAAAGACATGCCCTTTAAACCAGGCACCTTAATTTTTTTTCCTAGCTTAACTAAAGAGTTAACCACAGGAATTTTATCAAATTTATCTTCAGCAATTTTAGACATATACCACTAATCTATAACAATTTTATATTTTGATAAAAGACCAACAAGATTTTCTTTACTAAATTTTGCACCTTTTACTTGGTTTTCTTCTAAGCTAAAACTAAAATTTGCAGAAGTTCTAAAATCAGTTTTTTCTATATTAGATCTTTCAAAAGTGGTGTTTTTTAAATTGCATTTATCAAACAATGCATTACTTAAAATACTCTCAGTAAAATCTACTTCCTCTAAATTACAATTGATAAATTTAGTATTCGGAATTTTTAATTGATAAAAAGAACTAAAATTTAGTTGACAATCTTTAAAACTAAATTGAAGCAAAAAAGGATCACATTCATTGAATTTTACGCCAATCATTTTACAATTTAAAAATGAAATTTCTTTAAATACAGTATTGGTGACAATTGTATTGCTAAAATTACAATCTATAAAATCGCATTCCACAAATTGAATGTTTGAGGCATGTAAACTTTCAAAATTACAATTCGTGAATGTACAATTATCATATTCTCCTTTGCTGATTTTAGTTTTCGTAAAATCAACTTTTGTAAAAGTTTCATTATCAAAAAAGTCTAACATCACTTATTTTAAATGGCTTTTAAACTCAAATCCAAATTATAAACGGAGTGTGTTAAAGCACCTGAGGAAATAAAATCTACTCCACATTCTGCATATTTTCTAATCGTATCTTCATTAATTCCTCCTGAAGATTCCGTTAAACATTTATCGCCAATTAATGCTACTGCTTTTCTAGTATCTTCATAATTAAAATTGTCAATAAGAATTCTGTAAACACCTTCATTCGATAAAATTTCCTCAATTTCTTTCAAACTTCTAGCTTCTACAATAATTTTAATATCTAAGTTTTTTTCAGCTAAGTATTTTTTAGTTTTAGTTATTGCTGCTGTAATTCCTCCAGCAAAATCTATATGATTGTCTTTTATCATAACCATATCATACAAGGCAAATCTATGATTTTCTCCTCCACCAATTTTTACAGCCCATTTTTCTAAAACTCTAATTCCTGGTGTTGTTTTTCTGGTATCTAAAACCTTAGTACCTGTACCTTTTAACAGGTTAGCAAAAAATGCAGTTTTAGTTGCTATTGCAGACATTCTTTGCATGGCATTTAACACCAAACGCTCTGCCATTAAAATAGATCTAGATTTACCAGAAACATGAAAAACAATATCGCCAAATTTTACATTTTCACCATCAGTTATAAAAGTTTCTACTTGCAAATCTGCATCAACATAAGAAAAAACCTGTTTTGCAAATTCTACACCAGCAATAACTCCTGTATCTTTAACCAATAACTTTGCTTTGCCTTCTGCATCTGCAGGAATACAAGAAAGTGAGGTATGATCTCCATCTCCTATATCTTCTCTAATGGCATTTTTTATAATTAAGTCTAACTCGTTTTGAAATTGTGCTTCTGTAATCATATCATTTAATTGTGATGTAAAAATAGCAATTCAAACGTCATAATTCGTAATTTTGACAAATGAAAATTAAACTTTTAGCGATAGGAAAAACAGATAATAAACAATTATCATTATTGATAGATGAGTATCAAAACCGTTTAAAACACTATATAAAGTTTGAGTTAGATATTATACCAGACATTAAAAATGTTAAAAATTTAAGCGAACTTCAGCAGAAAGAAAAAGAGGGCGAACAAATTTTAAAGAAACTACAAAATACAGATGTTTTGGTTTTGTTAGATGATAAAGGAAAGCATTTTACTTCTATCGAGTTTTCTAAATATTTACAAAAAAAGATGAATGCTGGTTTGAAACAGTTGGTTTTAGTTATTGGTGGTCCTTATGGTTTTTCTGATGCTGTATACCAAAAAGCACAAGGTAAAATATCGCTTTCTAAAATGACGTTTTCTCACCAAATGATTCGTCTTTTTATCGTTGAACAATTGTATAGAGGTTTCACCATTTTAAAGAATGAACCCTATCATCATGAGTAGACCTTATTAATCTTCTTAAAAAGGAGCAAAAACTTTGTAACTTTGTTTCTCTAATACTTTCAATAAATAAATGAAACTCGTTTTTGCCACCAACAATTTAAATAAATTAAAAGAAGTACAAGAAATGTTGCCAAGCTCAATTGAATTATTAAGCTTAAAAGACATTAATTGCAATGAAGAAGTGGACGAAACCGAAAACACTTTACAAGGTAATGCTAAACTAAAGGCAGATTACATTACCAAAAATTACGGTTACAATTGTTTTGCTGATGATACTGGTTTAGAAGTAGAAGCTTTAGATGGTAAACCTGGTGTTTATTCTGCAAGATTTGCTGGTGAACCTAGAAGCGCTGAGCGAAACATGCAAAAATTACTTGATGAGCTAAAAAATAAATCAAACAGAAATGCTCAGTTTAGAACAGCAATCTGTTTAAATTTAGACGATAAACAGTTTTTATTTGAAGGAATTTGTACAGGTGAAATTTTACATAGTAAACAAGGTGATAAAGGTTTTGGGTATGACCCTATCTTTAAACCAACCAATTACAATGAATCTTTTTCAACTATGAGTGCTGCCGAAAAAAACAAAATTTCTCATAGGGGTATTGCTGTGCAAAAACTTGTTGACTTTTTGAAAAATTATTAAACGAATATCAATTTATTATTAGGTATTGATGCAAACCAAAAACTACACACTACATTTTATAATATTATCATGGCTTTTGCTGTTATTGTTCTTTGTAAATGTAAGTCTAGGCTCAGTTTCAATTCCTATAGAAGATATATTTACAACTCTTTTTGGTGGATTACCTACTAAAGAAAGTTGGACTACCATTATTTTAAATTATAGATTACCAAAAGCAATTACTGCTATTTTAGTTGGTTCTGGTTTATCAATCTGTGGTTTACTAATGCAAACTTTATTTAGAAATCCTTTAGCAGGCCCATTTGTTTTAGGTATTTCTTCTGGGGCAAGTTTAGGCGTTGCTCTTTTAATTTTAGGATCTTCTTTTTTAGGAGGCATTCTAATATCACCTAACTTGTCTAGTTGGTCTTTACCAATTGCAGCGAGTTTAGGAGCTTTTTTAGTGTTAACAGCTGTAATTGTAGCAGCAAATAAAGTTAGAAACATTATGTCAATACTTATTATTGGTTTAATGTTTGGCAGTTTAACTTCGGCCTTAATTAGTGTTCTTGCCTACTTTTCTCAAGCTGAACAAATTCAACAATATTTATTTTGGAGCTTTGGTAGTTTAGGAAATTTAAGTTGGACAGAAATTTCTGTATTTGCGTCTATTTATGGTATTGGTATGTTAGGTAGCTTAATCATTATTAAACCTCTAAATAGTTTTTTGCTGGGAGAAAATTATGCAAAAAGTTTAGGTATTAACATTAAAAGAAATAGAAATATTATTTTATTAATCACAAGTATTTTAGCTGGTGTAATTACTGCCTTTTCAGGACCAATTGCTTTTGTTGGTCTAGCTGTACCTCATATTGCTAAATTGCTTTTTACAACTTCTAATCATAAAATCTTAATACCTTCTGTTGCTTTATTAGGTGGAATTATATTGCTTATTTGTGATGCAATTGCTCAGTTACCTACAAGTGAATTTACGCTACCAATAAACGCTATTACTTCTTTATTTGGTGCCCCTGTTGTAATCTGGTTATTAATTCGAAAAAAGAAAATTTTTATTTAAGCATGAATAAAAAGCAAGAAAATATCGTTTTAAGAACTGAAAACTTAAGTATTGGTTACCAAAGCAGAAAAAGTAAAATTGTTGTAGCAAATGACATCAACTTAGAATTAAAACAGCAAAATTTAATTACAGTTTTAGGTAAAAACGGAATAGGTAAATCTACTTTTTTAAGAACCTTAGCAAAAGTACAAAACCCTTTAAATGGTCTGGTTTTTATCAATGAGAAAAAATTAGAATTGTATTCAAATAAAGAAATATCGAAGCTATTAAGTTTAGTGCTTACAGAGCGTTTACCTGAAAGTCAATTAACCGTTTTTGAGCTTGTTGCTTTGGGGAGACAACCTTATACGAATTGGATTGATAAATTATCTGAGGTTGATATCGAAAAAATTTCAACAGCTATAAAACAAACCGAGATTGAACATCTTCAACAAAAATATTTCTACGAATTGAGTGATGGTCAATTACAACGCGTTTTAATTGCAAGAGCTTTAGCACAAGATACAGATATCATTATTTTAGATGAGCCAACAGCACATTTAGATCTTCATCATACGTTAAAGATTTTTACACTTCTTAAAAAGCTGGTAGATGAAACATCAAAAACTATTATAATTTCCACACATCAAGTGAATTTAGCTCTTCAATTTTCTGATTCAATTGTATTATTTAAAGATAATGAAGTACTTTCAGGATCTGTTGACGAACTAAATAAAACTCAAGCTTTAGATAATTTATTTCCTAATCAGATCATAAAATACAACTCGAATCTTAAACAGTTTGTTATTAAGAGGAACTAATTTTGATAAAGCTGTAACTTTTTGTTATTTTTGAATACTAATCTTAGAAATTAATTAAATTTAATCGATGAAAAAAATACTTTATGTTGCAGGTGCAATCGCTTTTATGGCTTGCAGTACTAGCAAAGAAGCATCTAAAGAAGATGCAAATGTAGATCAAGCAGCAAAATACGCAGCAACAATTACAGCTAAAGATTTAGGTAATCACCTTTTTACTTATGCCTCAGATGAATTTCAAGGTAGAGAAACTGGAGAACCTGGTCAAAAAATGGCTGTAGAATACTTAAAAAACTTTTATGTAAGTCAAGGTATTGTGAGCCCAATTGGTGGAGATGATTATTTTCAAGAAGTACCTGCAGAGTGGATTAATAAAAACACGAGAAGAGGAACTTTTAAAGATTCTGAAAACGTGGTTGCTTTTATAGAAGGCTCTGAAAAACCAGAAGAAATCGTAGTAATTTCTGCACATTTAGACCATGAAGGAGTTAAAAATGGTCAAGTTTATAATGGTGCAGATGATGATGGTTCTGGTACTGTTGCAATGTTAGAAATTGCTGAAGCATTTCAAATGGCAGCAAAAGCTGGTAAAGGGCCAAAAAGATCTATTTTATTTTTACACGTAACTGGAGAAGAAAAAGGACTTTTAGGTTCTAAATACTACACAGATGTAGATCCTATTTTTCCTTTAGAAAATACAGTTTGTGATTTAAATATTGATATGATTGGTAGAACTGATAGCAGACATAAAGCAGATCCTAACTACGTATATTTAATTGGTTCAGATAAGTTAAGTACAGAATTACATACTATTTCTGAAGCTATGAACGATAAATATACCAACATCAACTTAGATTATAAATATAATGATGAGAACGATCCTAACCGTTTTTACTACAGATCAGATCATTATAACTTTGTAAAAAACAATGTGCCAATTATCTTTTATTTTAACGGAACTCACGTTGATTACCATAAACCAACTGATACTCCAGATAAAATTAACTATGAGTTATTAGAAAACAGAGCACGTTTAGTTTTTCATACTGCTTGGGAAGTTGCTAATAAAGAAACCAGAATTATAGCTGACAAAGCTAAAAAAGAGGAAACTGAGAAATAGTAATTCTTAGTCTAAGAATAAAAAGCCTGATATTTCTATCAGGCTTTTTTTATGTTATACTCCAAATTGAGTTAAGTGATGATCTAAATGTTTGTAGAACATATTATTCCATTCTTCTGATGTAAGTTTACCAAACGAATTAGATTCTTTACCATCAAAATGTGACTTACCCAATTCTTGAGTTTGAATAATATAATTTTCTAACCTCTTCTTCTCTTTTAAAAAATCCTTTTGATCTGTAATTAGAAACTGAGGAGCTGTTCTACTATTTTTAGGATATGGCTTTTCTGACACTACTGCCCTTTTAACAATTGTTTTAAGAATCCACCTTGTAAAAGCGTTTGGCTTCTGATGTCTGTTGGTGTAAACCATTTCGTAAGTTACACTGCAATGTGCCAACATTTGTGCTACAGACATTGTACCCCAATCTGGTTGTGTATCCTTAGAAAGTTTATTGATTCGATCAATTACTTCTTCCGTAATTTCTTTGCTAAAAATGTTTTTCATAATCTAAATTTAGTGTAAAATTTTAAATATCAATTCTTTTAAAATATCACCTTGCGTTAAATTTGCTCCTACTCCTTTGCTTTTTACATCTGCATCTCTTAACATAGTTATAACTTGCGCTACTTTTCGCATTGGATAATTTCTTGAAGCCGAAAAATAATCTTCTACAAAATAAATATTGACTCCAAGCGCTTTAGAAACAGCATCTTTAGATTTGTTTTGTAAACCATGAAATAGCAATAATTTGGTAAAAAAATTATTTAGTAAAGAAATGGTCATTATTGTAGGATTATTCTTAGGGTTCTCTACAAAGTAATTGATAATTCTATTTGCTTTTACTACATTTTTATCTCCAATAGCTTTTAATAACTCAAAATTATTAAAGTCTTTAGAGATCCCAATATTTTCTTCGATATGTGTATCATTTATAATAGTTTCTTGAGGCAAGATTAAAGTTAACTTATCTAATTCATTAGCAATTTTGCTTAAATCTGTACCTAAAAATTCTACAAGCATTTGAGCTGCTTTTGGCTCTATCTGATATTTTTTTCCACTTAAAACTCTACGTATCCAATCTGCTACTTTATTATCATATAGCTTTTTACTTTCGTAAACCAAGCCAGTTTTAGCAATGGCTTTGTGTAATTTTTTACGCTTGTCTAACTTTTTGTATTTGTAATTAATAACCAAAACTGTAGTTGGCTGAGGATTGCTTGCATAAGCAACCAATTTTTCAATAGACCTGCTTAAATCTTGTGCTTCTTTAACAATTAGCACTTGCCTTTCAGCCATCATTGGATAGCGTTTTGCAGACGAAACAATATCCTCAATTGTTGCATCTCTACCATACATTACCTGCAGATTAAAACCTTTTTCAGATTCATCTAAAACATTCTCTTCAATAAAATCAGAAATTTTATCTATATAATAAGGTTCTTCACCCATTAAAAAATAAATGGGCTTTATATCACCTTTTTTAATATCTGAAACAATCGTTCTAATTTCGTTCATTTTCTTACTTTTGATTGATGCAAAAACTCAATCTGCCTAAGTATAATTTTAAGCTCAAAAATAGCGAAAATAAGGTGCTTATTTTCGATAATTTGAGAAAAAAACACTTTGTGTTAACTCCAGAAGAATGGGTTCGTCAGCACTATGTGCAGTATTTAATTCAAGAAAAACAATATCCAGTAAGTTTAATAGCTTTAGAAAAGCAGTTGGTAATAAATAACCGCAGAAAAAGAACAGATATCTTAATTTTCGATAATTTAGGAAATCCTGATATTATAGTAGAATGCAAAGCACCATCGATTAAAATTACACAAGATACTTTTGATCAAATTGCGCGTTACAACTTAAAGCTTAAAGCAAACTTCTTAATTGTTACCAATGGTTTACATCATTTTTATTGCAAAATGGATTTTGAGAATGAAAATTATGTTTTTTTAAAAGACATTCCTGATTACAATTAAGAAAACTTTATTAAAAAACTCAGTTATATAATGTAAATTCGCAACCTTGAAAACAGCGATTGTTATATTAAATTGGAATGGTAAACAACTTTTAGAAGAGTTTTTACCCTCAGTTGTAAATTTCAGCTTACCAGAAGCAGAAGTTTATGTTGCAGATAATGCATCTACAGACGATTCTATTTCATTTATTAAACAATTTTATCCTACCGTAAAAATTATTGAAAACAAAGTAAATGGTGGTTATGCCAAAGGTTATAATGATGCCCTACTTTCTGTTGATGCTGATATTTATGGCTTGGTAAATTCTGATATTGAAGTTACTCAAGATTGGCTAAAACCAATCACTAATGAGTTTCAAAAAAACAAAAACACAGCCATTGTTCAACCGAAAATTTTAGATTTTAAGAATAAAACAAAATTTGAATATGCAGGAGCTGCAGGTGGTTTTATAGATTTATTTGGATATCCTTATTGCAGAGGGCGTGTTTTTAATCATTTAGAAACAGACCAAAATCAATTTGATGATATTGCAGATATTTTTTGGGCTTCTGGTGCTTGTTTTTTTATTAAGTCTGAAGTTTTTCATCAACTAAAAGGTTTTGATGAAGATTATTTTGCACATCAAGAAGAAATTGATTTGTGTTGGAGAACTCAAAACTTAGGTTTTACCATAAAATACATAGGTACTTCTACTGTTTATCATGTTGGAGGTGCAACATTACAAGAGACTAATCCTAGAAAAACATTTTTAAATTTTAGAAATAGCTTGCTGAATGTGGTAAAAAATGTCCCTAAAAAATGGTTTCTGTTTGTTATATTTTCAAGGTTAGTATTAGATGGAATTGCAGGTATAAAATTTATAATTGAATTAAAGCCAGTGCATACTTTAGCCATTTTAAAAGCACACCTTAGCTTTTATAGAAATTTCATAAAATTTTTAGGTAAGAGAAAACAACTAAGTAAAACACAAGATTACAATTTGCATACAAGCATTGTTTGGCAATACTTTGTGTTAGGCAGAAAAAAATTTAATCAATTAAAATAAGATTAAAGTACATCTAAACTCCCTTTACCTTCTCTAATTACTTCTGGTACATTATCTGTTAAATCAATAATTGTTGATGCTTGATTATCTCCATAACCACCATCAATTACTAAATCTACCAAATTATTCCATTTTTCGTAAATCAATTCTGGATCTGTAGTATACTCTAAAATATCATCATCATCTCTAATAGATGAAGATACAATTGGGTTACCTAATGCCTCAACTAATGTTCTAGCAATATTGTTATCAGGAATTCGGATACCAACTGTTTTTCTTTTCTTAAAGACTTTTGGCAAATTATTACTTCCTGGTAAAATGAAGGTATAAGGCCCAGGTAAAGCTCTTTTGAGCAATTTAAAGGTTGGCGAATCTAATTGTTTAACGTAATCTGAAAGGTGACTTAAATCATTACAAACAAAAGAAAAATTTGCCTTATCTAACTTTATACCTTTAATCAAAGCTATTTTTTCTAAGGCTTTTGTATTTGTAATATCACACCCCAAACCATAAACAGTGTCTGTTGGATAGATTATTAAACCTCCGTTTTTTAAAACCTTAACCGCTTTTTGAATTTCTTTAGGATTAGGGTTTTCGTTATAAATTCGAATAAAATCAGCCATAGTATAAAAATACAAAAAAACTCAACTTAAAAAATAAGTTGAGTTATATATTTAAGGGAAGGTAATCGTTTTAAGATTTATCTACTAATCTAAATCCTTCTCCATGAATATTTAAAATTTCAACCTGATCGTCTTCTTTTAAATATTTACGAAGTTTGGCGATATAAACATCCATACTTCTAGAAGTGAAGTAGTTATCATCTCTCCAAATCTTAGTTAAAGCCAATTCTCTTGGCATTAAATCGTTTTTGTGAATTGCCAACATTCGTAATAATTTACTTTCTTTTGGCGATAATTTACTAGGTTCACCATCTTCACCAACAGATAAATGTCTTAATTTAGAATTGAAAAAGAATGAACCAATATTAAATTCAAATTGTTCTGATTCTGTAGATTTATCTGATTCTTTTCTTTGTAAAATTGCTTTAATCTTGTGCAATAAAACCTCAGAATCAAATGGTTTATTTAAATAATCATCTGCACCAACCGAGTAACCTTTTAAAACATCTTCTTTTAATGTTTTAGCGGTTAAAAATATAATTGGCACTTCTTTATTTGTAGATCTAATGTCTTGGGCTAAAGAAAAACCATCTTTTCTTGGCATCATTACATCTAAAATACATAAATCATAATCACTGTTTTTAAACATGATTAAGCCTTCTATACCATCTTTGGCATGTGTAACGTTATAATCGTTTAACGCTAAATAGTCTTTTAAAACCGTTCCAAAATTTGGATCGTCTTCTACTAACAAAATCTTTTTACTTCCCATTTTTAAACTTTTAAATTAAAGGTAATTTTACTGTAAATATGCTTCCTTTTCCTTTTTCACTTTCTACAAAAACTGTTCCATGATGTTTATCAACAATTTCTTTTACATAAGCCAGGCCTAATCCATGACCTTTTACATCATGTATGTTACCTTTTTGCTCTCTATAAAATTTATCAAAAACATTCTTTTGAACACTCTTTGTCATTCCTATTCCTTCATCTTTTATTTTAAAGATGAAAAACTTATTGGTGCTTTCTGTATAAACATCAATTTTTGGTGCACCTTCTGTATATTTTATTGCATTTTCTAACATGTTTACAACCACATTAGTTAAATGAAACTCATTACCAATAATCTCTGGAGTTAAAGCTTCAAAATGTGTTTCTACACTTCCTCCTCTATCATTGATTAGCAAATGAACATGACTAATAGCCTCTTCTATTATGTCGTGAATATCTACAGTTTCCTTACTAATCTCCAATTGATTCTTTTCTAATCTAGAAATTCGTAACACATTTTCTACTTGTGTATGCATTCGTTTATTTTCGTCACGAATCATATTTACATAACGAATTACTTTTTCTTGATCTGCTATTATTTTTGGATTTTTAATAGAGTCTATTGCCAAGTTAATTGTTGCAATTGGCGTCTTAAACTCATGAGTCATATTATTAATGAAATCCGTTTTAATTTCTGAAATTTTCTTTTGCTTTATTAATTGGTATAATGAACTTGAAAAAGCTATTATGATAATAAAAATAAAAAACAGAGATAACAATAAAATACCTGAAATTCCTGAAAGAATATGTTTGTCTTCTGTAGGAAATGTTACGTATAAATAGTGAATTGGCAGATTGTCTGAATCAAAAAACAAAGGATGTCTGTAACTATCTTTCTTATCAATTGTATAATAACCAGACTTTAACTTTGTTGCCAAACCATCTACACCATAAACACCATATTTAAAATCTAAGAAAATATTTTTCTTATTTAATTCGTCTTTTATAGTTGCATTTAATTCTCTATTACTTACTCTCTGGTTAATTGGTTTTTTCTCAAATAAACTTCTAAAGGTTTCGTAATTGTACTCTTTTTCTAAGTTTGTATAACGTTTGGTAAACGAAGTTCTTATACCTTCTGATGTTGATTTGCTATCTATACCCGAAAAAGTTTTTGTTTGGAAAAAATCCTTTTTACCAGAAATACGCTTTAAAATAATACTATCATTATCTAAAAACTCTTCTACTGGAAGCTTAAAATTTTCTTCTAAATAAGTAGCTCCTAAAGAAAAGGTTTGTTTTGAGGTAGTATCTATTTCTTGAAAGAAGTAATTCTTGATTTGCGCTGCATTTGCCAAACCAATATTTTCAATCATACCCTCTATTTTTCTGTCAATTAAATCTTGCTCTTTTTCATTAATTCGCTCAGCAACTCTAATTAAAGAAATCTTAACATCGTTGCTAAATTGTTGCTTTTTACTCTTTACAGCATTGTCTATCCAATAGAGTTGCACAGCAATAATTCCTATCAAGGAAATGCTCATTAAAATTACGATAAGAACAAACATTTTTTTGCCCATAAATCAAAGTTAAGTTTTTAAAAAATTGAAAATCTCGATTTTAACGTTGATTAACAGATTTAGTTCAATTTTAAGAACAATTTAACAAAATCACTGATAATAATAAAACCTATTACGCTTTTTCTGTTAAAATTTTGTGGATTTTTTCGACTTGAAGTTTCGTCTCTGGAATGTTTTTATTGAAAATCACGTAGTTAGATTGTAGTAATTTTGGAGTATCTTTTAACTGATTTTTCATACGATTGAACACCTCTTTTTTAGTGGTATTATCTCTAGAAATAACTCGCTCAATTTTAGTTTCTAAGTCTACGTAAACCGTAATTATAAAATCGCACAATAAATTACTTTTGCTTTCAAATAAAATAGCAGCTTCATAAATTATGAATGCTTTATTTGTTTGTTTTTTAATAAAATCTTGAAAATGCTTCCTTACCTCTGGATGCACAATTTTATTTAAGATTTGAAGTTTCGATTTATCTTTAAATACAATATTTGAAATATAATTTCTGTCTAACTCATTGTTTTTATAAGATTCTTTACCAAATTCAAGTTCTACTTTTTCTTTAATAACTGCAGAGCTGTTCATTAATTTCTTAGCTTCAACATCAGCTATATAAACTGCAACATTGTTGAATTCAGCAAATAAATTTGCAACAGTAGTTTTACCACTTCCAATTCCCCCTGTTAAACCAACTATTTTCATGCTATTTCTGAATTAGGAAATCAATTTTAGAAGGATAAAGTTTTACACTTCTTACAAAACTTGGTTTAAGTGTAATCTTAGGTATCAAATAACTTAAATCGTTATTGGCAGACATTTCATAATCGCACTCAACCTTAAATGAAGATTTAGATACTTCATTAAAATTAGACAATGCCACAACAAATACTATTTGTATTTCTTCATTTAATATTGTCACATTCACATTATCTGGTAAATTATTGATGGTGAAAGGTACATTTATAGTACCCTCTGTAAACTTATCTACACTACCATTAATTGTGACAGTTGAAGTAGTTAGTTTTATGTTTTCTAAATCTTTTGGTTGAAGTATTGACAACTCATGGCTAAAATCTGATTTAATATCAGTTAAGGTTAAGTTCTCTAATTCTAACTGACTTATACTTTCTATTTGAGAAGAAGGACCAGAAATTAGAATTGAATCTGGCTGAATTGAAACTTCATTCAACAAATCATAACCAATATGATACTCTAGCTCTAAATTTGGCTTAAGAGCAACGTATTTAGAAGCTAATTCATCTATATTTAAATTGATGGTATCTTTCTCAATTTCTTGCAAATCAACGCCATTCATTAGCTGCTTTTGAATATTTAAAAATTGATTTCTGGTTAGAATGTAATATTGATTTGCTTTCTTTTGTTGCAATTTCGAAGCATCTATAGTAATTATTTTCTTGCGTAATTCTGTTATTGCAATTTTAAATCCTGTTGCTTTTATAGATAAATTTAGCTCTTTTATAGGTGCTTTTTGAAGCAATTTATTCTGAGGAATATTTGAATATTGTACTGGTAAAGTAACCTCTGTAACATATTCTTTAGAAAAGGTTATTAACAACCAAATAAAGAATGATATTACAACAAAAACGAAAAATGTTTTAGGTATTTTTTTAGAAGTTTTCAATACTCTTTTATTTTACTGCAATCTAACAAAAAGCCTGCTAACAAAAAAGTGAGCTTTCTCTTAAAAGAAAAAGCTCACTTCAATATTTTCTAAGTAAGTTTTATTTTTTAGCTGGTGCTAATAATTTTTTACTTAATTCCATAGAAATTGCAGAACGTTCAAATTTAATTTTACCTGCTCCTGTTTCTAATGTTATAGTATTATCTGTAGCATTAATTTCTACAATTTTACCATGAATACCACTAGCAGTAATTACTCTTGTTCCTTTTTTAATTTCTGCTTGAAATGCTTTTTCTTTCTTTTGACGTTGCATTTGTGGTCTTATCATAAAAAAATATAAGACTAAAATCATTGCCAAAAATGGCAACATACTTGCTAAACTTCCTGAATCCATTTATAAATGTAATTATGCTTTTGGGGTAACCATACCTTTAAGCGTTAATATTTCTCTTCCAGATTCAGTATTTGTAATTAAAGTAATATTCTTTTGTTGTCTATTACTTTTACCATTTGTATTAAATCTTACTTGAATTTCTTCTGTTGCTCCTGGTTTAATTGGTTTTTTAGGCCAAACAGGAACTGTACAACCACAAGTTACTTGTGCATCTGTAATTACTAAATCTGTATTACCAGAGTTTGTTAATTTAAAAACAGTTTCTACAATTTCACCTTCTGTTACAGTACCAAAGTCATATTCAGTTTCGTCAAAAGTTACTGATGCTGCTGTGTCTTTAATTTCTACATCTCTGTTTTTTGCATTTTCTAAGTTATCCTTATTAATTTTAGATGATGCATTACTGTTATTCCCACAAGAAATAAAAGCCATTGATGTTGCTAAAAACGCTATTAAAATTGTTGATCTTTTCATGTTATATTAATTTTTGTAAAAATAATGAATAAAAAATGGAGTTTACAAATTTATAATAAACCTCTTCCTATTTTTACGATTCTTTTATCTTTTGTAAACTCTTTAGAAATTTTATCTAAAACTCCGTTTATAAAATAACTACTCTTGGTTGTAGAATAATCTTTTGCTATTTCTATGTATTCATTAATAGTTACTCTTACAGGTATTGATGGAAAATTTACAAATTCTGTAATTGCCATTTTTATTAAGATCATATCAATATCAGCAATTCTATCTGTTTCCCAATTAGGAGTTTTGTCTGTAATATCTTGTTCGTAAGTTTTGTGCTTTAACATTGTTTTTCTAAACAAATCTGCAACAAAATCTTCATCGTCTTTATCTTTGTATAAATTGCCTAAAATAAAACTTTTAGACTCTTTTTGCTTACTTAAAGTTTTTAAAACCCAAGTATTCACAAAAGGAATATCATCTACCCAAGAAATCATTTTATCTTCATAATAATCTGCCAACTTTTCGTTTGGTGCTATTATTTCTTTGTAAAAATCGTGCACAAAAGTTTTATCAACTTTAAATGAATCTTCTTTATTTTCTAAGTAATCCTTATATAAATCACTTTTTTGAAGTTCATCAAAAATAATTTTTACATACTCGTCATCTAAAGACCAATTGTTTAGTTTGTTCACTTCCAAATAACTTTCCATGCTAATGCTTTCTGCAATGGAATTAATTACTTTATTGTCAATAAATTTTGTGTTTGGCTTAAGATCATCTGAAGTTGCTAAAATTTTCTTTTTAGACAACTCAATCTTTTTTGAGGCTAATTTTTGTACTTCTACAAGCAGCTGTATGTTTAAAACATATAAATCGAAAATTTTTAAAATACTGTGTTTTAAAAACTTTTCTTCTCTTACCATATCATCATTATGAGACTGTTGCATGGCATATACAGATTGCATTACTTTAACTCGAATATGTCTTCTGTTAATCATTGTAAAGAACTTAAATAATTTGCTTTGGTTGCTCTGCAAAAGTAGTATTATTTTACTTTTAACAACTCTCTTTTTAATTCTTTTTTAAGAAAATTTATCTTTTTGAAACTCGTATCTTCGTGCTTTCTTTTTAATATATTTTCATTGAAAGCATTACAATATCTTAATAAATACTTTTCGAAATATAAATGGCGAATTATAATAGGTTTGCTCATTACCATACTTTCTAAACTACTTGCATTGCAAGTACCTAGAATTATTGGTAACTCTTTTAATATAGTAGAAGATTATTTAGACAACACAGTTAAAGATTTAGCTGCTGTTAAACATGAGCTTTTAATGAATGTTCTTATAATAATAGGTGTGGCTTTACTAAGTGGATTTTTCACTTTTTTAATGAGACAAACTATAATTGTTACTTCTAGGTTAATTGAGTTTGATTTAAAAAATGAGATTTACCAACAATATCAAAAATTATCGTTGAGTTTTTACAAACAAAACAGAACTGGTGATTTAATGAATAGAATTAGCGAAGATGTTTCTAAAGTAAGAATGTATGTAGGGCCAGCAATTATGTACACTATGAATATGATTGTACTTTTTGCTGTTGGTTTTACTCAAATGATTCAGGTTGATAAGCAACTTACTCTATATACACTAATTCCTTTTCCTTTACTGTCGATTTCGATCTTTATTTTATCTAAAGTAATTCATAAAAGAAGTACAATTGTTCAGCAATACCTATCGAAACTTACCACCTTTAATCAAGAATTCTTTTCTGGAATTGATGTAGTAAAATCTTATGGAATAGAACGCTCAATCATTAGAGATTTTGACGAGATTGCTGATGAAAGTAAAGAGAAGAATATCGATTTACAAAAAGCAAATGCGCTTTTTTTCCCTTTAATGATTTTACTAATTGGTATTAGTAATTTGATTGTAATTTATGTTGGAGGTTTACGCTACATAAATGGCGAAATTCAGTCTGGAGTAATCATTGAATTTATAATGTATGTAAACATTTTAACTTGGCCAGTTGCTGTGGTTGGTTGGGTTACATCTATGGTGCAACAAGCAGAAGCATCGCAAGCTAGAATTAATGAATTTTTAGATGAAGTTCCAGCTATTCAGAATAACAATGAAAGCCCAACTCCTATTAATGGTAAAGTAACATTTCAAAATGTTTCTTTCACTTATGAAGACACAAATATTACAGCCTTAAAAAATATAGATTTAACCGTAAATGCAGGTGAAACCTTAGCTATTTTAGGTAAAACAGGCTCTGGTAAATCAACTATAATAGAGCTAATTTCTAGATTATATGATGTTACAGATGGAGTTATTTTAATGGATGATAAACCAATTATAGATGCCAATCTTAATGACATTAGAAACCAAATTGGTTTTGTACCTCAAGATCCATTCTTGTTTTCAGATACTATTGGTAACAACATTAAATTTGGTAAAGAAGAAGCAAGCAAAGAAGAAATTATTGAAGCTGCAAAAAATGCAGTTGTGCATGATAATATTGTAGAATTCACAAATGGCTATGACACTATTTTAGGTGAACGTGGAGTAACTTTATCTGGAGGACAAAAACAAAGAGTTTCTATTGCTAGAGCGATTATAAAGAATCCGAAGATTTTAATTTTTGATGACTGTTTATCTGCTGTAGATACTGAAACTGAAGAAAAAATACTTTCTAATTTAGAAAAGGTATCAAAGAACAAAACAACCTTTATTATAAGCCACAGAGTTTCATCTGCAAAAAATGCTGATAAAATTATAGTTTTAGATGATGGTAAAATTTCACAACAAGGAACTCATAATCAACTAATAGAAACAGAAGGCTACTACAAAGACCTGTATGAGCAGCAACTTTTAGAAAAAGAAAATTAATGTTTATCATTGCTAAGTAAAATATTTTATTAGATTTGTAACAACAACAATTAGAAGATAACAACTATTTTAAAGATTATGGCAGAGAGAGTTGAACAAGAAGAAATTTTTTCACAAGTACTTAGAGCTGGTAGAAGAACGTATTTTTTTGATGTAAGAGCAACCAAAGCAGATGATTATTATCTAACAGTAACTGAAAGCAAAAAGTTTACACACGATGATGGCTCTTTCCATTATCAAAAACACAAAATATATCTTTACAAAGAAGATTTCTCAGATTTTCATGAGATGTTAAAAAAAGCAACAGATTATATTGTTGCAGAAAAAGGAGATGAAGTAATTTCTGAACGTCATCAGAAAGACTTTAAGAAAGAAGATAATTCAAATAAAGAAGAAACTACCTCTGCAAAGAGTTTTACTGATGTTTCTTTCGACGATATTTAAAAAGAGAACTCTTTTTAAACGATTTTAATTCAAATTCAATTTTACACTTGCAAAACCGTAACTTTTATTAGTTACGGTTTTGTATTTTTACAAAACAGTTTTCATGGTTTTACTTTTAGAAACTGTTTCTTCAAATTCCTTTTCTGCAATACTATCTTTTGTAATTCCACCTCCTACATAAATTGTTGCAACATCATTTTTTACAGACATGCATCTTAAATTTACATAAAGTTGCGTTTTCTCATTAGAATTAGCTGGTTTCACTAAATTTAGTTCTCCTAAAAATCCAGTATAATAGGTTCTATTATAACCTTCGTTTTTTAGTATAAATTCTTTAGCCTCTTTTCTTGGTAAACCACATACAGCAGGAGTTGGATGAATAGCTCTAATTAAAACCTCTAAACTAGAACTACTTTTGAGCTTCCCTTCTACTTTAGTTCTTAAATGCAATAAATTTCCTGCTTTAATAGTTTCTGTATCATCAATTTTTAAATTTGATGAAATAGTTCTCAATTGATTTTTAATAAAGTAAGTAACAAGCTGCTGCTCTTCCAATTCTTTAAATTTCCAAACAGGTGCTACATTTTCTTGATACACTTGTGTACCTGCCAAAGACATAGTTTTAAAATGATTTTCTTCCACATGTAACAAGGTTTCAGGAGTTGCACCCAACCATAAACCAACTTTAGGGTGAAACCATACATATACAAAAGCGTTTTGATATTTTTTTAATAAAGATTTATAAACCGTTAATAAATCAAAATTAGAAATACGAACTAACTCTTTTCTAGATATAACAATTTTCTCTAAATCTGTATTTTTTATTTTATGAATTGCCTTTTCTACTATTGAAATATGATTAACTCTAGTTTCATCAAGGTAATCGCTTTCTAAGATAGATTTATTTTGAGTTTCTAGTAGATTGAAATTTATATTTTCACTCAAGAATTCAGCTTCTTCAAGAGGAAACAGAACAGCATCATCAACTTCATTAAAAGGCGCAAATACAAAACCTGACACTTCAAAATTTTCAATCAATTGCAAATCATCATTCTGCATAAAAAAAGCAGATAACAAATTTTCATTTGGCTTACTGTAGGCCACAAATGGCATATTACTTGTAAAATATTCTTGTATTTTATTAAAAATAATCAATCTAAACTTTTTAAGAATTCTTCTTTTATAATATCAAAATCTTCCCAAATTAGAAAGTGTCTTCCACCAGGAATTTTTACTAAATCAAATTGATTTTTTGGAAATTGCTTCTCTAAATATTCAGAATTAGAGAAAGGTACAATTACATCTGCTGTACCATGAATGCTAAGTAATGCATTCTTATTAGCTGTCCAATTATCATCAAAATTTTGTAAATCTTCTACATGAGACAACTTTTCTTTACCTGCTTGTTTCCATACTCTAGGAACCAACCATCTTGTAAGTTGCCATTTATAAATATTTATAAACCAAAACTGTGGCTCTACCTTATGATACACTGCTGGCGCTATAAGAATTGTTTTTTTATAATTGTTGGTATCTGCCAATGCAATTGGACCTCCATAAGAATACCCAACCACAATTGTTTCTTTTGGTTCTAAATCTTTGGTTATACTTTGCAATAAATCTCTTTCAAAAGCAATCGATTCTTGAGTTTCATTCTCATCTTTATAATTGTAGCCAACTCTATCATAACTAATAAAATTAGCCCTTTTAGCCAAAACAGAATCGCTCATATAACCTATAAAATCTACAGAAGAGCCAATTGTGCCATGTACAAAAACCATGGTTGGCAAATTCTTTCCATTTGTAATTTTAATTTTACGATAAGAAAATCCCTTAAAATCTTCATAGGCTAGTTCTGGCTGAATATTTAACTCGGAAAATTCGCTTATAATTTGATTATCAGACTTAGGTTTTGTAAAATAATAAAACGAAAAATAGCCTAAAACTAGGCCCAAACCTAACAAGATAAAGAAGTATTTTAAAAATTTCTTTAATTTCTTCATACTACTTTCTCGCTAAAACAATGTTTGTCATTTTAGCAACAGAAATTAAATTATCTTGTTCATCTACAATGGTAACTTCCCATAAATGCGTGCTTTTTCCCTTATGAATGTTTTTTGCGGTTGCAAAAACAGTACCTTCTCTTTTACTTTTTATATGATTTATAGAAAGTTGAATTCCGTTTATAAACTGATTTTTATTATCAATAAAAAAATTAGATGCTGCACTACCCACAGTTTCTGCTAATGCAGCAGTTGCACCTCCATGCAATTGCCCATAAGGTTGATGTACTTTTGGTGAAACAGGCATTTTAGCAGTCAAAAAATCATCCCCAATAGCAACATATTCAATATCAAGTGTTTCCATCAACGTATTTTTATTACGCGCATTAAAAGCAGCTAAAAGACTTTCTGTATCCATTTCTAAGTGTTTGTGATGTAAAAATACGTATAAATTGTCGTATTTTTGCCACTGAAAATGATGTAAGTTTATGTACAAAATAAGAATTATTTTAGACACAAAAGAAGATGTTTTAAGAACTGTTTTGGTTGATGATACAATTAATCTAGAAAGTTTACACTACATAATTGCTAAAGCTTTTGGTTTTGAAGGGCAAGAAATGGCTTCTTTTTACAGAACTGATGATGAATGGAATCAAGGTGAAGAAATTCCGTTATTTAATATGGCAGAAGCAGGTGAAGCAATATCTATGCAAACATGCATCTTAAACGAAACTTTACCAGAAGAAAACAATAAACTTATTTATGTGTACGACTTTCTAAATATGTGGACATTCTATGTTGATGTTGTAGAAATAAATAATGACAAAAGAGAAGATTTGCCACAAACTATTTTAGAAGTTGGTGAAATACCAAATGAGGCTCCAGAAAAGGAATTTGTTGCAGATAAAATGGGTAATGAATTCGAGGATGAAGATGATTTAAATGACGAATTTGGGCATTATGATGACTTTGATTTTAATGATTATTAACGATTTTTCTTAGAGAGCACTTTAAAAGTTTTCGTAACAAAATTGTACTTTAGTCGTCTTACTTTTTATAACTGACTAAATCAATTGCATTGGAAACTATCTTATCACTCAAAAATCTTGACAAAAAATATGGCAAAGTTCATGCTGTAAACGATTTATCTTTTGATATTCAAAAAGGTAATGTTTACGGAATTCTTGGCCCAAATGGAAGTGGAAAATCTACCACTTTAGGCATCATTTTAAATGTTGTTAACCGAACTTCTGGAGAGTTTTCTTGGTTTGATGGAAAATTATCTACACATGAAGCTTTAAAAAAAGTAGGCGCTATAATTGAGCGACCTAATTTTTACCCATACATGACAGCCACTCAAAATCTATCGTTAATCTGTAGAATAAAAGGAATATCTACAGAAAAAATAGATGAGAAATTACAAACGGTTAATCTTTTTGAAAGAAGAAACAGCAAGTTTAGTACGTTTTCTTTAGGTATGAAACAACGTTTGGCAATTGCTTCTGCTTTGTTAAACGATCCTGAAATTTTAATTTTAGATGAACCTACAAACGGTTTAGATCCTCAAGGAATTCATGAAATTAGAGAAATTATAAAAAAAATTGCTGCAAATGGCACTACTATTTTATTAGCATCGCACTTGTTAGACGAAGTAGAAAAAGTTTGTAGCCATGTAGTTGTAATTAGAAAAGGAGTAAAATTATATTCTGGTAGGGTTGATGAAATGACTGCTTCTAAAGGTTTATTTGAATTGAAAGTAGATACTGATGAAGAGAAATTAATTTCTTTGTTAGAAAATCATGAGGCAATATTAAAAGTGACAAAAGAACAAGATCAAATTATTGCTACACTAAATAATGAAATTTCTGCTTCTGAAATAAACAGTTTGTTATTTAAAAACGGATTGGTTTTAAGCCATTTGGTAAAACGTAAACCAAGTTTAGAGCAACAATTTTTAGATTTAACAAAAAACAACTAATCAACTAAAAAACACAGTCATGTTAAGACTTCTTACTATAGAATTTCATAAATTAAGATATAATAAAGCCAGTAAAGTATTGTCTATAATTTACTTCGGACTTTTAACTTCAATCGCTTTAATAGCCGCAATTAAATTTGAGTTTGGCGATTTTAAATTACATTTAGCAGATGCTGGTATTTTTAATTTTCCTTACATCTGGCACTTTAACACTTACATAGCTGCAATTTTAAAATTCTTTTTATTGTTGGTGATAGTATCAATGATGTCTAACGAATACAGTTATAAAACCTTAAAACAAAACTTGATAGATGGTTTAAGTAAAAAGGAATTTATTCTATCTAAATTTTATACGGTAATTGCTTTTGCGCTTATTTCTACCCTATTTGTATTTATTGTTTCTTTAATTCTAGGTCTTGTTTATTCAGATTTTGATGAATTTTCAATAATCGTTTCTGATTTAGATTACTTATTAGCCTTTTTTGTAAAGCTTGTTGGGTTTTTCTCTTTTGGTTTATTCCTAGGGATTTTAGTTAAAAGATCTGCTTTTGCTGTTGGTGCAATGTTTGTGTGGTTAATTATAGAAAGCATGTTTAAAGGATATTTGTATTGGCAATTTCAAAGTGCAGAAAATACAGGCGAAAAAGTAGACGCTATTATGCAATTTTTACCTTTAGAAGCTATGGCTAATTTAATTAAGGAGCCTTTTTCTAGATTGGGCGCAGTTAGATCTGCAGCAAATACTATGGGTGAAATATTTACAAAAAGTTATGCTGTAGAAGTTTCTAACGTGCTTATAGTGTCAGCATGGACTTTTATATTCATTTACTTATCTTATAGATTATTATTAAAGAGAGATTTATAAAATAAAAATCTCTTTGAATGCGAATTCAAAGAGATTTTACAATTTTCTTTTTCAAAATACTACTTAACCTAAGCCACTTTAGAAACTTCTATTTTGGCTTTTTTATTTGCCTTACCAGATTCAAATTGATTTGACGTATTCTTTGTACCACCTGCTTTTAATGCTTTATCTCCAGCAAAAAAAGTTTTATGGTCATCACCCAAATCAGAACCAGCCATTCTTTGATGTTTTACACAAGAAACACCTTTTCTTATTTCTTGTCTTTGAACTCCTTTTACATAAGCCAACATACCTTGCTCACCAAAATAACCCTCTGTTAAATCATTCATATGCAATGCTGTTGTATGGTATGTAGGCAATGTAATTAAATGATGAAAAATACCTGCTTCTCTTGAACTATCCATTTGAAACGTTCTAATTTTTTCATCTGCTCGTTTACAAAGGTAAGAACCATCATATTTCTCATCCATTAAGTTTTCTTTATCATAATGTAAAATATCTAAACCTGTAGATGCCATTTCTTCATACACTTGTTTTCTAAAGTTTAACGTCCAATTAAACGAAGGCGAATTATTATAAACCAATTTAGCATCTGGAACCACTTTTCTAACTCTGTTTACCATAGAAGCAATTTGCGCTACATTAGGCGTTGGTGTTTCAATCCAAAGAAGATCTGCTCCATTTTGTAAGCTTGTAATACAGTCTAAAACTACTCTATCTATATTAGAACCTTCTTTAAATTTGTACAAACCATTAGCCAAACGAATTGGTCTTAACAACTTACCTCCTCTTTTCATTAAAACCTCATCTTCTTTAGCTTCATTTAAAGTGATTTCTTCAGCATCTACAAATGCTAAATATTGTGACGCTAAATCTCCTGGTTCTTGGCTTACAGGTAATTTTTGGGTTAAACCTGCACCTTCAGAGTCTGTTCTAGCCACAATTACTCCTTCCTCTACACCCAATTCTATAAATGCATATCGAATTGCATTTAATTTTGCAATAAAATCTTCATGAGGCACAGTCACTTTTCCATCTTGATGCCCACATTGTTTAGCATCAGAAACTTGGTTTTCTATTTGTAATGCACAAGCACCAGCTTGAATCATTTTTTTTGCCAATAAATAAGTTGCCTCTTCATTACCAAAACCAGCATCTATATCTGCAATAATTGGCACAATATGAGACTCGAAATTATCTATTTCAGACTGCACATCTTCCCCATTTTCTAAACGTCTGAATAAATCATTCAGTTCAATAGCATCTGCTTGTCTTAAAAAATCATAGATTTCTGCAATTAAGGCTGGAACAGCAGTTTTCTCATGCATAGATTGGTCTGGTAATGGCCCAAATTCAGAGCGTAAAGCAGCAACCATCCATCCAGATAAGTATAAATATCTTTTACTTGTTGTTTTATGATGTTTCTTTACAGATATCATTTTTTGTTGAGCAACAAAGCCATGCCAGCAACCTAAAGATTGAGTGTACTTACTTGAATCTGCATCATATTCAGCCATATCTTTTCTGATAATACCTGCTGTATATTTTGCAATATCTAAACCTGTTTTAAATTGATTTTGCGTAACCATTCTTGCAGCATTCTCTGCATTAATTGATTGCCAAGATCCACCAAACTTCTTCTTTAAATTTTGAACTGTTTCTAATGCAGAGCTGTAACTAGGTTGTGATAAATTTTTCATAATTTTGTTTTTTGATTATTAAAGTTTTTGCGATTTTAGTAATTAGGTCTCGTTAACTATTGCAGTAGTTGCGAGACATTTTTTTTAAATATATTGATAAGCGTCTAAGGTTAAAAATTCTTTGTATTCTTTAGATAAGACCAATTCATCAAATAAATCTGTAGCCAAAGAAAATTTACCATTGTTAAATGTATTTTCTCCTACTAAAGTTTTAATTTTTTCTAATTCTTCCATTTTCAATTGTTGATACATCTCTGCATTAAAAACTTGATTTCCATCAATCTTGATGTTGTTATGTAACCAAAGCCATACCTGTGTTCTAGAAATTTCAGCAGTAGCAGCATCCTCCATTAAATTATAGATTGCAGCAGCTCCATTTCCTCTTAACCAGCTTTCTATATATAAAATACCAACGTTAATGTTTTTCCTAATACCTTCTTCTGTAATGCTTCCTTGAGGCATTTCTACAAGATCTGCTTCAGAAATATTTAAATCATTTCTTTTTACGTGAATCTGATTTTTTGTTGGCATGTTTTCGTTAAAAACAGCCATAGCAACACTAACCAAACCAGGATGTGCGACCCAAGTACCATCATGACCATTTTTAACCTCTAACTCCTTATCATTTATAACTTTTCTAAAGGCAACTTGATTGGCCATTTCATCATTCTTTATTGGAATCTGAGCAGCCATTCCACCCATTGCATGAACTCCCCTTTTATGACATCTTTGTATAACTCTTAGAGAATATGCCTTCATAAAAGGTGAACTCATTGTAACTTGACCTCTGTTAGGCACCATAAAATTGGTATGATTTCTAAACTTTTTGATGTAAGAAAAAATATAATCCCATCTACCACAATTTAAACCAGCCATGTGGCTTCTCAATTCATAAATTATTTCATCTAGCTGAAAACTAGCAGTAATTGTTTCTACCAAAACTGTAGCCTTAATTGTTTTCTGTGGAATATTTAGTTCGTCTTGAGCAAATACAAAAACATCATTCCAAAAACGAGCTTCTAAATAATGTTCTAATTTAGGCAGGTAGAAATAAGTTGCAGAACCTTGTTCTTGCAATGTTTTAATATTATGAAAAAAGTACAATCCAAAATCTACTAATGAACCAGACATTGCCTCTCCTTCAATTTTGAAGTATTTTTCATTTAAATGTAAACCTCTAGGCCTAACCAATAAAGTGGCAGTATCATCATTTAATTGATACCTTTTATTTTTCTTCTCATTATAGAAACTTATCGTTTTACAATTTGCATCCCTTAGATTAATTTGACCGTTTAAATTATTCTGAATACTAGGAGAATTGCTATCCTCAAAATCTGCCATAAATGTTTTAGCACCAGAATTGAGTGCATTAATTACCATTTTACGATCTACAGGACCTGTAATCTCAACACGTCTATCTAATAAATCTTTTGGCAAAGAAGCACACAACCAATTAGAGTTTCTAATAGATTCTGTTTCTTTTGGAAACGTTGGATAATTACCTGCATCAAAATATGCCTGTTCAATTTTTCTGTCTTCTAACAGTTTTAACCTCTGATCATTAAACTTATCATGAAGTTTAATCAAAAAGGCTTGCGCTTCTGGGGTTAAGATTGATTTGTACGTTTCAGTTTCGAAACCTTCAAACTCAATTGTTCTAGAAATTACTTGTTCATACATAACTATTTATTTAAAACTTACTTTGCAATGATATAAATAAATTTTAAACTCTACAAGCGAACGTTCGCTAAATTTGTATAAAATTAAACTTTATTCGATTTCGCTAATTTTATATATCTTTGAATTTATGACAATTGAAGACGAATACATAAGGTTAATTTTTGGATTAAAACTAAAACAGATAAGAACAGAGAGAAACTTATCTCTTTTTGGTTTGGCCAAGCTTTCTGGCTTATCTAAATCTTATTTAAATGAAATAGAGAAAGGAAAAAAATATCCAAAAACCGACAAAATTCTTTTACTTTCTGAAAGTTTAGAGGTTTCTTATGACAATTTAGTATCACTAAAACTTGATAAAAATTTAGCACCTATTGGAGAGATTTTACAATCAAAAATTCTAAAAGAAATTCCTTTAAATCTATTTGGCATCAAAGAAAATGTTCTTATTGATATTATTGCAAATGCACCAGCTAAAGTTAATGCATTCATTAGCACCATTATAAAAATTGCTCAGAACTATAATTTAACTAGAGAAAGCTTTTTCTTAGCCTCTTTGCGTTCTTACCAAGAAGCGCACAATAATTACTTTGATGATATAGAAAGTGATGTGGAAAAGTTTGCAAAAGCTTATCACATTAATTTGTCTCAACGCATAAAATCGAAGGATTTAGAAGAAATTTTAGTTGAAGAATTTAATTACGAGATTGACACTTCCGAGTTAAAAAAACACAAACATTTAGAAGGTTTACGTAACATTTACATTCCGTCTAAAAAAATATTGTTAGTAGATCCAAAAATATCCGAAGAACAAAAAACCTTTATTTACGCTAAAGAATTAGCTTACAATTTTTTAAAAATTGAAGAGCGATTATATACTTTTCCTTGGATAAACTTTGAAAGTTTTGATCAAGTTCTTAATAATTTTATAGCTTCTTATTTTGCTGGAGCTTTAATAATTCCGAGAAAAAATCTTACTGAAAAATTAACCAATTTCTTTGCTCAAGAAGAATGGAACTCTTTAAAACTGCATCAAATTATTAAAAGTTTTAATTGTAGTCAAGAAACATTCTATCAACGATTAACAAACATACTTCCAAAGTATTTCAATATTAAAAATCTATTCTTTTTACGCTTTACACATTTTAATAACTCAAAAGAATATAGACTAAATAAAGAATTGCACATTACTCAACAGCAAGCACCTCATGCTAATAGAAATAATGAGCATTATTGCAGAAGATGGGCATCTATAAAAACAATAAAAGCCTTAGAAACTTCTAAAAAAGACAGATCTACTTTTGGCGTACAAATATCTTCATATGTAAATCAAAAAAATGAATATTTAGTACTATCCTCAGCAGCACAAGATCCATTTAAAAAGAATATTAGCAGAAGTGTAACTATTGGTGTGTTACTATCTCCTCAATTAAAAAAGAAAATTAATTTCTTAAAAGAAAACACATTTCCGAAACAAATTGTGGGTGTAACTTGCGAAACTTGTTCTGTACAAAATTGTTCAGATCGAGTCGCCTCTCCAAGTCGATTAATCAAAAAAGAAAAGTACGAAGAAATTGCAAAAACTGTTGATGAAATTATAAAATCGTACAGTTAAAAATCATTAATTTAGCAGGATAAAATTTTAGAAATTTATGGATATTAACTTCAATAAGAACGAAGATTACAATAAACTTTTAGTTTCAGATTTAAAAAAACGTTTTGCCCACGTAAAATTAGGTGGTGGCCAAAAAAGAATTGATAAACTTCATGCAAAAGGAAAAATGACTGCTCGTGAACGTGTAGATTATTTATTAGATAGCAATACTAAATCGATTGAGATAGGTGCTTTTGCAGGTGAAGACATGTACCAAGAACATGGAGGATGCCCTTCAGGAGGTGTTATTGTTAAAATTGGTTACATTAAAGGAAAACAATGCATTGTAGTTGCCAATGATGCAACAGTTAAAGCTGGTGCTTGGTTTCCAATAACAGGTAAAAAGAATTTAAGAGCACAAGAAATATCTATAGAAAATAAACTACCAATTATTTACTTAGTAGATTCTGCAGGGGTTTACCTACCAATGCAAGATGAAATTTTTCCTGACAAAGAACATTTTGGAAGAATTTTTAGAAACAATGCAGTTATGAGTTCTATGGGCATCACACAAATTTCTGCAGTTATGGGAAGTTGTGTTGCAGGTGGTGCTTATTTACCGATTATGAGTGATGAGGCTTTAATTGTAGATAAAACTGCCAGTATTTTTCTTGCAGGTAGTTATTTAGTAAAAGCTGCAATTGGAGAAAGTATAGATAATGAAACTTTAGGTGGTGCAACAACTCACTGTGAAATATCTGGAGTTACTGATTACAAGGCTAAAGATGATAAAGATGCATTAGATAAAATTAAATTCATCGTAGACAAAATTGGTGATTTTGATAAAGCAGGTTTTAGCAAAACTGAATCTTTTGAGCCTAAAGAAAATCAAGATGATATTTTCGGAATTTTACCAAGAGAAAGAAATGCGCAATATGATATGTTAGAAATCATTAAGCGTTTAGTAGACAAATCTGAATTTGAACAATATAAAGAGGGTTATGGACAAACCATTTTAACTGGTTATGCAAGAATTGATGGTTGGGCTGTTGGTATCGTAGCTAATCAAAGAAAATTAGTAAAAACAACAGCTTCTAAAACTAAACCAACTGAAATGCAATTTGGTGGAGTTATTTATAACGATTCTGCTGATAAAGCCACACGTTTTATAGCTAATTGTAATCAGAAAAAAATACCATTGGTATTCTTGCAAGATGTTACAGGTTTTATGGTGGGTTCAAAATCTGAACATGGAGGAATTATTAAAGATGGTGCAAAAATGGTAAATGCAGTGAGTAATTCTGTTGTACCAAAATTCACTATTGTTATTGGTAATTCTTATGGAGCAGGAAATTATGCAATGTGTGGCAAGGCTTACGATCCTAATTTAATTGTAGCTTGGCCAAGTGCTGAACTTGCTGTAATGAGTGGTAATTCTGCAGCAAAAGTTTTATTGCAAATAGAAACAGCATCACTAAAAAAGAAAGGTGAAGAAATTACACCAGAAAAAGAAGCTGAATTGTTCGAAGAAATAAAATCGAGATACGACAAACAGATTTCTCCTTATTATGCTGCTGCAAGAATATGGACAGACGCAGTTATAAATCCTCTTGATACAAGAACTTGGATTTCTATGGGAATAGAAGCTGCAAACCACGCTCCTATTGAGAAAAAATTTAATATGGGAGTTTTACAAGTTTAATTATTAGCCTATGTCAAAAAGATTAATTCTTATTCTTTTAACTTTTTTTTCATTAACTAATAATATTAGTTCTCAAGAAAATAAAAAATACCGATTTCTAAAAATTGAAGATTATAAAAAGAAGTATCCAAACAGAAATATATCATTTGAAAAGGGAAAGTATCAGATTTTTAATAATGATACACTTATCTTAGACAATGATCCAAGATACTCACACTCTAAAAGCATAGATTACGAATTTAAAGACTCCTTATTCCTAGACGTTTATAAAGATTTAGTTTATAAAAAACATCATTTAAGGAAAAATGAGAAAAAGAAGTATATGAAGCTATGGAAACAACCAATAAAAATATACTTTGATGCATCTTTGGATAGTTTTTATATGAATAAAATCAAAGAGAAATCATTAAAACTATCAAATAATATAGACTCTTTAAATATTTCATTTGTAGATTCTAAAGAAAAAGCAAATTATTTAATTTATCAACTAGATAGAAAGAATTCTAATAAGCTTTCCAAAGAAATAACAAACAATAATTATATAAATTATTACAATAAATGGTATAAGAATAAAATTTATAATACTCAACTTGAGATCAACTTAACCAAATATGAAAACGTATCTAAAGAAATACATCTAAACTATATTTATCAATTCTTTTACAGGTCTTTAGGCAATTTCTCTGTTTCTAGATTATTGCCTTGTGAAAGTATGTTTTCCTCATGCTTAAGAAACAACAAAAAACTATTAGAAAATGATTTTGAATTACTTAAATATCACTATTCATATGGCATTTGTAAGTTTACTGATTTGGAAACATTTGAAAAAAACCATAAAAAAGCTAGAGAAGAATTGAAAAATGGTAGAACTATGAAGTTCTTACATTTTAAATAAAACACATAAAGCTATGAGTAAAGCAATTTACGTTACAACCATAGAACCAAATAGTGGTAAATCTTTAATATCACTTGGCGTTTTAAGAATGATGCTGACTAAATCTACAAAAGTGGGCTATTTCAGACCAATTATCAACAAAAGCAAAACCGATAGTTTTGATAACCACACAAACACGGCTATTAACTTTTTTAATTTAGACCTAGACTACAATGATTGCCATGTTTACGAGCAAAGTGAAGTTGTAGAGTTGTTAAGCGAAGGAAAAGAAGATGAAATAATTCATAAAATAATTGGCAAATACAAAAGCTTAGAACAAAGATTCGATTACGTTTTAGTAGAAGGAACAGATTTTTCAGGTGAAGGTGGTTTTACTGAAATTGACGTGAATTTAATGGTTGCCAAAAATTTAGGAATTCCTGTTTTAATTGTTGGTGCAGGAAATGGTAAAAAGAAAAAGGATTTTATCAATACAATGCAATTAACCTACAACTCTTTTATTCAGAAAGAAGTGGATGTTATTGGTTTAATTGCGAATAAAACAGAAACTGACGAAATTGAGTATGTAAAAGATCAACTAGCAAAATCAATTGCAGGAGACATACAAATAGATGTAATTCCGAAAGTAGATTTTTTAGCTTATCCAACAGTAAAAGAAGTTGTAGAAGAATTAGAGGGTAAAGTTTTATTTGGAGAACAATTTTTAGATAATGCTATTGGAAGTTTCAGTACTGGAGCAATGCAACTAAGAAATTACCTTACTCACATTAAAAACAATGCACTTGTTATAACTCCTGGAGATAGAGCAGATATTATCTTAGGTGCTTTACAAGCAAATGCATCTAGCAATTACCCTAATATTTCTGGAATCATTTTAACTGGTGGCTTAATTCCTGAAGATTCAATTATCAAGTTGATTGAAGGAGTACAATCTACCATTCCAATTATTTCTGTAAAAGGAGGCACATTTGGCATATCAAACAAAATAGGTGCTGTAAAACCTAAAATTTATGCAACTAACAGAAAAAAGATTTTATTAGCTTTAGACACTTTTGATGCGCATGTAAACGCAACAGGATTAACAAATACGCTTTCTAATTTTAATTCTGAAAGATTAACGCCAAGCATGTTTCAATACAATTTACTGCAAAGCGCAAGAGCACATAAAAAGCATATTGTATTGCCAGAAGGAAATGACGAAAGAATTATTAGAGCTGCAGCTAGATTACAACTTTTAAATATTGTTGATTTAACTTTATTAGGAGATAAAAGAGAAATTCAGGCCAAGTGTAATCAATTAGGAATTCAGATTGATCTCGAACAAATTCAAGTTTTAAACCCTGAAGATTCCATTCATAATGATGCTTTTGGCAAAACACTTTATGAGGCTAGAAAGCATAAAGGAATGACAGAAACCACAGCAAAAGATTTAACAAGAGATGTATCTTATTTTGGAACACTTATGATTCTAAATGGTTTAGCTGATGGTATGGTTTCTGGAGCTGTACACACAACTATGCACACTATAAAACCTGCCTTACAAATCATAAAAACCAAACCTGGTGTTTCTGTAGTTTCTTCAGTATTTTTTATGTGTTTGTCAGATAGAGTTTCTGTTATGGGTGATTGTGCTGTAAATCCAAATCCGAATGCAGAACAATTAGCAGAAATTGCAATTTCATCTGCACAATCTGCAGAAGCCTTTGGTATAGAAGCAAAAGTGGCAATGTTATCCTATTCATCAGGAAGCTCTGGAAAAGGTGAAGAAGTAGAAAAAGTTAGAAAAGCTACTGATATTGTAAAAACAAAAGAACCAAGTTTAAAGATAGAAGGTCCAATACAATATGATGCAGCTGTAGACATGTCTGTTGCAAAAACTAAAATGCCAGATTCAGCTGTTGCTGGGCAAGCATCTGTATTAATTTTCCCTGATTTAAATACTGGTAATAATACTTACAAAGCTATTCAAAGGGAAACTGGAGCTTTAGCAATTGGCCCTATGTTACAAGGTTTGAATAAGCCCGTAAACGATTTAAGTAGAGGCTGTACTGTAGATGATATTTTCAATACTGTTTTATTAACCGCTATTCAAGCAGAACAAGGATAATTATGAAAATTTTGGTTTTAAATGCAGGTTCATCTTCCTTAAAATACCAGGTAATAGAGATGCCATCTAAACAAGTAGAATGTGTTGGCTTAGTTGAAAGAATTGGTATGGATGATGCCATTTTTACTCATGAAATTCAAAATAATGAATACTCTGAAACTTTACCGATTTTAGATCACAAAACAGGATTAAAAAAAATAGCTAACACCCTTTTAGATGCTAAAATAGGTGTGATTAATTCTGTAGATGAAATTGAAGCTGTGGGTCACAGAGTGGTTCATGGAGGAAATAAATTTAATAAAACCACCATAGTAAATCAAGAAGTTAAAGATAACATTAAAGAACTGTTTAGCCTTGCACCTTTGCATAATCCAGCAAATTTAAATGGTATAGAAATTGCAGAAACCATATTTACCAAAGCAAAACAGATTGCCATTTTCGATACTGCATTTCATCAAACTATGCCTAAAGAGGCATATCAATATGCAATAAAAAATGAATATTTAGAAACGCATAACATAAGAGCTTACGGTTTTCATGGTACCAGCCACAAATATGTTTCTGAAAAAGCTAGAGCGTATTTAGGTGATGAAAATTCTAAAAAAATAATTACCATCCATCTAGGAAATGGTTGTAGTATGTCTGCAATAAAAGATGGTAAAAGTATAGAGAATTCATTAGGATTTGGCCCTATGAATGGCTTAATAATGGGAACACGTTCTGGAGATATTGATCAATCTGTAATTTTCTATATGATGAACAAACTGAACAAAACTGCAGACGAAGTAGCAAACTTACTTAATAAAGAGTCTGGAATGATGGGCTTAACAGGTTTTTCTGATTTAAGAGAAATCTCTGAACAAGCAGAAAAAGGAAATGTAGATTGCCAAAATGCTTTAGCTTTAGCTGGCTATAGAATTAGAAAATATATAGGTAGTTATATTTCTGTATTAAATGGCGTTAATGCCCTAATTTTTACTGCAGGAATTGGAGAAAATTCTGCTGCAATGAGAGCGCTTGCTTGTAAAAATTTATCATTCTTTGGTATTGATTTAGATGCTGATCAAAATAACATTAGATCTAAAGAGACAAGGGAAATTCAATCAAAAAAAGCAAAAGTTAAAATCTTAGTTATTCCAACTAACGAAGAAATTGAAATCGCGAAACAAGCTTATCAATTATTAGCCTAAATAGAAATTGAACATAATACTTTTAACTTCTAAAAGTACATTGTAACTATAATAGGAGAACTAGAAATCCTTATATTAAAAAATTGCAAATCAAGTTGCTAATTTTTACATTTGTGAGCATTAAAAAAATCAACAGAAATGGGTAGAGCATTTGAGTTTAGGAAAGCAAGAAAAATGAAACGTTGGTCAGCAATGGCAAAAACATTTACCAGAATTGGTAAAGACATTGTTATGGCTGTAAAAGAAGCAGGTCCTAACCCAGATACAAACTCAAGATTAAGAGCAGTTATTCAAAATGCGAAAGCTGCAAACATGCCTAAAGACAATGTTGAACGTGCAATAAAAAAAGCGTCAGACAAAGATACTGCAGACTATAAAGAAGTGTTATTTGAAGGTTATGCACCTCATGGAATTGCTGTTCTTATTGAAACTGCGACAGACAACAACAACAGAACTGTTGCTAATGTTAGAGCCGCTTTTAATAAGTGTGATGGAAATTTAGGAACATCTGGATCTGTATCTTTTATGTTCGACCATACCTGTAACTTCACTATCAAAAAAGAAGACATTACCATTGATATGGAAGAACTTGAACTTGAATTAATCGATTTTGAAGTTGAAGAAGTTTTTGACGACGAAGAAGGCGTAATTATTTATGCACCTTTTGAACAATTTGGAGCTTTACAAAGTTATTTTGAAGACAATAATATCGAAATTTTATCTTCTGGTTTTGAAAGAATTCCAACTACTACAGTAAAATTAAATGAAGATCAAAAAGCAGATGTAGAAAAGCTTTTAGAAAAATTAGAAGAAGATGATGATGTAAACTCTGTTTACCATTCTATGGAAGAATCTTAAACTTCGAACAAATTTAGTAACTTGTCAGGAAATTTTTTTGAAATGCCTGATGCTATTACTCGAATTTTCGACTTTGCTTACTATCAACTAGAGAACAATCCTTTAGACAACTGCTTAAACTTTAAAAATAAAGGAGATTGGGAACCAATTTCTACCAAAACCTTTATTCAAAAAGCAAACAATGTAAGTAGCTCACTGCTAGCATTAGGTATAAAACCGAATGATAAAATTGCTGTAATTACCGAAAACAACAATCCTAATTGGCATATTTTAGATATTGGTATTTTGCAAATTGGCGCTCAAAACGTACCTCTTTATGCAACGCTTTCCGAAAATGATTATGCATACATTTTAAACCATTCAGACTCTAAATATTGTTTTGTATCTAGCAACGAACTTTATGAAAAAGTAAAATCTGTTATGGATAAAACGCAGCTAAAAAATGTATTTTCATTAGAAGAGTTAGCCACAGATTATGGCTGGAGTTCTTTTTTAGAATTAGGCAAAAATACTGATCATCACCTTAAAATTGATAAACTAAAAGCATCTATAAAACCTGATGATTTAGCTACAATCATTTACACATCAGGAACTACAGGCACACCTAAAGGAGTTATGTTATCGCATAAAAATATTGTTTTTACTGTTTTTGCTATAGAACAAAGACTCAACTTACAAAGAGGAAATAATAAAATTATAAGCTACTTGCCTATTTGCCATATTTTTGAACGATCTGCTTTTTACTACAATTTGTACATGAGTGTACAAGTCTATTTTGCAGAAAGCATAGAGCAAATTGGTGACACCATAAAAGAAGTAAAACCAGATTACTTGGCTGTTGTTCCTAGACTTTTAGAGAAAATTTACGATAAAATTGTAGATAAAGGCAGTAACCTTAAAGGCTTAAAAAAGAGCTTGTTTTTTTGGGCTTTAGAATTGGGTGAAAATTATAAGCCTTATCATTTAAACGGATCTTTTTATCATTTTAAACTAAAAATAGCGAGGAAAATTATATTTAAAAAATGGAAAGAAGCTCTAGGTAATAATTTACAATTTATGATTTCTGGAAGCGCACCTTTACAACCTAAATTAATTAGAGTTTTCACTGCTGCTGGCATACCTATTTTTGAAGGTTATGGAATGACAGAATCTTCTCCTGCAGGAACCTTAAATGATGAAAGAAACAAAGGTTTAAAAATTGGTTCTGTTGGTAAACCTTTAAAAGGTATAGAAGTTAAAATTGCTAATGATGGTGAAATTTTAATGAAGGGAGATAACATAATGCTAGGTTATTTTAAAAACAAAGAGCTAACAGATGAAACCATTATTGACAATTATTTACATACAGGTGATATTGGTGAGATTGATGAGCAAGGATTTTTATCTATCACAGGTAGAAAAAAAGAAATGTTCAAAACATCTGGTGGTAAATATATTGCTCCTGCTGTTTTAGAAAGCGAGTTTAAACAATCACGATTTATAGAACAAATTATGGTAGTTGGCGAAAACGAGAAAATGCCAGCAGCCATTATTCAGCTGAATTTTGAATTTATTGCTGAATGGGCAAAACGTCATCAATTAAAAATTGAAAACTATCATAGCAATGAAAAGGTTATAGCAAGAATTCAAAAAGAAATCGATTTTTACAATAACAGATTTGGTAAATGGGAAAAAATTAAAAAATTTGAATTAACACCTGATGAATGGACTATAGATGATGGATTATTAACCCCAACCCTAAAGATTAAAAGAAATAATATTCGCGATAAATACAATAACCTGTATCAAAAAATATACAATCAATAATTTTGAGCTATAAAAAAATAACTATTTGTAAAATCAAGGATATTTCATTAGATTTACGATATACAAATTAGAATATATGCCAACAGAAATTTCGAGGATTTTTGATTTTCCTTATTTTCAACTAGAAAAGTACAATCTTAAGAAAGCATTAAATACAAAATACAATGGTAAATGGGAATCACTTTCCAGCCAAGAGTACATAAACAAAGCAAATCAACTTAGTAGAGGTCTATTAAAATTAGGAATTAATCCTAACGAAAAAATAGCAATTATATCTACAACAAACAGAACAGAATGGAATGTTTGTGATATAGGTTCTTTGCAACTTGGTGCGCAGACTGTGCCAATTTATCCAACAATTTCAAAAGAAGATTATGAGTATGTATTAAATCACTCAGAAGCTACTTATTGTTTTGTTTCAGATGAAACTATTATTGAAAAATTAAATAAAATTAAGGGTAACACCAAGTTAAAAGAGGTGTATACTTTTGATGATATTAAGGGTGAAAAAAGCTGGACCGAAGTTCTTGAATTAGGAAAAGATGATAGCAATCAACCAGAAGTTGAAGCTAGAAAAAAAGATGTAAAACCTGGAGATTTAGCTACGCTAATTTACACTTCTGGAACAACAGGAAGGCCAAAAGGTGTTATGCTATCTCATAGTAATATTGTTTCTAACGTATTAACTAGTGAAGAAAGAGTGCCTTTAGAAAAGGGTAAAGATAAGGCCTTGAGTTTTTTACCTGTTTGTCACGTTTTCGAACGCATGATTTTATATTTATACCAACTTTGTGGAACTGAAATTTATTTTGCAGAAAGCTTAGAAAAATTGACAGAGAATGCTCAAGAAATTAAGCCTAATGTGATGACAGCTGTACCTAGGTTGTATGAAAAAATATACGATAAAATTATTCTAAAAGGAGAAGATTTATCTGGAGTAAAGAAAAGTTTATTTTTCTGGGCTGTTAAACTAGGTTTGCGTTATGAACCTTATGGAGCCAATGGTTGGTGGTATGAAAAACAATTAGGTTTGGCTAGAAAATTGATCTTTTCTAAGTGGCAGGCAGCCTTAGGTGGAGAATTAAAATTAATGGTTTCTGGAAGTGCTGCTTTACAACCAAGATTAACTAGAATCTTTGCAGCAGCAGAAATGCCTATCATGGAAGGTTATGGTTTAACTGAAACATCGCCTGTAATTTCTGTAAACTTTGTAAATCAAGGTGGAGAAAGAGGTTTTAAAGTGGGTACTGTAGGTAAAGTGATCAATAGAGTTGAAGTAAAAATTGCAGAAAATGGCGAAATTCTTGTTAAAGGGCCTAATGTTATGCAAGGTTACTACAAACAACCAGATAAAACTGCAGAGGTTTTAAGAGATGGTTATTTTCATACAGGAGATAAAGGTGAGTTAGATAGTGAAGGTTATTTAAAAATAACGGGTAGAACCAAGGAAATGTTCAAAACTTCTGGAGGTAAATATGTAATACCACCATTATTAGAAGGTGAGCTAAAACAATCTCTTTTAATAGAACAAGTAATGGTAGTTGGTGAAAATGAAAAAATGCCAGCAGCTATTATTCAACCGAACTTCGAATACCTTTCAGATTGGGCTAAGAGTAAAGGAATTTCTTTTGGCAATAATGAAGAGTTAGTTTCTAATGAAAAAGTAATTGCTAAATACCAAAGAACTATTGACAAGTGTAATGAGCATTTTGGTAAATGGGAACGTATTAAAAGATTTGAATTAACTCCTGATGAGTGGTCTATTGATGGTGGGCATTTAACACCTACCATGAAAATGAAGAGAGAAATTATAAAAAACATTTACAAAGATTTGTACGATAAGATATATAATTAGTACCTTTAAGTTATAACAGATTTAGAATTAGTAGAAAACCCCCTGAAAAAAATCAACTAACTTAAAAATCAAGCGATATGTTTCATACTGCAGACATTTCAGAGCATAAAGAGTACACGAGTAAAGGTTTTCAAATTTTATTAACTTCTCTGGCATTAATTGTAAGTGTTGGGGTTATGATTTCTTGGTTTACAGGAAATCTGCAAATGTTAAGTATTTTACCAGGAGGAGCTACAATGAAGTTTAACACTGCTTTGGTTTTTTTCTTGGCAAGCATTAATACTGCAATTATACTTTCAGATAAAAAAGCACTTCAAAACATTTTTGTTGTTTTTTCTATTCTTAGCATTTTAATTGGTTCATTTACCTTATTAGAATATGCCTTTACACTTAATGTGGGTATAGATAATTTATTTGTAAAAGATAATTTATCTATTGTTAATAGTGGTATGATGTCTCCTGCAACAGCCATATGTAGTATACTAATTGGTATTGGTTTTTTAGGATTTAGTACTGCAAACAAAAAACTACAATTTATTGGTAGAGCTGCTAATGTTATAATTTTCTCTATATCCATTTTAGCAATTGTATCTTATGTACTTACAATTCCTTTAGAAGAAAAAACAACATTGTTTAGTTCAATGGCTATACATACAGCTATACTATTTTTCTTTTTCTCTATATTTTTAGCTATGTACAACTATGGCTCATTCTATTTAAAAGTAGTAAAAGCAAGATATGGCTTAAGTAAAACTGCAATTGAACTTTTACCAAAAACACTATTTTTTACTGCAATTGTAGTAAATATGATGTTTATTGGAATTTACTTAGATTTATTTGATGCAAATTTTGGGGTATTTACAGGCACTTTAATTTTGGTATCTATGTATGCTTACATATTAAGCTTTAATATAGAGCGTAAATTAAGAAAAAGCAATGATGCTACTTTTAAAAAATATACATATACCATCAACAACTCAGTAATAAAGGCTAAAAAGGAAATTAAGTATACAAATGAATTATTTCGTTTTAAAGAAAATGTGACTGACAATGAGCTAATGAATAAACTTTTTTCTGAACTTAATTTAGAGATTAGTTCAGAAGAATTTGACACTATTTGGAATACCCTAAATGCAGGGAAAACCTGGTCTGGAAATATTAAAAAAAGAGGCTTAAAGTTAGATGCTAATTTAGTTTGCACCACTATTATTCCATACAAAAACTCAAAAGGAGCTTTAATCGAATTCTTTGTTACAAAAAGACAAACTGTATAACACAAAAAAATCCTTGGTAAAATTACCAAGGATTTTTTTTATTTAATGCTTATATTTTATTTTGTCTTAATTGAACATCCAATAGCTTTCGTTTCAGTCTTCTCTATCTTTTTTCCAGCTAGTAATGCATCTACAGCATTTTCTACATATTTCTCGTTAACAGCATCCGGATTTCTAGAACTGTCATCGATAGCACCAATGTACTCTACTTTCATTTTAGGCTTACTAACAATATAAACATGAGGTGTTTTTGTAGCTCCAAATTTAGGATATACCTTCTGGCCTTTATCTAGCAAGTAAGGAAAATTAAATCCTTTTTGAGCTGCTCTTACTTTCATTGCTGCAAAACTATCATCTGGTACTACATCAGGATCATTAGGATTTATTGTAATTACAGGAAACCCTTTAGATGCATACTTTGCATTTAAAGCTATTATTCTGTCTTCATTTGCAACAGAATAAGGACATGTGTTGCATGTAAAAATAATAATAAAGCCTTTTGCATCTTTATAATCTGATAGAGAGACCATTTTATCATCAATATTCATTAATGAAAAATCTGCTATAGTATCTCCTACTTTATAACTAGATGAAGATTTTAAAGTAAACGCACTTGCCAATATTACTACTGCTACTAATGCAAAAATTGTTTTTATGGTTTTCATAGTTTATATATTTAAAAATGATTTTAATTCGTTTTCTAAATTCTCGTATTCAAAAGATTGTTCGTAAAACTTTCTTTGTTTTTTATTATAAATTAAAGTTGCTGGTATAGCCCCACTCCAGCTTTCATCAATAGCATTAATCCATACATTTTCGTTAGTATCATCTAGAAGAATTACTTCAGATTGAAGCTTTTTTCTATTAATAAACGGAATTAACTTCTTTTCAACTTGCTTAGGAAAATCTAAACTCACTAAAATTACCTCAACATTTTGATTTTTATATTCTTCATTAATCTTTTCGAAATAGGGTAATTCTTTTACACAAGGTGCACACCAAGTTGCCCAAAAGTTAACAACATATGTCTTTTCATCTTCCTTTTCTAAAAGTGGTTTTAGTTGTACATAATTATATGTTTTAACCTCAGTTATTTGTGATGAAGACTCAACATTTGACACCTCAGAAGCTTTCTTGGAAGCAACATTTTCTTTACAAGAAATGAAGGCTAAAATTGATAATAGAACCAGTAGGTATTTTTTCATAATAGATAAAATTAAGAATTTCAGAAACTTTAACGACATTTAAAAACTACATTAACAGATGTTTAACTTCTGTAATGAAAACTTTAATCAAAAATATCATTTAAAATTTTTGCCAAACGAATTCCACCTTTTTGCAATTGTTGTCTTACAGTTGCAAAGTGATCATAAGAATATCGATATCTTAAATTTTCTCCAATTTTGGCTGAATTGTAAACATCATCTGTAATTTGATGCACTTCATTTACCCAATCTACCACAGAACCTTGCTCTATAAACTCAATTTGCTTTTTAGATAATTCCTCTGCATTATCAGCAAGATCTGTATAACTCATTTGATAATCATCTATCATTTTACTATCCCAAACACTATGTAAATTAGTACCTCTACCAAACCATTGTACTTGCACATCATTACCTCCTTTATCTTCCTTACGACCAATATGTAGAGGTTGATGTAAATCTCCTATAAAATGAACTAACATTTTTAAATGAAAGTTTTTGTCTGCTTCTGAACTAGCATCATCTTCAAGAACTTCTATACACTTTGCGATCCCTGTTACCAAATCTCCTTTCGGATTTTTTGCTGATTCTTCATAAGTTTCAGTTAACCCCATATTCACATAATGCCAAGGAGAATAAGCTCTGTAAGCTCTGTCTGATTTAATTTCATCTGCAAAAGTTGATACAAATGCCAAACTTTGCCCTTTTAAAAGCTTATCTATTTTTCGTTTCGCTTTTTTAGTTAAATGTTTCTCAGCTATTTTACCAGTAACTCTATGACCAGTTTTTCCCCAGAAATATACATCTTCTTTAGGGGTTGATGCTACAAATAATAAAGAAATAAGAGCTAATACTTTGATATTCATTTTATTCTCTTTTAGATTAAATTTTAGCTAAAGTAAAAAATTAATTACGTAAATATTTGGTTAATAAAAAAAGTTTTACATATCTTTATGATATCATTTTAATATCAAAAAAAATCAATCATGACAGCAGAAAAAATTATTAAGCCAGCAAATGGTTATTTAATGTTAGTAATTGTACTTACCCTATTTGTAGGAAGTATAGTACTTGGCATTCAACAAGAACAACCTTTATATATTATTGTTAGTGTTTTAAGTTTTTTTGGATTATTTGGTTTTATTCTAGTAAACCCAAATACTTCTAAAGTAGTAGTACTTTTTGGTAAGTACGTTGGTACCATAAAAGCAAATGGTTTGTATTGGGCCAATCCTTTCTACACCAAAAAGAAGATATCTTTAAGAGCAAGCAACTTTGATAGTGAGCGTTTAAAAGTGAATGATAAGTTAGGTAACCCTGTAATGATTTCTACAATTTTAGTATGGAGAGTTACAAATACTTACAAAGCTGCTTTTGATGTTGATAATTATGAAAACTTTGTTCGTGTTCAAACGGATGCAGCTGTTCGTAAGTTGGCTAGTATGTATCCTTATGATAATTTTGCAGACGAAGATCATGATGAGGACATAACTCTTAGATCTAGTGTAAATGAAGTGTCTGAAGCACTAGAAAAAGAAATAGATGAACGTTTAACCATTGCTGGTATTGAGGTTTTAGAAGCTAGAATTGGTTATTTGGCTTATGCTAATGAAATAGCATCTGCCATGTTAAAAAGACAACAAGCAACTGCTATTGTAGCTGCAAGACATAAAATTGTACAAGGTGCTGTAGAAATGGTAGAAATGGCTTTAGACGAGCTTAATAAAAAGGATATTGTTGAGTTAGATGAAGAACGCAAAGCTGCAATGGTTAGTAACTTATTAGTAATCTTATGTGGAGATAAAGAAGCTTCTCCTGTAGTAAATGCAGGAACCTTAAGTCATTAATATTGGATAATAATAAAAATACTAAAAGTAGTTCAGGGCTTTCTATAGGCATTGCCATTGGTACAGCCTTTGGAGTCATATTTGGTAATATCGCTATTGGAATAAGTTTAGGGCTTGCTCTTGGTATTGCATATGATGCCACTCAAAATAAAAAAACTAAATAATGAAAGAATACAGAGTAATTCAACCAAAATTGGGTTTTAGAAATAGATTTCAAAATTTTGAAGATATACTAAATCAATATGCCAGAGAAGGTTGGAGAGTAGTAGAAATTTCTCAAGGATGGACAAGTGTCGTTTTTGAAAGAGATAAAAACAGATAAATGAAAGTTTTTAAAGAAGAACAACGTTTTACGCAAACTTGGCTAATTGTACTTATGGGCTTTAGCCTTATAGTGCCCTTGGTATTAATCACTAGAGAATTCTTGAAAGAAAATTCAGAATTTACTGTGGGCGGATTTTTAGGCGTAGTTGGCTTATTAATTGCCAGTATTGTTCCTATCTTTTTCTTTAAATTAATCACTAGAATAGACGAAGTTGGCATTCATTATCGCTTTTTTCCTTTTCACTTTAAAACAAAACGAATTACTTGGCAAGAAATCGAAAAAGCTTATGTTAGAATATACGATCCTATAGGAGATTATGGAGGCTGGGGTTTAAAAGGTGGATTTTTATGGAATAAATCTAAAGGAATTGCCATTAATGTTTCTGGGGATATTGGCATTCAATTAGAATTGAAAACTGGAAAAAAAATACTCATTGGCACTCAGAAAAAACAAGAAGCCACAAGCGTTATCGAAACTTATACTAAGAAATTATAAAATGAAACAAACTTTACTCTTCATCAGCTTAATAATTTATAGTACTACCTCACTTTTTGGTCAAATAAAATCTGAGGACATTACTATAAATAACATGGCCATTCAATTACCAGGAACTTTAAGCTATAGTTCTGTAAATGAACCTTTAATAATTTGGGTACATGGTTCAGGAGGTGTGAATAGAAATGGAAATACACCAAATTATATTCAACAGTTTAGAGAAAAAATCAATCAAAAAGGAATTGCCTTTTTTAGTTATGATAAACGAACTTCAAATCCGCAAAATGCAAAATTTATTCAAGAAGATGGTATCTATTTCTCAGATTTTGTAAGCGATTTAAAAGAAGTAATCAATCATTTTAAAGAGGATAATCGTTTTTCTGAAATCATTTTAGCAGGCCATAGTCAAGGCTCTTTAATTGCGATGCTTTCTTTAGATAATGTGGACAAATATATTTCTGTAGCTGGTGCAGGTGAAACTATAGATAAAACTTTAGTTAGACAAATTAGTGCACAAAGTGCAGAGTTTGGCAAGTTAACAGCAGAATACGTGAAAGAATTAAAAGAAACTGGCTCAATCAAAGAAGTAGATCCTAATTTAATGTCACTGTTTGCAAAACAAAATCAACCATTTTTAGCATCATGGATTGCCTTAAACCCTATTGAAGAAATTACAAAGGTAAAAATACCTACACTCATCATTAATGGTGATAAAGATATACAAGTGCCAATAGTAGATGCAAAAGCTTTAAAAGAAGCTAAGCCTGAAGCTGAGTTGGTGATTATTAAAAACATGAATCACGTACTAAAGAATATTGAGAAAGATGGGGACAATTTAAAATCTTATATGAGTGCAGATTATCCTATTTCAGAAGACTTAATAAATACAATAGTAGCATTCATCAAGAAATAAAGAATTAGTATATAGAATGGCAAAAAAGAAAGCTTTCGCATTGCGAGTTAATGAAGATATGATTAAAGCCATAGAAAAATGGGCTGCTGATGAATTTCGCTCTACGAATGGTCAAATAGAATGGATGCTTATGCAAGCATTAAAAGACGCAAATAGGGCACCTAAAAAAAAGGACGAATAAATTTATAAATTCAATTTTGTTAAAATGAACGCTCAATTTTTATTGAGCGTTTTCTATTTTGTATCTTGTTCCCAATTCAATAAATTCAACAAACTTTTCCGAATGAAAAATTTACTAACAATTTTATTTTTGAGTGCTACTACTCTACTCTTTTCACAAGAATTCTCAATGGATTTGGTTAAAAACATGAAACCAAGAAATATTGGTCCAGGTGGTATGTCTGGTCGTGTAACCTCTATAGATGTTGTAGAGTCAAATCCAGAAATTATGTATGTAGGTACTGCTTCTGGTGGTATTTGGAAATCTACTTCTGGTGGAATTAAATGGGAGCCAATTTTCGAAAATGAACTTACAGCTTCTATAGGAGCAGTTGCCATTCAACAATCTAACCCTAGTGTAATTTGGGCTGGTACAGGAGAAGGTAACCCAAGAAATAGTTTAAATGGTGGTTTTGGTATTTACAAATCTTTAGATGCTGGTAAAACATGGCAAGCTATGGGTTTAGAAAAAACCAGACACATACATAGAGTTATAATTCACCCAACAAATCCAGATATTGTTTATGTGGGCGCTATTGGTTCTCCTTGGGGAGAACATAAAGAACGTGGTGTTTACAAGACTACAGATGGTGGAAAAACTTGGAAACAGATTTTATACAACAATGATAAAACTGGTGCTGCAGATTTAATTATGGATCCTAAAAATCCTAATAAAATTATTGCTGCTATGTGGGAGCACAAACGTGATCCTTGGTTTTTTAAATCTGGAGGTGAAGGTTCTGGATTATACATAACTCATGATGGAGGAGATAATTGGAAAAAAATTACAGATAAAGAAGGTTTTCCAAAAGGCGAATTAGGAAGAATTGGCGTAGCTATTGCACCAAATAATCCAGAAGTAATCTATGCCTTAGTAGAAGCTAAAAAGAACGCTTTGTATAAAAGTGAAGATGGTGGCTTTAAATGGACGAAAGTAAATGACAAACCTGGTATAGGTAACCGACCTTTTTATTATTCAGAGATTTACGTAGACCCTCAAAACGAGAATAGAGTTTATAGCGTTTTTACTTATGTGAATGTATCTAATGATGGTGGTAAAAACTTTAAACAGTTAATGCCAGCTTATGGTGTAGATAATGGTGTGCATCCAGATCATCATGCATGGTGGATTCACCCAAGCAATGGTAAATTTATGATTGATGGTAATGATGGTGGTTTAAACATTACTAAAGATGGTGGTAAATCTTGGAGATTTATTGGTAACATTCCTGTAGCTCAATTCTATCATATAAATGTAGATAATGAATTTCCTTATAATGTTTATGGAGGGATGCAAGATAATGGTTCTTGGAGAGGTCCTGCCTATGTTTGGAAAGCACAAGGAATTAGAAATTCTTATTGGCAAGAAATTTCTTTTGGAGATGGATTTGATGTAGTGCCAGACAAAGATGATTCAAGATATGGTTGGTCTATGAGTCAGCAAGGATCTGTGGTAAGATACGATCATATTACAGGTAACAACTATTCAGTAAAACCAACACATAAAGATCCAAATATAAAATTGCGTTTCAATTGGAATGCAGCCATAAATATGGATCCTTTTGATAATAACACGCTTTATTTTGGAAGTCAATTTGTTCACAAATCGACTGATAAAGGTTTAACTTGGGAAGTAATTTCACCAGACTTAACTACAAATAATCCAGAAAAATTAAAGCAATCTGAAAGTGGAGGCTTAACTATGGATGCTACAGGTGCAGAAAATCACTGTACCATTTTAGTAATTGAACCTACTTCTTTAGAAAAAGATGTTTTATGGGCTGCTACAGATGATGGTCAAGTGCATATCACCAAAGATGGTGGTGCTAATTGGACCAATGTTGCCAAAAACATTAAAGGTTTACCAGAATTTAGTTGGATAACTCAAATAAAAGCATCAAATAAAAACAAAGGAGAAGCATTGTTAGTAGCCAATGATTATAGAAGATTCAACTATACTCCTTATGCATACAGAACTAAAAATTATGGAAAAACTTGGGAACGTATTGTAGATGAAAATGACGTGCAGAGTTATACTTTGTGCCTTGTAGAAGATCCTGAAAACAAAAATCTATTATTCTTAGGTACAGATGATGGTCTTTATGTATCACTAAATGCAGGTGATAAATGGACAAAATGGACGAATGGTTTTCCTACAGTTCCTGTAAAGGATTTGGTAATTCACCCAAGAGAACATGATTTGGTTATTGGTACTTTTGGTAGAGCTGCATGGGTTTTAGATGATATTAAACCTTTAAGAGCAATGGCTAATAAAAATAGCCTGAATAAGAACATTCAATTATTTGCTCCTCCAGTTGCTTATCAAAGTGCCAGCCAACAGCCTACAGGAAGTAGATTTGGTGCAGATGCAATGTATCAAGGAGAAAACAGAAAAGGTGGTGCAATACTTTCTTACTACGTAAAGATAGATGATAAAAAGGCTGATGAAAGTAAAAACGAAAAAACAGATAAAACAACGAAAGTAAAGAAGGACTCAATTACGCTAGAAGTTTTTAATGGATTAACAAAAATTAGAACCTTAAAATTTAAAGCTCCTAAAGAAACAGGGATACATAAAACGACTTGGTATTTGCGTGAAAAAGGTGTTGCAAGAGCTTCTAGAAGAATTCGTAAATCTACAAGAGAACCAGGAGGAGTTACTGTAAAACCAGGAGTTTACAAACTAAAAATGACTTATGATGGTGAAACTTCTGAACAAGATATTATTGTAGCATACGATCCAAGGTTAAAAATATCTGATGAAGCAATAAATCAAAAATACAATGCCAGTAAAGAGCTAGAACAATATCAAGCTAAAATTGCTGCTGTTGTAAAACAATTGGTTGAAAGTAAAAATACAGTTGCTTCAATAAAATCTGATTTAACAAAAGAGGATAAAACCAAATTTAAAAACGAAATTAAAGCATCTAAAGAAATCGATAAGAAGATAGATGAATTAATTGCTTTATATCTTGGTAAAATTGACAAAAGACAAGGTATTACAAGAAATCCGGAAATTACAGTTAACCAACGTTTTGGTCAAGCAAGTAGATATATAAGATCTAGATTTGGTGAGCAAACTTCTACAGAAACTGTTCTTATGAATCAGTTTGTAGAAGAATTTAAAAAGGCAGTCGCAGAAACTAATACTTTCTTTAATAATGATTGGATGGAGTACAAGAAATCTGTTGAAAACATAAAAATTTCTCCATTTAAAGACACCAAAATTTTTGCGGTCAATTAGAATGAGCTTAAAAAAAGTTTTACTCTGCGTTTTTGTTTTAAGTGCCACTTTAACAAAAGCGCAGCAATCAGATCAGCAACTAGGTGCTTGGTACATGTATAATGGTTCTCATAAAATAGCAGATAAAATTGCTATTAAAACTATGGCTCATTATAGGTATTATGAAGTTTTAGGAGAATTTCAGCAAGAAATTTATAGACTAGGTTTAAATTATACCATAAACCCAAAAATAAATTTTACTGTTGGTTATAGTTATGTTAATACAAATACTGAATTTAAGGTTTATTCTAACAATTTAGAAGAGCATAGATTGTACGAAGACCTAAACTTAAAGGGCAAACTTAACAATATTAAACTAAGGCATCGTTTACGCTTTGAACATCGATTTTTTAATTCAACATCAAGTCACTGGTTTCGTTACGATTTGAATGCCAATTATTCTATTACAAAAAGTTGGTCTTTTTATGCATTTAATGAACTGTTTTTAAATATTGATAAATCAAAACGATTTGTTCAAAACTGGACAGGTGCAGGATTTTTACATCAAATTAATCAACAACTAAAACTTAAGTTCGGCTACTTTTACCAGAAATTACCTGATGAGGGTTTTCATAGATTACAATTTGGAATTATTTTAAACACAAATCATCTAAAGAATAAAAAATGATAGAACCAATTTTCACCAATGATGCCATAGTTTTTGGTATTCTTATGCTTTCATTAGGTTTTGTTTTTTACACGGAAAACATCAAAACTGGCTTTTGGAGTAAATTTTATAAAATTGTTCCAGGATTATTTATGGCCTATTTTATACCTGCTCTTTTTACAACTTTTAGAGTTATAGCTCCTGAATGGGAAACCGAAAACGAAGTAGGAGAAATCATTAAAAATAAATCTCAATTGTATTATGTGGCAAGTAGATTTTTATTACCTGCAGCTCTTGTTTTAATGACTTTAAGTATAGATTTAAAAGCCATTTTTAACTTGGGTTCTAAAGCATTAATTATGTTTTTTACAGGTACTGTAGGTATTATTATTGGTGGTCCTATAGCTATTCTATTAATCTCTATTTTCTCTCCTGAAACAGTTGGTGGTGCAGATTTTGATGCGGTTTGGAGAGGCTTATCAACTTTAGCAGGAAGTTGGATTGGTGGTGGAGCAAACCAAACAGCAATGTTAGAAATTTATCAATATAATCCTTCTAAATATGGAGGAATGGTAATTGTAGATATTGTGGTTGCCAATGTTTGGATGGCTATTTTATTAATAGGTATTGGTAAAAAAGACAAAATTGACAAATGGTTAAAGGCAGATACTTCTGCCATTGAAGATTTAAAGCAAAAAGTAATTCATTTCTCTGAAAAAGTAAGAAGAAATCCAAGTTTAACAGACTTAATGATAATGCTAGCTATCGGATTTGGAACTGTAGGTTTTGGTCATTTTTGTTCCAAATATCTGGCTGAATTCTTCTCGAATTTCGTAGCTTCTATAGAATCGCAAACATGGAGAAATATTTTCTCTTTCTTAGGTTCTAGCTTCTTTTGGTTAATAAGCGTATCTACAATTGTTGCTATACTACTATCGTACACCAAAGCCAAAAACTACGAAGGTGCAGGCGCAAGTAAATTAGGTAGTGTTTTTATTTACATTTTAGTGGCCACTATTGGTATGAAAATGGATTTAAATCAAGCTTTAGAGAACCCAGGATTAATGATAATTGGATTAGTGTGGATGACCATTCATGCAGTACTTTTAATTATAGTAGCCAAAATTATTAAAGCTCCATACTTCTTTTTGGCAGTAGGAAGCCAAGCAAATGTTGGTGGTGCAGCTTCTGCCCCAATTGTTGCACAAGCATTTCATCCTTCTTTAGCAACAGTTGGTGTATTACTAGCTGTGTTTGGTTATGCAATTGGTACAATTGGCGCAATTGCTTGTACTATTTTAATGGAATTATCATCAACTTTATAAAAAATTAAGCATATTTGCAATCGTAAATTTAAGAGATAAATGAAAAGAGTTTTAGCTGTTTTAGTACTAGCAATCGTACTATATTCTTGTTCATCTAAAAAAGATGGCAACATGATTGTTCAAGGTCAAATAAAAGGTTTAAAAAAGGGGAAACTTTATTTACAGAAAATGCAAGATACAGTTTTAGTTTCTGTAGATTCTGTAGCTTTAAATGGTTCTGATACCTTTAGATTAACGGATGATGTAAATTCACCTGTTTTATACTATTTAACTTTTGATGGTAATACTACTGACAAAAGAATTTTATTTTTTGGTGAACAAGGTACTATAACTATTAACGATAATGTTGATGAATTTGGGTTATATCCAGAAATAACAGGTTCTAAAAATCAAGAAGTTTTAGATCAATTTAATAAAGTTAGAAGTAGATTTCAAACAGAGCGTTTAGAATTTATTAAAAAGGATTTTGATGCCAAAAGAGCTAATGATCAAGAATTGATTGAGAAGTTAGAGAATGACTACAACAGATTGGTAAAAAGAAGAGTTTTGTACACCACAAACTTTGCAATTACAAATGCCGATTATGAAGTAGCTCCTTATTTAGCATTAACAGAAATGTATGATGCTAGCTTAAAAATGTTAGATACTGTAAATGCATCACTTACTCCAAGAATTAAAGAATCTGAATATGGTAAGCGTTTTCAAGAGTATTTAGATAACATCAAGAAAAACGAAGCGCAATAGAATTTTAAGATATTTTAAAACAAAAAAAACGAGCAATTAGCTCGTTTTTTTTTGTTTTATATAATTTTGCAATTTAATCTAGCTTGGCCTTTCTAGCTTCTAATTGGGCTCTAATTTCGTTGGCCTTTTCTTCATCTATATCATAATCTTTCATAATATACATAGCAACTAATGTTCCTAACACTGGAAGCACACAAAAGAAGGCATGTAAGCCATCAACTGCTCCTACTTGGTCTGTTGTAGGTAATTCTGAATTAAAGCCTACAATCCAAATAATTAAGCCACTAAAAGCACCTGCAATTGCAAACCCCACTTTTACCATCCACCAATAAATTGCTCCAAAGATACCTTCTCTTCTTAAGCCTGTGTTTAATTCATCTACGTCTATAATGTCTGCAGTCATAGACATCATTATTGTAAATAAACTACCAATTCCAAAAGAGAAAAAAGGCAATGCAACAATATATAACCAAGGTTTACCTGGCACAAATAAAAAGTAAAGAAGTACATAACCAAATATTGAAATTCCTTGTGCAATTAAAAAAGCTTTTTTCTTGCCAAACATTTTAGACATCTTCGTAATTATAGGTATTACTAAGAAGGTTGTTCCTAAAGCTCCAAGACAACCAAACAATGAAACCCAAATACCAGAATCGCCTGCATTACCATTAAATAATTTGTACACAATTACAAAAAATGTAAGTGATGAAACTGCCATAAATGCATTGTAAATAAAAAATGTAGCTCCACAAAGTTTTCTAAATTCTTTAATTTTAAAGGCTTCTACAAAGCTTTGTAATATTTTATTTAAACTACCACCAATATTTGAAAAGTTTAATGGTTCGTAATCTTTGTCTAGAGTAGATTCACTTTTTATAAAAACAGCAGGTACAATTGCGCAAAGCGCACAAGGTATAGCCACCCAAACTGCTAATTCTCTTACAGCAACTTCTGCAGAAGGAAACCAATCAGGGTCATACATAAATACCCAAAACCAAGGTGCAATTACCCAAGCCCATTGACCAATCCATTGAGCAATAGCCATTATACTTGTTCTTTCATGAAAATCATCACTCATTTCATAACCCATAGCTACATAAGGCACACTAAAAAAAGTAAGCCCTAAATAGAATACTACAGACCAAAGAAAAAAGTACCAAAAGTTATATTGCAGTGAGTTTTCTTTAAACAATTGCCACATAAAAATATAGGCAACCCCCATAATAATACCTCCAATTAAAACATACTGTCTTCTTCTACCCCATTTTGATTTTGTATTATCTGAAATAAAGCCCATTATTGGATCTGTTATAGCATCAAATAATCTTGGGAATAAGTAAATCATAGCCCACATTAAACCAGTAAACTTCAAATCTTCTACCAGTATTACCATAAAAATACCTAGAATTGCAGGAAACATTTGGTTGGCAAACATACCCACCCCAAATGCAATCTTTTGACCCATTGGAACTTTCTTGCTTCTTATTTGTGCTGTTTGAGTAGACATACTTATTTTTTTTATGATTGTGAAATAACAATTGTTTGCAACGATTGCCCTTTTATATCTATGTTAACACTTTTATTATTTAGCATTAAACTTATCTTTTTATCTTTTTGTTTCTCATTAAAAATAACAACTGCAATAGAACCATCTGTATTTTTAGCAGCAGTAATCATTAAATCTTTATCTGAATGAGTTACTTCAAAAATTTTCGCTTCTGGCCTTATATATCTTGAAAAGTGAGTCATTACATAATATAAAGGTGTAAAATAAATTTCATCGGCATTTTCATCAACAATAACTGGTGCAACACACCAATTCTTAAACCAGTTTGGACCTCCTTGTTTGTTTAAAACCATGTTCCAATCTATCCAACCATCTACATAGTTATTTAAACAACCAATAATATCTCTTGCATATCTGTTAACTGGCGCGTATTTAGGATGCATTGGTTTGTCTTTTTCAGGAGCCCAATCCCAACCCCAATCTGTAGCTTCTTTAGACCAATACCAGGCATCATCTTTCCATTTTGGAATTTCAGAATCTACACAAGCCTCTGATTGGATTAAGTATTTATTTGGTGCTTTTTGATGAGCATATTGCAACTCATCTGGATAATAATGATAGGTACTTGCATACCAGTGAATGGCTGTACCATCAAAATAAGAAGAGGTTTCCTCGTTTTTGTACTGTGAGTCTACCCACTCTTTTAAATGTTCTCTATTTTGATCATATCCCAAAATTTTTACCTCAGGATAATCCTTTCTTAATTGTGGCCCTAAATGATTTTGCACAAAATTGGTCATTTCATCTGGAGTGTAGTGCATACTTTCCCAGTTATTACCATTTCCTAAAGGCTCATTTTCAACAGTAAATCCCCAAATATCAATCCCAACTTCTTTATAAGCTGATACATATTTTGAAAAGAATAAAGCCCAAGTGTCATGATATTCAGGTAGTAATTTACCTCCTACATAATTTTTATTGTTCTTCATCCAAGGTGATGCTGTCCAAGGAGAGGATAAAATTTTGAATCCGTCTTTAGATACTTTCATAGCATCTTTAATCATCGGAATTATATCACCTAAATCTTCCTGAATGCTAAAATGCTCTAACTCCATATCATTTTCTACTGGAGCATAAGAGTAATTAGATAGTGAAAAATCAGACGAATTCATATGAGTTCTTGTTAAAGAATACTTTGCTCCTGATTCACCAAAATAAGCTTCAATGATAGAATCTCTATTCTTTTTGCTTAAGTTATTCAAGAGATAAGCTGAAGCTTCTGTAAAAGAACCACCAAAACCTGTAATAGTTTGTTTAGTTTGATTTGGTTTCAGGGTCACCTGAAATCGATTATCTGAAGTATTGTCTGATAAAGTTTCTAATGCTACTAAATTATTTCCAGCTGCTGATGTTTCAAAAACTTGAACATCTAACACCTTAGAGTCATTATTGCAGCCTAATAGACTTATAACAAATAACAAGAAGCAAACATTTTTACTAAATTTCATATTCTACTACTTTTTATAATCTGTGTTCGGTAAATTCACAGTTGACAAAAGCATATCTATATTGCCATTAAACGTTTTTTTAATAGGATGACCATCTCTTTTTAAATTGGCAAAGGTTCCTTCATCTACTAAATCCCAAATTGGATATTTTGCCTCTCCCTTTAAGGTGAACAACCCAAAATGATTTTCTGAACCATTTTCATTTTTAGCATCTTTCCATTGTTCGTCAAAAGCTTCGAAATAAAAACATGATATTTGATTTTTATTGGTCCAATCACGCATACTTTTATAATATAAACCTTGTTTGTATTCATCTGTAGCTCTAGAACCATTAAATCCATAATGGCCATTAGAAACTGTTGCCCAGCCAGATTCTCCTATATGAATTGACTTTGTAGAATCGATTGATTTTACGTATTCAGACACATTCTCGTATTGATTTTTTGCAAAATTTAAAGCACGAACCATGGCTTTATCTACAATCTCTTGTTTAGATAATTTTTTATCGGCTTCTGGAGTAGTCCAAAAATCTGAATTATAGTGTGTGTTATGATAAGGATAGGTATGCATAGAAACATAGTCTACAGCTCTAATTAATTGCCTTAAGTCTTCAGTTCTGTAGCTATCAGGACCTCCACCCCAAGATGAAAAATCATCAGAAGAAGTAATCCATAAATCTTTAGAAAGTTTACCATCTTTCTTTAATTGTTGCAAATGATTTACCCACTTTAAAATTACTTTTGGTTGCACATAATAGCTTGCAGCCCAATTAACCATAGCTTCATTACCTACTGCTATGATTTTAACAATGTCTGGATATTTATTTGCCAAAACTACAGCTCTTTCTATTTCACCTTCGTTTTGCGGACTTTCTTCATTGTGATTTGGAGCTTTGTCTGTCCAAGCATTTAAACAATCTATCCAAGCACCCAACATTACATACATTTCAAAAGAATCATCCTCTTTTTTTAGTTGATGAATAGCTTCTAATACATTAGATGCATGAGGATATTGAGTTTGCACATTATAGGTTCTTATTATTCGAATACCCATTGCATGTAACAATTTCAAATCTTCTTTTAATTGTGCAATTGTTGGTTGAATTGTTCTTGATTTAGCTCTATAGCCTCCATAAGAAATTGCTAAATATTTAGGATTACCCAAAATATCTTTAGCTGTAAGTTTTACTTCTGTTTTTTGTTGTAAACCTGAACTCTCTTTCGATTTAACTTCGTTTTTACAAGAAGATAAAACCAAAATAAGACCACAAAAAACGTATGTAAATAAGCTATTCTTCATTCAATTACTTTGTAATAAATACTTCTATTTGATGTACCTTATTTGCTCTATTAAACAATTCATTACTTGTAGCTTCATCTAAAGCTAAAGCATTAAAGACTTTTTTATCTCCAGAAACAAAAGTGATTTCAATTTTTTCTTCTTCTGAAATTGTATACAAAATTGGTACTTGACAGTAAGTGAAACACAATTGATTTTTCCTTAAATCTAAAGCTTCTTCTGTATTTGCAACTGAAATATAATTAAACGTTTTTGCTTCTGTTAAAAACTCAGATTCTTTTAATAATCTTGGTTTAAACACAATTTTACCATCGGTTACAAAAACACCCAACTCACCAAATCTACTTAACAAATCTTCTTTTACTTGACCTGTCATTCCTGGTTGTTGAGCTCCTTTATTTGCTGGAGTATGTGAATAAGCATCTGTAGGAAAAGCACCATATAAATCTGGTGATTTATGAACACCAATTCCTGCATTTATTTCATAATAATGATCTAACAATCTTCCAATTATTTTTTCATCTTCATTAGAATTAATAGCTAGTAAACAGTTTTCTTGAACAGCTAAAAGCAATTTAGAAACCATATGCCAATAAATTGAGCCTAAACCTTCATAACCAAAGAAGGTTCCAGATCTACCTGTAAAACTTTTGTGATCAAAAATTTCTTCAAAAACGCCTAAAACATAATCTTGCTCTTTAGTTACCAATTCTTGATATGAATCTGGTAAATTGTTAAAAGCTTCTTTTAAACTATCTGCATTATTGAAATTACCATTAAAATGATAATTACCCAAAGCATCTTTTTCTATAACTTCTTTGTTATTATCATTAACTAAAGTTTGCAATAACTCAGAGTTATCCACTTTATTATTTGGTATGTTATTCTTTTTTGTAAATCTTGGTAACTCTTTATTTGGATATAAAATATAACTGTATTGATCATCTCTAAACAAAGCAGATGCCTTTAAACCATCTAATAAATCTAACGCTTGTTTTGGAGACAAATAACCTGAACTTAGTACCGAAACTTGCCCTTCTAACATTTCAGACAAATAAGATATAGAAACCTCTTTATCATTTTCTAACGTCATTAAATTATAAGCATGATACATATTATCGCTTCTCTTATTCGCTCTAATACTATGCTCTAAGTACTCATTTGTAATTTTTAAGAAATGTGATAAATCATTTTTAGATAGTGTTGTTTTTTCTGTAGAAAAACCGTCTTTATACACTTTTAAGCGATAATCACTAGCAGGATTTCCTAAGCCATCTAAAACTCTTTTTCTATCCATATCAGAAACACTAGAATCTAATATGCTCTGATTATTATTTAGTGTAGAAACTACTTCGTTAAATAAGGTTGCAACTTCTTCAGAAATTTGAACTTCATTAGATGTGGCATCATTTAAAACACCTTCAAAGAAATTGATGAACCTTCTTAAGTAGTATAAAGTTACCATAGAAACACCATTACCAACTAAAGCATTATTGGCATCGTTCCATTCTGGTCTTTGTGTGTTTAACCAAATACCTCCTTCAGGTATAAAGTTTGAAACCTTTGCTAATATTGTTACTAATAGTTTTTCTATTAGATTCACTTTATAAGGCTGATTATTTTTATCTCTTAAAAGAGAACCATCTGCACCTATTTCTGCCCTTCTTTCTTCTATTTTTTCGTTTAATCTATGATCAAAATCAATAGTATCTTTTGGATTCTTTAAAATATCACTAAACGATTTTATTTTATATGGAACGTTAGCATAAACAAATATATCATCATTAAATAGTGATGCTAATTTAGATGGATAATGTTTTTCTATAAATTCTAAAAATTTTAATAGATAGATTATTTGGTGATCTCCCCAATAACCTATGTAAGACCAAGGATCATTCTCTTCAATCACCTCCCAATCAAAACCATCTTTAGTAACTCTGTAAGGATTGTACCCCTCAAAAGTAGTTGCGTTTAAAAACTTATGAATCATACTCTCAATAAACTGAGGGTAAGAATGTGCTAATGCTTCCCAGTTTTGAAAAATATCTCTCCAGTTACCTTCATAGTCTAAAACCTTAGAACCATCTATTTCACTTTTAGTGTTGATAGAAAACCTATTCCAAGGTCTACTTGGATCACCATGTCTTCTACTAAATTTTAATGGTAAGTATTCTAAACAAAGTCTTTTAAAATCTTTGTTAGCATCATTATCTGCTAATTCTTTAATATGTTGTAATGAAAAAGTTTCAGGTAAATTGGCTAATAAATCAGCTTTAAGCTCACTTAATGGCTTGTTTGCCTTTGTTAAATAGGTTACAAAATCATCTTTTTCTATGGTATAATTGTCATCAAAAATTCCACCTCTCATTATATTAAAAAGCGTATTCGAAAAATGTCTTGTATTCACAAGAGCATCATTAGACAATTGCAATCCGTCTGAAGCTGCAGCTAATTTTATCAAATTTTCTGTACCTGAATTAATGCTTTGCTGTAAGATATCAGCTACATCTTTATCACTTTTAATCAGTTCAGAAATTCGAACAACATCAGAAACGGTTTGGTTTACGTTTGCAACCAATAACCAAGATTTTTCTGAGCTTGCAGCAACAGAAATTGAACTATTTAATAAATAAGCACCTTTTTCTGCCTTAACATCTACCTCTTCTTTAAGGTCAATACCTCTTCTAAAATTGTTTAATTGTAATGAACACAATAAATGTTTCGGATTCTCTAAACCTAAAGACCAAATTAAATTTGCCTTTAAAGCTTCACTAGGTTCAGCTTTATCTACAATTATAGCACTTAAACTAAAAATACCTAAACCAGAATCTTTTTCAAGTTCGCATTTTTTATAAGCATCAACTAAATTACTACGAATACCTTGAATATCTGAACCTACTCCATAGGGTATAACATCTTGTACACCATCTAATAAAGAAACTTCTAAATTATCTGAAGAATTATTTACAAAGGTTGCTTTTCTTACAAAACCAAATTCATCACTTGAGTTCCACTCATACTTGAATGAAACTTCTAAATCCTCGTTTATTTCCTCAAAAATAACCTTGTTACCGTAAATGTTTTTGTAGATATTTCTTTTGATATTGTAGATTCCTGCTTGTCTCTCAGAAAATGGTTCCCACAAGTTTTTCTTACCATTTTTAGTAATATGAAATATACTTTTACAACCTGTAGTTTCTGCTAAATCTGTAATCTTATCATCTGTATAATAAGGAAAAAGAGCATATTCTGCATTTTTTCTACCAGCAGTAAGACCACCATTACTTGAAATAAACATCCAATGATTTGAGTCTGAAACAATCGTCATAAAAAAAGGACGCATTGTGTGACTATTAGAAATTTTGTAATAAGATTCGTTGGCTAAGGTTACTAATTCACCTTTAACTTGAGGGTTTAAATCTGTATTCATATAATTAGTATAAATATATTTTTATATTGGTTGTTTATTGTTTTTGTGTAATTTCTAAAAGCTTTTTATTCGCTAAGCCTTTTTTAACCGCTTTCTTTTGATTTATTTTACAAATCTTACGCTCTATTTTTTTTACTGATATTCCTTTACTAAAAGGATTAATTTGATGTGCTTGCTGCAATACATAGTAGGCTGCTCTTGGGTATAATTGATACAAACCTTCCTCATTTGAAAAACCTTTGGCAGCAATTCCAAACCATTCCTCATTCATATTTGGACTATTATTTTTAGTATCTAATGTATAGCCATTATTCGTCCAATTTGCTTCTTCATCATGCTTATTTAAATTGATAGTTTGACCAAGTTTCCACCAACCATCACTAAATTGAAAAGTGAACCCGCCAATAGAATTGCCCGATTTTCCTAAATCATAAGCATTTGTATAAATTTCTTTCCAGTTTTCTAAAACATAAAAAGATTGCATTTGTTGATCTTCTTTTTTCTCAAGTGCATTAAAAGCATCTACACCAAATTCTGTAAACAGAATTGGCTTGTTCAATTTATTTTTTACTTCTTCAAAAGCATCTCCAAACGATTTACCTCTATACATATTTGTACCATAGATATCTACATCTGGGCACTCATCTGCTATAATATCAATGAATAAAAGATCTCCATTACACATGGCTACTGGATGATTTTTATCTATTTGTTTCATTAACAATGCAGCTTCATTGAAAAGTTTGTACATGGGTCTACCTCGTTTTTCACCCATTGCTTTTTTCATTTCTGCATCATCAGGAAAGTCTTCTGTTTCTGCACCTGCCCAAAATAATCCGTAATTATTTTCATTACCTAAAAGATAAAGTAATAAGCCTTCTGTATTTTTATATTCGTTTGCAAGGCTAGATACTTCTTGCAACAGTAATTCTTTAGTAGCTTTATCTCTGTAGTCTGTAACTGGTTTATAAACTTCGTTTATAGTTACTCCATACCTACCAAAAGAATGGTTTAGCATTGTATAAATACCATAAGTTTTATAGATATAAGAAATCCATTTAGGCTGAATTCCTGTGTAAACACGAATTGCATTTACACCCATATCTTTTAATAAAGACATTTCACTTTCTAAGGCTTTTTTTATAAAATCGTCTGATTGATTCCATAAGCTAAATGAATAATTGGTGCCAATAGGAATATAATCCCAGTTCATACCATTAATCATAAAATCTTTTCCATTCACTTTTAATTTCATTCCTAAATCATCAGAAACAATTGAAACCTCTGTTTGCTTTTGTGCATTAGTTTGATGCGCAAACAGACAAATAAGAAAGATTAATAAATACTTAGTTGATGTCTTCATGAAAATAAATTAGTATTAATTAAAGTTTTAAAAAATGAAACCAGCAAAAAAATTCTTTTACTGGTTTCGAACTTTCAATTAATTAATTCAAAATATTATTCTAAAGTGATAATGAACCACCAATCGAACTCTGCATTTCCATCAGTTGTTCTTAAAACCAATTCATTTGGAGTTCCTCTATCAAAAATTTCGTAATTATGACTACCACCAGTGTAATAACCTATAAATCCGTTTCCAGAAATGCTAATAGTTTCTACACCTCCAGGAGCTGTTAATGCATACGTTTCTGTATAATCTAAAAATGCATAGTTTTCAATATCTGCACCATTTGGAGTTCCTGAAACATTTGGGCCTAAATCATTTACGATGTAAGGATCTCTACCAAAAATAGTTCCGTTTGTTACATAAGAAAAAGTACCATCTGAAGAAAACGTAATTCTATCATCATACATACCAACACCTGTTTTTTCATCTGGACCTGCTCCATACCATTCTGCAATAGTACTACCTGCTACAGGACCTAAACCAAAATGTTTAGCTTTAGCAGCATGAACTTTCCAAGTTCTAGAAGTAACCGCAGTTGGATCTGCAGGATCAAAACCAAATAATTTAGTTTTTAATTCTACAGGTGGTGCATAAGTTGATAAAACTTCTACATCTATAGATTTTGAAGTTGCAATACCTGCAGTACCTGTTGCAACAACAGTAACTGTATAAGTATTTAAACCTAACTCACTAAAGCTTATTGAAGTTTCACCTGATAATGCAACTACTTCTACTCCATCATAAGAATATTTATAAGAAACTGCATTGTCTGCTGATGCTGAAAAGTTAACCACACCACTTCCATCTCCATTAGGATTAGCAGCATCTGCACCAACAATTTCTGCAGTAATCTGAATATTAGTTGGTGCTATAATTTCACCAAAGGAATATTCATCTTCTTGACATCCTATGAAAGTTACAATCATAGAAAGTAAAAATGTTTTTAAGAATATATTTTTTATGTTTTTCATAATTAAATTATTTAATTAATTCTTTAATTGTAATTCATCATAATAGTAAACAGAATCATCTCCTGCGTTTCCAAAATCGAAGAAAATAACTACTCTCACATAATCACCTGCTGGAGCTCCACTAAAATCGTAGGTTAACTCTTCCCAAGAACTGGCTACAGTTGTGTTTAAATCAACTTCATGAGTAATAGATGCATCTGCATTTTCTAACTTAAGTTTTACTTGAGCACCTGCTTTTGGAGACCAAGTTTTTACGCTGATAGAAGAATAGTTATCTAAATCTAAAGCTGAACCAACTTCAAAGAAAGTACCTGCCCAAATTTCTGAACCAGAAGTTTTTGTAAGCTTAGCTACATTTGCTGTTGTATTAACACCTGAAGCATCTGGGTTTGCAATAACCTCTGTTGCTGCAATATTACCAAAAACTGTAAATGTTGGTGCAGCACCTTCAAAGTCTTGAAAAGTTAACCCTGCAGAAACACCAGAATCGTCTACTAAATTAATATCATCATAATAATACACAGAGTCATCACCTGCATTTCCAAAATCGAAGAATATTACTACTCTTACATAATCTGCAGCTGGTGCAGCACTAAAGTCATATAATAACTCTTCCCAAGTATTAGAAACTGTAGTATTCATATCTACTTCGTGAGTAATAGATGCATCTGCATTTTCTAGTTTTAATTTAACTTGAGCTCCTGTTTTTGGAGACCATGTTTTTACACTTATTTTACTGTAATTATTAAAATCTAAAGGTGTAGTTGTTTCAAAGAAAGTACCTGCCCAAATTTCTGAACCAGAAGTTTTTGTAAGCTTAGCAACATTTGCAGATGTATTAATACCTGAAGCATCTGGATTTGCAATAACTTCTGTTGCTGCAATATTACCAAATACCGTAAATGTTGGTGCAGTACCTTCAAAATCTTGTACAGATGAAGTTACAGTGCTAGAAGGTGCTTTGTAGAAATAGAAGTTATCTACATAAACATTACCAGAAATTCCATCAGAATCAATTAAGATTTGTGTAATTTTTTCTTTGTTAGCAAGGTTACCACCATCAAAACCAGTCATGTCAATATCAACGCTTTGCCAAGAACCACCAACTGTAGTTCCTAAAGACTCAATATCTTCACCTCCATCAACTGTATTTACAATCTTTACGAACAATTCATTTGTAGTTCCTTCTGGAACCCAATAATCAATGTGCATCATTTCCATTCCAGAAAGATCAATTCCATTATCGTAGTTTGTAACTATTCCTAAAAAGTCTAGGGCTGTAAGTTTCCAAACATTATCTGAAGCAATAGAAATTGCCTCAAAATTACCTGCAGACCAAGTGGTTGGTAACTCATTTAAAGTTACATCTGTATAAACATCACTAAAAATAGATACAACATCTGAATCATTTCTTGCAGGAGCAACTGGTGCTGCTTCTGTAGGTGCAAGAATTTCTGTTACTTCGAAATCTACGGCAAAATCTGTAGTTGCAATTGCACCACCTTTTGCTGTAACTACAACAGAATATGTTCCTGGAGCAGCATAAACGTAAGAAATAGTCTCGCCTATGTTACCTGTAACTACTGGTTGAGAAACACCTGTTTCACCAGAATTAAATTCGAACATCGCTGCAAAATCTGCAGTAGCTGTAATATTAACTTGTTTAGAAACTGCAACATCATTTTCTAAAACCACCACTAAATTTTGAGGTGCTTGAAATGAAACTACTAATTGTTGAACTGTTTCTACAACATCTCCTGCTAAGTTAGAAGCTGCTATAACTACTTGATATGTACCTTCTGCATAAATGTGTTCTACACTTTCTCCTTGACTTAATGTTGCTGAATCTGAATTATCACCAAAGAAAACCTCGAAACTAACAGCTCCTTGTGCTGTTGGTGTAATTGTTACAGAACCTGTATTGTCTTGTGTAATTGCATAACTAGCAGTAACCTCTGTTGGAGGGGCCATATTATCTGCAAAAGACGTGTCTCTTAAATCTTCTTCACAGGCAACAACCACCAATAATAGAAAGAAGAATTTATAAATATTTTTCATTTTTTTCATTCTTGTAATTTTTTAATAATTAGGATTTTGTGACCAACGATCTCCTGCCAATTGAATTTCAATTGCTGGTATTGGAAAAACTTCATGCTTGCCAGTTACGAATCCGTTTATTGATTGTGCAGCTCTACCTGTTCTTACCAAATCAAAAAATCTATGACCTTCACCCACTAATTCAGTTCTTCTTTCCTCTAAAATATTATTGTACAAGTTATCTCCTGTTGCAACAATATTTCTAGTAGCATTTCCAAAAGCTCTTTCTCTTACTCTGTTTAAGTAAGCTTGCGCTTTAGTATCATCTGGAGTAGAGCTTCTATTGAAAGCTTCTGCTGCCATTAACAATACATCTGCAAAACGAATTGCTCTATAGTTGTTTGGATTTGTTAAGTTTCTATCTCCTTGAGCGTTAGAACTTCTAGTTCTTGGTAAATACTTTCTATTAAAATATCCTGTATGCTCATATCCTTCACCAAAAGTAGCTCCTGTAGAAGCTGCCCAAGCATTAATATCTAAAATAGCAACGTCTCTTCTTAAATCTCCTGCTTCAAATGCATTATAAGCTTCTTGAACTGGCACGTTAAAGCTAAATCCTGATGAAAACTCTGGACCTGTGTAGTTTCTAATTCCACTAAAACCTACTGCTACATTACCTTCTGAACACTGTAAACAGCCAAAACCTGCTCCTTGACCTTCAAAATACTGAACTTCGAATACTGATTCTATATTGTTTTCTCCAGCTTCTTCAAAAATGGTATTGTAATCTGTTACTAAATCATATGGACCATTTAAAATTAAATCGTCTAAAACAGTAGCAGCTTCATCGTATTTTTGTTGAAATAAATAGATTTTACCTAATAAAGCTTGTGCAGCTCCTTTAGTTACTCTACCTGCTTGAGTTTGCACGTAAGGTAAATTTGCAGCAGCAAAAGTTAAATCTGCTTCTAACTGCGTATAAATTTCTGCTTTTGGAGTTCTATCAATTGTAAATTGCTCTCCAAACTCGATTCTTTTATCTACTGATAAAGGCACATCTCCAAACCACTTCACTAATTCAAAATAATAGTAAGCTCTTAAAAATGTAGCTTCTGCGATTACTTGCTCTTTACCAACAAAATCGGTTTTATCTTTAAATTCTAAGATATAGTTTGCTCTGTTAACTCCTGCATACATCCAGCTCCAGATATCTCTTAACTGCACGTTTTGTGGAGTGTGAACCATATCATCTACTTCTTGAATACCTAAAACGTCTGTAGCACTCTCACCACCTGCTAAGGTATTGTCTGAAGCAATTTCACCTAACATTACATTTAAGTAGCTTGATTGTAACATATCATAAGCACCAATTAAGGCATTTTGATAATCTTCTTCAGAATTAAAGAAATCTTCTGAATTATCTCCTGTAGGTTGTACATCTACAAAATCATCACTACAAGAAATAGTTACTGCTAGAAATAAAATTGCGACTAAATATTTTTTTATGTTTATTGTTTTCATCTTATATCTAATTAAAAGTTAACATTCATTCCGAATAAAAATGTTCTTGGACTTGGGTAAAAACCTTGATCTATACCACCACCAATTGGAGCTCCATTTGATGTTGTTGGATCATAACCTTTGTATTTAGTAAGTGTAAATAAGTTACTAGCAGAAACATAGAATCTAAGTTTATTGAACTGTAGTTTTTCTAAAGCTGCATCTCCCACACTATATCCTAATTGTACACTTTGTAATCTTAAAAATGAACCATCTTCTACAAAGAAATCTGAGAATAAGTTGTTACCAGTAGCACCTGTTGTAACTCTTGGTACTGTATTACTTGTTCCAGGACCTGTCCATCTATCTAAGAAATAAGTGGCTCTGTTAGTTAATGGTAGTGTTCTTTCGTAGTTCCTTACAATTTCGTTTCCTAATGAAGCGAATGCATACGCATTAAAATCGAAGTTTTTATAATTGAATGATAAGTTTAAACCCATTGTTACATCTGCAATTGGATCTCCTATATAAGTTCTATCATCAGCATCAATAACTCCATCACCATTTACATCTACAAATCTTAAATCTCCAGGTGCAGCATTTGTTTGTGTTGCGTGTGCATTAACATCTGCTTGTGTTTGGAATAAACCATCTGTTTGATAACCGTAGAAATAACCAATTGGAAAACCTGCCTCCATTCTTGAAGGTGGATCTTGACCTACACCAAATGAACCTCCTTCTATAATTCCTGTTGAATTACCTACAAAAGTTACATTGTTATCTAATGTTGTGAAGTTGTAATTTACGTTAAAATCGAAGTCTTCAGAAATTGATTCTCTATAGCCAATTGCAAATTCAAAACCTGAGTTTACAACTGTACCTGCATTTACAACAGGTACTGAAGAACCTGGAGCTGCCACACCAATAATACCTGATGTTTGTGCAGAAACTAATAAGTCTTCTGTTGTTTTCTTAAAGTAATCCATAGTAATGTTTACTTTATCAAATAATTCTAAATCAACTCCAATATCTAAAGGCTTTTGTTCCTCCCATTTAATTTCTGGATTTGCAATTGGCCCTAATGCAATACCTTGTGCTAATTGATTATCAAAAACATACTCTGCTTCTCCATTTAATACAGAAACAAATCTAAATCCTGGTATTCTATCATTACCAATAATACCATAACTTGCTCTCAACTTTAAGAAACTAATAATATCTGAATCTTGTAAGAAATCTTCTTCTGAAGCTACCCAACCTAAAGATGCTGTTGGGAAGAATCCAAATTTGTTTTTCGGACCAAAATTAGTAGAACCATCTCTTCTTAAAACTGCAGAGAATAAGTATTTGCTATCATAAGCATATTGTAATCTTGTAAAGTATGATAATAATCTACTATCATACACTAAATTATCTCCATTATTATTGTTTCTAAAAATTTCTAAACCATCTCCATTTAAAACAGGAGTTCCAATAATTACGCTATTTAAATCATCTCCTTCTGCATTACTTGTTAAAATTGTTTGGAATCTACCAGTAGTTTTAAACACAGAAGTACCAATCATCGCTTTTACACTATGTACATCATTGTATACTCTTTCATAATTGATAAAAGCATCGAAAGTATAATCGAAAAAGCTTTGGCTAAAATCTGTAAACGTACCTAAATCAACATTAAATACATTGTTGTTACCAAAATTAGCTACCTTATTATAAGTGTTTGCAGTAGAAACTGCATAATTTGCTTGATATCTAGTTTCTGCTGTGAAATAATCTAAAAACTTGTAGCTTAAACCATAACTACCAGAAATTTTATTAACCCAAGTTCTATTATTCGCATTGTCTATTTGAGCTAATGGGTTTGCTACTTCTATACCTGTACCAATTACTGGAGGTAAAGAAAAATTACCATTACTATCTCTAACAGAAGTAGTTGGTGGCATATTTAAAGCATTAAATAAGATAGATCCTAAAGCATTTTCTATTAAATTCTTCTTATTTGTATTTGTATAAATAGTAGAAGATGTAAATTTTAGATTATCTGTTAAGTCAGTATCAAAATTAAAACGAATATTTCTTCTGTTGAAGTTAGCTTTACTACCACCTACAATACCATCTTGACTGGTAACTGAAAGCCCTAAAGAATAAGTAGATCTTTCTGTACCTTTATTTAAGGTGTAGTCTATACTATAAATTGGTGCTGTTTCAAACACCGCATTTTGCCAATCTGTACCTTGCCCCAAACCACTTACAGTAGCAAATGGCAAAGCTTCACCATTTGCAGCATAAGCTTCATTAGCTAGCAAAGCATATTCTGTTGCATTTAAAAGAGGGATTTCTCTTGTTGTATTTTGAAACCCTGCAGAAATGTTTAATATAGATTGAAAATCTGTATTTTTTCTTCCTGACTTAGTTTTTACTAATATAACTCCGTTTGCAGCACGTACACCGTAAATACCTGCAGACGCATCTTTTAAAATATTTATAGATTCAATATCTGATGGATTCACCACACTTAAATCTTCTATAACCCTACCATCTAAAAGAATTAAAGGTCTACTGTCTCCATTTGTAGAAACCCCTCTAATTCGAATGTTAGAACCAGCACCAGGAGAACCAGAAGATTGTGTAATATTTACACCTGCGACTTGCCCTTGTAAAGCTTGCTCAATTCTTGTAGGATTTAAATCTTCAATAGTAGCACTAGAAACTACAGATACTGCACCAGTAACTTCTTTTTTACTTTGAGTACCATACCCTATTACTACAATCTCATCTAAAGATTCTGTAGCTTGAGATAACAAAACATCTATTGTTTCTTGATTTACTACAACTTCTTTTACCTCATAGCCTAAATAATTATAAACTAAAACTGCTCCGCTTTTTACGTTAGCAAGACTATATACACCATCAAAATCTGTTTGCGTACCTATAGTGGTTCCTTTAATACTTATACTTACACCTGGCAAAACATCACCATTCGAAGCATCTTTTACAACACCTCTCACACTCATCGTTTGCGACTGCATCAAAAACGGTGATAAGAAAAGGAGTAACAATATTATCTTTTTACTCATAAACAAAAATTTAGTTATTTATAATTATGTTTTTTGTAAAATTAGGGTTAATAATTTGTTATTATCGTAAAATAAACCTCAACAAAAAACATACATCGCATCAAACAGCTGCTATACTTAAGAAAATGGATTTTTAAAAAAGTAATTTTAACACTCTTAAAACCAGTATATTTTAAAATGTTGTGGTAATGTTGTGTCTATTTTTAAATATATATAGGTACTATATTTCCAGAATATAGTTTGTTAAGTTTGCATCATGAGGTAAATTGATCTTCTTTCGAAGTCGATAACGTTTCACCTCTACACTTCTAGGAGATATATTTAAAAGAGGTGCAATCTCTTTAGATGATAGGTTTAATCGAAGGTAAGCACACAGCCTTAAATCATTTGGTGTTAACTCAGGATGTTTTGCCTTTATCTTTTTCAGAAACTTTTTATCGGCATTATTAAACGCTTCTTGAAACATTTTCCAATCGTCTGTATTGTTAAGGTTTTTATCTATAAATTTTATAACCTTTGGAATTCCTGAATTTCCATTAGCAGTAAGTTCTTGTTTAATAGTATTTAAGAATTCGTTCTTTTTAATAATACTCATTGTAGATGTAGCCAACTCTCTATTTTTGCTCTCTATATTACTTCTTAACTTATCATTATTCAGCTTAATAATTTTCTGGGAAGATTCTAATTCTTTCAGTTCTAACTCAATTCTAGCCTTTTCTATAAGCTCTTCTCTTTGCTTTTTGTAGTATCTTTTAGAGAATAAATGCAGCACATAAAGAAAAATTAAAAATAGAATAACATAAAATAAAATCAATGCATTTGAAAAATACCAAGGCTTTAAAACTTCGAAAGAATAGCTTGCTATATTTTCACTTAATTTACCATCTATTGAAGCTCTGACCTTAAAATTATAATCACCTGCATCCAAATTTTTGAAAAGAAAATTATTACTCTCTGAAAGTAAGCTCCATTTTGTATTTAAACCCTCTAATTTGAATTGATACTTTACAGAAGAACTTTTACTATAATTAGGAACACTGTAGAAAAACTGAAAACTATTTTGTTTTTTACTAAATGTTTGATTTTCTGACAACATTACTAACTCTTGTGGAGCATCTATTTCATTATTTAAAACTTTATTTATGGCTATATAAAACTTAGAAGGTTCTTTTACCAAGTTTAAATCGATGATTAAATACCCTTCTGTTGTACCTACTAAATAAACTTTATCTTTTAAGTTTAATAAATTTTCAAAACCAGAAGCACCTTTAAATAAAGAACCTTTTGCAGATATTATTTCTAGATCTGGTTGATTACTAAATTTTCCAGGAATTAGGTATCTGATATCATCTTTTGTAAAAGACCAAAGTTTATTGTTAGCCTTATCATTAATTAATTTAGCAGATAAAAATTTACCTTTTGGTATTAACTGGCTATAAATTGAATCTCTTAGAAATTTATCTTGTTTCTTATCATATTTATAAACTCCGTTTTTACTTGAGTAAAGAATGAAATTATTATATTTTATTAAACTAGAATGAATCCCCTTTTCTACAGAATTGTCTTTTACTATTTTATTAATCTTCTTTAAACTCTCATCTACATTTAATTTAAAAACACCTTTGTATTCATGGTTAACAAATATTCGATTTTTATCAACCAGCTCAAAATACCTACTAGAATTTGAAAATCCTTTAATTTTATTCTTAAGAAGCCAATTTCCTTTATCGTATTGAATAACATATAAACCCTCGTAATTTCCTAATATGAGCTTGGTTTCATCTACTTGTTTTAATCTCCAAGAACCAAAGGTTCCTTCAATAATTTTAGCTTTGTTATTTTTAATAACAAAGGTTCCTGAATCATGATTACAGAATAGTGTTTCATTAAATTCTTGTAAACTCCATACTTGACCCTGTGTATTTTCGACAAGCATAAACGGATCTTTAGAATCCTTCTTTTTCGAATACAAACCTTGATTTGTGCCAATATACAGGTAATCTTTATGAATGATGGAAGCATAAATTGTACCCCAAAAGTTTTCGTTTTTTAAGTACTGTTTGAAAGGAGATTTTAAGTTGATCGAGTTTATACCATTATCTAAACCAAGCCAGATATTATTATCTACATCTTCAAAAGTAGATAGTACTGTATTGTTACTTAAGCCAACATCTTGAGTAATATGATACAACAGATTACCAGCTTTATCAATTTTAATAATTCCGCTAGAAATTGTACCTAGAATTAAATTACCATTTTCTAATTGTTTTGCACTATAAATTGTTTTAGAGGTTAACAGTGCATCTGAACTTGTAGACCATTTTTTAAGCACATCTTTCTCTAAATAATAAAAGCCATCTTTTTGAGTCACAAAAAATAAACCATCTTCTTTCTTTAAAATTTCTACTACCCTACTTTCTTTTAGAATGGTGTTATCTGCAATTAATTTTGGCTGACCATTTTCAATTACAAAAATACCTTTACCTAATTCTTGAAAATAAATTCTGTTTTCTACCCTTGAAATTTTTAAAATACTATCAGTTGCATTTATTATTTTATATTCTCCAGTTTCAATGTTGTATAGGTAAATTCTTTCGAGCGATTTAAAAATCATCCAACCATCTAACTCACAAATTTCCCAAATTTGCTCATCTTCTAACATGGTGATTTTGTTGTCTTCTACAATAGAAGAATATTGTAATTGCCCAAATTCATCTTTCTGCCAAAAACCAAAATCCATATACAAACCTGTATAAATCAAATTATCATGACATTTTACAGAACGCATAATGGTTTCATTTGGAGAAGCATACAACTGCCAAGAAGCTCCATTAAACTCTAATAAACCTTTATTGTTAGCTACATAAATATATTTATTGGCACTTTGAGAAATTGCCCAATTCTGATTTTCTGCTCCATAATTTTCTGGTGTAAAAATATTTATAGGCGGAATTTCTTGAGCATAACTATTAAAAGAAGCAAAAAATATAGAAATAATAAAAATTCTTAAAATTTTTGACATAATAGTTTTGTTTGGTTACGAATTTAGTGAATTTATTATAATGTATAGTTCATCATTAAAAATGTATAGGAATAGAATTGCAAAGAATAATTATTGATAATGTAAGTATCAATATTATTAATCTCTAATTTATTATGTCATCTCATTTAATTACTTAATTTTATAGCAGATTAATATATTGAATGAATTTTATTAAAAATATAGGTAGAGCAAACTTATTGATGCTGTTGTTATGCTTACTAATAATTATAGTTGCAGAGTATCTTTTTTTAACTGGTGATAAATTACATGGAATCTTTTTGGGCCTTTGGGCTCCAACATTATTAGGTGTTTTAATTTACCTTAAACTTATTAAGAATGAGCGCAGATGATATAGTGTTATACTTTTCTCTTTTTGTAGGGGTTTGCGTTATTCTGTGGGCCTTTTTTATGATAAGAGAATTTGATAGAGTAAGAAAAAACTAATTACTTTTTATATACTAAAAAAGCGACTATCTAAAATTAGATAGTCGCTTTTTTGTTTTCTAGTATTTCTATTATTTCTTTTCTAGCAGAAAAATATCGTTGTCTGTTGTAATTTCTAACATTCCGTTATTTACTTCAAAAACTTTATTTGAATAAAAATCGCTAATCTGATCTCCATCTTCATATAAGTTTGAAACATCAATAGTAACATTCTGATTTGTTAAATGTAAACCTATAACAACCTTATCTCCATTTCTTACTCTTGAAAATACCAAACCATTATCGTTAGAGATTAATTGATGCCTACCTGCACCAACAGCCATATGATTTGCTCTAAATTGTCCTAACTTCTGCCAATGATGTAAAACCTTATTGGTGTCCTCATTTTTATGGATATCATTCCAATTCATAAAAGAACGTAAGGTAGCATCACCAACTGTACCTTCTATAGTTAAATCTCTTGCAGATTCATCTCCATAATACACCTGAGAAGTTCCTGGTGTTAACAGCAGCATATTTGCAGTTTTATAAGGTTGTGAACGGTCTTTATCAAAAGGCTGACCATCATCGTGAGATGTCATATAATTTAAAACACCATAGCCTTTTAAACTTGTATTTAGTAACGAATCGTATTTTTTAAATACTTTATTCGCTTCCATTTGTTTTGCATTCCATTTAATCTCAAAATTGATTAAGCTATTAAACGCATTATCAAAATAATTCACCTTTTTATCGCCAAAATCAAAAGCTTTACCATGTGAAATGGCATAATTATAAACCTCTCCTACTAAATAAAAGTTAGTATCATCTAAAACCTTATCTGGATTGTTCCTTTTAAATTCTTCAAAGGCAAAATCGCATTCTTGCTTAAATTCTTGCCACACAAATTCTTCTGTATGTTTTACAGTGTCTACTCTATAACCATCTATACCAAACTCAATAATATAATCTGTAAGCCATTTCATTATATAAAATCGTGGTGCTTTTGGATGACCTGTTCTCTCAAAAAAGGCATCCAACTCTTTCGCTTCTTGCTCATAGCGTCCTTCAGCTTTCCATTTTGCAACTAGCTGAGGAGGTAATTCTACATTTTCATTACTCTCTGTTCTAATATCTGGTAAATTCTTAACTAAAGTACAAGTTATTGTATTTTCGTAATTACTATACTCACATTGAGGCTCTGTTCTAACCCAATTAGAAGGCCAAACAGGATCTTTTTCTGTTACAGGACCTGTATGATTAATAACTGCATCTAATAAAATTCTAATTCCGTTTTTATGCGCTAAATCTACTAGCTCTTTCAAATCTTCTTTAGTACCATAATTAGGATCAATATTTGTCCAATCTTTAGCCCAATAACCATGATAGCCATAAGACATACCTGTACCTTCATCTGTACCTCCATGAATTTGCTCTACAACTGGTGTCATCCAAATAGCATTGATACCTAAATCTGTAAAATAACCCTCTTTGATTTTTTGGGTAATACCTTTAATATCTCCACCTTCAAAACCACGAAGTTTACCTGTTTCTTGGGTTCTGCCAAAATTTAAATCATTTGAAACATCCCCATTATTAAAGCGATCTGTTAGCAAGAAATAAACGTTTGCTCCTTCCCAAACAAACTCTTGAGTATCTGATTTTGCAATCTTTTTTGATTCTGATTTTTCTTGACAACTAAAAATGAAGAAAAGCGAAAGAATGATTAATAAATTTTTCATAAAATGGAATTATTTTTTAGTATTTACTCTAAGTATAAATGATTCTAATGGTTTTACGTCAACCCTTACTCTAGCTTCATTTTCAGTAACTTTAAGGGTAGTTGTGTACGTTTTATAAAGCTGATCTTCTAAATGATATTCACCTTCAGTTAAATTCCATTTTTCTATAATGTTTTTAGGAACAGCCAACTCAAAACCATAAGTATTATCTGCATTAAAATTGGATACAACAATAAGTTTTTCATCGCCTTTATAACGCACATAAGACAGCACTTTATCATTATACCACTCTGTATTTTCTCTATTAAATTGATGAATATCTTGATACTCACCCATAAGTGCATCACTATTGATTGTAAAATTTAATAAGCGTTTATAAAAATCTCTTAAAGCCAATTCTTCTTCTGTAGATTGACCACCATCGAATTTTTTATTATTTACCCATCTTTGTACACTAGGCACACCTATATAATCAAAAATTGATGTTCTAGATGGTGCTCCAAAACCTGCGTTTTCAGAACCATCTTCACCAAATTCTTGACCAAAGTAAATCATAGTTGGAGAGGTAGAAATTGTTGCAGAAACTACCATTGCTGGTTTTGCTTTTAAAGCATTACCTGCAAACTCAGGACTTGCAATTCTTTGTTCATCATGATTTTCTAAAAAATGCAACATATGATGTTCTATATCTTTAAGATCTTCTTGAATTTGTGGAATATTATCTGTTAATCCATGACCTTGCATAATGTGTTTAATGGTATCATATAACTGAACTTTATCGTACAAATAATCCATTTTACCTTTCTTAATATAATCTCTATACAAATGCGGTTGATAAACTTCTGCTAATAAGTAAGCCTCAGGATTTTTAGTTTTTATAGCTGAATTCATATAACTCCAAAATTCTACAGGAACCATTTCTGCCATATCAAAACGAAAACCATCAACTCCTTTATCTGTCCAATACAAAGCAATATCTCTAAATTTCACCCATGAATCTGGTACATTTTTATCTTTCCAAAAATTATAGTGTGATTCATAATTTTCATTTTCAAAACCAGTAGGTAATTCATCAAATTGCTTTTCTCCTGCAGGAGTAACACCATAATTTACTTTAACAGTTTCATACCAATCGTAAAAACCTGGTTTAGGCGTTCTAGCCCCATTTCCTGTCCATTTTGCAGGATTTTCTTCAAATTTACCATCACTTAAAGCATTGGTATCACCTCCTAAAGGTTTGTAATCGTTTATAAAATCTGGCACTTCAAAAGGTTTGTTTGGCACGTAATAAAAATTGTTATTCAATGCATATTCCACAGAAGTGTCATCATCTGCACCAAAGTCTTTTATACCTTCAGGGTTACTTAAACTTTGGTAATTACGTGCAACATGATTAGGTACAATATCTATAATTACTTTTAAATTTGCTTTATGAGATCTTTCTATTAAAGCTTCAAACTCTTCTAATCTGTTTTCTACATTTTCAGCCAAATCTGGATTTACATTGTAATAATCTTTTACTGCATAAGGTGAACCAGCTCTACCTTTAACCACATCAGGGTCATCATTTGAAATGCCATATTTAGTATAATCTGTTATAACCCCATGATGAGGAACCCCTGTATACCAAATATGAGTTACACCTAAATCTTTTATTTCTTGAAGTGCTTTGTCTGTAAAATCATTGAATTTACCTACTCCATTTTCTTCAATTGTACCCCAAGGTTTGTTATTGGTATTTGTATTACCAAATAACCTTGTAAATACCTGATAAACAACTGTTTTTCTATTAGAAGTTACTTGCATTACTTTTTTACCCTCCTTTTTATTAGTGGTACAGCCCACAATTAATGATATGATACAAACCACTAAAATGCTATGTATTTTATTCATGGTTGATTTTTATTTTAGTGTTATTTTTATTTCTTTTTCCTTTTTTGGATTCCATTGAACTGGAATTCTAAGTTGATTCTCTTCTGATGAGATTTTTACTCTTTTACCATCAACTTTTATTTTCTTTGGATTCCAATCGATATTATGAACTACTAATTCAATTTCTTTTTCTGTGGGATTCCAATTTTCTCCAAAAGATGCTTCTAAGTCTATTTCAATAAATCTATTATCTATTTCAACTTCAAAATCTAACAATTCATATTGCCCTTTCTCGAATGCGTTTGCAGTTAAGCCATCGTCATTGTACATTGATCTTGTAGATTTTTTCACAGTTGCATCAAACCAATAATGCAGCTCTAGAACATCACCTTTATAAACATCTGTAGTTTGTACTACCTTCGTCATTGGTATAATTACTCCACCTCTAACATAGGTTGGAATGGCTTTATTCTTGACTTTTACAGATTTTGTTTGGCCACCAACCACTTTATCTTTATCAAAATAAAAATTAAACCAATTTGCTGTTTTTGGAAAATAAATTTCTATAGATTTTACAGAGTCTTTTAAAATAGGTGATATTAAAAAATCTTTTCCCCATAAATAAGTTTCTGAATTAGCCATTAACTCCTTTTTATCCTCTTCAAAAAATATAGGTCGCATTAAAGGGGTTCCTTTTTGATTATTTTCAAATGCTAAATTGTAATTGTAAGGCAACATTTTATAACGTAATTCTATCGCTTTTTTAGCATATTTCTTAGCATAATCACTCCTAAAAACAGGTTCACTTGGCACATCTTCTTGTGCATGAGGTCTGTAAATTGGCTGAAAAACTCCATATTGCAACCACCTTACATATAAATTATCATCTAAATTAGCGCCTGCAAAACCTCCTAAATCTGAATGCATGTAACCTAAACCTTGCATACCCATTTGCAGCGCAATTTCTGGCTGAGATTGTAAACCTCCCCAACTTCTGCTGACATCTCCAGACCAAGGAATCATTCCAAAACGTTGTGAGCCAGAAAAACCTGCTCTCATTAAAATAAATGGTCTTTCATTTGGATAATCTTTCTGATAGTTCTCAAAAATCAATTTAGCCCAATCATGGCCATAAATATTATGAATTTCATCAGCTTTTTTCTGATTCCCAAAATTAACCCAAGAAGGTAATACCTCTGGTTCACCTAGATCTCCCCAAATACCTTTAACTCCTAAATTGTAGATGTTTTTATAAATATTCCAAAACCAATCTCTACCCTCTTTTTTATATAAATCTACAATACCAGTATTCCCAAAATAAAAATCATATTTAGCTGAATTTCCAATAGTATCTTTGGCTAGAACTTGTTTTTCATTAGCCTCTTTCCATTTTTTAGAAGTTGACAACACAAATGGCTCTGTAATTAAAACTGTCTTAATTCCTTTTGATTTAAAACGAGAAATCATACCCTTTAAATCTGGAAAAGAATCTTTATATGTTTCTAAATTACCCATTGTTCCTTGTATGGTTTTTCCAAACCAATACAAATCAAGAATCACAGCATCAACAGGAATTGAATCTTTTTTAAACTTAGCAATAGTTGCTTCTGTTTCTTTCTGTGAATGATAACCAAATCTACTTGAAAAGTTACCTAAAGTCCATCTTGGAGGTAAAGGTTGCTTCCCTGTTAAATTTGTATAATTTTCCATTAGGTTTTCCCAAGAATCACCAACAATTAATTGATACGTTTTTCTACCAGAAATAGTTTCGTACGTTAAAGTATTGTCTTTTTTGCTGTCTAAATCTAAATAACCAATAGGTGCATTATCAAAATGGAGCATGTATTTATTCGATGAAATAACAATTGGCATTGTATAATTCATAAGTGGTGCATGATTTTGATAACCATACTGAGCTCTATTGTATAGTGGTAATCGATTACCTCTTCTATTCATGCCTAAGGCTCTAGCTCCACCACCAAATAAAACTTCGTCCTCAGTTAAATTAAATTCGATTTTGTCTGTGGTATCATACTTAATATTTCCTTTAACCATTTCTAAAGGAGTATGCTTAGATTTAAAATAACCTCTTTTTTCTGATGTAATTACTTTATTCTTATTGTCTTTGTAAATAATTTGAAAAGGTTCTGTTACAGCTTGAATACTTATTGAACTGCTAGAATAAGAAATGGTATCACCCACATATTTATAAGTTGTTTTAACTTTCTTCGGCTTTAATACAACTGCGTGACTATCTTTAATTTTCTTTTCAGTATTTGGAATAAACGTAGTCTCTAAAATAGAATTCGTATAGAATTCAAAAGAATATTTACCATCATTGGTTATTACAGTAAAAACATCATTTTCTTCATTGTGTGACTTATAAACCCTATTGGGGTTCTGAGAAAATGCAACAAATGATCCTAAAAAAAAGAAAATTAGAAACCTGTATATTTTCATAATTATTAGTGTTGTATTACTTAAAAATTAAAATGTTAGTAGTGATATTAAACTATTTCTTAAGTAAGAATGTTAAAGGAATATCTACTCTTTTCTGCCATGAATTTTCTGAGTGATCTGTGCCTTCAAAAAACAAATTTTTAAAATTATTTTTTGTGTAACCCGCGTTTAGAAATATACTATCTACTCTTGGTGCATATTGAGGATAAAATTGATCTAAAGTCTTATTACCATAATCAAAATACATTCTATGGTTTTCTGAACTTGGAATATTTTTTTCTAAATATTTAAATATAGCATCAGGCAATGGGTTTGTTTTACTTGGTGAAGCACCTACCCAATGCGTAGAAACACATGCTGCACCTTCAAAAATTTCTGGATACTCAGCAATTGCATACATACTCATTAAACCGCCCATAGATGAACCCATTACAAACGTATTCTGTATATCTGTATGCACAGCATAGGTTTGATCTATATAAGGTTTTAATTCTTTAACGATGAATCTTAGATAATCGTCACCATTTAAATCTACACTAAAATTATTTTTTTTCGCTTCTGCATATAAAGCCTCTTTTTCTTCCTTTGGCACAAAATTCATTGCTTTTTCAGGAAACAAATCTTGCCATCTAATTTTTGGAATATTATGAACACCAACAACTATAAAATCTCTAGTAACACCATCTTTCATTAACTTGGTTGCTACTTCATCTATTTTCCATTCTTGCTTATTCCAAGTTGTAGTTTCATCAAATAAATTTTGACCATCATGCATGTATAAAACTGCATATTTTTTGTTTGAAGAATAATTATCTGGCAACCAAACATCTACAGGTCTTGGAGTTATAAATTGAGATGGAAAAGAATCTACTCTCATTAATTTTCCACCAGCTAAAACAGCATTTTCTAACTGATATACCTTAATTACAGCTTTTGTTTGATCTTGAGATTTACATGAAATTGATATTAGAAATATCAAAATAAATACGACTTTTTTCATTGGATTGGATTTAATTCTTTTTTATTGAGGTTTTATATTAAAACTAATTCTTTGTAGTTAAAATAAGACTTCCTTTTTGTGCTAATTCTAATTGATCTTGCCAAATAAAATCATCTCCAGTTACAATATTTTTTAATGTTTTATTAGTTAAACCAACTTCTTTAAAACGCTTCAAATCTATAACAACTGGTTCGTTATTTTTATTGATAATATGAACAACAGTTTCTGAATTTGATATTCTAAAAAGAAAATATGTACCATTTAAGGGTGCAAAATGCAATGTTCTACCTTCTTGAATTGCTTTACTATCTTTTCTATAATTTAAAACTGATTTTACAAAAGATTGCATTTCTTTTTTATCCGATGATAAACCTTCACCTGTAAAAGCATTTACTGTATCACCTTTCCAACCTCCAGGAAAATCAGTTCTAATTAATCCATGATCTCCATGATTAGCAGTATCATCCATTAATATTTCTGTTCCGTAATAAATTTGAGGAATTCTTGGCATCATTAGCATATAACTTAACGCCATTTTTGCTTTTGTAGCATCCTCATTTAAAGCTGTAAACATTCTTCCTTCATCATGATTATCTAAAAAAACCATAATATCTTTAGGGGTAGCATAATGAAAATCATTTGCTAAACCTTCGTAGATTTTTACCAATCCTGTTCCCCAAGATTCCTCCTCATTAATACCATCTATGATTGCTTTCTGCATTGGAAAATCCATAGTTGATTTTAAATTAGATTCATAACCATCCTTGTTTTTTGAACCAGTTTGCCAATAACCAACTAATAATGGATTGTAGCTCCATTCTTCTCCAACAATCGAAAAATTAGGGTATTCGTTCATAATTGCACCAGCCCAATTTGCCATAAATTTTTTATCTGGGTACGGATAAGTATCTTGTCTAATCCCTCCTAGTCCTAAAGTCTCTATCCACCAAATACTATTTTGAATAATATAATTCGCCATAAACGGATTTCTTTGATTTAAATCTGGCATTCCAGAAACAAACCAACCTTCATTATTTCCTTTATTATCTGCTTTTGAAGCGTATAAATCTTGATTTGTAGTTCGTCTATGATTGGATCTGTTTACGATTTTTTGAGTCCAATTCTCTTTGTTTTTCTCATAATATGCTTGGTCATTCACCCAATCATTAAAAGGTAAATCTTTCATCCACCAATGTTCTAAACCACAATGATTTGCAACTTGATCCATGATCAATTTCATATCCTTTTCTCGTAATTTTTTAGATAGATTTTTATAATCTTCTAAATTTCCAAAACGCGGATCTACTTGATAGTAATCTGTAATTGCATAACCATGGTAAGAGCCTCTTGGCATATCGTTGGTTAAAACAGGAGTTGGCCAAATAGCTGTAAAACCTAAGTCTGAAATATAATCTACGCCATTTGTAATACCTTGTAAATCTCCTCCATGCCTTTTGTAACCATCTGTTCTGTCTAAAGATTGGTCTTTTAGATTTGGGATTCGATCATTAGATTCATCAGCATTTGTATAACGATCTGGAGTAATTAAATAAATAGCATCAGAACTATCAAAACCTTTATAAGAATCTGCTGATTTTTCTCTAGATTTTAACTCATAGGTATGTGTTAAAGTTTCAGAATTTTCTTTTTTAAATGTGATGTCAAATTTTCCAGCTGTTGTTGTTTCTGAAATTTCTAAATCTAAAAAAAGGTAATTATTACTTTTTGTAGTTTTTGTAGCGTTCTTGAAGGTTACTCCTGCATAATTAATTTCTGCATTATATTCAGAAATATTTGGATGATGCACTAACAATTGAAGTTTTGTATTCTTCATACCAACCCACCAATTTGTTGGTTCCACTCTATTCAAAAATTGATTTTTTACTTCTGCTGGAGTAACTTTTATATTATCTTCAGAAGTATTACAGGAAATCATAAAAACGAGTCCTAAAAAGAAAATTATTTTTTTCATATGAGTAGATTTTTATATTTATAATGTTTTTAAACGTTTTAAATCGCTTTCAATAAAATTCTGATTTAAACTATCAGAATCTTTGTATTTAACTCTTAATTCTTCAAGCTTTTTATGTAATTCTAATTGAATCTCTTTATAATTAGAATCTCCATATATATTTTTCATTTCATTTGGATCCTCTTGTAAATCATACATTTCCCATGCTTCAACATCATAATAAAATTTGATGAGTTTGTATCTATTTGTTCTTACGCCATAATGTCTTTTTACCATATGAATTCCTGGATATTCGTAATAATGGTAGTATAAAGCGTCTCTCCAATTCGAGTTGTTATTTTTAAACAAAGGCACTAAACTTTTACCTTGCATTTCTTTTGGTATATCAACTCTAGCAACATCTAATATTGTTGGTGCAAAATCTATATTCTGAACTAAATCATAATTAATAGATTTTGGTTTAATTTTATTTGGAAACTTTATTAAAAGTGGAGTTCTAAAAGATTCTTCATACATAAAACGCTTATCAAACCAGCCATGTTCACCAAGAAAAAAACCTTGATCTGATGTATAAATAACCATTGTGTTTTTAGCTAAATTATTTTTATCTAAATAATCTAAAACTCTACCTATATTCCTATCAACACTTTTTATAACTCCCAAATAATCTTCAAGATATCTTTGGTATTTCCAAAGTGTTAAAGCCTTGCTTTTAGGTTTAAGTTTTTCAAACTCTTTATTTATTGGTCCGTAAACTGTTTTCCATTGTTTTTGTTCGTCAGCATTTAATCTATTAAATCTTTCTATATAACTAGATTCGTACCAATCTAAAAATTCATTGTAGTTTAATTTCTTTAATATTTTAGGATCAATTTTATTGTCAGCACTTAAAGCCATATGATCAGAAATTCTCATTTCAGCATCAAAAGAGGCTTTACTTTTTGTTTTATAATCATCAAAAAGTGTTTCTGGAACAGGAATTTTACGATATTTAAAATCCTCTAAATCATGCATAGAAGGCCACCATTGTCTATGAGGAGCTTTATGATTATACATTAACATAAAAGGTTTTTCTATATTTCTTATCGAATCTAAATAATTAATTGCTCTATCCGTAATTACATCTGTTACATAACCTTTAGTAGATTTTATTCCATTTTTAGTTAATAAATTTGGATGATAATAATGACCTTGATCAGGTAAAACTTCCCAAAAATCAAAACCTTTTGGTTTAGACTTTAGATGCCATTTTCCATAAATAGCTGTTTCATAACCATTTTTTTGAAGCAATTTTGGGAACGTAACTTGAAGTGTGTCAAAAACATCAAGATTGTCTCTAACACTATTAAGGTGGCTAAATTTGCCGGTTAAAGCCACTGCTCTGCTTGGAGAACAGATTGAGTTTGTAACAAATGCTTTTTTAAATAACATCCCCTCATTAGCTAATCTATCTATATGAGGTGTGTTAATTAACTTATTGTCATAAGCACTTAAAGCTTGGTAAGCATGATCATCTGTAATGATAAATAAGAAATTCGGTTTTTTAAAAACTGAAACTTCAGAAACACTTTTAGAATTTTCTTGATTGATGCAAGAATATAAAACTATAATTACAATGAGAAAAAAAATGTTTCTGATGGGTTTCATTGTTTAAAATTTATGCAGTTTGTAAGTTATTTGGTGATACCTTAGTAATCTCTCCATTTACTAAAATATTTACGTCTGAATTACCTTCAACTTCAAAGTAGGTTTCTCCTTGCTTAACGTTTACCTTAATAACCTGATTTCTAAAGTTTACTTTAAACGAAAATGACTGCCATTGTTTAGGTATTTTTGGTGCAAATGATAGTGTATTATCTACAATTCGCATTCCAGCAAAACCTTCTACAATACTCATCCAAGTACCAGCCATAGAAGTTATATGTAATCCTTCTTCTACTTCGTGATTATAATCGTCTAAATCTAAACGAGATGTTCTTAAGTAAAAAGTATAGGCTTGATCCATTCTGTCTAATTTAGCAGCCTGAATACTGTGAACACAAGGTGAAAGTGAACTTTCGTGAACTGTAAAAGGTTCATAAAAATCAAAATGACGTTCTAATTCTTCTTTCGAAAAATGATCTTCGAACATGTAAAAACCTTGCAAAGTATCTGCTTGCTTGATGTATGGTGAGCGTAAAATTCTATCCCAACTCCATTTCTGGTTTATAGGTCTTTGACTTTTATCTAAATCTTCTACTGTAATTAATTCTTTATCTAAGAAACCATCTTGCTGAAGATATACTTGGTGTTTTTCTGAGTAAGGAAAGTACATATTCTCTGCAACGTTTCTCCAAGAAGTTAGCTCTTCATCTGTAAAATTGGTTTTTTCTTTAATTCTGATATAATCAGAAATATGATCAATTTTTACAGTTTCTATATTTTCTAAAGCATACTCTATACACCACTTTGCAATATAATTTGTATACCAGTTATTATTGATGTTATTTTCGTACTCATTTGGTCCTGTAACACCTAACATTACAAACTTCTTCTTATCCATAGAGAAGTTTACTCTTTGATGCCAGAAACGTGCAATACCAATTAAAACCTCTAATCCTTTTTCTGGAATATAAGAATAATCATTAGTGTATCTAAAATAATTATAAATGGCAAATGCGATAGCCCCATTTCTGTGAATTTCTTCAAAGGTAATCTCCCATTCATTATGGCATTCTTCACCATTCATGGTAACCATTGGGTATAATGCAGCACCATTAGTAAAACCTAATTTCTCAGCATTTTCTATGGCTTTTTCTAAATGATTATACCTGTATTCTAATAATGTTCTAGCCACAGATTGGTCTTTAGTAGCCATATAAAATGGTATACAGTAAGCTTCTGTATCCCAATAGGTACTACCTCCATATTTTTCTCCTGTAAATCCTTTAGGCCCAATATTTAAAGAAGCATCTGTACCTAAATAAGTTTGATTTAATTGAAAAATATTAAAACGGATTCCTTGCTGTGCTTTCACATCGCCTTCAATAGTAATATCTGAAGTATGCCAAATTTTAGCCCAAGAATTTTTCTGAGTTTCTAACAAAGCTTCAAAACCAAAACTAACTGCCTTATCTAAAGCTTTTTTTGCTGCTGAAACTAATGCATCTTTATCATGATTTCTATCTACAACATAACCTCCAAATTTATGGATTGTAAAGGTTTGATTTTCTTTAACCTCTTGTGTATAATTACAAAATGCTTCCTTTTCAGTTTGAGAATTATCACAATCAATTAAAACTTCTTCTTGGTTGATAAATAATCTTGATTGCATAAAAGTACACGTATGAAAATTAGTTTTCATCGTTTTTGCTTCTATGAATGATTGTTGATTGTTTTGAGTTACTTTTAAAACATCCCAAAATTGGTCATCCCAATTGGTGTCTTCATTAGTAATGCTTGCATCTAAATAAGGTGTGTATGTAATTGTAGCATCAGAATTTAATAAAGTTATGTTGTAACTAATTACACCAACCTCATCTAACTCTAAACTTAGAAAACGTTTTGCATCAACTTTAATTTTTATTCCATTTTGTAGTTCAGCTTCAAAACTTCTAGCTAACCAACCTTCTTTCATGTTGAGTTCTCTCTTAAATTTTGAAACAGACTTACAGGTATGCAAATCTAAATCTTCATTATTAATCTTTACATTGATACCAATCCAATTTGGTGCATTCAATACTTTGGCAAAATACTCTGGATATCCGTTTTTCCACCAACCAACTCTTGTTTTATCTGGATAATAAACTCCTGCAATATAACTACCTTGAAACGTTGGTCCTGTATATTTTTCTTCGAAATTTGCACGCTGACCCATTGCACCATTTCCAATACTGAACAAGCTTTCTGAAGATTTTACTCTTTCTGCATTAAATCCTTCTTCAAGAATAGACCATGCATTTGGTTGTATATAATCTTGATTCATTTTCTTTATTTTTAGAGGGAAAGAGACTGTATTTCAAAAATATAGACTCTTAAAACTTTTTATTTTTCTATTATTTCTTTTAAAAATTCGATGCTCATTTCTGTAAAATCATTAAAATTATGATTTGCTTCATTTAGCACATTTTTATCTCCAATACCAATACTTAGCATTTTAGCTGCGTTTGCTGCTTGTATGCCAGCAACTGCGTCTTCAAATACAACACAATCTTCTGGTTTTACATTCAATTGAGTTGCAGCTAGTAAAAACACTTCTGGGTTTGGTTTTGCTTTGGTAACATTATTACCATCTACAATTGCATCAAAATAAGGCAATAAGCCTACTTTGTCTAAAATAGGTCTTGCATTTTTACTTGCAGAACCTAAGGCAATTGGTATATTATTTTCTTTTAAGTATTCTAATACTTTAGGTACATCTGGTAAAATTTCTGATGCATCCATATTTTCTATATACTTTAAATAATCTATATTTTTTTCGATCATCCAAGTATCAAATTCTTCTTGAGTAGCTTCTCTATTACCAATTTCTAATAAAATTTCTAAACAACGTTTTCTACTAACGCCCTTAAACAATTCGTTTTGCTCTTTGGTAAATTCGAAACCTAAATCATTGGCTAATTTTTTCCACGCCAAATAGTGGTATTTTGCAGTGTCTACGATTACACCATCTAAATCGAAAATAAATCCTTTTTTCATCTAATTTGTTTTTACTACATCATCTACATCTTTTACTTTGTAGACTAAAGCTGCTGCTAATAAGAAACTAATACCGCTAATAAGTAGCGCGTAAATTGCTTGATTATTATAAGCGTATTTTACTAATGGACCACCAATTAAGGCGTTAATAATTTGCGGAATTACAATAAAGAAATTAAAAATCCCCATGTAAACTCCCATTTTCTTAGCAGATATTGAACCTGCCAAAATTGCGTAAGGCATAGCTAAAATACTAGCCCAAGCAATACCTACTCCAATCATAGAAATAATTAGCCAGTTTTCATTTGGCATAAAGTAAATTGATAAAAGCCCTAAACCTCCTATAATTAAAGATAGAGAATGTGTTCTTTTTCTACCAATCTTCTTTGCAATAAATGGTAAAGCAAAGGCATAAAACGCAGATACAAGGTTGTAAATTCCAAAAAGGATACCAACCCAATCTCCTGCATTTTGATAAGTTTTGCTACTGCTATCTGTGTAAGGTAAACCGTAAATATGCTGTGCTATTGCTGGTGTTGCAAAAACCCACATTCCAAAAAGGCCAAACCAAGAAAAGAATTGCACCCAACTTAATTGACGCATTGTAGTTGGCATTTTTTTGAAATCTTCAAAAATATCCATTAAACTAGAACTCTCTTCTTCTATTTCAATATTAGTAGTTGCATTTTCATCAAAACTAGCCAATTCTGCTGGTGAATATTCTTTAGTTGTAAAAATGGTAATTAAAATTGATATCATTAAAATTACAGCACCAATTACAAAAGACCATATTAGATTTTGTGGCACAACTCCAGAAGAAGTTTCGTTAGACACTCCAAACCAATTTGTAAGAGCATAAGGTAACCAAGACCCAACAACAGCTCCAAAACCAATTAAAGCAGTCTGTACACTAAATCCCAAAGTTCTTTGATCTGTTCGTAAATTATCGCCAACAAGCGCTCTAAAAGGCTCCATTGCAATATTGAAAGAAGCATCCATAATCATTAGCATTCCTGCACCAACCCATAAAGCTGGTAAAAACGCAATGAATAAATCTGCTTGTGGCATTAAAATTAAACCTATAGAAGCCAGAATTGCTCCAACCAAAAAGTATGGTTTTCTTCTACCGAATTTACTCCAAGTTTTATCACTGTAATGACCAATTATTGGTTGCACTATTAAGCCCATTAAAGGAGCAATAATCCAAAACCAAGAAAGTTCATGTACATCTGCACCAAAGATTTGTAAAATTCTACTGGCGTTAGCATTTTGGAGGGCAAAGCCCATTTGTATTCCTAGAAATCCGAAACTCATGTTCCAAATTTGCCAGAAGCTTAGTTTACGCTTTTGCATTATCGTAATTATTAATTAGTTACGACAAGTTTTTAGACTTATCAATTATTAAAAGTGTGGAATGAAATTTATTGATAAATCTTAATATGGCAACAAATATATGTTTTTTTTACATAGTTGATAAAAATAGCACTATTATTTTACGACGACGATTTCGTAGTAAAAAATTGCTAAAAAACACTACTATAACGTTTTCGTAGATTCTCTGAGTTTCAAATCGCTTGAAATCACTATTTTTTTCGGTTTAAAATCTGTGGTTTCATTTTCAATTCGTTGAATTAATAAATCTACAGCTTGTTGCCCCATAGTAAATCCATGTTGAGCAATGGTAGTAATTGAAGGTGAAGAATATTCAGAAATTAAACCATCTGTAAAACCAATTATAGAGATGTCTTTAGGTACAGTTTTACCTTTCTCCTTAGCCACTCTCATTGCATTTGCAGCATATATTTCATTTACAGCAAAAACACCATCAATGTCTTTTTCGAACACTTTTTCTATTTGTGGTTTTAAAGGTAGCTTTTCATCAACCTCCACAATAATATCCTTGTCAGTTTTAATATAATTCTCAATCAATGCTTTCTCATAACCTTGCCTTCTTAAAGCACCTACATTCACATGATTTGGAGTAGTAATTAAAGCAATATTTTTTCTGCCATTTTCTAATAAGTGTTGGGTAGCTTTATAACCTGCACCAACATCGTCAACCACTACTTTATCACATAAAATTTCATCTACTACTCTATCAAATAAAACAAACGGAATCTCTTCTGAGACCAAGCCTTTAAAATGATTAAAATCTTTATTTTCTAAGGTTTCACCTGCAACAGATAGTATGATACCATCTACACTTCCATTAGACAAAACCTTTAAAGTTTCTACTTCTTTTTTGTAAGATTCGTTAGAAAAACAAACCATAATATTATAGCCTTTTTTATTGGCTCCATCTTCTATACCACTAATAACTGTCGAAAAGAAATGGTGAACAATTTTAGGCAAAATTACTCCGATAACTTTCGTTTTTTGATTTCTTAATTGTAACGCTAAATGATTGGGTTTATAATTGTACAAATTAGCATAAGCCTGAATTTTATCTTTTGTATCTTTACTTATTTCATGACTATCTTTTAAAGCCTTAGACACAGTAGATGTACTCACCCCTAATTCCTTTGCAATTGTCTTTATGGTAATTTTTTGCTTCATTCTTTATTAATAAGAAATAATAGTTATCTATTTATTGCTAATCTAACGATTTTTAGATGAAAAAAGTTGTCAACACGAAACCGTTTTCGTAAGTTAAAATATATTGGAAATGAACTCATGTCACCTATATTTACTATGTGGAATGTAAATTTATTGTTAAGCAAATCAAATTTACAGTTATTATTTAACAAATTATACATGAAAAAATTTAAATTATTGTTAATTGGAATTCTTTTATCCTCGTCTTTTGCAACGTTTGCGCAGCAAACTGTAAGAGGTGTTGTAAAAGAACAATCATCAGGAGAAATATTACCTGGTGTTAGTGTGGTAGTTAAAGGAACAACAAGAGGTACAGAAACCGATTTTGATGGGAACTTTAGTATTGAAAGAGTAAATACAGGTGATGTACTTGTATTTAGATATTTAGGGTATGCCAACAAAGAAGTTACATTAGGTACTAATTTTAATTTAACAGTACTATTAGAGGAATCATCTGAACAATTAGAAGAAATTGTAGTTGTTGGTTATGGTACAACTACTGTTAAAGACGCTACAGGTTCTGTAGAGGCAATTACAGCCAAAGAGTTTACAAAAGGTAACATTGTTACTCCAGAAAACTTATTAAGTGGTAGAGTTGCAGGTGTAAACATTACAACTAGTGGTGCACCAGGTTCTGGATCTCAGATTAGAATTCGTGGAGGTTCTTCTTTAAATGCTTCTAATGATCCGTTAATCGTTATTGATGGTTTACCATTATCAGGAATTAACTTATCTAGTATTAACCCAAATGATATTGAGTCTTTCTCAGTATTAAAAGATGCTTCTGCAACTGCAATTTATGGTTCAAGAGGTGCAAACGGAGTTATTATCATTACTACTAAAAAAGGTAGAAGTGATTATTCTTTAGATTACGATTTTCAAGTTGCTTTTGGTGAAATAAAAGACAGAATAAATGTGTTTAGTGCAGATGAATTTAGAAACATCATTGCACAACAAAGACCACAAGATGTTGGTTTATTAGGTTCAGCTAATACAAATTGGCAAGATGAAGTTTTACAGAAATCTGTATCTACACAACATAATTTAAGTGTTAGAGGTCAAGTATTTAATAGAATACCTACAAGACTATCTGTTAACTTTTCAGAAATTGAAGGTAATATTTTAACGTCTCAGTTTGATAGAGCTAACGTTTCTTTATCTATGAATCCATCATTTTTTGATGATCATTTAAAAGTAAGTTTAAACTATAATAGAGCATTTGTAAACTCAAGATCTGCAGATGCAGGTCAAATAAATGCTGCTTTAAGATACGATCCTACACAACCTGTTTATGATTCTAGCTCTCCTTTTGGAGGATTTTATCAACACATTAACAGAACTCCTGGAGGAATTTTAATTGAAAATGGTACTAGAAATCCTGTTGCTGCTTTACTACAAAACAACAACACATCTAACACTTTCAGACAATTTGGTAACTTTAAAGTAGATTATAAATTACATTTCTTACCAGAAGTAACTGCTACTTTTTTAGTAGGTTTTGACAAATCTACAGAAGAAGGTTCTTTCTTTAGCCCATTAAATAGCCCTGCAAATTATACAGATCTATTTGTAGGTGCAGAAGGTACTTTCTTAAATGAATTTAATAATGAAAACTTAGATGCTTACTTAAACTATACCAATACTTTTGGTAAAGTTAAACTAGATGCAATGGTTGGTTACAACTATCAATCTTTTAACGGTTCAGGTAACAATACAGGAAATTTAAGAAACCCTAATGATGCAGGTTTTACAACATATACAAACACACCAGTAGTTTTAATTGGTTTTATAGGTAGAACAAACTTTACGTTTAACGAAAAATACTTATTAACGTTAAACTATAGAAGAGATGGTACTTCTAGATTTGGCCCAGAAAACAGATGGGGAGATTTTGGAGGAGCTGCTTTAGCATGGAGAATTAGCGATGAAGATTTCTTAAAAGACAGCAAAGTATTTTCTGATTTAAAATTAAGAGCCAGTTATGGTTTAAATGGTCAGCAAGAAGGTATTAGTGGAGACTTATATTTAGATAGATATCGTTTTGGAAACCAAGGATCAGGTTACATTTTTGGAGGTAACCCAATTCAATCTACAATTCCTTCTGAAAGAAGTAATTTACGTTGGGAAGATGTTGCTACTATAGAAGTAGGTGTAGATTTTGGTTTATTTGACAATAAATTTACAGGTTCTATTAACGCATTCCAGAAAAACTCTACAAATTTAATTTCTGATGCACCAGTTGCTGATGGTTCTAACTTTACAAACAGAGTTTTACAAAACATTGGTGATTTACAAGTAAATGGTCTTGAATTCTCTTTAAATGCAGATTTAGTAAGAACTGAAGACATGAACTGGAACTTTAACTTCAATGCTACTTATTTAGATAGAGAAATTAAAGAATTAGCTTTAGGTCAAGATATTACAGTTGGTGGTATTGCAGGTGGTACAGGAAACTTTATTCAATTATTTAGAGAAGGTTTTGCACCAAACTCATTCTATGTTTTCAAACAATTATATGATACTGCAGGTAACCCAATTGAGGGTGCTTATGCAGATTTAAATGGAGATGGAATTATAAATACACAAGACAGATACTTAAAAGGTAACCCTCAAGCAGATTTTACTTTTGGTTTTCAATCTAACTTCAATTATAAAAATTTCGATTTAGCCTTTAACTTAAGAGCAAGTGTTGGTAATTATGTTTACAACAATGTTAATTCAAGTTTAGCTCAATACGATTTATTACAAGACAATGCTGTATTAGGTAATATACCAACATCAGTTTTAGACACTAACTTTAACAGTACATCAGACGTTATTATTTCTGATTATTATTTAGAAAATGCTTCATTCTTAAGAATGGACAATATAACATTAGGATATACTTTTGATAGACCTATCAAAAAATTTGCATCAAATAGCATTCGTTTATGGGCTGGTATGCAAAATGTTTTTACAGTTACAAACTATTCTGGTTTAGATCCTGAATTAGCTGGTAATGGTATAGATAACACAAATTACCCTAGACCAAGAACATTCTTGGTAGGTGCAAATATTAAATTTTAATTAATAAAGAATTAATGATGAAAAGAATTTTAAAAATAGACAAAATTACAACCTTCCTTTTGGTGTTAGTAATTGCGCTATCTTCTTGTACTAGTGATTTAGACATTACTCCTCAAGATGATCAAGATTTATTAGGAGAAGATTTCTTTGCCAATGAAACTGCCTACAAAGAATTACTTGCAGGTGTTTATGCAAACTTATCTTTAACAGGTGTAGATGGCCCAGGTTCTTCTAATATAGATGGTTTAGATGCTGGTACAAGTCAGTTTGGTAGAGTTTTATTATACCTACAGACATTATCTGCAGATCAAATGATTTGGTCTTATGAAAATGACCCTGGAACCCGTGAAATTCAAAGAAATATTTGGAATGCAGATGATCCTATCATTTTAGGAATGTTTGGTAGAAGTCACGTAACTATTGCATTCGCAAATAATTTCTTAAGAGAAACTACAGATGCAAAATTAGACGAAAGAAATGTTTCTGCAGCAACAAGAGCAGAAATTACAGCATACAGAGCAGAAGCAAGATTATTAAGAGCAATGTCTTATTACTACATGATGGATCTTTTTGGTCAAGCAAACTTCTTAACTGAAGACGATGCTATAAACCAACAATCTGTTGTGTACGATAGAGCTCAATTATTTGATTTTATAGAGCAGGAATTAACTGCTATTGAAGCAGATTTAGCTGACCCTATGGCTGTAGAGCATGGAAGAGCAAGTAAAGGAGTTGCTTGGATGATTTTAGCAAAAATCTATTTAAATGCAGAAGTATATATTGGTCAAGCTAAATATACAGAGTGTATTGATTATTGTAATAAAATTATTGGTGGTGGCTATACATTAGCCTCTAATTATTTGCACAATTTTATGGCAGATAACAACACAAACTCAGCTGCTAATGAAATTATTTTTCCTCTAATTTCTGATGGAACTTTCACACAAAACTTTGGTCCTACTACTGTTATGATTAACGGTTCTGTTGGAAGCATTGAAGCCAATGGTGCTCCTTTAGGAGTTAGTGCTGGTGGTTGGGGTGGAGCTCTAAGAGTAAGAAAGCAATTAGCTTTACTTTTTGAGCCAAGTATTTTTAATAACGATACTAGAAATACTATTATTTCTTCTGGTAGAGATATAGAAATTACAGATATTTCAGATAGAGATCAAGGATACATTTTAGAGAAATACTCTAATGCAACTTCAACAGGAAGTTTTGGTGTAGATCAAACATTTGTAGATACAGATTTCCCATTATTTAGATTAGCAGATGTGTATTTAATGTATGCAGAAGCTCATTTAAGAGGTGGTTCTGGTGCAAATGATGCAGACGTTGCAGCTTATATCAACTCGTTAAGAAGTAGAGCAAATAATCCTCAGAATAATTTAACAATTTCTGACATTACTTTAGATTTTATTTTAGATGAAAGATCTAGAGAATTGCATTGGGAAGCTCATAGAAGACAAGATTTAGTTAGATATGGTTTATTTACTGGAGGTGCATATAACTGGGTTTGGAAAGGTAATGGTACAAACGGAATTGCTTTACCAAGTAACCTAAACTTATACCCTATTCCATCTGCAAGTTTAGCTTCTAATCCAAATTTAACTCAGAACCCTGGGTACTAACTATTAAATAAATTACAAATGATGAAAAATATAAAAAGATTTTCAGCAATTACGTTTATTGGATTATTTATGTTAATCTTTAATTCATGTGATGATAATTCTGAATTATTTACCATAACAAATCCAACTCCACCAACTTTGGCAGAGCTTGGCTTTACAGAACTTGAATTAGATGCTGTAAACACAAACAATCCTGCTGTAACTCTAAATTGGATGGAAGCTGATTATGGACAACAAGCCTCTATTAATTACAACATAGAGTTTTCTATGGATGAAGCATTTACTTCACCAGTTGTAGCTGCTACTGTAACAGGTAGAACATCGGTTACATTATCTGTAAACGAAGTAAATTCAGCAGCAGGTAATGCAGGGTTAAACCCTTTTGAGTGGGCACCATTGTATACACGTGTAATTTCAACTTTAGGCTCTCAAAGCTCTCAAAGTTCAATTTCGAATACCATTCAGTTTAATGTGTATCCTTACTTTAACTATATATTCAATGACTTTTATTTGGTAGGTGATGCAACCGCTCCAGGTTGGGATAACAACAATAATAATCCAGCTCTTTTTAGAGATGCAAGTGATAGTAATGTGTATTACTACACTGGAAAATTTTCAGCAAACGGTCATTTCAAAGTACTTTCTACAAAAGGTTTATGGCAACCTCAATATGGAACAGATAGTGCTTCTAAAAATCCTGATGGAACATCATCTGGAGATGTTGGTGCTAACTTAGGAAGTGGTTCTGACCCAGAACGTTTTCCTTATGCAGGAGGAGATGGAATACCTGAAGGTTTCTATACTTTTAAAATCAATTTTGCTAGCAACACTTTTAGCTTCGATAGTTTTGATGCATCAGGAATTACAAGTCCTGCATCTTTAACTTTACAAGGTTCAAGTACAGCAAACATAGCAATGAACCAATTATCTTTTGATGGGCACTTATGGTATGCAAATAGTGTTAGACTTACTCCTGGAGAAGTTTCTTTTGTTACAGATAGTGGTGCAAATTGGGGTAGCGAATCTTCATTTTCTGGAGTAGCTACAAATGGAGGTAGTGCAATACCTGTTATTGTAGAGGATGATTACGATGTTTGGTTTAATGACTTAACAGGACGTTATATTTTAATTCCTTTAAACTTATAATAAACAAATCTTAAAAAATATAAAATGAAAAAATATTTAAAAAGAGTAAGTTACCTCCTACTTTCATTAACCTTACTTTTAGGTTCTTGTGAAGTTGAAGATAGCTTAACATTAACAAGCCCAGAAGCTGCATTTACATTAGATACACCAGGTATTAGTAGTGTGTTTTTAAACTTTGCACTTCCAAGTAATCCTGCCTTTACTATTTCTTGGCAAGATGAATTAAAAGCAGGGTCAGACTACACTGTAGAAATGGCTACAGATGCCGAATTTACAAGTCCTATAACATTAGGAACTACTACAAACAGCAATTTCTCTATGACTGTTAGTGATTTTAATGATGCCATAAATAATGCTGGCGTTACTAATTTTAGAGATGTTGCAGTTTATATGAGAGTACAATCAGGTGGTAATACTTCTAACTCTATCTTGTTATTAGTAACAACTTATCCTGTAGATGCACCTGAGTTTGCTAGTATTTCTGATGGAGATTCGTTTGTTTTAACTTTAGATAACAATGATTTAGAGGCTGTAAACGTAACTTGGGATGATCCTATTTTAGATTCAACTTTATCTATTGATATAGATTACACATTAGAAGCTGCAGCTCCAAATACGTCTTTTGCAGATGTTATAGAAGTTGGTTCTGTACGTAATATGAATGCTATTTCATTAACTAATTCACAACTTAATAGTGTTGCTATTCAATCTGGTATTGCTGTAGATGCTGCTGGAGATTTAGAAATGAGATTAAGATCTGTTATTACTGATGCTGCATCAGGTACTGTTTTAGAAAGAACTACTGAAACTGTAACTATTAATGTAACTACCTATTTAACAGTTTTAGACTTATCAACCACTTGGGGTATAGTAGGTTCTGCGGCTAATGATTGGGGTGCTACTCCAGATTTACCATTCTTTAAAACAGATGTAGATGGTGAGTTAGTAGCCTATGTAAATTTAGTTGATGGTGAATTTAAGTTTAGAGAAAATAACGATTGGAGCAACAACTTAGGTAGTGATAGCGCAACTGGAGGTTCAGTTACCTCTAATGGAGCAAACATTGCTGTTTCTGCTGGTTCTTATAAAATTGGCTTAGATTTAAATAACATGACCTATTCTATTGAGAATTTCTCTTTAGGTATCGTTGGCTCTGCTGCTAATGATTGGGGTGCTACTCCAGATTTAATGCTAGAATACGATCCGTTTTCAGATGTATTTAGAGGTTTAGTTACTTTAACAGATGGTGAAATGAAGTTCAGATTAAACAACGATTGGGGAACCAATTGGGGTGATGATGGTGTAGATGGAACTTTAGATCCTGGAGGAGCAAATATTGCTGCAACTGCTGGTACTTATTTTGCTACTGTAAATCTAAATGATTTAACATACACTTTAGAGCCTGTAACAAATGTTTGGGGTCTTGTAGGTGGTGCTTATAATGATTGGGGTGCTACTGCAGATGCACAGTTTAGAAGAGACTGGTCTAAACCTTTTAATGATGTTTGGGTTTTAGAAAACGTTACCTTAATTGATGGTGAATATAAATTTAGAGCTAACAATGATTGGGGAACTAATTATGGAGATTCTGATGGTGATGGAGTATTAGAATTAAATGGTGGTAACTTAAATACCACTGCTGGTACTTATACGTTTGTATTAGATTTTTCTGATCCAGATGCACCGACTTATACCAAGAATTAATATTCTTTTAAAAATTTTAGGAGCTATCTTTTTAGGTAGCTCTTATTTTTTAATCAAATTCTTATGAAAAAAAATATATACATTTTATTCCTTTTTATTTCATCTTTTGCATTTGCGCAAGTTCAAAATGCTAACTTCTCTGTTAGCCCAGCAACATTTGAAGAAAACGAAGAAATTACAATTACAGTAGCTGATGTAAATCCTGCTACTTGGGGTGTTTCAGATATTTATTTATGGGCTTGGTCTTTCGATTCAAATTTTGAGAACATTGCAGATTCTCCAACAAATGGTACTTGGACAAACTCTAATGAAGCTCAAAAATTAACCAATAATGGTGATGGCACTTATTCGATTAGCTTTACTCCTGCAAATTTCTATAATAGAACTGGTATAGGTAGAATCGGTTTTTTGGTAAAAGCAAAGAATGGTGAAGGAGATAAAAAATCTCAAGATCAATTGTATGATGTTGGAAAGTTTCAAATCAATTTAACTGCACCTTCACAAACTACAACCATTTTAGATAGTGGAACCAATTTTCAAATTACAGCCACAACCTCTTTGCAAGCTAACTTTAATTTAAAAGCAAATGGTGTTTCTATAGATCAACAAATGAATAATACAAATTATAGTTTTTCATTAACGCCTACAGAAAACACAGCTTTTGTATTAGAAGCAAACAATAATGGTGATATTCAAACCACAGAATTTAACGTGGTTGTAAAACCAACAGTTACAGAAGCTGCATTACCATTAAATATAAAAGATGGTTTAACTATTAATTCTACTGACAATACTAAAGCTACATTGGTTTTATATGCACCAAATAAAGAATTTGTGCACGTAATTGGTGATTTTAATAATTGGGAAATAGACAATAATTATTTACTAAAAAAAGACAGCAGTAAAGATCGTTTTTGGATAGAACTAACAGGCTTAAATCCAGATACAAATCATATGTATCAATATTTGGTAGATGCAAAAATTCGTATTGCAGATCCTTATTCTACACAAATTTTAGATCCTACAGAAGATATTTATATTGATAGTACAACCTATCCTAATTTACCTTCTTACCCTTCTAACAAAACAACAGATGCTGTAACGTTCTTTAAAACTGGCGAACCAGATTATGTTTGGCAAACTACTAATTTTACCAAGCCCGCTAAAACTGACTTAGTAATTTATGAATTACTTGTTAGAGATTTTGATAACCTACATAGTTTTGATGCTGTGAAAGCAAGGTTAGATTACTTAGAAGGTTTAGGTATTAATGCAATTGAATTTATGCCAATAAACGAGTTTGATGGTAATCTTTCTTGGGGATACAATCCTTCTTTTCACATGGCAATAGACAAATATTATGGTTCTAGAACTGCTTTTAAACAATTGGTAGATGAATGTCATAAAAGAGGAATTGCTGTAATTTTAGATGTGGTATATAACCATGCAACAGGTCAGCATCCATTTTATAGAATGTACAATACAGATAATGGAGGTACTCAAGGACAAGCAAGTGCAGACAGCCCATTTTTTAATGTAGTAGCTACACATAGTTATAGTGTTTTTAATGATTTTAATCATCAAAAACAAGGTGTAAAAGACTATGTAAAAAGAACAACTCAATACCTAATAGAAGAATACAAAATTGATGGTTTCAGATGGGATTTAACTAAAGGTTTTACACAAAATTGCTCTAGCTCAGATGAAGGTTGTACAAACTCTGAACAAGCAGATAGAGTTGAAGTATTAAAAGAGTATGCAGATTATCAATGGGAAATTGATCCAGATTTTTACATCATTTTTGAACACTTAGGTCAAAATTCTGAAGAAACAAAATGGATTAACTACAGACTTGATGAAGGAAAAGGAATCATGGTTTGGGGAAATCATCATGGAAGTTACACCAATGCTACCATTGGAAACAATACTAGTGGTGCTTCTAATTTTGACTGGATTTCTTACAAAAACAGAGGTTGGTCTGTACCTGCAAACGTTAGTTATATGGAGAGTCATGATGAAGAAAGACTTACCTATGCTGCAATAACCAATGGGTATTCTAATGGTTCTTATAATATAAAAACCACTACAACTGCCTTAGAAAAAATGGAGTTATCAGGTGCTTTTTACTTTACAGTACCTGGTCCTAAAATGATTTGGCAATTTGGTGAGTTAGGGTATGATATCAGCATCAACCAAAATGGAAGAACTGGAAACAAACCTATTTTATGGAACTATTTTGATGATGAAAACCGAAAATCTATCTACAATACTTGGAGTAAGTTAATTCAGTTAAAATTAAAATACGATGTTTTTAAAACTTCAGATTTTACTATCGATGCTTCGAATTCAAATGGATTGAAAAAGATTCAACTATCTGATGCATCTGCTTCAGATATGCAATACATTACTGTGGTTGGTAATTTTGGTTTAACTACACAGAATATCAATCCTGTATTTCAACAAACAGGTATTTGGTATGATTTGTTAGAGGATAATGCAACTTTAAATGTTAGCAATACCAATAATTTAATAAGCTTAGCTCCAGGAGAATTTAAGGTTTATGGTAATAAAGCAGCAGTTTTATCTACCGAAAATCTATTTTTCGATGATTCAGTTTCATTATACCCAAACCCTGCAAAGGAAGCTTTTAGTCTATCTGTATCAGCATCAAAAGTTGTAATTTTTGATGTTAATGGAAAGCAAATCAAAGAATTTATTGGAAATTTTGAACCAAATAACGCGTTTTCTATCAATGATTTAGAAAAAGGTTTGTATATTGTAATGTCTCAAAATGTTGAGGGCAAAATTTTAAAGAAATTGATTATCAATTAATTTAAAATTCTTTTTAACCTTAGAAGAGCTGCTTTATAGTAGCTCTTCTATTTTTTTTAGCGTAATCTCTAACTCATCTTTTGTAGTAAATTTTGAGAAAGAAAAACGCACTGAAGTGTTATCCGCATCTTTATCAGAAAGTATTTCTGCCAAAACATGAGATCCTTTATTGCTTCCACTTTGACAAGCAGAACCTCCTGAAACTGCAATTCCTGACATATCTAAACTAAATAACAACATATCATTCTGTAAAGGAAAACGCACATTTAAAATAGTATAAGTACTTTTATCAGCTTCATTAGAATTACCATTAAAACTAATATTTTTTGAGATATTTTTTAATCCATCAACAAAAAATTGTTTTAATTCTATAATGTGTTTTTTATCATTCTCTAAATTTGTGTAAGCAATTTCCATTGCTTTTTGCATACCTAAAATACTGTGTACGTTTTCTGTACTAGACCTTGCTCCTCTTTCTTGATCTCCACCATGAAACATAGGCAAAATTCCAGATCCTTTTTTAAAATAAGCAAAACCAACACCTTTTGGCCCATGAAATTTATGTGCACTTGCTGCAATGAAATCTATTGCTACCTCAGCTAAATCTAAAGCAAAATGACCAATAGTTTGTACAGTATCTGAATGAAAATAAGCATTATAAGTCTTACAAAGTAAGCTAACTTTTTTTAGCGGTAAAATAGTACCAATTTCGTTATTAATATGCATAAGACTCACAAGGACCTTTGTTGAAGCATTAGATAATAATTGCTCTAAATGCTTTAAATCGATTGTACCATCTGCATTAACATCAACAAATTCTAAACAAATATTTTCTGATTTTTCTAAAAATTCACAAGTATGTAAAACTGCATGATGCTCTATTTTAGAAGTAATTATAGTTTTTACTCCTAAATTTAAGACAGCATTTTTTAAGATTAAATTATCTGCTTCTGTACCTCCTGCAGTAAAAACAATTTCACTAGCAGTTACATTCAAATATTTTGCTATATTTTTTCTAGCAGTTTCTACTGCTGATTTTGCTTTTCTACCAAATTGGTGCGTGGAAGACGGATTCCCAAAAACATCTTGCATACTTTTATGCATCGTTTGTAAAACCTCGTCATCTATTTTGGTTGTAGCAGCATTGTCTAAATAAATGGCATTCATACTGCAAAAGTACAATTAATTCACGTTTTGATAGATATAAACTTCTGTAGCTCCTAAGCCATATTTTTTATACGAAGCATCGTAATATTTTACAGGATATCTGTTTAAAAGGCTAGTAAGTTCTGCCCTTAAAACACCTTCTCCTACTCCATGAATAAAAACTATTTTAGAAATTCTTTTAGAAATTGCGTACTCAATTTTTCTTTTTGCAGTAGATAACTGTAGGTTTAGCATATCATAATTATCTAATCCTCTCGTAGATTTTACAAGTTGATTTATATGTAAATCTACTTCTAAAATCACCTCATTTTTAGTCTTAGTAAAAAGGCTTTTTTTAGATTTTGAATCGCTAATTTTCTCTTTTAAAAGTGGATTATTAATGTCTGAAAATTTGGACAATTCGTATTGATCTGCTTCTATTTTAACCAACTCGTTTTCAGCAAACTTAAATAGCATTCCATCTTCAGTCTCAATGGTTATAGAATTACCATCAATAGCAACAACAATGCCTTTTAAAACATCATCTAAAACAGCCACTTTGTTTCCAATTTCTAAACGCATTCTTAACTGTATCTTAATTTCGAAAAATAATGGTAAGTCTTATTTTTGCAGTAAAAATAATTAATGATGTTGAGGACTTCTAATATTTCTGCAAAAAGTTTCTTTATCAACGCCACTAAGAAAAATAATTTCTTAGAAGGTAGAAGAAATTTATTGCTTCAAATTGCAGAGTCTATAGCCAAAGAATATACTAAAAATGAGATTGTTAATCTTAATTTTATATGCTCTGACAACTCTCGAGAAAGTCAACTTTGCCAAGCATGGGCTTTTTTAGCTGCACATCATTATGGACTGAATATACATTCATTTTCTGGTGGTTTAGAGGTATCTTCTTTTCATAGAAATACAATTAAAACCTTACAGAAAACTGGTTTTAGTTTTCAATTAGAAGACTTTGCGCATCAAAATCCAAAATACAGTGTTTCTTACAGTGATTCTAGAAATTCAATTATTGTTTTTTCTAAATTGTATGATAATTCAGCAAATAAAGAGCCATTTATAGCAATTACTACTAGCAAGAAAGCTGAAGAACATTGCCCATTAATATCTAATGCAATTCAGTGTTATCATTTACCTTTAAATGAGCTCAAAACTTTTGATGGTACAAATGAACAAGAGGCTAACTATTTGGCAATAAGTGAAAAAGTAGCTACAGAAATTGGTTATATTTTTGCTGCAGTAAAAGAAATTATTTCTTAGAAATAACACTTATTACTTAACAACCACCTTGTGTTTCTTTTTAGATTGATATCTATATGAAGAATGAATTCGTGTGTACTAAAATTACCTCCAAAAGCTTCAAACCTATGGTCATAAGCATACCCTACTCTAAACTTTTCTTTGATTATTAATGCAAACAAAGCACTTAAAGAATTTTGATGACGATAAGACAAGCCTGCTTCAATTTTATCTTTATAGAAAATATTAGCATTTAAGTCTATTGATAAAGGTAAGTTAGCTGTGTACCTAACCATTGTAGATGGTTTAAAAATTACACCTTCTCTCAATTCGAACAGATAACCTGTAGTTAAAAAGTAATTTGCATTTGTAGCCAACCTTGCCTCAGAAAAATTTTCTTCTATATAAAATTGTGGTGTTTCTAAAATATAAGGCATAGATAAACCTGCATAAAACTTTCTATTGTAAAAGAAGGCACCAAAACCAACATTAGGATAGTTACCTGAAATGGATGCATTTATTTCATTATCTGGCGTAATTGCGTTAGCCAAATTGTTATCAAAAAAAGTGACACCCCCTTTTAAACCGAAAGACAATCTGCTGTATTTTGATGTTATTAAAGTGTAAGAAACATCAACATTTACATTATTAGTAGTAGTTAAACCAATTTGATCATTTACAAAGGTAGCTCCTATACCCAGACCTCTTCTAGTTCGTCCATTTACAGAAAACGTTCTTGTAGTTGGTGCACCTTCTAAGCCAACCCACTGTTCTCTAGACAAAGCAGACATACTTAATTCTGCTCTTGTACCAACATAAGCAGGGTTTATAATTTGCATATTATACAAATATTGTGTGTAATTGGGCAGTTGTTGAGACAGACAAAAAGAACTAATAAGCAAAAACAGAACACTCAAAAACGGTTGCTTTTGGCATTTTATTTTTCCGATAAATGATTTTACATTTCTCATTATCTTATTAGCTGTATAAAGTTAGATTTTGGTTTGGTAACACCATCATTATAATCTAAGGTATAAAAATATACTCCTGTAGAAACAGGGTTTCCGTTGAAAGTTCCATCCCACCAAGAAGGATTTACATTTCCATTATTGCTGTAGTTATACACTTCATTTCCTAATCGATTTACGATAACCAACCTAAAATTTGGATAATCTTCTACGATTCCAGAAATTTTGAAAACATCACTTACTCCATCTCCATTTGGAGAAAACAAATTAGGATAATCATTATCTTTAATAGTACCTATACCTCTTGGCATAGTTGTATTTGCGATGTTATCTAAATTAGTGGTTGTTTGTAAAAACAGTTGTTCTGTTTCTTCATTCAATCGATCATCTACAGTAATTACATTTTGGCTTATTGTTGATGTAAAAGCAGGTATGCTCGTTAAAATATTTATAGGTTCATAATCTTCTGTTGCAAAAGTAGTATCATCTATCGTTTCTAAAATGATATTGATTGGTAAATAATTTTGCATAGGTTCAGCGTTTGCATTTAGCAAAGTGATGGTAAATTCTAATACATTCCCTTCTTCTACTATAGGGTTTGTAATTTCTATAAACGGATTTGGATCAACATCAACAATAATTGCCACCTTTGATAAATCTTCTACACCCACATTATTACTTGTAACAACACCTATAACAGCTAAATTTTCTTCATCTAACTCATTTAAATTATCTAGGTTAGAACTTATTGAGAAGGAGACTTGCGTATTTGCATTGTTAGGATCTACTGTACCTTCAATCACTCCAACATCTGAAATCGCAGTATAATCATCTGGACTTATGGCTAAATCATCATTAGTATTGATATTAATAGCAATGGGTGTTGAGGATGGATTGCTAATTGTAATGGTATGAACCAAATCTATGCCTTCATCTTCTCTAGAATCGTTCATGGTAATTGAAGGAGGATCATCATTATCTAAAATAGTTCCAATTCCTGTAATTGTAGTATTATCTGTATTGTTGGAAGTTACAGCTCCATTCAAAGAAAATAATTCTGATAATTCAGCAATGTTATCTTCTAAAGAAGTTACAGAAAATTGTGTTGTGTTTGTGAATGGTGGAATTGTAAAATCTACATTATTTACAGGTGTAAAATCAAAAGGTGCTGTAGCAACTTCAAATTGAGTTGTTGTTCCTGTACCACCTGCAGTAGAAAAGTTAATTACTATTGGAGAGGCACTTTCTATTAAAACAGAATTATCTCTTTTAGTAACCAAAGTCAACACAAAATCAAAGATATTTCCTTCGGTTTCTGTTACATCAGAAATTAATATTTCTATAGCAATTATTTCTCTCCAATCTCTTTCTTCAGTATCTATATTATCTTCATTTGGAAAGCTAAGTGGTGTTTGATTATTGGTAGGGTTTACAATAGTATCATCAGTATCAAAAGCATCATCTAACCCATCATTATCAACATCTGAATTAGAAGCAATAGTTTCAGCTGTTCCATCTGCATCAGTATCCCAACCTTCAATGATATCTTCACGAATGTCATCATCTGAATTTAGATCTAAATAATCTGCTATTCCATCATTTTCTGTATCAATAGGATCTAAACCATTTGGATATGCAGTATCTATACCCAAATTATTTACAACACCATTTAAGGTGATGTAATTTGTGGTTAATTGTGCTTCTATATTATCTACAATTCCATCTCCATCAGAATCTATATCTAGATAATTAAAGTTAATATCGGTATCAGAATTTAAAAGTGTATAGTTGATAGTTGCTGTTGCAGAATCATCGCTTTCTAGAGAATTATCTAATCCGTTTGCACCAACATTATTATCTGTTACACCATCGTTATTGGTATCTTCAGTTGCATTTCCTGCTTCGTTGATATCTAAAATTCCATCGTTATCAGAATCTAAATCTAAGTGATTAGGTACACCATCGTTATCAAAATCAAAAAGATCTACAATTCCATCTGCGTTTGCATCTACATCAAAATCTGTATCTCTATAATTAGGTATAAAATCGGCATCATCATCTTGCAAAGGATCTAGACCATTATACTCTTCAGTATCTGGAATAGTATCATTATCATCATCTAAATCAATAGAATTTATAATAGAATCTCCATCTGAATCTGTAGAAGCATCTACAGTAATGGTTGCACTAGAGGTTGCAGCTGAACCTAAAGGATCTCTTGCAGAAAATGTAGCAATATTATCGCCAATACAAGCTTCTGAATAGACTACCGAAAATTGTACAGTAATAGTTTCATCTGCCATAAGAACACCATCTGTACCTATAAAAATATCAGTATCTGAAACACCATTAAAATTGGCATTTAGTGTAGGATTTGTAGTAGCTGTAGAACTTGAAATTATTGGTGGATTTACAGATACAATATTACCACCACAACTATTGGTTAAATCATCTACCAATTGTAAATTGGTTAATTGAACAGCTTCACTACTATTCTCAAAAGTAATTTCGAAAGTAACCTCTTCATGTTCTAAAATATCATTTGGCATTTCATTTACTGAGGTAATTGTTTTTGATACATCAGTATCTGTATCAAACAGAAAACGCATGCTGCTTGTAACACATTCACATTGATTGGCTGATGATGGGATTTCTGTAGGCGAACCTACTACATAGTATCTATCTAAGTGATCTCCCAAATTATCTGACCAAGTTACATAAGAATCCGATCTTCTTCTTGCAGCAGTTGTTTCATCGTAATTATCATCTGCTCCTTGGGTAAAAGACCTACCATTTTGATAGAAAAAGCTATATCTAGTGGATGCATATGGTTCTATCAGATAAAATAACTCTAATACTACAACTTCTCCTGGAGCTAATGAATTATTAGGTGCTAATAAAAATGTATCTGTCTCTCCATTATAATTAGGATTGATGGTAACAGTTGGGCCTGAAGCTTGTTGAATTCTGAGTTCTGTGAAGGTAATTCCATTATCAATAAAATTACCTAAACCCATGTTGTAATTAATATTGTTTGCAGTAGCTGTACCTTCGTTTGTAATAATTACAGAATTGATATAATCATAAGTACCATCTGAATTAATAACACCTGGTGGATCTAAAGAATCATTAAATTCAGGAATAAATAAACCTGCTGCAACAATAGCTTCTGTAGTATGAAAATCGGTTAGGGTAAGAGATTCAGAATCATTACCTCTATTTGTTGTAATGTTAATATCGTTGGTAAAATCAAGTCCAGAACCTGCAGGAGTAGGATTTGATCTACCATCACAAAAAGGATCTATAGTAACACAATAACTAACAGTGACATTTTGCCTTGGGTACAAAGTTAAATTATCAATAGCATTCTGGTTAAAAACAGAAGTAGATGTACTGTTTAAAAAACTTCCATTCATAGCTGCATTTGTAAACTCTCTAGGGTAGGCACCATCATTTACAAAATCTCTAGTAAAGGTATTATTCTCAATATTAAATTCGGATACCTCCACTACACAACCCGTTCCAAATGTACCTTGTAAATCTGAAACTATATCTATATTTCTTAATAGGCTAGACTCGTTATAATCTCTTGCTGTACTGGTATTTTCCAAAACCATGGTATAACGAACTTTATAAGTGCCATCTACTGTATAACCTTGGTTACAACTATTAAAACTGGCAATATTCAACAAATCTGTAATACGTTCAACTGTAAAGAATAATAATGCTTGTCCTTGAAAAGTACCATCTGTAATTCTGTAGGTAATTACAGGTACATCTCCAAAATAGTTTGGTGTTGGCACAAATTGATAGCTACCATCAGCATTTATAGTAAAACTACCTTCTGCAAAAACAGCGACAGTACCTGCAGGATACCCTACACCATTTATAACAAATTCAGTTACTGTTAGAACATCATTATTAATATCTGTATCGTTTGCTAAAACACCTGGAGCAGCAACATTTAATGTAGTATTGATTTCTACAGTGTCATAATCATCCATAGGAATTGGAGCAGTTGGCGGAAAAACAACAGCTATATTTATGTTTGCTGCGCTTATAAGTGAACCATCTGAAATTCTATAAATTATGGTTGGTAAATCTCCTACATAGTTAAAAGTAGGGTTTAAGTTTAAGCTTCCGTTAGCATTTATGGTTAAATCACCTTCTGCAATTGCTGCAATTTCATTTGCATTATAGGTTGTACCATTAATTACAAATTCGGTTACTAATAATGTATCTCCATTTGCATCTGTATCATTCTGTAAAACTCCTGGAGATGATATATTTAAAGGTGTATTTACTTCAGTTTCGTAAGTATCATCGTTAGCTTCTGGAGCTATTGGAGGTAAAATTACAGTGATATTTAAATTAGCAGAATCTGTTTCAACTCCGTTTGAAATGGTATACGTAACCGTAGGGAAATTACCTAAAAAATCTTGTGCAGGTTCATAATTATAACTTCCATCAGCATTAATTGTTAAATCACCTTCTATAATTGATGCAGTTTCATTTGCATTATAGGTTGTGCCATTAATTAAAAATTCGGTTACTAATAATGTATCTCCATTTGGATCTGTATCATTGCCTAATAAACCTGGAGATGAGACCGTTAAATTGGTATTTTGCTCTGTTGTATTGCTGTCATTATTTGCTTCTGGAGCTGTTTGAGTCCATGCAAATTGTACTAAGAATAAGAAAAAAAAAAGTAGTTTAGATTGGTTTTTTTTCATAAAACTTTACTCAAGGTCTAAAGTATAACTCATTTTTATAGAAAATAGTATGTACTAAATTTCTAAATTTTTATCATAGGGAATACTTTTTAAAACATGATTAATGACATTTATTCTTGCTTCTGTCTTTCTATTTGCTCTTATAATTTTCCAAGGAGATAAAACTGTATTGGTTTTTTCGAACATGGCATTTTTGTATTCTGTGTATTGATCCCAAAGATCTTGAGCCTTCTCATCTAATTTAGTCATTTTCCATTGTTTTAAAGGATCGCTCTTAATATCTGCAAAACGCTTAGCTTGTTCCTTTTTAGAAATTGACATGTATATTTTAACCAAGTGAATGCCCGATTCTAAAATCATTCTTTCAAAATCATTTACCTGATTCATAAAAGTATTGTACTCTTCTAAAGTACAAAAACCATTTACAGGCTCTACTACTGCTCTATTGTACCAACTTCTATCAAAGAAAACCATTTCTCCTGCTTTAGGCAACTGCTCTACATATCTTTGAAAATACCATTGACTCTGCTCATCTTTAGTAGGTTTTGGTAAAGCCACAATACGCATAAAACGTGGATTAATTCTTTCTGTAATTCTTCGAATAGCACCACCTTTTCCTGCTGCATCTCTTCCCTGAAAAACTACAATAATTCTTTCATCATTATTTATAGCCCAAGTTTGCATTCTAATTAATTCTACTTGAAGCTTTTTTAATTTTTTCTGATAGGTGACATATCTCAAGGCTTTTTCAACACTCAATGGTTGCTTAGATAAGAGTGCAAGTAAACCCTTTTTAGAATTTAATTTCTTTAAATCTGATTCTGATAATTTATGACTCATACTCTTTTAATCTATTTTATGAATACTAGATCTGTAATAACGCATTACAATGTTAGGATCTGGATTTACTGCTGTACCTGCCTCAGATTTTCCTTCATAATCAAATTGAGAAAGTACATGCCTCATTGCCTCTAATCTAGCAGACATTTTGTCGTTTGTTTTTATAATAACCCATGGACTATAAGAAGTATGGGTTTTAGAAAACATTTCTTCTTTATAATGTGTGTATTTATCCCACAAAATTTGACCCTGTCTATCTACAGGACTAAATTTCCATCTTTTTAAAGGATTTTCTTTTCTACCTTCAAATCGTTTTCCTTGTTCCTCTTTTGTGATTGATAACCAAAATTTGATAATAATTACACCATCTTCATACATCATATGCTCAAACTCAGGAACTTGAACTAAAAATTGCTTGTACTGACTTTCTGTACAAAAACCCATTACAGGCTCTACTACTGCTCTATTGTACCAGCTTCTATCAAAAAACACAATCTCACCAGGATTTGGAAGTTCTTTAATATATCTTTGAAAATACCATTGCCCTTTTTCTACTTCTGTAGGTTTATTTAAAGCCACTAACCTAGTAGATCTTGGGTTTAAATGCTCCATAAACCTACGAATATTACCACCCTTACCTGCTGCATCTCTTCCTTCAAAAATTATGGCAACTCTTTTATTATTTAAAGAAATGTAGTTTTGTAATTTAACCAATTCTATTTGTAACAGACGTAACTCCTCATTATAAGAAAGCGTTTTTTTAACCTTAGAAAACGAAACATTCTTTTCTTTTATTAGCTTTAATAAATCTTCGCTAGTGCTAATGGTTTCGAAATCTTCTTCCGTTAATCTTCCCATAGATCTTTTCTTTAAAATTAAGAACCCTAAAAATAAAACCTTTTTTTTATTATCGTGTTAAATATTTATCATTTTAAATAGTAAAAATTATATTTGTAACCTATGAAAAACGCTTTTGCAATTGCCTTCTTCTTAATTCCATTTCTCATTTTTTCTCAAGATAAGTTTTCTAAGGAATTTAGTTTTGTTACAGACAATGACCTTTATGTTTCTTTTAAAAGAGATCGATATTATACAAATGGAATGTTTTTAAATTACAGATATATTAACAACACTTCTAATGATAAACTTGCCAAGAAAATATTTGAATGGCAATTGGGTCATGAAATGTTTACACCATATAAAGCTATTGTAACAGATATTAGCGATCATGATAGACCCTTTGCAGGCTATTTATATGGAGGATTTTCAATAAAAAATGTATACAAAGAAAATAAAATTTTAAACTACGGAGTTCAAATTGGTATTGTAGGACCAAATGCATATGGCCAAGAATTGCAAGAGTTTATTCATAATATTTACGGATTTCAGAAAGCTGAAGGCTGGAAACACCAAATTCAAAATGCATTAGGTTTCAATTTAGGAGCATCTTACATTCAGAGATTAGCCACTAACGAAAGCAAAACTTTTGACTTAAATTTAGAAACAAAAGCACAAATAGGAACTATTTATACAGATATCTCAGCTGGTTTAAATCTAAGATTAGGTTTTATACCTCTTCAAGATTTAATGAATACCATAGCTTACAACACAAACCTAAATAACAACAATACTATTTATAAAAGAGAGGGCGAATCTTTCTTTTATATAAAACCAATGGTTAGGTATGCACTTTATGATGCTACTTTACAGGGTAGCTTTTTAAACAAAGGTAGTGAGGTCACTAAAGAATTGATTCCTGTTGTTTTTGATATTGAGGTTGGTCTAAAGTTTACCGCAAATCGTTTTAATTTTGGCTATGCTTTTAATTATAATACTAGTAAATCTGAAGATTTAAGATATACTTATGGTAATAAATATGGAACGATAATCGTAAGTTATTTAATTCGTTAATCTAAAAAGAACTCATCTTTAAAACCTATTAAGTATAGTTTTTCTTGAGTTCTTGTAATAGCTGTATACAACCATCTAAAATATTCTTTAGAAACTCCATTTGGCAAATAAGGCTGCTCAATAAATACAGTTTTCCACTGTCCTCCTTGAGATTTATGACACGTCATTGCATAAGAGAACTTTACCTGTAAAGCATTAAAATATATGTTCTTTTTAATAGCTAAAAACTGCTTGTACTTCGATTTTTCATCTGCATAATCTTCCTTAACTGCTTGATATAACTTATTCGATTCTTCATACGTCAATGAAGGGCTTTCACTAGAAATGGTATCCAATAACAATACCGTTTCAAAAGGAGCCATGTTAGGGTAATCTATCATTCTTAATTCTACCTCAGCAAATTTAAAACCATACAACTCCTTAATTGATAGGATTTTTAGAACCTGACAAATATCACCATTTGCAATAAATCCAGCATCCGAAGATTCTTTTAACCAGAAGTAATTATTCTTTACAACCATCACAAAATCACCAGCAGAAATTTCATTTTCTTGCCCTCTAATATTCATTCGAATTTGTTGGTTGTATTGATTTGCTCTTTTATTAGAACGCACAATAAAGGCAGTATCTTCTACTCCATCATTTTCATATGCTAAAACTAGTGCATCCTCTATATCATAACCATCCTCTAACCTTATAATGTCTGGATAATCTAGATCAAACTTAAAATCTAAACCATCATTCTGAATTAAAAACCTTAATTGTGTTGCATTCGCTAAAATTCCAGAGTTTTCATGCTGACGCATAACTTCATCTAACTCTATCTCAATAACATTTTTTTGATAATCGATTGATAAAGTATCTGCATCTAAAGCAGGACTTAAAGTAAGTTTTACAGGAGGCAATTGAGCTGTATCTCCAATAAATATTAATTTACATTGATGCCCTTTGTCTACATAATTTATTAGGTCATCTAACAAAGATCCGTTTTCAAAAAGCTTTTGATTCTGCCTAGAGTCTGGAATCATCGAAGATTCGTCTACAATAAAAATGGTATTTCTATGCTTGTTTTGTTGCAAAACAAAATCTACACCACCATTAGCTTGTTTCTTAGGAAAATATATTTTTTTATGAATAGTATAGGCAGGTCTTTTTGAATAAACAGAAATTACTTTGGCAGCTCTACCTGTAGGTGCCAACAAAACAGATTTCTTTTGCGCAGACCATAAAGAATTTACAAACGTACTTATAGTAGTGGTTTTACCAGTACCTGCATAACCTTTTAATAAAAACAAGGTATTCTTATCCTCATTAAAGATAAAATTGCTTAGTAAATTAAGCAATTCTCCCTGTTTTTTTGTTGGTGTATGAGGAAACTTTTGGTGTAGCTCTTTATTGAATTTAGCAGGGTTTTTTATCATATAAATCTTAAAATATCAAAGATACATTTCTTTATAAAGAAAAATTTTTATCATTGAAAAAAAATTGTAGATTTGCGTTAATACTATTAAAAACAAATTTATAATGAATTTAATACTAATGATTTTAGGAGCTGTGTTAGTAGCAGTTCTAGTAGCTTATGTAATCGTTAAATTTTTACCTCTAAACTTAAGATGGATTCCTTCTATTTTACTTTTAGCCTTAGCAATTTTCTTAGGCTTTCAAATTTATGGTGGAATAATGGAGCCAATTAAATTTAATGAACAAAAAATAGTAAAGTATGCTAAAGTTGTTAATAGCTTAAAAATTATTAGAGATGCTGAGGTAAAGTATTATGAAGTTTATGGTAAGTACACTAAAGATAAAGCTGGTTTAATACAGTTTATAGATACTGCACAATTAGCGTTAACTGAAACTAAAACTATTGTAGAGCAAGTTAATAAAGGTGGTGGTATTATTGTAGATGAAGAAAAAAGAGTTACTGATACTATTGGTTACGAACCAGTAATTAAGTACTTTAGAGATAGAGACTATAAAACAATGTTTAATGTACCAGGCGTACCTAACACTGAATTTGAACTAGAAATTGGTGAAGTAGAAAAAGTACCTGGTTTAATGCAACCAACATTCAGAGCTAGAACTCCTAAAAGAGGAATTTTAGATGGTATGAATGAGTCTTTAGTAAAACAAGAATTAGAGGCAATTGAAACAGACCAAATTAAAGGTGAGTATGTTTCTGTAGGTTCTTTAGAAGAAGTAACTACTGGAGGTAATTGGCCACCATCATATGACAGAAAAATTGCAGATAAAGAATAGTACAAAAGCTTTACTGAATACAAAAAATTTAGCATTATCCATCCAATTTAGTTTGGATGGATTTTCTTTTTGTATAAGAAATACAGACACTAAAGAGTCTTTATATTTATCTAATTACAACTTTGAAGAAACTTTAAAAACGCCTCAAAGTTTATTAGAAAATATAAAACGTATTTTTCAAGAAAATAAGCATTTACAATATGATTTTGATTCTATTGAAGTAATTCATGAAAATCACTTATCTACTATTGTACCGAATGAATATTTTGATGAAAGCACTTTAGCTTCTTATTTAAACTTATCAATAAAAACCTATAAGAATGATTTTATTGCCTTTGATAAAATAGAATCTTTAGGAATCAATAATGTTTACATTCCATATGTAAATATCAACAACTATTTATTTAATAGTTTTGGTGAATTTGAATACCAACATCATCAAACGGTTTTATTAGAAAAGCTTTTAAAGCTGCCTAATTCAGAAGATAAAATAATGTATGTAAATGTTTCCAGACATTATTTTGATGTAATTGTATTGCACAATAATAACCTTGTGTTTTTAAATTCATTTCACTTCAAAACTAAAGAAGATTTCATCTACTACATCTTATTTACTGCTGAGCAATTAGCGTTAAATCCTGAAGAATTTAAACTTCTTTTTAGTGGAATCATTGCAAAAGATGATGAGCTATTTAAAGTTACGTATCAATTTGTAAGAAATGTAGACTTCGTCAAAAACACTAATGCTATTTTTAAGAATTTAGAGCTGGCACATCATACTAACTATATTTTACTAGGATAATGAGAATAATATCAGGAAAATTAAAAGGAAGACGTTTAAAAGCGCCTAAAAACTTACCTGTTCGTCCTACAACAGATATGGCAAAAGAGGGTTTGTTTAATGTACTTAACAATACTTATTATTTTGATAGTATTGATGTAATTGATTTATTTTCTGGAACTGGAAATATTAGTTACGAGTTCGCTTCTAGAGGCACTAAAAACATTTATGCTATAGATGCAAACCATAACTGCATTCGTTATATTTACAACACTGCTAAAGAGCTAGATTTAAACATTAACACCTATAAAAGTGATGTGTACAAATTTCTAGATAAAACTACCTTACAAGCAGATATAATATTTGCAGATCCTCCTTATGATTTTACTACTGAAAAGTTCTTAGAAATTGTAGACTTGATATTCAAAAACGAATTATTAAAAGAAGAGGGTGTTTTAATTGTAGAACATTCCAAACATACAGATATTTCATCGCACAATAATCATGCATATGATAAGAGATATGGAGGAAATGTATTCAGTTTCTTTGAAAATCCTGCTTTAGAAGAGGAAGATTAAAGCAAAGATTTTATAATAGCTTGTATTGTAATACCTTCTGCTTCTGCTTTATAGTTTTTTACAATTCTATGAGATAAAATTGGAACAGCAACTGCTTTAACATCTTCAATATCTGGAGAGTATTTACCATTTATAGCTGCATGTGCTTTGGCTGCTAAAATTAAATTTTGTGATGCTCTTGGACCAGCTCCCCAATCTAAATATTTCTGAACCAATTCTGTAGCAGCATCAGATTTTGGCCTTGTTTTACCCACTAAACCTACTGCATATTCTATTACATTGTCTGTAACTGGAATTTTACGAACCAATTCTTGAATAGCAATAATTTCTTCGCTCGATAAAATTGCATTTACACTTGTAGAAACATTACTGGTAGTTGCTTTTACAACACGTACCTCTTCTTTAAAAGAAGGATACTCTAAATGAATAGAAAACATGAATCTATCTAATTGTGCCTCTGGTAATGGGTAAGTACCTTCTTGCTCAATAGGGTTTTGAGTAGCCAATACAAAGAATGGCAACTCTAACTTATAATGATTATTAGATACAGTTACAGAACGTTCTTGCATTGCCTCTAAAAGTGCTGCCTGTGTTTTTGGCGGAGTTCTATTAATTTCATCAGCCAAAATGATGTTCGAGAATATTGGGCCTTTTATAAATTTAAAATGTCTGTTTTCATCTAAGATTTCACTACCTAAAATATCTGAAGGCATTAAATCTGGAGTAAATTGAATTCTTTTAAAGTTTAAACCTAAAACATTAGATACTGTATTTACCAATAAGGTTTTTGCCAAACCTGGCACACCAATCAATAAAGAATGGCCACCACAAAATATAGACAATAAGGTAAAGTTTACAGCATCTTCTTGACCAACAATTACCTTACTAATTTCAGATTTTAATGTATTGTATTTTACGACTAAATCGTTTACAGCTTTAACGTCAGACATTATCTACCTGTTTCTTTTTTCCAATTTTTTTCAAAAGTACATTTTCTATGCTCATCAGACATTTTGATGTAAGTGTCTGAAATTTTTTCTTTAGCCCATTTTGTAATAGCCTCTTCTTTTTTCTTAGCCAAAGCTAATTCTTGCACTTTTACATAATCGTTTACTAAATCTGCAGTGTGCGTATTAGTTCTATCTCTCATTATGATAAACTTATACATCTTTTCACCACTTCTATTTTCATCAAAATAAACATCAGATAGTTCCCCTTTTTGCAATTCTGCTACTCTTGCATATAATGCAGGATCCATTCTTGTTAAATCCCAAGTATTTTCACCTGTGTAAGGATTCATTAATAAACCATCATCATTTTTGGTGTCTTCATCATCAGAATATTTTCTAACTGCTTCTGTAAATGTTATTTTACCAAGTTTAATGTCATTAGCAATTTTTATCGCTTTTTCTTTAGTTTCTGTTAATAATGATTCAGGAACATTTGGTTGCATTAATATATGAGACGCAATTCTCATATTACCTTTAATTTCATGCAATTGCATTAAGTGATAACCAAAATCTGATTTAAAAGGTTTTGAAACCTGACCAACATCTAAAGAAAAAGCCATTTCTTTAAATTCTTTAATAAATTGAGATTCTTTTGTAACCTCATATCTACCACCATTATTTGTTACACCAGGATCATCTGAGTTTATAATAGCCTTCATTTTAAAGTTAGCTCCATCTTCAATTTCTTTTTTAAGTTCATTCAACTTATTAATAATTCGTTGATTTTCTTCTTCTGTTGGCTTTGCTTTAATTACCAATTGTGCCAACTCTATTTCTGCTGAAAACTCTGGCAATTCACCATCTTCTTTTAAACCTACATAATACAAACGCACTTCTTCTGGAGTTACATCTATTTTATCTGTAATTTTTAACTGCTCTTTTTCTATCAACACATTTTCTGACTGAACAGAATAAAGTTCTTTCTTTAAATCATCTAAATCATTAAATCCGTAAGCTTTTATCACTTTATCTACAGAGCCAAATTGTTCTGTGAAAAACGCAACACTTCTTTCTACTCTGCTTGAAATTTCTTCATCAGAAACTGTTACACTATCAATTACTGCATGATGTGCAAGTAATTTTTGTTGCATTAACTCTTCTAACATTTCACAATCAGAAATTTTAATTTTTCCTTCTGATCTTACTTCTACTTCTTGCTTAAATTTTTCTATATCTGAATCTAAAACAATGTTTTTACCAATTACAACAGCTACACCATCAATCTTAATTTGAGCTGATGTATATGTGCTAACTAAGCCAAAAAACGCGACTAGTATTGCTGATTTAATAAATTTTAAGATTGTTGTTCTTTGTTGCATCTTGTACTAAAATTTTTTCTATATCTCTTATTAATTCGATTTTACGTCTGTGTAAAATCATTTGTTTTATTGTAGGCTTAATATAGCTTAATGGTGCTGTATCATTTCTAACTAAAACATCTTTTATGGTCACCAAATATAAACCTAATGAGTCTTGTTTTTCAAGGAATTTAGTTTTATTTAACAGATTTTCTTTAGAAAATGGCAGTTTTAACAAAACCTTATCTAAAGGTGTCCAAATAGAGTCATTAAACTGATAATTTTTAAAGCTTAATTGTTGTTTTTCTAATTCTTCTAAATCTTCAATATTATCTGACTTAAATAGCTTGGTAAGTTCCTTCTTATTGATAATTTTATCATCTAAATGAAGGTATTTAATTTTTAATAACTCTTCATTCAGTTTAAAATTCTCTTTATTTTTCTCGTAAAAACCTTCTACTTCTTCGTCTACTATTGTAGTATCTAATTGTTGTTTTATTAATCTTTCTTTATAATTATTAATTAATAAACTCTCTTTATAGTCTCTTACTAAAGCATCTATATTATTTACTTCGTCTAAAGAACTATTACTTTCTGCATTTATAAGTAATAGTTGTTTTATGGCCCAATCGTTTATATAGCCCTTTACCAAAACTAAGCTATCTTCTTTGCTAATGTTTTTGGGCAAAAACTTTCTTATATCTTCTCTAAATAATTTTTCGGTATTTACAATAGCAACAATTTCTGAAGCTGTACTTTCTTTTTCCTGTACAGTCAAATAATCACAAGAAGCGAAGAGCAATAAAATTCCGATAAAAATTAGACCTCTATTCATTACTCCTTTTTGTAATATTTAATGAGTTTTTTAAGTTGTTTTTTGTTGACTTCAATTGCAGTTTTATTTCTTAAATCTGCAATCCAGAGTTGTTCTAAATGATTTTGATAATCATTCATAACCTCTCCTTTAATTTTATTTAGTTCTCTGTTATTGTACTTTGTTAAATTCTTTTGATAAAAATTTTTAAGCCCTAAAGTATCTTTAGAAGCTTTATCCCAAATTTTTTGTTGCATTAATTCAAATAGCAACAAACCATCTTCATACTCTTGCAATATATGTGCAAAATCTGGTTCTGTTTTCTCTAAGTTACTTTTATAATATTCTAAAATTTCTTGACTTTTAAAATCGTTAAACAAGTCAAAAACTGGCTTATTATTTCTTCTTTTGATGTAGTTTACAAAATCAGCTTGAGTATAGCTTTTCTCGTTTATTTTTAGAATTGGTAATTGTAAAGAATCACTTGGTATGCTTCTTAATTTTAGATTATTAAAAATGCTTTTAGCATTATCGAATTCTTTAATCTTATATTCTTTTTTTAATCTATTTACAACTGCTTTTTCAGAAAGCTGTAAGCGATCACTAGATCTAATTTTACTAGTAAGCTCTTTTTTCATTTCCTCAAAAGATTTTACTGGGTGCTTTTTAATTAACTGAACAATATGCCAACCAAAACGCGTTCTAAAAGGTTTAGAATACTCACCTTCTTTTGTTAAACTAAAAGCAACTTCATCAAAAGGCTGAACCATAACTCCAGAACCAAACCTTCTTAATTTACCTCCTTTAGATTTAGAACCTGTATCATCTGAATATTTACGAGCTAACATTTTAAATTGCTCATCCTTTTCTAAACGATTATAAACAGTGTTTATAATTTCTTCTCCTTTAGCAGTTTTATCTGTAATTAAAATATGAGCTACTTCTACCTCTCCTTTTGAAGGTCTTAGTCCGTCAACCTTTAAAATATGATAACCAAATCTGGTTCTAAAAGGCATAGAAACTTCATCAATTTTTGTAGTGTAAGCAGCGTTTTCAAAAGGATATACCATTTTAAAAGCAGAAAAATAACCTAAGTTACCTTTATTACCTACTCTACCTGATTTAGCATCTGCTCTAGCAGATTCATCCTCTGAAACCTCTTCTGCTACTTTCTCAAAATCTTCACCCTTTAAAATTCTATCTCGAATTTTCATTATTTTTTGATAAGCCTTTAAAGTATCTTTTGGTGTGGCTACTTTAGGAGTTCTTATTAAAATGTGTTTGGCTTTTACCTCATTCTTAGTTCTAAAATAAGCATCTTTAACAAGTACACTCACATAAGCTGAATCTTGCATGTAAGGTGCAGCAAGCTGATTTCTGTAGGTTTTCATCTCTTTTACATAAGATGATAAGGTATCTAACTTAATGTCATAAGCCTCTTTAACCTTAAGCTTATAGTTAATAAATAAGTCAAGGTTTTTTTCTAAATCTTTAGCTTCTTCATTATCTATAGCATCTAAATTTTTTTCGTAAACCCTTTTAAATTCAGATACCATTATTTTTTCATCACCAATAGTAATTAAAACTTTATCTTTCTTCTGTGCTATGCTCGCTGTTGTAAAGACAATAAATAATAATAAGATTAGCTTTTTCATAAATTTATAATGATATAATACCTTCTACTTCTTCTACTTTTTTGTAATAACTAATAACCTCATCTGCACTGCTTAATTTTAAAACTATAGAAATGCTGATATATTTTCCTGTTTTTGATTTTTTAGTTTTAATTACAGCTCCTTTATTATCAAAAACTTCTTGCACCTCTTTTTGCTGATTACCATCTGCAGGCACAATAAATTTGTACATATAATCTGAAGGAAACTCTGTTGAATCTTCTAACTGACCTTTTAATTTTATATAGAATGCTTTTTTATCGCTCATCATTGTAATGTTTATGCACTATTTACAAATAGTAGGCCACAAAATTACGTTAAAAATTAGATTTATAATGCTAATGATTTATTTTTGTAAATTATGTAGTATTCTTAAAATCAAAAATAATAATTCTAAGCTAAAATTTTTGAAAAATAATCAACTAAAAATTGTTCTAATTGGTGGGCCAGGTACTGGCAAAACAAGCGTTTTGAATGCTTTACAAGCAAGAGGCTATTTTTGCTTAGAAGAAGTTTCTAGAGCCGTAACTTTGCAAGCTCAAAAAGATGGTATAGATCAACTCTTTTTAACAGAGCCACTATTGTTTAGCAAAAAATTATTAGAAGGTAGAGAAAATCAATTTTTAGAAGCGCAAAATAGTAGCGAAAATTTGGTCTTTTTTGATAGAGGCATTCCTGATGTAAAGGCCTATCTAGATTATTTTAAAACTGATTATCCTTCCTATTTTACAGATAAGTGTTTAGAGTATACCTATGATCTCATCTTTCATTTCGCTCCATGGAAAGACATCCATACTACTGATAATGAAAGATATGAGTCTTTTGAAGAGTCAATTAAAATAGATGAATTTCTAAAGGAAGCTTATACATCGTTAAACTACAAGTTGATAAATGTACCTTTTGGATCGATAAAAGATAGAACTGATTTTATTATTAATTCGCTTTCTTGTGAATGATAAATACAGCTTTAGAAATATTAAAAAAATACTGGAACTATTCTAGTTTTAGAGAACCACAAGACCAAATTATAAATGCAGTTCTTCAAAAAGAAGATGTAATTGCACTACTACCAACTGGAGGTGGAAAATCTATTTGTTTTCAAGTGCCTGCATTTCAGATGGACGGTGTTTGTATTGTTATTTCTCCTTTGATCGCTTTAATGAATGATCAAGTTGCCAACCTTAAAAAAAGGAACATTAAAGCAGCTACAATTAAATCTGGAGCTTCCAACAATGAAATTATTACTTTGCTTGATAATATTAAGTTTGGTAGTTATAAGTTTCTATATATTTCTCCTGAAAGATTGCAATCACAATTAATTCAGCAAAAAATAAAAGAACTGAATGTAAACCTAGTTGCCATTGATGAAGCGCATTGTATTTCAGAATGGGGACATGATTTTAGGCCTTCCTACAGAAACATCAACATTCTAAAAACTATAATTCCGAATGCTAATTTTATTGCATTAACAGCAACTGCTAACAATAAAATTATTAATGATATTGCTCTGAATTTAGAGTTGCATCATCCAAAAGTTTTTAAAAAATCTTTTTACAGAAAGAACCTAGCTTACCAAGTTTTTGATGTGCAAGACAAATTGGGTAAACTTCTTCAAATCTTCACCAAAACAAAAACACCAGCAATTGTCTATGTAAATTCTAGACGAAAAACAAAAGACATTGCAACTTTTCTAAATGCAAATAACTTTAAAAGTAGTTTTTATCATGGAGGACTTTCTACGAAAGATAAAGATTTAGCCTTTAAAAATTGGCTTTCTGAATCTACGCCAATTATAGTGGCAACAAATGCATTTGGAATGGGAATTGACAAATCTAATGTTGGCATTGTAATTCATTTTGATTTACCATTTTCTATTGAAAACTACATCCAAGAATCTGGAAGAGCAGGAAGAAATGAAAAAAAATCATTCGCAGTTTTACTTAAAAACGATAGTGATATTTTAGTGTTTAATGATACCGTAAAAAAATCAATTCCAAGTCTAAAAGAAATAAAAGAAGTTCATCGAAAATTATATCAATATTTTACAATTCCTTTAGGTGAAATAACAGAAGATTTTTATAGTTTCAACCTTTTAGAATTTTCAAAATTATATAAATTTACACCTATCAAAGTAGATACTATTTTAAAAATTCTTGCCAATAATGGTATTATAATTTTATCGAATACTTATAATCAAAAATCTACATTATTTTTTAAAACATCTAGTAAAAATGTACTTTCTTACGCCATAAGAAATATCTATACTAAAAACTTTATAAACTCATTATTAAGAACTTATTCAGGGTTATTTGAACAAGAAGTTAAAATAGATGAATTTGCAATAGCAAAGAAAAACAACATGACATCTGGACAGGTAAAAGAGCAATTACTACGTTTACAACAAGATGATTTGTTAGATTACAACCAAGTAGAAACTGATTTAGAAATTCAATTTTTAGTACCTAGAGAAGATGACAAAACCATTAACTCTATTTCAAAAAATATATCAAAATATTTAACTCAAAAAGATAAAAAATCGAAGGATTTTTTATCCTACATTTCCAATAATACGATCTGCAGAAGCATTCAATTATTAAATTATTTTGAAGAAAAATCAACTAAAAAATGTGGAGTTTGTGATGTCTGCTTATCAGAAAAAAGAAACAAAAAATTAAACATTTCAGAAGAAATAATTACACTCTTAAAATCAAAATACAGTTTAACTTCTCAGGAAATTAATCAATTTATTAGCGCAAATGAAAAAGACATTTTAATACATTTGCGTGAGTTAATTTCTGAAAATATTATCAAAATTAATCATCAAAATAAATATCAACTAAAATAAAATTATGAAAGATTTACGAATTGTTTTTATGGGTACTCCAGATTTTGCAGTTACAATTTTAAAACATTTAGTAGACCATAATTATAATATTGTTGGTGTAATAACAGCTGCAGATAAACCTGCAGGAAGAGGAAGAAAACTAAATGAATCTGCTGTTAAAAAGTATGCTTTATCAGAAAACTTAAAGGTATTACAACCTACTAATTTAAAAGATGAGTCTTTTTTAAATGAACTTAATTCATTAGAGGTAGATTTACAAATAGTTGTTGCGTTTAGAATGCTACCTAAATCGGTTTGGCAACTACCTAAATTTGGCACATTTAATTTACATGCTTCTCTGTTGCCTGAATATAGAGGTGCTGCACCTATTCATTGGGCTATTATTAATGGCGAAAGTAAAACAGGAGTTACTACCTTTTTTATTGATGAAAAGATAGATACTGGAGAAATCATTCTTCAAGAAGAAATTAATATTACCGAAGATGAAACTGTAGGTACCTTGCATGATAAATTGATGTATTTAGGAGCTGACTTAGTAGCCAAAACAGTAAATGCGATTTCAGAAGGTGATATTAAGACGAAAAAACAACCAGATTTAGAAGAAAAACAAGCGCCCAAGTTATTTCCTGAGAATACAAGAATTGATTGGAGCAAGTCAATTACTGAAATTTACAATCAAATTAGAGGGCTAAATCCATTTCCTGCAGCTTGGACAGTAATAAACAATAATGAAGAGCAACTGAAAACTAAACTTTATAAAGTTCGTAAAGTAACTGAGGAGCATGGTTTTGAATTCGGTAAAATTATAAGTTCAAAAAACGAATTAAAAGTTGCTGTAAACAAAGGGTTCATTATTATAGACGAAATTAAAATTGCAGGTAAGAAAAAACTAGATTCAAAAAGTCTATTAAATGGTTTTGTTTTTTCTGAAAACGCTAAAATGCTTTAACCCCTTTATTGATACGGTTTATAGAGATTTTGTAATTTCCTAACTGCCTTTATTAACATTTTAGATGTATTTATTAACAAATACCTACTTTTTAGGGGTGGTAATTTGCGTAGGCCCTTAATACGTATATATTTGTTAAGCTTAATAGCAAAAAATAAACAATTAATTTTTAAAAATCTATTTATTATGAACAAGTCAGATTTAATCGACGCAATGGCTGCAGACGCAGGAATTTCTAAAGTAGCAGCAAAAGCAGCATTAGAATCTTTTACAGATAATGTAACTTCTGCTTTAAAAGGTGGAGATAAAGTTGCTTTAGTAGGTTTTGGAACTTTTTCAGTTTCTCATAGAGCTGCAAGAAGTGGTAGAAACCCTCAAACTGGTAAAACAATCCAAATCGCTGCTAAAAATGTAGCTAAGTTTAAAGCTGGAGCTGGATTAAGTGATGCTGTAAACTAGTTTACAGAATAAATTACAAATAAAACTCTCTTTTTTAGAGAGTTTTTTTTTTGCTCAAATTTCGTTACATTTACTTATGTCGCATTTAGAACCACTTAAAGGTAGATTATTAATTGCAGAACCCTCTATATTAAATGACAGCTCTTTTAATAGGGCTATTATTTTAATTACAGAGTACACAGAAAATAATTCTGTAGGTTTTATTTTAAACAGGCCTTTAGACTATGTTTTAAAAGACCTAATTCCAGATATTGACTCGAACTTCACAGTTTATCAAGGAGGCCCTGTAGAGCAAGATAACTTGTATTTTGTGCATAAAGTTCCAGAACTTATTCCAGATAGTATTGCTATTAGTGATGGTATTTTTTGGGGAGGAAATTTTGATTCTTTAAAGCAGTTGCTGAATTCAGGAGAATTATCATCTACTGATATTCGCTTTTTCTTAGGTTATTCTGGTTGGGGAAAGAATCAACTTAAAGACGAAATCAACATCAATTCTTGGTTTATCTCTGAAAACAATATCCAAAACATATTTTCGGAAAACGAGGATACGTTCTGGCGTAAAAAATTACTAGAAAAAGGAGGAGATTACAAGTTATGGGCTAATGCACCTAATGACGTTTCTCTTAATTAATTTGAGGTAACCTCCAATACTTTTAAACTTTTAGACAACTTTGTACCAAATTCTGTTTGAAAAGATTTCTTTTTATAATTTGTAACAGGTTGAATTCCTATAATCGCATTCGTTATAAAAACTTCATCTGCCTTTTGAATTTCAAATGGAGAAATACTTGTTTCTTCAATAGTATAATCCGGATTCTTGGTTAGCATTTCAATTATTTTCTTTCTAACTACCCCTTTAATACAACCCTCTTCTAAACTAGGTGTTTTAACTATGTTATTTTTTAAAACAAAAATATTTCCGTTAGCAACTTCTACTACTCCTTTTCTTTCATTAATTAAAACACAATTGTCTAGATCATTTTCATTCGCATAAATACTAGCTAAAGTATTAATCATTCTATTATTGGTCTTAACAGTAGACAACATTCCAGAATAATTATAGAAATCTTTAAAAACGTCTATTTTATAATTTTCTTGAGTACTGTAAGTAATTTGATTCGCCTCAATTGAAAAATCTATTTCATTAGTTTTTGGTTTATAAAAACCACCATCTTTACGAAACACATTAAGTCTAATTCTACATAAAGAACTTAATTTATTAGACTCAGCAGTTTTTAAAATTTCTTGTTCTAAAAATTCTAAGGTAAATTTTAAGGGAATTTTCATTCGTAACATTCGCATAGAAGCCATTAATCTGAAATAATGATCTTCCCAAAATATTACTTTATTATTAGCTACTTTTATAGTTTCAAAAATTGCATCACCATATTTAAAACCTCTATTTAAATTAGATAGTTTAAAATTTTCCTCTAATAACAATTCTCCATTCAAATTAACCATTTTCCTTCTTTTAGAAATGCAAAATTAAGGCTTTTAAAAAAGAAAATATAAAAAAACTCAACCTTTCAGGTTGAGTTTTAAAATATAATATTATCATGTAAATTAAGCTCCTATAGTATGCTTTAATTCATCTATTTGATTCTCCCATAGTTGTTTCGCTTCCTCAACTTCATCTTCATCATCTGCAAAATCTGTAATAATTAAAGAAACGTCTTTGGTTAACGGATCAACTTGAATTTTAATTTCGAAAAAACTATCATCATCTTCGCTCTCTAACCACTTAAATCGAATTCTTTCTTCGGACTTTTTTGTTACCAATTCTGCCTGTTCTTCTGTACCATCCCAACTAAATGTATAAATTTTACCTCTAGAATTCACGGTATCTGCAAACCATTCTTGTAAATTAGATGGTGATGAAATATACTGATATAGCATGTTTGGAGATGCATGAACAGGAATTTCTATTTCGTATTTTACTTTATCCATTATATAAAAAGTTAATGCACAAGATAGGTATTAATTTGAAGAAAAAAAATTAAAACCTCCACTTGCCAGTATGTAAAAATCGATTATATTTGCATCCTCAAAGTCAATGGCGAGGTAGCTCAGTTGGTTAGAGCGCAGGATTCATAACCCTGAGGTCACGGGTTCAAATCCCGTCTTCGCTACAAGTTTATAAGCTAGATAAAACAACGAATTGTGTCTCACAATTCGTTTTTTTATGCCCTCATTTTATTTACTTTTACAAAGAGTACACGATATAGTACACGATTCACCTATGAAAATGAAATATTCTGATCCAAAATTCTACACTGGTGGTGTAGATATATCCAATTGGTCTAAACTCTCATCCAAGACTAAGAAGGAAGCACTCCTTAAGAATTGGTATGTTTATTATTCTTTTAGAAATCCAGAAACAGGTAAACTGGTAAGACAAACTAATATAAAAGCTGGTGTAAACACCTATAAAAACAAGAAAGATCGATTATACATTTTAAATAAAATAAAAAAAGGTTTAATCATTCTATTACAAAAAGGATACAATCCATACCAAGAGAATGAGGGTTTAATCGAGTTTTTCGAAAAACAACTTTCAATAAAGGAAGAGGAAATAACAGATGTGACGAGCTCCTCTAAAAAAGAAATAAAATCCGATATAAATAACACCCTACCTACTCATACTATTGAAGATGCTTTCAATCTAGGACTTAAAATAAAATCAAAAGTCCAAAGTGCCACTTCCTTTAAAAACTTTAATGGAAGAATTAATAGATTCAAAAAGTGGTTGGAAGAACAAAGTATAAAACCAAAAGATGATATCTGTAGCATAAATAAAAAAAATGTAATTCTATATTTAAATAGTGTATTGCAAACATCAAGCGCTAGAAATAGAAACAATACTCGAACTGATATCAGTTCATTATTTCAAACGTTAGAAGACAATGAGATTATAAAAGATAATTTTGTTAAAAAAATAAATATTCTAAAATCTACTCCAGAAAGAAATAAAACTTACACTCCTACTGAGCTTAATGAAATATTTGATTACCTAAAAAACACTAATAACATTTTACATCTATTTGTTCAATTTGTTTCTTATAATTTCTTGAGACCAGTTGAAGTTTGCCGACTAAAAGTAGGAGACATTGATATCATTGATAAGAAAATTTATGTAAGGGCAAAAAATCAACCAGTCAAAATAAAAATAATTCCTACTATAATTATTGATCAGTTGCCAGATCTTAAAAAGCTAAATCAAAATGATTTTTTATTTACTCCCAATAAAATTGGTGATCAATGGGCTACTACCGAAAATAATAAGAGAGATTACTTCACAAAACAATTCAAAAAAGTAAAAGATCATTTTGGATTAGGTAAAGAATATGGTCTATATAGTTTTAGGCACACTTTTATAACCAAATTATATAATGAAATGTCTAAGTCTTATTCACCCTTTGAAGCTAAAAGCAAACTAATGTTGATAACTGGTCATAAAAGAATGGAAGCTCTTGAATTATACTTAAGAAAAATAGATGCTATACTTCCTGAAGACTATTCAAATTTATTAAAATAATGAAAACGCATTTTTACAATACTTTACCATTATCAATTTATGAAACAAATGATTTAGTAAGAATAACTGAATATATAATTAATAAAAACTATGGTAATAAGTATATCTCCCATGAATCCTCAGGAGTATTTGAAGAAACTAATAAATTAGGAGAGTATCGTATTAATAAAAGTAATAAGCAGGTTAAAGAAAAGTTTATTTATAACAATGCTGTTTCACAAGAGTTTTATAAATATTTGCTTAACCATTATAGTGCAGGACTAGGAAATAATATTTTATTTAATCTTGATTTAGAAGAAGATGTTTTTGGACTTGATAAAAATGAACGTAAAAAGATTGGTTTAAAATATTTTAATTTTTATTACAATAAGGTTCCAAACAAAATAGGCTTGAAATTTAAGTTTGACGAAAATCGTCAAGTTGTACCAAACACAAAATTTGAGTACCTAAAAAGATATCAAGAAACTTTAATTAAAAATCTGGATTATGAGTTTGAATTAATTATTCCATTTTTAGCTGGAGATAATGATTACTACAGTAAACATTTATTCGATAATAATACTACTATCAAAAATATATTTGAATTTGAAAATAATTTAAAAATCTTAATAGAATTAAATAATCAATTCAAGTTAGAGAAAAACAATGTATTTGCCACCAAACCAATTTCTAAAATAATCTACCAGAAATACGCTGAAAATTTTCACTCTCTAAAACAAGTAGAGTTTATTGAAAATCAAATTTTAAAGACGGAAAAAATTAATAGAGCATTTGCTATATGTTTATTTGATTTCTTCAATAATGTTCTATGTATAACAATGCCTTCAGCGAAAGTATTTGGAGAAATTATAAACAGTTATTTCAATTTTAACTTTAGTACTCTAAAGTTGAATGGAAATGAATCAAACACCCATAGAAATAGGGTCAAAAAAATCAAAAAAGATTGGGACAATTTCAGAAATTAGAATCCATTTTTTAAAATTTCCCACAAAAAGGAAAATTTCCCACAAATTTCCCACAAATTTCCCATCCTACTTCCCTTTTTTAAACTTTATGTTATTCCAATATTGCACCTAGTTAAATACTGTTAATTAGGTAGTTGCCCATTGGTATGCTTTCATTATTCTTTTTAGCATGTATTTATAAGTATTAATTTATAAAATAAAAGAAGAATGAAAACAACAATTAACATTCGAATTAACTCAAGATTAAAAGATGATCTTGAAATCATCGCAGATGATAACAACCAAAGCATTTCAAAATTATTAAGAGAGATAATATATGAATACACAGATGACTATTTTTCCGAAGAACTAGAAGATATTGTTATTGAATGTAATCCAACATCAACCAATAAATATTTTGACCATGAGTAAAGAAGCCATACATAGTATTAGTCAAGATATATTTCATAATGAAAGTTTATTACAAAAAAATAATAAGGATGTAAATTCTCTAATTATCAATGATGCAAATTCTTGGATAAATAATGCAAAAAGCAGACCTATTCCTAAAATGCTATTTAGTGAACTTTGGTATGAAAATGAATTATGTATACTATTTTCAGACACCAATTTAGGAAAATCCATATTAGCTGTTCAAATAGCCGATAGTTTGAGTTATGGTGTTTCAATTAATGGTTTCAAATTAGAATGTGCACCACAGAAAGTACTTTTTTTAGATTTTGAATTATCTGATAAGCAATTTGAAAATCGATATGCAGAAAATTTTACCAATCATTATCAGTTTCATCATAATTTTCTTCGAGCAGAATTAAATACTGAAGAAACTCTGCCAAGTAATTTTAAGAATTACGAAGAGTATTTATGTGCAACCCTTCCTGCTTATATTGAAGAAACACAGGCTACTATCTTAATTGTTGACAACCTCACATTTTTAAGTGCTGAAAACGAAAAAGCAAAAGACGCTTTGGTATTAATGAAAACTTTAAAACAACTTTCAAAAACTAAAGGAATATCAATTTTAGTTTTAGCACACACACCTAAAAGAGATGATTCTAAACCAATTACAAAAAATGACTTAGCTGGTAGTAAAATGCTAATGAATTTTTGTGATAGTTGCTTTGCTATAGGCAAAAGTTCACAAGACCCTTCATTTAGGTATATCAAGCAATTGAAACAGCGAAATACAGAGCACATCTATCATGAAGAAAACATTATACTTTGTAGTATAGATAAAGCAACAAACTTTCTAGAATTTTGTTTTGAAGAATTTGATTTAGAAAACAATCACCTCAATACAAATAACACTATAAACAGTAATGAAATAAATGAGCAAATTAAACTGCTTATTTCTGAAGGACTTAGTAATGTTAAAATTGGTGATAGATTAAGTCTAAGTGAAGGTGCAATAAGAAAAAGAAGAAAAAAACTAGGTATTTAATATGTTAGCTTCTGATGTATATGTAATTGCTAAAGCTCTTCAAGAAGAAGAGTTTACAAAGCTATTTCATATGCTCAAAAGCGAAATGAATAAGAAAAACATTAACATAAAAGACAAATTACCAGATTTCACTGATAATGATGCAATTAGATATTTAATAGAGAATGTAGTAAAAAAAAGTCGTACCATTCGTACTAAATAATTGGTACGATTGGTACGAATAGAAATAATATGAGTAAAAATTACAAATACAGTTTGGATCCATCAAGTAAGAAGTTTTTATGCCCTCATTGCAATAAAAAAACATTTGTCAAATTTATTGACAACGAAACTATGCAATACTTAAATCATATAGATGGTAGATGTGATAGGGAAAGCAAATGTGGTTACTTTAAAAATCCTTCAAAAAATTGTATCGTTAATAATGCAAGTATTAATCATGTTGCAACGCAACCAACGTTTCACAAAACAACAGTTTTACAACAGTTTTCTAGTATAAATCAACAAGACAACAACAGTAGGCAACAGATTAATATCGTAAATAACGGCATCAACAACATAAAGCAACAAAATAATTTTATCACTTATTTACTTAAAAATTATGATCCAACAAAAGTATTACATGCAATTAATAAATTTCAATTAGGCACCACAAATTACTGGAATGGTGCAACAGTATTCTGGCAAATTGATTCCCAAAACGTAATCCATGGTGGTAAAATTATGTTATATGACAGTAATACAGGCAAAAGAGTTAAGAAACCTTATAATAGGATTAGTTGGATTCATAAACAAATGAAATTAAAAGACTTCGTGTTACAACAATGCCTATTTGGATTACAAAACATAAACAACATCGAAAAAGGTAATACAATTTGTTTAGTAGAATCAGAAAAGACTGCTGTAATAATGAGTATTGTAGAGCCAAAAGTCCTTTGGTTAGCAACAGGCAGTAAGTCTAATTTCAAAAAAGAATTACTAAACCCCTTAAAAGAATATAATGTTATAGCATATCCAGACAAAACTGAATTTGATAAATGGAATAAAGTTTCAAAACAATTAAATTTAGAAGGTTTTCACATTCAATGTAGTACTATTCTAGAGACCTCAAATATCGAAGATGGTGGAGATTTGGTTGATTTAATTAATTCGGAAAAGTATTAGGTTTTCATTTATAAGCAATAATTCACAATCATTTGCAACTTATGTAATTCTTGTAGTTGATTGTATTTCATACCAAACATTTGCACAATCATTGCATAAGTATTTGTCTATCTTTGTCACAGTGAAATTTGTAACAATCATATTATCATTATTAATACTATTGCTTTCGGCAAAGCCTTGTTCTGATGGTCAAAATTTAGAAGACCAGCATCAAGATGAAATAAGTATGAACCACAATCACCAAGAAGATAGTGATGACACCTGTCCAAGTATGTGTATTTGTAATTGTTGTGGTATGTCAATAACTTATGAGCCTTTAGCAACATTTGAGTTATTAACTTTCAATAGAATTTCTACAAAATTAATATCTACTTATCAGTCAATTTATAGATTTGATTTCCAATCTAATATTTGGCAACCACCAAGAGTAATAAGCTAAATTATTAGGATTTATAAAATCAATTATTTAGTTAATATTACAATTAAAATTCAATGAATAAATACTTATTGAGCATAAAGCTCATGCTATTATTTTGCCTTTCAATTAAGGCACAAACAAACGATATACAAATTAAAATTGTCACTGAAGAAAACGAGCCCTTAATGGGTGCTACAGTTTACTTTGAAACATTAGAAAAAGGAGCAGTAACCAATTTTGATGGTATTGCAGAGTTTACAAAAATCCCAGATGGTCAGCACCAAATAATCATTTCATTTTTAGGTTTTGAAACATTTGAGACTTCAATTCAAATTCCAAGTAATACAGCGTTAGTCTTTAAATTAAAAGAAGGAGCTAATCAATTAGAAACCATTGTAGTGCAATCCACTAGAAGTACAAGAACAGTAAAAAAAATACCAACACGTATCGAATTTATAGGAGTTGAAGAATTAGGAGAAAAAGCAATAATGAACCCTACTAATATTTCTATGGTGCTTCGTGAAAGTACAGGAATACAAATGCAACAAACTTCATTAAGTAGTGGTAACACCAATATTCGTATTCAAGGATTAGATGGAAGGTACACACAACTTTTAAGAGATGGTTTTCCATTGTATGGTGGTTTCTCAAGTGGGTTAAGTATTTTACAAATACCACCTTTAGACCTACAACAATTTGAAATTATTAAAGGAAGTTCATCAACACTTTATGGTGGTGGTGCAATTGCAGGTTTAATAAATATGGTATCCAAAACACCAGATTTTGAACCTGCTTTAGATATAATGCTCACGCAAACACAAGCATTAGGAAGTACAGCCAATGTATTTTATAGCAAACGGAATGAAAAATTTGGTTTTTCACTTTATGGCTCTGCTCATTATCAAAAAGCATACGACCCTGAAGGTGATGGCTTTAGTAATTTGCCAAAGACAACGTCAATTTCATTTAACCCTAAACTGTTTTATTATCCATCAGAGAACACAACAGTTTGGTTAGGTTTAAATGGTACGTATGATGATAGAATTGGTGGTGATATTAATAAAATTGAAAATGGTGAAGAGGGTATACATCAATACACAGAAGAAAACAATTCAAAACGATTAAGCAGTCAATTGGTATATCAAACGCAATTAGATGCTGTTAGTTCATTAGAGTTTAAAAATAGTGTCTCTTTTTTTGATAGGAATTTAACAGTTCCCGATTTTAATTTTGATGGAAAACAAACAAATACTTTTACTGAAATCTCATATACCACAGCATCAGAAAAAACGGATTGGATAATTGGCGCTAATCTATATACCTCAAATTTTGATGAAAATGATAACTTACCATTACAAAGAGACCAAAAAGATGTAACCTTTGGTGCATTTGCCAATAATATCTATGACTTATCAGATAATTGGATATTGGAAACAGGATTAAGAGCAGATTACAATACTGATTTCGGTTTCTTTCCACTTCCAAGAATTTCATTACTCTACAAAAATGATAATGGTTTTTCAAGTAGAATTGGTGGAGGTTTAGGGTATAAGATTCCAGATATTTTTACAGAAGAAGCAGAATATATTAACTTTGAAAATGTACTAGGTATAGATAAGTCTACCACCAATGCAGAACGTTCTTATGGCGTTAATTTTGATTTCAATTATCAAACGCGACTATCTGATGAGATTGGTTTTTCTATAAATCAATTATTTTACGTGACTGCTATTAAAGATGGATTGCTTTTAAATTCAACAGATAACGGTTTATTTCAGTTCGAAAATGCAACAGATGAAATCTTGAGTAAAGGAGCAGAAACAAATATTAAATTTACCTACAAAGATTTTAGATGGTTTTTAAACTATGCACTTATTGATACCAAACTAAATTATTTACCTGGTAATCCACAGAAACCATTAACTGCAAAACATAATGCAGGTAGTGTTTTGATGTACGAATCTGAAAAATGGCGAATAGGATATGAAACGTTTTATACTGGCAAACAGTTTTTATCTAATGGTACAGAAACCACAGACTTTGTAACTATGGGTTTATTGGTAATGCGTAACTTTAAATTAGGAAGTGTATTTGTAAATTTTGAAAATTTTACAAATAGAAGACAAAGCAGGTTTTCACCTTTGGTATTACCACCGCACGAAAATCCTGTTTTCCCAGAAATATATGCGCCAACAGATGGTTTTATATTTAGTGTAGGCCTTATTATTAAACCATTTGGTAACAAAGAACAAGATTAATTATGAACACTATAGAACAATTATTAGAGTCAAAACAAATACGTATTACAGCAATGCGTTTATTAATTTATAAGTTTCTTGCTGAAAAAAAGATAGCAGTAACCTTAAGTGATATAGAAAACGCATTTGAAAAAGCAGATAGAACTACCTTGTACAGAACTATTAAAACTTTTGAAGAAAAAGATATAGTACATCAAATAGACGATGGAACTGGAATTACCAAATATGCATTATGTGAACAAGGATGTAATTGTGATATAAAAACCGATTTACACCTACACTTCCATTGTAACAATTGCAATGAAACTATTTGCCTAACAGATCATAAAATACCACAAATTAAAGTGCCTGATGGCTTTGTTTCAGAAAATGTAAACTTGGTTGTAAAAGGTATTTGTGATAAATGTAGTAGATAACAAATGCACTTCCATTGCACTTACTATTGTACTACTTTTATCAAAAATTAGTAGATATGAAGTTTAATACTAAAATACCTAAACACCTTAAACAGGCTTATAACAAAGAATTAAAACAATACAAACTCTGTTTAGAAAATAAGCAGTTTGGTAATGCTTGGTTTCATTTAGAACGTAGTCATATAATAGGTCAATCTTATCCTATAGAACATACCTATTCACATTGGCTAATGCTAAAGTTTGGCTTTAGACAAAAAGATACTAAAGAAATGTTAGGTCAAATTATTAGGCTTATTGTTGGTGGTTGGAAATCATTTATTAATCACGTTCCACTTGGTAATACAGGTGGTGCAAACGTACCACCATTAAAGCGAATGCCTATTCCAAGTGATATTGAAAAATTATTTAAAATATCTTAAAATCAATAAAATGATATTGTTTGCTTACTTTATACTTTATTTTTTACTCGTCTTTGTAGTAAGGTCTTTATTGTTATGGCAGAGAACAGGTGTTAACCCTTTAACATTTAACAAAAAGGATGATGCTCACGGATATAATGGTAAAATATATACCTTCATATCATTTTTAGAACTGATGGTGGTAGGTGTTTATGCTTTTAAAATTGAGTGGTATAAATACTTACTTTCCTTTTGGTACTTGGAAAATGAAATTTTATTTAAAATAGGTTGGGTCTTTTTAATACTCTCTTTAATTGTAGTTTGGTTTTCACAGACACAAATGGCAAACTCTTGGCGAATTGGAATAGATGAAAAAAATAAAACCGAACTAGTAACTAGTGGTATGTTTTCAATATCACGAAATCCAATTTTTCTTGGAATTATGATAGCAAATATTGGTTTGTTTTTGGTAATTCCAAATGCCTTTACACTATTAATAATCTCACTTTCTGTAATAAGTATAAATACACAAATTAGACTGGAAGAAGACTTTTTGAAACAAGAATTTGGAAATGAATATTTGAAATATAGGAAAAAAGTAAGAAGGTGGTTGTAATGTCAGTCTAAAATTATTTAAAACTGAAATATGAAAAAAAAGAAAATTAATTTAAAGGATTTAAAACCCGTTTCTAAAGAAGAACATAATCACGATAATGGTCATAATCACGACCACCAAGAAAGTGGTTCATTTAAAACCTATATACCTGCTATCATAAGTTTTACAATGCTTATCATTGGAATAGGTTTAGATTATTTTGATGTTTCATTCTTTAGGGATTGGATTCGTATTGCTTGGTACAGTTTAGCATATCTACCTGTAGGATTTCCAGTCGTAAGAGAGGGTTGGAATAGTATTAAAAAAGGTGATGTTTTTACAGAGTTCTTTTTAATGTCTATTGCTACAATTGGTGCATTTATCATTGGTGAATATCCCGAAGGTGTTGCAGTAATGCTATTTTATGCAGTAGGTGAATTATTTCAAAACGCAGCAGTAAATAGAGCAAAAGGAAATATTAAAGCATTATTGGATGTTAGGCCAAAAGAAGCCAATGTATTTCGTGATGGTGATTATGTTAGTGTGTCGCCAGAAGCTGTAAATATTGGAGAGAAAATTCAAATTCGTGTAGGCGAAAAAATCCCTTTAGATGGTAAGTTGTTATCCTCAAAAGCATCATTAAACACTTCAGCTTTAACAGGTGAGAGTAAACCAGATACAATCGTAAAAGATGAAAAAGTTTATGCAGGTAGTATTAATTTAGAAAGCGTTATTGAAGTTGAGGTAACCAATAAGTTTGAAGACAGTTCTATTGCGAGAATATTAGACTTGGTTCAAAATGCAACAGCACGTAAATCTAAAACAGAATTATTCATTAGACAGTTTGCTCGTATCTACACACCAATTGTAGTGTTTTTAGCTATTGGTGTTACTTTTATACCTTACTTTTTTGTAGATGATTATGTGTTTAGAGATTGGTTGTATAGAGCTTTAATTTTCTTGGTAATATCTTGCCCTTGTGCGTTGGTAATTTCCATTCCATTAGGTTATTTTGGTGGATTAGGAGCAGCTTCAAAAAACGGAATATTATTCAAAGGAGCTTCTTTTTTAGATGCAATGACTAAAATAAATACTTTGGTAATGGACAAAACAGGAACAGTTACTAAAGGTGTATTTAAAATCAAAAAGGTGCAAGCATTCGGTTGGAATGAAGCCGAATTTATGCAATACCTAATGGCGATGGAAGAGCTATCAACGCATCCAATTGCCAAAGCTATTTTAGAGTACAAAGCTGAAGGTGAATATTTTGAAGCAAAAGAAGTTTCTGAAATTGCAGGTAAAGGTTTAAAAGGCATTGTTAATGATAAAACAGTTTTAGTAGGCAATAAAGCCTTAATGTCTGCGAATAATATTAATGTTCCAAAGGAAACGGAATCTATTTTAGAATCGATAGTATTAGTTGCAATTGATAATCAATTTGCAGGTTATGTAGTAATAGCAGATGAATTAAAGGAGGATGCAAAAGAAACAATTACTAATTTACACAAAGTAGGTATCAAAAATATTATGATGCTTTCTGGTGACAAGGATTCAATAACGCAACAAGTAGCGAAAGAATTAAATATTGCAAATGCTAAAGGTGGATTATTGCCAGAAGATAAATTAAAGGAAGTAGAAATTTTAAAGAAAAATCCTGAAAACAAAATAGCATTTATAGGTGATGGTATTAACGATGCACCTGTTTTAGCAGCAAGTAACGTTGGTATTGCAATGGGTGGTTTAGGAAGTGATGTAGCTATTGAAACAGCAGATGTTATCATTCAAACAGACCAACCTTCAAAAGTTGTTAGAGCCATTAAAATAAGTCGTTCCACACGTAAAATTGTTTGGCAGAATATCATTTTAGCATTTGGTGTTAAAGTTATTGTCTTGATTTTAGGTGCAGGTGGTTTAGCCACAATGTGGGAAGCAGTTTTTGCAGATGTAGGAGTAGCATTATTAGCAATTTTGAATGCAGTTAGATTACAACGAATGATATGGGATTAAGCAGATTAGTCAATTAAACTTCTGTTAAACAAAATCAATAATTGGTAAAATTTCGTAACTTCGCAATAAATATGAAACAATTTTTCCATAAAATAATGTCTTTAGTAATGACTTTTGTAGTCTTATTCTCTACAATGTCATTTACTCTGAATATGCATTATTGCGGAGATACTTTAGTCGAAACTGCAATTTATCATAAAGCCAAAGGGTGTGGCATGGAAATGGAAAAGCCTATAACCGAAGGATGTTCTATTAACAAGAAAAATTGTTGTGATGATGCACAATTAGCAATTGAAGGTCAAGAAGAACTACAATTGCAAGTTGACAAAATAACATTTGAGCAACAAGTATTTATAGCTTCATTTGTTTACACTTATAGTAACATTTTTAAAGGTTTAGAAAATAACGTTTTTACTTACGAAGAATATAAACCGCCACTCGTCATAAGGCAACTCTACAAGATTGACGAAACATACTTAATTTGATTTTTAAACAATAGACTTTTTTATCCTATGACTGCAATGTTGTAAGGATAATTCGCTGTATTCGGTGTTTTCATTACACCAATGTCTAACTGTTTAATAATCAAAGCCAATGCTCAATAAAAGCATCAAATTTTTAATAGAAAACAAACTCGTAGCAGTTCTGCTACTCGTTCTTTTTGTAGGATGGGGAACGGTTAATGCACCATTTAATTGGGATACAGGTTTCTTACCAAGTGATCCAGTTGCTGTAGATGCAATACCAGATATAGGTGAAAACCAACAAATTGTATTTACAAAGTGGGATGGTCGTTCACCTCAAGATATAGAAGACCAAATTACCTACCCATTAACTACTTCATTATTGGGTATTCCAGGTGTCAAAACTATACGTAGTTCTTCTATGTTTGGCTTTTCAAGCATCTATATCATTTTTGAAGAAGACATAGAGTTTTACTGGAGTCGAAGTAGAATCCTAGAAAAACTAAATTCATTACCTAGTGGATTACTCCCAAGCGATGTAAATCCTGCATTGGGCCCAGATGCAACAGGCTTAGGTCAAATATACTGGTACACTTTAGAAGGTAGAGATGAAAAAGGAACTGTAACTGGTGGTTGGGATTTACACGAACTAAGAAGTATTCAAGATTACTATGTTAAATATGCCTTATCTTCTGCAAGTGGTGTTTCTGAGGTAGCTTCAATTGGTGGTTATGTTCAAGAATATCAAGTGGACGTAAATCCAGAACTAATGCGTCAGTATAATATTGGATTGCATCACGTTGTAAAAGCTGTTAAGGAAAGTAATAAGGATATTGGTGCACAGACTTTGGAAATTAACCAAGCCGAATATTTAGTTCGTGGTTTGGGTTATGTGAAATCCATTTCAGACATCGAAAATGCAGTAGTCACTTCAGAAGATTATACTTCAATTAGGTTAAAGGATATTGGTAAAGTTTCATTAGGTCCTGCAACAAGACGTGGATTATTAGATAAAGAAGGCGCAGAGGTTGTTGGTGCTGTTGTGGTAGCTCGTTATGGCGCAAATCCAATGGAAGTTATCAATAACGTAAAGGAAAAAATTAATGAATTAAGTGCTGGATTACCTTCAAAAGTATTAGCGGATGGTAGAACATCACAAGTTACCATAGTGCCTTTTTACGACAGAACAGAACTGATACAAGAAACTTTAGGTACACTCAATGAAGCCTTAACTCTTGAAATATTGATTACCATTTTAGTAATAATTATTATGGTGTTTAATCTTCGAGCTTCCGTATTAATTTCTGGACTACTACCAGTAGCGGTTTTAATGGTATTTATAGCGATGAAACTCTTTGGTGTAGATGCCAACATTGTCGCATTATCTGGTATTGCAATTGCTATCGGAACAATGGTCGATGTTGGTGTCATACTTTCAGAAAATATTATTCGGCATTTAAACGAGAATCGTTCCCACGAAAGTGGGAATCTCATCCCAATTAACACAGTAGTTTATAACGCAACAGCTGAAGTGTCCAGTGCAATCGTAACCGCAGTTATGACAACTATTATTAGTTTTATTCCTGTATTTACAATGATTGGTGCGGAAGGTAAACTATTCAGGCCATTAGCCTTCACAAAAACTTTTGCATTAACAGCATCTATAATAGTAGCGTTGTTTTTAATTCCACCGTTTGCTGCATTTTTATTCAGAAAGAAAAGTCTTAAATCACACTTTAAATATGTTTTAAATGGCGTTTTAATAGTATTAGGTATCGTAGCCATAGTCTCTGGGTATTGGTTAGGATTGATATTAATTGCTTTTGGAATTACAGCAGGTCTCAATCTTCAAAATAAGATAACAGACAAGCAAGCAAATTTTATCAATATTATTATTTCAGCATCAGCAATAGTATTCTTGTTAGCCGAATATTGGAGACCATTAGGAGTGGATAAAAGCATTTTCTGGAATCTTATTTTCGTTAGTATTATTTGCTTTGGTTTATTAGGTGTTTTCTCATTATTCATAAAATACTACACACGCATTTTAAGGTGGTGTTTAAATAATAAATTGCTCTTTTTGTCTGTCCCAACAGCTATTGTAATTGCAGGTGTTTTCATTATGAAAAACACAGGCAAAGAATTTATGCCATCGTTAAATGAAGGTTCTTTTTTATTAATGCCAACTTCGATGCCACACTCTGGTGTAGAAGAAAACAAGCGTGTTTTACAACAGTTAGATATGGCAGTAGCCAGTATTCCAGAGATTGAAACCGTAGTTGGTAAAGCAGGTAGAACAGAATCAGCTTTAGACCCAGCACCACTATCAATGTATGAAAATATCATTCAGTACAAACCAGAGTATATGCTGAATGAAAACGGACAACGCCAACGCTACAAAGTCAATGATGATGGTATGTATGAATTGAAAGATGGACGATTCATCGCAAATCCAAATACTATTGAAAATGTCACCTTGAGCGCAGTCGAAAGGTCTCAACTCATTCCAGACGGTGATGGCGAGTTCTACCGTAATTGGCGACCAGAAATACAATCTCCAGACGATATTTGGAATGAAATTGTAAGAGTCACCAAATTGCCAGGTGTTACCTCTGCACCAAAACTACAACCTATTGAAACCCGATTAGTGATGCTTCAAACAGGTATGCGAGCACCAATGGGTATTAAAGTAAAAGGTCAAGATTTAAAGCAGATTGAAGCGTTTGGTGTGCAATTAGAAAACATCATCAAACAAGCTGAAGGTGTTAAAAAAGAGGCTGTTTTTGCAGACCGTATTGTTGGTAAACCCTATTTGTTAATTGATATTAATAGAGAGAAAATTGCACGTTATGGCATTTCGATACAAGATGTTCAAGATGTATTAAAAATAGCAGTTGGTGGTATGGTCTTAACCCAAACCGTAGAAGGTCGAGAACGATATGGTGTACGAGTGCGATACCCAAGAGAATTACGAGCAAACCCAACCGACTTACAACAGATTTATGTGCCAGTTGAAAAAGGTAGTCCTGTGCCATTAAGCGAATTGGCAACTATTCGCTATGAACAAGGTCCACAAGTTATTAAAAGTGAAGATACCTTTTTGGTAGGTTATGTCTTATTTGATAAATTAGATGGCTTTGCAGAAGTAAGCGTTGTTGAAAATGCACAAGCATTGATTCAAGAAAAAATAGATTCTGGTGAATTGATAGTTCCAAAAGGAATAAACTATGCATTCACAGGAACGTATGAAAATCAGTTACGAGCAGAAAAAACCTTATCGGTTGTTGTGCCGTTAGCATTGGCTATCATTTTTTTAATTCTGTATTTCCAGTTTCGTTCGGTGGGTACGTCCTTAATGGTATTCACAGGTATCGCAGTAGCATTTGCAGGTGGTTTTATAATGATTTGGCTCTATGGTCAAGATTGGTTTTTAAACTTCAATGTCGCTGGCGAAAATATGCGAGCCTTATTCCAGATGCATCCTATTAATTTAAGTGTAGCAGTTTGGGTTGGGTTTATTGCTCTATTTGGTATCGCAACAGACGATGGTGTAGTGATGGCAACCTATTTAACGCAAACTTTTGATAGAAATACACCAGAGAATAAAAAGGAAATTAGAGCATCTATTGTTGAAGCTGGTGAAAAAAGAATCAGACCGTGTTTAATGACTACAGCTACAACCATTTTAGCACTATTACCAGTATTAACCTCTACAGGTCGAGGAAGCGACATAATGATACCCATGGCAATACCAAGTTTTGGTGGAATGCTTATAGCCTTAATAACCTTATTTGTAGTCCCAGTTTTATATAGCTGGAAAGCCGAATTTCAACTTAAAAGAACTGTAAAATGAAACAGATAATATCACACATTAAAACAGTCTCTATTCTTTGTTCGTTATTCTTTGTTCTCCAAGGAAATGCACAACAATTGGAAACACTTATAGATGAAGCCTTAACAAACAATCCTTCAATTCAAAAGTTTGAGTTACAATACAAAAGAACTTATGAAAAAGCAAACGAAGTCAATACCATTCCTAATACTGAATTCGGTGTAGGATATTTTGTGAGTGAACCAGAAACTAGAACAGGAGCACAACGCTTTAAAGTATCTGTTAAACAAATGTTACCGTGGTTTGGTACCATTACTTTTCGAGAAAATTATGTGAATTCTTTGGCGGATGCTAAATACGAAGACATTGTTATCGTCAAGCGAAAACTATTGGCTTCGGTTTCACAATCATATTATAATTTGTATGCTAACCAATCAAAACAAAAGGTATTAACTAAAAACATTAACCTTTTGAATACTTACGAAACACTAGCTTTAACATCAGTTGAAGTTGGTAAGGCATCCGCAGTTGATGTATTACGATTGCAAATGCGCCAAAATGAAATGCAGCAATTAAAAGACGTATTGCGACAACAATTTTTAGCGGAACAAACAAATTTTAATAACCTATTAAATCGAAAAAATGATGTTTCGGTTAGTGTGGTTGATAATCTAATGATACCTTCTGAAGACTTTGATATAACTACTGAAAATCTAGAATTACATCCTGAATTAATAAAATATGATAAACTATATCAATCCATAGAGCAATCAGAATTATTGAATCAAAAAGAAAGCAGTCCAATGATTGGTTTTGGTTTAGATTATATTAATGTTTCTGAAAGACCAAATATGGATTTCAGCGATAACGGAAAGGATATTGTAATGCCAATGGTTTCGGTATCTATCCCAATTTTTAATACAAAATATAAATCCCAGACCAAACAAAATGAATTACAACAGAAGGAAATTACCGCTCAAAAACAGGAACGTTTAAATGCATTAGAAACGCTTTTAGACAAAGCCATTAATGAACGTATTTCAGCAAGAATAAGTTTTGCTACCCAAACCAAAAATCTAAAGCAAGCCAAGGATGCAGAAGACATTTTAATCAAAAGCTATGAAACAGGAACGATTGATTTTAATGATGTTTTGGATATTCAAGAGTTGCAATTAAAATTTCAAATCAATCAAATAGAGTCTATTAAAAACTACTATTTGCAGTCAACAATAATTAATTATTTAACACAGCAATAATGAAATGAGCGGATGTATTATTATAAAACTATTCAAGATTTTTATAAACGAATTACATCTGACCATTAAAAAATAGATAACAACAGATGAAACATACATATCACATACACGGAATGACTTGCAACGGTTGTCGCAGTCACGTGGAAGAAACGCTCTCTAAAGTAGAAGGTGTTTCAAAAGCAACAGTTGATTTAGAAAAGGCAGAAGCTACCATAGAAATGGAATCGCATATTCCTATAGAAAAGTTTCAAGAAGCCTTAAAAAAGGATGGTGACAGATATAGTATTCATAAACAAGGTGAACAGCATCAGCATTCCGTAGCCAAAAAGAAAGAACAACCCAAAGGTAAAGGTACAGGCACATTTTATTGTCCTATGCATTGCGAAGGCGATAAAACTTATGATGAACCAGGTGATTGTCCTGTTTGTGGAATGGATTTGGTGGAAGAACAAAATCTATCAGCAACTTCAAAGGAACAATGGACGTGTTCTATGCATCCAGAAGTTGTAAAAGACGAAGCAGGTTCGTGTCCTATTTGTGGTATGGATTTAGTACCAAAGGAAGTAAATAGATCAGCAGAGGAAAAAACGTATAAGAAACTATTAAAGAAATTTCGGATAGCATCTGTATTCACATTACCCATTTTCGTAATTGCAATGAGCGAAATGCTCAACAACAATCCCTTGTATGATATAATGGAACAGAAAAATTGGAACTGGATTCAATTTGCATTATCCATCCCAGTTGTCTTTTACGCTACGTGGATGTTCTTTGAGCGTGCCTATAGAAGCATAAAAACGTGGAATCTCAATATGTTTACACTCATTGGAATCGGTGCAGGTGTGGCTTGGTTGTTTAGCGTAATTGGTATGCTATTTCCAGATGTATTTCCTGAACAATTTAAAACTGAATCAGGCGCAGTTCACGTCTATTTTGAAGCAACAACAGTTATTCTAACGTTAGTGCTTTTAGGTCAGTTGTTAGAAGCTCGCGCACATAGTAAAACCAATTCGGCTGTAAAAGAGTTACTAAAATTAGCACCTAATAAAGCCATTAAAATAGTTGATGGTGAAGAAGTTGAGGTCAGTATTGACGAGATAGAATTAAATGATATTCTAAAAGTGAAACCAGGAGATAAAATTCCTGTGGATGGTGTGATAACTGAAGGCAAAACAACTATTGACGAATCTATGATAACAGGAGAACCCATTCCTGTAAATAAATCTCAAGAGGATAAAGTAAGTAGCGGAACAATAAATGGCAATCAATCCTTTTTAATGAAAGCTGAAAAAGTTGGTGGTGACACCCTTTTATCACAAATCATTCATATGGTAAATGATGCCAGTAGAAGCCGTGCACCTATTCAAAATTTAGCAGATAGAGTTTCGGGTTACTTCGTGCCAGTTGTGGTTCTTATTTCTATTATCACATTTATTGTATGGTCTATTTGGGGGCCAGAACCAGTTTATGTGTATGCTTTTGTGAATGCAATTGCTGTACTAATCATTGCGTGTCCTTGTGCTTTAGGTTTGGCAACACCAATGTCTGTAATGGTTGGTGTAGGTAAAGGTGCTCAAAATGGAGTATTGATTAAAAATGCTGAAGCCCTTGAAAAAATGGATAAGGTAAATACGCTTATCGTTGACAAGACAGGAACAATTACAGAAGGAAAACCAACAGTTGAAACCGTTGGTGCTTTTAATGATACTTTAAGCGAAAAAGAAGTGTTACAATACATCGTTTCATTAAATACCAATAGCGAACATCCTTTAGCAGAAGCCACAATTGAATATGGTAAAGAACATAACACAGAAATTTTAAAGTCCGAAGATTTTAGTGCAGTCACAGGTAAAGGTGTTGAAGCTAAAATTGATGGTAAACAAGTAGCATTAGGTAACCCTAAAATGATGGAATATGCCAAAGCAGATATTACTTCTAAAATGAGAGATGAAGCTAAATCTTACCAAAAACAAGGTAAAACAGTTTCTTATTTGTCAATAGAGGAAACCGTTGTTGGGTATGTAGTTATAAGAGATAAAATAAAAGAAACGAGTGCCAAAGCGATTAAAGCACTTCAAGATAAAGGCATCGATGTTATAATGCTTACAGGCGATAATCAAGATACAGCACAGGCAGTAGCATCAGAACTTAATCTAGCAGATTTTAAAGCCAGTATGCTACCAGAAGATAAACTCAAAGAAGTAGAAAAACTGCAAGAAAAAGGAAAAGTAGTTGCTATGGCAGGTGATGGAATTAATGATGCACCAGCATTGGCTAAAAGCGATATTGGTATTGCTATGGGTACAGGAACAGATGTAGCGATAGAAAGTGCGATGATAACACTCGTAAAAGGTGATTTACATGGTATTGTAAAAGCAAGAAATTTAAGTGTTTCAGTAATGAAAAACATTAAACAAAACCTGTTTTTTGCACTTATCTACAACACAATAGGTTTACCCATTGCAGCAGGTGTTTTGTTCCCATTTTTCGGAATATTACTCTCGCCAATGATAGCAGCTTTAGCAATGAGTTTTAGCTCTGTTTCGGTAATAGCAAACGCATTAAGATTAAGAACAATAAAAGTATAACTATAAATAAAAAACTAATGAAAAATCTAACCCTATTTATTGTCATAATGCTTACAATAGTGAGTTGCAAAAATGAAAAATCAAGTACGGTAAAGCTAAAACATGATCATAACAAAGCAACTGAAAAAGTAGAAGAGCCAAAGAAAAAACCGTTAAGTCCACATACTGAAACGATGGCAATGATAGGTGATGCCCATATTCATATTGATTATTCTTCACCAGGAGTAAGAGACCGAATCATTTTTGGCGGATTAGTTGGTTATGACCAAGTATGGCAAGCAGGCGCTCATATGGCTACATGGTTAGAAACCAATAAAGATTTAATCATTAATGGCGAAACGCTTCCTAAAGGGAAATATGGTTTTTTTACAATTCCATCAAAAGGAGTCTGGACTGTGATGATTAATAAAAACTGGGAGCAGCATGGTAAAGATGAGTATAACGAAAAAGATGATGTTATTCGATTTAAAATTACACCAACATTATCAGAGGAAATCACAGAACATTTAGTGTATAAGGTCAACAAAATAGATGATAAAAGTGGAACTATTTCGATGGCTTGGGAAAAAGTTAAACTCGAATTTCCTTTTGCAATTAAAAAATAGAAAATGGTAAAAAGGCATACAGCTTTAAAAATTAGAAAAACCCACAGGTATTTGGGGCTATTTTTAGGAATTCAATTCCTATTTTGGACCATTAGTGGTTTATACTTCAGTTGGACAGACATCGATGAAATACACGGAGATCAATTTAAAAATTTGGAGTATCAACCCAAAGCATTTATTAATTTAATAAGTCCCTCAAAACTAAGTATAGCTGAAGGTGTAAATACTATAGAATTAAGGGATATTGGCAATTCACCTTACTATTGGATTAATAAAAACAAGTTGTATAATGCTTTAGATGGTATGCCAAAAAATAGTATTACGCAAGATGAGGCACTCTATATTGCCAAAAACCATATGAAAAGTGGTTTAGAGGTAGAATCTGTTGAACATATAACTAAAACTGGGAAACATCACGAGTATCGAGAAAAATTACTACCTGCTTATGTTATCTCATATAAAACCGATGAAGCTCTAAAAGCCTATGTCTCTGTAAACGATGGTAAATTTCAAACCGTAAGACATCGTTCTTGGCGTTGGTTTGATTTTTTATGGATGACACATACTATGGACTACGAAGGTAGAGACAATTTTAATACCCTTGTTTTGAGAGCCTTTTCACTTTTAGGGTTACTAACCGTATTAAGCGGTTTCTTATTGTGGTTTACCTCTTCACCTTCAATTAGAAAAATATTTAAAAACAGAAAAAGTAAAGTTTAATTATAAAATCAAAAATTATGAAAACAAATAAGCATACAAACACCGATAAAGGAATGAGCAATTACACAAAATTCTTCTTAATGTTAGGAGCATCTTTTATAGCAATGTATATCACCATGTACCTAAATACTTATGAATTTGACCATGTATATTTTAGCTTAACACGCTTTTATATGGTTTGTCTGGGTATTTCTACTATGGCATTGATTATGTTTTTCTTCATGAAAAACATGTACACCAATAAAAAGAAAAACTTGGGTATTGTTATTGGCAGCATAGTTCTTTTTTTTAGTGCTTTAGGACTAGTTCGCGACCAGAAATCTACAGTTGACGATGTCCTATGGATGAAAGCAATGATACCACATCATTCTATCGCTATTTTAACAAGTGAAAGAGCAGATATTCAAGACCCAGAAGTTAAAAAATTAGCAGAAGACATTATTAAAGCACAAAAGAAGGAAATTGAAGAAATGAAAGCAATGATAAAACGATTAGAAAATGAAAAATAATAAGGTAGTCATATACATTGGAATATTCATAATAGGCTTGCTGTTGGGTTGGTTCATTTTTGGAGGTTCATCAAATAAAGCATTAGACCATAAACAAGATGCTATTTCAGAAACCAATCAACTCTGGACGTGCTCTATGCATCCTCAAATTATGCAACCAGAACCAGGCGATTGTCCTATTTGCGGTATGGATTTAATTCCTGCTGATGGTGGGAGTGATGGTTTATTAGCAGACCAATTCAAATTGACTGAAAACGCTATGGCTTTAGCTAATATTCAAACAACTACTGTTGGTAAGGGCAATGTTGAAGGCAATACTATCAAATTATCTGGTAAAATTGCTGAAAACGAAGAAGCCAATGCAGTACAGGTAAGTTATTTCGCTGGAAGAATTGAAAGTTTGAATGTGAGTTTTACAGGCGAAGAAGTTAGTAAAGGTCAATTATTGGCAACCATTTATTCGCCAGAACTCTATGCAGCACAACAAGAATTAATTACAGCAGCATCTTTAAAAGAATCACAACCTGCTTTATACAAAGCAGTCCGTAATAAACTCAAATTATGGAAGCTCTCTGACAAGCAAATCAATCAGATTGAAGAAACCCAAAAAGTAAAAGAAAACTTTCCTGTGTATGCAACCGTTTCAGGAACTGTCACAGAAAAACTGGTAGAGCAAGGTGATTATATTAAACAAGGACAACCCTTATTAAAAATTACCAATCTCAACACAGTTTGGGGAAACTTTGATGTGTATGAAAATCAGATTGACCGCTTTAAAAAAGGACAGGAAGTGATGATAACAACCAATGCTTATCCTAATAAAGAGTTTAAAGGTAAAGTAGATTTCATTGACCCAGTTTTAAACACGAAAACAAGAACTGTAACCTTACGTGTTGTTTTAAGCAATAAGGACGATGTATTTAAACCAGGAATGTTTGTAACCGCAAATATTGAAGGCAGTACAGCTAAAAATGACGGAGTATTAACAATTCCTGCATCTTCTGTGTTATGGACAGGTGAACGCTCTGTGGTGTACCTTAAAACAAATCCAGACCAACCTATTTTTGAAATGCGTGAAATTAAATTAGGCAATCAAATTGGTAATGAATATGAAGTTGTAGAAGGTTTATTTGTTGGAAATGAAATAGTGACTAACGGTACATTTACGGTTGATGCAGCAGCTCAATTACAAGGAAAAAAGTCTATGATGAATAAAGATGGTGGTAAAGTAATGACTGGACACGATGGTCATTTAGGTATGGATAACAATTCACCCAACAAAGAAAGTGACCACACTAATATGAATCAGCGTTTGAAAGTATCAATGAAATTTCAAGAGCAGTTAAAAGCTGTTTTCAATGAGTATATCAATTTAAAAGATGCTTTAGTAAAAGAAGATTCAAAAAGTACTTCAGCAAACGCAACAACTTTATTAAATAAATTGAATAAAGTAGATATGAAATTGTTGTCAGATAATAAGGCGCATAACCATTGGATGTCATTAGAAGGCGAAATAAAATCTTCTGCAACTTCAATTTCTGAAACGTCCGATATAAAATCACAAAGAGACCATTTTAAACATTTATCATCACATCTAATCAATGCTGTACAACTATTTGGTGTCAATGAAAAGGTCTATGTAGAATTTTGCCCAATGGCAGATAACAACAATGGTGGATATTGGTTGAGTAAAGAAGAAAAAGTAATCAATCCATACTATGGCGAAGCAATGCTAACCTGTGGTGAAGTAAAACAAATAATAAAACAATAACAATTAAATTTTAAACAATGAAGAGAGTAATTTTAAGTATCGCTGTAATAGCAGCATTAGGCTTAACAAGTTGTAAAAACGAGACCAAAAAAGAAACAGAAACCACAACTACTGAAATGTCAAAAGATATAGCAATGACAGACCTGTCTTTTGGTGTAAGAGGAAATTGCGGAATGTGTAAAAGTACCATCGAAAAAGCAGCTAACGGTGTTGAAGGTGTTGCAAGTGCGAATTGGGATGTCGATAAAAAGAAGATTGACGTATCTTTTGATGATACAAAAACCGATGTAATGGCAATTCATAAAGCAATCGCAGCTTCAGGTTATGATACCGAAAAAGTAGCTGGTGATTTAGATGCTTACGACGGTTTACCAGGTTGTTGCAAATACGACCACGAAATGATGATGAATCAATCAACTGAAGACAAAAAAAATGATCACTCAAAACATGATCATTAAATTGGCAATATCATTAAGTTCTGAATTCCCCAAACTTTTGATTAAAGGAAATATAAATTAATTTAAAACTGGCAACTAATTAATTTTAATAAAATTATTTCTTTTTATCTTGAATATTATCTTAGATTTGAGTTATAAATTTTATTATAAATCAGAGTACACAATTCAGTACACGATCTAATGTAAATAAACATAAAAAAAGGGTAATTTAAGACTTTTCTTAAAATTCATAACCCTGAGGTCACGGGTTCAAATCCCGTCTTCGCTACAAAATAAATAGAATTAAAAACGAATTGTGTTTCACAATTCGTTTTTTTTGTGCCCTATTTTTCCTAATTATAAAATAGCCATACATTAAACCAATAATCTACTTAATAACATAGAAAAAATCTAAACCTGACTGTTTGATATACTACAAATTAGCTTTATATTAGTAAAGTATTCCCAAACATTATTTATGAAAACTGAACTTCGCAAGAAGCTGTATGAAGAAACTAAAGAGAAACACGAAAAAGTAGAAAATACGTTTAATTTTAGTGAAGGTATTTCTAATTCAAAACTAGAAGTATTCTACAAATCAATTTTAAAATCTAGAATTAAATATCAGGAATTATTCCAAGAATTAGAAAAACAACTTTTATTAGAAACCTTTAATAGCCATTTAATTTCTTCGCTTCAAAAAGATTTAAAAGATTTTGATACTGATATTGAAACTGCTAAACCAAATAAAGAATTAAATAGTAATTCTTTTGCTATTGGTGTTTTTTATGTTTTTGCTGGTTCTGCTATGGGTGCTAGATTACTTCAAAAAATGGCTTTAGAACATAACCCGCCATTTCACTCAAATTACATTACTGAACTTATTAATACCTCTAAGTCTCAAATGAAATCTCTAGGATCTTTATTGAGCAATGACAATCTAATTGAAAAAGAAGTTATTGAAGGAGCTAATGAGGCATTTTCTACCATTAATAAATACGCAAATCTTGAGTACAAAAGAAAACATAAAAGCATCGAAAGCGCTTGAGAAACAAGCTTTAGAAAATTGTAATAACGAACCTATTGAGTGGATTGAAAGTGTTCAAAGTCATGGTGTATTATTAGCTTTTGACTTTGACTCTCTAATAGTTACTCACGCATCCAAAAATTTAGATACAATTCTAAAGTTAGATGCGAAAGCAGCTTTGTCAAAATCTATAAGAGAGGTTTTTAATAAAGATGATGTTCACGATATTTTAAATATAGCATCACACAATTCTACAAAGTTTCAAAGAGAACACATAAAGGTTACAAGTGAAGGAGATAAGTCTATTGATATTTCTCTTTTTAGAACCGAAAATTCTGTGGTATTAGAATTAATGCCTACAGGTGAAGATTTTAAATACATAAATATCAATAACAATATAAAATGGGCATTAGCAAAAACGCATGGTCATGAAAATATTGAGGATATTTTAAAAAACGCTGTGCAATCTTTGCAAAAAATCACAGGTTTTGACAGAGTTATGGCTTATAAATTTTTACCTGATAATTCTGGTGAGGTAATTGCAGAAGCTGTTTCAACTTCTATGAATTCTTTTCTAGGCTTAAGGTTTCCTGCGTTTGATATTCCACCAAAAGCAAGAGAATTATTCTTAAAAAACCCTATTAGATATATTAAAAATACTAGTGATGAAGGTTCTAAAATTTTAATTAATAAAAAAAATGAAGATAAACTTAACCTTACTTATAGTTTTTTAAGAGCAGCAGCACCTGTGCACAATCAATATTTAAGGAATATGGGAGTACAGAGTTCTATGACAATCCCTATTATTATCAATAATAAATTATGGGGGTTATTCGCACATCATCATAACACTATCAAAGAATTATCTCCTCAAGAAACTTATTCTGCAGATATTTTAGGCCAAACTATTAATATGGTTCTAGAACATCAAACAAGATCTAAAGCTCAAAAAACTATTAAAGATATTTTAGAAAATGGGAATGAGCTTGTGGCTATAAATAGTAATTCTTTTAAACTAGATAAATTTTGGGAAGCACAGGCAGAAAATCTTTTTAAGCTTATACCTTGTGATGGTGTTGCTTATGTTATTGATAAAGAAATAAAAACCTTTGGTGATTGTCCAGAATTCTTTGCAATTACAACCATTGTAGAAAAAGTAAATGCAAAAGCAGATGAAATTCAACATTACACCAATATAAGTGAATTGGTTTCTGAGGGAATTAAAAATACTCGTGGTTTAATTTCTATGCAATTGAATTCTCAATTTCCTGAAATAAATTTATTATTCTTTAGAGACAAAATCTCAAAAAAGATTCAATGGGCAGGAAGCCCAAAGAAAGAATTAGTTTTTGAAAAAGAGAAAGTTAGACTACATCCTAGAAGTTCTTTTAATGAGTATATTGAAAGTAATTCTGAAGATTCTGATGTATGGACTACACAAGACTTATTTGTAGCAAAGAATGCCCTAGATACTTTTAAAAAATATATTGCTCTTGAAATTGATAAAGAAAAGAAAGCTGTTTCCGAAAATGAACGATTAAAAATTTTAGTTAAGGAATTAAACCATAGAGTTAGAAACATACTAGCATTGGTAAAATCGGTATCTAAACAAACTGCTAATACAGAAAAATCTATTGAGAGTTATGTAATAGCCTTAGAAAAAAGAATTACGGCTTTGGCTGATGTAAACAACATGCTAACCGAAAGTAGTTTTGGTAGTGTAGATCTAACAAATATCTTAGAAAAGGAACTCGCTCCATTTGATCATAGTGGTAAAAACTATGAAATTAAAGGAGAAACTGTAGAACTTTCATCTAGTGTAGCACCAATTATTGTTTTGGTCTTTCATGAATTAACAACAAATTCAGCCAAATACGGTTGCTTATCTACACATTCTGGTAAACTTACCATTTCTTGGCAATCTAATAAGAATGATCTTTTTATATTTTGGAAAGAAGAAAATGGACCAAAAGTAGAAAAACCTGATAGAAAAGGATTTGGACGTACAATTATTGAAAATGCTATTGGCTATGAGTTTGGAGGAAGCTCTTTGATGAATTTTAAAGAATCTGGTTTGGAGGTAACCATACAAATACCTTTGGATGCAATTCTAAGAGAAAAAACAGAAATGTTCGCTACAGAACAAATCAAACTAAAAGATGATGAAAAATCAGCCGAAATTAAAGATTTAAATATTTTAGTTCTTGAAGACGATTTTATAATAGCTAATCAATTTAAAGCGCTTATTGAAAATAGAATACCTTCTGCAGTAAATATTTTTTCTAACCAAAAAGCAGCTTTAAATTCGTTAAGAAATAAAACTTATGATTTTGCTTTCTTAGACGTCAACTTAAAAAAAGAAACTTCTTTAAAAGTTGCACAAATTTGTAAATCTAAGAGTATTCCTTTTCATTATTTAACGGGATATGGAGATACATTTTTACAAAACAAATCTTTTCCTGATGCACCTGTTTTTATAAAACCACTATCAGATGAACAATTATTTAAAATTTTAGACAAACTAACCAATTAAATTATACTTATAAATATGTTACGCGTTTTAATTATAGAAGATGATTTTATATTAGCTGAAGAATGGAAGGAGGCACTAACAAAAACAAACAAATATTCGGTTAATTTAGTAACAACTGGTTCAGAAGGTTTAGTGAGTATTAATGATGAAGTACCAGATATAGTTGTTGTAGATTTATATCATAAAAATGATTTTGGTAGCTTAATATCTGATAATGGAATACGAATTATAGGACCAATAAGAAGAAGTTTTCCTGATATAAAAATAATAGCAATAACAGGTTACAATCATAACAGAAAAACTGTAGATACTAAAACTGTTGTTTTTAATTTAGGTGCAGACTACTTTCTAAGCAAACCATTTGATGTTGAGAAACTTTTAGAAAAAATAGAAGAAGCAGGTTCATCTATACTCAAATAATATCTAAATTACTGATAATAAAAAAAGAGGAAAATCGTAAGATTTTCCTCTTTTTAGTTAGTTGACTTTTAATTTACTATTTAAAAACTACTTTACTAGTTCCAAAATCTTTTTCTGCACTTACAATTTTCATGAATAGCAATCCTGCTTTTACTTTGAAGTTAAAGTCGAATTGATTTAATCCTTCTTGTAATTCTAATATTGAACTAGAAACTACTTTACCTGTAGCATCAAATAATACCATTGTTGCTTTTGTATTTACACTACTTAATAAAGTTGTATTTACATTTCCTTCTGAAGGATTTGGATAACTTAAGAAGTTATCTACAAAAATTTCAGTATCTCCAATAGTTACACTATTTGGCACCTCTCTATTTGCTGTAGTAGTAATATAAACAGTACCTGTAGTTGCATCTCCATTCTTATCAGTAATTGTATATTCAAATGAATCTGACATTAAACTTCCTGGTGAGTAAGAAATTGTATTGTTACCATTTACACTAATGAATCTACCTCCTGAAGAAACTCCAGTAGATCTACCATTAGATAAAGTTAATGGATGTGTTAAACTTGGACCATCTGATCCAAAACTATCATTACTTAATACGTCAATACTATTTGACACACTAAATCTTACAACTGATACATTATCATCAACTGCTGTTGGAGTACCATTTACAATTACCTCTGCAGTTACTGTAACTGTTACTGTAGCTGTTGCTGTATCTCCATTACCATCTTCAATAGTATATTCAAAAGTATCTGTTCCTACAAAGTTTAAGGCTGGTGTATACTCGATCTCTCCTGCAACCACTGATGTAGTTCCTCCTAAATCAGAAGTAGCGCCTACTGTTAATGCATCTACTAATGCTGCACCATCATCACCATAAACATCATTGTCTAAAACATCAATACTAACTGTAGTATCTTCTACTACTGTTTCTGTATCATCTAAGGCTACTGGAACATCTGTTGCTGCAGGACCTATTGTTACTGTTACTGTTGCTGTTGAAGCATCTCCACTTGCATCTGTAATTGTATAACTAAATGTGTCTGTACCATCTGTTGCTGCCAATGCTGATGGAGTATAATTGAACTCATCATCTGTAGTATCTAAAGTATTTTTATTGTCAATGCTTATTGCACTTCCTTTTGTACTTGCACTTGTTAATGTTCCATTCGTCATTGTTAATCCGCCATCAATATAACCTTCAGATCCTGGTGTATCATTTGATAATACATCTATTACATTATCTACACTACCTGCTGCAACTGTTACTGCATCATCTGCGGCTGTTGGAACTGTAACTGCTGGTGCAACTGTACCTACTGTTAAACTTACTGTTGCTGTTACTGTATCTCCTCCTCCCATCTTCTAATGTATAAGTAAATGTCTCTACATCATTCTCGAATAATGCTGCTGGTGTATAGGTTACTGTAATATCTTCTGCATTTGCAGTTCCATTTTGATTGATTACTAAAGTACCTCCCTCAGAACCTGCTGATAAAGTTACGCTTACTAAACCTTCAGAACCAAAGCTATCATTATCTAAAATATCTAAATCATTATTTGATGATCCATTAGCCACGCTAAAAGTATCATCTACTGCTGTAGGATCTGATAATGGTGCTGCTGGATCTACAGTGATAGTTACTGTAGCTGTTGCTGCATCTCCATCTTCATCTGTAATTGTGTACTCAAATGAATCTGTACCACTAAACCCTGCTGGAGCTGAATATAATACTATATCATCTGAAGCGTCATTTTGTGTACCATTGTCTGAAACACTTATTAAACCGCCTTCTAAACTTGCTGTACTTTGTTTACCATTTACTAAAGTTAATGGGTGAGTTAGACTTAAACCATCTGAACCGTAAGTATCATTACCTAAAACTGCAATCACATTGTTTGAACTCTCAAAATCAACTGTAGCTGAATCATCTACTGCTGTTGGAGTACCATTTACAATTACCTCTGCAGTTACTGTAACTGTTACTGTAGCCGTTGCTGTATCTCCATTACCATCTTCAATAGTATATTCAAAAGTATCTGTTCCTACAAAGTTTAAGGCTGGTGTATACTCAATCTCTCCTGCAACCACTGAGGTAGTTCCTCCCAAATCAGAAGTAGCACCTACTGTTAATGCATCTACTAATGCTGCACCATCATCTCCATAAACATCATTGTCTAAAACATCAATGCTAACTGTAGTATCTTCTACAACTGTTTCTGCATCATCTAAGGCTACTGGAACATCTGTTGCTGCAGGACCTATTGTTACTGTTACTGTTGCTGTTGAAGCATCTCCACTTGCATCTGTAATTGTATAACTAAATGTGTCTGTACCATCTGTTGCTGCCAATGCTGATGGAGTATAATTGAACTCATCATCTGTAGTATCTAAAGTATTTTTATTGTCAATGCTTATTGCACTTCCTTTTGTACTTGCACTTGTTAATGTTCCATTGGTCATTGTTAATCCTCCATCAATATAACCTTCAGATCCTGGTGTATCATTTGATAATACATCTATTACATTATTTACACTACCTGCTGCAACTGTTACTGCATCATCTGCGGCTGTTGGAACTGTAACTGCTGGTGCAACTGTACCTACTGTTACACTTACTGTTGCTGTTACTGTATCTCCTCCTCCATCTTCTAATGTATAAGTAAATGTCTCTACATCATTCTCGAATAATGCTGCTGGTGTATAGGTTACTGTAATATCTTCTGCATTTGCAGTTCCATTTTGATTGATTACTAAAGTACCTCCCTCAGAACCTGCTGATAAAGTTACGCTTACTAAACCTTCAGAACCAAAGCTATCATTATCTAAAATATCTAAATCATTATTTGATGATCCGTTAGTCACGCTAAAAGCATCATCTACTGCTGTAGGATCTGATAATGGTGCTGCTGGATTTACAGTTATAGTTACTGTAGCTGTTGCTGCATCTCCATCTTCATCTGTAATTGTGTACTCAAATGAATCTGTTCCACTAAATCCTGCTGGAGCTGAATATAATACTACGTCATCTGAAGCGTCATTTTGTGTACCATTGTCTGAAACACTTATTAAACCACCTTCTAAACTTGCTGTACTCTGTTTACCGTTTACTAAAGTTAATGGGTGAGTTAAACTTAAACCATCTGAACCATAAGTATCATTACCTAAAATTGCAATCACGTTGTTTGAACTCTCAAAATCAACTGTAGCTGAATCATCAACTGCTGTTGGAACTTCAACTGGTGGAACTACAGTACCTACTGTAATTGTAACTGTTCCTTGATATTGATTAGAATCTACTGTTAAAGTGTAATCAAAAGTATCAACACCGTTAAAATTAGTTGGTGGTGTATAAAGAATTTTATCATCTGCTTGGTTAATACCTGCTGTACCACCATCATCTAAAGTTAAAGTACCTACACCTTCTGCACTATCTCCTGTTAAGTGATCTGGACTATTAATTAATAAAGTACCTGAACCAAAAGTTCCAAAGTTATCATTTGCTAAAACGTCAATTAAAACAGGTGTATTCGCTGGTGTAGTAACAATATCCTCTACAGCACCTTCTAAAGGAGCAGCTGGATTAACAGTTACTGTAACCACTGCTGTTGAAGCATCCCCTGTTGTATCTGTAATTGTGTAACTAAAAGTATCTGTACCATCAAAACCTGCTGGTGCAGAATACTTAAATGTATCATCTGAAGTTGATAAAGTACCATTATCATCTACAGATATTAAACCTCCATTAGTACTAGCACCTGAATAAGTACCATTTACTAAAGTTAAACCATTGTCGATATAAAGGTCAGAACCTTCAGAGTCATTACCTAATACTGGTATTACATTATCAACACTTTCATAATCTACAGTTGCTGAATCTACTACTGCTGTTGGTGTTGTACTTCCATTAGAGCCTTCTACTACAGTTACTTCAACTGTAGCTGTGGTTGCATCACCATCTAAATCTGTTATTGTATACATAAATGTATCTGTACCCGTAAAATCTGCTGGTGGTGTGTAATGAATTACATCATCAATTAGATTATTTGGTGTGCTATTATCTTCAATACTAATTAAACCTCCATTTGGAGTAGCACTGCTTTTACTACCGTTTGTAAATGTTAAAGGATGAGTAGCATTTGCTTCATTACCTCCAAAATCATCATTAGCAAGAACAGCTATTATATTGTTTGAACTATTTTTATCTACTGTTGCTGTATCATCTACTGGTACAGGAACTATAGGACGAACTGTTATATTTACAGTTGTTGTAACTGTATCTCCATTTTCATCTTCTAAGGTATAAGTAAAACTATCTGGACCGTTATAAGTTGCTCTTGGTGAGTATACTATTAAATCATCTGATGGATCTGCAGTTCCTAAATCTTGTAACACTAATGTTCCATTTTGAGCACTCATTGCTCCAGAAATTGTAAAAGATTCAGCACCATCGTTTCCAAAACTATCTCCATCTAAAACATCGAAAACATGATTTTCTGTATCTTGATTAACTGTAAAACTTGCTGCATCTGTAGTTGGTGTATCATTAACAACCTGAGTTCTAGTAATAGTTGCAGATTCATTACCTGAAGTATCGACTACCTTATATACTATTGTATAAGTACCCCATTGATTTACATCTAAATCACTAGATACTATAACAACATCATCGAAACAAACTTCACTGTAAGTTAATCCTTGCTCTGCATAAGCAGTTCCTGTTCTGTGCACGTAGTTTGGATTTACTAACGCCACATTAGCAGGAGCAACATCGTCTATTACGTTAACTAAAACTGTTGCTGTATCTGTATTGTTAGAAGAATCTGTTACTGTTAAGGTAACTGTATTTGCTCCTAAATCTGCACAAGAGAAACTAGTTTTATCTAAACTTAAAGTTATTCCTCCTGCCACATAATTATCTGAAGAACCATTATCCACTGTTTGTGTTAATAGTGTAGTGTTTCCATTTAAATTTATCTCTAATGGTCCTGCAACAGCTATTGCTGTTGGATTTGTTGTATCTACAACATTTACAGTTCTTGTAACTTCGGTTGCTGTATTTGAGTTGGCATCTGTTACATTATAAGTAACTGTATAACTACCAACTGTTCCTGCAACTACGTTGCTTGCATCAATAACAATATCTGCTGTAATGTTACCATCATAATTATCTGATGCTGTTGCATTTAATTCTGTATAAGCGTCTTCAACCTCTAAAATCTGTGGATTTGCTCCTGTTAAAGTAATTACTGGTTTTGTTGTATCTACAACATTTACAGTTCTTGTAACTTCAGTTGCTGTATTTGAGTTGGCATCTGTTACATTATAAGTAACTGTATAACTACCAACTGTTCCTGCAACTACGTTGCTTGCATCAATAACAATATCTGCTGTAATGTTACCATCATAATTATCTGATGCTGTTGCATTTAATTCTGTATAAGCGTCTTCAACCTCTAAAATCTGTGGATTTGCTCCTGTTAAAGTAATTACTGGTTTTGTTGTATCTACAACATTTACAGTTCTTGTAACTTCAGTTGCTGTATTTGAGTTGGCATCTGTTACATTATAAGTAACTGTATAACTACCAACTGTTCCTGCAACTACGTTGCTTGCATCAATAACAATATCTGCTGTAATGTTACCATCATAATTATCTGATGCTGTTGCATTTAATTCTGTATAAGCGTCTTCAACCTCTAAAATCTGTGGATTTGCTCCTGTTAAAGTAATTACTGGTTTTGTTGTATCTACAACATTTACAGTTCTTGTAACTTCAGTTGCTGTATTTGAGTTGGCATCTGTTACATTATAAGTAACTGTATAACTACCAACTGTTCCTGCAACTACGTTGCTTGCATCAATAACAATATCTGCTGTAATGTTACCATCATAATTATCTGATGCTGTTGCATTTAATTCTGTATAAGCGTCTTCAACCTCTAAAATCTGTGGATTTGCTCCTGTTAAAGTAATTACTGGTTTTGTTGTATCTACAACATTTACAGTTCTTGTAACTTCGGTTGCTGTATTTGAGTTGGCATCTGTTACATTATAAGTAACTGTATAGCTACCAACTGTTCCTGCAACTACGTTGCTTGCATCAATAACAATATCTGCTGTAATGTTACCATCATAATTATCTGATGCTGTTGCATTTAATTCTGTATAAGCGTCTTCAACTTCTAAAATCTGTGGATTTGCTCCTGTTAAAGTAATTACTGGTTTTGTTGTATCTACAACATTTACAGTTCTTGTAACTTCGGTTGCTGCGTTAGAATTTGAATCTGTTACATTATAAGTTACAGTATAACTTCCAACTAAAGTCGTATTTACTGATGAAGCATCAATAACAATGTCTGCTGAAATATCTCCATCTTCAGTATCATTAGCCTGTGCATTTAATTCAACGTAATTACTTCCAACTTGAATAATTTGTGGTGTTGCTCCTAATAAGGTTATAGTTGGAGCGTTTGTTTTTTCATTTACTGAAACATATTCTTTGCTATTAAGCAAAGTACTTGTTTCGCTGCTAAAAGCTGAAAAGACAGCTAGAAAGCTAATTAGGGCTAGTAAAGTAGTTTTTTTAATCATAGTGTGTAATTTATACAGTTAGGGTTACTCAATATTAAAAATCAATAATTTGTTGATTTTACAACTTTGAAGATTAGGGAGCCTTCTAACATAAAAGTGTGGTGGGATTACTTTTACGAATAATAAATTCTATAAAAAATGTAGCATTTCACAATGCAATAGGAAGATTAGGGAGCCTTCACTGAAAAAGACGTAGTAGGGTGTCTTTTACGAATAACAAATATATACATTAATAGAGGTATTAAAAGTACTATAAATGATACTTTTGCGTAATACTCTAATTCTTAACATTTTAATAACTCAAATTATACCAACTTGAGACACAAATTTCACCAATTCTGCAGTGTTATTGCAGTTGGTTTTTTCAAGGATATTTCTTCGATATTTATCTACTGTGTGTTTACTAATAAATAAAGTTTCGCCAATTAATTTACTATTTAAACCTTCAGACAATTTTTTAATAATCTGTAGTTCTCTTTTATTTAAATCTATTTGATGGCTAATTTGAAAACGATGAATACATTCTTGCAACTCTTCTATTGAAATGGGTTTCAATAAATAATCGAAAGCAGCAACTTTTATAGCACTAATTGCATAATGTGCTTGCTCTGAATAAAACACAACTTTTGTATCTAAAAATTGCTTTTTAATTTCTTTAGCAATGGCAATACCTGACACACCTGTCATTTCAATTTCTGAAATCACCAAATCTGGTTGTGTTTCTTTAATAAATTCTAGAGCCAACTCAGCATCATTAAAAATACCCGTTATTTCTACTTTGCTTGATTTTTTTAATAAGTCTGTTGTTCTAATTAGGGAGGAATTAACATGGTCTATTAAGACTATTTTAATTTTTTTCATTGTTTTGGCTAGCAATTATGCATACGAAAATAACAAAAAAGAATTAAACCTAAAAAATAGACACATATAATTAGGGATTAATCACCTAAAATATAATAAGATAGCAAAAATCCGAAGAAAATAGTCTTTACCTTTAATCAGATACAAATTTAAAATGACCTTATGGCTCTAACTGCATTTGGGAAAGTTTTAAAAATTGTAGACTCTTGTCCGTTAGCAAAATCTAAACCATAAGCACTGTTATCTGAATTTTCTGTAGATGTCCAATACACATCATTTATTAAGGCATCTCCACTATTAGCAGCTGCAGTTGTATTTATAGTAGATCTACTTTGGTAAATTAAATTCATTTCTAATCTGCTTGGCAAATACCAATCTCCATAAGTAACACCATCTTGAATAACTTGTAAATCATTACATAGTCTTGCTGCAAAATTATCTCCATCATCACCAATTGCAATAAGCGAAGGAATTATTATTGCCGTATTTAATTTACCTGCATACAAACCATTTCCTTTTGCATGAGTATTACCAAAAGTTCCTGCATGCCATCTCATAGCCGCACTTTGATTTACATTAGCCAATACCAAACCATGTTGCTCAGTATCATCAACCCAAAAAACAATTCCTCCTTGAACAAAGTCACCAATTTTGTAGGTTTTAATTTCTGTAACCTTTGGCTTGTTCGTTAAATCATCATAATCTCCACTAAAAACATTTTTAGCATAAAGTGCGTAAGGCACACTTAAAAATTGACTTGTTCCAGAAATGGTATAATTTGTTCCACCATCAATATCTGTTTCAGTTTTAATGAAATATGAATCTGAACCCCAATCTATAGCAGCAAAAGATCCGTTAACAACAGATCCTGTACCTATTTCGAAAGTAACTAATCCGTTTGTATTGGTTGTTGGAGTGTGCGTTTCTGAATAAACAATAGTACCTGTTGTAGATGTTTTTATAATGCTAATTTTCATTCCAACAGTTTGTTCACTTACCAAGCTTCCATCTGCATTTCTTACAACTGCTTGATAACTCATTTTTTCTGGAGATTGCCCAAAAACAGAAAAACTAATACATAATAAGATTACGAAGATTAAAATTCTTTTCATATTACTTTTTTATAACTTTAAATGTTTTTAATTCTTTATTTTGTTGATTTACTTTTAATAGATAAACTCCAGCAGCATAATCTTTCATCATAATGTTGGTACTTTTACCCTTAATTACTCCTTTAAGTAAAGTTCTACCTTTTATATCATACATAACATAACTAAGGTTTTGTAAATCAACGTTTGATATTTCTAAGGTAATTTTATCTTTTGTAGGATTTGGATATGTAAATGCATTTAGATTTAATTCTTTAAAATCTTTATTGCTTAAAACAAATATTTCTAAACTTTGCTGAATGCCTTGAGACACAGAACCATTATTTCCAATATTCGTCGTATAAATAGTTTGACCCACTGTATAGGTTGCAGAACCATTACCTGTGGCAGTACCTCCTGATGATGAATTGGTTGTTTGAGAAAAAGTAGAAATTGAAAAACTTAAGATAAATAGTAGTAAGATCTTTTTTTTCATAATCAATTAATTAGAGATGTTTGGTCGCAAGCAATTTTGAGTTTGCAAAATAATAAATTGAAATTAAAGTAACTATCTTATTAATAATAGTTTTTAATCTTGCCATTTTAGATTTGTCAAGCCAATTTACAAATGCGATCAATTCAATATTAATTCATGTATTTGTTTGATATAAAAATAGATAGCAAAATCAATAAATTATTTCGCACATAATTATTGGAAAAGTAAAAAATGATACTATATTTGCAGCTCTTTACCACGCGAAAGTAGCTCAGTTGGTAGAGCGTCAGCCTTCCAAGCTGAATGTCGCCAGTTCGAACCTGGTCTTTCGCTCTAAAAGACTTTATTAGAAATAATAAAGTCTTTTTTTATTTACAGCCTTTTTAACTTATCACTAAAAACCAATAACAAAATAATTGGTATTGCTAATAGAATAACAAACATTCTATTGGTATTAAATAAGACTGGATTTAAAAGTAAGGTCAACGCAAATCCGCCAATTGCACCTCCTAAATGTGCAGCATGACCAACATTACCAACTTGTTTTTTCATACCATAAATTGAATACAGCAAATACCCTACTCCAAAAATATAACCAGGAATTGGCACTGGAATAAAAAATAAATACAGACTCATACCTGGATAAAGTAATATTGAAGCGTATACAATACCTGACACAGCTCCAGAAGCACCTACTGCACTATAATAAGGTTCGTTTTTATGATATTGTAAGGTGTATAAACTCCCTGCAATCAAACTTCCAAAATAAATAATTAAAAAAGGTAATGTGCCTAAAAAATTTATAACGATGTTACCAAATGCGTACAAGACATACATATTAAGAATAAGATGCATCCAATCTACATGAAGAAATCCTGAAGTAAGCATTCTTATTTTTTCATCGCCTTTTACCCTACTTACCTGAAATTTATATTTGTCTAAAAAAGCGTAATCTTCAAAACCTTTAATTGAAAATAAAACGTTAACAATTATAACAATTAAGACTACTGTATTTATACCTTCTAACATGTTGTAAAAATAGCAAAAATCCTATTGTAAAAAACGGTAAGTTTTTAATTAATATTTATCATATTTGTAGATGAAATTAAGAATATGCAATATTTATTTTTTCTGATAATTTATCCGATAATTTGGATAATCTCCAAACTACCAATGCAAATTTTACATGGAATTTCTACTGTAATTTATGTATTTACTTTTCACATTTTTGGTTACAGAAAAAAAGTGGTTTTAACGAATTTAAAACTGGCTTTTCCAGATAAAAACACGGATGAAATACTACGAATTAGAAAGGCTTTTTTTAAACATTTTTCAGACCTATTTGTAGAAACGATTAAGGCCATTTCAATATCAGAAAAAGAGATTTTAAAACGTTATAAATATACGAATCCAGAACTCGTAAACAAATACTTAAGTCAAAATAGAAGCATTGCTTTAGTTAGTGCTCATCAAGCCAATTGGGAATGGTCTGTAAATTCACCTTTAGTTTTAAATACCAATGTTAAAGGGGCTTATACAAGAATTGGAAATCGATTTTTTGACAAAACTGTAAAAGGTTCTAGAGAACGTTTTGGCTTTATTTGTTATGAATCTTCTAAAACTGTACAAGCTATTTACAGCGATTTTAAAAATAAAATTCAAGGTGCGTATTTACTAATTAGCGATCAATCTCCTCAAGTAGAACACGCCCTTTATTGGAAAGATTTTTTTGGTGTAAAAGTACCCTTTCATGTTGGTGCAGAAACGCTATCAAAAAAGTTTGATTTAGTGGTAATTAATTGTGCTACAAAAAGGGTAAAAAGAGGATTTTATGAAACGACTTTTGAATTAATTGCTGAACATCCAAAAGAGTTTGAAAACTACCAAATAACAGATAAATACATAGCTCTCACAGAAAAATTAGTAAGAGAACAGCCTGAATTTTACTTGTGGTCTCACAAACGCTTTAAGCACAGAAACAAGTATAAATTGTGGGAGAAAAACAAAAAAGCAAAACTGAAAAATAAGTTGTAAAATAAACACGATATTTGCGCTAAATTATACAACTTATGAATGTTATAATATTCTATTTAACCTATCCCTTGCTTTGGTTATTTTCAAGATTGCCAATGGCAATTTTATATGTAATATCAGACTTTTTTTATGCAATATTATACTATTTAATTGGCTATAGAAAACAGGTAATCTTACAAAATTTATCTTACGCTTTTCCTGATAAAACAGATGAAGAAAAAGCTAAGATCGCTAAGAATTTTTACAGACATTTTACAGACATTATTGTTGAGAGTATCAAAGGTTTTTCCATCTCTGAAAAAGAGATTTTAAAACGATACACCTACAAAAACCCAGAGTTAGTAAACAAGTACATTAAAGAAGGTAGAAGCATTGCTTTAGTAGGTGCTCATTTAGCAAATTGGGAATGGTCTATAAGTTTACCTCTGGTTATAGATACTAAAATTTTTGGAGCTTATAACAAGCTTAGAAATGAAACATTTGAAACTACATTAAAGGAAAATAGAGAGAAATTTGGGGTAAAAGGTGAAACAACCGCGAATTTTATGAAACTGATGAAATCTAACTTTGAAAATAAGGTTCAAGGTGCATATATTTTATTAAGTGATCAAAGTCCTCATGTAGTAAAAACCTTTTATTGGTTTGAGTTTTTTGGTGTAAAAGTACCTGTACACACAGGTGCAGAAATGCTTGCCAAAAAGTACAATTTAGCCGTAATAAATTATAAAGCTAAAAAGATTAAAAGAGGTTATTATGAAACTGAATTTGAGTTAATTGCAGAACATCCTACTGAATTTGAAAATTATAAGATTACAGAAAAATTTTTAGCTATTACTGAGAAAAACGTTAAAGAACAGCCAGAAAATTACTTATGGTCTCACAAAAGGTTTAAACATAAAGACAGGTTTAATGAATGGCAAGAAATGCAAGAATCTAAACAGAAAACCAAGAGCTAACTAACTCTTTTTCTATAGGTGCAATTGTTTTATGAACGTAATCATTTTTAATTGCATCATATTTGTAATCCTTTGCCCAATCTTCTATATTTATAGACAATTCTTTAAGGGATTGACAAACAAAATCTAACTCTTTATTTGTAATAGTTGGATGTAAAGACAAACGGACCCAACCCGGTTTTTCTGTACTACAACCTTCTAAGATTTGACTCTTAATTTTGTTAGAAGTTTCTTGGTTTACATTCAATAAAAAATGCCCATAAGTTCCTGCACAAGAGCATCCACCTCTGGTTTGTATACCAAACCTATCATTCAATAACTTTACAACTAAGTTAAAATGATATTTTTCAAAGTAAAAAGAAAAAATACTAAGTCTTTTTTTATGCTCAGGAGCTAATATTTTAACACCTTCTAGTTGTTCTAGAGTGTCAAAAATAATGGCATTAATTTCATCTTCTCTTTCTTTTATTTTATCTGTACCCATTTTTTCTTTCAACTGAATAGAAAGTGCAATTCTAATAGTTTGAAGAAAACCTGGGGTTCCACCATCTTCTCTGGTTTCAACATCATCAAAATAATCATGCTGACCCCAAGGGTTTGTATAACTTACAGTACCACCTCCTGGATTATCAGGAACCGTATTTTTGTATAATTTCTTGTTGAAAATTAAAACTCCTGCACTTCCTGGACCTCCTAAAAATTTATGAGGAGAAAAGAAGATTGCATCTAAATATTCATCTTCATTTTCAGGGTGCATGTCAATAGCCACATAAGGTGCACAACAAGCAAAATCTACAAAACATAAACCATTGTAACTATGAATTAGCTTCGCTACTTTATGGTAGTTTGTTTTAATACCTGTAACATTAGAACATGAAGTTATTGAGGCTATTTTAATGGCTTTATGCTCGTACTTTTTAATACTTTTCTCAAACTCTTTTAAGCACAGTAAACCATGTTCATCACAAGGCACAACTTCTACATCTGCTATGGTTTCTAACCAAGATGTTTGGTTAGAATGATGCTCCATATGAGATACAAATACTACTGGCCTTATGTCTTCAGGAACTGTGGTATGGTCTTTTAAATGTTCTGCTACTTTTAAGCCTAAAATTCTTTGAAATTTATTTACAACGCCTGTCATTCCTGAACCTGTTGTAATTAAAACATCATCATCATTTGCATTTACATGCCTTTTGATAATTTTTCTTGCTTCATGGTAGGCCAAGGTCATAGCTGCTCCTGAAGTAGAAGTTTCTGTATGCGTATTTGCCACAAAAGGACCAAAATCATTAGTTAGTTTATTTTCTATAGGCCTATACAATCTGCCACTTGCAGTCCAATCACAATACACCAAATTTTGTTTACCATAAGGAGATGTAAATGTTTGATCTATACCAACTATATGTTTTCTAAATTGCGAAAAATACTGCTCTAAACTCATAATAATATTTATTTAAAAGAGACTAAATCTAGCTCCAAATACCAAAGTTTTTTCAAAAAAAGTAAAGTTTTGAGATGCTGTATCAGAAGGATCTTGAGTGGTTCTAATATTAGACATATCTATGTAACCAAATTTTAAATCTGTCTGAACAAAGAAATGTTTTAAGAATGTTAAATTTAAACCAGCTCCAACAGAAACTCCCCATCCTGAAACATTAAACTCATCATTTGCTGTTTGATTAAATAAGGTAACATCTGTTCTTGGATACAAAAAACCAGCACCTATACCTTCTGTAATATTTAACTGTAAGTTTTCATCATTTAAACCAATTAAATGGCCAATTTCATCAAACCTTTTTACTTCTAGATTTACATAGTTCAAACCATCTGTGTGCTCCATTAGCAAGAACTCATTAATCAAATCTATATCGTCATTACTATAAACTCCATCAAAAGGTGTACCTGCATTTATCTCTCCATTTATCTTTACAGTTTGATAGCTTTGCACAACATATTTCATATGATCTACACCAACTGAAACTGTATAATGGTCATTTAAAAAATATCCAATTCTAAAATTAGTTTGCGGAATTGTAATATTATCCAATTTAAAATAATCCTTAAAAGAAAAGTCTGTAGGCCTATCTTTTGCTACAACATCTTGCAAAGTAAAATCGTAATTGTTTCCTTTAAAAGAAATATCAGAATTAGAATAAGTAGCCCTATTCCAACCCCAATACAAGAATATTTTACCCTTGTTTGATACTTTTGTTTTCTTCTTTTTTTGAGCCGAAATTGAAATCGACATTAAAAAAACCAACAATAAAAGCGTTTTTGTTTTCAAAATATTAGGCAATTATTTCTTTAATTTCTGCTATAAATCTTTGTGCTAAAGCATCTGCAGCTTCTTGTGACTTTGCTTCTGTATAAATTCTAATAATTGGCTCAGTATTCGATTTTCTTAAGTGAATCCATTCTTCAGCAAAATCGATTTTAACACCATCTATTGTGTTTACATCTTCTTTTGCATATTTTGTAGCCATGGTTTCTAAAATAGCATCAACATCTATTGAAGGTGTTAATTGTATTTTATTTTTACTCATAAAATAACTTGGATATGAATCTCTTAAGGTTTTACAAGATACTTTTTGATGTGCCAAATGAGACAAAAATAAAGCGACACCAACTAGAGAATCTCGTCCATAATGAGAGTCTGGATAAATAATTCCTCCATTTCCTTCTCCTCCAATTACTGTATTGGTTTCTTTCATTTTAATTACAACATTTACTTCTCCAACTGCTGAAGCTGTGTAAGTACCTCCATGTTTCTCAGTAACATCTCTTAACGCTCTAGAAGATGACAAGTTCGATACAGTATTACCACCATTTAATCTGCCTAAAACGTAATCTGCACATGCCACTAAAGTATATTCTTCACCAAACATAGAACCGTCTTCAGAAACAATTGCCAATCTATCTACATCAGGATCTACAACTATACCAAAGTCGGCATTTTCTTTAACTACCAACTCAGAAATATCTGTTAAGTGTTCTTTTAAAGGTTCTGGATTGTGAGGAAATTGACCATTTGGTATACAATATAATTCTACACACTCTACATTTAATTCTTTTAATAATGCAGGTATAAATAAACCTCCTGTAGAATTTACACCATCAACAACTACTTTAAAGTTAGCCTTTTTTATTGCGTCAACATCTACTAATTCTAAGTTTAAAACTTCTTGAATATGTTTTTGTAAGTATGTATTGTTTTTAGTGTACGATCCTAAATCATCAACTTCTGCAAATTCAAAATCTTCACTTTCTGCTAAAGCCAAAATTTGTTCTCCATCTTCACCATTTAAGAATTCACCTTTTTCGTTCAATAACTTAAGCGCATTCCATTGTTTGGGATTGTGAGAAGCCGTTAAAATTATACCTCCATCAGCTTTTTCTAAAGGAACAGCCACTTCTACTGTAGGTGTAGTAGATAAACCTAAATCTATAACATCTATACCTAAACCTACTAGCGTATTTGCCACTAAACTAGAAATCATTTTCCCAGAAATACGAGCATCTCTACCAACAACAATCGTTAATTTTTCTTTACTTGGATTTCTTTTTTTGATAAAAGCTCCATAAGCTGAAGCAAATTTTACTGCATCTATAGGGGTTAAATTATCTGCTGTTTTACCCCCAATTGTACCTCTAATTCCTGATATTGATTTTATAAGTGTCATTCTCTTTTTTTAGTGACACAAATATAAATTATTTAAGGTGATTTTTCTTTGATTTTAACTACTGAATAACGTTTTATGTAAAAACCATTTAACAAATTAGCTAACAATTAATTACATTTACTATATTTAATAAATCAACCTAAATTAATGCTACATTTATTTAAACGAATTCGTCGTAAACTACTCGTAGAAAAAAGGCTAAGCAATTATATTTTTTATGCAATAGGTGAAGTGCTATTGGTTGTTATTGGTATTTTATTAGCCATACAGTTTAGTAATTTAAACCTAAAAAAAGCTGAAATAGAAAAAGAAATCTGGTATCTAGATAATATTGCTAATGATATGTTTAACCAGAAAGATGGGCTTCTAAATTTGAAAGACTATTATACTGAAACTTTAGGAATTGCAAAAGATCTTTTACTAGACTTTAAAAAAAACATGAGCTATTCAAAAATAGATAGTTTATCTTTTAAACTCAACCAATTAATGGGTTCTGATACTTACCCAAATATTGATAATACGTATAGAGAATTACTTTCTTCAGGTCAGGTTTCTTTAATAGAAAATGATAGTTTGGTTCTAAATATTATCGATTTTTATTTGTTTACAGATGAACTTGAAAACATTTATAAAGTCAATCAAAGTCAAGTATTTTATGGCGAAGTATACAGTACTTTAAACAAATATTCTGAAGTAGATATATCCCATTTCGTGGAGGAAGAGAATCTACTTTTCGAAGATAAGGAAGCACAAAAATATATTCTATCCGAATTGGAAAAACCAAACAACAGACTAGCACTAACAAATGCAATAAAAACCAAGATTCTTGTTATCTCTGATTACCTTTTAAATGTAAACGAATCTCTTAATCTAGTAGACAAGATGATTAATGAGATTGATGATGAAATAGAACTTCTGAAAGAATAAAACAGTTTGTGATAGTTAGTTTTTAAACAAAATTGAACTTAATTTATTTATTTGATATTAAGATTAATTCTTCTTGAGGTTTGGTTAAATACCTAGCACCATTTTTGGTAACAACTGCCATTTCTTCTACAGAAATAGTTTTCTCTTTTCCATCTGCAAGTTTCCAAGCATGAAACCCATCAAAGGCAAAGGTCATTCCTTCTTTTAATTCTTTTTGTGCTGCTGGTCTTACATGGGATGCTTGTGAACCTCCTAAATTAGGTCCTACATCATGAGCCACATATCCTACAGGATGACCTGTAGACCACATTACATATTCACTTTTAGCTTTTTCCATTAAAACTCTTTGAGCTCTATCTACATCTATACCTTTTACACCTGGTTTCATAGCCGCTAAAGCTGCTCTGCTACCTGCCTTTCCACTTTCCCAATAATACTGAATATCTTTTGGAGCTTTAGTTTCCCCTTCTTTAAGTACATAAGCAAATCGTTGAATATCTGAAACCCATCTATCATATAATTTAATTCCGAAATCAATTTGAATTACATCTCCAGGCATTATTACTTTATCTGTGGCATGAGAATGACCTCTGTCTGCACCCGAATTTACATTCGGATTTTGTGCTGGTGCCCAACCATCTTTAACACCATATTCTGCCATTTTTTGTTTTAAAAAAGCTGCAATATCGGCATCTGTAGATTTACCTGGAACAACTTGTTTGTAAGCTTCTATTTGAAATTGAGCTGTAAGTTCTGCAGCTCTAGTTAAAATTTCTACTTCTTCAGGTAGTTTTATAGAAAGCCAATTATAGACTACATCAGTAGAAGAAACTAATTTGTTAGATTCTTCACCCAAGTGATTTTCTAAAGCCAATCTTTGAGTATAAGTTAAACCATCTGCTGTAGAATTAGTAGTAGACGAGTTAATTGCTATTTTAGAAAAATTTTGTTTCTTGATAAAATTTGAGGCTTGTTCTATAGCAGATTTACCTCTTTCTACTGGTATTACTTTATCATGAATATTTAAATCATTTAAAGCTGTAGCCTCTCCTGAAGGAGAAAATACTATGGAATGAAAACCTTTATCATCATTATAAAACAAAAACACTGCAGTTCCTCCTGCGTTTTCACCTCCAACATGATCTGCTAAAGGATCATTATTATTTTCTCTGCATATTACCAACCATGCATTTACATTTGCCTGCTTTAATGCACTTGGCAGTAATTCTGCAATTCGTTTTTTACGAATTTCTGGCCAAGGATTCTTTCCCCAATAAGTAAGAGGATCTATCTTTTGCTCAATTTTCTCTTTTGGTGAACATTGAAGCAACATCATTGAAAGCGCTCCTAAAAGTATCAGTTTAATTTTCATAACATCTAAGTATATATTCAAATATAATAAATACTATGTTCTGTAAATAAATTTAGAGAAATAAAAAAAACCGTAGCAAAATTGCTACGGTTTTTAATACTTATAAATATTAGCTAACTAAAAATCATTTCTTTTTAGCCTTAGCTTCCATTTGTGCTTTTAAGTCTGCAAGACCTCCAATATCACCTAAAGTAGTCTTTTCTGCATCTGCAGATTTCTTAGCAGCAGCTTTAATATTCTTACGCTCTTGTTCTTTGAATAAAGAAGTATGAGATACAACTACTCTTCTGTATTCTTTAGAGAATTCCATAACAATAAATTGTACAGTATCTCCTTTTTCTAATTTAGAACCATCCTCTTTCTCTAAGAATCTAGTAGGAGCAAAACCTTCAACACCATCAGCAAAACTTACTGTAGCACCTTTATCGTTTTTCTCTTTAATAGTTCCTTCGTGAGTAGAACCGATTGCGTATGTAGCTTCATGAGCATCCCAAGGATTATCTTGAGTTTGCTTATGACCTAAGTTTAATTTTCTGTTCTCAACATCTAATTCTAATACTTGAACATCTAATTTTTGACCTACAGTTACAAAGTCTGATGGGTGCTTAATTTTCTTAGTCCAAGATAAATCAGAAATATATACTAAACCATCAATACCTTCTTCTAACTCAACAAAAACACCAAAGTTTGTGTAATTTCTTACAGTCCCTGTATGTGTTGATCCAACAGGATATTTAGTGGTAATGTCTGTCCAAGGATCTGGATGTAATTGTTTAATACCTAAAGACATTTTACGGTCTTCTCTATCTAAAGTTAAAACTTGCGCTTCTACTTTATCACCAACTTTTACGAAATCTTGTGCAGAACGTAAGTGAGTTGACCAAGACATTTCAGAAACGTGAATTAACCCTTCTACTCCTTGCTCTACTTCTACGAATGCTCCATAATCAGCTAAAACAACAACTTCTCCAGTAACTTTATCACCTACTTTTAAAGAATCATCTAAAGCCTCCCAAGGATGTGCAGTTAATTGTTTTAAACCTAATTGAATTCTAGATTTGTTATCATCAAAGTCTAAAATTACAACGTTTAATTTTTGATCTAACTCAACAACCTCATTTGGATGATTGATTCTAGACCAAGATAAATCTGTAATATGTACTAAACCATCTACACCACCTAAATCTACGAACACACCATAAGAAGTAATGTTTTTAACAACACCTTCTAATACTTGTCCTTTCTCTAACTGACCAATGATTTCTTTTTTCTGTAATTCAATATCAGCTTCAATAAGTGCTTTATGAGATACAACAACGTTTTTAAATTCGTGGTTGATTTTTACAACTTTGAATTCCATTGTTTTCTCTACATACTGATCGTAATCTCTAATTGGTTTAACATCAATTTGAGATCCAGGTAAGAATGCTTCGATTCCGAAAACATCTACAATCATACCACCTCTAGTTCTACACTTAACAAAACCGTTAACTACTTCACCTGTTTCATGAGCATTGTTTACTCTTTCCCAAGCTTTAATTACTCTCGCTTTTTTGTGAGATAATACTAACTGACCAGAAGAATCTTCTCTCTTATCAACTAATACTTCTACTGTATCTCCTTCTGCTAAATTTTGGTTGTAACGAAATTCGTTTAACGAAATTACACCTTCAGATTTAGAGTTAATGTCTATAATTGCGTCTCTATCTGTAATTCTTACTACAGTTCCTTCAATTACATCACTTTCATTAACAAAACCAATAGTACCTTTTAAAGCCTCTTCGAATTCTTTTAATTTTTCTTCATCAACAGCTTCAATACCTTGTTCGTATTTGTGCCAGTTAAAGTCAGCTAAAAATTGTTTTGGATCTTGTTTTTCCTCTACAGCAGGAGTTGCTGCGTTTTGTACATCAGAAGCTACTTGCTCTTCAGTATTTTTTGTTTCTTCAGACATGTGTCTAAAATAATTTGTATCTTATTGTTTTTCAGATTTTTAACGATAAAAACAGCAAGAGCTATTTATATAAATTGTTTTAACTAGTTCCTTTTCTAAATCTGTTCTCGTAAAAAGGAGTGCAAATTTACAAAATTAGATTGATAATTAACTATTTCTGAATAAAAAAAATAACACAAAATGTGATTATATTTGTACTGAAAATCAAATCCTTATGAACATAAAATCAACATTTCTAGTTTTATGCTGTTTAACATCTATTTTATCTTGTAAAAATAGCAATACTAACATTGTTAAGCATCATAAATCTCATGAAGAAAGCAGAAAAAATGTTCCATTTTCTGATGTTGTACAAGTTAACAATTTGTACTTTTTAACAGGGCAAATTGGTAAGGATCATAAAAATGGTAAAATTGTAGAAGGTGGTATAGAAGTTGAAACCAAACAAGCCCTAGAAAATATTAAAGCAGTTTTAAATCATCATAATTTGGAAATGGAAGATGTGGTAAAGTGCACTGTTATTCTGGCTGATATCAATGATTTTTCTAAAATGAATGTAATTTATCGTTCTTTTTTCAAGGAAAATCTACCTGCAAGAACTACATTTGCAGCCAATTTAGTTGCAGGTGCAAAAATTGAAATTGAAGTGGTTGCTGCAAGAAAGTAGATGATGGATAAAAAGACAAAAGATTTAGTAGATAAAGGCATAATGCTTCCTTTAATGGAAGAATTTTATACCATTCAAGGAGAAGGTTCTCATACAGGAACTGCTGCGTACTTTATACGAGTTGGTGGTTGTGATGTTGGGTGCCATTGGTGTGATGTGAAAGAAAGTTGGAATGCAGATTTACACCCACCAACCATGGCTGATTCAATAATAGAAAATGTAAAAAAATACACAGATACTGTTGTTATTACTGGTGGTGAGCCTTTAATGTGGTCTATGGATTATATTACTGAATTGCTACAAAAAAATAATATTAAAACTCATATTGAAACTTCAGGAGCGTATTCTTTCTCTGGAAAATGGGATTGGTTTTGTCTTTCTCCCAAAAAAACAAAATTACCTTTAACCGAAAATTACAGAGAAGCAGATGAGTTAAAAATGATAATTCATAATAAGTCAGATTTTGATTTTGCAGAAGAACAAGCAACTAAAGTTGGTAAAAAATGTCAATTATTTTTACAACCTGAATGGAGCAAAAAAGAGAAAATGACAGAACTAATTGTAGATTATGTAATGAAAAATCCAAAATGGAAAGTTTCTTTACAAACGCATAAATACTTAAATATTCCTTAATTTTATCCGTAGCAATTTCCTGCTTTACACTTAATCTTTTTTGTAAAAACAAAAAAGGATATCGTTTCAATCAGGGCTAAACAAACTTATTTACTCTTAGTGTTAAGCTAGTTTATTGTCTATTAAAGTACAAATTCTTTCAAATTGTTCAGTAATTCCCATATCTGAATTATCAAATTCAATGGCATCATCTGCCTTCATTAATGGTGAATCTTCTCTTGTAGAATCAATTCTATCTCGTTCTTGAACATTAAAAAGTATATCTTCATATAAAACTTTATCTCCTCTATCAATCAATTCTTTATAACGCCTTGTTGCTCTTTTATCTGCAGAAGCTGTCATAAATAATTTAAGATCGGCATCAGGAAAAACAACTGTGCCTATATCTCTACCATCCATAACTACTCCACCATTTTTACCCATTTCTTGCTGCTCAGCTACCAATTTTTTTCTTACTTCAGAAATGGCAGCCACCTTACTTACTAATTGAGAAACTTCAAGAGTTCTGATTTCTTTTTCAACATTTTTATCATTCAAAAATACTTCAGCAAAACCTAAAGCTTCATTGAACTTAAAAGTAATTGTTATATTTTCTAAGCTAGCTATTAAACCTTCTTTATCAATAGAATTTTGATTAACAAAATCATTATTTTTAGCGTACAAACTAACAGCTCTATACATAGCTCCAGTATCTACATAAACATAATTATATTTTTTTGCTATTAATTTAGCAATGGTACTTTTACCTGTAGATGAAAAGCCATCTATAGCAATTGTAATTTTTTTTGTCATCTATCTTTGATCTAAATCAATTTGTAAACTAAAGGTACTCGAATTTGAAGCTGAGTGGTATTTAGAATACGCATAATTAAATTTAAATTTATTCATTTTTATTCCAAATCCAAATGATACTCCACCAAATGTTCTTACTTCTTGTAATTTTAATTCTGCTGCTCTTCTAAAATTATAACCAGCTCGTATATTTATGGCACTTTCAGGAAAAAGCTCCGCACCAATAACAAAATGCCTTAATGCATTATTTAAAAAACTAATTTCTTCATTAGTTGTGTTACCTTCAAGGTCTGTACTTTGCTCAGAAGGATTAGGAACAGAAATGTCCCACTTTTGTAAATTATCAATGGCTAAATACCATTTTAAAGGAACATAATTTAACTTATAAGATGCTCCTAAAGCCACCTTAAAAGGTAGTTTTTCTCTAGTTCCGTTAAATGTTTTGATTTGTGTTCCAAAATTTCGAGCAACGAGTGTAAATGTGTAATTCTTATATGGACTATAATAGAATACACCAACATCACCTGCTATACCAACAGAACTAAAACTATCAATATTTGAATTTATAAATTTAAGATTAGCTCCAAAAAATAAATTTGTCCAAGGCAAATTGAGAGCGTATCCTAAGGATACAGAAATATCATTAGCACCAAACTCCCCTGTCTCATTCCCTTCCTCATCAGCCCCAATAAATGAACCATAATCTAAATAATTAATGCTACCATGAATAGTACCAAATCGTCTCGAAATTAATCTTGCATAAGAGATTGATCCTATATTAATATCAGATAAATAACTTGAATAATTTAGGGCTAATTTGCCATCCATTTCATCATTAATAACTGCAGGGTTCCAAGAAGCCTGATTTACATCATTATATAAATTTAAAACTTCACCTCCTAAAGCAATTTGTCTGGCCGAAGATGATAAATTTAAAAATTGATAAACACCATTACCTCCTG